>NZ_DS264355.1:0-2660 GCF_000153925.1 [Ruminococcus] torques ATCC 27756
GACTCGCACTGTGGTGGATTCGCGAATCAGATGTCGCGGTGAATACGTTCCCGGGTCTTGTACACACCGCCCGTCACACCATGGGAGTCAGTAACGCCCGAAGTCAGTGACCCAACCGTAAGGAGGGAGCTGCCGAAGGCGGGACCGATAACTGGGGTGAAGTCGTAACAAGGTAGCCGTATCGGAAGGTGCGGCTGGATCACCTCCTTTCTAAGGAAGAAATAACTTCTTTCGTCTGGAACAATCCAACTAAAACGGAAGAAATAACTTCTTTCGTCTGGAACAATCCAACTAAAACGGAAGAAGAAGTAAAGTGAGTCGTTGTCTATTGTTTAGTCATCAAGGATGACAAAACTTTTTGGTGGCGATGCGTTCAGGGGTAACACCCGTTCCCATCCCGAACACGATGGTTAAGACCTGAACGGCCGATGGTACTGCACTGGAGACGGTGTGGGAGAGTAGGTGGCCGCCAAATCAAAAAAAGAAAAAACGAAGACAGAAACGCTGTCGAAGTTTAGAATAAATACAGGCAGGGATGAGCAACACCTCGTCAAGCCAACCCAATCAGCAGGGCAGTGCTGTTGGAATAACTGGGTTCACCAGTGATTAGAGTTTAAAAGAGATTTTAAGTTCTAATGACTGATGAAAGATCAGTCAAGATGTGTACCTTGAAAACTGCATACAGAGAAAATCAATGATAAGATAAAATATCTAATCAAGACATCCGAGGTAATGTTATTTAACAATTACTATAAAGTTTGAAGAAAACAAACTAAAAATAAATTGGCCTAGAACCAACACATGTAACGCTATACATGTGTGGATAGAAGTTCATTCCCGTGAACAACTATCGTTTGGTTATGCTGATAAGAGCGTATGGTGGATGCCTTGGCACTAAGAGCCGATGAAAGACGTGATAAGCTGCGAAAAGCTTCGGGGAGGGGCAAATACCCATCGATCCGGAGATTTCTGAATGGGGAAACCTAACTGAGCAAACCTCAGTTATCCTGACGCCAATCCATAACGTCAGGAAGGGAACCCGGTGAACTGAAACATCTAAGTAGCCGGAGGAAGAGAAAACAACATGTGATTCTGTGAGTAGCGGCGAGCGAAAACGGAAGAGCCCAAACCGGGATGCGTGCATCCCGGGGTTCGGACCGCGGAATTGATTCAACAAGTTTAGCAGAACAGTTTTGGGAAAGCTGACCAAAGAGGGTGAAAGTCCCGTAAGCGAAAGGCGAGTTGACATGGCGGTATCCAGAGTAGGTCGAGACACGTGGAACCTTGACTGAATATGCGGGGACCACCCCGTAAGGCTAAATACTCCTTAGTGACCGATAGCGCATAGTACTGTGAAGGAAAGGTGAAAAGGACCCCGGGGAGGGGAGTGAAAAAGAACCCTGAAAACCATATGTTTACAAGCTGTGGAACATCTTTATATGATGAACCGCGTACTTTTTTGTAGAACGGTCCGGCGAGTTACGCTGGCTGGCGAGGTTAAGCACTGAAGGTGCGGAGCCGAAGGGAAACCAAGTCTGAATAGGGCGAAAGTCAGTCGGAGTAGACCCGAAACCGGGTGATCTATCCATGTCCAGGTTGAAGTTGCCGTAAAAGGCAATGGAGGACCGAACCCACATCCGTTGAAAAGGGTGGGGATGAGGTGTGGATAGGGGAGAAATTCCAATCGAACCCGGAGATAGCTGGTTCTCCTCGAAATAGCTTTAGGGCTAGCCTCATACAAGTCTTGCGGAGGTAGAGCACTGAATTCCTACGGGGGCGTCAAAGCTTACCAAGGGATATCAAACTCCGAATGCCGTGTAGATGATGTATGGGAGTCAGACTATCCGAGATAAGTTGGGTAGTCGAAAGGGAAAGAGCCCAGACCTGCAGCTAAGGCCCCAAAATGTGTGTTAAGTGGAAAAGGATGTGGGATTTCGAAGACAACTAGGATGTTGGCTTAGAAGCAGCCATCCATTAAAAGAGTGCGTAATAGCTCACTAGTCGAGAGGTCCTGCGCCGAAAATGTCCGGGGCTGAAACACACTGCCGAAGCTCAGGGATGAACAGTGATCAATACAGATCAATGCAAGAGGAAAGCTTCTTGATGAAATCAAGAAGATTCCAAAACAGATGAAACAGACTGCTGTTGGTCTGCGTTGATCACTGTTCATCGGTAGAGGAGCATTCTTAAAGAGACGAAGCTGTACCGAAAGGAGCAGTGGATTTTTAAGAAGAGAGAATGCCGGAATGAGTAGCGAGAAAGAGGTGAGAATCCTCTTGGCCGAATATCTAAGGTTTCCAGGGTAAAGCTGATCTGCCCTGGGTAAGTCGGGGCCTAAGGCGAGGTCGAAAGACGTAGTCGATGGATAACAGGTTGAAATTCCTGTACTATCCTGTAACAGAACTGTGGGGACGCAGACAGAGAGCACAAGCCGGGAATGGAAAGACCGGTGCAAGCGAGGTAGGAGTACATCAGGCAAATCCGGTGTGCAATCCGAAGACGTGATGCGGATCGAAAAGAAGTAGAGAAGTGTGTGAGCTGGCTGCCAAGAAAAGCCGCTATTGTTTACAGGATACCCGTACCGTAAACCGACACAGGTGGATGAGGAGAGAATCCTAAGGCCGACGGGAGAAGCATTGTTAAGGAACTCGGCAAAATGA
>NZ_DS264355.1:2760-3532 GCF_000153925.1 [Ruminococcus] torques ATCC 27756
CCCTATCCGGCGTGGGCGTAGGATATTTGAGAGGAGCTGCCTTTAGTACGAGAGGACCGGGGTGGACTGGCCCGCTGGTGTATCTGTGTATTACCAAGTGCATAGCAGAGTAGACAAGCCGGGAAGGGATAAACGCTGAAGGCATCTAAGCGTGAAGCCCCCCTCAAGATGAGATATCCCATAACGTCAAGTTAGTAAGACCCCTTGAAGACGACGAGGTAGATAGGGCAGAGGTGGAAGTGTGGTAACACATGGAGCTGACTGTTACTAATAGGTCGAGGGCATAACCAAAGCGGAGATAGGCAATGGATGAAAAAAGATTCTTTGTATGTAGTTTTCAGGGTATAACCTGAATTAAAAAGTGGCCCAGTGGCTCAGTTGGTTAGAGCGCCGCCCTGTCACGGCGGAGGTCGAGAGTTCGAGTCTCTTCTGGGTCGTTATGTGGGGTCTTAGCTCAGCTGGGAGAGCATCTGCCTTACAAGCAGAGGGTCATAGGTTCGAGCCCTATAGGTCCCACTTTAAAAAAATAAGGATGGATTCCCGAGTGGCCAAAGGGGACAGACTGTAAATCTGCTGCAAATTGCTTCGGTGGTTCGAATCCACCTCCATCCATTTAATTATACTTCTGAATATACATTATAAAAGAAGTAAACACGCCGATGTGGCTCAATTGGCAGAGCAGCTGATTTGTAATCAGCAGGTTATCGGTTCGAGTCCGATCATCGGCTTGATCTCAATAGAGATAATTAATTTCATATCGCGGGATGGAGCA
>NZ_DS264355.1:3632-4802 GCF_000153925.1 [Ruminococcus] torques ATCC 27756
TTAGCATCTGTGTTTTTAGATGCTTATCAAAAGACGGTACCCGTAAGGGTAGGATGAAAAAGATTCTTTGTATGTAGTTTTGAAGGTATATGTAAACGAGATATAAATAAGAAGAGAATATTTTCCAAACGGAATGAGAGAAGGCAGCGTCTGAAAAGGCGTTGTCTTTTTTTGCGGCAGAGGCAAGCTAAAGTCGGGCTTGTCAGAAATATTCTAATAATTATATGTGCCGGTTAAATATTTAAGGAAACACTGATTAATGATTTGATTTTCTTCAAGAATGGACATTGTATAATGATCAGTTCTGATTTTTTAAAAACAAGTGTCGTTTTTGTATTCCTGCCGGAGAAACGCATAAAAACCTTAGTTTTACAGATACTACCTTTATTGACAGAAATATGATAAAGATAGAAATTTGCAAAACGGAGGATTTTTTATGAAAGCAACAGGAATCGTAAGAAGAATTGATGATCTCGGCAGAGTTGTAATTCCGAAAGAAATCAGAAGAACGCTTCGTATACGCGAGGGAGATCCTTTGGAAATATTTACTGACAGAGAAGGCGAAATTATTTTGAAAAAGTATTCTCCGATCGGTGAATTTGGAATGCCTGTAAAATTGTATGCGGAAAGTTTATCTCAGACAATGGGGTGTACAGTGTGTATTACAGATACAGATCAGGTTATCGCTGTTTCGGGAGCAGGTAAAAAAGATTTAGAAGAAAGATTTGTAAGAAAAGAGTTTCTTCAGGTTTTGGGAAACAGAGAAGTTTTAACGGCGTGTCAAGGAGATGACAGATATGTAAAAGTGACGGAAGAAATGAATGAATATGAGGATGAAGTTATATCTCCTATTATCAGCGCGGGAGATATAATCGGGGCAGTCGTTTTATTAAACAAAGATAAGAAAAAACATTTTGGCGAAGTAGAACAAAGAGTTGCCGTCAGCGCAGCGGATTTTTTGGGAAGACAAATGGAATAACAGCAAGAACAGCTTGGTAAATATGAGGGAAATAAGTATTTTCACCAGTCATAAATCTTTCGGGACAAACATATGCTTTATTAGTGATGATACGAAACGGGAGGTTTGTGATGGAAGCAAAAGAATATGGAAATGTTGGGAAAAAGGCGATCTGGTTCGTGAAATCACTTTGGAATCCACCACAGGCGATT
>NZ_DS264354.1:0-1433 GCF_000153925.1 [Ruminococcus] torques ATCC 27756
TGGAACCTTGACTGAATATGCGGGGACCACCCCTCTATGGCTAAATACTCCTTAGTGACCGATAGCGCATAGTACTGTGAAGGAAAGGTGAAAAGGACCCCGGGAGGGGAGTGAAAAAGAACCTGAAACCATATGTTTACAAGCTGTGGAACATCTTTATATGATGAACCGCGTACTTTTTGTAGAACGGTCCGGCGAGTTACGCTGGCTGGCGAGGTTAAGCACTGAAGGTGCGGAGCCGAAGGGAAACCAAGTCTGAACAGGGCGAAAGTCAGTCGGAGTAGACCCGAAACCGGGTGATCTATCCATGTCCAGGTTGAAGTTGCCGTAAAAGGCAATGGAGGACCGAACCCACATCCGTTGAAAAGGGTGGGGATGAGGTGTGGATAGGGGAGAAATTCCAATCGAACCCGGAGATAGCTGGTTCTCCTCGAAATAGCTTTAGGGCTAGCCTCATACAAGTCTTGCGGAGGTAGAGCACTGAATTCCTACGGGGGCGTCAAAGCTTACCAAGGGATATCAAACTCCGAATGCCGTGTAGATGATGTATGGGAGTCAGACTATCCGAGATAAGTTGGGTAGTCGAAAGGGAAAGAGCCCAGACCTGCAGCTAAGGCCCCAAAATGTGTGTTAAGTGGAAAAGGATGTGGGATTTCGAAGACAACTAGGATGTTGGCTTAGAAGCAGCCATCCATTAAAAGAGTGCGTAATAGCTCACTAGTCGAGAGGTCCTGCGCCGAAAATGTCCGGGGCTGAAACACACTGCCGAAGCTCAGGGATGAACAGTGATCAATACAGATCAATGCAAGAGGAAAGCTTCTTGATGAAATCAAGAAGATTCCAAAACAGATGGAACAGACTGCTGTTGGTCTGCGTTGATCACTGTTCATCGGTAGAGGAGCATTCTTAAAGAGACGAAGCTGTACCGAAAGGAGCAGTGGATTTTTAAGAAGAGAGAATGCCGGAATGAGTAGCGAGAAAGAGGTGAGAATCCTCTTGGCCGAATATCTAAGGTTTCCAGGGTAAAGCTGATCTGCCCTGGGTAAGTCGGGGCCTAAGGCGAGGTCGAAAGACGTAGTCGATGGATAACAGGTTGAAATTCCTGTACTATCCTGTAACAGAACTGTGGGGACGCAGACAGAGAGCACAAGCCGGGAATGGAAAGACCGGTGCAAGCGAGGTAGGAGTACATCAGGCAATCCGGTGTGCAATCCGAAGACGTGATGCGGATCGAAAAGAAGTAGAGAAGTGTGTGAGCTGGCTGCCAAGAAAAGCCGCTATTGTTTACAGGATACCCGTACCGTAACCGACACAGGTGGATGAGGAGAGAATCCTAAAGGCCGACGGGAGAAGCATTGTTTATGAACTCGGCAATGACTCCGTAACTTCGGGAGAGGAATGCCATGCTATTGGCCGCAAAAGAATTTGGCCCA
>NZ_DS264354.1:1533-2483 GCF_000153925.1 [Ruminococcus] torques ATCC 27756
GCAACTTGACTTTTTAATTCAAGGTTGTTCCCGGGGTTCGGATTCCCCGCACCGCTCACTGTGAATGATAGCGGGAATACTATGATTGAATAGTGTTCCCGTTATTTGTATTGGCGGCATGTTACCGTTTGGCGATATAGAATCATTTTAGTAGACATAAACTTTTTTAGTGTCTACTGTTTTTACTTGCAAAAAATGGTCAGAAAATTATATAATATGGATATTGGTACTGGATATGAGCTCATATGGATGAATCATCATATGGATATGGTGCAAAACACAGTCGTTTGCCCTTCGGAAGAGGAATAAACAGAGTATATAAAAATATATTATGTGTAAGAAGGATGAAATGATGTTATGAAAGTTATTATTGCAGATTACGATGAAGAAGCTATCCGTCTTTTTGAAGAACAATGCAAACAATTTTCATATGTAGAGCTGAGCGGGAAGTTTAATGATTCTGCGGAAACGCTTAAATATGTTTCCAGACATAGAGTGGAAGCGGCTTTTATAAATATCGAATTAAATGGTATGGACGGACTTCAGCTCGGAGAAAAGTTACGGGAATTAAATCCTAAAATAGTTCTTGTATTTTTTATAGAACATACAGAATATATATTGGAGGCACTTCGGATAAAAGCGGATGGTTATATGATCAGGCCGTATACTATGGAAGATTTAACATGGACTATGGGAAATGCAAAACTTCTCAGTCGGCGACAGAAGAAGCCGGCATATATTAGGACATTTGGCCGATTCGACTTATTTATTAATGGAGAACTTGTGATATTTTCCAATAAAAAGGCAAAAGAACTGCTTGCGTTATGTGTGGACAATAAAGGCGGAGTTGTGACAATGGAAGAAGCCGTTGACAAACTCTGGGAGAATCGTTTGTACGATGAAAAGGTAAAAAATCTGTATCGCAGGGCGGTTATGGATTTGAATAAGAT
>NZ_DS264353.1:0-1707 GCF_000153925.1 [Ruminococcus] torques ATCC 27756
AACCACACAAAAGTGATTTCACGAACCAGATCGCCTTTTTCCCAACATTTCCATATTCTTTTGCTTCCATCACAAACCTCCCGTTTCGTATCATCACTAATAAAGCATATGTTTGTCCCGAAAGATTTATGACTGGTGAAAATACTTATTTCCCTCATATTTACCAAGCTGTTCTTGCTGTTATTCCATTTGTCTTCCCAAAAAATCCGCTGCGCTGACGGCAACTCTTTGTTCTACTTCGCCAAAATGTTTTTTCTTATCTTTGTTTAATAAAACGACTGCCCCGATTATATCTCCCGCGCTGATAATAGGAGATATAACTTCATCCTCATATTCATTCATTTCTTCCGTCACTTTTACATATCTGTCATCTCCTTGACACGCCGTTAAAACTTCTCTGTTTCCCAAAACCTGAAGAAACTCTTTTCTTACAAATCTTTCTTCTAAATCTTTTTTACCTGCTCCCGAAACAGCGATAACCTGATCTGTATCTGTAATACACACTGTACACCCCATTGTCTGAGATAAACTTTCCGCATACAATTTTACAGGCATTCCAAATTCACCGATCGGAGAATACTTTTTCAAAATAATTTCGCCTTCTCTGTCAGTAAATATTTCCAAAGGATCTCCCTCGCGTATACGAAGCGTTCTTCTGATTTCTTTCGGAATTACAACTCTGCCGAGATCATCAATTCTTCTTACGATTCCTGTTGCTTTCATAAAAAATCCTCCGTTTTGCAAATTTCTATCTTTATCATATTTCTGTCAATAAAGGTAGTATCTGTAAAACTAAGGTTTTTATGCGTTTCTCCGGCAGGAATACAAAAACGACACTTGTTTTTAAAAAATCAGAACTGATCATTATACAATGTCCATTCTTGAAGAAAATCAAATCATTAATCAGTGTTTCCTTAAATATTTAACCGGCACATATAATTATTAGAATATTTCTGACAAGCCCGACTTTAGCTTGCCTCTGCCGCAAAAAAAGACAACGCCTTTTCAGACGCTGCCTTCTCTCATTCCGTTTGGAAAATATTCTCTTCTTATTTATATCTCGTTTACATATACCTTCAAAACTACATACAAAGAATCTTTTTCATCCTACCCTTACGGGTACCGTCTTTGATAAGCATCTAAAACACAGATGCTAACCAACGACATGTGCCTATCTCCGCTTTGGGTTATGCCCTCGACCTATTAGTAACAGTCAGCTCCATGTGTTGCCACACTTCCACCTCTGCCCTATCTACCTCGTCGTCTTCAAGGGGTCTTACTAACTTGACGTTATGGGATATCTCATCTTGAGGGGGGCTTCACGCTTAAATGCCTTCAGCGTTTATCCCTTCCCGGCTTGGCTACTCTGCTATGCACTTGGTAATACAACAGATACACCAGCGGCCAGTCCACCCCGGTCCTCTCGTACTAAGGGCAGCTCCTCTCAAATATCCTACGCCCACGCCGGATAGGGACCGAACTGTCTCACGACGTTCTGAACCCAGCTCGCGTACCGCTTTAATGGGCGAACAGCCCAACCCTTGGGACCGACTACAGCCCCAGGATGCGATGAGCCGACATCGAGGTGCCAAACCACTCCGTCGATGTGAACTCTTGGAGTGATAGCCTGTTATCCCCAGGGTAGCTTTTATCCGTTGAGCGATGGCCATCCACTTTATACCACCGGATCACTAAGTCCTACTTTCG
>NZ_DS264353.1:1807-3504 GCF_000153925.1 [Ruminococcus] torques ATCC 27756
CAGCTGTTAAACATATTGGTTCAGGTCTTTTTCACTCCCCTTCCCGGGTCCTTTCACCTTTCCTTCACAGTACTATGCGCTATCGGTCACTAAGGAGTATTAGCTTTACGGGGTGGTCCCCGCATATCAGTCAAGGGTTCCACGTGTCTCGACCTACTCTGGATACCGCCATGTCAACTCGCCTTTCGCTTACGGGACTTTCACCCTCTTTGGTCAGCTTTCCCAAAACTGTTCTGCTAAACTTGTTGAATCAATTCCGCGGTCCGAACCCCGGGATGCACGCATCCCGGTTTGGGCTCTTCCGTTTTCGCTCGCCGCTACTCACAGAATCACATGTTGTTTTCTCTTCCTCCGGCTACTTAGATGTTTCAGTTCACCGGGTTCCCTTCCTGACGTTATGGATTGGCGTCAGGATAACTGAGGTTTGCTCAGTTAGGTTTCCCCATTCAGAAATCTCCGGATCGATGGGTATTTGCCCCTCCCCGAAGCTTTTCGCAGCTTATCACGTCTTTCATCGGCTCTTAGTGCCAAGGCATCCACCATACGCTCTTATCAGCATAACCAAACGATAGTTGTTCACGGGAATGAACTTCTATCCACACATGTATAGCGTTACATGTGTTGGTTCTAGGCCAATTTATTTTTAGTTTGTTTTCTTCAAACTTTATAGTAATTGTTAAATAACATTACCTCGGATGTCTTGATTAGATATTTTATCTTATCATTGATTTTCTCTGTATGCAGTTTTCAAGGTACATAAAGATGCGAGCGTAACAAAAATCGGTATCGCGTGGAAAATTCATTTTCCTAAGCGATCTTGATTTTTGATGCATTGGCATGTAATGCCATGAGCGATAAAACCAAAGGTTTTTGAGCTTCGCATCCTGACTGACTGTTCATCAGTCATTAGAACTTAAAATCTCTTTTAAACTCTAATCACTGGTGAACCCAGTTATTCCAACAGCACTGCCCTGCTGATTGGGTTGGCTTTGATAAGTTGTTGCTCATCCCTGCCTGTATTTATTCTAAACTTCGACAGCGTTTCTGTCTTCGTTTTTTCTTTTTTTGATTTGGCGGCCACCTACTCTCCCACACCGTCTCCAGTGCAGTACCATCGGCCGTTCAGGTCTTAACCATCGTGTTCGGGATGGGAACGGGTGTTACCCCTGAACGCATCGCCACCAAAAAGTTTTGTCATCCTTGATGACTAAACAATAGACAACGACTCACTCTACTTCTTCTTCCGTTTTAGTTGGATTGTTCCAGACGAAAGAAGTTATTTCTTCCGTTTTAGTTGGATTGTTCCAGACGAAAGAAGTTATTTCTTCCGTTTTAGTTGGATTGTTCCAGACGAAAGAAGTTATTTCTTCCGTTTTAGTTGGATTGTTCCAGACGAAAGAAGTTATTTCTTCCTTAGAAAGGAGGTGATCCAGCCGCACCTTCCGATACGGCTACCTTGTTACGACTTCACCCCAGTTATCGGTCCCGCCTTCGGCAGCTCCCTCCTTACGGTTGGGTCACTGACTTCGGGCGTTACTGACTCCCATGGTGTGACGGGCGGTGTGTACAAGACCCGGGAACGTATTCACCGCGACATTCTGATTCGCGATTACTAGCGATTCCAGCTTCATGTAGTCGAGTTGCAGACTACAATCCGAACTGAGACGTTATTTTTGGGATTTGCTCCACCTCGCGGT
>NZ_DS264352.1:0-1405 GCF_000153925.1 [Ruminococcus] torques ATCC 27756
GAAAGTGAAAAAAGTTGTTGACAATATCACAGCGATGTGGTAATCTATTAAAGCTGTCGCTTGAACGGTCAGCAAAAAAATAAAAAGTTCTTGACAAACGATAAAGCTTTTGATAGAATATAAAAGCTGTCGCTTGAGACAGAACAGAGAAAGAACCTTGATAACTGAACAATAGACAACAACCCTTGAAAATTTCTTTAAAGAGAAAAATTTTTAAGAACTACATTGATACAAGATGAGGTTCGGCTTTCACACTAAATTCGTGAGAGACTCATTAAGTGTTCAATGCCAAAACAGTAAAGAGGGAAAGAATTGCTAGTAGTGATTCTTGACCAAGACAAACACTTTTAACGAGAGTTTGATCCTGGCTCAGGATGAACGCTGGCGGCGTGCCTAACACATGCAAGTCGAGCGAAGCACTTTGCTTAGATTCTTCGGATGAAGAGGATTGTGACTGAGCGGCGGACGGGTGAGTAACGCGTGGGTAACCTGCCTCATACAGGGGGATAACAGTTAGAAATGACTGCTAATACCGCATAAGACCACAGCACCGCATGGTGCGGGGGTAAAAACTCCGGTGGTATGAGATGGACCCGCGTCTGATTAGCTAGTTGGTAAGGTAACGGCTTACCAAGGCGACGATCAGTAGCCGACCTGAGAGGGTGACCGGCCACATTGGGACTGAGACACGGCCCAAACTCCTACGGGAGGCAGCAGTGGGGAATATTGCACAATGGGGGAAACCCTGATGCAGCGACGCCGCGTGAGCGAAGAAGTATTTCGGTATGTAAAGCTCTATCAGCAGGGAAGAAAATGACGGTACCTGACTAAGAAGCACCGGCTAAATACGTGCCAGCAGCCGCGGTAATACGTATGGTGCAAGCGTTATCCGGATTTACTGGGTGTAAAGGGAGCGTAGACGGATGGGCAAGTCTGATGTGAAAACCCGGGGCTCAACCCCGGGACTGCATTGGAAACTGTTCATCTAGAGTGCTGGAGAGGTAAGTGGAATTCCTAGTGTAGCGGTGAAATGCGTAGATATTAGGAGGAACACCAGTGGCGAAGGCGGCTTACTGGACAGTAACTGACGTTGAGGCTCGAAAGCGTGGGGAGCAAACAGGATTAGATACCCTGGTAGTCCACGCCGTAAACGATGACTACTAGGTGTCGGGTGGCAAAGCCATTCGGTGCCGCAGCAAACGCAATAAGTAGTCCACCTGGGGAGTACGTTCGCAAGAATGAAACTCAAAGGAATTGACGGGGACCCGCACAAGCGGTGGGAGCATGTGGTTTAATTCGAAGCAACGCGAAGAACCTTACCTGCTCTTGACATCCCGCTGACCGGACGGTAATGCGTCCTTCCCTTCGGGCAGCGGAGACAGGTGGTGCATGGTTGTCGTCAGCT
>NZ_DS264352.1:1505-6660 GCF_000153925.1 [Ruminococcus] torques ATCC 27756
AAAGTTCTTGACAAATGATAAAGCTTTTGATAGAATATAAAAGCTGTCGCTTGAGACAGAACAGAGAAAGAACCTTGATAACTGAACAATAGACAACAACCCTTGAAAATTTCTTTAAAGAGAAAAATTTTTAAGAACTACATTGATACAAGATGAGGTTCGGCTTTCACACTAAATTCGTGAGAGACTCATTAAGTGTTCAATGCCAAAACAGTAAAGAGGGAAAGAATTGCTAGTAGTGATTCTTGACCAAGACAAACACTTTTAACGAGAGTTTGATCCTGGCTCAGGATGAACGCTGGCGGCGTGCCTAACACATGCAAGTCGAGCGAAGCACTTTGCTTAGATTCTTCGGATGAAGAGGATTGTGACTGAGCGGCGGACGGGTGAGTAACGCGTGGGTAACCTGCCTCATACAGGGGGATAACAGTTAGAAATGACTGCTAATACCGCATAAGACCACAGCACCGCATGGTGCGGGGGTAAAAACTCCGGTGGTATGAGATGGACCCGCGTCTGATTAGCTAGTTGGTAAGGTAACGGCTTACCAAGGCGACGATCAGTAGCCGACCTGAGAGGGTGGCCGGCCACATTGGGACTGAGACACGGCCCAAACTCCTACGGGAGGCAGCAGTGGGGAATATTGCACAATGGGGGAAACCCTGATGCAGCGACGCCGCGTGAGCGAAGAAGTATTTCGGTATGTAAAGCTCTATCAGCAGGGAAGAAAATGACGGTACCTGACTAAGAAGCACCGGCTAAATACGTGCCAGCAGCCGCGGTAATACGTATGGTGCAAGCGTTATCCGGATTTACTGGGTGTAAAGGGAGCGTAGACGGATGGGCAAGTCTGATGTGAAAACCCGGGGCTCAACCCCGGGACTGCATTGGAAACTGTTCATCTAGAGTGCTGGAGAGGTAAGTGGAATTCCTAGTGTAGCGGTGAAATGCGTAGATATTAGGAGGAACACCAGTGGCGAAGGCGGCTTACTGGACAGTAACTGACGTTGAGGCTCGAAAGCGTGGGGAGCAAACAGGATTAGATACCCTGGTAGTCCACGCCGTAAACGATGACTACTAGGTGTCGGGTGGCAAAGCCATTCGGTGCCGCAGCAAACGCAATAAGTAGTCCACCTGGGGAGTACGTTCGCAAGAATGAAACTCAAAGGAATTGACGGGGACCCGCACAAGCGGTGGAGCATGTGGTTTAATTCGAAGCAACGCGAAGAACCTTACCTGCTCTTGACATCCCGCTGACCGGACGGTAATGCGTCCTTCCCTTCGGGGCAGCGGAGACAGGTGGTGCATGGTTGTCGTCAGCTCGTGTCGTGAGATGTTGGGTTAAGTCCCGCAACGAGCGCAACCCCTATCTTTAGTAGCCAGCGGCCAGGCCGGGCACTCTAGAGAGACTGCCGGGGATAACCCGGAGGAAGGTGGGGATGACGTCAAATCATCATGCCCCTTATGAGCAGGGCTACACACGTGCTACAATGGCGTAAACAAAGGGAAGCGAGACCGCGAGGTGGAGCAAATCCCAAAAATAACGTCTCAGTTCGGATTGTAGTCTGCAACTCGACTACATGAAGCTGGAATCGCTAGTAATCGCGAATCAGAATGTCGCGGTGAATACGTTCCCGGGTCTTGTACACACCGCCCGTCACACCATGGGAGTCAGTAACGCCCGAAGTCAGTGACCCAACCGTAAGGAGGGAGCTGCCGAAGGCGGGACCGATAACTGGGGGTGAAGTCGTAACAAGGTAGCCGTATCGGAAGGTGCGGCTGGATCACCTCCTTTCTAAGGAAGAAATAACTTCTTTCGTCTGGAACAATCCAACTAAAACGGAAGAAATAACTTCTTTCGTCTGGAACAATCCAACTAAAACGGAAGAAATAACTTCTTTCGTCTGGAACAATCCAACTAAAACGGAAGAAATAACTTCTTTCGTCTGGAACAATCCAACTAAAACGGAAGAAGAAGTAGAGTGAGTCGTTGTCTATTGTTTAGTCATCAAGGATGACAAAACTTTTTGGTGGCGATGCGTTCAGGGGTAACACCCGTTCCCATCCCGAACACGATGGTTAAGACCTGAACGGCCGATGGTACTGCACTGGAGACGGTGTGGGAGAGTAGGTGGCCGCCAAATCAAAAAAAGAAAAAACGAAGACAGAAACGCTGTCGAAGTTTAGAATAAATACAGGCAGGGATGAGCAACAACTTATCAAAGCCAACCCAATCAGCAGGGCAGTGCTGTTGGAATAACTGGGTTCACCAGTGATTAGAGTTTAAAAGAGATTTTAAGTTCTAATGACTGATGAACAGTCAGTCAGGATGCGAAGCTCAAAAACCTTTGGTTTTATCGCTCATGGCATTACATGCCAATGCATCAAAAATCAAGATCGCTTAGGAAAATGAATTTTCCACGCGATACCGATTTTTGTTACGCTCGCATCTTTATGTACCTTGAAAACTGCATACAGAGAAAATCAATGATAAGATAAAATATCTAATCAAGACATCCGAGGTAATGTTATTTAACAATTACTATAAAGTTTGAAGAAAACAAACTAAAAATAAATTGGCCTAGAACCAACACATGTAACGCTATACATGTGTGGATAGAAGTTCATTCCCGTGAACAACTATCGTTTGGTTATGCTGATAAGAGCGTATGGTGGATGCCTTGGCACTAAGAGCCGATGAAAGACGTGATAAGCTGCGAAAAGCTTCGGGGAGGGGCAAATACCCATCGATCCGGAGATTTCTGAATGGGGAAACCTAACTGAGCAAACCTCAGTTATCCTGACGCCAATCCATAACGTCAGGAAGGGAACCCGGTGAACTGAAACATCTAAGTAGCCGGAGGAAGAGAAAACAACATGTGATTCTGTGAGTAGCGGCGAGCGAAAACGGAAGAGCCCAAACCGGGATGCGTGCATCCCGGGGTTCGGACCGCGGAATTGATTCAACAAGTTTAGCAGAACAGTTTTGGGAAAGCTGACCAAAGAGGGTGAAAGTCCCGTAAGCGAAAGGCGAGTTGACATGGCGGTATCCAGAGTAGGTCGAGACACGTGGAACCTTGACTGAATATGCGGGGACCACCCCGTAAGGCTAAATACTCCTTAGTGACCGATAGCGCATAGTACTGTGAAGGAAAGGTGAAAAGGACCCCGGGAGGGGAGTGAAAAAGAACCTGAAACCATATGTTTACAAGCTGTGGAACATCTTTATATGATGAACCGCGTACTTTTTGTAGAACGGTCCGGCGAGTTACGCTGGCTGGCGAGGTTAAGCACTGAAGGTGCGGAGCCGAAGGGAAACCAAGTCTGAACAGGGCGAAAGTCAGTCGGAGTAGACCCGAAACCGGGTGATCTATCCATGTCCAGGTTGAAGTTGCCGTAAAAGGCAATGGAGGACCGAACCCACATCCGTTGAAAAGGGTGGGGATGAGGTGTGGATAGGGGAGAAATTCCAATCGAACCCGGAGATAGCTGGTTCTCCTCGAAATAGCTTTAGGGCTAGCCTCATACAAGTCTTGCGGAGGTAGAGCACTGAATTCCTACGGGGGCGTCAAAGCTTACCAAGGGATATCAAACTCCGAATGCCGTGTAGATGATGTATGGGAGTCAGACTATCCGAGATAAGTTGGGTAGTCGAAAGGGAAAGAGCCCAGACCTGCAGCTAAGGCCCCAAAATGTGTGTTAAGTGGAAAAGGATGTGGGATTTCGAAGACAACTAGGATGTTGGCTTAGAAGCAGCCATCCATTAAAAGAGTGCGTAATAGCTCACTAGTCGAGAGGTCCTGCGCCGAAAATGTCCGGGGCTGAAACACACTGCCGAAGCTCAGGGATGAACAGTGATCAATACAGATCAATGCAAGAGGAAAGCTTCTTGATGAAATCAAGAAGATTCCAAAACAGATGAAACAGACTGCTGTTGGTCTGCGTTGATCACTGTTCATCGGTAGAGGAGCATTCTTAAAGAGACGAAGCTGTACCGAAAGGAGCAGTGGATTTTTAAGAAGAGAGAATGCCGGAATGAGTAGCGAGAAAGAGGTGAGAATCCTCTTGGCCGAATATCTAAGGTTTACAGGGTAAAGCTGATCTGCCCTGGGTAAGTCGGGGCCCTAAGGCGAGGTCGAAAGACGTAGTCGATGGATAACAGGTTGAAATTCCTGTACTATCCTGTAACAGAACTGTGGGGACGCAGACAGAGAGCACAAGCCGGGAATGGAAAGACCGGTGCAAGCGAGGTAGGAGTACATCAGGCAAATCCGGTGTGCAATCCGAAGACGTGATGCGGATCGAAAAGAAGTAGAGAAGTGTGTGAGCTGGCTGCCAAGAAAAGCCGCTATTGTTTACAGGATACCCGTACCGTAAACCGACACAGGTGGATGAGGAGAGAATCCTAAGGTCGACGGGAGAAGCATTGTTAAGGAACTCGGCAAAATGACTCCGTAACTTCGGGAGAAGGAGTGCCATGCGAATGGCCGCAGAGAATTGGCCCAAGCAACTGTTTAGCAAAAACACAGGTCTATGCGAAACCGAAAGGTGAGGTATATGGGCTGACGCCTGCCCGGTGCTGGAAGGTTAAGGGGAGAGGTTAGCGCAAGCGAAGCTTTGAACTTAAGCCCCAGTAAACGGCGGCCGTAACTATAACGGTCCTAAGGTAGCGAAATTCCTTGTCGGGTAAGTTCCGACCCGCACGAAAGGCGTAATGATTTGGGCACTGTCTCAACAATGCACCCGGTGAAATTGAAATACCAGTGAAGATGCTGGTTACCTGCGCCAGGACGGAAAGACCCCATGGAGCTTTACTCTAGCTTGATACTGGGATTCGATATTGCATGTACAGGATAGGTGGGAGACTAGGAAGTGGTGACGCCAGTTGCCATGGAGTCAATGTTGGGATACCACCCTTGCAGTATTGGGTTTCTAACCAGCAGCCGTGATCCGGCTGGGGGACAATGTCAGGTGGGGAGTTTGACTGGGGCGGTCGCCTCCGAAAGGGTATCGGAGGCGCTCAAAGGTTCCCTCAGAATGGTTGGAAACCATTCGAAGAGTGCAAAGGCAGAAGGGAGCTTGACTGCGACACCGACGGGTGGAGCAGGTACGAAAGTAGGACTTAGTGATCCGGTGGTATAAAGTGGGATTGCCA
>NZ_DS264352.1:6760-9990 GCF_000153925.1 [Ruminococcus] torques ATCC 27756
AGCCAGTGGATTTTTAAGAAGAGAGGAATGGCGGGAATGAAGTAGCGAGAAAAGAGGTGAGAATCCTCTTGGCCGAATATCTAAGGTTTCAGGGTAAAGCTGATCTGCCCTGGGTAAGTCGGGGCTAAGGCGAGGTCGAAAGACGTAGTCGATGGATAACAGGTTGAAATTCCTGTACTATCCTGTAACAGAACTGTGGGGACGCAGACAGAGAGCACAAGCCGGGAATGGAAAGACCGGTGCAAGCGAGGTAGGAGTACATCAGGCAAATCCGGTGTGCAATCCGAAGACGTGATGCGGATCGAAAAGAAGTAGAGAAGTGTGTGAGCTGGCTGCCAAGAAAAGCCGCTATTGTTTACAGGATACCCGTACCGTAAACCGACACAGGTGGATGAGGAGAGAATCCTAAGGCCGACGGGAGAAGCATTGTTAAGGAACTCGGCAAAATGACTCCGTAACTTCGGGAGAAGGAGTGCCATGCGAATGGCCGCAGAGAATTGGCCCAAGCAACTGTTTAGCAAAAACACAGGTCTATGCGAAACCGAAAGGTGAGGTATATGGGCTGACGCCTGCCCGGTGCTGGAAGGTTAAGGGGAGAGGTTAGCGCAAGCGAAGCTTTGAACTTAAGCCCCAGTAAACGGCGGCCGTAACTATAACGGTCCTAAGGTAGCGAAATTCCTTGTCGGGTAAGTTCCGACCCGCACGAAAGGCGTAATGATTTGGGCACTGTCTCAACAATGCACCCGGTGAAATTGAAATACCAGTGAAGATGCTGGTTACCTGCGCCAGGACGGAAAGACCCCATGGAGCTTTACTCTAGCTTGATACTGGGATTCGATATTGCATGTACAGGATAGGTGGGAGACTAGGAAGTGGTGACGCCAGTTGCCATGGAGTCAATGTTGGGATACCACCCTTGCAGTATTGGGTTTCTAACCAGCAGCCGTGATCCGGCTGGGGGACAATGTCAGGTGGGGAGTTTGACTGGGGCGGTCGCCTCCGAAAGGGTATCGGAGGCGCTCAAAGGTTCCCTCAGAATGGTTGGAAACCATTCGAAGAGTGCAAAGGCAGAAGGGAGCTTGACTGCGACACCGACGGGTGGAGCAGGTACGAAAGTAGGACTTAGTGATCCGGTGGTATAAAGTGGGATTGCCATCGCTCAACGGATAAAAGCTACCCTGGGGATAACAGGCTTATCACTCCCAAGAGTTCACATCGACGGAGTGGTTTGGCACCTCGATGTCGGCTCATCGCATCCTGGGGCTGTAGTCGGTCCCAAGGGTTGGGCTGTTCGCCCATTAAAGCGGTACGCGAGCTGGGTTCAGAACGTCGTGAGACAGTTCGGTCCCTATCCGGCGTGGGCGTAGGATATTTGAGAGGAGCTGCCCTTAGTACGAGAGGACCGGGGTGGACTGGCCGCTGGTGTATCTGTTGTATTACCAAGTGCATAGCAGAGTAGCCAAGCCGGGAAGGGATAAACGCTGAAGGCATCTAAGCGTGAAGCCCCCCTCAAGATGAGATATCCCATAACGTCAAGTTAGTAAGACCCCTTGAAGACGACGAGGTAGATAGGGCAGAGGTGGAAGTGTGGCAACACATGGAGCTGACTGTTACTAATAGGTCGAGGGCATAACCAAAGCGGAGATAGGCACATGTCGTTGGTTAGCATCTGTGTTTTAGATGCTTATCAAAGACGGTACCCGTAAGGGTAGGATGAAAAAGATTCTTTGTATGTAGTTTTGAAGGTATATGTAAACGAGATATAAATAAGAAGAGAATATTTTCCAAACGGAATGAGAGAAGGCAGCGTCTGAAAAGGCGTTGTCTTTTTTTGCGGCAGAGGCAAGCTAAAGTCGGGCTTGTCAGAAATATTCTAATAATTATATGTGCCGGTTAAATATTTAAGGAAACACTGATTAATGATTTGATTTTCTTCAAGAATGGACATTGTATAATGATCAGTTCTGATTTTTTAAAAACAAGTGTCGTTTTTGTATTCCTGCCGGAGAAACGCATAAAAACCTTAGTTTTACAGATACTACCTTTATTGACAGAAATATGATAAAGATAGAAATTTGCAAAACGGAGGATTTTTTATGAAAGCAACAGGAATCGTAAGAAGGAATGATGATCTCGGCAGAGTGTAATCCGAAAGAAATCAGAAGAACGCTTCGTATACGCGAGGGAGATCCTTTGGAAATATTTTACTGACAGAAGAAAGGCGAAATTATTTTGAAAAAGTATTCTTCCCGATCGGTGAAATTTGGGAATGCCTGTAAAATTGTATGCGGAAAGTTTATCTCAGACAATGGGGTGTACAGTGTGTATTACAGATACAGATCAGGTTATCGCTGTTTCGGGAGCAGGTAAAAAAGATTTAGAAGAAAGATTTGTAAGAAAAGAGTTTCTTCAGGTTTTGGGAAACAGAGAAGTTTTAACGGCGTGTCAAGGAGATGACAGATATGTAAAAGTGACGGAAGAAATGAATGAATATGAGGATGAAGTTATATCTCCTATTATCAGCGCGGGAGATATAATCGGGGCAGTCGTTTTATTAAACAAAGATAAGAAAAAACATTTTGGCGAAGTAGAACAAAGAGTTGCCGTCAGCGCAGCGGATTTTTTGGGAAGACAAATGGAATAACAGCAAGAACAGCTTGGTAAATATGAGGGAAATAAGTATTTTCACCAGTCATAAATCTTTCGGGACAAACATATGCTTTATTAGTGATGATACGAAACGGGAGGTTTGTGATGGAAGCAAAAGAATATGGAAATGTTGGGAAAAAGGCGATCTGGTTCGTGAAATCACTTTTGTGTGGTTATATTGTGACAGGATTCTTACTTTTGATACTGGCGCTGATGCTTTATAAGCTTGGTTTGAGTGAACAAAATGTCAATGCCGGAATTGTTTTAATTTATGTGATTTCAACATTTTCCGCGGGTTTTGTACTTGGGAAGTTGGCGGGAAAAAGAAAATTCTTATGGGGGCTGTTTGCCGGAATAACATATTTTGTCCTGCTTATGCTGATTACTTTGGGAGTATACCATGCGTTTCAAGGGAATGTGACAAATATTGCTGTGACATTTTTGCTGTGCGCCGGAGGGGGAATGCTCGGAGGAATGATTGCCTGAAAACAGTTCATATCTCAATCATTTCTCAATCTTGCAGAGCAGTTAAAAATGTAGGTTTGTCAAACATATGTTACAGAATCCACCACAGTGCGAGG
>NZ_DS264351.1:0-1266 GCF_000153925.1 [Ruminococcus] torques ATCC 27756
GATTCGACACTGTGGTGGATTCCAATATATTCCGAGCCTTATGAGCAGATGAAATATCCCGGACAGCGTATCCAGGTCGATGTGAAATTCGTTCCTGCATGTTGTCTTGTCAATAATGCGAAAGGAAAGAAATTCTATCAGTATACCGCCATTGATGAGTACTCCCGCTGGCGGTATGTGGAAGCTTTTGAAGAACACAGCACCTATTCATCCGCACAGTTCCTCAAGCATCTGATCCAACGCTTTCCTATGCCAATCGAATGCGTTCAGACAGACAACGGCGTGGAGTTTACAAAGCGCTTTTCCACTTCCGGCAAAGAAACATTGACTTTATTCCAACGGACTTTAAAAGAACTTGGCATCCAACATAAACTGATCCGACCCTTTACACCACGTCATAACGGAAAAGTGGAACGCAGCCACCGCAAGGATAATGAACGTTTTTATACCTCGCATACTTTCTATTCCTTTGAGGATTTTTCCAAGCAGCTTCAAACCTATAACCGTAGGGATTATAACCAGTTTCCCATGAGACCTCTGGGGTGGAAATCACCACAAACTGTTCTGAGGGAATTTATTGATCGGGGTGTAACATATGTTTGACAAACCTACATTTTTAACTGCTCTGCAAGATTGAGAAATGATTGAGATATGAACTGTTTTCAGGCAATCATTCCTCCGAGCATTCCCCCTCCGGCGCACAGCAAAAATGTCACAGCAATATTTGTCACATTCCCTTGAAACGCATGGTATACTCCCAAAGTAATCAGCATAAGCAGGACAAAATATGTTATTCCGGCAAACAGCCCCCATAAGAATTTTCTTTTTCCCGCCAACTTCCCAAGTACAAAACCCGCGGAAAATGTTGAAATCACATAAATTAAAACAATTCCGGCATTGACATTTTGTTCACTCAAACCAAGCTTATAAAGCATCAGCGCCAGTATCAAAAGTAAGAATCCTGTCACAATATAACCACACAAAAGTGATTTCACGAACCAGATCGCCTTTTTCCCAACATTTCCATATTCTTTTGCTTCCATCACAAACCTCCCGTTTCGTATCATCACTAATAAAGCATATGTTTGTCCCGAAAGATTTATGACTGGTGAAAATACTTATTTCCCTCATATTTACCAAGCTGTTCTTGCTGTTATTCCATTTGTCTTCCCAAAAAATCCGCTGCGCTGACGGCAACTCTTTGTTCTACTTCGCCAAATGTTTTTTCTTATCTTGTTTAATAAAAACGACTGCCCCGAATAATAC
>NZ_DS264351.1:1366-4518 GCF_000153925.1 [Ruminococcus] torques ATCC 27756
ACTGGGGCTTAAGTTCAAAGCTTCGCTTGCGCTAACCTCTCCCCTTAACCTTCCAGCACCGGGCAGGCGTCAGCCCATATACCTCACCTTTCGGTTTCGCATAGACCTGTGTTTTTGCTAAACAGTTGCTTGGGCCAATTCTCTGCGGCCATTCGCATGGCACTCCTTCTCCCGAAGTTACGGAGTCATTTTGCCGAGTTCCTTAACAATGCTTCTCCCGTCGGCCTTAGGATTCTCTCCTCATCCACCTGTGTCGGTTTACGGTACGGGTATCCTGTAAACAATAGCGGCTTTTCTTGGCAGCCAGCTCACACACTTCTCTACTTCTTTTCGATCCGCATCACGTCTTCGGATTGCACACCGGATTTGCCTGATGTACTCCTACCTCGCTTGCACCGGTCTTTCCATTCCCGGCTTGTGCTCTCTGTCTGCGTCCCCACAGTTCTGTTACAGGATAGTACAGGAATTTCAACCTGTTATCCATCGACTACGTCTTTCGACCTCGCCTTAGGCCCCGACTTACCCAGGGCAGATCAGCTTTACCCTGGAAACCTTAGATATTCGGCCAAGAGGATTCTCACCTCTTTCTCGCTACTCATTCCGGCATTCTCTCTTCTTAAAAATCCACTGCTCCTTTCGGTACAGCTTCGTCTCTTTAAGAATGCTCCTCTACCGATGAACAGTGATCAACGCAGACCAACAGCAGTCTGTTTCATCTGTTTTGGAATCTTCTTGATTTCATCAAGAAGCTTTCCTCTTGCATTGATCTGTATTGATCACTGTTCATCCCTGAGCTTCGGCAGTGTGTTTCAGCCCCGGACATTTTCGGCGCAGGACCTCTCGACTAGTGAGCTATTACGCACTCTTTTAATGGATGGCTGCTTCTAAGCCAACATCCTAGTTGTCTTCGAAATCCCACATCCTTTTCCACTTAACACACATTTTGGGGCCTTAGCTGCAGGTCTGGGCTCTTTCCCTTTCGACTACCCAACTTATCTCGGATAGTCTGACTCCCATACATCATCTACACGGCATTCGGAGTTTGATATCCCTTGGTAAGCTTTGACGCCCCCGTAGGAATTCAGTGCTCTACCTCCGCAAGACTTGTATGAGGCTAGCCCTAAAGCTATTTCGAGGAGAACCAGCTATCTCCGGGTTCGATTGGAATTTCTCCCCTATCCACACCTCATCCCCACCCTTTTCAACGGATGTGGGTTCGGTCCTCCATTGCCTTTTACGGCAACTTCAACCTGGACATGGATAGATCACCCGGTTTCGGGTCTACTCCGACTGACTTTCGCCCTATTCAGACTTGGTTTCCCTTCGGCTCCGCACCTTCAGTGCTTAACCTCGCCAGCCAGCGTAACTCGCCGGACCGTTCTACAAAAAGTACGCGGTTCATCATATAAAGATGTTCCACAGCTTGTAAACATATGGTTTCAGGTTCTTTTTCACTCCCCTCCCGGGGTCCTTTTCACCTTTCCTTCACAGTACTATGCGCTATCGGTCACTAAGGAGTATTTAGCCTTACGGGGTGGTCCCCGCATATTCAGTCAAGGTTCCACGTGTCTCGACCTACTCTGGATACCGCCATGTCAACTCGCCTTTCGCTTACGGGACTTTCACCCTCTTTGGTCAGCTTTCCCAAAACTGTTCTGCTAAACTTGTTGAATCAATTCCGCGGTCCGAACCCCGGGATGCACGCATCCCGGTTTGGGCTCTTCCGTTTTCGCTCGCCGCTACTCACAGAATCACATGTTGTTTTCTCTTCCTCCGGCTACTTAGATGTTTCAGTTCACCGGGTTCCCTTCCTGACGTTATGGATTGGCGTCAGGATAACTGAGGTTTGCTCAGTTAGGTTTCCCCATTCAGAAATCTCCGGATCGATGGGTATTTGCCCCTCCCCGAAGCTTTTCGCAGCTTATCACGTCTTTCATCGGCTCTTAGTGCCAAGGCATCCACCATACGCTCTTATCAGCATAACCAAACGATAGTTGTTCACGGGAATGAACTTCTATCCACACATGTATAGCGTTACATGTGTTGGTTCTAGGCCAATTTATTTTTAGTTTGTTTTCTTCAAACTTTATAGTAATTGTTAAATAACATTACCTCGGATGTCTTGATTAGATATTTTATCTTATCATTGATTTTCTCTGTATGCAGTTTTCAAGGTACATAAAGATGCGAGCGTAACAAAAATCGGTATCGCGTGGAAAATTCATTTTCCTAAGCGATCTTGATTTTTGATGCATTGGCATGTAATGCCATGAGCGATAAAACCAAAGGTTTTTGAGCTTCGCATCCTGACTGACTGTTCATCAGTCATTAGAACTTAAAATCTCTTTTAAACTCTAATCACTGGTGAACCCAGTTATTCCAACAGCACTGCCCTGCTGATTGGGTTGGCTTTGATAAGTTGTTGCTCATCCCTGCCTGTATTTATTCTAAACTTCGACAGCGTTTCTGTCTTCGTTTTTTCTTTTTTTGATTTGGCGGCCACCTACTCTCCCACACCGTCTCCAGTGCAGTACCATCGGCCGTTCAGGTCTTAACCATCGTGTTCGGGATGGGAACGGGTGTTACCCCTGAACGCATCGCCACCAAAAAGTTTTGTCATCCTTGATGACTAAACAATAGACAACGACTCACTCTACTTCTTCTTCCGTTTTAGTTGGATTGTTCCAGACGAAAGAAGTTATTTCTTCCGTTTTAGTTGGATTGTTCCAGACGAAAGAAGTTATTTCTTCCGTTTTAGTTGGATTGTTCCAGACGAAAGAAGTTATTTCTTCCGTTTTAGTTGGATTGTTCCAGACGAAAGAAGTTATTTCTTCCTTAGAAAGGAGGTGATCCAGCCGCACCTTCCGATACGGCTACCTTGTTACGACTTCACCCCAGTTATCGGTCCCGCCTTCGGCAGCTCCCTCCTTACGGTTGGGTCACTGACTTCGGGCGTTACTGACTCCCATGGTGTGACGGGCGGTGTGTACAAGACCCGGGAACGTATTCACCGCGACATTCTGATTCGCGATTACTAGCGATTCCAGCTTCATGTAGTCGAGTTGCAGACTACAATCCGAACTGAGACGTTATTTTTGGGATTTGCTCCACCTCGCGGTCTCGCTCCCTTGAATCCACCACAGTGGCGAGTC
>NZ_DS264351.1:4618-6036 GCF_000153925.1 [Ruminococcus] torques ATCC 27756
TGAGTTCTATCCCCACCTTCCTCCCGGGATTATCCCCGGCAGTCTCTTTTAGAGTGCCCGGCCTGGCCGCTGCTACTAAAGATAGGGTTGCGCTCGTGCGGGACTTAACCCAACATCTCACGACACGAGCTGACGACAACCATGCACCACCTGTCTCCGCTGCCCCGAAGGGAAGGACGCATTACCGTCCGGTCAGCGGGATGTCAAGAGCAGGTAAGGTTCTTCGCGTTGCTTCGAATTAAACCACATGCTCCACCGCTTGTGCGGGTCCCCCGTCAATTCCTTTGAGTTTCATTCTTGCGAACGTACTCCCCCAGGTGGACTACTTATTGCGTTTGCTGCGGCACCGAATGGCTTTGCCACCCGACACCTAGTAGTCATCGTTTACGGCGTGGACTACCAGGGTATCTAATCCTGTTTGCTCCCCACGCTTTCGAGCCTCAACGTCAGTTACTGTCCAGTAAGCCGCCTTCGCCACTGGTGTTCCTCCTAATATCTACGCATTTCACCGCTACACTAGGAATTCCACTTACCTCTCCAGCACTCTAGATGAACAGTTTCCAATGCAGTCCCGGGGTTGAGCCCCGGGTTTTCACATCAGACTTGCCCATCCGTCTACGCTCCCTTTACACCCAGTAAATCCGGATAACGCTTGCACCATACGTATTACCGCGGCTGCTGGCACGTATTTAGCCGGTGCTTCTTAGTCAGGTACCGTCATTTTCTTCCCTGCTGATAGAGCTTTACATACCGAAATACTTCTTCGCTCACGCGGCGTCGCTGCATCAGGGTTTCCCCCATTGTGCAATATTCCCCACTGCTGCCTCCCGTAGGAGTTTGGGCCGTGTCTCAGTCCCAATGTGGCCGGTCACCCTCTCAGGTCGGCTACTGATCGTCGCCTTGGTAAGCCGTTACCTTACCAACCAGCTAATCAGACGCGGGTCCATCTCATACCACCGGAGTTTTTACCCCCGCACCATGCGGTGCTGTGGTCTTATGCGGTATTAGCAGTCATTTCTAACTGTTATCCCCCTGTATGAGGCAGGTTACCCACGCGTTACTCACCCGTCCGCCGCTCAGTCACAATCCTCTTCATCCGAAGAATCTAAGCAAAGTGCTTCGCTCGACTTGCATGTGTTAGGCACGCCGCCAGCGTTCATCCTGAGCCAGGATCAAACTCTCGTTAAAAGTGTTTGTCTTGGTCAAGAATCACTACTAGCAATTCTTTCCCTCTTTACTGTTTTGGCATTGAACACTTAATGAGTCTCTCACGAATTTAGTGTGAAAGCCGAACCTCATCTTGTATCAATGTAGTTCTTAAAAATTTTTCTCTTTAAAGAAATTTTCAAGGGTTGTTGTCTATTGTTCAGTTTTCTCAGTTCTTTCTCTGTTCTGTCTCAAGCGACAGCTTAATCTAT
>NZ_DS264350.1:0-1466 GCF_000153925.1 [Ruminococcus] torques ATCC 27756
CCGGGAGGGGAGTGAAAAAGAACCTGAAACCATATGTTTACAAGCTGTGGAACATCTTTATATGATGAACCGCGTACTTTTTGTAGAACGGTCCGGCGAGTTACGCTGGCTGGCGAGGTTAAGCACTGAAGGTGCGGAGCCGAAGGGAAACCAAGTCTGAATAGGGCGAAAGTCAGTCGGAGTAGACCCGAAACCGGGTGATCTATCCATGTCCAGGTTGAAGTTGCCGTAAAAGGCAATGGAGGACCGAACCCACATCCGTTGAAAAGGGTGGGGATGAGGTGTGGATAGGGGAGAAATTCCAATCGAACCCGGAGATAGCTGGTTCTCCTCGAAATAGCTTTAGGGCTAGCCTCATACAAGTCTTGCGGAGGTAGAGCACTGAATTCCTACGGGGGCGTCAAAGCTTACCAAGGGATATCAAACTCCGAATGCCGTGTAGATGATGTATGGGAGTCAGACTATCCGAGATAAGTTGGGTAGTCGAAAGGGAAAGAGCCCAGACCTGCAGCTAAGGCCCCAAAATGTGTGTTAAGTGGAAAAGGATGTGGGATTTCGAAGACAACTAGGATGTTGGCTTAGAAGCAGCCATCCATTAAAAGAGTGCGTAATAGCTCACTAGTCGAGAGGTCCTGCGCCGAAAATGTCCGGGGCTGAAACACACTGCCGAAGCTCAGGGATGAACAGTGATCAATACAGATCAATGCAAGAGGAAAGCTTCTTGATGAAATCAAGAAGATTCCAAAACAGATGAAACAGACTGCTGTTGGTCTGCGTTGATCACTGTTCATCGGTAGAGGAGCATTCTTAAAGAGACGAAGCTGTACCGAAAGGAGCAGTGGATTTTTAAGAAGAGAGAATGCCGGAATGAGTAGCGAGAAAGAGGTGAGAATCCTCTTGGCCGAATATCTAAGGTTTCCAGGGTAAAGCTGATCTGCCCTGGGTAAGTCGGGGCCTAAGGCGAGGTCGAAAGACGTAGTCGATGGATAACAGGTTGAAATTCCTGTACTATCCTGTAACAGAACTGTGGGGACGCAGACAGAGAGCACAAGCCGGGAATGGAAAGACCGGTGCAAGCGAGGTAGGAGTACATCAGGCAAATCCGGTGTGCAATCCGAAGACGTGATGCGGATCGAAAAGAAGTAGAGAAGTGTGTGAGCTGGCTGCCAAGAAAAGCCGCTATTGTTTACAGGATACCCGTACCGTAAACCGACACAGGTGGATGAGGAGAGAATCCTAAGGCCGACGGGAGAAGCATTGTTAAGGAACTCGGCAAAATGACTCCGTAACTTCGGGAGAAGGAGTGCCATGCGAATGGCCGCAGAGAATTGGCCCAAGCAACTGTTTAGCAAAAACACAGGTCTATGCGAAACCGAAAGGTGAGGTATATGGGCTGACGCCTGCCCGGTGCTGGAAGGTTAAGGGGAGAGGTTAGCGCAAGCGAAGCTTTGAACTTAAGCCCCAGT
>NZ_DS264350.1:1566-3030 GCF_000153925.1 [Ruminococcus] torques ATCC 27756
TGTACCTTGAAAACTGCATACAGAGAAAATCAATGATAAGATAAAATATCTAATCAAGACATCCGAGGTAATGTTATTTAACAATTACTATAAAGTTTGAAGAAAACAAACTAAAAATAAATTGGCCTAGAACCAACACATGTAACGCTATACATGTGTGGATAGAAGTTCATTCCCGTGAACAACTATCGTTTGGTTATGCTGATAAGAGCGTATGGTGGATGCCTTGGCACTAAGAGCCGATGAAAGACGTGATAAGCTGCGAAAAGCTTCGGGGAGGGGCAAATACCCATCGATCCGGAGATTTCTGAATGGGGAAACCTAACTGAGCAAACCTCAGTTATCCTGACGCCAATCCATAACGTCAGGAAGGGAACCCGGTGAACTGAAACATCTAAGTAGCCGGAGGAAGAGAAAACAACATGTGATTCTGTGAGTAGCGGCGAGCGAAAACGGAAGAGCCCAAACCGGGATGCGTGCATCCCGGGGTTCGGACCGCGGAATTGATTCAACAAGTTTAGCAGAACAGTTTTGGGAAAGCTGACCAAAGAGGGTGAAAGTCCCGTAAGCGAAAGGCGAGTTGACATGGCGGTATCCAGAGTAGGTCGAGACACGTGGAACCTTGACTGAATATGCGGGGACCACCCCGTAAGGCTAAATACTCCTTAGTGACCGATAGCGCATAGTACTGTGAAGGAAAGGTGAAAAGGACCCCGGGAGGGGAGTGAAAAAGAACCTGAAACCATATGTTTACAAGCTGTGGAACATCTTTATATGATGAACCGCGTACTTTTTGTAGAACGGTCCGGCGAGTTACGCTGGCTGGCGAGGTTAAGCACTGAAGGTGCGGAGCCGAAGGGAAACCAAGTCTGAATAGGGCGAAAGTCAGTCGGAGTAGACCCGAAACCGGGTGATCTATCCATGTCCAGGTTGAAGTTGCCGTAAAAGGCAATGGAGGACCGAACCCACATCCGTTGAAAAGGGTGGGGATGAGGTGTGGATAGGGGAGAAATTCCAATCGAACCCGGAGATAGCTGGTTCTCCTCGAAATAGCTTTAGGGCTAGCCTCATACAAGTCTTGCGGAGGTAGAGCACTGAATTCCTACGGGGGCGTCAAAGCTTACCAAGGGATATCAAACTCCGAATGCCGTGTAGATGATGTATGGGAGTCAGACTATCCGAGATAAGTTGGGTAGTCGAAAGGGAAAAGAGCCCAGACCTGCAGCTAAGGCCCCAAAATGTGTGTTAAGTGGAAAAGGATGTGGGATTTCGAAGACAACTAGGATGTTGGCTTAGAAGCAGTCATCCCATTAAAAGAGTGCGTAATAGCTCACTAGTCGAGAGGTCCTGCGCCGAAAATGTCCGGGGCTGAACACACTGCCGAAGCTCAGGGATGAACAGTGATCAATACAGATCAATGCAAGAGGGAAAGCTTCTTGATGAAATCAAGAAAGATTCCCAAAC
>NZ_DS264350.1:3130-6036 GCF_000153925.1 [Ruminococcus] torques ATCC 27756
ACGAGAAGGACCGGGGTGGACTGCCGCGAGTTATCGTTTGTATACCAGTGCATAGCAGAGTAGCAAGCCCGGGAAGGGATAACGCTGAGGCATCTAAGCGTGAAGCCCCCCTCAAGATGAGATATCCCATAACGTCAAGTTAGTAAGACCCCTTGAAGACGACGAGGTAGATAGGGCAGAGGTGGAAGTGTGGCAACACATGGAGCTGACTGTTACTAATAGGTCGAGGGCATAACCAAAGCGGAGATAGGCACATGTCGTTGGTTAGCATCTGTGTTTTAGATGCTTATCAAAGACGGTACCCGTAAGGGTAGGATGAAAAAGATTCTTTGTATGTAGTTTTGAAGGTATATGTAAACGAGATATAAATAAGAAGAGAATATTTTCCAAACGGAATGAGAGAAGGCAGCGTCTGAAAAGGCGTTGTCTTTTTTTGCGGCAGAGGCAAGCTAAAGTCGGGCTTGTCAGAAATATTCTAATAATTATATGTGCCGGTTAAATATTTAAGGAAACACTGATTAATGATTTGATTTTCTTCAAGAATGGACATTGTATAATGATCAGTTCTGATTTTTTAAAAACAAGTGTCGTTTTTGTATTCCTGCCGGAGAAACGCATAAAAACCTTAGTTTTACAGATACTACCTTTATTGACAGAAATATGATAAAGATAGAAATTTGCAAAACGGAGGATTTTTTATGAAAGCAACAGGAATCGTAAGAAGAATTGATGATCTCGGCAGAGTTGTAATTCCGAAAGAAATCAGAAGAACGCTTCGTATACGCGAGGGAGATCCTTTGGAAATATTTACTGACAGAGAAGGCGAAATTATTTTGAAAAAGTATTCTCCGATCGGTGAATTTGGAATGCCTGTAAAATTGTATGCGGAAAGTTTATCTCAGACAATGGGGTGTACAGTGTGTATTACAGATACAGATCAGGTTATCGCTGTTTCGGGAGCAGGTAAAAAAGATTTAGAAGAAAGATTTGTAAGAAAAGAGTTTCTTCAGGTTTTGGGAAACAGAGAAGTTTTAACGGCGTGTCAAGGAGATGACAGATATGTAAAAGTGACGGAAGAAATGAATGAATATGAGGATGAAGTTATATCTCCTATTATCAGCGCGGGAGATATAATCGGGGCAGTCGTTTTATTAAACAAAGATAAGAAAAAACATTTTGGCGAAGTAGAACAAAGAGTTGCCGTCAGCGCAGCGGATTTTTTGGGAAGACAAATGGAATAACAGCAAGAACAGCTTGGTAAATATGAGGGAAATAAGTATTTTCACCAGTCATAAATCTTTCGGGACAAACATATGCTTTATTAGTGATGATACGAAACGGGAGGTTTGTGATGGAAGCAAAAGAATATGGAAATGTTGGGAAAAAGGCGATCTGGTTCGTGAAATCACTTTTGTGTGGTTATATTGTGACAGGATTCTTACTTTTGATACTGGCGCTGATGCTTTATAAGCTTGGTTTGAGTGAACAAAATGTCAATGCCGGAATTGTTTTAATTTATGTGATTTCAACATTTTCCGCGGGTTTTGTACTTGGGAAGTTGGCGGGAAAAAGAAAATTCTTATGGGGGCTGTTTGCCGGAATAACATATTTTGTCCTGCTTATGCTGATTACTTTGGGAGTATACCATGCGTTTCAAGGGAATGTGACAAATATTGCTGTGACATTTTTGCTGTGCGCCGGAGGGGGAATGCTCGGAGGAATGATTGCCTGAAAACAGTTCATATCTCAATCATTTCTCAATCTTGCAGAGCAGTTAAAAATGTAGGTTTGTCAAACATATGTTACACCCCGATCAATAAATTCCCTCAGAACAGTTTGTGGTGATTTCCACCCCAGAGGTCTCATGGGAAACTGGTTATAATCCCTACGGTTATAGGTTTGAAGCTGCTTGGAAAAATCCTCAAAGGAATAGAAAGTATGCGAGGTATAAAAACGTTCATTATCCTTGCGGTGGCTGCGTTCCACTTTTCCGTTATGACGTGGTGTAAAGGGTCGGATCAGTTTATGTTGGATGCCAAGTTCTTTTAAAGTCCGTTGGAATAAAGTCAATGTTTCTTTGCCGGAAGTGGAAAAGCGCTTTGTAAACTCCACGCCGTTGTCTGTCTGAACGCATTCGATTGGCATAGGAAAGCGTTGGATCAGATGCTTGAGGAACTGTGCGGATGAATAGGTGCTGTGTTCTTCAAAAAGCTTCCACATACCGCCAGCGGGAGTACTCATCAATGGCGGTATACTGATAGAATTTCTTTCCTTTCGCATTATTGACAAGACAACATGCAGGAACGAATTTCACATCGACCTGGATACGCTGTCCGGGATATTTCATCTGCTCATAAGGCTTCGGAATATATTTGGGATTCGGAAGTTTTTGAGCCAAGATTCCCTGTTTCTTCAGAAAACGATACAATCCTGGGATGGAACGTTTATAACCGCGCTGCATAAGTTTGACCCAAAAGACAACCAGACCAGAATGGGGATTGCGCCTACGCATATCTTGGATCAGCTTGATTTCTTCAGGTGTATGCTGATTGGGATGGTGATGGGGACGGCGTGAACGATCGCGGAGAGACTCTATTGTGCCGTCATAGCGGCGCTTCCAACGATAAATATACTGGCGGTTTGTCTTATATTTAATTGCTGTTTTTGAGACACCATATTTTTCGGCGAAACGGATCAGGGATAGACGATACCTCATATCTTGTGTTATACTTGCCATGCGGGAATACTTCCTTTCTTAAATGTTTAGGTTTGGTAGCTTAAAGCATAACACAGAAAAGGTATTTCCGCTTTTTAATTATTCAGTTGTAACACATGTATTGTAATCCTACATTCTCAATCTTGCAGAGGGTTGAGTGAATAAGTAAATTCCATATGTAAAAGTAAAT
>NZ_DS264349.1:0-3233 GCF_000153925.1 [Ruminococcus] torques ATCC 27756
GAACTCCCCCTGTTGGGTGGAATTCATCGTATTTTTGCCGACAAAGGAATGATTCTTGTAGATGACATTCCGGCAAAAGAAAATATGCAGGTACACGAAAAAGTGTTTTGTATGAGCGAAGCTGATTTATATGATAAAGATTTAAAAATAAAAGAACACTTCAGGTGGATCAATCGGTTTTATGATTGTTTTGATTTAAATAAGGCCTTGACTATTGCCAAAATGTTTGACCTTGACATCAACAAAAAATTCACATCGTTATCTAAAGGTTACCAATCCATTTTTAAATTAACAACGGCAATGACATTAAATATTCCTTATGTAATCTTTGACGAACCAGTCTTAGGATTATATGCAAATCATATAGAACTGTTTTATGAACTGCTTTTACAACATTTTGAAAATAATGAACGATCAATCATTATCGCTACACACTTGATTGAAGAAGTAACAAATATTATTGAAGAAGTTGTTTTGATCGATCACGGAAGCTGAGCATTCAGTTCCTTTAATTTAGCTGAGATCTGCTCTCGGGTCACCTTGGCTTTTGCTCTCAGCTCAGCAATTTTTTGTTTCCGTTTTTCCTGTTCTTCTTTTACCTTTTCCTTCTTCTTACCAGAAATCTCATTTTTTGTATAAGCCCAGACTTTCTTTCCCTCATCATTAAGCTTTGTTGTGGAACGTCGCCCTTTGAGTTCTCTGGTTCTCATATAATATTCATGAGCTTTCACTGGGTCGTAATAAGGAGACGCATAGTGTTGAAGAGGTTCGTTAATATCCATTAGGGCTCCTCCTCATCATCCGAAACATAGCTTCCTAGCTTTCAAGATGTCATAAGACCATCCTTCGGTTACTCCTTTTAGAATATAGCTGGATAACTCCGCATCCGTTGCAATCGCTACCTGCTCAACAGTCTTCATACGCTCAATATAATAGGATCGAGCTTCTACACACCGAACAGTTGGATCGCTAATCTCTCCCTTTTTCGAAAAGACTTCTAAATCGGAAGGTCGACGGCTAAGCCCATCCAAGGCTGCATATGCTTTTTTCCAGATTGGATATTGAAGACAAAAATGCTTCAGCTCATAATAACGATGACGTTCAATCCAATATGGATTTTTCTCCGATAATTCCGGACGAATTGTTGTGCCCATTTTTAATTTTTCTCTCCTTTCCACAAATATCCCGTTTCCTCCCAAAGCCGTTTCGGAGAGATGTAAAAATTGATGCGTCCGTATCTTGAATTCATCTCCTCAATGTTGGTTATCAATTTACCATTTCTAGTAGCTTTTCCAATTGGTAGCCACCCGGATATAATACCGGCACGAACCCAAGAAGCATCTTTTCCATACACTCTGGCTACCACTACCACTGGAACAGACCCCGGTGTAAATGTAATTTCTTCCATTGGCTGTTACCTCCTTTCAACGGCTATTCTAGGATAAGACTTGCGATTTGTTAAAACAACCTCAGTGGCAAAACGATACACACAAAAAAGAAAGAGCCCTTGTTAGGACTCCATTCTCTTGAAGTATAATTTTTGCAATTTTGCTCTCATCCTTGTCAATTCCATTTGGATGTTGTCTACTTGACTTGGATTCTTTGTTCTTAAAAGTATGTCCTCAAACATTCGAATCTTAGTCTGTAAGTGCCGTTCCTCTTTTGACATGATTTTTCTCCTTTCGTTTTATTCTTCACAAAAGGAGTTGTAATTCCTGCGAATTCCTCCATCGAATCATGGTCATTTCACATGGATAATCTTCATATCCATAAGTTTCACAAGTAATAAAACCTTCCAACACACCACGAATCACCTCTGCTTCGTATTGCTTATACGGAAAAATATAATCTGGTAACTCTCTATGTATTTGACCGCAAACGGGACATCGAAAACGTTCAATCTCTATCCACGAAGTTTTTCCGCCTTTCGTCCGTACTATTCTTGAAACCTTATCATACCGTTTTAATTTAGACCCACAATTCTGACAAATTGATTTATCATTACTAACCATATATTAAAACCCTTTAAAATATTGAGTGTAGGAGTTGACAATTCCTACACTAGCATATATGATTACTCATGATAAATCAACATTGCCACACACAAAACTCATTTTAATATCGTGAAGGAGGTATGAAATATGCTGCTAAAATGTCCCGAATGCGAATTACAGATAAGCGATAAAGCTACTTTCTGCCCACATTGTGGATATCCGATACAGCCAGACATCAAACCAAGAAAGCCCCGCAATAAAAATAATAAAAGAAAACGACTTCCTAACGGCTTTGGACAGATAAGTCAAATCAAAAATCGAAACCTTAGAAACCCATATCGGGCAATGGTTACTGTTGGAAAAACATCTACTGGTCGTCCTATATGTAAGCCACTAAAACCGGAATCCTATTTTCCAACTTATAACGACGCCTATGCCGCATTAGTAGAATATAATAAAAATCCATATGACTTAAAGCCGGACATTACAGTGAAAGAGCTTTACGAAAAATGGACTGCTGAGTATTTTAAAAATGCCACAGACAACTATATTAGGACTGTAAACTCGGCATGGGCTTATTGTTCTTCTATATATGATATGCGTGCGAAAGACATCAGATCTCGACATATTAAAGGGTGTATGGAGGAAGGTTTTCGAATTGAAACTCGCGGAAAAAAGAAAGGGGAAAAAGTTTATGCAACTCCAGGAACTAAATCGAGAATAAAATCACTATTCAATAACATGCTAGACTATGCTTTAGAATACGAAATTGTACCAATGAATTATGCAAGAACATTTGAGCTCTCTGGAGATGTTATCGTTGAAATAGAAAAAAACAAGAAAAAGCATTTTCCCTTTGATAATAAAGAAATGGATCTTTTATGGAAAAAATGTTGATGATGTTAAATTTACTGACTGGATTATCATATAATGCTATATGGGATGGCGACCCTCAAGAATTTGCTACTTTATGCTTACATGAAGTAAATTTTGGAGAAATGGTATATGCAAACAGGAATGAAAACGGAAGCCGGAACAGCAACGGATCGTTCCCTATTCCTTTCCAAAATCAAGATCTTTGTGAAACGCTATAATGATTTCGCCCTTTCTATAAACTACCTATTATCTTTTCAATGGATAAAGGACAACCTCACTCTGGTTCTTGGATCTGTAACAATAACTACAAAAACGGCAAGTCCTTTTAGAAAAGGTCGGCTAAACAAATTAAAATCTGGACCC
>NZ_DS264349.1:3333-73353 GCF_000153925.1 [Ruminococcus] torques ATCC 27756
TTTTTTTATATTGGAACTTTCCCCCTTAAGGTGGGAATTTTATAACGGAAAAAGGGAAATTCCTCCGAAATTGGGATAACCTTCAACGGGGGTTGTGATTGGAATACCAAGATTGCAGACTTGGTTTGGGGAGTTTGTGAAAAAAAAACAAAAAACATTCCTTATAAAAAAAAGGTTTTTAGGAAAATGTGTGAGTAATTCCGACGGTTTCCTCCATGTTAAGGGTGCGCCTCAGACTGTCTTTCGTTAGAGGAGTAAATTGAGAAATGTATATCAACAGGAAGAAACGGAACCGGAAAGCACGGATGTTCTATCATCCAAATCAAAGACTTGGAAAGCAATATGATTCCCCTTCTATAAAACAGCGATTATCTTTTCAAGATAAAGGACAAACTCACTCTGGTTTCTTGGTCTGTACATACGACAAATATGCAAGTCGTTTTGAAAAGGTTGTTAAACAATTAAACTTGAATCCCGAACACAGACCTCATGATCCTCGAACAACATTTGTTACGATGGGTAAAAAAGCCGGAATGGATGAATACGCCCTCAAAGAAATGGTCGGTCATTCAATTCAAGATATAACTGAATCCACTTACACCGTACGTGATTTAGAATGGTTGCGAGAGGATATAGAAAAAATAAAATAATATGTTTTTTCAGTGTAGGAATAGGTGTGTAGAAGTAGTGTAGGAATAATGTATGAATAACATACATTTTCCTACTTTTTTCTACTTCTTACAACTTCTTAAACCCTTGATTTTACTGGATTTCTTAGAACTTGCCTTCCTTAGCTGCCTCCTCGATGGAAACTGCAACAGCTACAGTCATACCAACCATCGGGTTGTTTCCTGCTCCGATAAGTCCCATCATCTCAACATGAGCCGGTACGGAAGAAGATCCTGCGAACTGAGCATCTGAATGCATACGTCCAAGTGTATCTGTCATACCGTAAGAAGCCGGTCCTGCTGCCATGTTGTCCGGGTGAAGTGTACGTCCTGTACCACCGCCTGAAGCAACTGAGAAATATTTTTTACCCTGCTCGATACATTCTTTTTTGTATGTACCTGCAACCGGGTGTTGGAAACGAGTCGGGTTTGTAGAGTTTCCTGTAATAGAAACATCAACACCCTCTTTCCACATAATTGCAACGCCTTCACGAACATCGTTTGCTCCGTAGCAGTTTACTTTAGAACGAAGTCCGTCAGAGTAAGCTGTTCTGGAAACTTCTTTAAGTTCGCCTGTATAATAATCATAATCTGTCTGAACATATGTAAATCCGTTGATTCTGGAAATGATCTTTGCAGCATCTTTTCCAAGACCGTTCAAGATAACACGAAGCGGTTTTTTACGAACTTTGTTTGCTTTTTCCGCAATACCGATTGCACCTTCTGCTGCTGCGAATGACTCATGTCCTGCAAGGAATGCAAAACAGTCTGTTTCCTCTTCAAGAAGCATCTTTCCAAGGTTTCCGTGACCAAGACCTACTTTACGCTGATCTGCTACAGAACCCGGAATACAGAATGCCTGAAGTCCCTCTCCGATTGCTGCTGCTGCGTCTGCTGCTCTTGTACATCCTTTTTTGATTGCGATTGCCGCACCCGTAATATAAGCCCAGCATGCATTTTCAAAACAGATCGGCTGAATGCCTTTGATCTGGTTGTATACGTCCAGTCCGGCATCCTTCGTAATCTTCTCTGCTTCTTCAAGAGAAGCGATACCGTAGCTGTTTAAAACTTCATTGATTTTATCAATTCTTCTTTCATATGATTCAAATAAAGCCATTTATGTATCCTCCTGATTTATTTACCTTAATATGTCGCTAAATCCCGATTACTCCTTACGCGGGTCGATGATCTTCGCTGCGTCATCAACACGGCCGTACTGTCCTTTTGCTTTTTCCCAAGCATCGTTCGGCGTATCGCCTGCTTTGATGAAATCTGTGAATTTTCCGAGGCTTACGAACTGGTATCCGATGATCTCGTTGTTTTCGTCAAGAGCGATTCCTGTTACATAACCTTCTGCCATCTCAAGGTAACGAGGACCTTTTGCAAGTGTTCCGTACATTGTACCAACCTGAGAACGAAGTCCTTTTCCAAGATCCTCAAGTCCTGCTCCGATCGGAAGTCCGTCTTCAGAGAATGCACTCTGAGTTCTTCCGTATACGATCTGAAGGAAAAGTTCTCTCATTGCTGTATTGATCGCATCACAGACAAGGTCTGTGTTAAGTGCCTCTAAGATTGTTTTGCCCGGGAGGATCTCAGATGCCATAGCTGCGGAATGTGTCATTCCCGAACATCCGATTGTCTCTACAAGCGCTTCCTGGATAATACCGTCTTTCACGTTCAGAGTCAGCTTACATGTACCCTGCTGCGGAGCACACCAGCCAACACCATGTGTCAAACCGGAAATATCCTTTACTTCTTTCGCTTTCACCCATTTTGCTTCTTCCGGGATCGGAGCCGGTCCGTGATTTGCGCCCTGCGCTACCGGACACATCATTTCTACTTCATGTGAATAAATCATGTTAAAACTCCTTTCAATATCTATGATTTTCTTCTGCATACGAACACATACTCGTGCCATACCTATTTTATTTTCTCATAAATTACCGCATTCGTCAATCAAACTTTGACAAAGTTTTCACTCAAAGTGTTCACTTTATGTTTTTATAATGCTTTTATACTATTTTAAAATTTTCTTTCCTATTTCCGAAAATCCTATTCTTTTAACAATGCATCTTTCAGCATCTCAAGTGCAGTTTCAACTGTTTGAGCTCTGTTTTCCATACGATTTCCGTGAAAACGGCATTCTTTTACTACTGTCTCCCCGTTCAGATAACATCCTATATACACGAGTCCGACAGGCTTGTCCTCTGTTCCTCCACTTGGACCGGCAATTCCTGTCGCGCTAAGAGCCGCTTCTGCACCTGCGGCTTTTGCCGCTCCTTCCGCCATCTCTTTCGCCGTCTGTTCACTGACTGCCCCATAAGTTTCAAGCGTCTCATGAGAAACTCCAAGCAGGCGCTCTTTCGCTTCATTTGAGTAAGTGACATACCCCTCATTCAATACTGCAGACGCGCCTGCCGCATTTACAAGTGTTCCTGAAATCAGTCCTCCTGTACAGGACTCTGCAGTCGTCACGTGAAGGTATTTTTCAGATAAAAGTTCCGTCACCGTTTCCTCTAAAGTTTTCTCATATGCTTTTTTTTCTTTTAAATACCATTCAAGATACATGTTTACATCCCACCTTGTGTAAGTACCTGTTTATTTTTCCACACGTAATCGATCAGAGAAATGATCGTAAGTGCCACTGCTGCCCAAATAAGAATTTCTCCGATCAAGTCGAACACACCGCCTAAATCTGCAATAAGAACGATGATCATCGCCATCTGAAATACAGTTTTGAATTTTCCCCAATAGCTTGCTGCGATCACAATTCCGTTGTCAGATGCCACGAGACGGAATCCGCTTATAATAAACTCTCTTGCAATAATGATTATTACAATTTCGGCAGCTAATTTTCCGGAAGGAATCAGACAGATCATAGCCGAACAAACAAGCAGTTTATCTGCCAAAGGATCCATAAATTTTCCGAAATTTGTCACAAGATTATATTTTCTCGCTATTTTCCCATCTAAAAGATCCGTCAGACTCGCAACTGCAAAAATTGCGAGAGCAATCCACTTATTAGCCGCTCCGCCTACATCCGTAAGCATAAAAAATACAAAAAACGGTACCATGATAATGCGCAAAACAGTTAATTTATTTGGTAAATTCATAACAATTCTCCTATCAGATCATATTCTAAAGCTCCGGTTATTTTCACTTTTGCGAAATCGCCGGATATCAGTTCTTCTTCTGTGTTAATAAAGATCAATCCGTCCACATTCGGCGCATCGCGGTATGTCCTGCCGACATAAGCATTTTCATCCGCAACTTTGCCTTCAATCATAACAAGCATTTCTCTGCCGATCATATTTTCTGCATTGTCAAATGCAATTTCCTGCTGAAGTTCCATCAGATCCGCCTGTCGTTCTTCTTTTACTTCTTCTGCGATCTGATCTGGCATAACAGCCGCCGGGGTATCTTCTTCCGGTGAGTAGGTAAAGACTCCTAAACGATCAAACTCCATTTCGTCGACAAACTGCATCAATTCTTCATGCTGATCTTCTGTTTCGCCGGGAAAGCCGGTGATCAACGTCGTACGAAGGCAAATATCAGGAATTTCTTTTCTCAATTTTTTTACAATATCTGTCAGTTCCTGTTTTGACGTTCTTCTGCCCATCCTTTTCAAAATACTGTCGCTTGCATGTTGGATCGGAAGATCAAGATAATGACACACTTTCGGTTCTTTTTTTATCACTTCTATCAATTCATCTGTAATTTCCTCCGGATAGCAATACAAAATTCGGATCCAGCGGATTCCCGCAATCTTGCATAACTCTTCCACAAGCCTGTGAAGACATTTTTCTCCATACAGATCTTTTCCATAAAGTGTCGTTTCCTGTGCCACAAGGATCAGTTCTTTGACACCTTGCTCTGCCAGCTCTTTCGCTTCTTTGATCAGTCGTTCCATGGGAACACTTCTGAAATTTCCACGTATTTTCGGAATAATGCAATATGTACAATGCTTATCGCACCCTTCCGCAATCTTTAAATATGCAAAATGTCCTCCCGTCGTCACAAGACGCTTTGCTCCTGAAACCGGAAGCGCATTAAGATCCGAAAGTATAATGCCCTGCTCTCCTTCCAATGCTCGGTCTACCACATCTAAAATCTTATCATATGCCGTCGTTCCGAGAACTTCATCTACTTCCGGAATTTCATCTAATATTTCCTGTCTGTATCTCTGTGCCAGACATCCTGTCACGATCAACGCTTTTACCTGTCCCGACTTTTTATATTCTGCCATCTCAAGAATATTTTGAATGCTCTCTTCTTTTGCGTCATGGATAAAGCAGCATGTATTAATTACAATAATATCTGCCTGTCTTTCATCATCTGTCATCTCATATCCTCTAGATGCCAAAAGTCCGAGCATCACTTCTGTATCTACGAGATTTTTGTCACATCCAAGAGAGATAAACAATATTTTCATATCTGTTCCATACCTCCTCTTCCTTTTTATTATACTTTTCACTTTTGTACTTTAATGTGGCAAGATTCATCCGCTAACATGAAAAAGGCAGATACCGTTTGGTTCTGCCTCATTGTTTTTACTCTTCTTCTGCCGCACTCTCGGCTTTGATCTTCAACTCGCCTTTGTTCAATTCTTCGATTGCGATCGACAATGGTTTCTCTCCCTCTTTCACATCGACAAGCGGAAGGTCTCCGGCAATCAGTTGTCTGGCACGTTTCGATGTTGCCATAACGATCGAATAACGACTGTTGACGATCTTTGTTTCCCCTTCTTCGACATCTTTGTTTACAACTTTCATCAAATCTGTATAAGACGGATGCAGCATATTTAATTTTCTCCTTTCAATCTTTCCAAATCTTCTTTTATTGTCTTCATGAATGCTTCATTCCGAAAACTTCTTCGGTGCTCTCCCTGAATGATCATATGCATTTCTTCAACGCACATATTCAGGTCGTCATTAACGACAAGGTAATCGTAATAATCCATTCCCTCCGCTTCCTCACATGCACGGTTCATTCTGGACTCGATCACATCCATCGTCTCTGTGCCTCTGCCTACGAGCCTTTTTTTCAGTTCACCGGCGCTCGGAGGTGTCACAAACAAAAGCAAAGTATCGGGAAATTCCTCTTTCACTTTTAATGCGCCTTGAATCTCTATTTCAAGGATCACATCTTTTCCCGCATCCAACTGCTTTCGCACATACTCTTTTGGAGTACCGTAATAATTTTTCACATATCTAGCATACTCTATCAATTCATCTTTGGCAATCATTTTTTCAAATTCATCTTTTGATATGAAAAAATATTCTCTTCCATCCTGTTCCCCATCTCTTGGCTGCCTCGTAGTCGCCGAGACAGAAAGTGCATACGTATCAGGATATCTTGACAGAAGTTCTTTCATCAGCGTTCCTTTTCCCGAACCCGAAAATCCCGATACAACGATCAAAATTCCTTTTCTGTTCACTTTGTTTCCTCCTATTCGATATTCTGTATCTGTTCTCTGATCTTCTCAATCTCTGTTTTCAGACTGATCGCGCGGTTTGATATATCCAGATCATTCGCCTTAGACAAGATCGTGTTCGCCTCACGATTCATCTCCTGTGCGATAAAATCAAGTTTTCTTCCGATTCCGTTAGACTCTTCCAATGTCTCCTTCATATGCTGAATATGACTTTTTAGTCTTACAACCTCCTCATCTGTACAGATCTTATCCGCAAAGAGAATCACTTCTGCCGCAATCCGATTATCGTCAATCTGCGTATCCTCTAATAATTCCCGCATCTTTTCTTCTAATTTTGTCCTGTATTCTGCAATAATCTGCGGCGAACGCTCTTCTATAAACCGAATCTGTTCACTGAGCAGATCCAATTTCAAAAGAATATCTTCTTTCAAACGTTCTCCTTCTTTTGTCCTCATCTCTACAAACTGTGAAAACGCGCCTTCCAACGCTTCTTTTAATCCATTCCAAAGCTCGTCTTCATCCTCGCTGCATTCTTCCATCGTAAAGACTTCGGGATATCTGGACAATGTACTGACGCGAACATCATTATCTAACGAAAATTCTTCTGCCATCTGATTCAGATATTTTAAATATTCTGCCGCAAGAGCCGCGTTATACTTTACCGACACCTGCGATTGAGACAGATCTTCATACGTGATAAAAATGTCAACCTTTCCCCGGTCTGCATATGATTTAAGGAGCGTCCTGATGGACGTCTCGAAAAAATTCAATTTCTTCGGCATCCGAATGTTTACATCGAGATATCTGTGATTCACACTTTTTAATTCTACCGTAAATTTTCTTGAGTCCTTCAGAACTTCACATCTTCCGAACCCTGTCATACTTTTTATCATCTTGTCTTTCCTCGTGTTCTTCTCCTTGGCAGTCTATATATCAAATTTATCTGTTTTTTAGAACTGCCGATTACTGCAATTTTAGTTATTATACCTCTAATGCGCGTAAATGGTCAACAGGTCTTTTTTCATTCTCCTCTTTATGATATACTTTCTTATATATTCATGTTCAAAAGAAAAATGTTTTATCATTTCCCTTCTGAACAATTCAAAATATGGAGAATTTATTATGGCTTTTGACGGAATTGTCGTGGCAGGTCTTGTCCACGAACTGAAACAAAAACTAACAGACGGACGAATTGCGAAAATCGCGCAGCCGGAAGCAGATGAACTGCTTCTTACGATCAAATCCCCCTGTGGACAACATCGGCTTTTAATCTCAGCAAACGCTTCTCTTCCGCTTATTTATCTTACAGACACAAATAAACCAAGCCCGATCACGGCTCCTAATTTTTGTATGCTTCTTAGAAAACATATCAGTAACAGCCGGATCACGGATATTTCACAGCCAAAACTGGAGCGTATCATCTGTTTTACAATCGAACATTTTGATGAGTTGGGCGACCTTTGCCAAAAGAAGCTCATTGTTGAAATCATGGGGAAACACAGCAACATCATTTTCTGTTCCGAAGACGGAACGATCATTGACAGTATCAAGCATGTATCTGCACAGATGAGTTCTGTCAGAGAAGTTCTTCCCGGACGGAAATATTTTATTCCTGATACAATGCATAAAAAAGATCCGCTCACAACAGAATGGAAAGAATTTTCCCTTTCCGTTAATGATAAACCGATGTCTGTGGCAAAAGCTCTTTATACAAGCTTTACAGGGATCAGTCCTGTTACCGCAGAGGAAATCTGTTATCTTGCCGGTATCGACTCAACTCTTCCGGCAAAAGAATACAGTCAGGATGTTCTTTTCCATCTGTATACCCAGTTTACGATCTATCTGTCAGCAATAAAAGAAGGCAGATTTGAGCCCGCTATCTACTATGACAAACAAGAACCGAAGGAATTTTCCGCTCTTGAACTGACGTATCTTTCAGCATATGAAAAACGTCTCTTTCCTTCTGTTTGCGAAATTCTTCGTACTTACTACTCTGAGCGGAGCCTGATTACGAGGATTCGCCAGAAATCCGTCGATCTTAGACACATTGTACAAACTGCTCTTGAAAGGAATCGGAAAAAATATGATCTGCAGATGCGGCAGTTAAAAGATACCGAAAACAGAGACAAATACAAAGTTTACGGCGAACTGATCAACGCTTATGGTTACAATGTTCCCGAAGGCGCCAAACAGATGGAGGCGCTGAACTATTACACAAACGAAACGGTTACGATCCCGTTAGATCCAACAAGCACTCCGCAGGAAAACGCACAGCGTTTTTTTGCCAAATACAACAAACAAAAACGTACTTTTGAAGCGCTCACCCAGTTGATCCGGGAAACAAAAGATGAAATTTCCTATCTCGAATCCATACAGACCTCTCTCGATATTGCAATGACAGAGGACGATCTTGCCGCCATCAAAGAAGAGCTGTCTGAAACAGGATATGTGCGCCGCAAAACCGTACGAAAGAAAATAAAACTTAAAAACGAACCGCTGCACTATATTTCAAGCGATGGTTTTCATATGTATGTAGGGAAAAATAATCTTCAAAACGACGCCCTTACATTTGATTTTGCCGCCGGATGCGACTGGTGGTTTCATGCAAAACAAGCTCCCGGATCACATGTGATCGTAAAAACAAACGGGGAAGAACTTCCCGACCGTACATTTGAAGAAGCGGGCAAACTTGCCGCTTATTATTCAAGTATGCGAGGCAGCGAAAAAGTCGAAATCGATTATATAGAGAAAAAACATATTAAAAAACCAAAAGGCGCAAAACCCGGTTTTGTTGTCTATTATACAAATTACTCTCTCGTCATCGACAGCGATATAAGAGGCATCCAAAAAATATCCGGCAGTTAGAATTAGCAAAGGAGTCTCTATTCTCTCTGCCCGGCTTTTCACTGTTAAAACATCACAAGGCGTCAAACATGCCGAAAAACACCGATACATGTCTGACGCCTTTTATCGTTCTTAATTCTGTCCCATAAGATAATCAATAAACTGCTGTGCCGTCCTTCCCGACAAACCTCCATGAGACAATTCCCATTTATTTGCTTCCAGAAGCAGATCTTCTTCCGGCATTTCTATTTTATTTTTCTGCGCAAGCGTACGAACAATCTGACGAAATTCTTTCTTATCGGGCGAGCCAAAGTAAATCGTCACGCCAAACCTTGCGACAAGCGATAACTTTTCCTGAACCGTATCATTTGTATGAAGCTCTTCATCTCTGTCTGCTTTATCCCGAAACGTCTCACGGATCAGGTGACGTCTGTTAGAAGTCGCATAAATCAAAACATTATCCGGCTTTCTCTCAAGACCTCCTTCTATTACCGCTTTCAAATACTTGTATTCAATCTCAAACTCTTCAAATGAAAGATCATCCATGTATATAATAAACTTATAATTCCGATTTTTAATCTGCGCGATCACATCATTTAAATCTTGAAACTGATGCTTGTATACTTCGATCATCCGAAGCCCCTGATCGTAATACTGATTTAAAACAGCTTTGATCGACGTAGATTTTCCTGTTCCGGCATCGCCGAATAAGAGACAGTTATTTGCTTTTTTCCCTTTCACAAAAGCCTCAGTGTTATCGATCAGCTTCTTCTTCGCAATCTCATAACCTACAAGATCATCAAGATGTACATGCGCAATATTTGTGATCGGTTCTACCGACATCGTCTTTCCTTCCGGATGATCGATACGAAACGCTTTATGAAGGCCGAATTTACCGACTCCGAATTCTTTGTAAAACTGTGTCATCTTCCTCTTGAAGTCTATTGCGTCCGACGAATCTGCAAGTCCTTCTGCCAGATTACAGATACGATCCCGAATACGCCGGTTAAAAACCTTCCCCGCATTGCTCGTATTTTTATATTCAAAAAGAATCTGCATACATTCTGCCGAAAATTCACGCTCCATCTCCTGAAAATCATAATCAAACAATTCTTTAAATATCTGAAAGTCATGAAGGGCAATCCTGTTAATGCTTCCGTCAATCTCTCCTACAATCTCACATGACGTGCTGTAAGCATTTTCATCATTTACAAGAAGAAACGTCAGATATGTATGCCAAAGATTCCCCTCGAATCCATGACTGGCAGAAATCTCTAATATCTCATTCATACATTCAAAAAGAAGACTTCTCAAATCTTCCCTGTTATAGTAATCATTTCCACAATTTTCCATGAGAAACGTCATGTTTTTTAATATTCTGCCATGCTCCATATTTTTATACAGCATCAGTTCATTTGTACGCATTGTTCTCTCTCCTTCCGTTTTTTCCTGCTTTACCGTTTTATGTTAAACATCCTGTCTTTTCTCCCAGAAACTACTGGATTACGGCATCTGCCGTCTCAATAATTGCCGAGTATTTTTAAGTTTGTTGCCTCTTCACGAAGTCCGCGAATTGCATTTTTCACAGCAGGGTCTTCAAGGTTTCCTTCAAAATCAACAAAAAAACAATATTCCCAAGGTCTCCCTTTGATCGGACGAGATGCAATCTTCGTCATATTCAGATCATTATAAATAAAATGTGATAAAATTCCATACAAAGAACCGCTCTGATGCGGCGAATCAAAACGGATGCTTATCTTGGAAGCATTTTTCAAAAATATTTTTTGATTCGTTACAACGATAAAACGTGTGGAATTGTCCTCATCATCATTAATTTCATCGACTAAAACTTCCAGTCCGTGGACTTTTGCCGCATAAGCACTGCATACTGCAGCTTGTGAAATATCCTGTTCTTCAATCACTTTCTTTGCCGCCACCGCAGTATTGACAACACTGATTTTCTGCCAATCACCATGGTCGTCTAAAAACTCAGACGTCTGCATAAGAGCTTCTGTTTTTGAATATACTTTTTTTATATCCGAAAGCTTCGCGCCCGGAAGTCCCGACAATGTATGCACAACCGGAAGGATCGTCTCTGCTACAATATAGTTTTCAAATTCATCAAGCAGGTCATACATCTCGTTCACCGTACCGGCAGTGGAATTCTCGATCGGAAGCACCGCATAGTCAGCCGAACCTTCCTCTATCGCTTCCATCGCTTCCCGAAATGTCCTCACATGAAAATTATTTACATCTCTTCCGAAAAACTGATACATTGCAGCCTGTGAATAAGCTCCTTCTGTTCCCTGAAATACAACACGGGCATTTTCACGATCCAGATTTTCGATTCTGATAAACGGAAGGCGTCCCAGCGCTCCCGCTTCCACAAGCTGACTGTACTGAAGCTTCCTGCTCATAGACATGAGCTGCTGATACAGCTCCTGGATTCCTTTCTTATTGAAATCCCCCTCTACTTTTGACATTACATCTGCAAGTTTTTCTTTTTCTCTTTGCCTGTCAAACACCTTTTTTCCTGATTTCACTTTATATTCTCCGACTTTTCTGCAGACTTCCATCCGTTTTTCATAAAGCTCTGCTATTTCATTATCAATTTTATCAAGTGCTTCTCTCAATTCTCCAAGCGATGTCATTTTTTCTCCTCCGATGCCCCCAAATTTTTCTTTTCACAACAGTATAGTATATTTTTCTTTCAAAATCTACATGTTTACAAAATTAATGACAAACTAAGATAACAGTTCATCCATACAGGTGTCCGCTTATGAGTAAAAGAGTGGCGTCTTCGTTTTATGATACGATACGCCGCCTTCTTTTTCATATTTTGTTTCTGTTTTTCCGGCTTTAAACTTTTCTTTTTGTTCATTCTTCTTTGCCGTATCTCTCTATTTTAGCAAATATACATTTATCTGTTTATAAAATTTCCGACTGTTTGTTTTCTCTATACGGTTGAAAAGAAAAGGGTTTTATTATATTATAATTAAAGATTTTTAGGAGGTTTTGTATGAGACATTTAATGAGTCCGCTGGATTTCTCAGTGGAAGAACTTGACAAACTGCTGGATCTTGCTCAGGATATTGAAGCACATCCGGCAAAATATGCACATGCCTGTGCAGGAAAAAAACTTGCAACACTTTTTTATGAACCGAGTACACGCACACGGTTAAGTCATGAGGCAGCCATGTTAAATCTGGGCGGAAGTATCATGGGATTTTCTTCTGCCGATTCCAGTTCCGCAGCAAAAGGAGAAAGTGTATCTGATACGATCCGCACGATTTCCTGCTATGCAGACATCTGTGCTATGAGACACCCGAAGGAAGGCGCTCCTATGGTCGCCTGTCAGCACTCTTCAATTCCTGTTATCAACGCAGGAGACGGCGGGCATCAGCATCCGACACAGACGCTGACCGACCTGCTCACAATCCGCAACGTAAAAGGACGTCTTAAAAATATGACGATCGGTTTATGCGGCGACTTAAAATTCGGACGTACCGTTCACTCTTTGATCAATGCTCTCGTCAGATATGAAGGAATCCGGTTTATCTTGATTTCCCCCGAAGAATTAAGGCTTCCCGATTATATCCGCCACGAAGTACTTGACCGGAACAACATCCCATATGAAGAAGTTGTCCGTCTGGAAGATGCAATGCCCTCTCTGGACATTCTCTATATGACAAGAGTTCAAAAAGAACGCTTTTTCAATGAAGAAGATTATGTCCGCATGAAAGATTTCTACATACTTGACAAAGCAAAAATGAAGCTTGCGCCGGAAGATATGTATGTTCTCCATCCGCTTCCGCGAGTAAATGAGATTTCAACCGAAGTTGACAATGATCCGCGCGCCGCTTATTTTCGTCAGGTTCAGTACGGCGTATACGTGCGCATGGCATTAATTCTTACACTGCTTGAAATTCATGTTGATTAAGAAAGGTAAAAGGAACAGATCATGGTAAAAAACACATTGAATGTCGGAAGCATTACAGAAGGCTTCGTCCTTGATCATATCGAGGCCGGAAAAAGTATGGAAATTTATAAATATCTCCACCTTGATAAACTGGACTGCTGTGTAGCCATTATCAAAAATGCCCGCAGTAATAAAATGGGAAAGAAAGATATTATGAAAATCGAATGTCCGATTGATTTCATGGATCTTGATATTTTAGGTTTTATCGATCACAATATCACCGTCAATATTATAGAAAACAAACAAATTGTCGCTAAAAAGCAGCTCACGCTTCCAAAAGAGATCCGAAATGTGATCCGGTGCAAAAACCCACGCTGCATCACTTCGATCGAACAGGAACTGGATCATGTCTTTGTTCTGACAGATGAAGAAAATCAGATCTACCGCTGTAAATATTGCGAAGAAAAACATCGAAGACAACGATAATAAAATCCGGCTTTATAAGTCGTAATATACAAAAGGAAATGGTGAGCTGTAAGAACAATTTTTTACACTGCATCCATTTCCTTTTTATAATCACTCTTATTTTACACTTGTTTTTTCTGCTGTATGCCAAACTGAATCGGCTTGCTTTTTATCAGCATTCTTCTGCGATCTTATAGATCAGTCTTTCCGTATCGTCCCAGCCAAGGCACGGATCTGTGATCGACTTTCCGTAAATGCGGTTTTCCTCGATCTTCTGGCATCCTTCTTCCAAATAGCTTTCGATCATTACCCCTTTGATCAGTTTTTTTAATTCACTGTTATAATTTCTGCTGTGAAGCACTTCACTGACAATTCGGATTTGTTCTTTAAACTGTTTATTTGAATTTGAATGGTTTGCGTCAATGATCGCCGCCGGATTTTTCAATTCCCTTTGCCTGTACATATCCAAAAGACGGATAAGATCTTCATAATGATAGTTTGGGATACATGTCCCGTATTTATCTACGCCTCCGCGCAATATGACATGTGCCAGATCATTTCCCTCTGTCGTCACATCCATTCCCCTGTATATAAAAGAATGAGAACTCTGTGCTGCCACTACAGAATTGAGCATTACAGAAAAATCTCCGCTTGTCGGATTTTTCATTCCTACAGGTATATCCATCGCACTTGCCGTCAGACGATGCTGCTGATTTTCCACAGATCTTGCTCCGATTGCCTCATAAGACAAAATATCGTCAAGATAACTTCTATTTTCGGGATAGAGCATCTCATCTGCCCCGGTAAGTCCGCTCTCCTCAATCGCTCTTATATGCATCTTTCGGATCGCTATGATTCCGGCTAACAGATCCGGAGCTTCGTCCGGCTTTGGCTGATGAAGCATTCCTTTATATCCTTCTCCTGTTGTTCTCGGCTTATTCGTATAAATTCTTGGGATGATCATCAAGCGATCTGATACTTTTTCGTTGATTGTCGCCAATTTCGATACATACTCACATACGGAATCTTCATTGTCCGCCGAGCATGGTCCTACAATTACAAGAAACTTGTCTGATTTCCCTTCAAAAATCTCTCTGATTTCCCGATCCCTTTTTTCTTTCAGTTTAAGAATTTGAGAAGAAAGCGGATATTCTGCTTTCAAATCAGCAGGAATCGGAAGGTGTGCATTTATTTTCATACCCATAGTTTTTCTCCTGTTTCTTTTTAAATTAGTATCCTCTTGACAGATCCGACATGTATTTTAGCGAATCACAGCTTTATATTGCTAAAGCATTCGGGGTAACAAAATGTGTTAAGCAAAACGATAAGCCGGGTTATGTCGTGGACAATCATCTATCTAGGCACGACGTTGCCGCCGTGCTCAAGCGACCTACCTGAAGCGTGACGGGCCGCCACATTGCTTCTATCCGGTCTTGCTTCGAATGGGGTTTACATGTGCCCTCTCCGTTACCGCAGAGGCGGTAGTCTCTTACACTGCCTTTCCACCCTTACGCCGATATGGAATCCGACGCGGTTTATTTCTGTTGCACTGGCCTGGGAGTCACCTCCACCGGACGTTATCCGGCATCCTGCCCTATGAAGCCCGGACTTTCCTCGTCTGCTGCCTTTCGGCACTTACATCCGCGATTGTCTGTCTTACTTAACACAGTATCTGATTATACTATTTTCCTACTCCTTCGTCAACAAAAAGTGTATCTCCATCCGCTGCCGAAGTGGCAAGCAGATCACACCTCTCATTTTGAGGATGTCCGTCATGTCCTTTCACCCAGTGAAACGACACTTTATGCTTTTCTTTTGCTTTGAGAAGACGCTTCCAAAGATCCGGATTTTTAACCGGTTCGTTTTTCCCACGCTTCCATCCTTTCTTAATCCATCCGTCTACCCACTGTTTATTAAACGCATTTACAACATACTGTGAATCAGAATAAACTTCTACCTCACAAGGTCTGTTCAACGCTTCCAATCCTGCGATCACTGCCATCAGTTCCATTCTGTTGTTTGTTGTTCTGACATATCCCCGGGATAGTTCTTTTGTATGAAGCGTCCCTTTCGTATCTACATATTCAAGAATCGCTCCATATCCTCCCGGTCCGTCCGGATTTCCCCGTGCCGCCCCGTCTGTATATATTTTTACCTGCATAGAAATGTCTGTCCTTCCCTCTCGATCTTCACAATCTTGTCCTGATAATCTTTTGTGCATTCTTCGAGCATCAAACGGCTGCACACATCATAATTTCCCCAAAAATGCATCGGAAATACTCTTTTTGTTTCCGTTCGTTTCATGAAACAGTCGATTCCGAGACAATACTGTTCCCCCAGTCTTGGATCGACCGGAACAAACGCCGCATCAATCTTTTCTCCGCAAAGCTTGTTGATCTCCGACTGATAAGAACGACGCATATTTTTATTATACTCGTCCGGCTCCCCTTCCCAGTGCCACCAATTCAAATCCCCTGCGTGATAGATCGTCTGGTCTTTATAGCGAATGAAAAATGCCGTTCCCTCATCATTTGACCGGAGCGTTCGCACATAACATCCTTTTATGTCCGCCTCTTCTCCTGCTTTCATATAAATGATTTTATCGTTTTTCTCAGGATGAGAAGCCAGTTCATATACATCTGAAGAAATAATATATTGTATATCCCGGAATTTTTCCTGCAGCCTGAAAATTTCCTCGTTATAATGATCATGATGCCTGTGACTTACGAAAACATACATTTTTTTGTTTCCGTCTGTTTCCGGAATCGTTCCTTTGTAATAATCAAATAAAAAGCAGGCATCTTCCATTTCCACAAAAAATCCGCTGTGTCCGATATATGTGATCTTCATCATAAGTTAATACTCTCCACTACTTGTACTACTTCCGATAAAATGTATTCCATATCTTCTTTCGCTGTTTTTGCACTTTCCGGCAGATTCACAATAAGTGTATTTTTCCGAATGCCTGCCGCCATACAGTCGAGCATTGCTTTCTTGGAATACCTGAGATTATATGCCCTAAGCGCTTCCGGGATTCCCGGAATAAGCTGCTCTGCGACTTCTTCTACCGCCTTCGGAGCACAGTCCTGCTCTAAATATCCCGTCGCCCCTGTCGTTATGATCAGTTCGACAGAGCCCGAGTCTGCCAGCTGGCGAAAAACTGTCGCCACAACTTCTTTATCTCTTGGCAAAACTTTCGCAGCTTTCACTTCCAGCCTGTTTTGTTCAAGCATACGCTTCAAAGCCTCTCCTGCCGCACTTTTTTTCTTTGCTTCATAACTTTCTGTATCGATCGTAAATATTGCTGTTCTCATTGCTTTGTAACCCCTTTCATTTGTTTCTCTCTATCTGTTTTAATCATTTGTTTCCCCTTCTGCACAAATAATAAATCTCCGATACGTCTGTGAGCATTTATTCTTTGCCATCTAGTATCCTCTCTGCGATCCGGTTTGCATTTTCATAAATGTCTTCCACGCTTTCCCCGATTTTAAACTTCCCGTTTTGATAAACAGCTCTCCCGTTTATCATCGTCATTTTTACATTCAGCTTACTGGCGCTGTACACAACATTTTTTTCAATATTTTGTATCGGCTGCATATTCGGCTGCATCAGATCTATCATAATCAAATCTGCGTATTTTCCTTCTGCAAGTATATCACAGTTGTCAAGTCCCATCGCGTAAGCTCCGTTGACAGTCGCCATTTTCAGTACGTCTGCTGCCGGAACAGCCTCCGGATCATTATGAACTACTTTTTGAAGCCCTGTCACAAGAAACATTTCTTTAAACATATCAAGGCAATTATTACTTGCCGGTCCGTCTGTTCCTATAGCAACCGGAATTCCTTTTTCAAGATACGTTTTGACCGGGGCAATTCCGCTTGCCAGTTTTAAATTAGAAGCCGGATTTGTAACGACACATATTTTTTTCTTTTTCATAATGTCAAAATCTGCTTCATCTAAATGAACGCCGTGGAATAATCCTCCTCCGTTTTCAAAAAGGCCGAGAGAATCCATATATGCGATCGGTGTCATACCTGTTTTTTCCCGACATTCCTCCACTTCTCTTTTTGTCTCCGAACAATGGACATAAACAGGCTTTTTATATTTTCCGGCAAGCTGCGCGATCCCTTCCATCAAATTGCGGCTTGTCGTATATTCTGCATGAAATCCGAACTGATAGGACAAAAGCGGAGTTTCTTCACATTGGTACCGAAAATAATCTTGCTCCATCTCTTCTAAAGTACCGCCGAAATCATTGATATCTCCGCAAAAAACCATTCTAAAGCCCAGTTCTTCTGCCGCTTTTGCACTGTCTTGTTTTAATTTATACATATCAAAAGCCGCCGTAATCCCGCTTGTCAAATATTCCAAAATCGCAAGTTTTGTCAAATGATATACGTCATCGGATGTCAGCTTTGCTTCTGCCGGAAATACCTTATCAAAAAGCCATTCCTGAAGTTTCATATCATCTGCATAAGAACGCAGAAATGTCATAGCAGAATGAGTATGCGCATTTTTAAACCCGGGCATAATCAGATTTCCCTCTGCGTCGATTTCTTCGTCCCATTTTTCTTCTTCATTTAAAGCCGGTTTTTCTGTCCGCTCACTTTTTTCCGTTTTGGCTTCTTTTATGCGGAAAATCTTTCCGCCGTCAATATAGATCTCACCTTTAAAAACAGGTCGTTTTTCTTCCATTGTCAAAATTCTTGCATTGTATATTCTCGTCCTCATCCGTTTTCTCCTACTCTGATCTTTCATCCTCGCACATCTTTTCAATCGATCTTGTCACAAGACGTTCAAACTCCTGAGCTCTTCGATCTGCCACAGCCTGTACGTCAAGATGGCTTAATTCTTCACCCGACAATCCGCTTGCCATATTAGAGACGCATGAGATCCCGCACACCCGTATTCCCGCATGACGAGCTGCCATCGCTTCGCACGCCGTACTCATTCCGACTGCATCTGCACCTAATATTCCATACATACGCACTTCTGCCGGACTTTCAAAATTCGGACCGGACGTCTGAAGATATACCCCTTTTTTCAAAATAATCTTTTCTTCCGCGGCAGTTTTCTCAATGATCTGATTCAGATTGGCATCATAGATTTTTGTCATGTCGGGAAATCTTTCGCCAAGTTCCGATACGTTCTCTCCGATCAAAGGAGACGGAACGAAAGATGAAATATGATCTGTGATCATCATAAAATCTCCTACCTGAAAATCACGATTGATTCCACCTGATGCATTCGTCAGAAAAAGAATTTCAATCCCCATACGCTTCATAAGACGCACCGGAAGAACAACCTCCTGAGGCGTATATCCTTCATAAAAATGAACGCGTCCTTTCATTACCATTGCAGGAACTTTCCCTATATAACCAAGGAGAAATTTTCCATCATGTCCCTGCACTGTTGAAACCGGGAACCCCGGAATTTGGTCATATGATATCTCTTTTACAACTTTCATATTTTTCGCATATCCCCCGAGTCCGGATCCTAAGATCAGACCGACGCGGGGGATAAAATCTGTCACTGTTTTACAATATTCATAGCATTTCTCAAGTTTGTCAAACTGCGTACTCATCTTACGCCTCCTATTGAATTCTTTTGTCATACTGAAAGCCTAGACTATTTTTATTTTCTTGTCAAGAACTGCCGTCAGATAATAATACATACCATGCCGCCATTTGAATCATTTACGATCTTCTGCATAGAATCCTGAAGTTTTACCTGGCTTTCATCATTAATCATCGCTATTTTATTTCTCATGCCGTCCATCACAAGCTCTTCTACTGTTTTTCCGAAAATATTTGTTCCCCATACGCCCTCCGGAGTCTCACTCTCTTTTTTAATGTATCCGGCAAGATCTTCCGCCTGCTTCTCATTTCCGACGATCGGTGCGATCTCTGTCTCTATATTTGCACGGATCATATGGATCGACGGCGCCTCCGAACGAATCTTTACTCCGAATTTACTTCCCTGTTTGATAATCACCGGCTCTTCAAGCCGGATATCTTCTTTTGACGGACTCACGACGCCGTATCCTTTCATTTTCACATCGGCAAAAGCATCTTTGATCCGGGAAAATTCTTCCCGCATTGCCGACAACTCTTTCATCACTGCCATAAGCTCATATTCGCCGTGAATCTCTTCTCCTGTCACTTCACTGATCACTTCATAGTAATAAGATTCGGCAAATTCAATTTTCACCTGTACTTTTCCCGTATCCATCTCGATCTTTTCCGTCAGGATACGCTCTATGTACGGTCCTTCAGCCTCAAAAGACCGCGACACGACACTTCGGATATCATCCATCGTCTCCATGATCTTTCTTACATGCTCAAAAAGATCTTGTTTGATCTTATGTTCCCTCGAAAGCATTTCCACCCATTTCGGCACATAAAACTCGACCTCTGTGACCGGAAATTCATAGAGAACCTGACGCATAATTTCATGGATATCCTCTTCTTTCATCTGTTCACAATTCACAGGCAATACTGCCGTTTCGTATTTTTCACGAAGTTCTTCCTGAAGCTTCTTAGATTCTTCTGTATATGGTTTCTTACAGTTAAGCAATATCATAAACGGCTTTCCTATCGCTTTGAGTTCTTTTACCGTCCTTTCTTCTGCCTGAATATAATTTTCCCTCGGCAAATCCGTAACGCTTCCGTCTGTCGTTACAACAATCCCTATTGTAGCATGATCCCGGATCACTTTCTGCGTCCCGATTGCAGCCGCTTTCGTAAACGGGATCTCATATTCAAACCACGGTGTCTTTACCTGCCGCTCTTCGTCCTTTTCAATATGGCCGGATGCTCCTTCTGACATAAAACCGACACAGTCGATCATTCGTATCTTCACTTCCAGATCATCTGACAGCTTCACCCCCGCCGCCTCTTTCGGAACGAACTTCGGTTCTGTAGTCATAATTGTCGTACCGGAAGCAGACTGCGGCAATTCATCTTGCGTCCGTTCTTTTGCATGTATATCTGTCATATTCGGAAGCACTAAAAGATCCATAAACCGCTTGATAAATGTTGATTTGCCTGTCCGAACCGGTCCGACTACCCCGATATAAATTTCCCCGTTCGTCCTCGCCTTCATATCTTTGTATACTTGAAATGATTCCATAAAAATACCCCCTTGTTCTGCTGATACAATTTATGCATCCGCAAACGGGGGTATGACTTTATTTTTCCCATTGAAGCGCTCTATGCTCGGAACGCGACTCTCTAAGCATCAGGTCATCCACAGCTTCCGCCGGTGATTTCCCTTCAAAAAGCACTTTATTGACTTCTTCCACGATCGGCATGGGAACATCATATTTTTTTGCCAGCTTCGCCGCTGCCTTTGCCGAATAAACGCCTTCAACAACCATCTGAACTTCATCCATTGCTTCCTGCATTGACCTTCCCTGTCCGATAAGATATCCTGCTTTCCGGTTTCTGCTGTGGACGCTGGCGCACGTAACGATCAAATCTCCTATTCCCGTCAAACCTGTGAACGTCTCGATCTTCCCGCCCATCTTCACGCCCAGTCTGGCAATTTCCGCAATTCCGCGGGTAATAAGCGCTGCCTTTGTATTATCTCCGTAACCAAGGCCATCTGCGATTCCCGCTGCAAGAGCAATGACATTTTTCAAAGAACCGCCAAGCTCAATTCCTAAAATATCCGGACTTGTATATACACGGAACACTTTATTAATAAACGCAGACTGCAAATATTCCGCCGTTTTTTTTGTTTTTGCTCCGATGACACATGTTGTCGGAAGCTTTCTTCCGACTTCTTCTGCATGGCTTGGTCCTGAAAGAACCGCTACGTCCGCCTGAGGGATTTCTTCTTCGATCTGAGCAGACAATGTCAAAAGTGTACTCTCCTCGATTCCCTTTGCCACATCAACGATAATCTGACCTTTCCCGACGTAAGCTGACATCTTCTTCGCAGTTGCCCTTGTAAACGGCGACGGAACTGCAAGTACAAGAAAGTCTTTTCCCTTGACTGCCGATTCCAGATCACCCGTGATCGTCATGCCGTCGGAAAGTTTCACCCCCGGAAGCTTCGTCAGGTGTTCTCTCTTTTTATCCAGCATTTCAACTTCTTTTTCATCGATCGACCAGATCGTCACATGATGTCCGTTGTCAGCCAGAAGAACCGATAACGCCGTTCCCCAGCTTCCCGCACCGATTACTCCTACATTTGCCATAAATCAATGCCCCTTTCTTTTTGAACCGAATTTATTTTCTGTTCCTTTGACCAGACGCTTTATGTTCTCTCTATGGCGATACCATGCTAATGCAGTCAAAAGAACTGCGATCCCATATAGTTCATAACAGTAGCCTGCTTCCATATCGAACCATCCCCACTGTCCAAATAGGATCATTTCAATTAAAAATGCTGTGTATGCACAAAGAGAACCGACAGATATGTACCTTGTCACGATCACAGGAATAAAAAAGAATAATGCCGTAACAAGTATAAGAAAAAGACTCTGCGGCATATGCCACACACTGTTAATAAAGACAAGTCCTGCCATAACCGCAATTCCTTTTCCGCCTTTAAAGTTCATATAAAACGGAAAGTTATGTCCGAGAGTCACTCCTGCCCCTGCGTACATTACAAGCAACGGAAGACAATCGCTCCCCCGATACATAAAACGTACAATAAAATATGCAGCCACACATTTTAAAACATCTCCGAGAAAAGTGAAGATCCCCGCTTTCCATCCGAGCACACGAAGAGCATTTGTCGTTCCCGAATTTCCGCTTCCCTCTTTTCTGATATCTATATGGTTCATCTTACCGACCAGATATCCGGTCTGAAAAAGACCGCACACATATCCGACCGCAAGACAGATCAATCGTTCCATATTTCTTTACCCCTTTTCTTTCCGTTCTCTTATAAAGAATTTCAGGGAAGTTCCTCTAAAACCAAACGCTTCTCTGATCTTATTTTCCAAATACCGCGTATATGAAAAATGCATCAATTCCTTATCGTTTACAAAGATAACAAAAGTCGGAGGTTTTACCGCAACTTGCGTAATATAATAAAGCTTCAGTCTTTTTCCTTTATCTGACGGAGGCTGCTGCATTGCCACTGCTTCTGTCATAATCTCGTTTAAAACTCCGGTTGCGATCCGAAGTGTCTGATTCTCGATAACCATATCGATCATATCATATAACCGGTTCAATCTTTGACCGGTTGCTGCGGATACATACATAATTTCCGCATACGGCATATAAGAAAGCACCTGACGGATATCGCTTTCATACTCACGCATCGTTCTGTCGTTTTTCTCAATCGCATCCCATTTGTTCACAACGATGATCACGCCTTTTCCACGTTCATGAGCAATTCCCGCAATCTTTGCATCCTGCTCCGTCACTCCTTCTGTCGCATCGATAACCATAAGCACTACGTCTGCTCTTTCCACGGCTGTTACCGTACGGATAATACTGTAGCGTTCCAGTTCTTCTTTGATTTTATTCTTTCTGCGAAGTCCTGCCGTATCAATAAAAATATATTCTTTTCCGTTATGAAGAATCTCAGTATCAATGGCGTCTCTTGTTGTTCCCGCGATATCCGAGACGATTACTCGATTCTCTCCGAGCAGTTTATTGATAATCGACGACTTTCCGACGTTCGGTTTCCCTACGATCGCAACCCGCGGGCGGTCATCATCTTCCGCCTGAGCGCTTCCTTCCGGAAAGTTTTCCGCGACAATGTCAAGCATATCGCCAAGTCCCAATCTGGATGCTGCCGAGATCGGAACCGGATCCCCGATACCAAGATTATAAAACTCATATACATCTGCCATATATTTGTCAAAATTATCCACTTTATTTACAACAAGGACAACCGGCTTTCCGGATCTTCTGAGCATGTCCGCGACTTTAGAATCCGCATCCACAAGTCCCTGCTTCACATCAGTTATAAAAATAATAACATCCGCCGTATCAATCGCAATCTGAGCCTGCTCTCTCATCTGTGATAAAATGATGTCTTTGCTGTCCGGTTCTATACCGCCTGTATCGATCATTGTAAATTCTTTATCAAGCCATGTCACATCCGCATAAATCCTGTCTCTTGTCACTCCCGGAGTATCTTTCACAATAGAAATCATCTCTCCTGCCAAAGCATTAAAAAGGGTTGACTTTCCGACATTCGGGCGGCCGACAATGGCAACTACTGGTTTACTCATATTATTTTCCTTTCAAATCAATCTTTCGGTTTTGCAGTCCGGATCTGTCTGTTTTTCTCCGATCACCGCATCTATAAAATCCTGTCCGCTTGATTTTACAATATCAATAGGCACTTGTAAAGCGTCGGATACTTGTCTTACCGTAAAATCATCAAGAAACACATCTTCATCTGTCTTTAACATATTGCACGGAATGAGCAGTCTGCTGCCAAGACGCTCTCCTTTAAGCTGCGCTGTCAGATCCTGCGCCGTGATCAGTCCGGACACAGTAATGCGTTCTCCGAAAAAGTCGTTTCGGATAGAAAAGACATGAATTTCCAAATTAGGAAATTTCTCTTCTATCTTTTCCGCCATGGCGCTTATATAAGGATATGCCAGCTTTCCTGTGGCAATCGACAGTTCTTCCTGCCGCTCGTCTCCTGTAAGGCTTTTATACCCTTCTGTAAATTCTTCAAAAAGAAGACGGAGCATTCCGACCCCATTTTCCAACTGAAGATATCCGTCATACCGCTCTTCCTCCGGCACCTCCTGTCCTGCGAGCAAATACCACTCATCCCCTGCATGAATGAAATGAATTCCGTACTGCTCATAAATGCGATCCTGCCATTTGTGTATAACTGATAATACTTCTTTGGCATCCTCTTTCGTAAACGGCTCTAAATGATACAGACCGTCTCTGAACTTTGTAAGCCCTACCGGAACGACAGAAACGCTTCGAAGAAGCGGAATATATGCCGTCAGGTCTTTAATAGAACGTTCCAGCTCAGCCCCGTCGTTTTCTCCTTTGCACAGTACGATCTGTCCGTTCATTTCAATACCGCCTTCAAAAAGTCTGTCTACTTTTTTCAGCGCATCTCCCGCAAAACGATTGTGAAGCATCTTGCAGCGTAGTTGTGGATTCGTCGTTTGAAACGAAATATTGATCGGTTCTAACCTATACCTAATAATCCGCTCAATATCATGATCACTCATATTTGTAAGCGTCACATAATTTCCCTGTAAAAAAGACAATCTTGAATCATCGTCTTTAAAATAAAGAGTATCTCTCATTCCCTCCGGCATCTGATCGATGAAGCAGAACATGCACTTATTCCGGCAGGAACGATACTCATCCATCAACCCCTGCCCGAACTCTATTCCAAGCTGCTCGTCTGCATCTTTTTCAATCTCAAGCTCCCACTGTTCTCCGTCCTGTTTCTCAATCAAAAGTACGATTTCTTCGTCTTCCACGTAAAACTGATAATCAAAAATATCTTCAATCTCCTGACCGTCGATCGAAAGAAGTTTATCTCCGGGTTCAATGCCTAATTCCTCCGCAATACTGCCGGGCATGATTGATTTGACAATATGCTCATGTTTTTTTCCTGTCATTTGTTATTCCCCTTATTTGCTGTTCATTCTATCACATACTATAACACATTTAAACCTCTTCGCAAAGACTGTACTTCACCAATACAACATACATACAAAAGAAGCGGCGCTTGAATTTCAGGCTGAAAAATGATATGATTCTAGTGCTGTAAAGTCGTTTGCATTTTTCTATGCTCCGGCTTAAAACTCAATTTATACTATTATTTAACAGGAGAATACTATGTCAAATATCGAACTTTTAGAAAAAACTCTTCCGGCCGCACCGCTAAAACTCATTGCAATGGAAAGCTGCAGAGAACTCGGACAAAAAGTAAATGATTATATTGTTTCTTTTCGTGAAAATACAATCAACGAAGTATCCGAATCTTCTCTGTATGTAAACTACAAGTCAAACAACTATCTCGTAGACTGCTGCTGTCCCCGTTTTGGCACAGGAGAAGCAAAAGGACTTCTTAAAGAAACTATCCGGGGAACAGATCTTTTCATCATGACCGACGTTTGCAACCACAACCTTACTTACACTGTAAACGGACATCTAAACCACATGTCTCCTGATGATCATTTCCAGGACCTGAAACGAATCATCTCCGCTGCAACCGGCAAAGCAAAGCGTATTAACGTCATTATGCCTTTCCTGTACGAAAGCCGCCAGCACAAACGTACAAAACGCGAATCTCTTGACTGTGCGCTTGCTCTTGAAGAATTAAACGCAATGGGAGTTTCAAACATCGTCACTTTTGACGCCCACGATCCCCGCGTACAAAACGCGATCCCTCTAAGCGGATTTGACAGCTTCAATCCGCCGTACCAATTTATGAAAGCGCTGTTTCGCGCCGTTCCTGATCTTATCCCCGATAAAGATCACCTTATGATCATCAGCCCTGATGAGGGAGCGATGCACCGCGCCGTTTATTTTTCCAATATTCTCGGTGTCGATATGGGAATGTTTTATAAACGCCGTGACTATTCTACAATCATCAATGGTAAGAATCCGATTGTGGCTCATGAATTTCTCGGCGATGACGTTGCCGGAAAAGATGTTATCATCGTAGATGATATGATCGCTTCCGGAGGAAGTATGCTTGATGTCGCAAAACAGTTAAAAGAAAGAAAAGCAGGCCGTGTATTTGTATGTACAACTTTTGGTTTATTCACCGAAGGATTTGAAAAATTTGACGAATACTATGAAAAGGGATATATCAATAAAGTTATTACGACAAACCTTACATATCTGCCTGCAGAATTATACAAAAAACCATATTTCGTAAAAGCAGATATGAGTAAGTTTCTCGCTTTGATCATTGATTCTCTTAATCACGATATTACAATCGGTGCTGTAATGAATCCGACAGACAAAATTCATGCTCTGCTTGAAAAATATGCCCGCGGCGAACAGATTTGATCGTGCATACAGTATAAAATATATTGTAACTAATTGATTTTAAAAGACCGGCGCTTGAATGTTTGTTTGCTATACAATGAAACTTAGAGCTATAAAAACGGTACAGTCAAAAGATTCTTTTATCTTGAGACTGTACCGTTTTTATAGTTTCCAAATGTATCCCTCACCGCTTTGCAAACTTAATACAGTTTAGCACCGATCAATCTCGGACGGTATCCTTTTTTCTCTAATGCTTTTAGTATCTCCTGCTTGTGTTCTGTTCCAAATGCCTCCATCGTAATACGAAGCTCTACTGCCGCATTTCTGTTTGTACTTACAAATTGGTTATGCTCCAGCTTAATTACATTTCCCTGAGCTTCTGCGATTGTCTGCGCCACCTGGACAAGTTCACCCGGTTTGTCAGGAAGAAGTACAGATACAGAAAAAATCCTGTCGCGTTGGATCAATCCATGCTGTACAATAGATGACATCGTAATTACGTCCATATTACCGCCGCTTAATACACAGACTACCTTTTTCCCTTTGCAGTCAAGCTGCTTCAATGCCGCTACTGACAAAAGACCTGAATTTTCAACGATCATCTTATGATTCTCTACCATGTCAAGAAATGCGCCGATCAATTCATCATCTTCTACAAGAAGAACGTCGTCTACATTTTCCTTAACAAAGGGCAGAATTTTATCTCCTACAGCTTTCACGGCCGTTCCGTCCGCGATCGTATTGGCGCTTTCAAGTTGTACGACTTCGCCTGCCGCAAGCGCCGCTTTCATACTTGCCGCCTCTGCCGGTTCTACTCCGATTACTTTTATTTTCGGATTCAACATCTTAGCCAGCGTCGCAACGCCGGAAACAAGTCCGCCTCCTCCGATCGGAACAAGAATGTAATCAACAGTCGGAAGTTCCTGAACGATTTCCATTGCGATCGTTCCCTGGCCTGTTGCTACATCTATGTCATTAAACGGATGTACAAACGTATATCCCTCTTTTTCTGCCAGCTCACACGCATAGGCATAAGCATCGTCATAGACATCTCCGTGCAGGATCACTTCCGCGCCGTAGCTCTTTGTACGGTTCACTTTTATAAGAGGTGTAACCGTAGGCATAACGATAACTGCTTTACAGCCAAATTTTTTTGCGGCAAAGGCAACGCCCTGAGCGTGATTTCCCGCCGATGCCGTGATCAGTCCTCTGCCTCGTTCTTCATCCGATAACGTACTGATTTTATAATAAGCTCCTCTGATCTTGTATGCTCCGGTATGCTGCATATTTTCCGGCTTTAAATAAACCTTTCCTCCGCTTTGCTCGCTTAAATAATCACTGTACACAAGCTTTGTAGAATTCGTCACTTTTTTTACAAGCTCGCTGGCTTCTTCAAATTTCTCCAATGTCATCATTTTTCTTCATCCTCTCTGTAAAACAATGCGTTTACAAACTCATCTGCATCAAATTTCTGAAGATCGTCTATCGTCTCTCCGACTCCGATATATTTTACGGGAATTCCAAGTTCTGCCTGAATCGCAACTGCAATTCCACCTTTTGCCGTTCCGTCCATCTTTGTAAGAATAACACCTGTAATGTCTGCCACTTCATTAAACTCTTTTGCCTGTGCCAAAGCATTTTGTCCTGTTGTCGCATCTAATACGACAAGTGTCTCCCGAAAAGCTTCCGGATACTCTCTGTCGATCACACGGTTGATCTTCTTAAGTTCCTCCATCAGGTTCTTTTTATTGTGAAGTCTTCCTGCCGTATCACAGAGAAGCACATCTGCATGACGTGCTTTTGCCGCAGCTACCGCGTCATAGATTACAGCTGCCGGATCTGCTCCTTCCTGCCCTCCGATCATATCTGCATCGGCACGGTTCGCCCATTCTCGAAGCTGTTCTCCCGCCGCAGCACGAAAAGTATCGGCTGCCGCCAAAACAACCTTTTTCCCCTGACTTTTCAACTTTCCCGCCAGTTTTCCGATCGTAGTTGTTTTCCCGACTCCGTTTACTCCGATCACAAACACGACAGATGTTCTGTTTTCAAACTCATATGCCGTCTCTCCTACATCCATTTGTTCCCGGATACTGTCAATCAATAATTGTCTGCACTCAATCGGTTCTTTGATATGTCTTTCTTTTACTTTTGCCCGGAGGTCTTCTAATATTTCCATTGTAGAGTGTACTCCGAGATCGCCCATGATCAACGTCTCTTCCAGCTCCTCATAAAACTCCTCGTCTATTTTTGAAAAGCCATGAAAAATACTGTCCATCCCGGATACAATATTATCTCTTGTCTTTGCAAGACCTGATACAAGACGCCTGAAAAATCCTTTTTTTTCTTCCATTTATCTAATTAATTCCTTTCTCTGATTCCTTTATCAATTCTCAGCGATCCAATTTATCTTCCAAAAGATCGACTGAAACAAGCGTTGAAACGCCTTTTTCCTGCATCGTGATTCCATACAGTCTATCTGCTGCCGTCATCGTTCCTCTACGATGCGTAATTACGATAAACTGCGTATTTTTCGTCAGTTTATGCAGATATTGTGCAAAGCGGGTCACGTTATTATCATCCAGCGCCGCTTCAATCTCATCAAGAAGACAAAACGGCGACGGTTTTAAATTCTGGATCGCAAATAATAAAGAAATTGCCGTCAACGCTTTTTCGCCGCCGGAAAGCTGCATCATATTTTGAAGTTTTTTCCCTGGCGGCTGGGCAATGATACGGATTCCCGCCTCCAAAATATCCTCATCTTCCATCAACTCCAATGTTCCTTTTCCGCCTCCGAACAACTGTCGGAACACTGTGTTGAACTCTTCTTTTATTTTTAAAAACTGCTCGGCAAACTGTTTTCTCATTGCAGCATCTAATTCATCAATGATCTGCATCAGCGTCTGCTCCGCCTCGACAAGGTCGTCATGCTGATTTTTCAAAAATGCATATCTTTCGGAAATATTTTTAAAATCTTCAATCGCATTGACATTGACTGTGCCGAGTTTTCGGATCTCATTTTTCAACTCTTGTATCTGACGCTTCATATACGCAAGATCCGTCAGATTTTCGTCACGAAGCTTCATCGCATGATTGTATGTGATCTCATATTCTTCCCACATATAATTCATCTGCTTTTCAGACGCCGCCTCGTAAGATTGTTTTTGACTGTCCAGGCGGAAACATTCTTTATCGAGAGCCGAAATATGTTTTGACAAGTCTTCCCGCATTTGCAGAAACTGTTTATGCTTCCTGTTTAATGCATCTCTTCCCTCTGTCTGTTCTTTTATTTCTTTTTCAATTTCATCAAACAATTCTCTTGAATTATCAATCGTTCCCCGAAGCTCTTTTATCTTGTCTTCCTTTTCCTTAATCTCATCTGACGCATAATCTTTATTTTTATCCAATTCTTCCAGTTCTGCCTGAAACTTGACGATCTCTTCTTCAATACGTGAAATATTTTCCGATACGAAAAGATTCTGCTGTTCCATTCCTGCCAAAGATAAATGTGATTCTTCTGAGATCTTAAGCTGTTCACTCTCCGTATCTCTTTCTTTTTCAAGCAGAGCATGAAGTTCTTCGATCCGAAGATTGAGTTCTTTTTCTAAATTTTCAGATACCTCAAGTTCCATCCTGATCGACTCTTCGTTCTCTATTATCTCTCCTAACTCTCTTTCAAGCTTTCCTTGTTCTGCGACATAACCTGCACAGCTTTGTTTTGCCTCCTCCATACGCGTCTTCGTCTGCTCGGCATTCATCTTCGCTGTATTTTCGATGACCGATGCCTTTCTGAGTTCCTGACGGATATCATCTACCATATTGTAGCATCCCGCGCGTTCAGATTTAATCCTGCTTACATCTGCCTCGGCGGCATCCATATCTTTTTTCAGCATGGCTACCGTCTTTTCAAATTCTTCGATCTCTCGTCTTCTGCTCAGCAGGTTGCTGGAATTTTTAAATGCGCCTCCCGTCATCGATCCTCCCGGATTGATCAATTCTCCTTCCAAAGTAACAAGTCTAATCGACTGCTTATATTTTCTTGCAATGAGAATTCCGTCATCGATCGTTCTAACGACAAGGGTTCTTCCTAACAACTGCTCTGCCAGTCCGGTAAAACGCGCCTCTACATAAACAAGCTTATCTGCCGTACCGATCACTCCCGGTTCTTTAAGCGCTTCTTCATTGCGAATTCCGCCTCCGCCTCTCATACTTGTAAGCGGCAAAAATGTTGCCCGGCCGAACTTATTCGTCTTTAAAAAAGAAATCATTTTCTTGGCTGTATCTTCATTATCCGTAACAATATTTTGAATACTTCCGCCCAAAGCAGTCTCAATCGCAATCTCATATTCTTTATCGACTTTGATAATATCTGCAACAACGCCGATCAATCCCGGATTTTTATCCTTATTTGCCATCACTTTACGGATACTGTTTCCATATCCATCATAACGCTCCGTAATATTTTTCAGTGATTCCAGCCTGGATGCCTCTCTGTGATATGCTGTTCGTCCGACATTCAATTTTTCCTGTCTGACATTTAACTCTTCTTGAAGTTTTTGTATCTTCTGTTCATTTTCGGTAATCTGCATATTATAGAGCCGAATCTTATCTTGAATCTCAGACAACCGCTCTTCATGTTCATGCAGCTGCTCTTCCTGCTCTTTCGCCTTTGCCGACACTTCTAAAATATTTCTTGCAAGCACGGATTTTCTTGTTGATATTTGATCTCTCGTTGTATCAAAATGTTGGATTTTTGCTTTCGTAGAAGCTCTGTTTCCAAGAAGATCCATAATTTCCTGTTTCCGCTGTTCGATCTCTTCTGTATGCTCCGCAATCTGTGTCTGCACATCGATCAGTCGTTTTTTTACAACCGTATCTGCCTGCGACGCTTCACGCAGCTTTTCCGAAAGATTTTTCTTTTCTTCTTCAAAAGACGCTTTCTGCTCTTTTCTCATATTGATTTCCGATTGGACGGTATTCAACCGGTTATCATAATGCTCATCATTCATACGAGCCGTATTGATCTGTTCTCTCAATACATTGATCTGACCTTCCAGTTGCTGCTTCAGTAAATTTGTTTCATTCAAACGATTTTTTGCAGTTTCGATTGCAAGGTCGATCTCTTCTACTTCCTCTTCAATCGCCTCATACTCCGTTTTCATCTTATCATAACTGATATTTGACTCTTCTAATTCTAATGATGCGATCTCCAGTTTCTTTTGTGTTTCTTTTAAACAGTCACGGATCCTCTCTTCTTCCAAAAGGAACATATTAATATCATATGTCTTTAACTCTTCCTTTTTCTTTAAATACTCTTTCGCTGTTTCCGACTGTTTTTCCAAAGGTCCCAACTGCTTTTCCAGTTCCTGTAAAATATCGTTTACGCGGGTTAAGTTCATACGTTCTTCTTCAAGTTTCTTTACCGATAGGTTTTTTCTCCGCTTAAACTTTACGATTCCGGCAGCCTCGTCGAACAATTCTCTTCTTTCTTCCGGCTTCCCGCTTAATATTTTATCGATCTGTCCCTGACCTATAATCGAATATCCTTCTTTACCGATACCTGTGTCATAAAACATTTCATTAATATCTTTCAGCCGACAGGACGCTCCGTTGATCAGATATTCACTTTCTCCTGAACGGTACAGCTTTCTCGTCACAGTAACTTCTTCATAATCAACAGGCAATTTGTGATCCGCATTATCCAATGTGATCGCTACAGAGGCATAACTTAACGGTTTCCTGTTCTCTGTTCCCGAAAAGATTACGTCCTGCATCGTACCGCCGCGGAGCTGTTTTACCCGTTGCTCTCCCAGTACCCAGCGAACTGCATCCGCAACATTGCTCTTTCCGCTTCCATTTGGTCCGACAATACCTGTAATTCCGTTATGAAAGTCAAATTTAATCTTATTTGCAAAGGACTTAAACCCCTGCACTTCTATACTTTTTAAATACATAGAACACCTGCTTTATCTTTTTTTCAGCACATGAATCGCCTCATAGGCAGCCTGCTGTTCCGCCGCTTTTTTAGTCCTTCCTTTGCCTTTACCGTACGACCTGCCCCGGATCGTCAGTTCCACAGAAAATGATTTGTTATGATCAGGTCCTTCCTCGCCTATCAGATGATATTCTATCTCTCCTAGTTTTTCAGCCTGAACAATCTCTTGAAGGATAGTTTTACTATCATAAAAGAGTTTCTTATCTTCCTGATCCGTCAAAACAAAACGATGTATAAACTCTTTTGCATTAGTAAAACCACCATCCAGATATATTGCTCCGATCAAAGCTTCCAGTGCATCTGAAGTCACAGAATCACGAAAACGCCCTCCTGTTACCTCTTCCCCTTTTCCGAGAAGAAGATAGCTTCCAAGATCGATGTCTCTCGCGCACATAGCCAATGACTGCTCACACACCATGCTTGCCCTTGTTTTTGTCAGCTCTCCTTCCGGAACTTTCGGAGACTGCCGAAACAAAAACTCACTGGAAATCAGTTCTAAGACCGCATCTCCCAAAAACTCTAAACGTTCATTGCATCTGTATTTTTCCATCCGATGCTCATTCGTATAGGAACTGTGCATCATTGCCTGTTCAAGAAAAGAAAAATTTCTGAATCGATAACCTATCTTCTGTTCTAACTCTTTTAATTTCTTATGCATTTTCTACTCTTTCCCGGTGTCTTGCACCGTCCTTTATTTCTTTTCCATGTAAAACGAAAAAGCCCACAGGGGCTTTTTCATTTTACACCAAATTATTCCACTGCTTTTTTGATCTGATCAACAGCATCCTGAACTGTTGTTATTTTCTCCGCTTCTTCATTATCGATCTCAATGTCAAACTCTTCTTCGATTCCCATGATGATCTGGAATACATCAAGAGAATCTGCTCCGAGATCATCTACAAATGTACTGTCCGGTCTAATCTCTTCCTCACTTAAATTAAGAACTTCCGCGATAATTTTTTGAAGCTTTTCAAATTCCATAATATCTTCTCCTTACCTGATCTTTAAATATTTTCCTGATTTTTTTGAATAACTGACGTTATCTTTTCGTTGATCTTCTGCTCTTTAAATGTCACACATTGAATAATCGAATTACATACTTCTTTTGATGTCGAGCTTCCATGTGTTTTGACAACAAGACCTTTCAATCCGAGCAGCGGTGCTCCGCCATGTTCGCTTGTGTCGAAATCTTTCAACGTATCTTTCAAGGCCGGTTTCACCAAAAGACCGCCTATTTTGCTCTTCAGATTTGCCATCATACCACTTTTGATCTTCTTGACAAGCGCCCCTGCAACGCCTTCATAAAGCTTAAGGATCACGTTGCCGACAAAAGCTTCACATACGATGACATCTACATCGCCATAGGGGATCTCTCTCGCTTCCACGCTTCCGATAAAATTGATATCAGGACACTCTTTCAGAAGCGGAAACGTCTCTTTCACAAGGGCATTCCCTTTCTCTTCTTCCGCGCCGATATTCACAATGCCAACCGTAGGATTCTTCTTACCTACAACGCTCTCCATATAGATAGATCCCATCTTTGCAAACTGGACAAGATGAGACGGTCGGGCATCTACATTCGCTCCGCAGTCGATCAAAAGGGAAACTCCTTTCAGCGTCGGAATCAGCGGCGCAAGCGGCGGACGCTCTACCCCTTTAATCTTGCCGACAAGAAGCTGTCCTCCAACGAGAACCGCGCCTGAATTTCCTGCCGAAACAAAAGCGTCTGCCTCACCGTTTCTGACAAGTTTCATTGCCGTCACAAGAGAGGAATCTTTCTTGCTGCGGATTGCTTTTACCGGCGGCTCTGCAGTTTCGATCACTTCAGTCGCATTCACAATATGAATCTTTTCATCCGGATATGTATACTTTGCAAGTTCTTCCTTCAATATCTCTTCTTTTCCTGTGAGCAGAACCTGAATATCGTTCCGCTTTTGTACTGCTTCTACAGCGCCTTTTACCATCTCCACCGGCGCATTATCGCCGCCCATTGCATCAAGCGCTACTCTTGTCATGTCAGACATCTTCATTCCTCCTAACGCTACTGAAATCATTCTAATTGATATTATTGTAAAAATCAACTAAAAAATGTCCGTCGGACATCTTTTTATCATACGCATAGCAATAAAAAAAGGACGTAAAATCATATTTTACGTCCTCTTCATTCAATTCACGATTAGTCAACGGAAATAATCTCACGTTTATTATATGCGCCACAAGCTTTGCATACACGGTGAGGCATCATGAGTTCGCCGCACTTGCTGCATTTTACAAGGTTCGGAGCGCTCATCTTCCAGTTAGCTCTTCTTTTATCTCTTCTTGCTTTAGAAGATTTATTCTTTGGGCAGATTGACATAGGTTACACCTCCTTAAAATTCTTAAATAAGTCACGGACAACTGACATTCTAGGATCAAGCCCCGTATCTTCACAATCGCAGGACTTTGTATTCAAATTTTGACCGCATACCGGGCAAAGACCTTTACAATCTTCCTTGCACAGTACTTTTTCCGGCCATCCCGACAAGATCTCATTACTGAGTAGTTTGTCCACGTCAAGATGATATCCGTCAATAAAGTTTGATTCATCCAGCTCCTCTGTCAGTTCTGCGTCGGAGAGACCTATGTCGACATGTTTTGCAAAATCTAAAGCAAATTCATATCTTACATCCTCCAAGCATCTGTCACAGGGAATGACCGTCACAAGTCTGGTATCTGCATAAATAAGCATTTCCTTTCCCCTGACATGTTCTACCCGGACATGAACCGGCTCACTCTCGACAATCGGATACTTCCCGAATTTCATCCGGATCTCTCCCATTGTAAGCGGCACAGTCTCTTCAACTGTCTTATGCTGGTCTGACAAAACGTCTGATAGGTTAATTAACATTGTTATTTACTCCTATTCATACCTGAATTATTATATCATGTAAATTCTGTTTGTCAACCGTCATTTTCATGAAAACACACAAAATATAGTATTTTCCATACGATCTTTAAGACAACTCAACTCATTTACTATTTTACAAGCGCCAATGTCTCTCTTGCAATCGCAAGCTCTTCATTTGTCGGAATAACAAATACCCTTACTTTTGAACCCGCTTTTGTAATCTCAGCCTGTTTTCCTCTCAAACCTGTATTTGCCTCTTTATCAAAGTCAACTCCGAGATATCCCAGATAAGAACACACCTGTTCTCTTACATAATCGTCATTCTCACCGATTCCCGCAGTAAATACAATATCGTCTACCCCATTCATTACCGCCGCATATGCTCCGACATATTTGGCAACATTATAGGAAAATACGTCCATTGCGATCTTCGCTTTTTTATCTCCTGAATTCATCGCATTTGTCAGATCACGGAAATCGCTTGAGAGTTCTCCCGAAATACCGAACACACCTGACTTCTTATTAAGAACGTCCATCACGCCTGCAATATCAAGATGTTCTTTCTCTGCGATAAATTCCATGATCGCAGGATCGATATTTCCCGAACGTGTTCCCATTACAAGACCTTCCAACGGAGTCATTCCCATAGAAGTATCTACAGATTGTCCGTTCATGACAGCTGTCACACTTGATCCGTTTCCGAGATGACATACGATCGTCTTCAGTTCTTCATACGGTTTTTCCATCACTTCCGCCGCTTTCTTAGATACGAAACTGTGGCTTGTTCCATGGAAGCCGTAACGTCTGATCTTATAATCCTCATAATAATTGTATGGAAGTCCGTACATATATGCTTTTTCCGGCATTGTCTGATGGAACGCCGTATCGAATACAGCTGTCATAGGTGTATTCGGCATAAGTTTTTCGCAGGCTGTAATACCGATCAAGTTTGCCGGATTATGAAGCGGCGCAAGATCATTACATTCCTCTATCGCTTTCTTCACTTCTTCTGTAATCACAACTGAGGATGCAAACTTTTCTCCGCCGTGTACGACACGATGTCCTACAGCTCCGATTTCATCCAAACTCTTAACAACACCCGTTTCCGGATTTGTAAGAGCTTCAATCACAAACTGAATTGCCTCTGTATGGGTCGGCATCGCCTTTTCCGACACCTCTTTTTCTCCGCCTTCCGGCTGATACGTCAGACGTCCGTCAATTCCGATCCTCTCACAAATTCCTTTCGCCAAAACTTCTTCTGATTCCGCGTTAATGAGCTGAAATTTCAATGAAGAACTTCCACAGTTGATTACTAATACGTTCATTACTTCTCCTCCATTTTTGTTTTTATAAACTATATAAACAGAAAGTTTTACTGAAACTCTCTATGTACTCGATCTTACTCTGCCTGTGCCTGCACCGCCGTAATTGCAACAACACCCACAATATCTTCTGCGCTGCATCCGCGTGACAGATCGTTGACAGGAGCTGCGATTCCCTGTGTAAGCGGTCCGTATGCCTCTGCCTTTCCAAGTCTTTGTACAAGTTTATATCCGATATTGCCGGCATCAAGATCAGGGAAGATCAACACGTTCGCTTTACCTGCCACTTCACTGCCCGGAGCTTTCGATGCTCCGACTTCCGGAACGATAGCGGCGTCAAGCTGAAGCTCTCCGTCTAATTTTAATTCCGGCGCAAGTTCGTGCGCGATCTTTGTTGCTTCTACAACTTTATCGACATCTGCATGTTTTGCACTTCCTTTTGTAGAATGAGAAAGCATCGCTACAATCGGTTCTTTTCCTGTCAGCGTCTCGAAAGATTCTGCGGAAGAAAGTGCAATGTTTGCCAGTTTTTCCGGATCAGGGTTTTGCTCAAGTCCGGCATCTCCGAAGATGAACGTTCCGTCCGCTCCCATATCACAGTCAGGAACAACCATTAAAAAGAATGCAGATACAAGTTTTGTTCCCGGCTTTGTCTTCAAGATCTGAAGACACGGACGAAGTGTATCCGCCGTAGAATGACATGCTCCGGACACCATACCGTCGGCGTCTCCCATTTTCACCATCATAACGCCGTAGTACAGATAATTATTCAGGAGGAGCTCTCTTGCCTGCTCTTCTGTCATTCCTTTTTTCTGTCTTAATTCAACAAGCTTTGCAATATACTCTTCTGTTTTATCATTTTTAGCCGGATCAACGATCACAGCGCCTGTAATATCATATGCGCCTTTATTTTTCTCGATTTCTTCTTCGTTTCCTACGAGAATCAAATCTGCAATCCCTTCTCTTAAGACCGTCTGCGCAGCCTTATAAGTTCTTTCGTCCTCTGTCTCAGGAAGAACAATCACCTTTTTATCAGCTTTTGCTCTTGCCTTGATTTCATCGATAAATCCCATGATTTAAAAGCCACCTTTCATTTTTCACAATTATATTTTTATTATAACGCAAAGGGATTTTGTATACAAGGGGATTCCATGTGCATTTTTAAGTACAATTTTATACAATTTCTTTTCATCTTTGTATGATTGTTATAAAAATATCAATCTTTGGTTTCTTATGCCCTTTGTTATTTGTTTTCTCTTCCCTTTGTTCTTTTCTTCCGTTCTTTTACCCTCACAGCCTAAACATCGTTGTTACGATGTTAAAATAAACAAGGATTGTGCATGTATCAAGAATTGTTGTAATAAGCGGAGCCGCCATGATTGCCGGATCAAGTCCGATCTTCTTTGCCAGAAGAGGAAGGATACACCCGATACACTTTGCCATCATTACAACTGCGATCATTGTAATTCCAAGGGCAACTGCCAGCATAATGTTACGATCATACATAATACAGATTCTTACCCCGTTCACAAACGCAAGAAGAGTTCCGACAACAAGCGCCACTCTGATCTCTTTAAAGATAACTTTAAAAATATCCGAAAACTCAATTTCGCCGACCGCAAGACCTCGAATAATCAGAGTCGAGCTTTGAGATCCGCAGTTTCCTCCCGTTCCCATCAACATCGGAATAAATGTGATCAAGATCGGCATCGCAGCCATCGCCTGCTCATAATATCCCAGTATTTCGCCCGTGATCGTTGCCGAAAGCATCAGTAGCATCAACCACGGCGTACGGTTTTTCGCCTGTTGGAAAACGGATGTTTCAAAATAAGAATCTTCATTTGGACTGACACCGGCCATAATACTGATATCTTCTGTCGTTTCATCCTGCAATACAAGCATCGCATCATCTACTGTTACGATTCCGACAAGACAGTCTTCATGATCAATTACGGGAATTGCTACTAATCCGTATTTATTGATCATATTCGCCACATGCTCCTGATCATCCAGTGTGCGGGCGTAAAGCACGTTTTCATCCATGATCTCTTCTATCAGTCTCGACTCTCCTGCCGTAAGAAGATCCTTTACATCGACCATGCCGATCAATCTTCTTTTTTCCGTCACATAGCATGTATAAATCGTCTCTTTATTAATACCGACCTGACGAATCTTTAAAATAGCATCCGCAACCGTCATCTCTTTACGAAGGCTGATATACTCGATATTCATAATGCTGCCCGCACTGTCCTCCGGATACTGCAAAAGCGCATTTATCTTCTTTCTTGTCTCTTCATCCGTTGCCATCAAAAGACGATCCACTACATTTGCCGGCATTTCTTCTAATACGTCGACGGTGTCATCAACGTACATCTCTTCCATAACTTCTTCCAACTCCGAATCCGTCAGCGCATTGATCAAATCTTCTCTCATGTCGCTGTTCATATCCGTAAACACTTCCGCCGCTTCTTCTTTTGCCAGAAGACGGAAGATCAAAATACGTTGTTTTTTGTCCAATTCTTCCAATGCATCTACAATGTCTACCGGATGCACAGACTCCAGTTCTTCCTTTAATTTTTTAAAATCATGCTTTTCAAGCAGTTCGATCATCTGCTCTACGTCAAGTCTGTTTTCCTGATCCATGCCTAACTCCTCATCTTCCAAGATATCTTTTTGTAACAATTCAGCCATAATAGGCACGCAGTGCGGTTTTATGAACAACACGGACTGAACCGTTACATATTCCACTGTAAAAATTCATCTTTTTATAGTATAATATGGCAGAAAATGATATACAAGGAGTTTCTTATGAAAATTGTAGGACTTATTACAGAATATAATCCATTTCACAATGGACATCTCTACCATATCCAACAGGCAAAACGTACAACCGGTGCCGACGCTGTCATCGTTGTTATGAGCGGCGATTATGTCCAAAGAGGTGTTCCGGCTGTCATGCCAAAGCGTTTAAGAGCCGAATCCGCTCTGGAATGCGGTGCTTCCGCTGTATTTGAACTTCCTGTCTGCTATTCTACCGGAAGCGCAGAATTGTTTGCCGAAAGCGCTGTCGCTTTGTTGGACCAGCTTCAAATTGTAGACTCGCTTTGTTTCGGGAGTGAATGCGGAGATTTAGATGCTTTATCCGAAATTGCAGACCTTCTCTGTCAAGAGCCAAAAGATTACCGTTCTCTTTTAAAAAAACATTTAAGAAACGGACTTTCCTTTCCGTGTGCACGCAGAAAAGCTTTGAAAGAATATCTTCCGGAAAAAAACTTTGCGGCTCTTTTAGATGAACCTAATAATATTCTCGGAATCGAATACCTAAAAGCGATCAGAAAATTAAAAAGCACGATCAAACCATATACGATCCTCAGAAAAGGCGCCCGGTATCACGACCAAGAACTCAGTACAGAGAATTTAAGTTCTGCATCGGCGATCCGTTCTCTTCTTTCGTATTCAGGATCTTCTTTAAGAAAATATGACGATCTGCCAAAGGGAGCTTTTGACGACACCGCCCCTTTTAACATTTTCGGAGAATTGGAATCACAAGTGCCGCAGTGCTGCCTGAAACTTTTAAAAGATTGCCACAAAGTTTCTTACCCGATTTATCAAAACGACTTTTCTCTTATCCTGAAATACAAATTATTAAACAAATATCCCGAAAACCTGCTTCGATACATGGATGTCTCTGAAGAACTGGCAAACAGAATCTGTTCCCGGCTTAATTACTTTTTCAACTACAAACAGTTCTGTGACCTTCTAAAAACAAGAGAACTTACGCAGACACGGATCAACCGGGCACTCCTTCATATAATGCTCGGAATAAAGAAAACAGACGTAGAGGAATATATTGATGGCGGATATCATTTTTACGCCCGCCTTTTAGGCTTTCGGAAAGACCGGGAAAAACTGCTCACACGCATTTCAAAAGAAAGTTCACTGCCGCTTCTTATCCGGTTGTCTGAAACCGAAACCATCCCTCCTCTAGGCCGCAAAATGCTTCGCAATGACATGCTTGCATCTAATTTATACACTTCCGTCGTCACCGATAAGTTTAAAACAGCCTTCCAAAATGAATACAAGCAGAAGGTGATCAAAATTTAATTTCCGCCAGACAAAAACATGCCCGCAGCGGTCTTTTTCCACCACTGCGGACATGTTTTTATTTTTCTGTTATTTCAATCATTACAGTCTCTTTGCGATTGCTTTAATAAACTGCTCGCTGTTGAGTACCGTCGGATTTTCAAGCGTTGTGATCAATGCGAGATCTTTTGTCATCTCTCCCGCCTCGATCGTATCTATCGTTGCTTTTTCCAACTTATCCGCAAACTCCATCAATTCGGTATTGCCGTCAAGTTCTCCTCTTTTTCTAAGCGCACCTGTCCATGCAAAAATCGTTGCCACTGAGTTTGTCGATGTCTCTTCCCCTTTTAAATGCTTATAGTAGTGGCGCTGAACAGTTCCGTGAGCCGCTTCATATTCATAGTATCCTTCCGGTGAAACGAGAACAGATGTCATCATCGCCAACGAACCAAAGGCAGAAGACACCATATCACTCATCACATCTCCGTCGTAGTTTTTGCATGCCCAAATATATCCGCCTTCTGATTTCATTACACGGGCAACCGCATCATCGATAAGCGTGTAAAAATACTCAATGCCTGCTTCTTTGAACTTCTCATCAAACTCAGCGTCATAAATCTCTTGAAAAATATCTTTAAATGTATGATCATACTTTTTGGAAATCGTATCTTTTGTGGCAAACCAAAGATCCTGCTTTGTATCAAGAGCATAAGAAAAACAGCTTCTTGCAAAACTTTCGATCGAACGGTTGATATTATGCATTCCCTGCACAATACCCGGTCCGTCAAAATTATGTACAAGCTCTTTCGTCTCGCTTCCGTCCTCTGCTGTATATACAAGTTCAACTTTGCCGGCTCCCGGAATTTTCATCTCAGAACCTTTGTATACATCACCATATGCATGTCTTGCAATCGTAATCGGTTTCTTCCAATTCTTCACACACGGCTCGATTCCTTTCACCACGATCGGAGCACGAAATACCGTTCCGTCAAGAATCGCACGAATCGTACCGTTTGGACTTTTCCACATCTCTTTCAAATCATACTCATCCATGCGCGCTGCATTTGGAGTAATTGTAGCACATTTTACCGCAACCTTATATTTCTTGGTCGCCATTGCAGAATCAACCGTGACCTGATCGTCTGTCTCGTTTCTATGCTCTAATCCAAGATCATAATATTCTGTTTTTAGATCAATATACGGAATAAGAAGCTCGTCTTTGATCATTTTCCAAAGAATTCTTGTCATCTCATCTCCGTCCATCTCCACAAGCGGTGTCGTCATTTTGATTTTTCCCATTGTTATTTTCTCCTTTTTAATATATGAACTTTTTGCCCCCATCTATTCAACACATCTTCCGCTTATACAGCTTCCGATGTAGCTGTACTTTTTGCAATCTAATATCCCTGCTTTTTCAAATTTTGCATTACATGAATAATATGCTCATTAGCAAGCTGTTCTGCCATCTCTGCATCTCTGTCTTTGATCGCACGTAAAATCTGTCTGTGTTCACGTATCGACTTTCTGGCTCTTTCTTCTGATACGATCGATGATTTTCTGGCTCTTTGCACATAATTATGAAAATCCGTCAGAACATGTTTCAGCATTCTGCTTCCCGAAGCTTCATAGAGAACAGCGTGAAAACGACCATCCAACGCCGCAACCTGCTCCGTGCTGAAGCCGCTTTCCTTTTTCATTTGAAACTCTGAAAGAAGAAGCGATTCTTCCAACTGGTCAAGCTGCTCTTCTGTAATATGTTCTGCCGCCCAGCGGGCGCACAATCCTTCCAGCATCGAGCGGATCTTATAGATATCCCATATATCTTTATGAGATATACCCGATACATAAGCTCCTCTGTTCGGAATAATCGTCACAAGCCCTTCCAACTCAAGCTGACGAAGAGCCTCCCGTACAGGCGTCCGGCTCACTCCTAATTCTTTCCCTATCGCCGTTTCCCTAAGTTCGTCGTTTTCTTTATATGTTCCATTTAAAATATTATCCCTTATCTTCTGAAACACACGACTTCCAAGGGAATGATCCTGATATTCTTCCATCTGAAATCCTCCGACTATAATCTACAATACAACATGCAGTTCCCTACATACACTTTCTATTTTGGCAATTAATTCTTCATCTGTCAAGACCGTAACGCGTCCGTCCTCATACTGTTTATCAACCCATTCTTTCAGACGATGTACCAGTTCCGAATTTTTATCAACTTTCCGTTCTTCCAGAAGTTTAAAATACGCATTGATCCAATATGCGATCCCCGCTGTTCCGGATGTATTGGAAACCGACACCAGTGCGGGACGGTTTAAAAATTTATCCGTATCAAAAATATTGTATATTTCCTCATTTTTCAACATGCCGTCCGCGTGAATCCCCGCACGCGTCACATTAAAATTCTTACCTACGAAAGGCGTTCTTGAAGGTACAGTATATCCGATTTCTTTCTCATAATATTCTGCAAGCTCCGTGATCACAGTTGTATCCATACCATCCAAAGTTCCGCGAAGCTGCGCATACTCAAATACCATTGCCTCAAGGGGAGTATTTCCGGTTCTTTCCCCGATACCAAACAATGAACAGTTTACACCGCACGCCCCGTAAAGCCACGCTGTCGTTGAATTATTCACCGCTTTATAAAAATCATTATGTCCGTGGAATTCGATCAGTTCACTTGGAACACCGGCATGAGTCATTAAGCCATATATGATTCCCGGAATCGATCTTGGAATTACAGCTCCCGGAAAATTCACTCCGTATCCCATCGTATCACAAACACGGATTTTTACCGGTATTTTATATTCATCCATCAATTTCATTAATTCCATACAAAACGGAATCACAAATCCGTAAATATCCGATCTCGTAATATCTTCCAGATGACATCGCGGACGAACTCCCGTCTCCATACACTCACGAACTACAGTAAGATAATGTTCAAGGGCCTCTTTTCTCGTCATTTTCAACTTATAAAAAATATGATAATCCGAACAGCTTACAAGAATCCCCGTCTCTTTTAATCCGATCTCCTTCACAAGCTCAAAATCTTTTTTGCTTGCTCTGATCCAACTCGTAATCTCCGGAAATTCATACCCTTTTTCCAGGCAGCGATAGACAGCATCTCTGTCTTTTTTACTGTATAAAAAGAATTCGCTCTGCCGTACTTTTCCTTTCGGGCCGCCGAGTCTGTGCAAATATTCATAAATCGAAACAATCTGTTCAGTCGTATATGGAGCTCTCGACTGCTGACCATCTCTGAATGTTGTGTCTGTGATCCATATTTCATCCGGCATATTATGAGGTACAATCCTGTCATTAAATGCAATCTTCGGAATCTCATCATAATGAAACAAATTACGAAATACATTCGGTGTATCCACATCAACAAGGGGATACATATGTTCTTCTAATTCAAGCAAGTTCGTATGCTTATTCAAAAATACTTTTCTGTTTTCCATCAAATTTCCTCCTATGATTGCATCTTTTTATATGTATACACGTATATATGTATGCTATACATACTCTTGCACCTCGTGCTCAGATATATGTATTCTTGTATAATTGTATACAAATATACAAAATATGTCAATCCTTCATTAAAGTATTTTATTATACAAAAGTAACAATTCTGCCTGCGCTATTCACGAACCCTTACTGTATAGCCGGACTGTTACATACAAAAAGAGAGCGCAAACAGTTCTGTCATTCACACTCTCTTTCTCAACGATATCTAATTTATTTTACTCTCTTCACAGTAAGAGTTCACTTATCTGATCACTCTTACTTTCAACACGCCTTCTACCGCTGCTAACTGCGCTTCCACATCTTCTGAAACTGTTCCATCCACATCAAGCATCGTATATGCGTATTCTTTACGGCTTTTATTTGTCATAACTTCAATATTCATATTCTTTTCAGCCAAAAGAGCGGTGAACTGTCCGATCATATTCGGAATATTTTTATGAAGGATTGTAATTCTCTCTCCTTCTCCTTTCGCTCCCATATCGCAATCCGGGAAGTTTACAGAATGTGTGATATTTCCATTCTCGAGAAAATCTTTCACCTCTGCCGCAGCCATTTTAGCACAGTTATCTTCCGACTCCTCTGTAGATGCACCAAGATGCGGAATCACGATCGCGCCTCTGACACCGACTATCTCTTTTGTCGGGAAGTCCGTTACGTAGCAGCGCACTTTCTCCGATACAAGCGCGTCTACGATGTCTTCCTGATTCACAAGAACATCTCTGGCAAAATTCAAAATAACAACGCCTTTTTTCATAAGACTGATAGCGTCTTTGTTGATCATACCTTTTGTATCTTCCAATGCAGGCACATGAACTGTAATATAATCACACTCTTTATAAATTTCATCTGCTGTTTTCGCGTGATGAATATTGCGCGACAATCTCCATGCCGAATCAACAGAAACATATGGATCATATCCATAAACTTCCATTCCAAGATGAACGGCTGCATTTGCCACAAGAACACCTATCGCGCCAAGACCTATAACGCCAAGTTTTTTCCCTTCAAGTTCTGTTCCTGCGAATACTTTTTTCTTTTTCTCTGTGATCTTTGCAATATCGCCATCCTCTTCGTATTCCTGAACCCAGTTGATTCCTCCGATAATATCTCTTGCTGCCAAAAGCATTCCCGCAATCACAAGTTCTTTTACGCCGTTTGCGTTTGCTCCCGGCGTATTGAATACAACAACCCCTTCTTCGGCACAGCGTTCAAGCGGTATATTATTCACACCTGCGCCCGCACGGGCGATCACTTTCAAGTTTTTATCAAACTCCATCTCGTGCATCTTTGCGCTTCGCACAAGAATAGCGTCTGCTCCTTTTGCAGTCTCCACATTCACATAATTTTCATCCAGCTGATCAAGTCCTACTGCCGAAATTGGATTTAAGCAATGATATTTATACATGATTATGCATTCTCCTCTTCAAATTTTTTCATAAATTCCACCAGAGCCACAACGCCTTCATACGGCATCGCATTGTAAATACTTGCGCGCATTCCGCCGACTGATCTGTGTCCTTTTAAGTTCTCAAGTCCTGCTTCTTTCGCTTCTTTTACAAATTTAGCATCAAGATCTGCATCTCCTGTTACAAACGGAACATTCATAAGGGAACGATCTTTTTTGACAACTGTTCCTTTAAACATTTTACTCTGATCAAGGAAATCATAAAGCACTTTCGCCTTTTTCTCATTTTTCTCTTTGATCGCAGCAAGTCCCCCCTGTGCTTTCAGCCATTTAAACACTTTTCCGCAAATATAAATTCCATATGCCGGAGGTGTATTATAAAGCGATTTTGCATCAGCATGTGTCTTATATGTAAGCATTGTCGGCGTTCCTTCAAGCACATCTTCTGTAATGAGATCTTCACGGATAATCGCAATTACAACACCTGCAGGTCCTATATTTTTCTGAACTCCGCCATAGATCATTCCATATTTTTCTACATCAACCGGCTCTGAAAGGAAACAGGACGACACATCAGCGATCAATGTTTTTCCCTTTGTGTTCGGAAGTTCTTTAAACTTCGTTCCGTAAATCGTATTGTTTTCACAAATGTATACATAATCCGCATCTTCCGAAACAGGCAGGTCGGAACAATCCGGAATATATGAGAAAGTCTGATCTTCCGAAGACGCAATCCGATTTACCTTCCCGTATTTTTCTGCCTCTTTCGCCGCTTTTTTCGCCCACTGTCCTGTAATAATATAATCAGCCACTCTGTTCTTCATAAAATTCATCGGGATCATAGCAAATTGCTGAGACGCTCCTCCCTGCATGAACAACACCTTATAATTATCCGGTATATTCATCAGATCTCTCAAATCCTGTTCTGCCGAATTAATGATCTCCTCAAACGCTTTCGACCTGTGGCTCATCTCCATAACTGACATTCCTGTTCCGTTGTAATCAAGCATTTCTGCGGCAGCCTCTTTCAATACCTCTTCCGGCAGCACGGCCGGTCCTGCTGAAAAGTTATATACTCTGCTCATTTTCCTTCCTCCTGTTTTTATTTTTAATTTATTTGTTTTTATAATTACACATATGCCCATGCAGACTTTTACATGTCATCTTCGTCAAACGCTTCACTGATTGCGGCCCCGGGCGCTACCATAGGCCACACTTTATCATCACTGTCTATCTGGCAGTCAATCACAACCGGACGATTCAATGTCAGCGCTTTAGAGAACGCCTCCTTAAATTCTTCCTGCGACACAGCCCGCATTCCTTCTGCTCCCATAGCTTCTGCAAGTTTCACAAAATCAACTGCATCTCTGAGCACGGTAGCCGAATACCTCTCATCATAAAAGAGATCCTGCCATTGACGAACCATCCCAAGCACATGATTATTCACTACAACTTGTATAATCGGAATATTGTGCCGGACTGCAGTCGCAATCTCATTCATATTCATTCGGAAACATCCGTCTCCCGCAATATTTACTACGATTTTATCCGGACATCCTGTCTTTGCGCCAAGCGCCGCTCCAAGACCATATCCCATCGTTCCAAGTCCGCCTGACGTAAGAAGGGTTCTCGGTTTTGTATATTTATAATACTGTGCAGCCCACATCTGATGCTGTCCCACTTCCGTAACAATGAGCGCTTCACCGTTTGTCTGACGATAGATCTCTTCTACAAGAAACGGTCCCGATAATACATTCGGATGATATTTCAGAGGATATTTTTCTTTATACCCTTGTATTTTTTCAAGCCATTCTGCATGATTCTGCTGTTTTAAACGCTTATTAAGCGTCTTTAAAACATCTTTTAGATCGCCGATGATTTCTTCCGTAATCAAAACGTTTTTATTAATTTCAACCGGATCGATATCTAACTGTATAATTTTTGCATTTTTTGCAAATTTTTCTGTATTCCCCGTCACACGATCACTGAACCTTGCCCCCATAACAACCAAGAGGTCACATTCACTTACTCCGAAATTGGACGCTTTCGTTCCATGCATGCCAAGCATACCTGTATACCGCGGATCTGTTCCCGGAAAAGCGCCTTTGCCCATAAGAGAATCCGTAACCGGAGCATCCAGCTTGTCAACAAACTCTTTTAATTCTTGACTCGCCCCTGAAAGAACCGCTCCGCCTCCGACGAAAACAAACGGTTTTTCTGCTTCTTCCAACATAGAAATCACCCGGTCAAACCGTTGTTCATCCATCCTCGGAGTTTTTCTCGAGGAATCTTCCTTTGTGCATTTTCCCAATTCTTCCGGAATATATTCCGTTACTTTAGCCGTAATATCTTTCGGTATATCGACAAGCACCGGCCCGGGACGTCCTGTCTTTGCAATCCGAAATGCCTTACGGATAGTATCCGCCAATTTTGTCACATCTTTTACAATAAAACTATATTTCGTAATCGGCATTGTAATTCCCGCTATATCTATTTCCTGAAAACTGTCTTTTCCAAGAAGTGATACCCCTACATTGCAGGTGATTGCCACAATAGGAATTGAATCCATATATGCCGTTGCAATTCCGGTAACAAGATTCGTCGCCCCCGGTCCGCTCGTAGCAAGGCAGACGCCGACTTTTCCCGTTGCTCTCGCATATCCGTCAGCCGCATGAGAAGCCCCTTGTTCATGGGAGGTAAGGATGTGCCTGATTTCATCCCGATGTTTGTACAATTCATCATATACATTGAGAATCGCACCGCCCGGATAGCCGAAAACCGTGTCTACTCCTTGTTCTTTCAAACATTCTATTACAATTTCTGCTCCATTTAACTGCATGCCATAACTCCTTTAAACATCCTGTATCTCTTATCCGCACAGCCTGTAACCGCGCTCTTATTTTTCTTTCGGTATTTCCAGAATCGCACCTCTGTTTCCGGATGTGACCATAGACGCATATCTTGCCAGATATCCGGTCTTTACTTTCGGTTCTCTCGGCTGCCATTTTTCTCTTCTCTTCTTCAGTTCTTCTTCTGAAACTGCCAGATTCAAAGATAAATTCGGAATATCAATCTGTATAATGTCTCCCTCTTCTACAAGAGCGATCGGTCCTCCCACCGCCGCTTCCGGAGAAACATGACCGATAGATGCGCCTCTTGACGCGCCGCTGAAACGTCCGTCTGTAATAAGCGCTACTTCCGAGCCGAGTCCGTATCCTGCAATCGCCGAAGTCGGATTGAGCATCTCCCGCATTCCCGGACCGCCTTTCGGTCCTTCATAACGGATCACGATCACATCCCCCGGATTGATCTTTCCTGTTTTGATTGCTTCCGTTGCCTCTTCATCACTTTCAAAAATACGGGCAGGACCTTCATGTACAAGCATCTCATCGCAGACAGCAGATCGTTTTACAACGCTTCCGTCAGGTGCAAGATTTCCTTTTAACACAGCCAATCCACCTGTTTCACTGTATGGATGATCGATCGGACGAATTACATCGGGATTTTTATTTTCGCATCCCGCAATGTTCTCCCCAACTGTCTTGCCGGTTACTGTCAGACAATCTGTATGAAGAAGTCCTTTTTTATTCAGCTCATTCATAACCGCATAGACTCCGCCTGCCTCATTAAGGTCTTCGATATATGTATGGCCTGCCGGAGCAAGATGACAAAGGTTCGGCGTCTTCTCACTGATTCCGTTCGCAAAATCAATCTCAAAATCCATTCCTATCTCATGTGCGATTGCCGGAAGATGAAGCATACTGTTTGTCGAACATCCAAGAGCCATATCGACTGTAAGAGCGTTCAAAATCGCATCTTCCGTCATAATATCTCTAGGTCGGATATTGTTTCTCACAAGCTCCATAATCTGCATTCCCGCATGTTTTGCAAGCTGAAGTCTCGCAGAATATACCGCGGGAATCGTTCCGTTTCCACGAAGTCCCATTCCCAATGCTTCTGTCAGACAATTCATGCTATTGGCTGTATACATTCCGGAACACGAACCGCACGTCGGACATGCTTTATTTTCAAATTCATAAATTTCTTCATCGTTCATTTTGCCTGCCGCATAAGATCCGACCGCTTCAAACATGCTTGACAAACTTGTCTTTTGCCCTTTTACATGTCCTGCAAGCATCGGTCCTCCGCTCACAAAGATCGTAGGTATATTGACACGCGCAGCAGCCATAAGAAGTCCCGGCACATTTTTATCACAGTTCGGAATCATAACAAGACCGTCAAACTGATGTGCCATTGCAAGCGCCTCTGTTGAATCTGCGATAAGATCTCTCGTAACAAGAGAATATTTCATGCCGATATGTCCCATCGCAATACCGTCGCAAACAGCAATAGCCGGAACCATAATCGGTGTTCCTCCTGCCATTGCAACTCCCATTTTTACCGCTTCTGTAATTTTATCAAGATTCATATGCCCGGGAACAATCTCATTATAAGAGCTTACAACTCCGATCAGCGGTCTGTCTAACTCCTCCTGCGTCATTCCAAGCGCATTAAATAAAGAACGGTGCGGCGCCTGCTGCACCCCTTTTTTCACTGTATCGCTTCTCATTATCCTATGCCTCTCTTTCACGTTTTATATATAAGAACAGATTCGTTCTCCCATCTCTTTTGTTCCGATCTGCGTCATTCCTTCTGACATAATATCAATCGTCCGGTATCCTTCCTCGAGTACTTTCTCTACCGCCGCCTCAATCGCATCTGCTTCTTGATCGAGATCAAACGAATATCTAAGCATCATCGCCGCCGATAAAATTGTAGCAATCGGATTTGCGATTCCTTTTCCCGCAATGTCGGGAGCCGAACCTCCGCTCGGTTCGTAAAGGCCGAACTTTGTATCGTTTAAACTTGCGCTTGCAAGCATTCCGATTGAGCCGGTCACCATACTCGCCTCATCAGATAAAATGTCACCAAACATATTTTCCGTTAATATTACATCAAATTGTGCCGGATCCTTCACAAGCTGCATAGCCGCATTATCCACTAACATATGTTCAAGCGTTACTTCCGGATATTCTTTCGCAACTTCTTCAACAATTTTTCTCCATAATCTTGAAGAATCCAATACATTCGCCTTATCAACGCTTGTCACTTTTTTCCGACGTTTCATCGCAATGTCAAATCCGCGCTTCGCAATTCGCCTTATCTCCGTTTCACTATATGTAAGCTCATCTCTTGCAACGAGAACTCCGTCTTCTTCTTCCGTACTTCTTTTTCCGAAATAGAGTCCGCCTGTCAGCTCCCGCATGATCATCATATCAAAACCTTGTTCTGCAATCTCCTCTTTGAGCGGGCAGGCTCCTTTTAATTCACTGTAAAGAACTGCCGGGCGCAGATTTGCAAAAAGGTTTAACCCCTTTCTAAGCTGTAAAAGCCCCGCCTCCGGACGTTTAGACGGTTCCAGACGATACCATGGCGATGTCTTTGCATCTCCTCCTATCGATCCCATCAATACGGCATCACTTTTTTTCGCCTGTTCCAATGTTTCTTCCGTAAGAGGCACTCCGTTTACATCAATGGATGCTCCTCCCATCAAAAGCTGAGTATATTCTATCTGATGCCCGTAAACTTCTGCCGTTTTATCGAGCACTTTCATCGCCTCATCTACAATCTCCGGACCGATTCCGTCGCCTTTGATCACACCGATGTTCATATCCATAATTTCCCGTCCCTCCAAACTAAAATGTTACTGTTTATAATACAGCATTTTTATACACGTTTCAAGTATTTGCGTCTAAAAATTAGAGTGTACTCTGTGATTTTTTCAAATTCACGCGCTAAAGTGATGAATTTGAAAAAATCAGGGAGAATTTTGAAAATATTTCAAAATTCTCCCTGATCTCATAATGCAAAATAATTGACTTAAAATCAATCTGCATTCGGTTTTTCAATCTGAGCAATCGCAGCTTTCTGCATCGGAATACGACAGTTTTTATTATTTCCGAACTCTACAATCACATCTTCATCTGTAATATCAATGATGACTCCGTAAAAACCGCTTGTCGTCAGAGCTGTGTCTCCGACCTCCATAGAAGCCAGCATCTGCTGGATACGTTTCTGTTCTTTTTTCTGTGGACGCATAAGCAAAAACCACATTACACCGATAACTACAAGCCAAAGAACAAGCATTGTTACCATTTCACCCATGATTATAATTTCCTCCTAACTTTCCTAACGCAATAAGACTACTATACACAACTTTCTTCCATACTTCAAGGATATTTTTCAAAATACTGAAGTAACTTGAAATAAACATAATTTTGAGAAGCTTATCCGGTTATTGCATCATACCTTCCAGTTTTCTCTTTTTATAAGCCTTATACTCTCCCGCTTCAATCGCTTCTCTGATTTCTTCCATCATCGTATTATAAAAATACAGGTTATGAAGAACGCAAAGACGCATCCCGAGCATTTCTTTTGCTTTTAACAGGTGACGGATATATGCTCTGCTATAACTTCTGCATGCCGGACATCCGCATCCTTCTTCGATTGGACGGTCATCTAACTCATACTTTGCATTGAATAAGTTCATTTTTCCATGATTTGTATAAACATGCCCGTGCCGCCCGTTTCTGCTCGGGTATACGCAGTCAAAAAAGTCCACTCCTCTGTCTACCGCCTCCAAAATATTCGCCGGAGTTCCCACTCCCATCAAATAGGTCGGCTTATTTTCAGGAAGATGAGGAACAACCGCCTCCAGAATACGGTACATATCTTCATGACTCTCTCCTACTGCAAGACCGCCTACCGCATAACCGTCCAAATCAAGCTCCGCGATCTGTCGTGCGTGCTCCACGCGGATATCTTCATAGATTCCGCCTTGATTAATACCAAAAAGCATCTGGTTATGATTAATCGTATCTTCCAAAGAATTCAGCCTGTTCATTTCCGCTTTACATCGTTTCAGCCATCTTGTCGTTCTCGCCACCGAATGGACCATATACTCTCTGTCCGCTACGCTTGAGGGACATTCGTCAAACGCCATCGCGATCGTAGACGCAAGATTAGACTGAATCTGCATACTTTCTTCCGGACCCATAAAGATTTTACGTCCGTCTATATGAGAGTGAAAATGAACTCCTTCTTCTTTAATCTTGCGCAATGATGCAAGTGAAAACACTTGAAATCCGCCTGAGTCCGTGAGAATCGGCTTATCCCAATTCATAAAGCGATGCAGACCGCCCATTTTTTTCACGATTTCATCCCCCGGTCTGACATGAAGGTGATATGTATTTGACAGTTCAACCTGCGTTTTAATCTGACGGAGATCATCTGTTGATACGGCTCCCTTAATTGCCGCCGCCGTTCCTACGTTCATAAAAACCGGCGTCTCGATCGTTCCGTGTACCGTATGGAACCTCCCTCTTTTTGCCATACCGTCTTTTTTTAGCAATTCGTACATGTATATAACCTCTGATTTTCTGTTTTTCAATAAATTCTAAGTCTTATCATTTACATTAATAATGAAGAACAACCGGCGTTCCCGCGCTAAGCATATTAAATAAAGCTCCCGCCTGATCTACCGGCATATTAACACAGCCGTGAGAACCATATGACTGATATCTCGAACCGCCGAATGCTGTCTGCCAGTCTGCATCATGAAAGCCATGTCCTTGATAAGTAAACGGCATCCAGTAGCGGACATACGTTTCGTAAATCGGTTTCCCTGTTTCCGGATCTTTTTCACCGATTAATTTTGAATCCGGTTCTGTATAAAGAATCGAATATACACCTGCCGGAGTCGCATGCTTCGCATCGGGAAGGCCTGTAACAACATCTGTCTCCAGTGCGATCGCCCCGTTTACAATATACCACATATGCTGTGCGGAAAGGTCCACCTCAAGGTACGTCGTTCCCCAGTCTTGTGCCGCATGAGATGCCGCTGTCTTTTCATATGCAGGTTCTCTTGTCACAACTTCTCCGTTTTTAATACTTGCGATCAAATTCTGCGTTTCTGCCTCTTCGTCGATCGACCAGCCGTAAGTACCTCCTGATACTTCCACTGTCTTTCCTGTCGGAGAAGTGATCGTTCTCGTTGTTCCGACTGTATCATAAGTTTTTCCGAAATCTCTCATCCATGCCCGGACAGCTTCTTCATTGAATGTTACATTCATATCAGCATCCGCCGAAACCCATGTCGAAATAAGAGCTTTGTCTACAACTACATTTTCTTTCATCGGATAGGTAATACTTGCCTGACAATATTTATTCATATCGTCACACGCTTTTTGAACTTCTTTTGATTCCGTTGTATATTTAGGTACTTTATAGCATTTTTCATTCAGAAGATTTAATTCCGGTTCAAAATTGGTAATATACTCTTTGATCTTTTTAGTCAAAATTTCCATATCTACCGCACTTCCATACACTTCCGGCTCTACTTTGAATGATTCACCGTCAAATTTAGGATATGCAGATACCGGTTCCGTCTGCTCTGCTTTCACTGCCTGAATCGACCCGATTGCTTTACTCAGTGCATCCTCATTATAATCAACGTTGATCGTCACTTCTGCGCTGGATTTTGAAAAAAGCGCTCGTATCCACAGAAGAGGATTCTGATTTTTCAATGCGTCTTTTACACTATCATCTTTTTTATACGTCATTGAAATTGCCTCTCCATTAATCTCGTCCGTCTTATTATCAGCTTCTATAATCTTCAAAGAATACCCTTCCACTTGGTCTTTCATATATGCTACGACATCCGATTCTGTTTTCCCCGAAAAGTCTTTTCCGTTAATTGTTGTATTAATATAGAAATGACTGATAAAAAACGCCGAAATACCAAGGTATATCACGAGCAGTCCGCCTATGATGCTTCCTCCAATGATCCACGCTTTTTTACTCCGCTTTCCTTTATTTTCTTTCATCTTTTTCTGCCGACGTCTTTTTCCCCTTCTTCGGAGCACTTTCTTTTTTTCTTTTCTCCCTCTTCATCTTCATCTTCATACAGCTCATCGTCATCAATATCATCATCGTCAAAGCTGTCGTCCGCGCTGAAGTTGTCACTCTCCGAAAAATCTTCCTCATCTTCAAATTCTTCAAACACTTCTTCATCTAAAAGCCGTACGTCTTCTTGCCGGCGTAAGGATTTATTTTTCTTTTCACTCATCCGTTAATCATCTCTCTCCCTTTTTCAATATCACGGCAACATTATATTACGATTGTAAAAAAAAGTACAGTATATTGTTTTATTTTAAGAAAAATTAAGACCTTGCTTGTAACTGCTCCTTTCTTCCTATATAATGACTTTTGTAATTCTGCTTTTCGACAGAACTTTACATATAACAGAATTTTGAAAGGAGATCATTTTATGAGTGGCTCAACTTTTGGTAAAATATTTCGCATCACGACTTGGGGAGAATCTCACGGATCCGGCATCGGCGTCGTGATCGACGGATGCCCTTCCGGAATTTCTCTAAATGAAGAAGATATTCAGATATTTCTTGACCGCCGAAAACCCGGTCAGAGTAAATTTACAACGAGACGCAGCGAGGAAGATACTGTCGAGATTCTCTCGGGAATCTTTGAAGGCAAAACGACCGGAACACCGATTTCTCTTCTCGTACGTAATAAAGACCAACGTTCCCGAGATTATGGAAACATTGTTTCTATGTTTCGTCCGGGGCATGCGGATTATCCTTTTACGGAAAAATACGGCATCCGCGATTACAGAGGAGGCGGGCGTTCTTCCGGTCGGGAAACAATCGGCCGTGTCGCAGCAGGCGCGATTGCCTCTAAAATCTTAAACGAACTCGGAATTTCTCTTTGTGCTTACACGAAGGCAATCGGTCCTTACGTAATAAATGAAACAGAATATAACTACTCCGAGATCAGCCAGAACAGTCTTTATATGCCAAACAACAATATCGCCGAGCAGGCTGGACAGTACATTACTTCTTTAATGAAAGAAACTAATTCCTGCGGCGGAGTTATCGAATGTATTGCAGACGGACTGCCTGTCGGCTTAGGAGAACCGGTCTTTGACAAGCTGGACGCGCTTCTCGCACAAGCTGTCATGTCGATCGGCGCTGTTAAAGGCGTAGAAATCGGAGATGGGTTTCAGGCAGCCTCTTCTGTCGGCTCAAAAAATAACGATCCTTTCTATGTTGAAAATGGAGAAGTACATAAGAAGACAAATCATTCCGGAGGTACGCTTGGAGGCATGAGCGACGGCTCCCGACTGATCGTCCGGGCAGCAGTAAAACCGACATCCTCTATCGCAATACCGCAGGAGACGATAAATACAGCGCATGAGAATACCGAAATCGTCATCCACGGAAGACACGACCCTGTAATCGTTCCCCGCGCAGTCGTTGTTGTAGAAGCTATGACCGCGATCACGCTTACCGATCTTCTTCTGCAGAATATGACAGCGAAGATGGATCATTTAAAACAAATCTATACAAAAGAAATTTAGGAGGCCGCTATGTCTAACCGATTGATCGATATTGTCGATATTACAAAATCTTATGGGGATTCTGTCATTTTAGACCAACTGAATCTTTATATACGGGAAAACGAATTTTTGACTTTGCTCGGACCAAGTGGGTGCGGGAAAACAACACTGCTGAGAATTTTAGGTGGTTTTGAAACACCTGATTCCGGAAAGATCATTTTTGATGGAAAAAATATTAATGACATTCCGCCAAACCGCCGGCAGCTAAACACCGTTTTCCAAAAATATGCTCTTTTTTCCCACATGACAATCGCTGACAACATTGCGTTCGGCTTAAAGATCAAAGGGAAATCAAAAGCTTACATTAAAGATAAAATCCGCTATGCTTTAAAACTTGTCAATTTGGAAGGTTTTGAAGACCGGTCACCGGACTCATTAAGCGGCGGACAACAACAGCGTATAGCCATTGCGCGGGCGATCGTAAATGAACCCAAAGTGCTCCTTTTAGACGAACCGCTCGGAGCTCTTGATCTGAAGCTTCGCCAAGATATGCAGTACGAACTGATCCGTCTGAAAAACGAACTCGGCATCACCTTTGTTTACGTTACTCACGATCAGGAAGAAGCGCTTACAATGTCTGATACGATCGTTGTTATGAATCAAGGCTATATCCAACAGATCGGTACGCCGGAGGACATTTACAATGAACCGCAAAATGCTTTTGTCGCAGATTTTATCGGTGACAGTAATATTCTGCCTGCTACGATGGTAGAAGATAAAGTCGTAAAGATACTCGGAGCTGTCTGGAACTGTGTAGACGTCGGATTTGGTCATAATAAACCGGTAGATGCTGTAATCCGACCTGAGGACATTGATCTTGTTGCTCCTGGAGAAGGAGTTATCAACGGAGTTGTCACAAATCTGATCTTCAAAGGGGTTCACTATGAAATGGAAGTTCTCGCAAACAATTATGAGCTTCTTGTTCATAGCACCGATATGTTCCCGGTTGGAACAGAAGTCGGAGTAAAAGTCGATCCTTTTGATATCCAGATCATGAAAAAACCGGAATCCGAAGATGAGGAGGCTGTTCCGATTGAAGAATAGAAAAATACTCGCAGGTCCATATTTATTCTGGGCAATGTCTTTTATCATTATTCCTCTGCTCATGATCTTGTACTATGGACTCACAGACAAAAACGGGAGTTTTACTCTGAATAATCTTTCCCAGATGACAACTCCCGAAAATTTAAAAGCGCTCGGACTGGCTCTTTTACTGTCGTTTATCAGCACTTTAATCTGCTTAGTCCTCGCCTATCCACTGGCTATGATTCTTGCCGAGAAAAATATGAATCAGACAAGTTTTATCGTACTGATATTCATTCTTCCGATGTGGATGAATTTTCTTCTTCGGACATTAGCGTGGCAGACACTTTTGGAAAAAAACGGAGTCATTAACAGCATACTTAATTTCCTCCATCTTCCGGAGCAGTCGATCATCAATACTCCATCTGCCATTGTTCTCGGAATGGTATACAATTTTCTTCCTTTTATGGTACTTCCGATCTACAATGTGCTGTCTAAGATTGATAAAGATGTTATCCACGCTGCCAGAGATCTCGGTGCGAACACTGCGCAGACATTTTTTAAGATCATAATGCCGCTTAGTATTCCCGGAATCATCAGCGGCATCACAATGGTATTTGTACCGTCTCTTACGACATTTGTAATATCTGATCTTCTCGGAGGAAGCAAGATCCTTCTGATCGGAAATGTTATAGAGCAGGAATTTAAACAAGGAAGCAACTGGAATGTCGGTTCCGGGCTTTCTCTTGTTTTGATGTTGTTCATCATTGCAAGCATGGCTCTGATTGCCAAATACGATAAAAACGGGGAGGGAAATACATTTTGATCAAATCAACCGCAAAAAAAATCTACCTTTTCCTGATCTTTGTATTGTTATACGCTCCCATTATCACTTTGATGGTTCTTTCTTTTAACAATACAAAAACACGTTCCAAATGGAACGGTTTTACAGGAAAATGGTATTTACAGCTTTTTCAAAACAAAGACATCATGAATGCGCTTTATACAACACTTATCATCGCCTTTCTTTCCGCTCTGATCGCAACTTTGATCGGAACTGCCGCCGCCCTCGGCATCCAGGCAATGCGTACAAAAGCACGTACATTACTTCTCGGAGTCACAAATATTCCGATGCTCAACGCCGATATTGTAACAGGAATTTCTCTCATGCTCCTTTTCATTGCATGTCGGTTTACACTTGGATTTTCCACAATATTGCTAGCACATATTACATTTAATATCCCCTATGTTATCCTAAGTGTCATGCCTAAATTAAAACAGACGAGCAAACGCACTTATGAAGCGGCGCTTGACCTCGGCGCATCTCCTTCTTATGCGTTCAGAAAGGTCGTTCTGCCGGATATCATGCCCGGAATTTTTTCAGGATTTCTGCTGGCATTTACTATGTCGCTGGATGATTTTGTAATCACCCACTTCACAAAAGGACCCGGAATAGATACACTGTCTACAAAAATATACAGTGAAGTCAGAAAGGGAATCAAACCGGAAATGTACGCACTGTCCACAATCATGTTTCTGACGGTTCTCATTCTGCTTTTTCTTGTCAATATGACCCCAGACGATCCGAAGGTCAAAAAAGCTGCCGTTCATGCGCCTGCCGGAAAATTCCGCAAATTCAGCAGATTTTTCTTTCATCGTTTCGCTCCTGCCGCAATCATGCTTGTCATCGTTATCGGCGGGTTCGTATATGGTTCTTCCTCCGGAAATATGTCCGGCGAAAAAGTCATTGTATACAACTGGGGAGACTATATTGATCCTGAAATTATTACGATGTTTGAAGACGAGACCGGAATCGACGTTGTATATGAAGAATATGAAACAAATGAAATCATGTACCCGAAAGTGCAGTCCGGCGCGATTGCTTATGACGTCGTCTGTCCTTCTGACTATATGGTGCAAAGAATGATCGAAAACGATCTGCTTGCCGAGATTAATTATGAAAATGTACCGAATTTAAAATATATTGATGATATTTATATGGAAATGTCAAAACAATATGACCCGGAAAACAAATACTCCGTTCCGTATCTTTGGGGAACGGTCGGAATACTTTATAACAAGAAAATGGTGGACGAACCTGTAGACAGCTGGAATATTTTATGGGATGAAAAGTATACGGACAGCATCCTCATGCAAGACAGTGTAAGAGACGCTTTTGCCGTTGCTTTAAAATCACTCGGATATTCTTTGAACTCAACAGATCTTGATGAATTAGAAGCCGCCAAAAAGCTTCTCATCAAACAAAAACCTCTTGTTCAGGCCTATGTCATCGATCAGGTTCGGGATAAAATGATCGGAAACGAAGCTGCACTCGGCGTTATTTATTCGGGAGAAGCACTTTATTGCCAAAAGGAAAATCCCGATCTGGAGTATGTGATTCCGAAAGAGGGATCGAACTTGTGGATTGACGCTCTCGTCATTCCGAAAAATGCACAAAACAAAAAGAACGCAGAGGCGTTTATCAACTACCTCTGCCGTCCTGATATTGCAAAAATGAATTTTGATTATATTACATATTCTATTCCCAACTCAGCAGGAAGAGAACTGATTGAAGACGAATCAATGCGCGAAAGCAACATTGCATTCCCCGATATCTCCCAACTTAAAAATTGCGAGACGTTTAATTTCCTCGGAGACGAAAACGAAATCATCTATAATCAACTGTGGCGGGAAATAAAATCAAAATGATCCGCCATCTATAAACGGAAGCATCCACCGCCGACAAACTCTCTTAACAGAGAGTTTGTCGGTATAAATTCACTTCCAATCCCAACAAAGTAATCAAAAAACTTAAGAAGCCTTTTTGCTTCAATAAATTCTTTTGAATCTTTATCCACCGCAAAAAGAAGCGGTTCCACATATTGCTTCAGCACTGCCAGTTCATAGATCAAAGAAGAATTAAACATCACATCCGCTTCTTCCTGAAACGGAAATATGTTTTTTTCCTCTCCTCTTCTTACTGAAGCCCACATAGAAATCGTCTTCGATGCAGAAGCGCCGCGTGTGCGGGAATCTCTTACAATCCTCCTGATCAACCTTCCGTCTGTCGTAGGGATCCGATTATGTTCATCGATGTTCAACTGAGTCAATGCGCTGATATAAATCTTAAATTTGTTCGCATCTGCCATTGTCTCTGTCAATTTTGGATTCAAACAATGGATTCCTTCTATTACAAGAATATCCTGTGAACCAAGTTTTTTCGGTTTAGATTCATACTTTCTCTTACCGCTTTTAAAGTCAAAAATGGGAAGATACACTTCCTCTCCTTTTAAAAGAGCCCTCATATCTTCATTAAATTTGGGAATGTCGATTGCTTCCAAACACTCAAAATCATAATTTCCATCTGAATCTTTCGGAGTATGTTCCCGATCGACAAAATAATTATCTACCGCAATCGGATGAGGTTTTAATCCATTCACCCTAAGCTGAATGGACAACCTATGTGAAAATGTCGTTTTTCCGGAAGATGATGGCCCTGCGATCAAAACAAACCGAACATCTTTCCGGTCTGCAATCTGTCTGGCAATCTCGCCTATTCTCCGTTCCTGATAAGCTTCCTGCACAAGCACAACTTCCCGCATATCTCCTTTTGTTACCATCTCATTAAGCGCTCCGACTGTTTCTATGTCCTGACAATCTCCCCATAAAACAGACTCTTTCAATACATGAAATAATTTAGGACTTGGTCTAAATTCGGGAATCTTTTCCGGCTGTTCTTTCACCGGCATCTGAATGACAAAGCCTTCATCATACAAATGAAGAGAAAAATATTTCAGATATCCGGTATCAGGAACCATATATCCGTAATAATAATCTTCAAACTCATTAATACTATATATGTTTACTTTTGAAACCCTCCGGTATTCAAATAATTTTTCCTTATCATACATTCCATGTCTGTGAAATAATTCGATCGCATCATCTGTATGAATTGTCTTCTTTTTAATCGGAATTTTTTCATCTGAGAGCCAACGCATCCGCTTCGCCACATCCGCAAGGAACTGCTCTGTAATTTTTATATCTCCGTCAACTGTGCAATAATATCCTTTATCCACCGAAAAATGAATTCTGACGCGTTCGATCTTATCATGTCCTGCCACATCATGAACCGCTTTTACAAGAAGAAAGCACAAACTTCTTTTATAAGTTTCATGTCCGATTGCATCTGCTGTCGTAATAAACTTCAATTCACAGTCTTTCTCAACTGTTTTTCTTAGTTCCTGCAGTCTGTTTTCTCCTTCCACTGCAAGAACGGCAGGATGAGAAAAACTACCGCAGAACTCTTTTGCAACAGCTTGATATGTTGTTCCTTCCTCAAATTCTTTTGTCTCGTTACCTACTGTAATATTATACTTTTTTTTCTCCATTTTCCGGAACACACTCCTTTTACCCAAATAAAGTCCACCTTTTAAAGCACTTGGAATGGATGAACTATCGGAATCGACATCACATCCAATACCGGAAGTTTTTCATGTAAAAAGCATTTCATATCGTCTATGAATATATACTCTGTTCCATAATGTCCCGCATCAATGACCGCCAACCCCTGTTCAACCGCATCAATACCGTCATGATGACCTATGTCGCCTGTCACAAGCACATCTGCTCCTTTTTTTATCGCCGGCATTATCGCCGACTTTCCCGCCCCGGGAGAAACAGCAAGACAATGTACATTTTTTTTCATATCTCCATACACTTTCACACTTCCCAATTTCAATTTATGCTTCACATAGAGACAACATTCTTCCAATGTCATTTCCCGCTCAAGCATTCCGATTCTTCCGATTCCTTCTTCTGCTCCGTCTTTTTCCATTGTCACATCAAGCACATATGTTTTCTCAATACCAAGAATATCTTCTGCCAGCTTCGCCATGCCAAGCACATCATAATTTGTGTGCATTGCATAATAAGAAATGTCATTTTGAAGCAGCTTTACAACACGGCGTCCTATAAAATCTTCATCTGTCACTCTCTTCATTGGGGAAAATATAAGAGGATGATGCGTAATAAGCATATCTGTTCCTAATGCAATCGCCTTATCGATCACCTCTTCTGTCGCATCGAGCGCCAGATAAACCTTACTTACTTCTTTTTCCAGCCGCCCTGCCAAAAGTCCCACATTATCAAAATCAAGCGCCGCTTCTTTCGGATAAGACGCCTCTATCACTTGAATGATCTCTTTACAAAGCATAGTATTCCATCCCTTTCTCTGCAATATTTAATTCTTCTTCCAATTGCCGCTTTCTCACTTGTATCTTCTGAGAATCTTTCTTTTCAATCGACTTTAATATATCTGTTCTGATACGAATCTCCCGTTCCAAATAACGCTTTAACACCGGATGACGCTTTTCAAGAAGAAGCTTTCCATATTGAAGCTGTACGTCATTCCACATTTCCGATTTTATTCCGTCTTTCTTTCCGCTCTTCTTTGGAGGCCGGACTTTCATCATCGGATAGTATTTTCCGTCCTCTTCAACCATGTCTTCCTCTATAAAGAAAAAACCCTCCTGCAAAAGAAAGGCTCTTACTTTATCCGGTTCAGACTGCGGCTGAAGAATACACTCTTTTAAGCATGAAACTACATCATGCCCTTCCTCCAAAATACGAATCACAAGATTTCCACCCATCCCCGCAATTACTGCAGACTGCACCTCTTGTACTTTCAATGCAGAAAATCCATCTGAGAGACGTGTTTCTATCTGTTCTTCCATTTTATACGCACAAATATTTTCCTGCGCTTTTCTAAGCGGTCCTTTATTGACATCCATTGCTACCGCATAATCTGTTTTTCCTGTCTCTGTCAGAAAAATCGGTATGTACGCATGATCCGTTCCGATATCGGCCACTTGATATCCGGCAGTTACAAGATCTGCAACTGCACGGAGTCTTTTTGATAATTCCATCTGTATCCTCTTTTCTCGGTTACACTGTTTGCCGGATAATTAATCAAGATAATCTCTTAATTTTCTGCTTCGACTTGGATGGCGCAGCTTCCGAAGAGCTTTTGCTTCAATCTGACGGATACGCTCTCTCGTAACGTCAAATTCTTTTCCCACTTCCTCCAATGTACGCGCTCTTCCGTCATTCATTCCAAAACGAAGACGTAATACTTTCTGCTCCCTTTCGGTCAGTGTATCGAGCACTTCATCAAGTTGTTCTTTTAAGAGCGTCTGCGCCGCAGCTTCTGCCGGTACAGGCACGTTATCATCCTGAATAAAATCTCCTAAATGGCTGTCCTCTTCCTCGCCGATCGGAGTTTCGAGCGAAACCGGTTCTTGAGAAATCTTCAAAATCTCCCGAACACGCTCAACAGGCATATCCAGCTCTTTGGCGATTTCTTCCGGAAGCGGTTCTCTTCCAAGTTCCTGCAGAAGCTGTCTTGACACACGGATCAGTTTATTGATCGTCTCTACCATATGAACCGGAATTCTAATTGTCCTTGCCTGATCCGCTATAGCTCTTGTGATCGCCTGACGAATCCACCATGTCGCATATGTGCTGAATTTATAACCTTTATGATAATCAAACTTTTCAACAGCTTTGATCAAGCCTAGATTTCCTTCCTGGATCAGATCAAGAAAGAGCATGCCTCGTCCTACATACCGCTTCGCAATGCTGACAACAAGACGCAGGTTCGCTTCTGCCAGCTCTTTTTTTGCATCCTCGTCGCCTTCTTCCATCCGTTTCGCCAGTTCAATCTCTCGCTCTGCACTTAAAAGCGGTACTTTTCCGATTTCTTTCAAATACATACGAACCGGATCTTCAATACTTACTCCTTCCGGAACGGAAAGGTCGATATTCTCCATATCGACTTCTTCTTCCTCTGCGATCATATTGTCGATATCTACATCATCGTCCGTATCAGCCGTGATCCGCAAGACGTCAATATTATGTCCTTCTAAATACTCAAAAACTTTTTCCATCTGTTCGGCGCTTAATTCCATGTCCGCAAAAAAGTCATTGATCTCCTGAACATCAAGTATACTTTTTTTCTTCTTTCCCAGAGCGACAAGCTCGTTCATTTTTTCCAGAAATTTCTGTGCATTCTCTTCCATGTGTCCATCCTTCCTGATCTGTGCGCATACGCAGATCATCTTGTTTTATTTTATCCTTAATCTATAGAAATATGCAGTTGCCTCAGTTCCTCAAGCTTCCGCTTTTCTTCCATTAAATGCTGCAATCCGGCCATATCTGACGGATCCAGATTCAGCGTTCGCTCATTGATGCTGTGAGCTTTTACTTTTAAAATTGTATCTTTCAACGCCTGATCCTGTTCTTCTTTTGTTTTCAGTTGGCGGATTTTCGTATGAAAAAGAGAAGCCGCTTCCCTATGTTCTTCCTCTGATGTGAAATGATTCAAAAGTTTTGCCGGATTTAGTTCTCCTTTTTCATGCTGCTCATATAAAAGTTTCGCAACGCGCCGATTTAATTCTCCTGTGAAATCATCCGGACTTATGTAACTGCTTATCTTTGAATACAGATTTTCATTTTCGATCATCCATGTAAGCAGAACTTTCTGCGATGTAACAATTCCGTCTTCTTTTTGCAAGACCGCCCCATCGGCTTTTTTCGGGCGTGTGACCGGGCGGGCAAGTCCTGTACTTACAGCAGTTTTTGCGACAAGTTTTTCCAGACTCTCTTTGCTTACTTTATATGCAGATGCAACTGCCTCGATATAATTGTTCCGTTCCAATTCATCTTCAAATGAGAGCAGCCTATTTGCCGCCTCTCTGAAAAAAGCAGTTTTTCCTTCCGGGGAAGCCATATCAAATTCTCTCTCTAATATTTCAAGACTGAACATAAACCCGTTTCTTGCATTTTGGATACGATTTTCAAATTCCTGCGCGCCAAGATTTTTAATAAATTCGTCCGGATCTTTATACGGATCCATACGGATTACTTTTGCCGATATTCCCGCCTCTTTCAGTATCGGAACTGCTCGAAGCGCCGCTCTTGTACCTGCATCATCACTGTCATATGTCAGATAAACTTCCTGAACATATCTTTTGATCAAAGAAGCATGTCCTGATGTAAGAGCCGTTCCGAGAGATGCCACGGCATTTGTAAACCCAGCCTGATGCAAAGAGATAACATCCATATATCCCTCACAAAGCAAAAAATAAGTTTTTCTCGATGTCCTCGCTCTGTTAAGTCCATATAAATTCCTGCTTTTGTCGAACACTGCCGTCTCGGGAGAATTCAAATATTTCGGTTTTCCGTCCCCCATAACGCGGCCTCCGAACCCGATCACCCGGCTGTTTACATCCATGATCGGAAAGATGACACGATTCCAAAATTTATCATACACTCCCTGTCGTTCATCTGTATTGATCAGTCCGGCCTGCCGGATCAGATCTTCACTATACCCTTTTCCTCTCAAATATTGATACAGATCATCACTGTATTTTGTTGAATATCCAAGTCCAAACGCCGTGATCGTCTCTTCTGTCAAACCTCTGTCCGTCAAATATGTATGTGCTCCCACTCCTCTTTCGGACTTTAGCTGCACATAATAATATCTGGCAGCGATTTTATTTATCTCTAAAATAGACGCTTTTAAATCCGCCCTTTGTTTTGCTTCCTTCGAATATTCGGCCTCCGGAAGTGCAATTCCCGCTCTGTCTGCAAGAAATTTTACAGCCTCCATGAATGAAAAATTCTCATACTCCATCAAAAACGTAAATACATTTCCCCCTGCCCCGCATCCGAAGCAGTAATACATCTGCTTCTGTCTGCTGACAGAAAACGAAGGCGATTTTTCATTATGAAACGGACACAGTCCGAAATAGGAGCTTCCCTTTTTCTGCAGACGGACATAATCGGATATGACATCTACGATATCATTTCGCGTTCTTACTTCCTCTATTAATTCATCCGGATAATACATGTTTACCCTCCATAAAAGATTGTCCTATATATTATATTCGACAAAACTTTTTGATTTCCTTTATTTTTTTAAATTTTCCATGCTTCGGGCACAAAATAATCCTGGAATTTTTTAACCGCATAAGAATCTGTCATTCCGGCAATGTAATCACAGATGATCTGTTCTTTCTCATCATCCGAATTTTCCAAAGCCTCCTTAAAAATCCGGGGAAGGACTTCTGTATGTTCGGCATAATATTCAAAAAGCTGTTCGATCATATGTACCGCCTTATCTTCTTCCCCTTTTGCGTTCGGATTCAAGTATACATTTTCAAACATAAATTTCCGCAGATCTTTCATCGCCCGTTCCGTTTCCGAAGACATTTTAATAACCGGCTGATCCATACTGTTCGTGATCACATCATGCACCAGAGTATTAAGCCGCTCTTTACACGAACTTCCAAGAGCCTGCCGCAAATCAGAAGGAATATCATCCTCTGTCAGAATTCCTCCTCTTATTGCATCATCCATATCGTGGTTGATATATGCAAGCTTATCGGAAATGCGGACAACCTGCCCTTCCAAAGTATGAGGATGTCCTGACGTCTGATGGTTCAGTATTCCGTCACGGACTTCCCATGTCAGGTTCAGTCCGCGCCCTTCTTTCTCAATCCGTTCTACAACACGAAGACTCTGCTTTTGATGCGCGAAATGATATACATGATTTAAAGCTCTTTCCCCCGCATGACCGAAAGGCGTATGACCAAGGTCATGCCCCAGAGCGATTGCTTCTGCAAGGTCTTCATTCAAACGCAATGCTTTTGCTATCGTACGCGCATTCTGGGACACTTCCAACGTATGTGTAAGCCGCGTTCTATAATGATCTCCTTTCGGAAGAAGAAAAACCTGCGTCTTTTGTTTCAGCCTTCGGAAAGCTTTACAATGAAGAATCCGGTCACGATCTCTTTGAAAAGCCGGTCGGATATCACACGGTTCCTCTTTTCTTTTCCGTCCCTTCGAGTCTTTGCTTAATGCCGCATAAGAACTTAAATATTCAAGTTCACGAAGTTCAAGCTGCTCCCTGATGGTCATAATATCACCTTTCCTTTAATCTCTTTTCAATCGCATCTGTCACTGTCTTAAGCACTTTGATCCGTGCATAATACTTATCGTTTCCCTCCACAATAACCCACGGCGCATAGGCCGTAGACGTCCTCATGATCATCTCATCTGCCGCATGCTCGTAGAGATCCCATTTTTCACGGTTTCTTAAGTCTTCATCCGTAATCTTCCATCGTTTTTCCGGATTTTCCATCCTTTCGCAAAATCTGCGTTTCTGCTCTTCTTTATCAATATGCATCCAAAATTTCAGAATAACCGCGCCTGCATTTGCCAGATCTTTCTCCATATCATTTATCTCTTTGTATGCGCGTTTCCACTCTTCTTCCGTACAAAATCCCTCGATCCTTTCTACCATCACCCGACCATACCATGTCCTGTCAAAAATCGCCACATGTCCGTCTTTTGGCATCGCCTTCCAAAATCTCCACAAGTAATGATGCGCTTTTTCAACCTCATTCGGAGAAGCTGTCGGATTTACCACATATCCCCGAGGATCCATTTTTTCTGTCAGACGCTTAATCGCACCTCCCTTTCCTGCGGCATCCCAACCTTCAAATCCGATCACTACCGGAATTCTCTTCCTATATAATTCTCCGTGAAGCCGCTCCGCCTTCCTCTGAAGTTTATCAAGTTTTTGCTTATATTCTTCTTTTGTATAGCTGCAGGAAAGATCTGTTTTTGACAAGATTGAAACTTCCGAAAATCTGTTTTCTGCATATTGTGCGATCTGAACTTCCTTTTCCTCACAAACTTCTTCCACTATTTTATTTGTTTTCTCCAACAGAGCACTATTCTCTTTTTGACGTCGGATCTGCTCTTGCATAGCTTGTATCACCGTCATATATATTTTTGTTGTCGCAAACCGCCTGTCAGTCGCTTCTATAATTGTCCACGGCGCATAATCCGTATCCGTACAAAACAGCATTTCTTCTGCCATCAACGCATACTCGTCATATTTAACATTTCTCTCTTTGTCTCCCTGAGTCACTCTCCATTGCGTCTCTTTCTTTTTCTCCAATTTTTTAAAACGTTTCTCCTGCTCATCCTGATCAATATCCAAAAACAGTTTTATAATCAGCGTTCCCCCTTCTGAAAGCTGCTGTTCAAAAGCATTGATCGACGCAAAATCATCTTTCAGTTCTTTCTCCCGCGTCCTTTTTTCAAATCGGTCTACCCACACTTTTCGATACCAGCTTCCATCAAAAACCGCAATTTTTCCCTTTTCCGGAGTCTTGATCCAAAACCTCCACAAAAACGGATGCATCCGTTCTTCTTCCGTCTCATTTTTAATCGTATGCACCTCAAATCCCCGCGGATCCATACTGTGGATCAACTTTCCTATCTGAAGTCCTTTCCCGGATGCTCCGAATCCTTCAAATACGATCATGACCGGAATATCTAAATCTTTACACTCTCTTTGAAGTCTTCCAAGTTCCGCCTCTATCTTCGGAAGACTTTCACTATATTCCTGCTTTGACATTTTTTTATTCAAATCTATCTTTTCTAACATTACTGATCCTCCTTACATTTATTCAGATATTATTGACAATTTCAAATAAATTATCGTAATTATATCATATAATTTCATAAAACAAACAGTTTGGGTAAAATAAAAAAAAGAAAAATCTGATAAGATTTTCCCTTTTATATCTGTTCTGTCCTTACTGATTCCCATCCACCAACATGAGACTGATACTTAAAAACTTTTACCGTCTTATATACTCTTAAACTCATTCTTTAATTTTTTTCTCCTCTGCCTTTTCCATCTGCGCAGCCAAAAAGCTGATCACCTTTTGATTCGTCCTGTTCAACCTGCAGTAACTCAAAAAGAATTCAAAGTGTCTTAATAACATCTGTTCCATTTCCAAACGATATTCCTGTGTCATTCTCACGTCCGATAGCTTTAATATGTAATCCGTTGACACATGAAAATATTTTGATAAATGAATCAATATATCCGATGGCAGAACATTTTCCCCATTTTCTATACGGCTGATCGTCTGCTGTGAAACATTCATCTTTTCGGCCAAATCTCCCTGCCTCAATCCCCGTTCAGTACGCAACTCTTTCACCCTGTTCTCTAGCACTTCTATACATCCCCTTATCGTTTTTCTCCATTGTATCCGATACTTCTTATCGTGCTATCCGAATACCGGATATGCCTTTACTCATATTTAGGATATATCATTTCTCTGATGAAAAAGCATGATAAAATCAATATATATTGTGTGTTTTTCAAAACAGGATCTATCCTCCTTGCAATGAAAAAAGAAGAAAATGCCGTAGGCGAAAATATCCGCCGACTGCGTATGAGAAATCAGTTAAAACAAGCAGATCTTGCGCAAAAACTTAATATCAGCCGCCAATCACTTTCCGCTTATGAGCGTGGAATCACACTGCCCGATATCTACCTGCTCATAGAGATTGCCGATTTTTTCAGAATCTCTCTGGATGAGCTTACCGGAAGAATTACCATCCATTGAAACAATTTGAAGCTTTTTAAGAAATCATTCAAATTGAAGAGCCTAGTCATAAAAACAAAAAGACCACGCAAAAAAACAGAAAACCTTTCTAAGATTTCCTGTTCTCTTTATCTAATGCGGAAGATGGGACTTGAACCCACACAAGCGCAATGCTTACAAGATCCTTAGTCTTGCTCGTCTGCCAGTTCCGACACTTCCGCATTCCATATAGGATTCGTGATCTTTGTTTTGCTGACCACAAGAAATATAATAACATTGGAGGAATAAAAAGTCAATGTTTTTTTACTTTTTATGATGAGATTTTCTATAAGATAAGATACTTTTTAATCCCTTTAAAAAATCTCTTGTTTCCATATCTCTCAGAATATAAAAGTAGAAAATCCTTCATAAAAAAGACTTTCTACTTTTATCTAATGCGGAAGATGGGACTTGAACCCACACAGCGCATGCTTACAGATCCTTAGTCTGCTCGTCTGCAGTTCCGACACTTCCGCATTCCATATAGGATTCGTGATTCTTTGGTTTTGCTGAC
>NZ_DS264349.1:73453-163563 GCF_000153925.1 [Ruminococcus] torques ATCC 27756
TCAAGAGAATGAGTCTACAAGGGCTCTTCTTTTTGTGTGTATCGTTTTCCACTGAGGTTGTTTTAACAAATCGCAAGTCTATCCTAGAATAGCCGTTGAAAGGAGGTAACAGCCAATGGAAGAAATTACATTTACACCGGGGTCTGTTCCAGTGGTAGTGGTAGCCAGAGTGTATGGAAAAGATGCTTCTTGGGTTCGTGCCGGTATTATATCCGGGTGGCTACCAATTGGAAAAGCTACTAGAAATGGTAAATTGATAACCAACATTGAGGAGATGAATTCAAGATACGGACGCATCAATTTTTACATCTCTCCGAAACGGCTTTGGGAGGAAACGGGATATTTGTGGAAAGGAGAGAAAAATTAAAAATGGGCACAACAATTCGTCCGGAATTATCGGAGAAAAATCCATATTGGATTGAACGTCATCGTTATTATGAGCTGAAGCATTTTTGTCTTCAATATCCAATCTGGAAAAAAGCATATGCAGCCTTGGATGGGCTTAGCCGTCGACCTTCCGATTTAGAAGTCTTTTCGAAAAAGGGAGAGATTAGCGATCCAACTGTTCGGTGTGTAGAAGCTCGATCCTATTATATTGAGCGTATGAAGACTGTTGAGCAGGTAGCGATTGCAACGGATGCGGAGTTATCCAGCTATATTCTAAAAGGAGTAACCGAAGGATGGTCTTATGACATCTTGAAAGCTAGGTTAAATATTCCATGCTGCAAGGATGTTTATTACAACTTATACAGACGATTCTTCTGGTTATTGAACAAAGCGAGGGATTGAAATGAAAATTATAGACATAGCAGTCAAGAAGGTCTATCGTTTCAACTGTCCGAATTGTCAGAGTCGTCTGGAAGCCGACAGCAAAGAAGTGGTAGATATCGGAGGAAAGGTGTGTAAATTCCACTGCCCTGTGTGCCGGAAAGAGCGGTACATTGCTTGGTCTGACATGAGAAAGAAAATCGTGTATGAGGGTGAGAATACGCAATAATTACATCTCCTATTGTGAAAGGAGGTCGTTTAAATGATTAAATCAAAATTTGGACCGATAACAAATCCTAAAACAGGTATGAGCAAAGACATTGTTATAAATGCTTTGTCAAAAGAAAGTCTTAAAGACATTTTAATAGGTGGAGGTATTGTGATGGTAGGTATTACCTATCTAGCATTATCAACGTTTAAAAATGGAGCAAAGGCTTTTGAAACGGCGGAGTATGAAACATTGGAATCGCTTGATTTGTTTACTAATTAACGGTCAAAGACAAACGTCATTTAATAACAGATTTAAAGACTGAGCCAGCAATGGCTCTTTCTTTTTATCCTAGATTAAAATGCAGTACCGAGGTATCTGAAAGACATGTTATGTTGATATTTGAAAAAATCCCGGGTGGGAAATTTGGAAAAAGGTTTTTTGAAAGGTGGGGACAAAATATGGAACTGATTATTTGTATTATTGTTGGCATCATTATCGGAATTGTCTTCGGACGACGAGTGTTTCGAAGCGATGTCGTGGGTTCGCTGCGAGTTGATCAATCAGATCCGGATAGCGGACCTTATTTGTTTTTGGAGCTGTCTCATGAAGGGGTAGATGCGATATATAAGAAAAAATATGTTGTCCTAAAAGTCAACATCCAAGATTATATTTCGCACGAATAACAAGTCCTTTTATGGAACAGTTAATGAATTCACGAAAGGAGAACTAAAATGGGTGAAAACATCAAAGAATTGTTGAACGAGGAGATAGCGGCAGAGATTCAGGCGATATCTTCTCTGGATTCAGGTAGCGAAAAGAAATCAAAGGCTATAGAGGATTTAGCGAAGCTGTACCGTTTGAGAATCGAGGAAAGTAAAAATGAGTTAGACGCGGAAGATAAGCGAAGTCGCCGTACATTGGAAAGTGAGGCAAGTATCCGAGAACATGAGATAAAACAGTCTCAATTGGATGAACAAATCAAAGCAGATGTACAAGATGAGCAATTTAAGTCCTGCCAGCTCAACGAGCAAATGAAAGATCGATATTTCAAAGTGGGTATTGCTGCGGCAGAACTGCTTATACCGTTGATGTTCTATGGTATCTGGATGCGGAAAGGATTTAAGTTTGAGGAAACTGGAACTTATACCTCAACAACATTCAGAGGATTGTTCAATCGTTTTAGACCGACAAAGAAATAATTAACCGGTCAGAAAATGAGGAGGGCGTGATTTATACATGTCCTCTTCGTTTTTGCGTGATTTTTACAGACGCTATTATGGAAAGGAGATGCTATAAAGAGCTCTTTGTCTCTTGACTATAAACCGGAAGAAACCGTACAATAATAGCGGTTCTTTCGAAAATGAAAGGAGATAATATTTATGAGCCACAAAATTATCAAACCAGAAGGTATTGAATTGATTGAGTACCTGAATAACGGATATGTGATTTGCAATCGGTGTGGAGCCGTCATGAGGCAAACAGAAGATCCGAAGACTGGATGCGGAATTTATATCTGTCCATCGTGCGGATTAAAGATGGACGAAGAGGATTACGAGTATGAGTCCGATGAAGAAGTAGAGTGGACGGAAGAAATGCTCGATATGGAACAAGGAGATATTCCTCCAGCCGGATGTAGAGCCTGTGGAGGACCATATCCGTATTGCAAAACGTCATGTAAGCTATTTGATGACTAAAAATATTATTGAGGGAAGGTCTATGCTTCGGCATAGGCTTTTTCTTTTTGGAGAATAAACGATGCGATACCATTATGAAAAACCAGAGATCTATTTATCAATGTATGGGAAAGTATATTTTTGCGATCATCCGGTCTATCATTGCTGCACGCTATTTCAAATCGGAGAAAAGGGACTGGCGATTATTCAGCAGCGATTTGATGAGAAAACGAAGAGTACCTGGTGGGGAGAAGTGGACCCATGGATTACAGATGATTTATATTTGCATCCTTGCTTTAAAGGATACTTTGATATGCGTTCTGGAATGGCTACGAACGGACTTTATCCGACCGTAACGATTCGTCAGATTATGTGGGCTTTAAAAATGAAACCGATTAAGAAAGAACGATGGGAAACTGTCTTTGACAGACGGGATATTTAATCCGCAAAAATCACAACTCCTGTTATGGAAAACTGATAAAAGTGAAAGGAGTTTAAGGGTGATGGACGAAATGAAAATCAGCTCAAAATTTACACGGATGTTACTTTCAAAATTAGCAAAAGGAGTATTACATAAAAAACTTGGATACGACATAGATATCCAGTTAAACGAGTTAAATGCTTCGATTTCAGATGAGAAAGCACATGTGCATGTAAGTATTGACGCGGATATGAGTAAAGAAGAACTCATGAAAATTCTGAAAAAAGTCGGTTTGAATTAGAGGGATTGAGCCAGCAATGGCTCTTTCTTTTTACTCCGCAAAATTTACAATTCCTATTATGGAGAAACAGTTAGCTCATTGGTAGAGCGCCACGCTTTTGTGGAGGTAATCGGTTCGAGTCCGATACTGGTTCTCTTTTATTTTTTATCAATCTTAGGAAAGGAGATTTTTAAGAATGTGGTCAAAAATTTAAGTCTGGGTGATTTGGAGTTAATTTTATGCGATTGGTATGAAATGGATGAACAACTTCCAAATCCTATCTTTGAAAAGAAAGAGTTTGAACGGGTCAGTAATGGTTTATGGGCTATTGGGGAATTTCGAAATTATGTATCAAAACAGATTTATCCAGAAACTCAAACTTCGATAAAAAATCTGAGAGAGATGGCTTGTACATTTGCAAAAAAGATGGAAATGTTTGCATCTATGAACAAAAAGAATAGTTCCATTTTCATGACTGCAAAACTGATCGGAGAAAGTATTCAAGATTTACTACACGCTATGGAGTAAGACAAAACGAAAGGAGAATATCATGCAAAAAGTTAAAATCTCAAAAAGAGTTGGGAGGCAATTGTATCGCTCTTCGCCGACCATATTAACTGTAGTGGCTTCCGTTGGAGTTGTTACAACAACTATTATGGCTGTTCGAGCAACACCAAAGGCAATAAAAATATTGAAAGAAGCGGAGTTAGAGAAAGGGGAAGATTTAAGCAAATTAGAAATTATTCGAGCGGCTGGACCGATTTATATTCCTTCTGTTCTACTGGGAGTTTCAACCATCGCATGTATCTTTGGGGCAAACGCATTAAATCAAAAGAAACAAGCATCTTTGATGAGTGCCTATGCCATGCTTAACGAATCTTATAAGCAATATCGAAAGGCAGCCAAGACAGTTTATGGGGAGGATGCGGATGATAAAATCCATGCGGAAATGGCGAAAGACGCGATGGTATCGACATATGACTGGGGATATCAGGTTTACAACATGGATATGGATTCCGATAGCGAGAGGTTACTTTTCTACGATCTTGCTTCAAAGAAATATTTTAGAACAACGATGGCTGCTGTATTAAATGCTCAATACCATGTAAATCGTAATCTTTCAGTAAGAGGGGTTTGTCCGTTGAATGAATATTTGTCCTTTCTTGGTCTGGATGAGGTGGACGGAGGTGATGTAATTGGTTGGGATATATGTTATATGATTGAAGAAATGGATTGTTACTGGTTGGATTTTGATAATTATAAAACGACTTTGGAAGATGGGCTGGAATGTATCATCATTGATACGATGGCATTGAGCAAATTTGAGTGATTCGCAAAAATTACAAACCGTATTATGAAAGGAGGCTAATGCTTTATGACGAATGGAAAAATTATCAAAACTATTGGTATTGCGGTTACCGTAATTGGGTTTGGAGTGAATATCCTTACCGATTGGGTGAACGAAAAGAAAATGGATGAGAGAATCGAAGAGAAAGTAAATGAGGCACTTGCCAAACGAGATAGCGAAAACGAAGAGGAGTCCTAACAAGGGCTCTTTCTTTTTAGTTTGGAGTAGGTGCATATGAACGATGAAGCGATTCAAAAAATTATAAGCTATGCAAACGAATATTTATTCGAACCGAGGTCAAATTGGTCTAAACAAGCCATTATGGAACGCTCATATGAAAGATGGGCAGTTGATGAGATTCTTTTAACTATTATGGATCATCCATTGACCGAAGCCGACTTTGTGATAGAAGGATTTATTTTAAAAATGGAATTTTTTCTTCATATGTCGGGAAATCAGGCAAATAATCTTATATTTCAAGTTGCAGAAAATACGGCTGAGGCACTTCTTGGTCTTATTTTATAACCACAAATTTTATATTTTCGAAAGGAGAAACATCATGAAGGTATTAAGAAAACAGGAAATTGAAACAGCTAACATTCAGGTAGGAGATCAGGTAATTATTCCATTAGCAGAGATTGGCGAGTTTAGCGCAACTGCTCACAAGGTTACGGATGAAGGAATCATGTTTATATTTGATGAGTATATTATTCGTCGTCCGATGAATAGCAAAAATACAAACAAAGGCGGCTTTGAAAAGTCTGAACTGAAAAAGTGGATGGATACGGTTCTGCTTATGGCATTCCCGGAGGAACTGCGTGATAAGATTTATGGTCTTACGCTTCCTACTGTTGGACAGATTGTGGGGCATGAAGACGAATGGAATAATAACAATTTAGAACCCGATACTGACGAGCAGCTTCCGTTGATGAAGGAACGAAAGAACAGGGTTGCTTATTTTAAAAATGATTCATCATGGGGCTGGCTGAGAAATGCAACAAAAGAAGAAGTTTCTTCGGCTCATTTCGCTGATGTGGACTACGGTGGCGATACGTTCTTCCACGGCGCTTCGTACTCTTTTGGGGTTCGTCCGGAATTCTGGTTGGTTAAGCAGGAATCCAGGGGCCCTGTGCCCCGTGAAAGCAAGGTTTCTTATAGAAATTACTGTGGGGGAAGGAACTCAAAAGAGGTAACAAAAGAATCCTTACAGGAGGAGGTTTTTGAAAAAGAGAACGAGATCAAGCTTCTCAAACAGGAAATCAAAAATCTGGAAGAGAAAGAGGCTATGGAACAGGCGGCTCGTGAAACGAAAAAAGTGATGGATAGTTATATTCAGGCCGGATTTACGAAAGACGAGGCGTTTCAGATGGTAATGGAGCTATCAAAAACGATTCTCGGAGGAGGAAGATAATGAAAAAAGAATTATCAAAAAGCTTTTTATTGCTTAAAACATCGATTAAAAAACATAGTCCAGAAATTCTTACAGGCATTGGTATTGCCGGCATGATTACGACAACTGTTATGGCGGTTCGTGCAACACCAAAGGCTCTTATTCTTATCGAAGAAAGAAAAGAGGAAATCGGCGTTAATCAGCTCGAAGCCGTAGATTTGATAAAGACAACATGGATGTGTTATGTTCCGGCAGCACTTACGGGGACACTTTCCATCGCATGTTTAATCGGCGCTAGTTCGGTAAACGTTCGTCGAAACGCAGCACTCGCAACAGCCTACACCTTATCAGAATCGGCTCTCAAAGACTATCAGGAAAAAGTAATAGAGATGTTTGGAGAGAAGAAAAACGAAGCTGTAAAGGATGCTATTGCAAAAGACAAAGTTGAGAAAAATCCGGTGGTTACACGAGAAGTAATCATTACAGAAAAAGGAAATACACTTTGCTATGATGCGGTGTCTGGGAGGTATTTCAAGGGAGATATCGAGAAAATTAAGAAAGCTGAATGTGAGCTGAATCGACAGATGAGGGATGAAATGTACATATCCCTGAATGATTTTTACTATGAAATTGGTTTGGATAATATTAAGCTGGGGGATGAACTTGGTTGGAATATTGATGACGGATATATCGACTTATCCTTCAGTTCGCAATTAGCCAGTGATGGAACACCTTGTCTGGTGATTGATTACACAATTGCGCCGAGATACGACTTTCGTAATTTGAGATAACCGCGCGAAAAAAACAATTGCTTTAATGGAAGAAGAATCACACATTTTCAAAAAATGAAAGGAGAATATTTATGGAAACTAATGAGATCATGAACAATGAAGAGGTTATGGAGACAACTACTGAGGAAATCGTTAAAGCGAGTTCCGGTAAAGGGTTTAAGGTTGCGGCCGGTGTTGGTTTAGCTGTACTTGCAGGTGTTGTAATCTACAAGTATGTGGGTAAACCGATGATTGCCAAAATCAAAGCTCAGAAGGAACAGCAGATTATCAATGCTGAGTGGGAAGATTCAGATGAACCGAACATCGAGAGTGAGAAAGAGGAATCCGAAGAAATCTAAAGAGAAAACTGTGTTTCAACACGAGGGAGAGTATCTGTAACAAGGTACTTTCCCTTTTTTCTTTTATCCGGAGGTGAATTTTATGAATTTATATTTATATGATGGACCGGTGATGGAGTTCGATAACTGTGTTGCTAATCGTTGGACTGCTTCTACACGAGCGGTTTCTGAAAAGAAAGCACGATCGAATCTTACATATCAATTTAAAAAGAAAAACAATCGACTTCCGGGTACAAAGATTATATTACCTGGAAAAATTAGTCTAGTGAGTGGAAAGGAGACAACTTAATGGAGGAATATAAGCCAAATTCCCATAGGTCAAAGGAGGAACGAAAAGAATCTATTCCAGAAAAACATGTAGAGAAAGTAATTTCCGGAACGGTGAAGCCCAAGAAGAAGTCAGAAATGCAGAAGTTTGCGGACGTATTCATTTCTGAGGATGTCAACAATGTGAAATCGTATATTGTGATGGATGTTCTTGTGCCGGCAATTAAAAAGGCAATTTCCGATATAGTTACCAACGGTATTGATATGATTTTGTACGGAGAAGCTGGGAAATCAAAAAAGAATTCTACAGCGTCCAAAGTATCCTATCAGAAATATTATGATGGCGGAAAAAAGGATTATGCCGTACCGAAAAGTCGGACAAGTTATGAATATAATGAACTCTTATTTGAAACTCGCGGAGATGCAGAATCCGTTCTGGATGCTATGAATGAAATTATTGCTCAGTACGAGGTTGTCAGTGTCGCAGACCTTTATGATTTGGCGAATGTGTCCAACGACAACTATGCTGCAAATAAATATGGCTGGACGGATATTGCTGGATGCAGAGCAGTTCGTGTAAAAGATGGCTATATCTTGAAATTACCTAAACCTACACCATTGTAAAGGAGAAAATAGATTATGTATGAATCAGAAGATAAAATGGTATCTCATCCGGAGCATTATATGTCCAAGACAGGTATGGAAGTCATTGACGTCATTGAAGCGTTTACCGACGAATTAAAAGGTGTTGAGGCGACTGATACCGGAAATATCATTAAATATGCCTGCCGTTGGAAGAAGAAAAACGGTATTCAGGATTTGGAGAAAATCCTTTGGTACACGCAGCATTTAATTGATCATTTAAAAAATATAGAAGAGGAGAATAAGTAACCATGAAAAAAGCAGAGATTGTTAAGAGTGTGAACGGTTTGTTTAGCAAAACAAGTTTTCAGTTAAAGAAGCATAGTCCGGAGATTCTTGTTGTAGCGGGGGTTATCGGCGTAGTCACAAGTGCGGTAATGGCATGTAAAGCGACAACGAAAGTCAACGAGATTCTGGACAAGACTAAAGAAGATGTTGAGGCAATTCATAAATGCGAAGAAGATGAATCTATGAAAGAGCAGTATTCCAGCGAAGATGCAAAGAAAGATTTAACGATTGTATATGCTCAGACGGGCGTAAAGTTTGCAAAGTTATACGGTCCGTCTGTTGTGCTGGGAGCATTGTCAATTACCAGTATTCTTGCATCTAATAATATTCTTCGTAAGAGGAATGTCGCTTTGGGTGCGGCTTATGCAGCTATTGATAAAGGATTTAAAGAATATCGAAATCGAGTAATTGAAAGATTCGGTGAAGAGGTTGATCGTGAACTGAAATATAATCTCAAAGCCAAAAAGTTTGAAGAAACTGTTGTAGATGAGGAAACTGGAAAAGAAAAAAAGGTTAAGAAAAATGGCTTTGTTGTGAGTCCGGCAGATATCAGCGGATATGCTCGTTTCTTTGAGAAATATACGCAGGATGAAGACGGAAATTCTATTTTGAATCCTCATTGGGAAAGCAATAATGAGTACAATTTAATGTTTATTAAGGCACAGGAGCGTTATGCTAACGATCTTCTGAAGGCTAAAAAGCGAGTATTTCTGAATGATGTTTATGAGATGCTAGGTCTTCCAAGAACAAAAGCTGGTCAGATTGTAGGTTGGGTCTATGATCCTGAGAGCCCGAAGGGAGATAATTACATTGACTTTGGGCTGTATGCAGACAATTTGAGTTATTCTGATTATGTCAATGGATTTGATCAGGCAATCCTTCTCGATTTCAACGTGGACGGAAATATTTGGGATTTGATGTAAGAAAAAATTTTACAACCATCCCTAAGAGTTGACCAATTCTTCGGGGTGGTTTTTTAGGAGGATTTTATGCGTAAGTTAATCAAAGTAATAGCCGTTCCAGTCTTATGTTGCATTATTCTATGTATATTGTTTTTCATGGTGGACTTCCGCTCAAATGGAGAAGAAGTTTCAGTCCCCAGAGCAATTGATGTTAGAAAGACGGAGCCAGCTATTGCGGTTTGGCAGGAGGAAAAGGAAGCTGTTCCGATTGCTATCGAGGAAACGGAGGAACTAACAGAAATTATAGAAGAAATGTCGAAAGAAGATGTGGAGTTAATTGCTCTTGTTACGATGGCTGAAGCAGAGGGCGAGTGTGAAGAGGGAAAACGACTTGTAATCGACACTATACTAAATAGAGTTGATTCTGAACATTTTCCAGATACCGTTTACGAGGTTATCTATCAGCCAAATCAATTTTCATCTATGTGGAATGGACGAGTTGATCGATGTGAGGTTCGAGAAGATATTTGCGGGCTCGTTTATGAAGAATTAGAATCAAGAACAAATTATGACGTTATGTTCTTTACTGCTGGTGAGTACAGTGCATACGGTGTTCCTATGTTTCAGGTTGAAAACCATTATTTTTCAAGATACGAGTAAGGAAAGGAGAATTATTATGCGTAATTTTTTAGCAGTTGTGTCTTATACATTGGCAGCTATGTCTGGTATTTGTTTTGCTGGTGGAATCGCCATTCTGTCAGCAGGAAAGGGGCACTAATATGGATGGTCTGGAGAATATAATATCGGTACTGGACTATGTTCTGGATACTAAAAGAAAAAGACATATTACAGGAGGCATTTTGTTGAGTGTTTCCTTTCTTTTTGGAGGATTAGCAATAACTGTAATGACAATCAAAAATGAGGAGGATGAGTATGAACAGTAAAAGGTGGGTTCTTCTTGCTTTTATTGCTGGAGCAGGGATAGGCTCTGCATGTACATGGCAACTACTCAAGCGAAAATACGAGCAAATTGCCCAGGAAGAGATTGATTCTGTAAAAGCGGCTTATGCCGCAAGAGAAAATGTAGAAAAAGCAGGGAAGAGTTTGTTAGAAGGCTTACAAGACGGTCTGAAGAAAAATGAAGCTCAAGAAAACGAAGATTTAAAAAAATATAAATCCATCATTCAGAAAGAAGGCTATACAAATTATTCTCGCAGTGTGGAGGAAAAGAAAGGAGATCCGTTCGTGGAAAAGCCGTATGTTATTTCGCCAGAGGAATTTGGTGAATTTGAGGAATATGAAAAAATAAGTCTTACCTATTATGCGGATCAAGTCTTGACGGATGAAAACAACGAAGAGGTAGACGATGTGGAAGAAATTGTTGGAGAGGAATCTTTGACACACTTTGGGGAGTATGAGGACGATTCCGTATTTGTCCGAAACGATCGGTTAAAGTGTGATTACGAAATTCTGCTTGACCAGAGGAACTATTCTGATGTTACAAAGACGATGCCACATCGAGTGGAGGAATGATGACGAAGAACGAGCTTAATGATGCATATTTTAATTGGATGTGTCAGCTTGTGTTTGATGGCAGATATTCGAAGAAATTATCGTATCGAAGACTTTTGAAGGTTCTGCATAAAATTGAGTTTACTTACAGTATTCCGATGGATGGAAATCGTGCGGAAGATGGTATTGATTTGAGGTATCGGTTTGGATATGAGAATGGATACAGTAGCTCCATGATTTCCGCTTATTTAGACAATAAGACGTGCAGCGTTCTGGAAATGATGATCGCACTTGCTATTCGGTGTGAAGAGCATATCATGGACGATCCTGATGTGGGAAACCGAACTGGACAGTGGTTTTGGAATATGATCGTAAATCTTGGATTAGGATCTATGAACGATTCTAAATTTGACAGAGCCTATATTGAAGAAATTGTGCAAAGATTTCTGGAACGAAAATATAGTCGAAATGGTGCAGGAGGACTGTTTACAGTAAACCATAGTAGATACGATTTGAGAACTATTGAAATCTGGTATCAGATGTGCTGGTACTTAGACGAAAATGTTTAGGAGGAACGCTATGAGCCATAGTGAAGTAATGAAATGGTTTGAATATTATTTTCCAGATTATGCGGGTGAACGAATAGATGTATTCTTTCCAAATGGAAGAAATAGTATTCGGATACGCCAGAAAAATGGTCAGGAATTTATATTCACTTACCACAGTCAAAAAGAATGGAAATTAGAAACGATTACCAGTTTTTTGAATGGAATGAAGGGAGGAAAGAAGTAAAATGTGTGAGATTATGAATTATATTTTTAGGAGTTTACATAATTCGGACAGAAGGTTAGATGTTATCTCAAGAACTATCAGAAAACAGCAAAAATTCAACAACGGTGTTGCGGTTTTTTCTGTTCTGGTTACGATGAATTTTTTTATTGGTGAGATTGAAAGACAGGAGCAGGCAGCAAAAATTAAAAAGCTTGAAAGCAAAATCGAAGAATTAAAGCGTGACAAAGGAGAGTAAAAAATGAGATGATCGACTTTTTGATGATTTCCACACGTAGTACAAAGCGTGGTGCAATTGAAATCTATCCAAAGTTCATTATTAAAAAAAGCTCCGATCTGATGATTCGAGGTGGTGACTTCTACGCTATCTGGATTGAAGAACGAGGCTTATGGTCTACGGACGAACAAGATGCTTTGCAGTTGATTGACCGTGAGCTGGATAGATACGCAGAAGAAAGCCGCCAACGCTTTGACTCTGATATTAAAGTCCTTCACATGTGGGATGCTGAATCTGGAATGATTGATTCCTGGCACAAATATTGTCAGAAACAGATGCGGGATTCTTTTCACACACTGGATGATAAATTGATATTCTCCAACACCAAGACTGACAAAAAAGATTACGCCAGTAAAAAGCTGAAATATCCGCTTGAAGCTGGCGATTTGTCTGCTTATAACAAGTTGATGTCCACTTTGTACTCCGAGACAGAGAGGCAGAAAATTGAATGGGCTATCGGTTCCATTGTGTGCGGAGAATCAAAGAAATTGCAAAAATTTATGGTTTTGTATGGAGCTGCCGGAACAGGTAAATCTACGGTTCTCAATATTATTCAGCAGCTTTTTGAGGGATACTATTCCGTTTTTGATGCCAAAGCTCTGGGTTCATCTAGCAATTCTTTTGCATTGGAAGCATTCAAGAACAATCCTCTCGTGGCTATTCAACATGATGGGGATTTGTCAAGGATTGAAGATAATACTAGATTGAATAGTCTGGTGTCACACGAGCTGATGACGGTAAATGAGAAATTCAAATCTACTTATTCAAACCGTTTTAAATGCTTTTTATTCATGGGTACAAATAAACCGGTAAAGATAACGGACGCAAAATCAGGTCTAATACGACGATTAGTGGATGTATCTCCTTCCGGAAATAAATTAGGACCCAAAGAATACAAGACAATTATGAAACAGATTGAATTTGAGCTTGGAGCAATTGCATATCACTGCCAAGAAATCTATTTGAAGAATCCTGGAATGTATGATGATTATATTCCTATCGCGATGTTAGGAGCTTCGAACGATTTTTATAATTTCATTGTCGATTCGTACCATGTCTTTAAGAGAGAAAACGGTACAACTTTGAAAGCTGCTTGGGAAATGTATAAAACTTATTGTGACGAAGCAAAAGTCGGATATCCATTTTCACAGAGAGTTTTTAAGGAAGAACTGAAAAACTATTTTCGAGACTACAAAGAACGATTCAATATGGAAGATGGCTCAAGGGTAAGAAGTTATTACATTAGATTTCGGACAGAAAAGTTTGAAGAGGAAACTATTGTAGAGAAACAGGAAGAAAAGCATTCGTTGTTACACTTTGACAGCATAGAGTCTGTATTTGATAGAGAGTGTTCTGATTGTCCGGCTCAGTATGCAACGGAAAAAGAAACTCCGTCAATGAAGTGGGATAATGTAAAAACCAAACTGTCAGACTTGAATACTTCTCAAATCCATTATGTTAAAGTCCCGGAGAATCACATTGTGATTGATTTTGATATTCCGGATAAAGACGGAAATAAATCGTTTGAGCGGAATGTAGAAGAAGCAAGTAAGTGGCCGGCAACATATGCAGAGTTAAGCAAAAGCGGAAAGGGAGTTCACCTTCATTATATCTATACGGGAGATGTGAACAAATTAAGTCGTGTTTATGACGACCATATTGAAGTAAAAGTGTTCACAGGCAAAAGCTCATTACGGAGAAAGCTTACGAAGTGTAATGACTTGCCTATCGCAGCTATTAGCTCTGGTTTACCGATGAAAGGAGAAAATAAAATGGTAAATTTTGAAGCGATAAAAAGCGAGAAAGGGCTTAGAACACTGATTAAACGAAATTTGAATAAAGAAATTCATCCAGGTACTAAGCCTAGTATCGATTTTATCTACAAAATACTGGAAGATGCTTACTCCAGTGATTTAAGTTATGATGTGACGGATATGCGTAATGCGGTATTGGCATTTGCAGCAAACAGTACACATCAAGCCGATTATTGTATTAAATTGGTAAACAAGATGCAATTCAAATCGGCAGACCCTTCCACAGCGGGGAAAAATGAAGAGGCAAAACTGGTGTTCTATGATATTGAAGTATTTCCAAATTTATTCCTTGTAAATTGGAAGATGGAGGGGGAAGGGAAACCAGTTGTGCGAATGATCAATCCAACACCAACGGAAATTGAAGAATTGATGCGATTCCGATTGGTTGGATTTAACTGTAGGAGATATGACAATCACATTCTCTATGCAAGACTTATGGGTTATACAAATGAGCAATTATACAATCTTTCGCAAAAGATTATCAGTGGAAGTCCAAATTGTTTCTTTGGAGAAGCCTATAATGTTTCTTATACGGATGTATATGATTTTGCATCTGCTGGAAACAAAAAAAGCTTGAAAAAGTTGGAAATTGAAATGGGAATCCATCATCAAGAATTAGGACTTCCATGGGATCAACCAGTACCGGAAGAAATGTGGACAAAAGTTGCTGAGTATTGTGATAACGATGTGATTGCTACGGAAGCAGCGTTTCGTTATCTGAAAGCGGATTGGACTGCTAGACAGATTCTGGCGGATTTAGCTGGAATGACTGTCAATGATACCACTAACACTCTTACTCAGAAAATTATATTTGGGAATGAGCGAAAACCGCAAGACCAGTTTCATTATCGTAACTTAGCAGAGCCAGTACATGATCTTGATGATGAAACATATTCGTTCTTAGCGGAAGCATGTCCGGAAATGATGTCTCAAACGCATGGGGAAGAAGGAAGTCTTTTGCCATATTTTCCAGGATATAAGTACGAAAACGGAAAGTCTACTTATCTAGGAGAAGAAGTTGGAGAGGGCGGTTATGTTTATGCAGAACCAGGAATGTATGGAGATGTAGCTCTGTTAGATATTTCTTCCATGCATCCGCATAGTGCGATTGCGGAGGTATTGTTCGGAGTTAAATTTACCAAAGCATTCCGTGATATCGTAGAAGGACGAGTCAGCATTAAACATGAGGCATGGAATGAGGTCAATCATATGCTGGATGGAAAGCTGACACCGTATATTCAGAAAGTAATTGATGGAGAAATGACGGCGAAGGATTTGGCGAACGCTTTGAAGACTGCGATCAATTCTGTTTACGGTCTTACTTCTGCAAATTTCGATAATCCATTCCGCGATCCTAGAAACAAAGATAATATTGTAGCCAAACGAGGAGCTCTGTTCATGATTAACCTCAAACACGAGGTACAGGAACGGGGCTTTACTGTTGCTCATATTAAGACAGATTCTATTAAGATTCCGGACGCAACTCCTGAGATTATCCAGTTTGTTATGGATTATGGAAAACGGTATGGCTACACCTTTGAACATGAGGCTACATATGACAGAATGTGTTTGGTAAACGATGCTGTTTATATCGCCAAGTATAAAGACGGAAAATGGACCGCAACCGGTACACAATTCCAGATTCCATATGTCTTTAAGAAACTTTTTAGTAAAGAAGAGATTGTCTTTGAAGATATGTGTGAAACAAAATCAGTAAGCAGTGCATTATATTTGGATATGAATGAGGGGCTTCCCGATGTATCTTCTTCTGAAAAGGAATTTGCAAAATTGGAAGATCAATACAAGAAAGGGCTACTCTCAGATACAACTCTCGAGAATCTTTGTGGGGAACTGCTCGAACGTATCGAAGAAGGACACAATTATATTTTCATTGGGCGAGTTGGTCAATTCTGCCCGATTAAGCCGGGGGCTGGCGGCGGTTTATTGATGAGAGAAAAAGACGGAAAGTATTATGCTGCTACAGGCTCAAAAGGGTATCGATGGCTGGAATCAGAGATGGTTAGAGAATTATCTAAAGAAGATTCTATCGACCGTTCTTATTATGACAAACTTGTCGATGATGCAGTAAAGACCATATCTAAATATGGCGATTTTGAATGGTTTGTTTCAGAAGATCCTTACATTGCAAAGCCAAAACTTGAGGATTTTATGAACATTCCAGAAGATGCAGATGAAGAAATACCATTTAATTATAGGTAATTGCGAAACAAGTCCGCAATCCTGACTGAAAACAGGCGAAGGCTCCTGTCATGCAGGATTCTTGGGATAGGAAGTGAAAATCGTTCATTTCTTGGCACAACAAATAAACCTCATGGGCTTATGAAGTTGGTAAGTCCTATGCTATGAGTGGTTTTAAACTTCGTATGTATTGATGCTGGTGAATTTTATCAGCAACCATGACAGTTATTAACTGAGAAATTCCTGCAAGCAACAAATCTGCATGTAGTGTTTTCTCATTTTGGGTTTTACGACCGGCAATACAGAAACTGTCTTTAAAATGGTTGATTGATTTTTCAACGTTTACACGGATTTTATAGGTCTCATCCCATTCTACGGAACCACGTTCCACACCGGGATAGGCACGCAGATTCTTTTCGGGGTAAATGTAAATCATTCTTCCACAGGAAGATGTGGTACAGGGGTTCTCACAGCGGCAGACACGGCGTTTCGTTTTGGTTTCACGGTTGTATTCCCATTTCATTTTAGGGCATACAAACTTCATGCTGGGAAGTTTGCTTCTCAGATGAGATTTACTCCCTTCCCGTTTCATAGGAAGTGTGGAATCATGCGGACAGCAAGGAACACCATTTTCGTTGAAGGTGTAGCCATTTTCTTCCATTGATAGTTTTGTCCGGAGTGGAATAAATGCTTTTTCAAAGCCAAGATCATCCAAAAGGGCTTTGTAGATTTCAATGGTATCAAAAGCGGCATCGCCTAGAAAAGTTTTAGGGTTGATCAAAGGATGCTTCTGAAAGAAATCAATCAAAACAGGGAGCAGTGCCTTAGAGTCCGCAAGTGATTTATCTTCATCTGGTGAATCGGATTTCTTTTCAACAATGATATTAGGATGAGCATTTAGGAAATCTTTATTGTAGAAGGTAATATCGCGAACAATACCAAGACCATTAGTGACAATACCAAACTTATAGGCATAGCAGAAATGTCCGTTGATGTACATCTGTTGGATAGCTGGGTTAGCAGTAGCGTGTGCAGGCATTGAGCCGTAAGCAGCTTTGTAAGGATCAAAGTTTTTATCAAAGTTGTGAGCCTTTGCAAAGGCCTTTAACTGTTTTATGATACGGTTTGCGTATTTCGGATTATTTTCTGTTACCCATGCCTCAATTCCAGAAGTATCAAAGATACTCATGGAAGCAAGGTTAGAATCAATACGTTGGCAGATCGGTTCAGTGATATCAACTAAGTGATCGAACATCGATTGTAAGTCCATAAGAAAGTCCTGTTTAAAGCGGGTAAATTTTGAGGCATCAGGAACAACACGGAAGCCACAGAAATCCCGTAGTTCCTGAGAATATTTTAAAAATATAATCAGAAGAGTATCTGTCGGGATTGAGAAAATGCGCTGAATAAGGAGAGCCTTAATCATAGGATAAAGTGGATGCTTACGAGGTCTTCCTGTAGAAGCGTGAAAATGAGTAACAAAAGAAACAGGAACAATTTCATCAAGATTAATGGTTTGGTCAAGTAGAGAAAGAAACTGATATTTGTCATTATCGAATTTATTTTGGCAATCTTCAAAAACTTCTGCCAAAGTGAGCTGCTTATATGGTATCATATAGGTACATCTCCTTTCGGGTGGTTGGTTTATAGTTTCTAGGCAACTCTATTTTACCACAATCCGTTGAGGAGATGTTTTGTTTTATAAAAGTTAAAATGCCGTATTTATGCGGCTTGTGGCGTTTCGCAAACACCTATTATGTATGTATCAGGAAAGGAGAACGATTGTGCTTACGATTGGAAATTATGTAAAGGCGAAAACGCCGGAAGAAGCATATGAATTAAATCAGGCGCGCAGCAGCAGGATCATGGGCGGAATGATGTGGATGCGCCTTTCAAATGCAAGAGTGAAAACATTGATCGATATTTCAGGTTTAGGATTGGATCAAATAGAAGAAACGGAAGATGAGATACGAATCGGAGCAATGTGTACGCTGCGTCAGATCGAGCAAAGCGAAGCAGTTAAAAAATTATGCGGAGACGGAATAGAGGAGGCTGTGCGTCACATTGTCGGAGTTCAATTTCGGAATCAGGCGACGGTTGGAGGAAGCATTTACGGAAGATTCGGTTTTTCAGACGTATTAACTGCATTTTTGGCACTGGATACATATGTAGAACTTTATGACGGAGGAAGAATCTGCTTAGCTGAATTTGCAAAGAAAAAACCGGATAATGATCTGCTTCTTTTCATAGTTGTTAAGAAGAAGAAAAGACAGTTCCGTTATGATTCCATCCGTCAGACGAAGACGGATTTCCCTGTGATCGCCTGTTCAGTGTCAAGAGAGAAAGCGAACGGGCAGGAGACATGGTATTTTGCGGTAGGCGCAAGACCGATGAAGGCAGATATGATCGAAAAGAAATGGTCTGTCGCAAAAGATGCGTCTTTAGAGAAAATCGAGGAATATGCGGCTTTGGCAGCGGCAGAATTTAAGTACGGTACAAATATGCGCGGAAGCGCCGGGTACAGACAGCATTTGGCAAAGGTCCTTATCAAGAGAGAAATAATGTCGATTTTATCGGAGGAAATATAATGGAGATACAGTTCGTTTTAAATGACAAACAGGTAAAAGCAGAAGTTGGCGCAGATACGATTTTGTTAAATGTGTTGAGAGATCTCGGATGTAAGAGCGTAAAGTGCGGCTGCGAGACGACAAACTGTGGATTGTGTACAGTCTGGATCAACGGAAAATCCCGCCTTTCCTGCTCGGTTCTTGCCGCAAGTATCGAGGGAGAGAGCGTTACGACTTTGGAAGGCGTTGAAAAAGAGGCTGCGCAGTTCGGAGAATTTTTGGCAGATGAAGGAGCGGAGCAGTGCGGTTTCTGTTCTCCGGGATTTATTATGAACGTGCTCGCAATGGCAAGAGAACTTCAGAACCCGACATTGGACGAGATCAAAGAATACCTTGCGGGAAATCTTTGCCGCTGCACGGGATATATGGGACAGCTTCGCGCGATTAAAAAATATATAGAAGTAAAAAATGCAGAGAAAAAAGGCGGAAAGGAGGAGTAGACATGGCAGAAGGACAGAATGTGTGCAGTGAGAACAAGGAAATAAGAGAAACGATGCGGCAGATGCGTGTTGTAAATAAAGGAATCCGGAAAGTTGACGCAAAAGCGCTCGTGACAGGACGCGCCGTATATACAAATGATATCGCATCTTCAGACAGCTTAATCGTAAAGCTTGTAAGAAGCCCTCATGCTCATGCGCTGATCAAAGAGATTAATACTACACGTGCGGAGGCGCTCCCGGGAATTGAATGTGTGCTTACATATAAAGACTGTCCGAATAAACGTTTCACGCTGGCAGGTCAGACATATCCTGAGCCAAGTCCGTACGACCGGCTTATTCTTGATCAGAGAATCCGGTTCGTAGGAGATGCGGTCGCAATCGTCGCTGGAACTTCGGAAGCGGTTGTAAAGCAGGCTATGAGGCTGATCAAAGTAAAATACGAAGTATTGGAGCCGGTTTTAGATTTCAGAACGGCAAAAGATCATCCGATCCTCGTTCATCCGGAAGAAAACTGGAGAAGTCTTTGTCCTGTCGGAGCGGATAACAAACGTAATTTGTGTGCTCATGACGTAAGTGAGAGCGGAGATGTAGATGCAGTCCTTGCATCTTGCGACCATGTGATCGATCGGGTATACCATACAAAAGCAAATCAGCAGGCGATGATGGAAACATTTCGTACATATACATATATGGATGCATACGGAAGGCTGAATATTGTATCTTCTACCCAAGTGCCTTTCCATGTCCGCCGCATTCTCGGAAATGCGCTTGATATTCCGAAGCATAAAATCCGTGTTATAAAGCCGCGTATTGGCGGCGGATTCGGGGCAAAACAGACGTCGGTTTCGGAGATTTATCCGGCGCTTGTTACATGGAAAACAGGAAAACCGGCAAAGATTATTTACACAAGAGAAGAGTCTCTGATCGCTTCGTCACCTCGCCACGAAATGGAAATCCATGTTCGTTTAGGAGCGGATAAAGAGGGAAATATCAAAGGGATTGATCTGTATACATTGTCAAATACAGGCGCGTTCGGTGAACACGGCCCCACAACGGTCGGGTTATCCGGGCATAAATCGATTCCTCTTTACGGAAGCGCAGAAGCGTTTCGGTTCAGTTATGACGTAGTGTATACAAATGTTATGTCTGCGGGAGCTTATAGGGGATATGGGGCGACACAAGGTATTTTTGCCTTAGAGTCTGCGGTAAATGAACTGGCACAGACACTTCATATGGATCCGACCGTTCTCAGAGCGAAAAATATGGTGCGGGAAGGTCAGATGATGCCTGCCTACTATGGGGAGACGACGAGAAGCTGTGCTCTCGACAGATGTCTTGAACGTGCGAAAGAAATGATAGGATGGGATGAAAAATATCCCTGTTATGACTGTGGAAACGGAAAAGTCCGCGGTGTCGGCGTTGCTATGGCGATGCAGGGATCGGGAATTTCGGGAGTAGATACAGGCGCGGTTGAAATTAAAGTAAACGATGACGGATTTTACAGTTTAATGATCGGGGCGACCGATATGGGAACGGGCTGCGATACGATACTGACACAGATGGCTGCAGAATGTCTTGAGTGTGAGATGGAAGATATTGTCGTGCATGGAGTAGATACAGATAATTCCCCGTATGACTGCGGATCTTACGCATCCAGTACGACATATGTTACGGGAATGGCAGTTGTGAAAACGTGTGAGACACTTCGGAAAAAGATATGCGAAAGAGGGGCGGAATATCTCGGATGCAGTCCTGATGATGTGGAGTTTGACGGAGAAAAAGTTGTCAATCTGAAAACAAAAGAAGAGATAACGAGAAAAGAAATAGGAAACAAAGTAATGTGCAGCAGCAACGCGCCGCTGTCCGCAACAGAAGCCTTTTCTTCTCCTGTATCTCCGCCGCCGTTCATGGTCGGTATTGCAGAAGTGGAGATCGATAAAGAGACGGGAGTTGTTGAACCAATCGATTATGCCGCTGTTGTAGACTGCGGAACGGTCGTTAATCCGAATCTTGCAAGAGTGCAGACTGAAGGGGGAATCGCCCAGGGAATCGGAATGGCGCTTTATGAGGATATCATTTACAGCGAAAAAGGAAAGAACTACAGTAATTCCTTTATGCAGTATAAAATACCGAGCCGTCTTGATGTCGGAGAGATCCGTGTGGAATTCGAGAGCAGTTATGAACCGACAGGACCTTTCGGCGCAAAATCCATTGGAGAGATCGTTATCAATACTCCGTCTCCTGCAATTTCAAATGCAGTTCAAAATGCAGTCGGAGTAATTGTGAGGGAGCTTCCGATCACGGCGGAGAAAGTGTATAAAGGAATGGCGGAAAAAGAATAAAAGCAAGTATGTAAAAGCAAGTATATAAAATGGAGATATTAAAAAAATATTAAAAACAAAGATATAAAAAATAAAGATATAAAAGATATAAAAATAGAGGAGATGCGCTGTTGATTTGCGGCATCTCCTGCTTTATTTTTGTCGTTATGTAAAAGTTTATTCGTTTATGAAGACTATAGGTACAACATTCTCACATAAATGTGTTCAACTCGTTTTCAAAAAAACCGATTTTTGTAGGATAAATATAACTGTCGCCGATTTCTTTTAAAAGGACGAGGTTTAAGTGTCCGTTTAAGTTTTTCTTATCAAGGGAGATCGCTTTGATCAGTTCGGAAACAGTCAATTTGCAGCTTGTCGGAAGATTGTAGATATCTAAAGCTTTCCGAATCTTTTCAGCGCATCCCTTTGCGGTAAGGCCGCGTTTTTCTGACATTTTCGTAAGCTGATACATGCCGATTCCGACGGCTTCTCCATGGCTTTCCCGCTCATATTGATAATATTGTTCAATCGTATGGGCCAGTGTATGACCGAAATTTAAAAGCATCCGCTCTCCGGTATCAAACTGGTCTGCTTCTACAACGATCCGTTTGATATCAACACATCTGGCAATGATCTTTGGCAGATCCGGTTTGAGATCTTCAAATGAAGAATGAGAAAGGAGAAGATCAAACAACCCGGAGTCTTTGATGCAGCCATATTTGATCACTTCGCCCATGCCGTCATGGATGAAATGATCAGGCAGTGTGTTCAGTACAAGAGGATCGATCAGCACCATTTTCGGGTGGAAGAACGCGCCTACAAGATTTTTCCCCTGAGGAAGGTCTACGGCGGTTTTGCCGCCGACGGATGAGTCTACCTGTGCCAAAAGAGAAGTCGGTATTTGCACACATTTGATTCCTCGCAAGTAGGTAGATGCCGCAAATCCGGTCAGATCCCCGATCACTCCGCCTCCGAGAGCGATCACAAGATCGCTTCGGGTCAGTTTTGCGTCAAGCATTGCGGAGTAGACTTTCGGAAGTGTGTCGAAACTTTTTGTCGGTTCTCCATGAGGGAGGACGAGAGAATGACACTCGTAGCCAGAAAGGGAATCGCATAATTGTTTTCCGTACAGTGGAAATACATTGTCATCGGAGACGATCATAATACGCTGTCCGTGAAACAGATCGGCGATGTATTCTCCCGCGCGATTTAAAATCCCGTTTTCAATATAGATCGGATAAGAGTTTTCCTTCAGATTGACTGTTAGTTTCATAGAATCTCCTTTTATAGCTGTTTTCCGACAACCTCGGCAATTAGTTTTATTTCTTTGAGAAGTGTGTCATATTTTTCCGGTTTCAGTGACTGTGCTCCGTCGCAAAGAGCACACTCCGGATTATTGTGAACTTCGATCATCAGACCGTCTGCGCCTGCCGCTACGGCAGCTTTTGCCATCGGTTCTACAAGCCACCATTTTCCTCCTGCATGACTAGGATCGATTACAACAGGAAGATGTGTCTTTTTGCGAAGTACAGGAATGCTCTGTAAGTCAAGAGTGTTTCTTGTATATGTTTCAAATGTACGGATACCACGCTCGCACAGGATAACGTTTTCATTTCCTGAAGCCATAATATATTCGGCTGACATGATCCATTCTTCGTAGGTAGCGTTCAAACCGCGTTTTAATAAGATCGGACGGTCTACCTGACCGAGCTGTTTTAATAAATCAAAATTCTGCATATTGCGGGCTCCGATCTGAATAAGATCTACTTTCTCATTGAAAACATCGAGGTATTCAGGAGACATCAGCTCTGTTACGATCGGAAGACCGACTTCTTGTTTGACCTGACAGAGAATCTCCAGTCCGTCAAGACCTAACCCTTGAAATGAGTACGGGCTTGTTCTCGGTTTAAATGCTCCTCCGCGCAGAAGATTAGCTCCGGCGGCTTTTGCGGCTTTTGCGATCTCGAGCACTTGATCAAAAGATTCTACAGAACAAGGACCTGCGATCAATCCCATATGTCCTCCGCCGATTTTGACTCCTGAGACGTCGATCACGGAGTCTTCGGGATGAAACGCGCGGTTGGCAAGTTTGTAAGGTTCCTGAACATGCATAACTTTATCTACGGAACTGTCAACTTCAAAGAGTCGTGGGTCGATCAGCGTTGTATCTCCGATACATCCGATGATCGTCATCTCTGTACCGCGGACGATGTGTGTGTCGAGTCCCCGGTTTTTGACCATATTTTCTACACGTGTAATAGTTTCTTCTGTTGAATGTGGTTTCAGTACGATAATCATAAAAATGCCTCCCTGTATTATGAAAAATATTTTCGGCAGCGAAGGGAAGAACAAAAGCGTTCAACTTCATACTGCAAAATTTTAACTGTTTAAAGTGCGAAACTAATAGTATCATAGAATACAAAAAAAAGAATGTCAATGATTTTTTTTGCATATTTCTTTTATTTCTATCTCTTTTTTCGCCTTTTAATGTGCAGATAAATGATATATGAACAGATTTAAAGAATAGCGCCCGACATTGACAGTCTTGCAAAGACAGTGGTATTTTAGTAGAGTTAATGATAGGCGATCAAGAACAATTAAGGAGTTGATGCAATGAAAATCATTAGACAGATCGGGATCATTTTTACAGTATGCTGGCTTAGCCTTGTGATAGAGAAACTGCTTCCTTTTACCTTTCCGGCAAGTGTGATCGGAATGATACTTCTTTTTTTATGCCTGTTTACCGGAGTTTTAAAGATAGAACATATTCAGGAAAAGGCGGATTTTCTTCTCGGAAATATGGCGTTCTTTTTTGTTCCTGCGGGCGTAAGTATTATGAATTATTTTGATGTGCTGAAACATTCGATTGTACAGTTAGTTTTTGTTTGTATTATTTCTACAATTATTACATTTGCAGTGACTGCATGGAGCGTGAAATTGACACTCCGTTTGATGAAAAGCAGGAAACCAGAAAATCTACAGTCAGGAGGCGGAGAAAAATGAGAGAATTGTGTTCTTCACCGTATTTTGGAATTGCGCTAAGCGTTCTAGCCTTCGGAATCGGGGTGAAATTAAATGAAAAGTTAAAAACACCTGTCTGTAATCCATTGGTGATTGCCATTGTTCTTATTGTCGGGGTTCTTCTTATTTTTAAAATACCCTATGAAGATTATAATGCGGGAGGAAAGATTATTAATATGTTCCTCGCTCCGGCAACTGCCTGCCTTGCAGTGGCAATCTATACAAAAATACAGATACTCAAACAGTACTGGCTTCCGATTCTTGTCGGCTGCACGGCCGGATCTTTGGCATCTATGGGAAGTGTTTACGGACTGTGCCGGTTATTCGGACTGGATAAAAGTCTGACAGTTTCTTTGCTGCCGAAATCCGTAACAACCCCGATTGCCGTGAGCATATCAGAACCGGCAGGCGGCGTCGTTCCGATTACGGTTGCCGCCGTTATCGGAACAGGAATACTAGGGGGGATATTTGCGCCCCTTCTTATAAAATTATTTAAGGTATCTGATCCGGTTGCGGCAGGACTTGCCATAGGGGCATCCAGCCATGCGGTAGGAACATCGAAAGCGATTGAGATCGGGGAAGTGGAAGGCGCGATGAGCGGACTTGCAATCGGTATATGCGGTATTGTCACTGTGATTGTGTCTATATTTCTGGTGTGAAATATTTTCGGGAAGATCTTCGATGATCTTTACGGCTTTTTGTCGGAACTGTAGAAAAAAGGAATGGAAGAAATGAGGATAAAATGAAAAGAAATACATCGCATACAATAAAAAGAGCGCAGCGTTTTCCTGTTATATTGATCGGGGAAGGACTTCTCGTAGGAGCTGTCGGAGGGTTGATCGTGCTCCTTTACAGAATCGCGCTTACTTGTGCGGGAAAATGGCTTGGTGAAGCGCTGGCGTTTATAAAAGGAAATCCACTGCGGATTGCGGGATGGTTTGCTGTTTTGATGCTGCTTGCAGTGCTTGTCGGGAAACTGATAAAATGGGAACCGATGATATCGGGGAGCGGAATACCGCAGGTTGAAGGTGAAATACTTGGAAAATTGAATCAAAACTGGCTTAAAGTTCTGCCCGCTAAGTTTGCGGGAGGATTTCTTTGTCTGTTCGGCGGACTGTCTCTTGGCAGGGAAGGTCCGTCTATACAGCTTGGAGTGATGAGCGGACAGGGAATATCACGGATTTTAAGCAGAGGGAAAACAGAAGAACGGTATTTGATGACGTGTGGGGCGAGCGCCGGACTGGCTGCGGCATTTCACGCTCCTTTGGCAGGCGTTATGTTTGCGTTGGAAGAACTGCACAAAGGGTTTTCGACAAGTCTGCTTATTTCGGTTATGACAGCTTCGGTTACGGCAGATTATATATCGTCTCATATTATGGGGCTTGATCCGGTGTTCCGATTTCAGTTGGAACAGACGCTTCCCCAGAATTATTATTGGATGATCCTTGTGTTGGGAGTGATTTTAGGTCTGATGGGAGCGCTCTATAATAAGGTAATGCTAAAAGCGCAGGAACTTTATAAAAGACCGAAATTTTTAAACGAGACGACTCGTCTTATGATCGCGTTTTCGGCGGCGGGAGTGCTTGGACTTTGCATGCCTTCGGTACTTGGAAGCGGAGGGGATCTGATCGTTGCTTTGACGGATAAAGAGATGGTGTTGAAAGTTGCGATCATTACGTTTCTTGTGAAATTTCTGTTTTCGGCAGTCAGTTTCGGATCCGGCGCTCCTGGCGGAATTTTTTTTCCGCTTCTGATATTAGGCGCAATGGTCGGCGGAATCTTCTCTATGACAGGAACGGAAATCTTCGGTTTAGATCCGATGTATATGAATAATTTCGTTTTACTGGCAATGGCCGGATTTTTCACGGCGATCGTTCGTGCGCCGATCACAGGGATCATACTTCTGTTTGAGATGTCCGGCTCGGTAAGTCAGATGCTTTCTCTTGCACTTGTTTCGGTGACTGCATATGTCACTGCAACTTTGGTAAGATCTGAACCGATTTATGAAAGCCTTCTGGCAAATCTGCTGCGAAGAGAAAAAGAGGAAGAACAGCCGGTTTATGCGGGCGGGCAGAAAGTGCTGAGCGAGTTTGTGATCATGGGAGGTTCTGCTCTTGAAAACCGCACCGTCATGGAAATAGATCTGCCGGACAACTGCCTTCTTGTCGCGGTAGACAGAGGCGGAAAAGAGTTTATTCCGAAAGGAAAAACATGCCTTATGGCAGGCGATAAACTGACGGTTATGGCAGATGAACGAGATGCGGGATATGTACATGACAAAATGAAAAACTTATGTTATACTTCATTTTAGGTCAGCATTGATTTTAAATAGTTAATGTGAAGAAAACAAAGGAGAGTACGATATGAAAAGAGTACTGTTAAAGCTGAGCGGAGAAGCGCTCGCGGGAGATAAAAAAACAGGTTTTGACGAGGCAACCTGTATTAAAGTTGCAGAGCAGGTAAAGAAACTGACTGAGGATGGCATTCAGGTGGCGATCGTGACCGGAGGAGGCAACTTCTGGAGGGGAAGGACGAGCGAGACGATCGACCGGACAAAAGCAGATCAGATCGGAATGCTGGCAACGGTGATGAACTGTATTTATGTATCTGATATTTTCCGTTATGTCGGGATGAAAACAGAAGTGTTTACGCCGTTTGTATGCGGTTCGTTTACGTCATTATTCTCAAAAGATGCGGCAGTAGCGGCGCTGGAAGAAGGAAAAGTGATCTTTTTCGCAGGAGGAACGGGACATCCGTATTTTTCAACAGATACAGGGGCGGTATTAAGAGCGATCGAGATTGAAGCGGACGCGATGCTGCTTGCAAAGGCGATAGACGGTATTTATGACAGCGATCCGAAAGTGAATCCGGAAGCGGTCAAATATGACGAGATATCCATACAGGAAGTGATCGATCAGAAACTTGCCGCGGTGGATCTTACAGCATCGATTCTCTGCCTTGAAAATAAGATGCCGATGCTTGTATTCGGTTTGAACGAGGAAAACAGTATTGTGGAAACGATGAGCGGAAACTTTACGGGAACGAAAGTGACTGTATAAGCGTTATAAAAAATTTGCAGGAGGATATAAATATGAATGAAAGATTGACGACATATGATTCAAAGATGACAAAAACGATCAATAATCTTGACGGAGAATTAGCTACGATCAGAGCCGGTCGCGCAAATCCACATGTTCTTGATAAATTGACAGTTGATTATTACGGATCGCCGACACCGATCCAACAGGTGGCAAACGTATCTGTCCCGGAAGCAAGGATGATTCAGATCCAGCCGTGGGAAAAGAGCATGCTCAAAGAGATTGAGAAAGCGATCCTTATGTCAGATCTCGGCATCAATCCGACTAATGACGGTTCGACGGTTCGCCTCGTATTCCCTGAACTTACGGAGGATCGGAGAAAAGAACTGGCAAAAGATGTGAAGAAAAAAGGAGAGGCTGCGAAAGTGGCTGTCAGAAATATCCGTCGTGACGGAAATGTAGCGTTTAAGAAGTTAAAAGGAACGGAAGTTTCGGAAGATGAGATCAAAGATCTGGAAGACGATCTTCAGAAGATTACGGATAAATATATCGAAAAGATTGATAAGATGGTCGAGGTAAAGACAAAAGAGATTATGACTGTGTAATCGGATTCTTAACGCCGTTACAAAAACTGGGGGCTTTGATTGTAAGCCCCCTTTCGTATAGAGAGGAAGAAAAGATGAACGTACCGCAGCATATAGCAATTATTTTAGACGGAAATGGCAGATGGGCGAAAGCAAAGGGGATGCCGCGAAACTACGGACACGCACAGGGAAGCAAAAATGTGGAGAAAATCTGTGAAGAGGCATGGCGTATGGGAATTAAATATCTGACGGTTTATGCATTTTCAACAGAAAATTGGAGCCGCCCGGAAAATGAAGTTGCGGCTCTTATGAAACTGCTTCGTAATTATATGAAAACATGCTTGAAAACAGCGGCCAAGAATGATATGAAGATCCGTGTGATCGGAGATATTGAGCCGTTGGATGACGATATCAAAAGCAGGATTCGCGAGCTAGAAGCTGCTACCACAGACAACGGCGGTCTGAATTTTACGATTGCCTTGAATTACGGAAGCAGAGATGAGCTGACACGGGCAGCGCAAAAAATGGCGAAAGACTGTGCAGAAGGAAAGATAAAAGCAGAAGAGATTGATGAATCGGTGTTTGAGACATATTTAGATACTCATGGGATTCCGGATCCAGATATGATGATCCGAACGAGTGGGGAGCAGAGATTGTCGAATTATCTTCTTTGGCAGCTTGCATATTCGGAATTTTATTTTACGGATGTGCCCTGGCCGGATTTTACAAAAGAAGAACTTGTAAAAGCAATCGAAGAATATAACCACAGACACAGAAGATTCGGCAAAGTTGAGGAGGCGTAATCTATGTTTAAAACACGGTTGTTGAGCGGCATTATGCTGATGATCATTGCATTGACGACAGTGATTGCCGGAGGGCAAGTTTTATTTACGGTTCTTTTCGCGATCAGCCTGATCGGAATGTCAGAACTTTATAAAGTGTTTGGCATTGAGAAAAAAGCGCCGGGAATTGTCGGTTATATTTTTGCTTTCGGGTATTATGCGCTTATTTATATGGAAGAATATCTCCCGGGAGAAAAACATACATGGTTTATGCTGCTTTTTATGGCGTATTTGATCTGCCAGATGGCAGTGCTTGTATTTTCTTATCCGAAATATAATACACAGCAGATCATGGCGGCATTTTTCGGAGTATTTTATGTAGCGGTAATGCTGTCTTACATTTACCTTACAAGAATGCTTCCGGGAGGAGTGTTTACCGTATGGCTTGTGTTTATCTGTTCGTGGGGATGCGATACATGTGCATACTGTGTAGGCATGCTCATCGGAAAGCATAAGATGGCTCCGGTTCTGAGTCCGAAAAAATCCGTAGAAGGCGGGATAGGAGGAATTGCAGGCGCAGCCCTGATTGGTGTGCTTTATGCATTAGCTGTGAACCACTGGGGAAATGCAGGGGCGAGTATCGTTTCTTATGCAGTGATCGGTGCAGTCGGCGGCGCAATTTCCCAGATCGGCGATCTGGCGGCATCGGCGATCAAACGTTATCATAATATTAAAGATTACGGGAAACTGATTCCGGGTCATGGAGGAATTCTGGATCGTTTTGACAGTGTCATTTTTACTGCTCCGATCATATATTATCTTGCGGTTTTATTGTAAGACATAAGGGCATTATGAAGCCGGAAGATAAGTTTACGGGCGATATGTTACAGGACAGATGCAGAAGTGAGGTACAAAGATATGAAAAGAATCGCTGTCTTAGGGTCTACCGGCTCGATCGGAACCCAGACGCTTGAAATTGTAAGAACAAACAAAGATATAAAAATCACGGCGCTTGCTGCGGGAAATAACATTGAACTTCTGGAAAAACAGATCCGGGAATTCAAACCGTCGATTGCCGCAGTGTGGAATGAGGAAAAAGCCGCAGAGCTGAAAATAAAGACTGCGGATCTGGATGTGGAGATCTTATCCGGGATGGACGGATTGCTTGCCGCTGCATCTTGGAAAGATTCACAGATTGTTGTAACTGCGATTGTAGGTATGATCGGAATCCTGCCGACGATCGAGGCGATCAAAGCCGGAAAGGATATTGCGCTGGCAAATAAAGAAACACTTGTGACGGCAGGGCATATTATCATGCCGCTGGCGGAACAATATAAAGTGTCGATCCTTCCTGTAGACAGTGAACACAGCGCGATTTTTCAGTCGCTTCAGGGGGGACAGCGCAAAGCTCTCCATAAAATATTATTGACTGCTTCGGGCGGACCGTTCCGCGGGAAAAAAAGAGAAGAACTTACCGGTATACAAGTTGAAGATGCTTTGAAACATCCAAACTGGGAGATGGGACAGAAGATTACGATCGATTCTTCTACAATGGTGAATAAAGGTCTTGAAGTGATAGAAGCCAAATGGCTTTTTGACGTTTCGGTCGATCAGATCCAAGTTGTCGTACAGCCTCAAAGCATTATTCATTCTATGGTAGAATATGAGGACGGTGCGGTGATCGCTCAACTTGGAACACCGGACATGAAACTGCCGATCCAATATGCGCTTTATTATCCGGAGAGAAGGTATCTTCCGGGAGATCGTCTTGATTTTTCCACACTTTCGCAGATTACTTTTGAGAAGCCGGATATGGAGACGTTTTACGGACTGAAGCTTGCGTATGAAGCCGGGAGAAAAGGCGGTTCTCTTCCGACTGTGTTTAATGCGGCAAACGAGCGTGCTGTTGCAATGTTTCTCGGAAGACAGATCGCATATCTTGAGATTCCGGAGATTATTTCGGCGTGTATGGAAAATCATAAAAATATTGCAGATCCGACAGTGGAAGAGATACTAAAGACTGAGCGGGAAACATATGAATTTATAAAAAACAGGTGGTAGCGAATGGGAATCATTATTGCAGTTTTATTATTTAGTTTTATTATCATCTTTCATGAATTGGGACATTTTCTTCTTGCAAAGAAAAACGGAATTCGGGTAGATGAATTTTCTTTAGGACTTGGACCTACGTTATTAGGAAAACAGATCGGAGAGACAAAATTTTCTCTGAAACTGCTTCCTTTCGGCGGCGCGTGTATGATGGGCGAAGATGATGCCGACGATCTGTCGGAAGGAAGTTTCAACAGTAAATCCGTGTGGGCGAGAATGTCAGTTGTTGCGGCGGGACCGATCTTCAATCTCATTCTTGCGTGTGTTTTCTGTTTTATATTGATTATGATAACCGGTTACAGAAGTCCGGAAATAACAGGAGTGCTGGACGGCTATTCCGCGCAGGAAGAGGGACTTCAAGCCGGAGACGTTATCACAGAGATCAACGGGCGGAACGTGCATATATGGGATGATGTCAGTCTGTATACAATGACACATGCCGATGAAGCGCCTTTCAAAGTAGAGTATGAACGTGACGGCAAGAAATATACGGCAAAACTGGAGCCTCGACAGTTGGAAGGCGATGCCGCACCGCTGCTTGGGGTGACAAGCGGAGATATAGTAAAACCGGGGATTTTCAAATCTGTTGAATACAGTATTTACAAAGTAAAGTACTGGATGAATTATACAGTAGACAGTTTGCGCATGCTTGTGACAGGTCAGGCAGGACTTAAAGATCTTTCAGGTCCGGTAGGAATTGTAAATGCCGTAGACGACATGTATCAGGAAGCAGCTCCGGCAGGGTTCGGCGTTGTGATGCTCAGTATGATGAACTTCGGTGTTCTGCTGACAACAAATCTCGGAATTTTAAATCTGCTTCCGCTCCCTGCATTGGACGGAGGACGACTTGTTTTTCTTATAATAGAAGCGATCCGTAAAAAACGTGTTCCGTCGGAAAAAGAAGGAATGGTACATTTTGCGGGATTCGCATTGCTTATGGTACTGATGGCCGTTGTGATGTATAACGATATCATGAAGTTGTTTTGATTATCATATGCTCTTGCAGAGACTCCGAATACGAAAGTTGTTCTAAACGAAAGCTTCCGCATATATATTTAGAGAGAATAAATCTGATGAAGGAGAACGTATGCGGGAAACAGAAAACAATAAGAGGTATAAAGCTGCAATGCAAGGAGTCGGGATGCAGAATGTGAAAATGCAGCAGGAGGCGGCAGATAAAGGATCATTACAGGTGAATGTAACTTCATCGGTGAATTCATATCCGATTTCGGAAGCTCGCATTTCGATTTCGTATACCGGTGTTCCGGAAAATACATTAGAACAGTTGGTGACTGATTCCTCGGGGCAGACGGATATGATTGAGCTGGATGCGCCGCCGGAAGAGTGGAGTCTGGACCCTGAAAACGAACGGCAGCCTTATTCGGAATATACATTGAATGTAAGCGCTCCGGGGTTTGAGCCTGTGAGCATTGCGGGAACAGAAATTCTGGCAAATACAAAAGCAATTCAAAATATCAGGATGAGACCGACAGATACGGGCAGGGAAGAGGAAGAAATTTTCGTCATCCCTGCTCATACTTTATATGCAGAATATCCTCCTAAAATAGCGGAAGATGAGATCAAGCCTGTAAATGAAAGCGGAGAGATCGTTTTAAGCCGTGTTGTTGTTCCTGAATACATTGTTGTTCATGACGGTTCTCCGAGAGATTCGACTGCAAAAAACTATTATGTGAAGTATAAAGATTATATCAAAAATGTGGCGTCCAGCGAAATTTATGCCACCTGGCCCGCAAATACGATTCGGGCAAACGTTCTTGCGATTATGTCTTTTACGCTCAATCGCGTTTATACCGAATGGTATAGAAACAAAGGGTATGATTTTACGATCACTTCATCTACAGCATTCGATCATAAGTGGATACCGGAAAGAAATGTATATGAAAGCATTTCCGTGATCGTAGATGAATTGTTTGCAAATTATCTTTCAAGACCGAACGTGCGGCAGCCGATATTGACACAGTATTGTGACGGGAAAATGGTGAGCTGTCCGAATTGGATGACCTTTTTGTTATAACCTACAAAACTGCGAAAACCCTTGATTTTACTGGGATTCCGGCGCATAGTAGTAATAAACTTTCAGCTCATCTTTTGAGCGATCATATATAATCTTTTCTATCACGCTCTTTAGGATTTCATTTTTGGTTACGGGGTCCACAGAGTCAGATTCTATGATTTCATATACATTTCTTACTTTTTCCAACATAGCGATTTTAGAAGTATCAATAGTAGGTTCTGCTGGTTTTATGTCTGCAAGCTGCTTTTCCAGCATCTCTTTTTCTTCCTGAACCATGCGCTTATTTTCTTTATATTCGTCAAGTGTATCTACTCCATTACGGTACGCTTCTCTGATGCGGTCAAATTTTTCCGCATTCTTTCTTAACTGCTCCGTAATAATGACGTTTAGATCCACAGAAGTTTCCTGCACCGGTTCAACGTGCCTGTAGATGATGTTGCCAGTGTCCAGAACTTCTTTTATGGATGCAAGTACCGCCGGTTCTAACCTTAACGAGCTTACAGATGTTTTTGCAAGGCATTTTCCTTTTGAGTATCCATAGCATGTAAAATAGCAGTATGATTTTTGGTTATTTACTGTTTTGGCAATCATGGTTCTTCCACATACAGGGCACTTCATAAGACCTGAAAGCCAATGTTTGTATGTAGAGGAAGGTCTGGCGCCGGATGGTTTGTATTCGCTTTTGTAACGGATCTGTGCTTTGTCAAATAATTCTTTAGATATAATAGCAGGTTGCTGACCATCAGAGACAATCCATTCTGATTCCGGCCGGATTTCGTTTGTTTCGCTTACGGTACGGTTCCACCGGATCATACCGCAGTAAGTTGGGTTCTGTAAGATGTATTCAATAGATCTGCGTTCAAACGGTTTGTTGTGAGATGTTTTAAACCCACACAAATTTAGATAGCGTGCTATGTCGAATATTCCGGTATGTTCATTTACATATTTATCAAATATGATTTTAATTATTTCAGCTTCTTCCGGTACAATAACAGGAGGTTTTCCGCGTTCTTGGATTTTGTATCCAAGCGGAGGACGCGCCTGATAGCCGCCGCGTTTTGCCTTTTCTGTCATACCTCGTGTCACTTCGCCGGAAAGACGGACGGAATAGTACTCGTCCATCCATTCAATGATGCGCTCGATCAAAGAGCCGAACGGACCATCTACAAGAGGCTCGGAAACGCTTAAAACGTCCACATTATGCTTTTTTTTAAGAAGGGACTTATAAACGATAGATTCTTCCTGGTTTCTGGCAAAACGGCTGAATTTCCATACGATGATACAATCGACAGGATGTTTGTCTGATTTGGCAAGAGCAATCATTTTTTGAAATTCCGGACGTTTATCAGCTTTGCGGCCGGAGATGCCGAGTTCGTAAAAAATTTGTAAGATGATCATATCATTCTTTTTCGCGAAGTCTTTTAATAGCTTTGCTTGTGAGTCCGGAGAGAGCTCTTCTTGGCCAGATGTGGATACCCTAACATAACCATAACAATATTTAGTTTTCATGACATCACCTCGGTTGATTCATTCTATTCCTGACAGAGCAGAAAAATGAGTATAAAAATAACAGCTATCAAGAAACAAATGTTCTGATTGCGATAGCTGACCGAAGATGATACAATATTTTCGTTGATTAGGTGTATATCTTCGGATATATTCCAGAGCCGTTCCTGTTGGCGCAGGGGCGGTTCTTGACATTTATGGTACATTTGCTATAATGTACTTAACAGGATAGCTGGAAGGTGACTGCACCTCACCCGCTCCGGCGCAACTTAAAAACTATAAGAAATAGTCGTCAGCTTTGTCAGGGCAGGACGGCTATTTTTTATGCGTATAATTCAGAATGGCTACAACCAAAAGCGCAATGCTTACGATTAAACTGAGTTCTTCATATGTACTCATAATTACCACCCCCTCCACAGGATTCTCGGAATGGGTGGGAGCTCGTCCTCCGGCTACCCGGGTAAATACAGTATTTAGTTTTTCCCCTGCACACTGTGGGGCAGGGAGGGATTTTGTTCATCGTTTATACAATAGACTTTTGTTACCATTGACAGCTTTTTCTACTTTTTTTACTTCTAATGTTTGTCCTGTTAGCCCTAATTCAAAAGAATACATTGTATGACTAATCCAATATGTCAGTCGGGCTTTTCCAATATTTCCATCTTGCAAATAATATATATTCCCAAAAAAATCTGTTGGCGGATTAAATTCATGATATGCTGGAGTTGCATAATGAAGTATGAGCGGAAACTTCGATTTTTTTTCTGTTTTAGTATACGGCTTGCACTCAAAATAAGTAAAATATAAAGTAGTATTTGTCTTATCATGTTTTAAGGTGTCAAATTTTAATTCGCTAGGATTTATATATAAATTATTCTCAATACACAAAGACTTACGATATGGTTCTATATAGGTATCAAGCAATGACAAATCATGTGCAATTTGGTTTTTATTTTCATCGGAAATCAACATAATACATTTGTTATTATCATAAAAAGGTTCTTCCATTTTATAATTCTCAAAATGGAACTGCTCCATATCTGAACGCGAAATAGCATTAAGTTGAGCTTTTTCTCGAAGTTGCTCTTCTTTTTGTTTTTCTAATGCCAGCTTTTCTGAATGAGATAATTTTTCTAGACCTTCCCATTTTATTTCGGAAATTTTGGAATAGCACACTGTTTTTAAATCTTCCGGGATGTGAGTGTAATATCTGTTTACATGCTCTCGCAGAATGGTATCTATTCCCCAATCTTCATCGTTAATTTTAAAGTGGGTTTCACAAATAGGAATGCTCGAAACGCTGTTCGGTGAATCAATATCATATTTTTCGCCTTTTATATAATAAAACCTAGGCAAGGGGGAATATTGAGAAGTCTCCTTTTCATAGACATTATGTTTATAATTTTGTTCGGGTATTTCAGGTGAATTTTTAAAAAATTTATCAAATAGTTTCATGCGTTCTCTCTCTTTCTCCGAAAAACACCACATTAATTAAAATCCTTCAGCCGTAATTCTATTAGCTTCTTATTGTATCCGAATAGTCGTGAGAACTGTGTTGTAGAAAAATCTAAATGCTCCTCTATTTCCTCATCAGATAGCAATAGATTCATCGCAAATCGGTTAGCCTCTATCTCGTACTTAGTAGTATTGAGTTGAGTCCGGGAGTCCATGAAAATCGCATTCGATTTCTTATGTAGGAGCATGTGACCCAACTCATGTCCACAGACAAACAGTTTCTCTTGATCGGATAATGTTTCATCAATATAGATGATATTGTTACGCTGAAAGTACTGATAAAATCCTTTTACCCCGTGTAAGGGATAAAAGACAACTATTACATTGAGATGCTCGATTATCTCAAAGGGATTCCGTGATTTGTACTTTCTGACCAGAGAATCCACCAGCCGTTTAATATTCATAACATCAATCCTTTTTATACTTTTTCGGAGTGTATTTCTCCTTGTTCTTTTTCTTCGCCATTTCCATGCCAATCTGCATAGCTGACAGAATAGACTCAATCGCCTCTGGTGATGCCGGATCACCGTCAAACATGAGCCCATCCTGCTTAAGAAGTTGCTCAGTGTTGGCAAGAATCTCTTTTATGTCTTTTTCGTCTTTAGGTTTAAGCTTTGGCTCTTTTTCAGTTTCCTCCTTTCCTGTCATAAGATAGTCAATCGAAACGCCGAAGTAATCTGCAAGTTTTTTCATATTTTCTGATTTGGGCGTACTCCTTCCGCGTTTCCAGTCGCTTAGAGTGGACTGTGTCACTCCTGTCGCCTTTGCTACTTTGTATGCACTAACACCATACTTTTGTAGTAATTGCTCAAAAATCTCATACATTTTTTGTCCACCTTTCACAAACATGGGTGATACTATGAAAAACCGATAGTATTTAATTGACATTATCGAAAATACATAGTATAGTATGAGTATGCAAAGGAAAACCGATAATCCAAATGCATACTACGGAAATGTTGAATTTATCTGACAAGTAAATACTATCACATTTCCGTAGTAATTACAACTGTTTATATACGGAAAGGCGGTGCAAAAGTGTACGAAAAATTTGCTGAATTATTGGATAAAACCAACAAGACAGCGTATCAGGTATCAAAAGATACAGGAATATCTCAATCAGTTTTATCTGATTGGAAACGCGGACGGAGTAACGTAAAAACTGACAAACTCAAAATTCTCGCCGACTACTTCGGGGTATCTATTGAGTTCTTCCTAGAGTAGTGTAACAGGAAAGGTGTTCGATAAGCATGACTTTGAAGCAGAAGAGAAAGGAGAGTGAGGAGGTGTGAAAGAAATAGCTGGATTGCACAAATTAAAAGTAGATAACGGTATTTTCTTAGATGAAAAAAGAATTTATGGCATCAGAAAATACTCGGTTGTCCAAAAGGAAGGAGACAACCAAGCAACTCTGACAATTGAAATGGATGTCACAATTTTAGGAGACAGTCAAGCTGATAACAGCATTGATGAGCGTTGTGACAGATGATATCGCTATTTCGGAAAGTTTTGGTTTTATTGTATTCCAAGCAGAAGGTTTTTCGGTGGCTTCGATAAACTGATATCCTGCCATAGAAATATCTTTAATCAGTGGAAGTGGAGAATCAACATATTTTTTCCCTTTTATGATGATACCTTCATCCATAAGTTTACGAATCCAGTACATCACTTCATTCTTTTCGTATTGTGATAGTTCAGATTCAGAAAACTCAGAAGGAGATAGCGGAACAATATATCCACTTTCATCGGGAATCAGTTTTTCGGACAGAGTTAAGAGAATGTCGCGTATGCAATTTAAATTTAGTTTCATGATATTATACTCCTTTCATAATTATTCCGACTGGTACTCGGTAATTAAAGTATAGGGGATTTCATTGGACGACGCAACAAGTACAAACAGTGATTCATAAGCTTTAGAGAGGTGGTGTAAATGATCATAAAAAGCATTGTAGTAATTGACGGAAAAGAAGTAGAGGTTAAGGAACTGGAAGACAAAGAGGCATTTGCAGAAAGTGTTAACCAGAGGGTTCTTTTTGACAGAAACTACATAATAGAGAAAACCGCGTAAGCGGTAGAAAGGAAGGACAAGCATGGAAAAAATGAAATTACTGGCAGTGCCGGAGCTGGCACTGATCCCGATCGAACGGAGAAGCTTGCCGGAAGCGGATCACAAGCAGGAGAGCCGAAAGATCCGGAGCAAAAGAAAAGAAAGAGACAGCGCTGCAAGAGGACTGATCGCGGTAACAGTCGCAAGCATGATGTTAAATGCGGTGATGGCTGTGATTATTTATATCTTGCAGGCAGGACCGATCTAAGGAGGTGAGCGAAGATGATCAAAGGAGCGAAGACGATCGCAGAGTATGCGATCCGCAAGTGGATCAACCAGAACTTTTATTGTGACTGCGTACACATCACGGAAATGCACGGAAACGAGGCATTTATAAAGGATAAAACAGGAGATTGCATGATCGTTGTTTATGATCCGGCCACAAGGCAGGTAATGGCAAAATAAAATGCGCCCATAAATGAGGCGGCAACCTCTGGGCGCATAGTTAAAAGATCAACTTTATTTTAGACGAAAAAGAGGGATTTGTAAAGAAATGAAAACTGTAAAGGTAACAACTGACAATAAAGTGTCCATTATTGATGTGGATTTCTCTGATTTCAAGAGCATTCAGCAAGCAATTGGTGGTTCTTTTGAGACGGTCCATACTCAACTCATGGCGGATTATTTCAAAAATCCGTCCGTGATTATGCTAGTCGATGAAGAGGGGCTTGTTAAAGGACTTTCGGAGAATGCATTAGGGTGCGCATTGTATGGAACGGCAAGGCATGGTTATCCTATTGTTGGGGACTTGATTTTTGGTATTGTGGTGGGAGAAGACATTGTCGGTCCGGAAAATCCAGAAGCAATGATAGAGAGGCTGATTGGTACATTTATCGGATTAAAAAGGGTATGAAGTGAGAGGAGATTAATATGAACGAGTTGACATTAAATGTGAAGCAGAATCCAGGGGTTATCGAGTTGAATTTTGATGAGATCGAAAAAGCTCTGGATGCGAAACTGGCGGAGTATAAAGGTGCGGTATTTACCGAGGAAAGCAAGAGCATCGCAAAATCAGAGGTAGCCAACCTCAGAAAGCTGAAAAAGGACTTTGAAGATGCGCGGAAGGGCGTAAAGAAAGAATGGATGAAACCCTATGAGGACTTCGAGGCGAAGATGAAGAACTTGACTGAGAAGATTGATGAACCCATCTGCCTGATTGATTCTCAGCTGAAGGACTTTGAACGGAAGAGAAGAGAGGAACGGCGTGAGAAGATCAAGGAAATCTATCAGGAAATCATTGGTGACATGGAAGAGTACTGTGACCTTGGAAGAATTTACGACACAAAATGGGAGAATGCCACTACAACCATGAGATCTATCAGGGAGAGCATAGCTACTGCTGTAGAGAGTGCCAGAATTGCAGTAAGCACTATTTCCGGGATGCAGTCAGATGCTGTGGAAAAAGCGCTTGAGATTTATAAGGATTCTCAGGATATGGCTAAGGCAGTTGCCTACATAAACAATTATGAACAGCAGAAAGCTGAGATCATGCGCAGGGAAGAGGAGCGCAGACGTCAAGAGGAAGAAAGGAGGCGTCTTGCTGAGGAAAAACGGATCCGTGTAGCAGAAAGAGAAGCTATTGAGCGAGAAGCGAGGATTCGGGAGCAGGCGCGTCAGGAAGCAGAAGCAAGAGAATCCCAGGCCGCAAGACAGGAAGCGGCAGTTGCCCCGCTTGAGACCGAAAAGTCTGGTGGTGATGATGTGATGCCGTTTGTGCAGCCGGACACCCGGACTGTGTTTTATCATGTGGTGGCATCCGATGAAGATATCCAGGCTATTGATATGGCACTGGATAGCATTGGAGTTTATTACGAACGGAGGGACGGATAATGCAGGAAGGACAGGCAATGCTTCCAGGAGCACCGAAGATTTACGCGGCTATTGCAGGCGTGATCAATGACATCGGCGTGGTGTCCAAGGATAAGGTTAATAAGCAGCAGGGCTTTAAGTACAGGAGTGTGGACGACGTTTATAGCGTCCTGAATCCCGCTCTGGCAAAGAACAAAGTATTTATTCTTCCGGAGATTTTGGACGAGATCCGGGAGATTGGAACGAGCAAAAGCGGAGGCAGGGTCACTTCTGTCATTCTTAAAATGAAATATACGGTATACGCGGAAGATGGATCCCATGTTGAGACCGTCCTCAAAGGTGAGGCTATGGATACAGGGGATAAGGCTATTAACAAAGCCATGGCGATCGCATATAAGTATCTGTGCTTCCAGCTCTTCTGCATTCCGGTTGAGGATATGGCGGATCCGGATGCGGAGATCCATGACATGGATGGGAAGACGACCCAGGAAAAGAATGCTGGAAAAGGTAAGACATCAGCACCCGCTGCAAAGAAGCAAGAATCGGCAAAAGCTCAGCCGGCCGAAAATAAAGAGGGCAATCCGGAGCAGAAGAGAGGTGCTGCGCAGGAAAGCGAAGACAGGAAGGTAACTGAGGTGATGGTGAATACGATCCGCGCTGAACAGAAGCGGACTGGTGTGTCGGATAAAATGATCCTTGATCGGTTGCATTCAAAGGCAAAGAGCATCGAAGAAATGACTGTAGAGGAATTTAAGCAAGCCATGAAGATTTTTGAAGTAACAAAGAATTTAAAGCGGGAGGCATCAGATGAGCATAAATAGTGTGAATTTAACAGGCCGTCTCACCAGGGATCCGGATGTGCGGTACACGGATGGCGGGACAAGCATTGCGCGGTTTACCCTTGCGGTAGACCGCCGCTTTAAACAGGACGGCGGACCAACGGCAGACTTCCCCAGCTGTGTCGCTTTTGGAAAGACAGCGGAATTTATTGAGCGGTATTTCCGCCAGGGCATGAAGCTGGAGCTGACTGGCAGGATTCAGTCTGGATCTTATACAAACAAGGACGGTGTAAAAGTATATACAACGGATGTGATCGCGGAGCAGGTCGGATTCGGGGAGAGCAAGAGTTCGTCGCAGGATTGTGGAGCCCATATGGAGTATGGCGGAGGCTTCGGACAAGAAGATGGAGACGGATTTATGAATATCCCAGACGGGATTGACGAAAAACTGCCGTTTAATTGAGGTGATGTGAATGATTATACAGATTGACAGCAGGGAAAAGGCGCGGGCGATCACGAAGATCGTGGCGGAGTTTGACCGACAGAATATTACGCATCCGGTATCAAAGCTGATGGTCGGGGATTACATGAACTATGATAATCCCCGGCTGATTATCGACAGAAAGCAGAACCTGTCAGAGCTGTGCAATAACGTCTGCAACGATCATGACCGGTTCCGAAGGGAGCTGATCCTTGCACAGAAAAATGAGATCCAGCTAGTGATCCTGGTGGAGCACGGGAAGGGGATTACCTGCCTGCAGGACGTGGCATGGTGGGATAATCCCCGCAGATGGAAGAGACAGCGAAATCGGGTCACTGGAAAGTGGGAGGATGTCGAAACAAAGGCTATGACAGGCGATGTATTGTATAAAATTCTCTGTACTCAGGAACAGAAGTATGGTTGCCGATTCCTTTTCTGTGATAAGGACGAGACGGGAAAAGAGATTATTCGGATTTTGATGGATGGACTATGAACAGTGAAGAAATTAAGAAAACTTATAGCATGCGAGATATTTTAGGGCGGTATGGGATGCAACCGAACAGAGCTGGCTTCATCTGCTGCCCGTTCCATAAAGAGAAAACCGCATCCATGAAGATCTACCAGGACAGCTATTACTGCTTCGGATGCGGGGCTCATGGGGATATTTTTGACTTTGTAAGCCAAATGGAAGATATCACATTCCGGGAAGCATTTTTCAATCTGGGCGGAACATACGAGCAGAAAAAAGAGACGTTCGGAGAACGAATGTCGCGGTATCACGCCCGGAAAGAGTGGGAGATGCAGCAAAGGCAGAAAGAGAATCTGGAAGAGCGGCGGAAAGTCAATAGCGAGCTGATCGACATATATCGAGACTGTCTGATACTTACAGTGCCGCTTTCTGATCTCTGGACGGAAAGCTATAACAAGCTGCAGTATCAACTGTATTTACACGAAGTTTTAAATGAACCGAGGTGATAAGGAGCGATATGAAACCTTTAAACAGTTACGATAAAAAAGGAATCCTGGCAGAGGAAGTCTTTGTGGAAATCTTTGAGCAGGAGGATGCTATAAGACGGGCACAGATGCTCCTTTCCTTTCAGGATCGTGCAAAGGAGCTCGGAGTAAAAGGGCAGTTTGACACAATGGTGAAAGCATTCGAAAAAGCTGAGAAGGAAACTCAGCAGAAACAGCGGCAGAGTCAGACACTCATTGAAAACTGGACGAATTTTACTGGGAAGTACGACTCTATGAAGTGCGGATCCTGGCTTGCCGCAGACAATGGTATACGGACATTCAATAAGGATTATTCCAACGAGGTGATCGTCTGTTACCATCCAATCATGCCGATCGGAAGGATGCGGAACCTGGAGACAGGGGAAGAACAGATCCGGCTGGCGTATAAACGTAATCACCGCTGGACAGAGATTGCCGTCCCAAAAGATATTATATCTTCGGCAAGCAAGATTGTCTCGTTGTCCAAGCTCGGTGTAGCAGTCACATCCGAAAATGCAAAATTGTTGGTGAAATATCTGTCGGACGTAGAAAATATGAACGATGACGAGATCCCAATTCAAAGATCGAGCGCAAAACTAGGCTGGATCGGAGATGGTTTTCTGCCGTATGATACGGAGATTATTTTTGATGGGGATATGGCATTCGGACAAGTATACGAGAGTATCCGAGAGCATGGAAGCTGGCAGGAGTGGCTGGAGCATGTGAAGGCATTACGCAGGACAGGGCGGTTGGAGATCAAATTTTCTCTAGCAGCATCCTTTGCAAGTATTCTAGTCAACCGTTTAGGTGCTCTTCCGTTTATTGTTGATCTTTGGGGCGAGACGGAAGGGGGAAAATCTGTCTCCATGATGCTTGCGGCTTCGATTTGGGCGAATCCGGACAATAACCAGTACATAGGCGATTTCAAGACAACGGACACACAGTTGGAGATTCGCGCGGACTTACTGAACCATCTTCCTTTGATGCTGGATGATACCAGCAAGACTAGCAGTCGGATCAGAGATAATTTCGAGGGCGTCGTGTATGATTTGTGTTCTGGGAAGGGCAAGAGTCGATCCAATAAAGAACTTGGAATCCGCCGGGAGAATCGATGGAAGAATACGATCCTTACAAACGGGGAGCGCCCATTGACGTCCTATGTGTCGCAGGGTGGCGCGATTAACCGTATTCTTGAGATTGAATGTGGTGAAAAGGTATATCAGGACCCACAATATACAGCGGAGCTGCTCAAAAAGAACTATGGATTTGCCGGGAAACGGTTTGTGCAGGTCATAAAGAAGATGGGCGCGGAAGAACTCAGGGAGATACAGCAAAAGCTTCAAAAGGAGCTATTCAGCGTTGATAAAATGCAGAAACAGAGCATAGCCATGTCGGTCCTGTTGCTGGCTGATCGGATAGCAACGGATCATATCTTTTATGATGGAGAATATATCAGTGTACAGGAAGCTGAAAGCGTCCTTGTGGATAAGAGTGAGGTGTCAGAGCATGAGCGTTGTTACCACTATCTGCTTGACAAGATTAACATGAACCGGCAGCGTTTTGATGCCGCGGCAACGACGGAGCAATGGGGGATTATTAGCGAAGGATATGCAATCATGTACCCTCAGGCTGTGAAGGAGCTGTGCCGGCAGGGAGATTATTCCTACAAGGCATTCCTCAACTGGGCGGATAAGCAGGGAATTATCCAGACAGACGGCAAGAACCAGACAAAGCTGAAGAAGATCGACGGCAAGCCGGTTCGCTGCGTATTCTTGCAGCTGAACGAATTCCAAGACAAGGACGGATTCGAGCCGACGGATGTATCGCAGGAAGAGCTCCCGTTTAAATAACGGTAACAAAGTAACAGGGGTAACATTCGAAAACGCCTATATATATCTGAAATATATGTATATATATCGTTCCGCACCCTATAAGGGAAAAGAGGTGTTACTAATGTTACCGCTCGGAAAAGTGCTGATAAACCTAGTAAATACGCGGGTTTGCGTGGTAACAAATGCATTTGTTACTTTTTGAAATATCGTGTTACAAAACAATGTTCTTGTTACTTTTGGAGGTATTTATGGATAAAAAAGTGAAAGACCTGCATGAGAAGATCACAGATGTGTATAACACCATGTGGGTAGCGTATAAAAAATATCTTGAAGATGGGTATGTGCGATATATCAATGATGCCGCCTCTGATTTAGAAAAGAAATATCAAGACGATCCAGTGATCATGCAGTTTATTTGGTACCAAAAAGCATCATGGTCGGGACCAGTAGAGCAGATTAAGGAGTGGTCGTGATGAAAAAAAGAAAGAGGATGCAAAGCAGGTAAAGGCAGACGATGCAAAGATCTGCTACCTGTGCGGTGAGCTGATTGTCGGAGATTATGAATATGTTCGTACAAAACGTCGGACAGAGATGTATTTCCACAAAGGCATGAAATGCAGAAAGGGAAAATGATGGACGAGACAAGAGAAACTAAAAGAAATGTAATCCGGAGTATCCGGAAAGGCTCTGTTCAGTGGAGCGAAGAAGACCGGCTTAAAGTTGCAACATTGCTTTTAAAGGCTGGGTATGCGGTAAAACTGAACAGACAGCCGATTCCAGGAAAAGCATCCGGAAAGACGCAGCAGATGGAATATGTGATTGAATACTGGGAGGAATAGGCGTGATAAAGAAGAAAGGCATGAACCCAGCGTTGGCACGAATGACGCAGATCCAGAAGGACAACATGCTGATCAGCTTAGGAAGATTTATTTTCCGATCGCAGAGTCCTGGAAGCTAATTCGGGAGTTCTGCGATGCGACAGGGACGCCCGTTGAGTGCTTCAAAGTGCACGAGCGGGCGCAGGATATATATGAGAGATCAGATAAGACGCAGTTCGCCACAGAGATTGTGTCAGCTACGGTGAATCTTATAGACCGTCTCATGAGAGAGAATGGAGGTACAGCAAAAGAATGGAGAAAGTAACGATTGATTATAATCGTCTCTGCCTAGAGTTGGAAAAACAGGGTAAGACAAAAGCAGATTTATCTAGGGACATGACGAAGAACAAGAACTTCGTCGGCTTGATGGAAAAGAATCCGGATCAGCCAGCGGAGGTAGAATGGCTTATGTGTCTGCTGCTCGGATTGGAACAGGGGAGTCTGATCAAGCAGGAGGAAGCAACTGGATCACAGGGAGAAATCAAGATACTGGAAAACCTGCACAAAGAAATGCGAGAAATCCATCAGGCTATTATAGAGTACGGGGAGCTTATCGAGAAAATTTGGAGTAAAGTTCATGCAAATACCCTTCAGCTTGAGAAAGTAAAGGAAGATGTTAAGGAATGTGCACAGGTGCTAAAGATGACCGATTACGACAAAGCAGTTCGTTTTTTGAAAGAGACATTGGCAGGCGGTCGGATCGATGGCGCGGAAGTATTGAGGATGGCAGATGCTACAGGGATCAAGAGAGCGGATCTCAATAAAGCAAAGAGAGATATCGGTGTAGACACAGCACAGACAGGATACGGTAAAAATCAAAAGATATGGTGGTTTTTATCTGAGTAAAAAAAAGAAAGGAGTCAGCCTCCGGCCGGGGCAATGGTATACCGGGCTTCTTGCGAGAGATGAAGAGAGATTTGATAATAGACTGCTTTGCCGGTGGAGGTGGGGCAAGCGTAGGAATTGAGATGGCGCTGGGGCGATCGGTCGATATTGCAATCAATCACGATCCGGATGCAATTCTGATGCATAAAACGAACCATCCGAATACATTACATCTGACAGAAGATATTTTTAGGGTGGATCTGAAAAAATATGTGAAAGGCCGGCATGTGGCTCTTATGTGGGCATCGCCGGACTGTACGAGCCATAGCAAGGCGAAAGGGGGGGAAACCCCGTGAGAGAGGTCTAAGGATCCTTCCGTGGGCCGTGTATAAGCATACGAAGGCTATCCTACCGGATATAATCCTGATGGAAAACGTGGAAGAGATTCAACAGTGGGGCCCGCTTGACGCAGACGGACATCCGATCAAGGAGCGCCGCGGAGAGGATTATCAGAAGTTCATAACAGCCATGAAGTCTCTCGGATATGTATTTGACTGCCGGGAGCTTGTGGCAGCAGACTATGGAGCGCCTACAACACGGAAACGTTGGTACGCAATATTCCGGAGGGATGGTCGGGAGATTGTCTGGCCGGCACCGACACATTTCAAGGATAGAGAACCACACTGGAAGGCATGCGGAGATTACATAGACTGGTCTGATTTGGGACGGTCTATATTTGATAGACCGAAGCCACTGGCAGATGCGACTATGAAGCGAATTGCAAACGGAATTCGAAAATATATCATTGAAAATCCTGCACCATATATTGTAAAGGATGGGGGAAAACTGTTTGTTTCATATTTGGACAAGGCATATGGCGGAAATTATGCAGGCTGTGGGAGCGACTTGAGTAATCCGTGTAGTACTATAACAACTGTGGATCATAACCGACTTGTAACTGCATTTTTGATCCAATACCACGGAGAGACAAAGGCAGGAGAGTCCCGTGGGCAACTTCTGACGGAGCCAATAAAGACCATAGATACCAGCAATCGGTACGGACTCGTAACCGCATTTATTACAAAGTTCTATAAAAGCGGGATCGTACAGGGATGCGATGAACCGTTACACACCATTACAACATCGCCGGGGCATTTCGGACTGGTGAATGTAGTGTTGGATATTGAGGGGGAAAAGTATATCCTGAATGACATCTTCCTCAGGATGCTAAAACCGGAAGAACTGAAACTGATGCAGGGCTTTCCGAAGGATTACATCATTGACCGGGATTACAGGTGGAAATCATATCCGATTACAAAACAGGTGGCACGGATTGGGAACAGTGTTGTGCCGATTATGGCACAGAAACTGGTAGAAGCAAATTGCCCGTATCTGAAGGTTGGAGAACGGTTGCCGAACTTCCGAACAGAGGAAGAAGGGAGTGGGCAGATTAGGTTTGCTTAAGTCATTCACGAGTTGATCGAAAGGAGAGTGGAGATGAAAAATGAAACAAAAAGCATAGTAACGATCATTGAAGAGGTTTGTGAGGACGTTTGCGAAAACTACTGTGAGTACAGAAATACGATAGACGACTACGGTGAGTGTGATGTGCAACGAGAGAGCGGCGAATGTCCGTTAGATCGGTTGAATTAAGTTGATTTTAATGGAGAGGTAAAAATGGAAAGCGATGCGGGAAAAGACGAATCACGGAAACGAATGTACAGAAAGTGTTACGACGTAGAGAAACTGAAAAAATACGTGAATGAAGGAAAGTCGAACGTAGAAATAGCATATTTGTTAGACATATCAGTAGCAACGGTTATAGCTGGAGTGAAAGCGTATGGATTAAAAGGGATGCGGAAACGTGGCAGACCGAAAAAGGAGCTGATACATTGAGCAATACAAACGAACCTAGCGCTGCCGCGCTGATCCGGGCGCAGGGGCAGCAGATCCGGCGGGAGACAGCGTGGGAATATTTACAGAGACGATGTGGATTAAGGGGTGATGCGGGTGGAGATAACAAAGGAGCTGCTCCAGGGATACCGGAGTAAAAAGGATGAGATCCTGGAGCTGGATTACATACTCAAAAACCGATGGAGAGATGAGGGGTTGATAGGGAATGACGTAATCTTTGATTACAGCAAGGGATATCCCATGCCACAGGGTGTGGTAGGATTCGACAAGGAGAAGCATGATCGCCTTCAGGACCGGGATCAGCGACGGAAGGAGCAGCTGGAGCAGGAATGTGTGGAGATAGAGGAATGGGTGGAAGCGATAACTGATAGCATTACAAGGCGGATCTTCAGGATGTGCTTCGTCGAGGGGAGAAAACAGAAGGCGGTTGCGAAAGCGGTACATTTAGATCAGAGCCGTGTGAGCAGAAGAATTGATGATTATTTAGAAAACGCATAGCACGCATAAAAAGCATATGTATAATAATACTAGAGCCAAAAGGCAAAGCGCCTGCGGCTCTTCCCCCTACTCTTGCATAAACCAAGTAAAGACGTCCTGCATTTGCGGGGCGTTTTTTGATTTAAAGAAATGCGTATAAAATGCGTATTTACTATTGACAATGGATATATTTATGCGTATAATATACGTATAAAGAGAAAGGAGCTTGCTTAATGAAACGTAGAGAATTAGTTAAGTTGCTTGAAGATAACGGGTGGTATATAAAGAGAAATGGTGGAAACCATGACATATATACGGATGGTCATAGGAGCGAACCCATTCCGAGACATCCAGATATCAACGAGAGACTTGCAAGAAACATTATTAAGAAGTTGGGACTGAAATAGTCCCACTTTCTTGAAGTTTTATTAAGTGAGAACGCGTTTATATGTGTGGAGGAGGAATCACAATGAAAGAAGGAAGAAGGGCATATCCTGTTGTAATATCGAAAGAAGATGATGGATTTTTCTATGTGGAGATCCCGGATTTTGATATTGCGACACAGGGAATGGATATTGCAGACGCAATGGAAATGGCAAGGGATGCAATCGGTCTCATGGGAATAGACTTGATGGATGAAGGAAAAGTACTTCCGGAACCCAATATTGCAGGAATTAATGCGGCAAAAGAAGATATTGTAACATTAGTTGATGTTGATTTTGTGGAATACAGAAGAAAGGTGGATAACAAAGCGGTAAAGAAAAATTGTACGATTCCATACTGGATGAATGTAGAAGCAGAAAAAGCTGGAATCAACTATTCAAAATTGCTTCAGGATGCGATTATGAGCGTTCTTGGAATAACAAAAAGTGCTAACTAATTCTCTAGTTATATAAATTGTGAATAGCACCCTTCGGGGTGCTTTTCTCATACATAATTCCATTTCCTGTGCACATACTATCCCCGAGGTGATGGTATGAACAAAAAGCAGCAGGAGCAGGAAAACAGACAGAAGAACTTGAATAAGTTCAACAGCATAACGGAAAAGGTAAAACCGGAGAATCAGAACCAGACACACAATGTCCGGTCTGAAGCGGTGGAGCCGAAGAACAGACAGGTATAAGGCATCCGAAAGGGTGCTTTTCTAATGCAAAATTTTAAGTAGAGGAAGGTGGTGACGTGGCGAATTATGAAAACATAAAAGATAAAGGATTTGATCATCGAACAACGGACGAACTACGGATTATTACATCAAAAGGAGGTAAAGCAAGCGGAGAAGCGAGGCGTCGGAAAGCAGATTTCCGGAAGACGCTGAATATGCTGCTTACTGCTGAAATAGATAGTGAAGAATGGAAGCCGGTTCTAGAGGCACTTGGTGTTGAGTGTACTTTAGAGTCAGCTCTTTTGATGGCGCAGATTAAAGAGGCGTTGGCTGGAGATACGAAGGCAGCCACCTTTGTTGCAAAATACTCTGGCCAGTCTTCTGAACCTGACGAGAACCGGTTGAACCGTGAAGCAGATACAGAGCTTAAGAAAGCACGCAAGCAGGCGGTTACTGGTGAAAATGAAACGGAAGAGGCTCTTGATAAACTGGATCAGATACTAAAAGAGGTGCGTGATAATGCAGTTAAGCAAGAAACAGAATGAGTATATTGTGAATGCGACGCATCGTTGGAATATTAAATCCGGAGCTGTGCGATCCGGAAAGTCTTATGTCGACACTGCGTTTGTGATTCCTTTCCGGATCAGAGAGCGTGCAGGCAAGCCAGGATTAAATGTGATTCTTGGCGTATCGAAAGAGTCTATCGAACGAAATGTTTTGCAGCCGATGCGAGAGATTTACACAGACAAGTTGATCGGAACGATTAACAACCGGAATGTAGCGCGGATCTGTGGAGAGGATGTTTACTGTCTAGGAGCAGAGAAAATTAGTCAGGTGGCAAAGATTCAAGGGGCATCCATTAAGTACTGCTACGGAGACGAGGTGGCAAAGTGGAACAAGGAAGTGTTCCAAATGTTGAAATCTCGTCTTGATAAACCATATTCCTGTTTTGATGGATCATGTAACCCGGAGCATCCTACACACTGGCTAAAAGAGTTTCTGGATAACATAGAGCTGGATATTTATTTGCAGAGATACACCATTTTTGACAATCCTTTCTTGCCAGAAGAATTTGTGCAGCAGCTCTGCAAAGAATACGAGGGTACAATCTATTATGATCGGCTTATACTAGGAATGTGGAAACGTGCAGAGGGGGCAATCTATAAGCGTTTTGCGGATAATCCGGATGCATACCGATGTGAAGTTGTGGAAGAGCTGAATCCGGATGCAGAAGTGAAGCAGTTCAGGAAGGAAGATATCACATCAATAGAGATTGGTTTAGACTTCGGTGGAAATCAGTCCGGTCATTCTTTTGTTGCCAGAGGATATACAGACAATTACAGAGATGTAATTGCACTAAAATCCCGTAGAATCATGGCAAAGGATGAAAATGAGGATATAGACAGCAATATGCTGGACAAGATGTTTTGCGACTTTGTTGGAGAAGTGATTGAAGAATATGGGGTTGTTATCCGACACGGAGATTATGTGGAATATTGCAATGTGGAAACCGTTTATTATGATAATGCGGAGACGGTTCTTGGAAATTCTATTCGGAACGCAGTGGAGAAACAGTATCCTTGGATATCGGTTCGTAAGGCAAAAAAAGCAACGATAAATGACAGAATCAGATGTACCGTCAAGCTCATGGGAGCAGGGCGGTTTTTTATTACAAAAGACTGCGAAAGCTTGAATACGGCATTTTCGGATGCAGTTTGGAATAAGGATGTGAAAGATAAGGATGATCGCCTGGATGATGGCAGCACAGATATCGACAGTTTGGATGCGTTTGAATACACGATCGAGCGTGATATGAAATACCTGATTGAAGGGCAGAGTATATAGCAAAGAAGAACTTACGACGGTGTGTGGTCTTGGAACTGTGACCGGGCTACTCGGTGCGAATTGTTATCATATGTATTATCCTTTTGTTCCCGGCATTTCTGTTCGGAACTGGACGGATGAATGGCTGGAAGAGCAGAATCGCAAGGAAAACACGCCGAAGAGCTTTAACGGCAAAGAATATACTCTGTATGAAGCAAAGCAACGTCAGAGACAGATGGAGACCTGTATGCGGGCGCAGCGTGAAAAGGTTGAGCTATTGAAGAAGGGTGACGCTGATCCGGATGATGTGATGATTGCAAGAGCCAAGTATCAAGGGCAGTTGAATGAGTATAGCCGGTTCTGTAAGAAGATGGGGCTGACAGAAGAAAGAGAGCGTATCTATTACGATATGCGCGGAAGAGTAGCCACAAATTCAAAGAAACAGAATGCGCGGTATACAGCTGACATGATTCGAAATGCAGATAGAGATTCAAAGCAGTATTACCGGTACAGAAATATACTTGGAGATGATGTCGGCAGCCTTGCTGATTTCCGGCAGATGAAGTATAATGAACCTAAAGAGTTTAATTTGTTGACAGATTATAAAAATTCTGTTGCAAACGGAATGATATCCCCATTATCCGGATTTAAAAACTACAAAAAATTGCATGACAGAATAGAAAAAGAGCTTGTTGGCATGAAGACATCCAATGGGATAAAGATTTCAGGACAGAGCAAACATTTTATAGAACGTGTCATAGGTACAAAAGAAGACCCGAAGACCGAGAGACCAAGAAGTGGAGTTGATATTGAGGATATATGGTATGCACTTTTGTACGGGGGAGTCAGAACAAGAAAGAGAGATCCTGACAGTGTTAAATTTGTTACAGATAGGTGCATTGTATCGGTAAATCCCAATACAGGAATTTTAATTCAGTGTAATCCGCAGTAGGAGGCGATGATATGATCATAAAATTAAATAATGAGATGTCGAAACTTCTCTTAGAAGAAGTTGAAGATGCACAATCTTTGATTTTAAGCCAAAGGAAAATAGATTCTGATGCAAAAGAGTTAGAAGTGTCCGATATAAAAGAACTGCAACTTTTAGTAAACGATGAAATTGTATATAGAGGTTTAGATCATCAAGAAACTGTTAATAATTTAGGTAAGAAGTTGTATAGACTGTATGATGAAATTCTTCATCAGAGACATTCTAGTAATTAATACCATTCATTCTTCGGAGTGAGTGGTATTTTTATACCCATTTTTAAGAAAGGAGGATTGTCATGAAACTTTTTGAACAGGATGTAGGAAAGGAATGGTGATCCAGTTATCTCCCGTTGAGACGCAGGGTGACGCGTCTTATTTTATTGTCTTTTTCCGGCAGACGTAAAAGAACGGAAGAAAGGAGAGTGTAATATGAAGGCAGAATTTTTAAAAGGACTTGGATTGGAACAGGATGTTGTTGACAAAATCATGGCAGAAAATGGAAAGGACGTTGCTGCGGAACAGGCAAAGACTACAAAAGCCGAGGGAGAGCGTGACAATTACAAAGACCAGCTTGCAACTGCAACAGAATCTTTGGAAAAGTTCAAGGATGTAGATCCGGCAGCCATGCAGAGTGAAATTGAAAATTTGAACAAGCAGTTGAAGGATAAGGATGAAGAATACGCTGCAAAAGAAGCAGACCGCATTTTCTCCGATACCGTCAAAGAGGCTATCAAGTCAGCCGGTGGAAGAAATGAAAAAGCAGTCATGGCTATGCTTGATATGGAAGCATTGAAAGCATCAAAAAACCAGTCTGAGGACATTAAGAAGGCATTGGAAACCGTGAAGGAGTCCGATGCTTATTTGTTTGGTTCTGACGAACCATTTATGAACGCAGTCGGAGCAACCGGAGGCAGTGCTGATGTTGGCGGAGATAATCTGTCAGCAATCAGAGCAGCTATGGGACTTCCGACAAACAAATAATTTTTATTTTTAGAAAGAGAGAGGTAAAAAGATATGGCAAATACGATTGCATTAAGAAAAGCGTATGCTACTATGCTTGATGAAGTTTATAAACTGGCATCTCTTACAGCCGTTTTGGACGGACCGAACGAACTTGTAAAAGAGGGTGCGAACGCAAATGAAATTTTGATTCCGAAAATGACGATGTCCGGTCTTGCAAATTACAATAAGCAGACAGGATATGTTGCAGGTGACGTCACGCTTGAGTACGAGACTAAGAAGTGTACTTATGATCGTGGCCGTATGTTTACTGTAGATGCGATGGACAACATTGAATCTGCAGGTGTTGCCTTCGGGCGTCTTTCCGGAGAATTTTTGAGGACACAGGTCGTTCCGGAACTTGATGCTTGGAGACTTTCATCTTATGCAGGATATGCACCATCTGAAAATAAGGTTGCGGAAGCGATCGCAGACGCGAAAGCTGGAATTGCAGCGATTAGAAAAGGCAAAACCGCTATTAAAAATGCGGAAGCAAAGCCGGAAACTTGTTATTTGTACATTTCCGCACAGCTTAAAGGGGACATATCAAAGAAAATAGTCCGAAAGGATCAGAGCAGGAAAAAAACAAATATCTGTGTGGTACAATAAAGCAGTTTTTTGATGATGTGTTTGGAGAAGGAACTGGCGAAAAGGTTTGTGGGTCAGGAAATAACCTGCTGAAATATATTGCGGCGTTCAATTTGCTTGTAGAGGAACAGATCCGACAGAATGAGGCTTTTGATAAAGAAATGGATAAGATAGAAGCCTTGAAAAAACGATGAGCGTGCTGACGGAAGCGTTTCCGAAAAGTGTGTGGGTAAATGGGGTAGACTGTCCGGTGTCCTCTGATTTTCGCACAATTTTGAAATGCTATGAAATACAGAGCGGGAAAACAGAACTTTCTCAAGAGGAACTTCTGCAAATCCTGCTCTTATTTTATCAAAAACAGAAAATTTTCTCCGAGGAGCATGTGGATCAAATGTTTTGGTTCTTCTCCTGTGGTCGAGAACCGTCTAAGCGGAAGTTCCCAAGTAAGATTGCAGGATTGAATGATAAGCAGCCATTTGATTTTGAAGAAGATGCAGATCTGATTTATGCGGGATTTATGCAGCAATACGGAATCGATCTACAGGAATCCGATATGCACTGGTGGAAATTCATGATTCTTCTAGAAAACCTTGGAAACGGTACGAGGTTGCAAAAGGTGATGGAGTACCGGACGATCGACACAGGGAATAAGAATCTATCCAAAACCGAACAGGAATTTTACCGAGCGATGCAGAGATATTATGGATTAGAACAAAAACTTCCACCGATGAGCGAAAAGGAAAGATTGATTGAAGAAGCGCTGATTCACGGAGGAGATGTGAGCAAATTGCTGTAGAAAACAAATGAGATTCCTTGTCTTTCATTGTGAGCACTGGTATAATCAAAGCGTGGTGTGGAAGGAATGAGAAATGGAGGAAAAAGTAAATGAAAAAATTTTTGAGCGTGCTTCTGGCGGCATGCTTGTGCTGCGGAATGCTGGCAGGATGCGGGAAAGAGAAAAGTATTACAAATGATTTTGATTCAAGTACGAATCAAAATGAAAATATAGCAGGGTATTCTTTTGAAGTGCCAGAAGCGTGGGAGAAAGGAGAAAAATTCACTGAAAATACACTCTATTTTTACCCTTCTCAAGGTATGTTGACGGTAATGTATTCTGAGTCAGAGGTAAGTATTCTTAATGATAGTGATAGAGAATCATTTATAGAGGGGATGGCATCCGGCTTTGAAGAGTTTAAATTGGTCAATGAATCCGAGACAGTTGTTAATGATGAGAAAGCTTACAAATTTGAGATGAAAGTCAAAATGGCAGGAGACGATTATTCAGTATCAATGGTGACTTTTGATTGCGGATTTGGACTTGTGAGTTTTATGCTGGGGACTCTGCAAACTTCTGATGAAGATTACAGCGCAGATTTTGACAAGGTACTGCAAAGTATAGAAAAACCGTTACCATTTACAAAGACAATAGACGATGTATGTTTTATGTATTCTATGTTACAGTCATCGGATGAATATAGTTTTGTTTCTGAAGGAGTACAAGAAGCGTCTGATGGGTCTACAATGGAGATTCTTTATGAATCAGAAAATGGTGCGATGATAACTATTTTGGGGGACGAAGATGAAAACTTGACTTTAGTATCAGTATCGGCAGAGGGAGAAGAATATTTTTCATCAATGTGTGTAATGGCACTAATAGGATCAGGAGTATATAACAATAATTCTTCAAAAGAAATTCCATTGAACTTATCTGCGGATAGCTTGAAAGAGTTAGGAACAGAGCCTACAGATGCTATAATCGAAGTGGCAAACGGAATCTCATACTTCCTTCAAAAAAATGATGACGGAAGCTATCGAATGATAATACAGCGCGACGCAGAAACTAAGGAAGATTATTTGCATTAGAAGAAAAATGTATGCCAAGAGAAGATGGCTTAAAACAGCATAATGATAATTAGAACATCTATCAGAAATGGTAGGTGTTCTTTTTATACAAAAATTCAGAAAGGTAGGTGAAATAAATGGCAGACGGAAAAGTTGTAATCGAAACCGATTTGGATTCGTCGGGGATAGAAAAAGGGTTAAAAAATACCGAAAAATCAATGAAGGCTCAAGCGGCAACTCTTGCGGCAGAATATCGGAAACAGGGGATGAATGCGAGCGATGCATTCAAAAAAGCGTGGAGTGAAATTGAGCGATCATCTGGTATGTCGTCAACTTCTGCATATAAGCATTGGGAGTGGTCGAGTATCAGTATCAGTGGTGCGGTGGAACGCATAAGCAATGTTGCTAAAAAAGGATTAAAAGTAGCAGCCGCCGCAATAACAGGAACAGCGACGGCACTTGCCGGAGTCGCAACTGCGGCAGCCAAAACCGGCGCTGATTTTGAGTCGCAGATGTCGCGTGTAAAAGCAATTTCCGGCGCAACTGGGGAAGAATTCGAAAAGTTAAAGGCACAGGCGATCGAGCTTGGCGCAGAAACATCGTTTTCGGCATCACAGGCGGCAGAAGGGATGGAAAACCTTGCGGCGGCAGGATTTACGACAGCGGAAACAATGGAGGCAATGCCGGGACTTCTTGACTTGGCAGCGGCATCAGGAGAGGACTTGGCAAGTAGTTCTGACATTGCAGCGTCCGCCCTGCGAGGTTTCGGCATGGAGGCTTCAGAAGCGGGGCACGTTGCCGATGTGCTTGCGGAAAATGCGAACCGGACAAATTCTTCTGTGGCAGAAACCGGAGAGGCGATGAAGTATGTAGCGCCTCTTGCACGGTCAGCAGGACTATCTTTTGAGGAGACAGCAGCGGCAATCGGTATTATGGCGAATGCCGGCATACAGGGAAGTCAAGCAGGAACAACGCTCCGCGGAGCAATTTCAAGATTGTCTAAGCCGACAGATGATATGCAGAACGCTATGGATGACCTAGGTATTTCTTTCTATGATGCAGATGGGAAAATGAAATCCTTGTCTGATCAGGTTGGAATGCTTCGGAATGCAATGGCCGGAATGACGGACGAGCAGAAGAATAATTACCTTGTTACTCTTTATGGGCAGGAATCGCTTTCGGGAATGTTGGCGTTGATCAATGAGGGCGAAGGTAAAATCAATGAACTGACAGCGTCTTATCGAACCTGTGACGGATCAGCGAAAGCTGCGGCTGAAACGATGCAGGATAACTTAAAAGGAGCGGTGGAGCAGCTTGGCGGATCAGCGGAAAGTCTTGCGATCGTCTTCTACGAAAAGGTGTCAGGAGGCTTAAAAGAGGCAGCACAAAGTGCAACAGAAAGTGTAAATCACATTACAGACGCATTGACAGACGGAGGAATTGCAGCGGCTGTGAATGTGGCGGGAAATGAATTTGCCGATCTTGCAGTAGCAGCGGCATCACATGCCCCGGAAATGATCGATGCGGCGGTTAGCTTTATCGAGTCGTTTGCATCCGGTATCGTAAACAATAAAGGAAAATTGCTTGGAGCTGCCGGGGATGTAGCAGACGCGCTGGCCAGTGGTTTGGCGGAGTTGCTTCCGAACAGTTTACGAAAACCGGCGGAAAAGGCGATTGATGCACTTTCCGAATCGTTGGAATCAGGCGGGTTAAAAAAAGCCGGGAAAACGGCTGTAAATACGTTAGAAAATGTAATCGATGTTGTTGGGAAACTGTCAGATGCTGCGCTTCCTCCGCTTACGAAAACCTTAGATTTTGCCGGAGATCACTTGGATTTGCTTGCCGCATCTGCAACAACAGCTTTTGTAGCATTTAAAGGCTATAAGGTATTGACAAGTGCAAATAAAGCAGCCAAAACTTTGGCAGCGACAGCGAAAATGTTGTCCGCGGCAGAAAAAGCGAATGCTCTTCAAGTTCTTGCAGCCTCCGGAGCACTGACAGCAAAAGAGATGATTGTTGGCGTGTGCACCGGAAAGATTAAACTTGCGACGGCGGCGCAGGCTGCTTGGAACGCCGTCATGAAGGCAAACCCGATCGGACTGCTCGTTACTGCAATCGGGGCTCTTGTTGCTGGAATCGGCGCGTATGCACTTACTCAGAAGCGCGCAGCATCTGCCACAGGAGAACTAACGGAGAATCAAAAAGAAAATATCGAAGCGTCTAAAGAAGCAATTAAAAACATTGAGGAAGAGGCAGCAGCACGTCAGAAAACGATTAACGCCAGCACAGTGGAAATAGATCAAGCTGAGTCCTTATGGAACGAGCTGACAAAAATCACCGATGAAAATGGGCGTGTAAAGGACGGTTATGAGGCAAGGGCGAATTATATCGCCGGTGAACTGTCGAGCGCGCTTGGAATGGAGATTGCCCTGACAGATGGGGTGATCGGTAATTATCAGCAGCTTACGGGATCAATCCATGATCTGATTGCCGCGAAAAAAGCACAGGCGGTTATGGATTCGATGGAAAGCGAATATGCACAGGCAATCCAAGAGCAGGCTGAAAATGTAGCAAAACTGGCGCAGTCCTACAATGATGTAAACCGACTCCAAGATGAGAAGCTTGCACTGGAAGCAGAGGCGGCAGAATTAGCGAAATCGACAAACTATGCGGATGCAAGCAGGTACGCTGAAATCAAAGATGAATTGCAGGGCGTCAATAATAAGCTGAAAGAACAAAAAGCGGCTTTCGATGTAAATCAAGCGGCTGTGAAAGATAATCAGAAAGTGATTGCTGATTACAACAAACTGACAGAGGCTGTTATGAGTGGCAGTACAGAGGAAATTAACAGCGCATTGGCGGAAATACAAAGCGGACTGGATACGACTTTGGATTCCGGGTCAAAAGCAGCTCTTGAACAGGCGCAGACAACTGGGGATTCTTTATTGTCGATCCTTACGGCGCAGGAGCAAGGGCTTGCAGAGGTGCAGCAGTCTACGATTGATAGTACTGCGGATGCGATGGGAGTTGCACTTAATACAATCGGATCATCTTCCGAAAATATGAAATCGTTGCTTGAAAGTGTCGGTGCAGATGGCGCACAGAAATTGCTTACCGCGATGAAAAATGCAGATCTTGAAGGGAACTTAAGCGAGGAAGCGAAAAGCGGAATGCAGGCGATGATCGCGGCAATCGAAAGCGAGGATGGAACACTTAAGTCAACCGGTAAGGATTCGGCGTCAAAATATGCGGAAGGAATGGAGAGCCAGTCGGATCGCGCAAAGACGGCAGGTAGAACAATCAACGACAGCGCAGATTCAGGGGCAAGGTCAAAGACAGGATATGATGCAGGATACGGGTTTGGTTCAGGATTTGTGTCCGGAATCCAAGCGTGGGTCGGTCAGGGGGTTGTGGCAGCCGCAAATTTGGCGGCACAAGCGTTAGAGTCTGCAAAAACAACGATCGACTCCCATTCCCCTTCAAAAGAAACGATGAAGCTCGGCAAGTATTTCGGGCAGGGTTTTGAGCTTGGAATTGCCGGTGAGAAAAAGCGTGTAGGAAATGCATCGAAGGAGCTTGCAAATGTAGCGCTGCAATCGCTTGATATGTCCAGTGTGACAGATCGGATGAGAGAAACGATGGCGTTGAATGCTGCGAGGGTAACAAGATCCTTTGGAATTGAAACAAACAGTATGATCTTAAATAAACACCAGGCGGAAATGATGCTGCACTTATCCGATACAGAAATAAATCGGCTTGCAAAAGCGGTTGGGAAATATACTGCAGCAGTAGTGCAGAAACAAAAGCCTGCGCCAATTTATTTGGGAACAGAGAGGATCGACAAGTCACTGCCGAAAGGAGCGATACCACGGATATGATAAAAGCATACTATGAAAATTCTAAAGGAGAAATACTAAATCTGCTGTCTTATCCATTTCTTACTGCAGAGGCTGACTGGTTTGATGCAGAATGGGAGGATGATGTCGGGGGATTTATTAGGACTGTGCAGCTTGATGTTTTTGGCGCCAACAAGGAAGATGTATCCCAAAATATGGAGCGGTTATATCGTGTTCTTGGCGTTGATGCCGAAACTGGAAAATTTGGAAAGCTGCATGTGAATGGTACATATCTCCCATGCAGGATCAAAGCGTCGAAGAAGGTTACTTGGAAGTCATTTACAGTTATCGAAACCGAACTGTCATTTACGGCAGAAAAGTTATCATGGGTGATGGTGGAAAGCAGGTCATTTTATCCGCAGACAGAAGCCAGTGCATTAGAAGGCTTGGATTTTCCGTTTGATTTCTCATTTGATTTTACGGACGCGCGAAAAGGAACTGCAGTATGGGAAGTTGATCATATCGGATCAAACGATTATCAGATGATAGTGTATGGTCCGTGTGTGAATCCACGTATCTTAATTAATGAGCAAATTATTGAAGTTTTTGCGACGCTCGAAAAGGAAGAGTATATGATTATCGACAGCCGCGATTATACTGTGCAGAAATATCTCGTGAATGGAACAGTTCAAAACCTGTTTCATGATCGAGCTTTGGGAAAATCAATTTTTGAACAACTTCCGTCTGGTTTGCTGAAGATCAACTGGTCGGGGGAATTCGGATTTGATCTTACTCTGTTCTTGGAGAGGAGGGAAGCAAAATGGTAATACTGGCTGATCAGGATTTACGAGAGATTGGCGCTGTAAAGGATGCGAATTTGACAGTGGATCTGAATGGCGATAAGAATTTTGTCTTGCAGATTGCGCGGTGTAACTGGAGACCAGAGTTGACCTTTTCAAATTATATTTATGTCATGGATACGGAGTATGGAGGGATTATCGGAGAAATACTGACAGATACGGCACTTGATTATGTGGAATTAAGAGGGCTGTCATGGCGTGGACGACTTAAGATGAAAGTGATAGAGCCGATCAGTGGATCGGATTATAAAAAGGTGTCAGGAGAATTACACGAGGTGATGAAGAGTCTGATCGAGCCGGAGTTCGATGGACTCTTTTCTGTGTCTCGGAAAGATACAGGTATCCGAGTGGATAATTATCAATTTGAACGATACTGTACATTGTACGACGGTATTGTAAAAATGCTGGAAAGTAAAGGCTATCGTATGCAGTTGAGCTTTCGCAGAGATAATCGGGAGACAGGTTATTTATTAATTGAGGCAGTTCCGGTCGTAGATTATTCTGATCGGATTGAATTGTCAAAAGACAGTCGAATTAACTATACGATGCACGATAAACGTGATGGGGTGAACCATTTGATTGTTGCAGGAAAAGGAGAAATGCAGGACAGGATGATACTGCATCTATATGCACAGCCGGACGGTAGCATATCAACAACGCAGCATTACAAAGGATTGCAGGAAATAACGCAAGTATACGAAAATACATCGACAGAGACAGAAGAACTGAGGTCAAAAGCAGAAGAATATTTTCGGAAGTTAATGAATAAAAAGAGCTTTCGGATGGATATTGCAAAATTGGGAATAGAAGCTGGAATCGGAGACGTTGTCGGTGGGCGAGATTATTTAACAGGACTGTATGGGGCAAAACAGATTGAAAATATTATCTATGAAAAGATAGATAATGTAGAATTCAAGACTTACAAATTGGAAGGAGACGGCGAAGAATGAAAATAATGACAGGAAAAGCAGGAACACCACATGTTGCCGCGCAGCAGTTTCGACAGTTCGTGGAGGACACTGTGGGGCAGGAAAGTTATATTTTGACAAGCGGGGATCTCTTAGAGCCGGAACTTGTATCAAACAACAGCCTTAAAATCCGAAGCGGAATTATGAGTCACCACGGTAATTTATCTACGGTGGATTTAGGTACATATGACACAGTTACAATCAGAAATGGATCACAGGGAATGAAGCGAATTGATCTCGTTGTGAACAGGTATACCAAAAACAAGGAGACCGGGATTGAGAAAAATGAGTGGATTGTAATTATGGGAAATCCGACATCAGGATCCCCGTCAGTGCCGACATATACGCAAGGAAATTTACAGGAGGGGGATCTCGTTGACGATTGTCCGGTGTTTGAAGTGCATTTGAACGGGATTAATGTGACAGAGGTCAAGAAGCTGTTGAAGGTTATGCCATCAATCCCTACGATAAATAAAGATTTGTCGGAGTTACAGTTGTATCACGATAAAAAGACGCTCACACCGACTGATCTCGGATTGAACACTGGGATTTGGAAAGTAATAGCAAACAACTCTTACAAGATTGGTAACGCAATACATCTGAATATGGAAATCTACACAACCTCTATAATTGTTGCAAATAATGTGTACAACAATGCTTTTACGATACCGTCACAGTACCGACCGTTAATTGATACTGCTGTCAATGTAACTGCATCAGATGGAGCGTATAAAAATCCAGTTGCCTGTACCTCTTTAGCAAAAGCAAACGGCAATCTGTTTTTCTGCATCCCAAAAGCTACAAATAATTACCTTTTTATCGACGCTGAGTGGGAGTGTGCTTGATAATTAATTACTTTTTGGTGTATTTAATTGTAACGCATCTTTCCTATTGCGTATTCCAATCGGAGTCAGAAAACAGATCTTTTAGAAAGGAATGATAACATGAAACTTATTTTTAATGATGCAACTGATATGCCGATACAGTCATATGAAAAAATCGGTGGTGCGGTGCGATTCTTGACAATCGGAATTGCGCCGGAAAAGCTGAAAGAAATCTTTGAGGATGCAACAAAAACAAAGGTGATGAACGTCACAGAACGTGGGCAGATCATAGATACCTTGGAAAATTACACGGGATACGATTATACTGAGATATATCCGGGTGGAATTTATGGAGTTGTAAATAATAAAGCCGGTCTGTCAACAGAGGAGCGATTGGATGACATGGGGATTAAGTTGGAAACAGCGAAGCAGGACATAGAAGCACTGAAGGAAAACGGTGGCAACGGTGGAGCACCGGGAACGTATGCGTCTGTCTTTGCGATGGCTAAAATATCTGCAGAGAAAATTACAGATGATGAGCAGGCTCTTAAGGTAGCAGATCTGTACGATTTATGGAGCGGCGATGGAGTAGCCTACAAGACTGGAAAGTATATTACTTACCAAGATGCGCTATATAAGGTACTCCAAAACCATACATCTCAAGCGGACTGGGCGCCGGACACCGCCTCAAGTTTATATGCTAAGGTGCTTACAGATCCGACTGGAAAAGTATTGCCGTGGGAGCAGCCAAACAGCACAAACCCATACAAAAAAGGTGATAGGGTAACACATAAAGGGAAAACGTGGGAGTCTCTTGTAGACAGCAATGTGTGGGAACCGGGTGCAGTTGGATCCGAGAGTCTCTGGAAAGAAGTTGCATAACGAGAAAGGAAAGTGAGGAATATGAAAATGAATTATGCAGAAGCAATTATTGACGGATACAATGCGATTGCAGGAGCGATTGTGGCGGTGTTGTCCTACATATTAGGAGAGCACTGGATCTTATTTGCAGCCTTTTTGCTACTTAATGTAGCAGACTGGATAACCGGGTGGATGAAGAGCAAGATGGCCAACAAAGAAAACTCTGTCAGAGGCTGGAAAGGCGTCCTTAAGAAGTTGGGGTACTGGCTTATGATTATGGTTGCGTTTGGGGCATCGGCAATCTTTATCGAGATCGGTAAGGCGATCGGTGTAGATTTAGGGATCACTACATTGCTTGGATGGTTCGTACTGGCCAGCTTGCTTATAAATGAGATTCGCTCGATTTTGGAAAATTTCGTAGAAGCTGGATTTAACGTGCCGATTATATTGATTAAAGGTTTAGAGGTTGCAGACAAGGTCGTAAATAAAGATGGAGATTCAGAGGGCGAGTGATCGTCCTCTTTTGCGCCGGTGCAAATGCCGGAAGAAAGGAGAAGAACATGAGTATTTGTAGAGGAGTAGCAGGACTTAGAGGTGGAAATCCGAGAGGAATTTTTATTCACAACGATGCAGGATCACAAAATGCAAATGCAGCGTTTTACAGAAAATGGCTGCAAACGCATCCGTTAGAAAACGGATTTGCTCACGCTTATGTAGCTAGTGACGGGATCTTGTATGCGGAAGATGATGCCTACGCAGCATGGCACTGCGGGCAGACAGACGGAAACCGGAACTATTATTCGATCGAGGTCTGTCAGAGTATGGGGGATTTGGAAATCTTTAAGAAAAATGAAGAGAATGCGTTGAAGCTGGCAGCGCAGAAGTGTAAGCAGTACGGTATCGTTCCAAACACGAATACAATCCGGCTGCACAAGGAGGTGTATGCAACAGCGTGTCCGCACAGATCTGTAGAGATTCATGGGGGCACATCTGGCTGTAAAACATATTTTATTAATAAAATCCGTGAGTATATGGGAATGGACAAGTTGCCGGATGCTCCGGTTGTCAGTGGAGGCGGAAGCAGTGCAGCATCCGGTGATCCCGGCATTGTGTTTACTTATGGCGTTATGTTGACCGACGGAACAATCCTGCCCTTTGTGAATAACCTGTCTGATTTTGCAGGACTTCCGGGTCGTACAATCGCCGGTATCGCGATAAAGGTTAATAAAGGTACTGTAAAATACCGCGTGCATGTAAAGGGCAAGGGATGGTTACCTTACGTAACCGGATGTAACTGGTCTGACGCAAATAACGGCTATGCTGGATATCCGGGAGCTGTGATCGATGCCGTAGAGGTATATTATGATACTCCGGCGGATATTGTTGCAAAATATGGTTATCAAAAAGCGCAGTACAGAGTCGCTCCGATCGGCGGCGGTTACTATCCGTGGCAGTTCGACAATGAGACTGGAAATGGACAGGACGGACATGCCGGATGTTTTGGCATTGCGTTTGATAAATTTCAGCTGTACTAAAAAACATTTCCCCGGAGTATTAGCTCCGGGGAGAAATATTGTATCATCTTCATACATTATATAAAGAAGTAACAGTTGCAGGTTTTTACGTTAAGGATACCTTATAGGGATATAAAATAATTTGTATGTTGTTACGAAAAGGTTGACACAATGGGGGTCGAAGGAACTTGGAGATAAAGGTTTGACACCGATCGAGATTCTTCGTTATTTTTACGGAGATGACATGTATATTAATATTGCGCCGGAAATATCAGGTATTCCATCTTCGTGGCCGGGATATGTATTGGAGATCGGGTCAAGCGGAGAAAAGGTGAGGCAGATACAGGAGCAGTTGAATGTAATTGCGGGAGCGTATCCTGCGATACCTAAAATTACGGCAGACGGTATTTACGGTTCAAAAACGGCGGAATCGGTCAGAAAATTTCAGGAAGTGTTTCAACTGCCGCAAACGGGGAAAGTCGACTACAGTACATGGTATAAAATATCCGAAATTTATGTCGGCGTATCCAGAATCGCAGAGTTGACGTAACTTTGAAAAATCGAAAGTGATAGCGGAATCGGCATAGTTCCGGTGAAAATACCTTGACTTATTTTAATGACATATTTATAATGAATAAGGATATTGCAAAAACATGGAAGAGGAATAGTAGGAGTGTATCGTATTCAGAGAACTGCCGGTCGGTGCGAGGCAGAAACGTAAACTGTGAACTCACCTCGGAGTTCTTTCGTTGAACTTCAAGTAGACGAAAGCGGGAATTCCCGTTATAGAATGAATGAGTGCATTTGGTCGGATGAGGATACAGGAACAAAAAAGTTTTCCCGGTCCGGTCGGATGAACAAGAGTGGTACCACGGAAATAAGCCTTTTCGTCTCTTGAGTTTTCAGGAACGGAAGGCTTTCTTTTATGCGTAATATAACGATGAATGAAGGAGAGAAACATATGGGTACAAAGATAATGTATAATCACAAAGCGATTGAAAAAAAGTGGCGTGAAAAATGGGCGGAAAATTCGGTAAATCCAAGAGTGGATGATAACGGAAATAAAAAACAGAAGTATTACTGTCTTGACATGTTTCCGTATCCGTCAGGAAACGGTCTTCATGTCGGACATTGGAGAGGGTATGTAATTTCTGACGTATGGAGCCGTTATAAACTTCAGCAGGGATATTATATTGTACATCCGATGGGATGGGATGCATTCGGTCTGCCTGCTGAAAACTATGCGATCAAGATGGGAGTACATCCGGCGAAATCAACGGCGGAAAATGTGGCGAATATTAAACGTCAGATCAATGAGATCGCAGCGCTTTATGATTGGGACATGGAAGTCAACACGACAGATCCGAACTTTTATAAATGGACGCAGTGGATTTTCGTGAAGATGTTTAAAGAAGGACTTGCATATGAAAAAGAATTTCCGATCAACTGGTGTCCGTCCTGTAAGACCGGTTTGGCAAATGAAGAAGTTGTAAATGGCAAATGCGAGCGCTGCGGAGCGGAAGTCACGAAGAAAAATCTTCGTCAGTGGATGTTGAAGATCACAGCATATGCAGATCGGCTGTTAAATGATCTCGATAAGCTGGACTGGCCGGAAAAAGTAAAGAAGATGCAGGCTGACTGGATCGGAAAATCCTACGGAGCAGAAGTGGAGTTCCCTGTTGACGGAAGAGATGAGAAGATCACTGTTTATACGACAAGACCTGATACGCTTTACGGCGCGACATTTATGGTGCTTGCTCCTGAACATGAGATGGCGGCATCTCTTGCGACAGATGAGACAAGAGAAGCAGTGGAAAAATATATTTACGATGCGTCAATGAAATCAAACGTAGATCGTCTTCAGGACAAAGAGAAGACAGGCGTATTTACGGGAAGCTATGCAATCAATCCGCTTAGCGGAGCGAAGACACCGATCTGGCTGTCTGATTATGTATTGGCTGATTACGGTACAGGAGCGATTATGTGTGTTCCTGCTCATGATGATCGTGACTTTGAGTTTGCAAAAAAATTCAATATTCCTATTATTCAGGTAATTGCAAAAGACGGAAAAGAAATCGAAAATATGACAGAAGCTTATACAGAAGCTTCGGGAACAATGATCAACTCGGGCGAGTGGAATGGAATGGAATCGTCAGTGCTTAAAAAAGAAGCTCCGCACATTATAGAAGAGCGCGGATTCGGAAAAGCAACAGTCAACTTTAAACTGCGTGACTGGGTATTTTCACGTCAGCGTTACTGGGGAGAACCGATTCCGATCATTCACTGTCCTGACTGCGGTAATGTTCCGGTACCGGAAGAGGAACTTCCGCTTACGCTTCCGGACGTAGATTCCTATGAGCCGACAGGAACAGGAGAATCACCGCTTGCAGGAATTGAAGAATGGGTAAATTGTACATGTCCGGTATGTGGAAAACCTGCAAAGCGTGAGACAAATACGATGCCTCAATGGGCAGGATCTTCATGGTATTTCTTGCGTTATGTAGACAGTAAAAACGATAAAGAATTAGTGTCCAGAGAAAAAGCAGACGAGATGCTGCCGGTAGATATGTATATCGGAGGCGTAGAACATGCCGTGCTTCACCTTCTGTATTCTCGGTTTTATACAAAATTTTTGTATGATATCGGAGTAGTAGATTTTGACGAACCGTTCCACAAATTGTTCAATCAGGGAATGATCACCGGAAAGAACGGAATTAAGATGAGTAAATCAAAAGGAAATGTCGTTTCGCCGGATGCTCTTGTGAATGATTATGGATGCGACTCGTTAAGAATGTACGAGCTTTTTGTAGGACCGCCGGAGTTGGATGCGGAATGGGACGACAGAGGAATCGACGGAGTAAACCGTTTCCTGAAACGTCTTTGGAATCTGCTTATGGACAGTAAAGAAGCAGACGTTCAGCCGACAAAAGAGATGATAAAACTTCGCCATAAAATGGTTTATGATATTACAAATCGTCTGGAAAGTTTCAGTTTGAATACTGTAATTTCGGGATTTATGGAGTATAACAACAAGTTTATTGAAATGGCGAAAAAGGAAGGCGGAATTGATAAAGAAACATTAGAAACAATCGCGGTTCTTCTTTCTCCGTTTGCACCGCATTTTGCCGAAGAAATGTGGGAGCAGCTTGGCCATGGAGAAACAATTTTTAAAGCAGGATGGCCGTCATATGACGAAAGTGCAATGAAAGATGACGAGATTGAAGTGCCGGTACAGATTAACGGAAAGACAAGAGCTGTTATCAGTATTTCTGCCGATGCATCAAAAGATGAGGCAATCGCCGCCGGAAAAGAAGCGGTAGCCGATAAACTGACAGGTACGATCGTCAAAGAAATTTATGTACCGAAAAAAATAATCAATATCGTTCAGAAATAATTTGAGAAGAAAATCTCACAACAGAATAAAGTGCTTGGAAATATTGAAAAGTTCGCTGAAAATCAAGGTTTGCAGACATTTTTCTTCAAAGAAAAGGTATCGTAGAATACCGCAAAATATCGTAACAGATTTTTAAAATGGAGTAAATTTGGAGTAAAAGTTGAAAGAAAATGGAGTAAATATTTCAAGAAGATATGAAAGGAATGACGCAGATAGTAGAGATATTGTCTGCGTTATTTTTTTGATTATAATGGTGTAAATAATTACAAAGTATGATATTATGAGAAATAAACAAATTTTAAGTTGTAGGAGAGAATATAAGATGAACTTAACATATAAAAGAGCGACGCTTGAAGATATAGATATATTGGTAAAAACAAGAATAGAGGTATTAAAAGCCGCTAATAAACTTTGCGTTGATACTGATATGGGTGAAGTAGAAAGGCAATCTTATAGCTATTATCAAAAAGCTCTTTGCGATGGCTCTCATATTGCGTATTTGGTCTTTAATGGAAGTTGTTGTATTGGAACTGGTGGTGTTAGTTTTTTTCAAGTGATGCCGACCTATCATAATCCGAGCGGAAAAAAGGCGTACATAATGAATATGTATACTAATCCTAAGTACAGAAGAAAAGGGATTGCCTATAAAACATTAGATATGCTGATTAAAGACAGTAAGAGCAAAGGCATCTTTTCTATTTCATTAGAAGCGACAGATATGGGGCGACCATTATATGAAAAATACGGATTTATAAAAATGAATAATGAAATGGAATTACCAGAGTGACAACTTTCAGCTTGTAGCAGACAGTTTTTTGATAGGACTGTCTGCTTTTCCTCTTCAATCATAATTGATAGTAGTGGTATAAAATGGTTCATATCCATTGTGAAAAGACCATTTAGAACGGTGTAGATTGATTGTAAGCGTAGTAGGAGTTAAAACTTCATCTTGGAAGCATGAAGCTTGGGAACAGCGTGGATATTCGCTTGGAAGCAACGGAACTTCCGAAGATTGAGCCTTATGCGGTGGTGGAACTGGAAGAACCAGTATATGCTCCTTATGTGCAGAGAGGAAACTTTCCTGTATTAGTGGAGAAGATTACCTGTAAGGGTATCCGCCCTGTTGCAAACAAAAATATGTAGGCGGTCAAAGTTCCTGTCCTCATTCTGACGTACCAAACGGCAGGTTGAGGGCAGGGCAATGGCAACGCCATTGCAGATAAGGAGGTTTGATAAATTTGGAAGAAAGAAGCGGAAGTTTTCTTCCAGAACTCCCCTACACTAACAGGGGAGTAATACGACAGAAAGAAAAATTAAGTGCCTTGATAGACTGGTGTCAGATAACCGTTAAGGAAGTTCCGTTAGAAGCAGTTATAGAAGATGTACTGAGAATACCTTTGGAACTTATGACCGTAACGGGCTATGAAAAGGGGATTGCAGGACATGAGGTTGTGGCAATCTTCGATAATATCAAGGTGCTAAAGCCGACAGGAAACGCACAGTATCAGGGCTTTCAGATTTTGATGAGTGGGAAAGGCTGTCGCAACTATGAGAATTTTTTACAACTCAATGAGGAAACATGGTTTGATTTCTTAAACAGAGTTTGCCAGTATCATATCAATGTTCCTCGGATTGATTTGGCGATCGACGACAGAAAACCGTATTTGAGTATTCCCGATTTGATTGTACGGACAAAAGAGGGATTGCTTTCCACAAAACTAAGGGAGATAGATTTTCACGACTCGGGAGAACTGAAAGAAGAAGTGTTTCAGAGTAAAGGTGGAAGTCTTTATCTCGGCAGTTCAGCCAGTAATTTGAGATTGGTATTTTATGAAAAGGGATATGAACAGAATAAAAAATATGGAACAGAATTAGATGAAAATTGGAACAGATATGAATTGAGATTTCGGCAGGAAATGGCAGTAAGTGTAGTACAGGAATTATTGAAATATAGAGATGTGGCAGGACTGGCAATGGAAATATTGAACAGCAAAATACGATTTTTAGAAAAGCCGACAGATAGCATGACAACACGAAAAAGACTTTATCCAACCTATCAAGCGTGGGCGGAACTGATGAAAGATATAGGCAAGGTGAAACTTACCATGCAACCACAGAAGAAAAGTTTACAAAAGGTGTGGGAGTGGTTGGAAAAATATGTTGCCCCGTCTTTGAAACTGTTTGCAGAGGTTGGGAAGATAGAGCAGAGAGATTATATCGGTAATCTTGTGAAAAATGGAGAAATGAATATCACACAGAAGCAGTTGTATGATGATTACATAAAAGCAAGAAAATTAGGCGAAAGGGGGTAATCGTATCGAGAAAGCATTACTAAATATAAATGAATTTTGTGAGTATATGGGGATTGGGAAAACAAAGGCAAGAGAACTGTTGAACAATCCGAAAAATAGATTTACAGTACGCATTGGTAATCGGTTGTATGCAAATAAGAAATTACTTGATGAATGGCTGGAATATCAATGCAAAAGGGCTTGAAAAGAAAATGGGGTGTGGATATAATGAAAATTGAAATATTTACTTTACCATATTTCTTTCAGTAGAAGAAAGGAAAGTTGGTATGGGTAAAGATTTAAAAGGAAAAGAACTCGGTAAGGGAATTTCACAGAGAGCAGATGGACGCTATATTGCAAGATTTACAAGCAAAACAGGAAAACGTAAAACGCTTTATGATTTTAAACTGAATGAATTAAAACGGAAGTTGCGAGAAGCTGTTTATGAAGATGAACATGGTTTGAATGGCAACGGCGAAAGTATCACTTTAAACGCATGGTATGTAACGTGGACGGAGTTGTATAAGAAGAAAACAGTTAAAATGACTACGATATATAAAAACCACAGTTACTATAACGCAAGAGTGAAGAACTCTATCGGAAAGATGTATTTGCAGGACATTAAAACATATCATGTTCAAAAATTCATAAATGAATTGATAGATAGCGGTCTTGCACATGGAACGGTGTCGAACATCAGATTTATGCTGAGTGATATGTTTGATAAAGCAGTATTGAGTGAATATATTAGAAAAAATCCCTGTATTGCTGTGGAAATGCCCCCAAAAGTGAAAAAAGAAAGACGTGTATTAACAAGAGAGGAACAGAAGAAATTCTTTACATTTGCTTCTTCTTATATACATATCAATGTTCTAAAATTTGCTGTGACAACAGGTTGTCGGATTGGAGAAGTGCTTGGGCTGAAATGGGAAGATTGTGACTTTGAAAAAAGAGAAATTACAATCAATAAGACAATCCATTATTCAAAGGCTTCCAGTCCCGTTGAGGGTTCAAAGTTTTTCTATACGACTGCAAAAACCATATCCAGTAATCGTGTCATTCCTATGACAGATGAGGTGTATGAGATTTTGCAAAATCAGAAGATAAAGCAGACAGAACAGAAGATGTGGAAACGCTCGATATGGAAACAGCATAAAGAATTTCAAAATTTGGTATTTACCTGTTCGGACGGTTCGCCAGTTTATTATTACAACGTCAATAGTGCAATCAAAGACTATGTGGCAAAAATCAACGTGATAGAGATTGAACTGGCAAAGGAAGAAAAGAGAGAGCCGAAGATATTTGAACTGTTTACCTGTCATACTCTGCGACATACATACGCTACAAGGTGTTATGAAAATGGAGTAGACCAACAGGTAGTGCAGAAACTCTTAGGTCACTCTACGTTGGCAATGACAACCGATTTATACACGCACGTTTCAGAAGAAAAGAAAAAAGAAGAAGTAGCCGAACTGAAAATATTGGCTTAAAATTGGAGTAAAAATGGAGTAAATTAGAAGATAGATAGCGAAAAACAGCGTAAAATCAACATTTTCGAGTAGATATAAATATTGTGCAGAAGTAGGTCATGTGAATAGAATCACCGGAAGATGCTTTTTGGCACTTCCGGTGATTTTTGATATTGGGAGTTATGTCTTTTGAAGTGATATATATATCAACTTGATTATGCAAAATAACATCAAATGTTCCGTATTATACAAAAAGTAAAAATAAAAGCAACATTTTTGCACAAAAAAGAAAACGAAAACATGCTATAATTTGTAATATATTTCATTGAAAGAAGGAGAGATGAGCATGAAAGAAAAAAAATAATGGCGGTCCTTTTGGCACTCGCTATGGTGACCCAAGGCGCCATGCCTGTTTTTGCTCAAAATGAAGGTGCGGAAGGAATTGAGACAGCGGCAGATGCAGAAACGGCAAAAATTTTGTGCAAGGAGTATTTGAGTGAAGAACAGCAGATTCAAGGCATTGATCAACGTTTTGAAATACCACAAGAAGACGTGTCTTTTGTAAACGATTTGGGAAGTGGTACGATCACGCTGAGTTTTAAGACAGGCAGTACTAATTTGCAGGCGCTGGCCGCGATCAACGGAGACAAGCATGCGAATCATTACATGTCTTTGTATATCAGCGGCGGAAATAAAATCGGCTTTGAATTCCGTAAAAACGCAACTGTAAATGATCACAGAAATTTTACGGTAGATAATGTGAATCTTGCGGATAATCAGTGGCATACGATCACGCTTGCGGTAGAAAAGGACAGTTATTATAAAGTATATCTGGATCAAAAACTTGTACAGAAGTGGGAAGTTGACGAGACTAATTTTGTTGATAAAATGGAGTGGGAACCGACTTCAGTGACATTTGGAGGCGCAAAACGGATTTCGGGAAACAGTTATCCTTTTACCGGAAGTATCAAGCAGGTAAAACTGTATAATGAAGCGGCTTCCGAAGATCAGATCCTGGCAGATCACGGTGCAGTTTCTGTAGGAACACCGATTTTTACTTATCAGAGAAAAACTTTTGACGGAACAGAAGGAAAGATGGTTCAGCTTCCGGAGCAAAAAGAGACAATTTCCGGATTGAAAAAAGGAACGTTTTCTTTTGCATATCGCTTGAACGAGGCGGCTGTAGGCAAAACGATTTACGGATTATTATCGCTGTCGAACAGCAATGCGGATAAAGAGTACGGAGCGCTTTATATTAAGCCGAAGGACAATCGGATCGGATATGAAGTGCAGGGAAAAGGGGATAAATATATTACGCTCAAAGACGGAAAATCTGTCAATAATGTCCAGTGGCATACGGTGACATATGCCTTTGACGGCACACATGCAGAGTTTTACTTAGACGGAGCATCCATCGGAAAATTCGAGACAACGCATTTGCTGAAGGGAGATTGGACTCCGGATATGGTTACGCTTGGCGGAATCAGCAGAACGAATAAGACGCCGGGCGCGAAATGGCCGTTCTACGGAACGATCGACAGCGTCAATGTGTTTGATGAAACGTTAAATGCGGAACAGGTTATGGAGCTTCATAGACGTACTTTGCCGCAGGATGAACCGGAATACGGAGAGAACGTCTATAAGACAGGCGAGTACGGTATTTATGATATGGGCGATTATGATTCTTATAATTACCGTATTCCCGCAATGGTTACAACGAGCAAAGGAACTCTGATCGCAGCAGCCGATCAAAGAAATACACATTGGTCCGACTGGGGAAATATTGATACAGTTGTCAGAAGAAGTACAGATAACGGACTGACATGGGAAGAGCCGATCGATGTAATCGATCTGAAATCACAATCCTATTTTAACGGCACACAATCTGCGTATACGATTGACCCGGCATTGATCGCAGAGGGCGAAAACGGAAAGAATCCGGGGCGTGTCTGGATGCTTGTAGATATGATGCCGGAATCGACGAATGGAAGCCAGGGTACATATTCGATCAAAGAAACGGGAACAGGCTATGTGAAAGTAGATGGAAAAGATTATCTGGCGCTTTATGATAAAGACAATAATCAATATACGCTTCGAGAGAACGGAGAAGTATTTGATAAGGAGAATCGCAAAACCGATTATGTGGTAAAACAGTTTGAAGGAAATGATAAACAAGGATACCACGAAAAAGGCGATCTGTATCAATCCGGTAAATATGTGGGAAATATTTATCTGAGAAGCGCTTCTAAGAACAACGATTCCGCTCCGCTTCATCCTAAGCAGACATGCTATTTGTGGCTAAGTTATAGCGATGACGACGGTATGACGTGGAGCGAACCGGTAGACATTACGCCGCAGGTAAAAGAAGACTGGATGAGATTTTGCGGTGTCGGTCCTGGATTCGGAGTTCAGCTTCGGTATGATGAAAAGCATCCGGGAAGACTTATATTCCCGATTTATTATACGATTGCCGGAAGCGGTATAGGATTCCAGTCTTCGGCTTGTGTTTACAGTGATGACGGCGGAAAAACATGGCATAGAGGAGAATCTCCGAATGACGGAAGAATCAACAAAGACGGACAGGAGACTTCTTCGCAAAATCCGGTCGGCATCAGTGAACTGACAGAAAGTCAGATCATTGAACTAAGCAGCGGAAATTTGCTTCAGTTTATGAGAAATACACGCGGAAACGGAAAAGTTGTTGTTTCAAGAAGTACAGACGGAGGAGCGACATGGAGTGATCCGATCGATACAACGGCGCCGGAAGTATACTGTCAGTTATCTGTTTTATATTATGATAAAAACGGAACAGGCGGCAAAGACAGAGTGATCATGTCGAATCCGGGAGGGACAGGAAGAAATAACGGAACATTGCGAATCGGAGAAGTGACAGAAACAAAGGATAGTTTTTCTGTAGACTGGGTAGAAGAAAAAATGTTCTGTCCTAATAATTACGCATATTCTTGTCTGACAAAAATGAAAGACGGAAATATGGGACTTCTCTATGAACATCAGAATACGATCAAATTTACTGCGTTTAATTTAGAGTATATTAAAGATGAAGTGAATTTATTGAGTCCGACGATTACAGCTGTTACATACAAAGTGGAAAAAACAGACGATCACGCTTATACGCTCCCGGGAGATAAATATGTGATCACAGTGAAAACAGATCAGAATGTCACTGTGCAAGGAACACCGAAATTCAGATTTATGTTAAATGGTAAAGGCCGTTATGCAAACTATGTATCCGGTGGGAATGACGACAAGGAGTTAGTATTTGAATACACTGTACAAAAAGGCGATGAAGGAACTATTCAGTTTAAAGGACCAAAAATTATCTGCGATGAAACAGGCACAGTAAAAAATGCAAATGATTTGTGCGTAAGTTCGGGAGATATGGATGTTAAAATGGGATACATCGGAGTAGATCCTTCGGATGCGGCAAGAGATATTGCGACAGATCAGATGAGCGCTGCGGCAGGTTCGGCTCAATCGGGTCAGGAGGCGTCGAATGTTCTGGACGGAAAAGCGGATACATTGTGGCATACAAAATGGAGCGCCGGTCACGGACGCGAAAAACATTGGATTCAGTTTGAACTGAAAGACTTTTATTTGATCGACGGAATCCGTTATCAGCCGCGGCCTTCGGGAGGAACAAACGGTATTATTACGGAATACAAAGTGGAAGTAAGTAATGACGGCGTTCACTTTGAACAGGCGGCAACAGGAACATGGGACGCGAACGCTGCATGGAAACTGGCTTCATTTGAGCCGGTATGTGCAAAATATGTGCGTTTGACATCTTTGGATGCAATCAGTGTGGAGGCGGATAATGATTATGCTTCGGCAGCGGAAATCCGCCTTACAGGAACAAAAACAGAGAAACCTCCGGTTGCCGAAGCGGATAAGAAGTCTCTGGGAGCTGCGATTGCGTATACGAAAGATGTAAAAACAAAGCCTGAATACCAATATGTTGTGCCGATCGTAAAACAGAAATTAGACGAGGCGCTTGAAGCGGCTGAAACTGTTTTTGCAAATGAAGCCGCAACACAGGGAGAAGTTGACAAGGCAGAAGCTGATCTTAAAAAAATGCTTGAATATTTGTCTTTTACAGGAGATGCAAAATTGCTCAGAGAGCTGGTAGATATTGCAAAAGAAATCAATACAGATATTTATACAGAGCAGAGTGCGAATGCGTTTAAAGAAGCGCTTGAAGAAGCGGAAGCTGTGCTTGCCAATGAAAATGCGCTGCAGGATGAACTTGACGCGGCTCATAAAAAATTACAAGAGGCAATGGATGGATTGAAAGTGATACCTGTGGATAAATCACAGCTTCGGAAACTTGTAGACGATTCGCGGAAATATGTAGAAAAACTGAATGAGTATACAGCCCAAAGCGGTCAGATTTTTATGGGAGCATTTGAGGCGGCTGAAAATATTTTAGAAAAACAGGACGCGACAAAAGAGGAAGTGGATCAGGCGTGTGCAAATCTTCGCAATGCAGTCTTTGGATTGAGGTTGATACCGAGCAAAGAAAAACTGGAAGAATTGATCCAAAGTGCAGAACAGATCGATGTGAAGCTTTACACAGAAGAAAGCGCAGAAAACTTCATGTCGGCATTAGCGAAAGCAAAAGAGGTATTTGCAGACGAGGACGCAACGAAAGCGGAAGTAGAAGATGCAGAACAGGCACTTGCAAAAGCAATCGACGAATTGAAATTAAAAGAAGTCGGAAAAGAAGACAAAGAAAAGAATGCAGGCGCTGTTAAAACAGGCGATAGTTCAACTCCGATTTTATTTGCAGTGATTGCGGTATTAAGCGCGGGAACGATATTTTTTGTACGGAAAAAAGAAGAAAAGAAATTTACATGCTGAAAAAAATAATTAGTGACATGCAGAAGTAAGTTCTATAAACAGAATCACCGGATGTGCCTGTTGGCACTTCCGGTGATTTTGTTTATAGAGTGATTCTTCCGCATCCTAAAGTGTGTGTGCTTTTTTCGGAAAGCTTTCTGACGTCGCGGGGATATATCCCTTTAAACTTTTTGAAACAAGAGCTGAATTTACTGTGGGATGAATAACCTACAGATTCGGAAATTTCTTTAATGCTAAGGGAAGTGTTAAGCAGCAGCGTTTCCGCCATGTTCACACGCCTTCTTTGAGAATATTCCGTAATACTAAGCTGATATTTTTGCTTGAATAATTTTTTTAATTTTGTTCCGCTCATTGAGGCGACTTTTTCAAGGGTCTGCTGAGAAACGTCGAGCGCGTAATGATCGTCTAAGTAATTTGCCACATCTTTTAATGCTTTGTCATCGTCTTTTGAAATACGAACATCTTTATTGTTGAAAAAAGCGTTTATAGTCAAGCTAAGCCATTCTTTTGCCTTTGCCTCAAAAAACAGCTCTGCGGCAGGAGACTTCATTTTGCAGTTTAATATTTCTTTCGCTAACGGTGCAAACGATTTGATGATTGCCGGATTGAAAGAGGTGAATATATCTGAATAAGAAATATTTTTTTCTTTTTTCAAAGAATATAGATACTCTTCGATCATTTCTTTTTTGAAACTGATTCCTACGCTTAAATATGGGAAATTACTGTGCAAAAGAAATTTATAATCTTTGTGCATATTTTCCACATCGACAATATGGAGAGAGCCTGCAGACAACGTCTGATAAGGACTAAAGCTTTCGCCGTTTCCGGTAATGATATAGGAAGAAGAAAACGACATAAATTGATCCATATTAAGAGCAGACGAGTAGACAATATCCTTTTTTATAAAAAAGTCATGTATCTCGACGATAAAAGAATCCGTTTCATAAAACCAATAACAGCCTTCTGCTTCCTCTCTGCAAACGCAGAAAGTAGTTCCGATATTACAGTATTTTGATTTTTCTTTACAGGAATCAGTTCCTAAGTAGTTTTTAACAAATTCGTAGTAGTTCATTATAATTTTCTCCGCTTTCATGCAAAAACAAATATCCCGATTAGACGTTATCCCTTTTGGACTAAAAACTCTAAGTTTATTGTAACACAATAATTAAACTGATACAATACTGATTGTAGCAACCGGAAATTAGTTTTAAAAACAAAAAAAGACTAAATGGGATAAAATTATCAAATCTGAAATCCGAAAAGATTTTGTTGATTTGAGCGTGAAAGGAGAGGATTAGGATGAAAAAAGAAAAGAAAAAGTCTGTTTTAACAAGAATCATACCTTATGCAGGGAAAAGAAAATACATGCTTTTTTTGGCAATGGCTTTTTCGGCTTTGTCGGGAATCCTGTTGCTGATGCCTATGTGGTATATTCACAATATTATAAAAAATGTGATCTTGAATGGAAATGTAAATTACACCATGATAAGAGAAAATATAGCATATGCGGTAATATTTCCTTGTGTAGGACTTGGTTTATATGTTTTGGCAGGAATTTTTTCACACCTTTTTGCATTTGAAGTTGAAGAAAATATTATAAAGATCAGTGTGAAAAAACTGTTAGATAAACCGTTGGGGTATTTTATGAACAAAGAAAGCGGGAAACTGCGCGGGATCATTATAAACGGCGCAGGTGAAACGCACAATGTCTTGGCGCATCAGCTCCCGGACATTGCCTCGACATTTGTTTCTCCGGTTGTCATATTAGTCTTTTTGTTTTTATTTGACTGGAGGTTAGGATTGACAAGTCTTATCCCTGTTTTTATCGGCCTTATTTTTATGGCGACAATGCTGACTGCTCAAGGGAAGAAAAACAGAGAAGAATACTATAAACAGATCAATACATTGTCTGCCGAGACAGTTGAATATGTCAGAGGAATCCCGGTAGTAAAAACATTCGGTCAGAGCGTGGAAAGTTTTAAGCGTCTTTATACTTCTATTATTGTTATGAAGGACAGCGTCTTGAAAATGACTATGGGATACAGAAATAAAATGTCTATGTTTGAAGCGACTTCGGGTTCGACGGCGTTTTTTCTTGTTCCGGCTGCTTTGTTTATTATTGCAGCGGGAGAAAATCCGCATGAAGTTGTCGCTGATTCGATCATATACTTTTTGATCGGACCGATTTTCGGAGTTCTTATTATGCGTACTGCGACAATCAGTCAATATCTTTATTTTGCAGAACTGGCTCTTGATAAAATAGAAGATATTCTTGAGTATGATGAGATGGCTTACGGGAAAGAAGATCAGACGACAGGCGGGATCGAATTTAAAAACGTTTCTTTTTCTTACGGAAGTGAAAAAGTATTAGATAACATTTCTTTCAAAGTAAATCGAGGTGAAACAGTGGCGCTGGTCGGACGTTCGGGAAGCGGAAAGACGACAATCGCCCGTCTTGCCGCAAGATTTTACGATGCAGATGAAGGGGAAGTTTTATTGGGCGGAAGCAATATAAAAGAATATGATAAAACTTCGCTTATGCGGAAAATTTCATTTGTGTTTCAAAATGCAAGGCTTTTTAAAATGAGCCTGAGAGAAAATCTTCTGTGTGGGAAGGAAGATGCCATTGATAAAGAGATTGAACAGGCGCTTTTTGATGCGGGAGCAAAAGAGATTGTGGACGGTCTAAAAGATGGATTGGAGACAGTGTATGGAACGAAAGGTACATATTTTTCAGGAGGAGAAGCGCAGCGGCTCGTGATCGCCAGAGCTTTTTTAAAGGATGCGGAATATGTGATACTGGATGAAGCCACCGCTTTTGCAGATCCTGAAAATGAACGCATTATACAGGAATCTTTCAAAAAGTTAGCTGAAAATAAAACGACATTGCTGATTGCACATCGGCTTTCGACAGTTGTAAATGCAGACAAAATTCTCGTAATCGAAAAGGGGCGTATTGCAGAAGAAGGAAAACACGAAGCGCTTTTAGAAAAAAACGGAATATACAAGTCGCTTTGGGACGAATACCGGAGATCTGTCAACTGGAAGATTGGAGGTAAAAATGATTAATTATTTTATGAAAAAATATGCGATGTCGCAGACTGGAGCAAACAATTTAAGAAAAGCTGTTTTTTCCCGTACGATTTTAAATTTGACGAAGATGTTTCCGCCGATGATTGCATTTATGTTTATATTTCAATCGCTAAGCGATATGGATACTGCGGAAGAGGCGATAGCATTAACACCACAAAATTATGTACTTATTATATTGGCAATGCTTTTTGTTATGTTTTTTGTTGCAAGATGGGACTATACCCGTCTATATACGAACGTTTACAGTGAGAGCGCAAATGTCAGAGTCGATATTGCCAATAGATTGAAAAAATTACCGTTATCGTATTTTGGAAAAAGAAACATATCAGATTTGGCTGCGACGATGATGGGAGATATGTCGCTGTATGAAGAAATTTTTTCTCATGCAGTTCCGCATATATATGCTACCGGGATTTCAACAACGATCATTTCTGTTTTGATTCTTAACTATAATTTGAAACTTGGTCTGGCAGCGCTTTGGGTGATCCCCGTTTCTCTTTTGATTTTCTTTTTATCAAAAAATAAGAGAAAGAAAAGTAATGAAAAATGGGTAGAACAAAACAGAGAGGTACTTGATGATCTTCAGGAAACGATAGAACAGATTCAGGAGATAAAATCCTATAACATGGAAGAAAAAGCAAAAAAGCAATTTTTTGAAAAATTACAGAAAAGCACAAAATTAAAAGGCACTATTGAAATTGTAACAGGTGTCGCAGTGGCTTTTTCGGGAATGCTTCTGAAAATGGGAATCGTAACAGTGGCAGTTACAGGCGCGCAAATGCTTTTGGCAGGGGAAATTAATATCTTCGTATATATCGTATTTCTTATCATGACTGCAAGTATCTATCTTCCGATAGAAGGGATCATAGCCTTTATGGGGATGATCGATATGCTTGACAGTGTTGTAGGCAGAATAAAAGAAATAAAAACGATGCCGATCCAAGAGGGGGAATCAAAGTTTCATCCGAAAAATTATGATATAGAATTTAAAGACGTTTCATTTGGATATGAGGATTATTCGGTTGTCAGGAATGTAAGTTTTACGGCAAAACAAGGAGAGGTAACGGCGCTCATCGGGGCATCCGGAAGTGGAAAGACTACTCTTACAAAGCTTGCCGCAAGATTTTGGGATATTAATAAAGGAAAGATCTTGCTGGGAGGAGAGGACATAAGTAAAGTAGATCCTGAAGCGCTGCTGAAGAACTTTTCTATTGTTTTTCAGGAGGTAGTGTTATTTAACACAAGTATCAAAGAGAATATAAGGATCGGGAAAAAAGGTGCGACAGATGCTGAAATTTTTGAGGCGGCTAAAATAGCAAGATGCGATGAATTTATCGAAAAAATGCCAAATGGAATAGAGACTGTAATAGGTGAAAACGGAGAACGGCTTTCAGGAGGGGAAAGGCAAAGAATTTCCATTGCACGAGCCATACTGAAAGATGCTCCGATCATATTGATGGATGAAGCAACCGCATCTTTAGATGTTGAAAATGAAAGTCTTATTCAGGAGGCGTTGTCGGAGCTGATCAGAGAAAAAACAGTGATTGTGATAGCTCACAGAATGAGAACGATCCGAAGCGCTGATAAAATCGTTCTTCTGAACAACGGAGAAATCGAGGCGATAGGAAATGATAAAGAAATGTATGAACGGTCGGCCGCATATAGAAAAATGCTATCCGATTCTAAAATAGAACAAACAGTTACAGTTAATTAAAGCTATTATCCGAAGTGGATTTATTTGATACTGCAATGCTTAACATGATTCGTATAGTTGGGAGAAAAAGATAATGGATAAAAAAGAAAAAACAGGCGTACTAAATGTGAGAGACTTGGTAAATGTCGGATTATTTTCCGTGTTGATTTTTATTGCTACGTTTCTTTCTGGGATGATCGGTTTTATTCCGGTCTTAATGCCGGTCGTTCCGTTCGTTTATGGGATTGTGTCAGGGCCGGTATACATGCTTTATTTTACGAAGATTAAAAAAGCAGGGATGCTTTTCATTCAGACGATCGTAGTAACACTTGCATTTGTGGCAACCGGACATGGACCGTGGGTACTGCTTACGGCAGTTATCGGCGGTTTACTGGGAGAAGTTGTCCTAAGGAATGGACGGTATAAAAGTGTAAAGCATGCAAGACTTGCTTTCAGCGTACAGTCCATATATGGACTTGGAAACTGGCTTCCGATTTATTTTGCGAGAGATGCCTATATCCGGCAGATGCTTGATATGGGGTACGGGGAAGAATATACACAAAAAATGATGAGTGTTTTGCCGAACTGGACGCTTCCGCTGATTGTGATTTTAGGAATGCTCGGCGCGTACATAGGCTGCACGATAGGCATAAGAATGTTGAAGAAACATTTTGTAAAAGCAGGCATGGCAGAGGAGGCATAGCGTGCACAGTGAAAAATTTAAACTGGATTTTCGGACGAAAATGTTGATGTCATTGTGTCTTTCGTATACTCTGATCCTGGGAAATATACAAACGAAATTTTCGATTGTGGCGGCAGCTTATTCGCTGCTGCCATATGTATTTTTACTCTTGAACAGGGAAAAGAAAGCGGCGGTAAAAGGAATCCTGTTTATTATGGCTGCTTACATCATTCAAAAAGAATGGGTGTTTTCAGCCGGTGGTTTTTTGGGATCTTTATTTCTTTTTATTACGATGATGTTTTTGCGGCTTCTTCCGGGATTTGTGATGGCGAGATTTGCTCTTGCTTCATCTACAATGAGCCATATGACGTCAGCGCTTAAAAAAATGCATTTTCCGGTTGTGTTGATCATCCCGATTACGGTTATGGCAAGATTTTTTCATACGGCGAGAGAAGATTATAATCAGGTAAAAGACGCAATGTATTTACATGGTCTTACAAACAGACGCCTCTTTTTTCATCCTGTAAAGCTTTTTGAATACAGAATGGTTCCATTATTTATGGTGCTTACAAAAACAGCAGATGATGTTGCCGTATCGGCGATGACGCGAGGACTGAAAATCCATGGGAAAAGAACGTATATCGGCGAAAGCAGGTTTTGTATGAGAGACTACATTTGTTTTTTGCTTATGCTCGTGTTGATAGGATTTTATATAGGAGGGAAATATGTTTGCGTGTAGAAATTTAAATCTGTCATATAAAGGAAACAAAATACTAAAAGATATACATTTTCATATTCCTGAAGGAACGGTTTTTTGTATAACGGGAGAATCCGGATCCGGCAAAAGCAGTTTATTAAAAGTAATCAATGGGATAATCCCTGAGATTACCGAGGCGGAAATTTCAGGAGAAATAAAATTAAACGATATGCGGTTAAATGAGATGGATATTGCACAGAGAAGCCGGTATATTTCGACCGTATATCAAAATCCGAAAACACAGTTTTATTGCGTTGAGTCTACGGATGAACTGGCGTTTCCTTTGGAAAACAGAAATCTGCCGAAGGATGAGATGGTTAAGATAATAAAAAAATATACGGAGCTGCTCGATACGGAAAAGCTTTTAAACAGAAATATTTTTTCACTGTCAGGCGGAGAAAAGCAGCTTATGGCAATTACAAGTGTGATGACGATGGACAATCAAGTATATCTTTTCGATGAGCCGTCGGCTTCTTTGGATCATCATTCGATCGGTCTTTTGAAAAAATGCATCGCCGAGCTGAAACGAAAAGGGAAAATCGTGATAATTGCCGAACACAGACTGTATTATCTGAAAGAGATCATGGATTATCTGGCTGTTTTAAAAGAAGGAAAACTGGAAATGATCTCTGTGGAAGACTTAGATCATGACAAGATCTGCAGACTGAAGGAGACGTATGCCTTAAGGAGTTTTGAAGAAATCAGGAAAGAAGAGCTGTTATCGGATAATCCCTGCTATCAGATCCAGATGCTGAACAAAACGAAAAACGGAGAAAAGGATAAGAATATTTTAAAATGTAAAAATTTTGCACAAAGCTTTAAAAATACGAAAATCATGGATATCGGGGAAATCGGATTTTCGGAAGGAATATATTTTATTATAGGAGAGAATGGAGTCGGGAAGTCCACATTCATTAAAAAGATGGCAAAACTGCTGAAAGGAAAAGGAAAATCTTTTTACTGCGGGAATGAAATAAAAAGATCTTATGAATATATCTCCATGGTGATGCAGGATGTAAATTATCAGATATTCACAGAATCTGTATGGTCGGAAATATCCATCGTCAGTCAGGACGATGCAAAAAAGGAGCGGGTGTTGAAAGAGTTGATGCTTTATGACAAGAAAGACAGTCATCCACAATCTTTGTCCGGAGGAGAAAAGCAAAGACTTATGATCGCACTCGCTATAGTAAGTTTGAAACCGATCGTGATATTAGACGAGCCGACAAGCGGGCTTTGTAAAGGGCAGATGGCGTCCACTGTCAAATATTTACAAAAGATGAAAGAAGAAGGAAAAACAGTAATTGTAATAACTCACGATTATGAATTTATAAAGGAATGTAAAGGAGTTGTCTATGAATTTTTAAATACAATTTAAATACAAACTTTTTGTAAATATTGGACTTTCAGGAATTAATAAGAAAAATATTGTTATGTACATGGAGCGGTTAAACGGTACATTGAAGTGGAAAGGGGAATAATATATGCTTTACAAAAGCATGTTTCAAAGTAAAACAATATAAGAGCCATGCAGTTTTATATACACGGAAGGAGGGAATATACAGTTAATATAAGGCAACAGTTATTTCGCCGGAACACAATTTAAACATCGGTTAATGTATCCGAATTAAATTAAAAGAAAAGGGAGAAAACACATGAAACAATTTGTAAAGAAAAAAGTAAGTTTTGTTATGGTAATGATCATGGCTGTGATAACCGTAATCTCCATGTCGCTGCCGATGGCAGTGTTTGCGCAAGGGGGGGGGTATACGCTAACGCTGAAAAATGAGGGGAGTACGCCCCATACTTTTCAGATATATCAGATTTTTTCGGGAGATTTAGATGAAAGCAAAACCCTTTCTAATATTCAGTGGGGAACGGGAATTAAAGAAGCTTCAAAAGAAACTTTGGGAACTGCGGCTGAAAAAGCGCAAACTTTAACCGGAGAATCAGAAGCAAAAGAATTCGCAAAGACGATCCAAGAGCATTTAAATGAAGATAATAAACTTGAGGTACGCGTAGAAAAAAATGATTCGACAACTGTTGCAAATTTAAATGCAGGTTATTATCTTATTAAAGATAAGGAGGGAAGTCAGACACAAACACCTCCAAACTCAGCGTATACGTCATACATTTTGAAAGTAGTAGGCAATACGACTGCTAAAACAAAATTAGATGTGCCGGAACTTGTAAAAAAAGTGCAGGAAAATAGTAAGAAGGATATCGAGGGAAACGGGTGGCAGGATGCCGCCGACTATAACATAGATGAGGTGATTCCTTATAAACTTACGGGTACATTGCCGAGCAATTATGCAGAGTACGAAACGTATTTTTATGAGTTCAATGATATAATGTCTGCAGGATTAACATTTGATAAAATGTCTGTAAAGGTTACGGTAGACGGTACGACGTTAACGGCAGATCAGGACTATAGCCTGATAGTGCATTCGGATACTAATAGCTTTCAGGTCCGCTTTGAGAACTTGAAGGCGATTCAAAGTGTGATGATAACTTCCACAAGTCAAATTGTCGTGGAATACAAATGTAGATTAAACGGAAATGCTGTAATTGCCGGAAACGGAAATCCTAATACAGCGTATCTTGTATATTCTAACAACCCAAATCAGAGCGGAGGCGGCGACCACGGAAAAACTCCGGAAGATAAAAATGTCGTATTTACATATAAAGTAGTAGTAAATAAGAAAGATGAAGAGAATCACTCGTTACAAGGTGCACAATTTGAGTTGCGGAAGATAGTAAATGATCAAGACGAAGGAACAAAAATAGACACAGTTACTGTTACGGAAGGAACTAAGTTTAATTTTAAAGGATTGGATGCAGGAAAGTATAAGTTAATAGAAACAGTGACTCCATCCGGGTATAATACGATTCAGCCGATTATTTTTACGATTGAAGCCACATATGACGAGGAATCGGATGATCCGCAATTAACATCTTTGACAGGACAGACGGAAGGAGAAATAGTTTTTATACGAAAGACAGAAGAAAGGGAAGACTCTCTGTCAACAGATGTAATTAATAAGAAAGGCATTCAGCTTCCGGAGACAGGTGGAATGGGAAGATATTTAATATATACATTAGGAACGATCTTCGTATTAACCGCTCTGGGATATACAGTGTATAAAAGAAACAGAAAACATACTGAAAAATGATGTTTAAGATTAAAAAATATATACCTGATATAGTAGTTGCGATCATTTTGATTGCTGGGATAGGCTTGTTGGCCTATCCCACGATCGGTGATTATATCAATGCGCTGCATTCTTCAAAAGCGATAGGAAGTTATGTAGAAAAGACGAAAGATTTATCCAAGGAAGAAAAAGAAAACTTGTTAAGAGAAGCAAGAGAATATAATGAAAGTCTGGTTGGTAAAGTCAATCGATATTATTTGAATGAAGAAGAAAAAAAGAGATATGCTCATATCCTTGATATAACAAAAACCGGTATTATGGCATATGTAGAAATACCGAAATTAAATATATATATGCCTGTTTATCATGGCACGGATGAAGGCGTGCTGCAGATAGCGGCAGGTCATCTGCCGGGCAGTTCCCTGCCTGTAGGAGGAGAAAATACCCATAGTCTTATATCCGGACATAGGGGATTGCCTTCTGCGAAATTATTTACGGATATTGATAAGTTAAAAAAGGGCGATTTATTTTTCATACACGTATTTGATGAGGTTCTGGCATATAAGGTAAATCAGATAAAAATCGTACTTCCCGATGATGTGGAAACTTTGGAGATAGAAAAGGGAAAAGATTATGTAACTTTGATCACATGCACCCCTTACGGAGTGAATTCCCACAGACTTCTTGTGCGGGGAGAACGTACTGTTTATAAGCAATCAGAATCGAAAATAGAAGATATGATCAAAAAAAATAATCTGAAGTATATCATGTTGACGGCAGGAGTTATTCTGGCTCTGATCGGCATGACAGTTCTGGTATCGGTATTTCTGATAAAGAGAAGAAAGAGGAGGAAGTTGAATGAAAAATAAGAGAATAAACCTATTGCTTATTCTATGTTTTAGTCTGATATTTTTTATAACTTCTTTCGATTGCGCGTATGCGGCAGAGGAGAACGGCAGTTTGAATATTATACTAACTTATGAACGGCAAGCGATAGACGGCGCCGAATTTTCTGTTTATCAAGTTGCTAAGTGGAATGAAAAAGAGAGTCGGCATACAGTAAAAGCGCCGTTTCGATGGAACGGGGATTTTGTAAATATTAAAACGGCTGACGATCAGTTAAAATTATCGCTTTATTTTGAAAAGCAAAGCCGTAATATAAAAGAAATGATGAAAGGGGAAACCGGAGATGACGGTACGGCAAAATTTACAGATTTGAAAGATGGGATTTATCTTGTGGTACAGACAGGATCATCCGGAAAAGCAAAAGACTTTACTAATGTACAGCCTTTTTTAGTTATCATTCCTCAATTTGAAAATGGAATCCAGAACAGGGTGGTGAATGCAAAACCGAAAACTGAGATACAAAGGAAAGAAAAACCCGAGATACCTCCACAAACACCACCGGATCTATCTCCTAAAAAACGTCCTCAAACAGGAGATATTACAAATATGTTTCGGTGGAATGGAGTCTTGATGTTAAGCAGCGGTATGCTGCTGCTGTTTTTCAGGATCAGGCAAAAAAGCAAAATAGGGGAGGAGAGCGTTGATGAAAAAGAATAATTTGCTAATAAAGCTTTTAACCCTGTTAATAATTATAGCTGCTGTCCTGCCGGTGTTTTATATGCCTGCATATGCGGTGGAAGAAGAGTATGGAACACAAGATATATCTGATCATGGGATAAGCGAACAAGGAGAAAACATCACTTCTTCCGAATCGGAAACATCGTATGTTGAAGAGGGAAACAATGTATTTGACATCGTTCCGAAAGGATATACATTGAAAGCGGTTCAAACAAGGTCTGTTGAGTTTATCATACAGTATCCCCCGGGGCAGCCGACAGGAAATGTAACATACGAATTGAAGAAAGAAATAAATAACCGGGAAATAGTAGTAAAGAGAGGAACACTAAATAAGTCACAGAAAAAAATTACTTTTAAAGATTTAGAATTAAATACGCCATATAAGTTTTATTTGACAAAAGTTCCGAATGGATATGGAAAACCGGACGGTTCTGTGGCAGAGTTTTATTTTGACAACGACGGGATTCATTTTACAAAAGGTGAATCAGGTATTGCTTTGACGATGACTACTGCGTATGTTCATTTTATTGTACAGAATACTTCCGGACTGCCTGTAGGAGGAGTAGTACGATATGCATTAAATAAAGTGAAAGGTAATCAAGAAACTCAAATTAAGGCAGGAACGGCAGACAGGGCAACCGGGAAAATTATTCTTGAAAAATTAGAGTGGAACACTCCGTATAAACTTTATTTGAGAACAGTTCCAAAAGAATATGAAAGACCGAACGATTCCGTGGCAGAGTTTTATTTTGACAGTGAAGGGATTCACTTTATAAAGGGAAGTACAGCCGTTGTTTTAAAGAAGAATAATGAGCAGAACAACAACGGACAGGACGCCCCATTGGAGGAAGGACAATATTATGGATTTACAGGAGAAGACAGCAGAATAAAAATATCGAAGGAGTATAATATAGCGACAGGTACAGATGCATTTTGCTTTGGCGCTAACAAGGATTTTCCTAACTTTGGTAATAAAGCTGTTTACAATGAATTAAGTACCAGCGCCGAAACGCTCTTTCAATTAGCGGAAAATCCGAGGAAGAAAAATCCGAAAGAACTTTATGATTCAGTAAGAAAGGTGATTTATTATTGCGAAATGCATAAAAAAGAACTTTTAACTGACCATCAATTAGGCAGCGATGCATTCTGGTTTGGAAGCAATGATAAAGAAAAAGGATATTATAAGGCTTTGCAGGAGGCAATCTGGTATTATTCAGATAGTATTGACGGCTTGAAAAGCTATTCATCTGGCAGTGTGGGTTATCATATTATGAAAAAAGCAGTTAAACACATTATTCAAGAAAGTGAGAAAGTATCGGATGAAGATATGGAATGTGTAAAGCTTAAAATGTATAATTCTTCTATGCTGGGCGATCACAACAGTCCGCTCCAACCGTTAATTGCGTTTGAAATAATAAACAAAACAGATATAAAGGTGCAAAAAGTCAATAAAAGCGGTGAAAGTCTGGAAGGGGCTGCGTTCAGACTGGAAAAACTGGGGGATGCATCGTTCACCCCGGTAGAAATGGGAAATGAATCAGCTATTTCGGATTTTACGTTTAAATGTTTGGACGCAGGAGAATACCGTCTTACAGAAATCAAAGCGCCATCAAATTATATTCCTTTGGAAGAACCGATTCTATTTACAATAATAGAAGAAAGCAACGGTGTATTTAAAATTAAATTAAATACAGAGAATTCTAAAGTAACGTTAGAAGAGGGGACGTTGACGATTAAAGTTGCAAATGAAAAGACTGTAACGACAGAGATCACTGTGGATAAAAAATGGTTTAGAGCTGACGGAACTGAGTTTCACCCTCAGGATGGGGAGATTTCTTATAATCTGATACAGGTTTTGACTACGGAAGGAGCTTCCTGTATAATTCAAATATAAGGAATTCCAAGAAAGAAGGTTGAGAAAAAAATACCTCAGTGTAGAATAAGATTACTGACTTTGCACGGTTAGTAACAATCTTATTGAACAGAGAGGTATCTAAAATGAAGTATAACACACAGAACGCAAAAATTAAATCTATTACGGAAAAGACATTAATTGTTGGGATTGATGTGGGAAGTGAAACGCACTTTGCAAGAGCATTCGATTGGCGTAATTACGAGTATTCAAAGAAACCGTTGGAATTCAGTAATACAGAAGCTGGATTTATGACTTTAAAAGCATGGATGGCGGATTTTGCAGAAAAATACGGTAAAAACGTTGTGATTCCGGGAATGGAACCAACAGGACACTATTGGTTCAACCTTGGAGCATACCTGCAGGACAACGGCATGAAACCGGTTCATGTAAATCCACATCATGTAAAGAAGTCAAAAGAACTGGATGACAATAATCCAAACAAAAATGACCGTAAGGATCCAAAGACAATTGCGGCGCTGGTAAATGAAGGGAGATTTTCATATCCATATATACCAACTGGTATTTATGCTGAGATTCGGAGTCTTTCAAATCTCAGATTACAAACCCAGGAAGAAATTACAAGGATCAAGAACCGTATCGCAAGATGGTTTAGCATCTATTTTCCGGAAATCAAAGACGTTTATAGAAATCCGGATTCTGTGAGTGGTCTTATGATATTAAAAGAGGCACCTTTGCCACAAGATATCGTAAAACTGGGTGTAGATGGAATCAATAAGATTTGGCGGGATGCTAAGTTGAGAGCGGCTGGACTGAAGAGGGCAAAGACCCTGGTAACGGCTGCAGAGCACAGTATTGGAAGCCAGGAAGCACCTGATAGTGCAAGAATTGAATTGAAGAATCTACTGAACGATTATGAAATCTACAAAAATAGAGAGGAAGACCTGATGAGCCTGACAGAGGAAAAGTTGTCAGAGATTCCTCATATAGATAAGTTGTTGGAAATCAAAGGAGTTGGATTGAAAACAGTGAGTGGATTTGTTGCCGAAGTAG
>NZ_DS264349.1:163663-165245 GCF_000153925.1 [Ruminococcus] torques ATCC 27756
AGTTGAGCAAACAATACTCAGTTGGAATAGGCTGTGATTGCCGGTACGTACAATCTGTGACAGGAGTTTTAATGAGTCTACCCACAGACGCAAAAATAATCTTTGCGCAAAAGACATTATTGTTGGGATTGATCGTGGGAAGTGAAACGCACTTGCACGATGCATCTGATTGGTGTAACTACGAGTATTCATAGAAACCGTTGGAACTCAGTAATACAGAAGCGGGATTTATGACTTAAAAAGCATGGATGGCGGATTTTGCAGAAAAATACGGTAAAAACGTTGTGATTCCGGGAATGGAACCAACAGGACACTATTGGTTCAACCTTGGAGCATACCTGCAGGACAACGGCATGAAACCGGTTCATGTAAATCCACATCATGTAAAGAAGTCAAAAGAACTGGATGACAATAATCCAAACAAAAATGACCGTAAGGATCCAAAGACAATTGCGGCGCTGGTAAATGAAGGGAGATTTTCATATCCATATATACCAACTGGTATTTATGCTGAGATTCGGAGTCTTTCAAATCTCAGATTACAAACCCAGGAAGAAATTACAAGGATCAAGAACCGTATCGCAAGATGGTTTAGCATCTATTTTCCGGAAATCAAAGACGTTTATAGAAATCCGGATTCTGTGAGTGGTCTTATGATATTAAAAGAGGCACCTTTGCCACAAGATATCGTAAAACTGGGTGTAGATGGAATCAATAAGATTTGGCGGGATGCTAAGTTGAGAGCGGCTGGACTGAAGAGGGCAAAGACCCTGGTAACGGCTGCAGAGCACAGTATTGGAAGCCAGGAAGCACCTGATAGTGCAAGAATTGAATTGAAGAATCTACTGAACGATTATGAAATCTACAAAAATAGAGAGGAAGACCTGATGAGCCTGACAGAGGAAAAGTTGTCAGAGATTCCTCATATAGATAAGTTGTTGGAAATCAAAGGAGTTGGATTGAAAACAGTGAGTGGATTTGTTGCCGAAGTAGGAGACATCACACGTTTTGATAATCCAAAGCAACTGCAAAAACTAGCTGGATATGCCATTGTAGAGTGTAGTTCGGGAAAACATAAGGGCGAGAGTCACATCAGCTACAGAGGAAGAAAACGCCTCAGATATGTACTGTATGAAGCAGCCATATCCTTGATTGCAAGGAATGAAGAATTTAAGGAAGTACACCGGTATTATCGAACTAGAAAAGAAAATCCGCTAAAGAAGATGCAGTCAGTCATAGCAGTTGCGTGTAAAGTCTTAAGAATCTTTTATACGATTTTGACTAAAGGTGTGACTTATGACGGTGCAAAGATGATGCAAGATATCAAGAGACCACAGATGCTTGCAGCATAGAGTGCAGGAAGTAACCAACCCGAAAAGGTACAAAAGCAGAATGTAATGGGGAACGTCCACTGAAAAGTGCTGTTACAGGAAGCAAGTCAGTAATAATAGGAACAAAGAATGAGCAGGTAGTTGGCAGGAATATTTTCCATAGGGCAAGACCCTGACAAGGAGCTAAGCTGACACCCGGATTATGGATAGGCAGAACGAAGGAAGTTAGGACTCACGAAGTGATGATCCTG
>NZ_DS264348.1:0-1810 GCF_000153925.1 [Ruminococcus] torques ATCC 27756
CTAAGACCCCACATAACGACCCAGAAGAGACTCGAACTCTCGACCTCCGCCGTGACAGGGCGGCGCTCTAACCAACTGAGCCACTGGGCCACTTTTTAATTCAGGTTATACCCTGAAAACTACATACAAAGAATCTTTTTTCATCCATTGCCTATCTCCGCTTTGGTTATGCCCTCGACCTATTAGTAACAGTCAGCTCCATGTGTTACCACACTTCCACCTCTGCCCTATCTACCTCGTCGTCTTCAAGGGGTCTTACTAACTTGACGTTATGGGATATCTCATCTTGAGGGGGGCTTCACGCTTAGATGCCTTCAGCGTTTATCCCTTCCCGGCTTGGCTACTCTGCTATGCACTTGGTAATACAACAGATACACCAGCGGCCAGTCCACCCCGGTCCTCTCGTACTAAGGGCAGCTCCTCTCAAATATCCTACGCCCACGCCGGATAGGGACCGAACTGTCTCACGACGTTCTGAACCCAGCTCGCGTACCGCTTTAATGGGCGAACAGCCCAACCCTTGGGACCGACTACAGCCCCAGGATGCGATGAGCCGACATCGAGGTGCCAAACCACTCCGTCGATGTGAACTCTTGGGAGTGATAAGCCTGTTATCCCCAGGGTAGCTTTTATCCGTTGAGCGATGGCAATCCCACTTTATACCACCGGATCACTAAGTCCTACTTTCGTACCTGCTCCACCCGTCGGTGTCGCAGTCAAGCTCCCTTCTGCCTTTGCACTCTTCGAATGGTTTCCAACCATTCTGAGGGAACCTTTGAGCGCCTCCGATACCCTTTCGGAGGCGACCGCCCCAGTCAAACTCCCCACCTGACATTGTCCCCCAGCCGGATCACGGCTGCTGGTTAGAAACCCAATACTGCAAGGGTGGTATCCCAACATTGACTCCATGGCAACTGGCGTCACCACTTCCTAGTCTCCCACCTATCCTGTACATGCAATATCGAATCCCAGTATCAAGCTAGAGTAAAGCTCCATGGGGTCTTTCCGTCCTGGCGCAGGTAACCAGCATCTTCACTGGTATTTCAATTTCACCGGGTGCATTGTTGAGACAGTGCCCAAATCATTACGCCTTTCGTGCGGGTCGGAACTTACCCGACAAGGAATTTCGCTACCTTAGGACCGTTATAGTTACGGCCGCCGTTTACTGGGGCTTAAGTTCAAAGCTTCGCTTGCGCTAACCTCTCCCCTTAACCTTCCAGCACCGGGCAGGCGTCAGCCCATATACCTCACCTTTCGGTTTCGCATAGACCTGTGTTTTTGCTAAACAGTTGCTTGGGCCAATTCTCTGCGGCCATTCGCATGGCACTCCTTCTCCCGAAGTTACGGAGTCATTTTGCCGAGTTCCTTAACAATGCTTCTCCCGTCGGCCTTAGGATTCTCTCCTCATCCACCTGTGTCGGTTTACGGTACGGGTATCCTGTAAACAATAGCGGCTTTTCTTGGCAGCCAGCTCACACACTTCTCTACTTCTTTTCGATCCGCATCACGTCTTCGGATTGCACACCGGATTTGCCTGATGTACTCCTACCTCGCTTGCACCGGTCTTTCCATTCCCGGCTTGTGCTCTCTGTCTGCGTCCCCCACAGTTCTGTTACAGGATAGTACAGGAATTTCAACCTGTTATCCATCGACTACGTCTTTCGACCTCGCCTTAGGCCCCGACTTACCCAGGCAGATCAGCTTTACCCTGGAAACCTTAGATATTCGGCAGAGATTCTCACTCTTTCTCGCTACTCATTCCGGCATTCTCTCTTCTTAAAATCCACTGCTCCTTTCGGTACAGCTTCGT
>NZ_DS264348.1:1910-4210 GCF_000153925.1 [Ruminococcus] torques ATCC 27756
TTGGTAAGCTTTGACGCCCCCGTAGGAATTCAGTGCTCTACTCGCAAGACTGTATGAGGCTAGCCCTAAAGCTATTTCGAGAGAACCAGCTATCTCCGGGTTCGATTGGAATTTCTCCCCTATCCACACCTCATCCCCACCCTTTTCAACGGATGTGGGTTCGGTCCTCCATTGCCTTTTACGGCAACTTCAACCTGGACATGGATAGATCACCCGGTTTCGGGTCTACTCCGACTGACTTTCGCCCTATTCAGACTTGGTTTCCCTTCGGCTCCGCACCTTCAGTGCTTAACCTCGCCAGCCAGCGTAACTCGCCGGACCGTTCTACAAAAAGTACGCGGTTCATCATATAAAGATGTTCCACAGCTTGTAAACATATGGTTTCAGGTTCTTTTTCACTCCCCTCCCGGGGTCCTTTTCACCTTTCCTTCACAGTACTATGCGCTATCGGTCACTAAGGAGTATTTAGCCTTACGGGGTGGTCCCCGCATATTCAGTCAAGGTTCCACGTGTCTCGACCTACTCTGGATACCGCCATGTCAACTCGCCTTTCGCTTACGGGACTTTCACCCTCTTTGGTCAGCTTTCCCAAAACTGTTCTGCTAAACTTGTTGAATCAATTCCGCGGTCCGAACCCCGGGATGCACGCATCCCGGTTTGGGCTCTTCCGTTTTCGCTCGCCGCTACTCACAGAATCACATGTTGTTTTCTCTTCCTCCGGCTACTTAGATGTTTCAGTTCACCGGGTTCCCTTCCTGACGTTATGGATTGGCGTCAGGATAACTGAGGTTTGCTCAGTTAGGTTTCCCCATTCAGAAATCTCCGGATCGATGGGTATTTGCCCCTCCCCGAAGCTTTTCGCAGCTTATCACGTCTTTCATCGGCTCTTAGTGCCAAGGCATCCACCATACGCTCTTATCAGCATAACCAAACGATAGTTGTTCACGGGAATGAACTTCTATCCACACATGTATAGCGTTACATGTGTTGGTTCTAGGCCAATTTATTTTTAGTTTGTTTTCTTCAAACTTTATAGTAATTGTTAAATAACATTACCTCGGATGTCTTGATTAGATATTTTATCTTATCATTGATTTTCTCTGTATGCAGTTTTCAAGGTACACATCTTGACTGATCTTTCATCAGTCATTAGAACTTAAAATCTCTTTTAAACTCTAATCACTGGTGAACCCAGTTATTCCAACAGCACTGCCCTGCTGATTGGGTTGGCTTGACGAGGTGTTGCTCATCCCTGCCTGTATTTATTCTAAACTTCGACAGCGTTTCTGTCTTCGTTTTTTCTTTTTTTGATTTGGCGGCCACCTACTCTCCCACACCGTCTCCAGTGCAGTACCATCGGCCGTTCAGGTCTTAACCATCGTGTTCGGGATGGGAACGGGTGTTACCCCTGAACGCATCGCCACCAAAAAGTTTTGTCATCCTTGATGACTAAACAATAGACAACGACTCACTTTACTTCTTCTTCCGTTTTAGTTGGATTGTTCCAGACGAAAGAAGTTATTTCTTCCGTTTTAGTTGGATTGTTCCAGACGAAAGAAGTTATTTCTTCCTTAGAAAGGAGGTGATCCAGCCGCACCTTCCGATACGGCTACCTTGTTACGACTTCACCCCAGTTATCGGTCCCGCCTTCGGCAGCTCCCTCCTTACGGTTGGGTCACTGACTTCGGGCGTTACTGACTCCCATGGTGTGACGGGCGGTGTGTACAAGACCCGGGAACGTATTCACCGCGACATTCTGATTCGCGATTACTAGCGATTCCAGCTTCATGTAGTCGAGTTGCAGACTACAATCCGAACTGAGACGTTATTTTTGGGATTTGCTCCACCTCGCGGTCTCGCTTCCCTTTGTTTACGCCATTGTAGCACGTGTGTAGCCCTGCTCATAAGGGGCATGATGATTTGACGTCATCCCCACCTTCCTCCGGGTTATCCCCGGCAGTCTCTCTAGAGTGCCCGGCCTGGCCGCTGGCTACTAAAGATAGGGGTTGCGCTCGTTGCGGGACTTAACCCAACATCTCACGACACGAGCTGACGACAACCATGCACCACCTGTCTCCGCTGCCCCGAAGGGAAGGACGCATTACCGTCCGGTCAGCGGGATGTCAAGAGCAGGTAAGGTTCTTCGCGTTGCTTCGAATTAAACCACATGCTCCACCGCTTGTGCGGGTCCCCGTCAATTCCTTTGAGTTTCATTCTTGCGAACGTACTCCCCAGGTGGACTACTTATTGCGTTTGCTGCGGCACCGAATGGCTTGCCGAATCCACCACATGGGCGATGT
>NZ_DS264347.1:0-75047 GCF_000153925.1 [Ruminococcus] torques ATCC 27756
TGGAACGTGGTTCCGTAGTATTAGATGTGACCTATAAAATCCGTGTAAACGTAGAAAAATTCAATCACCATTGAAAAGACAGTTTTGTGTAGTCCGGTCGTAAAACCCAAAATGAGAATACACTACATGCAGATTTGTTTCTGGCAGGAATTTCTCAATTAATAACTGTCATGGTTGCTGATAAAATTCACCAGCATCAATACATACGAAGTTTAAATCCGATCATAGCATAGGACTTACCAATTTCATAAGCCCATGAGGTTTATTTGTTATGCCAAGAAATGAACGATTTTCACTTCCTATCCCAAGAATCGTGCATGACAGGAGCCTTCGCCTGTTTTTAGTCAGGATTGCGGAATATTTCGCATTTACCTATACATACATAACAAAGTGAGCTAACATACCTCAACGCCCTCCTTCCCTTACTCATAAAGGGCTTGGCCTTTGCGCGCCGCAGAGCGGCAGACTTCCTCGATGCGGCATACACATCCTCCCGGAGGGTTTTATGCTGTAAGAAATTAAAATTTGCTACAGCATAAAAAAAAGTGCAAATGAAAATCTTGTCATTCACACTGCAGATGTATATATTTTACCATGAAATAATTTGCTTGTCAAAGAGCAAAACAGTTGACATCATTCCACGTGGGTGTTATGATTTTTTTATATTAGATGAAGCGTTTTGTATAACTCATTTCAGGTTCGCAAAACAATTTTTTTCATATAATAACTAATAAAGGAACGAGATAGAGGTCGCATTTTTCATAAGTACGATGACGGATGTATTCAAGAGCAGAAGAACTCATCAGAAAGGGGAAGATGCCGAAAGGATATGGAGACTTGAACCCTTTTCCTTGGGCATGTCGTCAACAGCGCCATGACTGTCATCGCAAGATGGAGAGCTATCGAAGTATACCGTAAAGTATATTTTGAGACGGCGCATCCTGCCGTTTCTTTTATTTACGCAAAGCACTATCAAACGAACGCAAACATTTAAGGAGGATTTAATTATGTCAATTTTCAAAGGCGCAGGCGTAGCGATCGTTACTCCTATGAAATCAGATCTTGAAGTCAATTACGATAAACTTGCGGAACTACTCGAAGAACAGATTGCAGGAAAAACAGATGCGATCATCATCTGCGGAACGACCGGAGAATCTGCAACAATGTCCGAAGAGGAACACAGCAAAGTGATCCGTTTTGCCATTGAACGTGTAAACCACCGTATCCCGGTGATCGCAGGCACAGGATCCAACTCTACACGCACAGCGATCCAGCTTTCTCAGGAAGCAGCCAAAGACGGTGCAGACGGACTTCTTCTTGTCACACCGTACTACAACAAAGCGACGCAAAACGGTTTGATCGCACACTATACACAGATTTGTAACTCCGTCGATATCCCGGCGATCCTTTATAATGTGCCGAGCCGTACAGGATGTGCGATCCAGCCTACAACTGTAGCTCATCTTGTAAAAAATGTAGATAACATCGTCGGCATCAAAGAAGCTTCCGGCGATATTTCGGTCGGTGCAAAGATCATGCATCTGTGCGACGGAAACATCGACCTTTACTCAGGGAACGATGATCAGGTAGTACCTCTTCTTTCCCTTGGCGGAATCGGTGTTATCTCCGTACTTTCCAACGTAGCTCCGACTTACGTTCACGACATGGTAACAAAATATCTTTCAGGCGATACGGCAGGAAGCTGCAAAATGCAGTTAGACGCGCTTCCGATCTGCGACGCTCTTTTCTGCGAAGTCAATCCGATCCCTGTAAAAGCCGCTATGAACATGATGGGCAAAGAAGTCGGTTCTCTTAGAGCTCCTCTTACAGAATTAGAAGAGCCTCACAAAGAACTGCTGAAAAAAGCAATGACTGAATTCGGTCTGCTGTAAAATTTTCTGTTTTGAATCTTTTTACTGCATATATTCTGCTATAATTAATCATTAAAGAGGTCTGCTCCACTTAGTGGAACGGACCTCTTGCTTTTTCATTGTTTCGATTTTCTTCTGTTCGATTTTCTTTTATTCTATTTTCATCTATTCTATTTTCTTCTGTTCTTTCTGTTCCCTGCCGATAAGATTGCGATCATCCCGCCTGTCAAAATGACAAAGAAAATATAAACTGCCGGATCTGTTTTGTCACCGGTTTTCACAGAAGCCGTTTTGTCTGATTCTTTCCGCGGCTCTTCTGTTTTGCCTGCTGCTTTTATCACCGCCGTTTCTTTATGACCACATACAGTACAGCTCCGCTCTTTTCTTCCGTCCTTTTTCTCTGTCGCTTTCTCTGTCACTTTCCATTCTCCGAATGTATGCTCTGCCACATCAGTTTTATTTTTACAGATCGTACATTCGTGCCAGTGAACCTTTCCGTCCGAACTCCATTTTTCTTCATATTCATGCGGCGTCACCGTACATTTAACAGGATCGCTCTTCGCGCCTAAAGAAGTTAACGTTGTTCCGTCTTTTTCCAGAACCGCAAATACTTCAACAGCGTAGTTTCCGCTTTCTGTAACTTCCAATTCCGCAGAAACAGCTCCATTTAACAACGCTCCGTCTTTGTACCACCGATAAAGATAATTCACCTGCTTTGTATCGTGTTCTGCCGAAGCTTTCAGCCGGATCTTTTTGCCGATGTGTACAGTCTTGCAGTCTGCCGTAACGGTTACATTTTTCGGTGCTGAAAGTTCTTCTGCATTAACAAGTTCATATGTTTTAGATCCGTCTTCATGAACAGTTTCTTTTACGATCATTCCGTCAATTCCGGATGTCACTTCCAAAACGACTCCGGGAGCAACTGTCAATATTACGTTTTCTCCTTCCAAAGCTTCCTGTTTTACAGAAGAGTTTTCGTTAATATATATGTGAATATTTCCGTCTTCCGTATTCGATCCAAGCGCTTCTTCTACTGTATTATAATATGTTGTCTTTCCGTCTCTGTCCGTTGCCGCAGCAGCTACATCCTTTGCAACTTTTACGGTAGTATTGGATTTCATTGTGTCAAGAGTCTTTTTATCCGGATCAAAACGGGTCGTATTATCTCCGCTTGTAATTACTTTGACCGCACCTTTTCCTGCTGCCGGCTGCAAAGATCCGCCTGTCACAGAAATATCTGCTCTCACATCTGATTTTTCTTCTGTATTATAGATCGTGACCGCATTACCGTTTACGCTTTTAAGCGTTCCACCGAGAATATTAACGACAAGAGAAGAATCATTGATGCAGCCGTCGTACATCTGCGCCGATCCAAGAAACGCTGAACCTTCAGGATTTGCCCCACCGTTTTGCGGCTTTTCTTCTTTCCATTCGCCGCTTCCTGTGATGACCGCATTATCCTTGATCGTAATTGTTCCCATTTTTGCTTCGATCCCGGTTCCTCCTTCGATCACCGCATTGCCGCCGATCGTAAGTTGTCCTTCCATCGGCCAGTAAATAGCTGTTCCGCCCGATATATTTTTCAGGCTTCCGCCTGTGATCGCAACTTCCGCTCCTGCCGACTCCTGATTGTTTCCCGAAACCGGAAAATCTTTTGTCTCGATCCTACCGCCTGTAATCTCTACTTGCGCCGATACAGTACCTTCTTCGTTTCTGTTGCTGTTAAACACATCGATCCCGCCGTTTCCTGACAGCACCGCATCCCCCGAAAGAGTCATCTTTGCTCCGATCAACTGAACCGCAGATTTCCCTTCTCCTGCTGCCATAAGATGGGCCGATGCGCCTATATGCACTTCGCCGAACTGTGAAAGAACCGTATTTCTTGCTGATGCCGTCAACGTACCGCCTGTGATGTTCACGATTCCGCCTACATTCTGCACAACTCCCTGACCGGTGATCTCACTGCTTTGGATATTTAAAACCGCGCCGCCGGTATTATTGATCATGATCAGCGGGTACGTTCCCACACTGCCATCAATCTTTCCGCTTCCGACAATATTGAATGTTCCCCGATTCGTAAACATAAAATTGCCTTTGAATCCTGCTGCCGCCGATACAGTAAATCCATTTGTATCTAACGTCACATTCTTTGTCAGCAAGATCGGTTGTGAAACTTCTGCATTTTCTAAAAGCCGCAGTACGTCCCCGTCTTTTGCCGCTGCAAATGCTTCGGTAAGAGTCGGATATATCTGCTCTCCGATCTGAACTTCCCCTGCCGTCCTTTCCTCCGCCTGTACATCGACTGCATCTGAAGCTTCTTCGGCTTTTTCTGTATTCTGCCGTACCGCTTCCAAAACACCCTGTTTTGCCTGATTTTGTCCTTCTGCCTGCACATCCGATTTTTCTTCATTCTGTGTTTCTGCCGTCATATCCGGCATTTCTGCTGATATTTCTTCCTTTTGTGTTTCTGCTGTCACATTCGGCGTTTCTGCTGATATTCCCGCTGTCGGCGCGATATTTTCGCCTTCTTCCACTGTTTCTGCATTTGCCGGAATTCCAGCCGGGATCATCATAGCCGCCACAGTTAAAATAACCAGCCATTTCCTAATAAATTTGTTTTTCATCTTACTCTCCTTTCCCACCATACATAATCGTCATGCATTAAGTGTTTTTTCTTTAATAATACGATGCTTTTTCTGCTTCTTCAATATATTTTCAGTAAATTCCGACTTTATTTACAACAATTAACCATTCTATCTCAAAACGCCTGTTTCATGACCTCTCCTGAAATCCATTTAAGTTATGTTCCGTTTTTATCGAAACTTTTCAAATTTTTTCAAAAAATAACTATATTTTTCTTGACAAATCCGATATGAATAGGTATTATATACAAGTGACTTGCGATAAGAAGTCAAACATACATAGGGGATTGGTCAAATGGTATGATAGGGGTCTCCAAAACCTTTGGTGGGAGTTCGATTCTCTCATCCCCTGTTGACCGAAGAGTCAGAAACCTTGAATTTTCAAGGCTTCTGGCTTTTTCATTTCCCGGGTAATTCCAATGTAGTTAAGTATGTAGTCAAACAGGAATCATTCCTAAAATGAGATAGCATTTTCAATCTGTTTTTCTTTGTTTTTCGTTGTTTTATTGCTGAAATAATATAATTTTTTTGTTGTACTGATATCACTGTGTCCCATTTGTTCTGTAATAAATCCCTCATCTACATCACTATCTATTAAGGTTGTTCCGTAAGTCTTTCGTATCTTGTGCATGGTACGATGTGGGATATGTAATTCATTACATATTCTGGACAGTCTTTTATTAAAAGTATTTCCTCTGATACGTTTTCCGTTATGCTCGAATAAATATGTTCCTGATGTATTCAGTTCCAATATTTGATTCAACGTATCCAGTGCGGTAGAGGATATGATTAAATCCCGATTACCAGCGTCTGTTTTAGCGTGTTCTTTTACAGCTACAATCCATTTATTGTTTTCGTCTCGGTATTTATCTTCGGTACGTCTGATTTTAATAATACGTCCGTGTAAGTCTTCTTTCTTTAGAGTGCTTAGTTCACCGACACGTAAACCTGTCTGAAATGTAAGCAGAATACCAAGATTATAAATATCCGGCTTTGCTTTCAGACGTTGAATAACTACGGGAATTTCATCTTCCATAAACACTTCTTTCTGCTTGTCTATAATCTTCCGTTTAAAAAGATTATTCGGCAATTCCAAATCTCCAAAAAATTCAGTGATACTGATTGCAGTATACTTTTTCTTCTTACCGTATTTGAAGATACCACGAATCAATGTCCGTAATCCGGCATATGCCTTTCTGGTAAGTGTAAGGTCACGAATGGTGCATTTGATAAATACTTCCAAATCATCTTCTGTGACATTTTTAAATTTCTTTTTGGTAATTGAAACAGAAGTGTAGTGGAAAAATCTTTTGTAATCGTTCACGTATCTGTCATAAGACGCTTTCTGTATCTCGCTGAAATCCAGTTTGCGGTTTATCCATTCATAGAAAACATCATCAATATAAATTTCTTCCTGTAGAGCCTTGTAAAACTCTACAATGACATTTTCCAGTTCTTCACGGGTATTTCTGCGTCTGTAAAGTCGTTTTCCGTCTTGTTGTGGAAGATACGTGGAATAAATTTCTTTTCCCGATTTGTCTGTTGTTACTGTAATTGCGTAAACATGCTGTGCAAGTATTTCCTTTCTTTCCATATCTGCTATATCATTCAGCATGGTATCTAAAGAGATTATACCTGTTTGGATTGCGTAATTCAATAAATCTGTATCGTCATAAGCGTTGGGTTCAGTCATAAATTACATCAATATGATAAGGGTATTGTCTCAAAATATCTTTTTTCTCTTTAATTTTTTCTATGTATAGTTAATGCCCTGTATTTTTTAATTTTAAATTTATATTGTCATTTATCTGGTATTATGGGCGAATCATTCAGATATTTCGCTTACTCATTATCAGAATAACTCCTTTCTGTTATTGGTAGTTTGGAAGATTTTTTGTAATCTTCATAAATTTTTATCTGGGTATCATTCATCTTTGCCTGTTCGATTAATACCTGTATATAATCGCAGTTATCCAGTTCTCCGATTTTTGAAAATAATTTTAAAGACGGAGCAACGGAACTTTCTAACCAGTTCCAGATACTATCAAGTGTCTTTTTCTGCGGTTGAATTGTCAGATTTATTTTCTCTATATCTTGCATAAATAATTCCCAAGGGGGATAAGTAGGATAAAGTCTTTTCCGTGAAGTGGATTTGTTTTCCGGCTGTTCAAGAAAACGGATTTTACCATTTAGTACAGACATTGCAATTTCTGCAACATCACGTCTGGCGATTAATTCTTGCACAACTATATTTGCCCGTTCCTGTCGGAATCGCAGTTCATATCTGTTCCAGTTCGGGTCTAATTCTTTGCCAAATTTTTCTGCCTGTTCGTACCCTTTTTCATAGAAAATGATTCGGAAATCACTGTTGCTACTCCCAAGATAAAGCGTGTTTCCTTTATGAACAGGTATTGATTCACTTAATTCACCAGAAGCATTTTCAGAATAATTACGTAACTGACTAGATATTAAGCCTTGCTTTGTTAAACGTATCAGTTCCGGAATGTTAAGATATGGTTTATGGTCATCTATTGCTAAATCAATTCGTGGAAAATTCACATGATACTGACATACCCTTGCGAAGAAATCAAACCATGTTTCTTTGTTTATCACAAGGAAGTTTTCATAATTTCTACAGCCAGAGCCACTCATTAATATCTGAAATCCATTATACTGCATTTTGCCAGTTGGTTTTAGGATCTTGATATTATCAAATCCGGCAACCAGTTCATGTCCGGCAATTCCTTTCCCTTTATTCTGAAGTTCCATAAGTGAAAGAGGAATTTTTAGGATATCCGTTATGACAGTGAATAAATCTACATCTTTCACTGTAATCTGACACCAGTCAATTAAGGCTGTCAGACTGTTTTTTTGTCGTGTTACCCTCCTGTTAGTATAGGAGGGTTTTGAAAGACCTGATTTACTTCTTTCTTCCAAATAATAATCCTCCTTTGCCGATAGTGGCAGAGCCACTATCCCCTGTCTCTTGCTGTCCGTTTGGTACGGACAGCAAGAGACAGGAAGTTCATAGGTTACTATGCATTTTTCTGAGAAATACAACGAATCCCTTTACAAGTTACACGCTCTACCAGTGTAGGATAATTTCCTCTCTGAACATATGGAGCATAGACAGGTGTATCCAGTTCCACTACAGAATATGGTCCGATAGTTGGGATTTCTGTCATTTCCAGTCGAATATCAACACTGTTACCAAGTTTCATACTTCCAAGATGAAGTTTGACCGCTTCGATATCTTCGGTTTTCTTTCTGGTATCTTTGTCATAGCGGTAGCAATAATCAGCTCCCATATAACGAAGTTCCCCGAATACCTCTTTGACCTGTTCTTTTGTTAATGTAATCTGCATAAGCATTATCCTTTCTCCCCGTATCACCGATAGGACAGTTGTCTTAATAAGTAATGAAATCCATGGACATTTAAAGTTTAGTTATTTCTAAACTGCTTAAATCATAGCATTGAGCAAAATGAAAATCAATACAAAGTTTAGAAATTTATAAACTTTTTATTTTCTTTGAAGAGTATTTATGATATAGTGAGTACAGAAATGACAAATTAGCCACACAGAGAAAGTAGAGGATATCGGAATGAATACGATAGCAGAACGAATCAAATTTGCGATGAATGTAAGAAATGTAAAGCAAGTGGAAATGGTACAGAGAACAGGAATTACAAAGGGAGCGTTTAGTTCTTATCTTTCTGGAAATTACAATCCTAAAAAGGATAAACTGGAACTGATTGCTGACGCACTGGATATCAATATTAACTGGTTGATGGGTGAAAATGTGCCAATGGAAAATAGCAATGCTACAGATAATCAGACTACGGGATATGTGTTTTACAAAGAAATGGAATATTTATTGAACGATAAGGATACTGCATATATCGGATTTCAGACACAGTATGGGGCATTAATTCCAAGATATCGGATATATGTAGATGTCAGTTTAAATGAAATGCATATCGTACCTATTTTTTTACGGGAAGATTCAAAAGAATGTTATCAATATCCAAAAGAACTTACTCAACCAGAATCATATGAGATATTTACAAGAGATTTTGCCAGTATTCATATGACACTTGCCACTTCTCAGATATATTATTATGGAATCAATGAAAAGATATTAGAAATGGAAATCTCTTCGTTTGCCTATTCGTCCGAAAAAAATTGTTATGTAACGAGTGATTGTCAGCCTGTCTTGTGTGATGAATTTGTCCGTGAAATAGAAAAGGAAGTGCTTTATCTCCGGAAAGTTTCCAGATAACAGACAAGAGGACTTGCAAGGTTCGTGACCTTTCAAGTCCTCTATATAGCATGGTGGTATTGGATACCGTCCGTTCTGTCAAGGACTGCCCTGACGGCGTATCGGCTTCGCCTTGTTCCTTGACATCACTAGGTAGAAAAAGATAGTATCATAACAAGGATTTTTCCTTTAAACGTTCTCTAATATGTATTTCGGTTAATGGTTCATCAAAATCAACAGTTAATAAAGTTACCCCCTTTTCCCGACATATTCTTGCTTTTCTGAAATCGTGTTCTTTTTGCTTTTTCAACTGTTTTTCACCGCCCCAATGTTTGATTGGATTGTAATGTTGCTGTCCTTGATATTCTATTCCAAGTTTAATTGAATCAATATAAATATCTAATTCTAATCCCTCTAACCATTTAGGACGATAATGTGTTTTAACTTCATAGTCGGGATAAATAGTTTTAATAATATTAGCCAAAGTTGTTTCACTGACCCAAGATTCACCTACATTTTTAAAACCAAATTCTTTTCTTACAGTGTTTTCGATACTTTTTTCAAATTCTCTTCTTGCTTCTTTAGCTTGTGTATACAAAATATCAGAGTTTGGATTAGCTTCACTTTGTTCACTGGCTAATATAAACTTATCCCAATATTTTAATATACTTTGAGGACATTTATCTCTGAGTATTAATTGCTTTTGTATATTAACATGTCCTTCTAACATATAGTCTATACCATATTCTAAATACCGTTGTCGAATATACCAACCATATTGTCGTCTAAATGCAGTTCCATACATTGTTGAACAATATTCTTCTTGTGGTAATTTCCCATTGCATTTGTGACATATTTTACTTTTAAATTTGAATAAAGAAAGTGGATTCCCAGAATTTTTTGATGTTATTTCTTCTATAAGTTCTGGAAATTCGTCCGTTCTTAATACGATTTTTTCGTCTTGATGTCCGAAAATTTCTTGCCTTTTCTTTTCTAGCGCTATATAGTTTTGTATGGCTTGCTTTTCGCAATCACAAAAATAAATATCTTTAGATTCTCTAGATTTTTTAAAAGCGAAGAATCCTCCATATAAATCGGGGTATAAAACATAAGGAAATGGTAAATCTTCTAATGGTTCTTTAGGAATATACTCATAAAATGCATTAGGATTGATTAATTCACTATATTCACCTGCATTTGCTTCCAAAACTTTCTTAAAATGCCACATATCCGTTTTTGTTTCAAATTTTTTCCCATTTAATAGTATGGTGACATTTTTCCATTTCCGAATTTTGGAGATTATGTATTCAATAAAAATAGTATTATCAATATATTCTTTGATGGTATTTATAGTAAAAGAATGGGATTCATTATTTTCCGTATAATTTGGCAATGTTTTAGCTTTGCCAATTATATCATCGTAATATTTCGATTTAGTTTTTTTAAATTCAACATAAACGATATTATTGTTTGATAAATTTTCAGTGTTCCAAAATTTATCCGAAATACAATCTGGTATTTGAGTGTGTTCGTTATATCCCTCTATTGATAATTCCAAAAAATTCATAATATGTTGGTCTCCTTGCTTTATTTTATAGGGCTATTGTAACATTGAACGATAGCAACTGCATACCATCATAAACTATTCAACACAATTTTTTGTTTCCAATTTTCCATCGTCTGATGTATACATGATTTGAAATGTCATACAATTGTGTTGATAATGCCATTCAGTATTATATACTGATATAATAATTTCGTTCGGATAGCCTGTAATATCATAAGAAAAGCGAACATTTCTATACTTATTCCCAACTGCCTTTTCAATGAGTACTTCTGCATATTTTTCTTTGTCCAAGATAAACAGCTTATTAGCAATAACATCGAACTCCTGTTTATAAAAAGTATCAGAAGTACTGACCATAGTGTTGACAGCTTGTTCTTCGCGTCCGTATTGTAAATATCCCAGAAGAGCAACAATACATATCAATATTACCATAATAATATAGCGTTTTTTCATACGACACCTCTCAATTCAGTGTTCGTATACGAACACTATTATAAACGCTATTTTACGCTAATAATAATTACATAGCAAGGAATTATGAAAGAAAGCGGAAAATTCGTGAGATGATTAAATACGATAAATTATGGGAGACAATGAAAGCCAAAGGCATTTCACAATATGATTTGTATACGCATTATCATATGAACCGTTCTCAATTGAACAGGTTAAGACATAATCAGAATGTTGAAGTGAATACCATTGATAAGCTGTGTAATATATTGGATTGTAATGTGGAAGATATTATGACACATTATCCAGACGATAATGTATTTTAGAGGGGATATGAAGTGACGTATGAAAAAGATGACACCATGCTGAACGATTTCTCCTTTCTTGTTTTTTACCACCCATGTAGTCAAAAGGTAGTCAAATGTAGTCAAAACTCAATCGAAGAAATGCTTATTTTACGGGGATTGTGAGGATTTCCCACAGGGTTCGATTCTCTCATCCCCTGCTTTCAGAAACGCCGGAAGCCTTGATTTTTTCAAGGTATCCGGCATTTTTCATTTTCCGGAAAATTCCTATAAGGAATGAAATAAAAAGAAAAATCAAACTATTTATTGACACAGTGCTTAGATTCAATGCAATGATATTAAATCATTCGTTTTCGATAAATCAAATCTAATTTAAAGCAAAGACAAACAATAGATAAAAAAACAGCGAACAGCGCTTAGCAAGGAGGAACATGGGATGGGAGAGATAATAAAATTTCTTATATATGCTATTTCTATGTGCGCCATAGAGCTCGTGATCAATTCTTTATATAACCGAAAAAGTATCACTGACAATGCCGGCCGGAATGAATTCCATTATGTGCTTAAAATCCCCGGAGCATTAAAATATACATGCATGGCTTTCTTCATTTTAGGATTATGCATGTTTTGCATCTTTTTTGTATTTAAACTACAGAATAATCCAACTGTAACAAACGGACACCTATGGATGTGTTTGGGGGTAATGGCAATCGGTCTTCTTGGCATAATCCGGGCAAGCAAATGGAAGATCGCGGTAAACGGAAATCAGATGGAGATACAACGTTTATTTCGGAAAAGTATAGTTTTACAGATAAGTGAAATTGAACGTGTGGAAATCGGGAAAAAGAACCAACTACTTTTATACGCCAGCGGTAAAAAACTGATAACGATTGATTTTCTTACCGAGAATTATGAATACCTGGAAGAGACATTAAAAAGAAACGGGAAGTATTGACCGGCTCTGCGTATTTCCTCGCAAGCCGATCCAACTTCCCGCCTTAACATTTCAAAAGTGTAACCTTTCAGGGATTACAGCTTTTACAGGGGCTGTACCCATCCTCAAGCAGCTTAGATCTTTTTCCTTTATATGGTTTCTTGTTTTTCTCTTTCATATCTTTCACCCCCGCACAATCCGGCCTGTGGAATTTATGTGTACTCGTATTTAAAATATACTCGCTCTCTACAGACACTTTTCCGGCGCCGGATGTCCCCGCCGCCTCTTTTTCATCGTCATCTTCTGCTCTGTTATCTCCTGTTTTATAGTCAATGATAATATCCGGCTGTATATTGTACACATAAACATTAAACTTGATTCCCTTTCCGCCATCTTCTACAGATTCCGCTTCCATCTGTACTCCTGAAGCAACAAGATTTTCATTTTCAAATATAGGCGTTACACGATACATCACATGATTATCTGTTTCATGCACATATTCTGCCACAAGATTTTCAAAAGGGAGCATTCCCTCTGTATTCATATACCGTGTTCCGGTAATCAGATTTTCTTCATTTGCATTTTCTCCGGACAACTGATACGCGATCAAATGGCAGCGATTATACAGCGATCCTCCCTCCACATTTTCATACCGAACAGACTGCCATCCCGTCGGCTTTACACTGCTGATATCACCGCGCTTTTCATCAGGCATCAGTTCTTCTCCCACGCACGCTTCTGCCGTCTGACATCTCCCGTAGCTGTCCAAAGGACTGTACTGCTCATAAACTGTCGTCGTCATCTCGTCCTCTGTAAACGCCGGCTCGTTTCCGTCCAATATCACGTATGGTTCTCCTTCATATTCCGGCACTTCAACAGCAGAATCATAACTTTCTTCACTATATGCAGAATCAAAAATTTCTTTCTGAAGATTCTGCCATCCCTGCTGCCTGCCAACCCCGTTACCGCCTGTACCGCCGCCAAGCGCCAGTTCGGCAATGACTGCCGCTCCTGCTAACAGCGCACATGTACTCGTAATAATAATCCCTTTTTTCTCTTTGCCATCTTTGATACTCCCATTTTTCCCGATCAGATATATTTTTTGCAATACCTGTTTTATCTGCCGGCTGTTCTTCTTCGTTTATACGAAATCTTATTTATGAAAAATCATTGTATCACAGAAGATTCTTTTCTGCAAAATCAGATCATGACAATACTGCATCTTGCAAATTTTTCATACACTCGTTATTATTGAAGTACATAAAATTTACGGAAAGCAGGAATACACTATGGCAAATCAATGTTTTGACCAAAAACAAGAATCACTCGAACCGGAACAAGAACCTTCCGACAAAAACGAACTCTTCCACTGGATACTGACACTCGCAATCGCAGTTATCATTGCCCTTTGCGTCAACCGTTTTGTCCTTGTAAATGCGGAAATTCCTTCCGGTTCTATGGAGAATACGATCATGACCGGAGACCGTGTTTTCGGAAACCGGCTTGCTTATATATTCGGCGAACCGAAACGGTTCGATATCATTATCTTCCGATACCCGGATGACGAAAAGCAGCTTTTTATTAAACGCATCATCGGACTTCCCGGTGAAACAGTGGAAATCCATGACGGACAGATCTTCATCGACGGCTCGAAAACCCCTCTTAAAGATGTAACGACAAAAGAATTTATGCAAGGTTCTTTCGGTCCTTATACTGTACCTGACAACTGTTATTTCGTCATGGGGGATAACCGAAACAACTCAAAAGACTCCCGCTACTGGGAACATACTTTTGTTACGGATGATGAAATCGTCGGAAAAGCTTTCCTACGGTACTGGCCTCTCAACAAAATCAAATTCCTCTGATCAAATCCCGCTTAAGCAGATCTCACTCAATCGGATGGACTTCTTCAATCAAAAGTCCATCCAGTTTTTTCATGTCTTTCTGACGGATTCCGTAATTCCCGCGCCCTTCTTTTTCTATATGCAGTACAACATCTTCCGCTCTTCCATAAAGCATTCCCACCTCTGCCTGTTCTTTTAGCACCTCATAATAAATCTGATAAATCTTTTCCTGCATTTCTTCATCCGTAGGCATCTGCGCGCCTTTCGTCACATGATCTGTAACTTCTTTCGCATACTGCTCTGCACGACTCAAAAACAGATCATATGTATCAGTAAAAAGTGTGATCGGTTTTACTTTCACCGAAACGATATATGTTCCGTCTTTTTCCTTTTGCGCCTCCCCTACTGTATAATTTACTTTTTTTGCAATTTCACCGAAGAGTTCTCTGTATTTTCCTTTTAACGAATCCGGCATATCAGATGCATCAAACCCCTGCATCGTCGCATCCAGATTCTTTTCAAATACTGCTTTTGCCTCCTTTTCAGACACATCTGCCACTTCCTGATACAAGGTTGTCTTATTTTTATAAGACACATCAAGCACAGCCTGCACATACTTTGATGCATCAAACCTGTTCACATACAGATAAACGCCAACTACAGAGGCCAGAATCATAACCCCCACAGAAACACCTATCAATATTTTCTTTAAGTTACAACCCTTTTTATTCATACTTTTCCCTCCTGTCATTTCGCCACAGTATAACATCTTCCAAATAAAAAAAAAGAAGAACTCTGTCATATAGACAAAAATTCTTCTTTCTATTATCCATCACTTTATTATTTCAATATACACTTCACTCTCACATAAGAAGCCGTCTCCTCATCTGTCACTACCGCCTCTGCGTTTTGGGTGTGATCTGTCGGATAGAGAATCTGCTGCACATCAAATGCTTTCGGGATCAGCTTTTCTTTCCATTGATCTACTTCCTCAGGTTCTTCATAAAAATGCACATAACTTCCGCCGCTTACATTCGGCAAAACCGCAGAAGTTTTCTTTATTTCTACAGATTCAACAGGATAGTCTTTTATCTGTTTTTCCGGATCAATCCCCCGGCTTTCAAGGAAATCGCATGTTTTTTCAAAAAACGGATATACGATAAGCTCGGTTTCTTCTCCGTCTGCCGGAGACGAGATTTCAAGAATTCCGCATGGACAGGCTTTCGTAAGCTGCTCCATCTGAAATCGGAACACGTCTTCTTTGTACCGCTTTAAAAGCTCCTCTTTTTCCTCAGCTTCTATTTTCATAGTCTGCGAGAAAACGCCGTCTTTCCAACTAAACTTATCTTGTCCCACTTCCTCAAGCGAAACTCCTTCATAAGCAAGCGTCTTATACTCTTTTGTTTCATAAACGGAGGAAAACTTGCGCAGACTTTCTTCTGTCACCGGATAAGTCCGATAATGTCTGCTCCCGCCTTCTGTTTCATAACAAACAGTCGCTTTCGTCACCGATTTTTGTTCTTCCGCATCTCTGCCGTTCACAGCAACCGCCAAATCTTTTGCCCATTGAAGCGTCATTTTTTTACCTTCTCCCGTCATACGGAAGCGATATAAATACTTTTCTGTCACCGTATTTTCCTGTCCGTCGAGCATTTCATATTCATCGCGGCTCATTCCCACTCCCTCGATCACAACGCTTACCGCTTCCGCTTCTTTCGGAAAATATCCGTCATAAAAACGTGCGCCAAACATCATAGCAGGGCCTATACAGGCGGCGGCAATACTTACTGCCGCAAACTGCCCCTTCCTCCGCAGAAGACTAACCCCCTGCTTCTTCACAGCCAGTTCTATCAGGTACTGTACAAAAAAAGCTGCCGCCGCCCCACACAGCGCTTCCACAAACCCGAAAAGTAAACTGTCTGTTTTCGTCAATTCCGCTGCAAATGCCGCAAACCACGCTCCTGCCAAAACGGAAAGCAATATTTCTGTCAGTCTTTGCACATTGCGAAACATAAACGGTGTTCCTACATATTCCGGTTTTCTTTTCTTCTGAGCAGCAGAAAACAAAACGAACAGAACAGCCGCCCATACAACAGCAGCGATTATGTAAGGCGCCGGAAGCGGATACTGCAGAGCTATCCTCTTCTCATATATTCCAAGTCCCGCCAGCCGTTTTGCCAATCCAAACGGAGATAGTATATTATTTAGTTTTTCAAGCAATTCAATTTTGTAATAAGTAACAAAATAATGTTTTGCAAACACTTTGATGACATTTTCAATAAATAAAGAAGAATACGCAATGATCGAAACACAGAGTGAGACTGCACATATAAAATTGCCGCATACCGAAACACATAAAATCCCTATATGATAGAAGATTAAAAAAGCAAATCCAAACGCAAGAATACTTTTCGCGGTATAACTTCCGACAAAAGGAGCAAATTCCGGATCGACCATCGCCTGCCATATTCCACATACGGAAATCATGAGCAAAAACGGAAGAAAGAAATGGATCACCCCATGCGTATATCTAGACCAAAAGATCATTCCTTTTTTCACCGGAAGACTGTAATAAAAATCCTGTTTCTTCTGCTGCAGCAAATAAAAGAACTCCAGAAAAGAAAACAGGACGCCCAGTCCCATACTCAGCCAAAGCAGAACTGTATTTCCAATCCCGAAAAACGTATAGGAAGTATCAAGACTTAAACGCATTACAAGAAGGACAGTATATATAAAAAATGTTGTCCATCCAAACAACGCGGTAAGGTGTCCTCTTCCGGCTTCTTTCAGCCAACTACCGAAGCACTTTACGGATGTCATACTCTTTTCCCTCCATTTCGGCAATAAAAATCTCTTCTAACGTCATCGGCACTTCTTTCATAAACACAGGCGAAAAACTGTTCAGCCGGGCCATTGTTTCCGGCTGCATACGAACGATAAGCGTCACAAAATATCCATCCGCATGAAAACGAATAAGATCGACCGCCTTTTTTACTTCTTCAAGATCGGTCTGTTCCGAAAATACACACTGATATTTGCATATATTTCCGGCCTGATGCCTCATATCTTTCGAGGTCAGGACTCCTCCTTTATGAAGGATCGCGATACTGTGGCATATATCCTCAAGTTCCCGAAGTTTATGAGATGCCACTACCACCGTAAACTTCCGTTCTTTCATTTCCTGACGAAACAGGTTTTTCATCACTTCCGTCACGATCGGATCAAGACCGTCGAACACTTCATCACAGAGAAGGTATTTTGTTCCGGCACAAAGGGCAAGGATAAGAAATGCCTGACGTTTCATACCTTTTGAAAATGTACGAAGTGGGCGCTTCGTTTCCAGATTCAATTTCCCCGCCATATAAGCCGCCGCCTCAGCATCCATGCGAGGATAATATTTCTTATAAAACAAAATCATTTCTTCCATAGAGGCGTTCGGAAAAAAATAAGGATCATCCGGCAAATAAAAAATCTCTTCAGATACGTCTCCGGATGTGATATTTGCACCGTCAACGACAATGCTGCCGTCATCGGCTTCCAGCACTCCCGCAATCATACGAAGGAGCGTTGTCTTCCCCGCTCCGTTCGTTCCGAGCAGGCCGAGCATCTCTCCTTCCGGAATATTTAAAGTAATATTATTGACCGCACATACATCATCAAAATTTTTCACAAGTTCTTTCACGCAGATCATCTGAATCCCCTTTTCTTAAACAACCTCCCACGGGTCTTTCTTTCCGGCTTCACGGAGAATACAGCTTTCTATCGAATGTTTTACCATATCGCTCACAGCCTGATCGGTATAAAACGCCATATGCGGCGTGACGATCACATTCGGGAAACCACGCAGAACATACAGATCTCTTTTGGACAATATATCTGATTTCCTGTTGTAATAATACATTCCAAGTTCATCTTCGATCACATCCAGACCGGCTGCGCCGACTTTCCCGGATTCCAAAGCTTCGATCAATGCCTTTGTGTCGATCAGACTTCCCCTCGCTGTATTGATAATAACGACACCGTCTTTCATATTTTTCATCGCAGACGCATCGATAATATGGAAATTATCTTCCGAAAGCGGCATATGCAAAGTAATCAGATCACACTTTTCATAAATCACCGAAAGATCCGCATACTCCGCGAACTGTTTTACCGCTTCATTCTCATATTTATCGTACGCATAAATCTTACACCCGAAACCGTGCAGATCCCGGATCACCGCTTGTCCGATCCTCCCCGTACCGAGAACTCCTATTGTAAAATTAGGAAGCTCACGTCCTTGAATCCCCGGCAATGAAAAATCATTGATCTCCGCCCTCTGCATGATCCGTTTCATTTTTCGGATCGACATCAAAATAAGCATCATCGTATAATCCGCCACACATTCCGGCGAATAGGATACGTTGCTCACGCGTATTCCGAGCTGCCGCGCCGCCTCCAGGTCAATGTGATCGTATCCGACTGTCCTTGTCGATATCATCTTCACCCCGAACTCACGGAACTTTTCCAAAAGAGGTCGGTCGATCTTCGTTGTGATAATGCTTACATATTCATACCCTTTTACAAGATATGCATTTTCAAGCGATGGCGCCTCTTTGCAGATACCAAGCTCCACATGATACTCTTTTGAAAATTTTTCAAAATATTCCGCCTCGTCAAACTCTCTGTAATTATATACAAAAATTTTCATTCTCATCACCTCGCACAATAATATTTGCCTTATTTTACTCCCCTTTTCTCGAAATGTCTACCTCTGTTTTGTTCATACTTTTCCCTGCCTTTTCATATAAATATGACAAAACTTAAGAGGTTTATCTACTATGTTTTCAAACATATCTAAAAAAACTTTTTTCTTACTTCCCGCTCTTTTTCTCTCATCCTATGTGATCGGAGCCGGAGCCGGAAGCCTCACCTCTGCCGCTGCCGAAGGAAACTGGGGATTAAGTTTTCATGAAGAAAACACACCGCCGACAGCTAATGCTTCCACAGATGAACTTGCACAGTATGACGCTTATTATATGCAAGATACAGATGAAAAAATACTCTATCTTACATTTGATGCAGGATACGAAAACGGAAACACAGAAAAATTTTAGACGTATTAAAAAAGCATGACGTATCCGCTGCTTTTTTCGTTGTCGGAACATATATCGAGTCAAATCCCGAACTCGTCAAGAGGATGTGCAAGGACGGACACATCGTAGGAAACCATACATGGCATCATCCTGATATGTCGCAAATGTCAACTCTTGAATCATTTCAAAAAGAATTAACGGATGTAGAGAAAATATATAAAGAAACCACCGGAAAAGATATGGTTCGTTTCTATCGTCCTCCGCAAGGAAAATACAGCAAAGAAAACTTAAAAATGGCTCAAGATCTCGGATACAAAACTTTTTTCTGGAGTCTTGCCTATGTCGACTGGTACGATACAGATCAGCCTACAAAAGCAGAAGCGTTTGATAAACTGCTCAAACGCATCCACCCAGGCGCGATCGTCCTGCTCCACAGCACATCAAAAACAAACGCCGACATCTTAGATGAATTACTGACAAAATGGAAAGAAATGGGTTATCAGATCAAGCCTTTAACCCAACTTCCTTAAGTTTTCGCTTATCCAAGCGCCACATCAAGTATCATCATCAGAACAAAGCCTGCCGCCACTCCGATCGTTCCGATATTGGAATGTTCTCCGGCCTGAGATTCGGGAATGAGTTCTTCTACAACGACATAGATCATGGCTCCTGCCGCAAAAGACAAAAGATAAGGAAGGAGAGGCACGGCGATTCCGGTCAGAAAAATGGTGATCACCGCCGCAATCGGTTCTACAATGCCGGACATTGCCCCGTATAAAAATGCCTTTCCTTTTGACAATCCATGACTTTGCAGAGGCATGGATATAATTGCCCCTTCCGGAAAGTTTTGAATTGCAATCCCAATCGAAAGCGCCAGCGCGCCGGCAAGAGAGATTACCGAATTTTCTGTCATTACTCCCGCAAACGTCACTCCGACCGCCATCCCTTCCGGAATGTTATGAAGCGTTACCGCAAGGACAAGCATCGTCGTTTTTTTTAACTGAGACGGAACTCCTTCCGGCTTCTCTTCCGTAAAGTGGAGGTGTGGGATCAATGTATCCAAAACAAGAAGAAAACCCATTCCAAATAAAAAGCCGACTGCCGGAGGCATCCATGAAATTCCTCCCGCCTGCTCTGACATGTCAATGGCCGGAATAAGAAGCGACCAGACCGACGCCGCGATCATTACTCCCGACGCAAATCCGAGAAGCATTTTCTGCAGGCGGACATTCATTTCCTTTTTCATAAAAAATACCATTGCCGAACCAAGTGTCGTTCCGATAAACGGAATCATTATTCCTAATAAAATATTACTGTTCATCTCTATTCCTCCGATTTTTATACTGCCGCGGACAATCTTCTTCACCATATCCACCGCCGACTGTAATATAGAATTACACCGATACTTTATCCTATGCATATGCCCAAAACTCTGACACATATATTCATAATTCATATATCGGATCATATCATACGTTTCTGCATATTGCAATTATTTTGATATCTATTCTCATTTCGTCTTTTTCAACGCTCTTCTTTATAGTAATATTGTTTAATTTTTTTTATTTTTTTATCCTTTTTTTAGTTGTTTCACACATAGAATTAGTGTATAATAAGTTTAACACATTTGAGAGGTGATATTCTCAAACAATACTTACATAAAGGAGAGATTCGCCATGGTATATTTAGTAACAGGCCCGAGAGGCAGCGGAAAAACTCAGCAGATGATCGATCTTGCTAACGAAAAAGTAAAAACATCTAACGGTAATGTAGTATTTATCAAAAAAAGCCATAAAGATACTTACACGGTTGACTTCAATATCCGTGTAATCCGCATGGCTGATTATCCGGACGTTCTAACGCTCGAAGAATTCGTAGGTTTCCTTTACGGTATGGCAGCCGGAAACCATGATATCGAAGCAGTCTTTATTGACAGTGTTTTAAAACAGGCTAACATCACTCTTGAAAGTCTTGCCGCTTTCCTTCACAAATTAAACAAGATTTCAACAGAAAACAATATTGATTTTTATCTCAGCATCAGCGCGGATAAAAAAGATATTCCCGGAATCGATTCATCTGATTGTACAGTTGTCAGCTAACTGCTACATCTATATTTTATCGACAGTCACCTGTACAGCAAAACGGTTCACAGCGCTATTGACTGTGAACCGTTTTTTAATTCTTTTATTGTATTGTTTTCACTTCGGTAAGCGACAGAACCGTATTGCTCTTTTCGCCTTCTTTATATTCTATCGTCACCTGATCTCCCACGTTATAGCGGATAATGTCAATAAAATCAACAACCGACACATCAAATATATCGTCAGATCCTTCCACCATAATATAGTAATGTGAGTTTCCTTCCACTACTCCCTGAGCAATTTTCGTAATCGGAGCCGTAATCGTCTGTACTTCCCTTACGTCTTCCTCTTCTTCTTTAATACCGTTTTCATACATTAAATCTGTATAAACGCTTTCACACTCGCTTACAGTATCGCCGATCGCAACGATCTGATATTTCTGAACATTTACCATCGCATACTTTTTCACAAGTCCCGCATCATCTTTAAGTGCAATAAAATATGTCGGTTCTCCTGAAATATTTAACAGTAAAGGAAACGTCGCAACATATTTCAAGTTCTGTACCTGTCCTTCTGCAGAAGACATCGCAGACGCCTCTGTCGCACCTTCAACTTCGTAAAATTTAGTTTCCATCGTACGCTGATTCATCAGAACAAACCCGACATTCGACTGATCGCCTGTGATCGAAGTAACTCCTGTATAAACCCATACATCATCGTTGATCGCCAGATAATTATATCCGTCCGTTGTGGCAAGACAGTCTTTCTGTCCGAGCACGCTGTTAAAATATCCATGCTTCAATGTTCCGTAATAATCGTATAATTGAACAAGAAGATCTGCCGAATATACGCGATCTACCCACTGCGGAACGTCTTTGACTTTATAATCTACCGTTTCTCCGGTAACTGCGTTGCAAAGCACAACCCGATCCACTGTCACACCGCCGAAAAGACCGATATTATATTTTTTCACAGGGCAAACCCAATACGGCGTACCTTCTTCGTCTACTTCAAAGCTTAAATCATTAAAAATATATGTCGGATACTTAAATCTCAAATGACGATAAATATTTCTGTTAAAATGATCGCTTGTCGTATATTTCATCCCTTTTTCAAGTTTCACAAGCTCCGTATTCTGTGTTGCCATATCAATCTTGATATACGCCGGTATTCCATCTGACTGATTCGTAAACCATTTGATGACGCTTGCGTATTTCAGCGGAGAAACACGTACAGGACGATCCTGGTAATTGATCTGTGAATAGAGCTCATCCACTTCAAACTGAGAAACCATATCAACCATACTTCCCATCTTTCTGTTACCCAGAAGCGTCGCAGAATCACGGTCAAGAAGCGGAATCTGATCAAAAGAAAGTTCCTCTATATCCTTTGTAAACTCTCCGGTCTCCACTTTCATAAGCTTTTGATATTTCTTTGCGTTCACTATCGGAGAGGAAAGAAGAGATCCCAACAGATATACCGCTACGATCACTACAAGAACCGTAAGAATCGCTTTTAATCCTTTCGATTCCTTCATCTCGTATCTGTTTAACTTTTTCTTCCTGACATAGATCAGCGCTGCCAAAACAACAAGAATCACAAGGAAGATCCAAAATTCTGTCGCATGAATGTTAACTGCAGGAAGAGCTACGTAATAGTAAACACCAAGCAACGCGATCACCGCCAGTACAACCGCTATCTTTCCACCTATTTTTTTCATATACTTTTCTTACCTTTCTGGAATCCCATTTTAAAGCTTCTCTCTAAAACCTCTTTCGCCAAAGATCAGGTGACAGTATCAGAAGATAAGGGAATATTTCCAATCTTCCGAATAGCATATCAAAACTAAACACAATCTTCGACAGCGCAGAAAACGCATGGAAATTATCGGTAGGGCCTACTTGTGAAATTCCCGGTCCTACGTTGTTTATTGTTGTCAAAACTCCGCTGAATGATGTGGCAAAATCAAAATTATCAAGCGAAACAAGCAGCACTGACACAATAATGATAAATACATATGCCGAAAAATAAATATTAATGCTGCGCATCGTATCTGCGCCTACTTTCTTTCCGTTCATCCTAACCATCGTCACCGCATTCGGATGAAGCATCTTATGAATTTCCTGACGGATCGATTTGCAAAGGATCATAAAACGACTTACTTTAATACCGCCTCCCGTTGATCCCCCGCATGCTCCGATCACCATAAGCATCATCAGTATCGTTTTAGATAACTCGGGCCACTGTTCAAAATCGGCCGTATAAAATCCCGTTGTCGTAATGATCGCCCCTACCTGGAACGAGGCATAGCGAAACGCGTGCGCCACTGTTTCATACATACTCAATATATTGATCGTAATCGTTACGATCGCCGCGGCAACTACTCCGAGATACACTCTAAGCTCTTCATTTTTCAACACGCTCTTCCAGTCTTTAAGCAACAGCAGAAAGTAGAGATTAAAGTTGATTCCGAACAAGATCATAAACACGGTGATCACGCCGTCAATATATGCGCTGTCATAAAATGCAACGCTCGCATTTCTGTTGGAGAATCCTCCTGTTCCCGCCGTACTGAACGAATGAACGACAGCATCATACAAATTCATTCCGCCAAACATAAGGAAGATCACTTCCGCGATCGTCAGAACAAAATACATCTGATACAACAGTTTTGCCGTATGACGAACTTTCGGAACGAGTTTATCCATCTCCGGTCCCGGCACTTCGGCCCGCATAAGCGACATAGAATTATCCGTATCAAGAGAAGTGATCATCATCACAAAAACGAGCACTCCCATTCCGCCGATCCAATGTGTAAAGCACCGCCAGAAATTCATTCCTTTCGGAAGAGCCTCTATATTCTGCAAAATAGTAGATCCGGTCGTCGTAAAACCGGAAACCGTTTCAAAAACCGCATCAATATAATTCGGAATACAATCCGACAAAAAGAACGGAAGCGCTCCGAACAACGACCATAAAATCCACGCAAGTCCGACGATCACAAAGCCTTCCTTCCCGTAGATCTGTTTGTTCTCCGGCTTTTTCCTTCCCAATCCAAGATAAAGAGCAAATAATACCGCCGCCACTACAAGAAAATAAACTCCCGTTTTTTCTTTGTAAAGGAGAGACACCACCGCCGGTATAAGAAGCAAAAGCCCTTCCGTACCAAGCATTTTCCCCAGTATATACACTATCATCTTTTTATTCATCTTACTGTACCTGCGCTATAATATCCGAAAGATCTTCCAGATGTTTTTCCATCGTAACAACAATCACGCTGTCTCCTGCCTCTATGCTGTCATTTCCATTCGGTATGATAATCTGACGCTTTCTTACGATACATGCGATCAGATTATTCGGTTTCACTTTCAAATCTTTCAACGTTATACCTGTATAATTCGTTTCATTTTTCACAATGAACTCCAATGCTTCTACTTTTTCGTCCACAAGTTGGTACATCGTCTCTACATTTGCGCTCTTTTGGGAGTTCTTTCTCGCTCTGACGTAACTTAAAATCGCATCTGCCGTTGCCGTTTTCGCCGAAACGATACTGTCGATACCGAAATCCGCTACCATTCTCGCCCTTCTGTCTTCATTCACTTTGGCAATAATCTTTCCCGCGCCCTGGCTTTTCGCATAAAGCGAAAGAATAATGTTTTCTTCATCGATTCCTGTCAGCGCAACAAATGCATCTACATTCTCCACGCCTTCTTCACTTAAAAGATCATGATCTGTCGCATCTCCGTGGATCACTGTTACTTTCGGAAGACAATCGCATAATTCTTCACACCGATTTTCGTCTTTTTCGATGATCTTTACATGCATTCCGATCTTACAAAGTCTCGCCGCCAGATAATAGGCCACCCGGCCTCCTCCGCAAATAAGAACTTTCTTGATCTTTGTCTGAAGCTGACGTTTTCCATGCATTTTGAAAAACGCTTCCATCGCCTCATGCGCACCGGTAATATGAAGTTTATCCCCTGCCTGAAGTACATATTCCCCATCCGGTATAAATACTTTTCCCTCATGTTCTACCGCGCAAACAAGGATTTTGATCTGAAACTTTTTATAGATTGCCGCAAGAGACATTCCTACAAGACGATTGTCCTCCGAAACAGTAAACTCTATCAATTCAACTCTTCCTTTTACAAACGTCTCAATCTTACTCGCAACCGGAAACAGAAGCAGACGACTGATATCATTCGCCACAATCAATTCCGGATTCACCGCCATACTAAGATGAAGCTCTTCTTTTAAAAGACCGATCTGTTTAAAATAAATCGGATTACGCACGCGGGCGATCGTATGACGAGCTCCGAGCTTTCTTGCAATAAGACAGCTCAACATATTACATTCATCTGCCGATGTACATGCGATCACCAGATCTGCATGCGGCACATCCGCCGCTTTTTGCACGTCGGCATCCACCCCGTTTCCGTGGACGCAGAAAATATCAAGTCTGTCGATAGCAAACCGAAGTTTTCTCTCGTTACTGTCGATCATCACAATGTCATAATCATCCGCCGAAAGCTGACGGGCCAGTTTATATCCGACTTTCCCATCACCTATAATCACAATCTTCATTCTCTTTCCCTCTAACTGATTCTCTTAAATATCATTTTATAATTTTAAATTTTATGTCTGTATTTCTTGACAGTAGAGCAATTATAGCACCTTTACACATAAAGTACAATGATCTTTGCAAATTCTTAACGAACCGCCGTCATAAGAAAAGCAGAATACCGCACACCATAAAAGATGCGCGGTATTTGATCCTTTTTATAACAGAAATACCTGCCGGTCCGCAAACTGAGCATACCGTTCTTTTCTGTTCTTTTTTTCTGTTTTACTCTTCCGCTCTTGCTGCGATCTCTTTCTCCTGTACATCAGACGGAGCCTGCTCATATCTTGCAAATTCATATGCGTATGTTCCTCTTCCGCCTGTCATGGAGCGAAGCACCGTACAATACCCGAACAATCCTGTCATCGGAACGTCCGCTTCGATCACTTGCTTTCCACCTGCGATCGGAGTCATGCCAAGCACTCGTCCGCGTCTCTTATTCAGATCTCCCATCACATCTCCCGTATAATCGTCCGGAACAGTCACTTTCAAAGAAGCGATCGGCTCAAGAAGTACCGGAGATGCCTCAAGAAATCCTTTCTTAAATGCCTGGGTTGTAGCTGTTTTGAACGCCATTTCCGAAGAATCTACCGGATGATAAGATCCGTCATACAAAGTCGCTTTTACACCGACCACCGGATATCCGGCAAGAGGCCCTTTAAGAACCGATTCCTGCAATCCTTTTTCTACAGCCGGGAAATAGTTTTTCGGAACTGCTCCGCCGACTACGCACTCTTCAAATACATACGGTGTATCAAGATCGTGAGACGGTTCAAATTTCATCTTAACGTGTCCGTACTGTCCGTGGCCGCCGGTCTGTTTCTTATATTTCATATCTACATCCGAATTTTTGCGGATCGTTTCGCGGAATGCAACTTTCGGTGTCTCAAGCGTGATCTCCACTTTATATCTCGCCGCAAGTTTGCTTGCTGCGATCTCGAGATGCTGATCTCCCATTCCATAGAGAAGCGTCTGACGGTTCTCACTGTCATTTACCGACTTCAGAGTAACATCCTCTGCCGTCATTTTTGCAAGCGCCTGTGAAACCTTATCTTCATCGCCCTTTGTTTTCACCGTATACTTCATATATGTGTAAGGAACAGAATAATCTGTTTTCGCATAAGATACCGGATTTGCCTTTGTAGAAAGCGTATCGCCCGTGCGTGTACTGCCGAGTTTTGCGATAGCCCCGATATCTCCTGCAAACAGTTCGGAAACTTCCGCCGGTTTATTTCCGCACATTGTGTAAATCTTTCCGGGTTTCTCTTCTGCGTCTGCGTCTGCATTATATAAAATATCATCGCCTTTCAACACTCCGGAGCATACTTTTACGAATGAATATTTTCCAATGAACGGATCGACCATCGTCTTAAATACATATGCGGTCTTTGCTTTTGAGAATTCATAATTGCCTTCAAAAATCTCGTTTGTTCTGCGATTAATACCTGCGCATTTTCTTTTATCCGGACTCGGGAAGAATCTTACAATGTCAGAAAGCAGATTCGTAACGCCTTGCGCCTGCACGTTTGATCCCATAGCGACAGGAACGATATCTCCGTCCATCACTTCCGTACGCATTGCAGAGCGTATCTCTTCTACCGAAAATTCTTCGCCGTTGAAATAACGCTCCATAAACTCTTCACTTGTCTCTGCGACAGCTTCCATAAGAGAGTCTCTCAAAATCTCAAGATTCGGTTTACAGTAATCAGGAATCTCGCACTCTTCTCTTTGCCCGATCTCCGTATATCTTCTTCCTGCATTTTTAATAACATTGATATATCCGACAAGTTTTTCGTTCTCGCGGATCGGCTGGAAATGTGGCGCGATCTTTTTGCCGTAACGGGTAGTCAGATCTTCTACTACCTGACGGAAACTTGCATCGTCAACGTCCATCTCTGTCACATAGATCATTCGCGGAAGGTTATACTTATCACACAGCTCCCAGGCTTTCTCCGTGCCTACCTGAACTCCCGCTTTGCCGGAAACAACGATGACCGCTGCGTCCGCCGCGCTTACCGCTTCTTCCACTTCTCCCACAAAATCAAAATATCCCGGTGTATCAAGAATGTTGATCTTCGCCTTTTCCCATTCGATCGGAACAAGACTTGTGCTGATCGAAAAACCACGTTTCTGTTCTTCTTTATCAAAATCACTGACCGTGTTAGATTCTGTCACTTTCCCCATTCGGTTCGTAACGCCTGATACATACAGCATCGCTTCAACAAGACTCGTCTTTCCGCTTCCGCCGTGTCCGAGCAATACCACATTTCTAATTTCGTCTGTTCTGTAAACTTTCATGCTGCTGCCTCCTTGATATGTAGTTATTTTGCATGTATTTCTTTCCTCTCGCCATGCACATCATAGGTATATTGTACTAAAATTTTTATAAATTACAACTATTTTATATATTTTTCACATATTTCTTGTGCAGTTCAACATTGCAGTTTTCTTCCTGTTTCTGAGGAAAACAGTGTCGTCATACACGATAAGCATACAGTGCGGTTTTACGAACCGGATTGGCTTAACTATTACCATTACTTTGTTTACTTTTACAAGTCAGCGTGTTAAAATACCTCTATATTATAATAAGGAAAGGATTTTACTTTTATGTTTTCAGACATCACTCCTGCAAAAATCGGCTTTATCGGGCTCGGACTTATCGGCGGTTCTGTCGCAAAGGCGATCCGCACATACTTCCCCGATTATGAGCTGATTGCATTCGATAAAAATAAAGAAACTCTCGCTCTCGCAGTCCAGGAAAACATCATCGACACTTCCTGTTCTGCGATCGATGACAATTTTAAAGGCTGCAGCTATATTTTCTTATGCGCCCCCGTTTCATACAACACCGCCTGCCTTACCCAGCTAAAATCTCTGATCGATCCAGACTGTATTTTAACAGATGTAGGAAGCGTTAAAACTTCAATCCACGAAGAAATAATCTCGCTTGGTATGGAAGAAAATTTTATAGGCGGTCATCCGATGGCAGGTTCGGAGAAAAACGGATTCGCCAATTCAAAAGCGCATTTGATCGAGAACGCTTACTATATTCTCACCCCTTCAGCTAAAGTATCCGAAGAAAAAATCAACGCTTACCGGAACTTTGTTTCTTCTTTAAAAGCGCTGCCTATTGTCCTCGACTACAGGCAGCACGACTGCATAACCGGAACGATCAGCCATCTGCCTCACATCATTGCTTCTACACTTGTAAACTTCGTCCGGGATACCGATACGAAAGAAGAACTGATGAAAGCGCTTGCCGCCGGCGGTTTCAAAGACATTACGAGGATCGCATCCTCGTCCCCGGTTATGTGGCAGCAAATCTGTCTGAAAAACGGAAAAAATATCTCGCATATTTTAGGACAGTATATCGAAGCACTCATACAAGCTAAACTTTCTATAGATACGGAAGATGAAAATGCGCTTTATACTTTATTTGAATCTTCCCGCGATTATCGTAATTCTATGCCTAACACCTCGGCAGGGCCGATCAAAAAACAGTTTGCCGTATACTGTGATATTATTGATGAAACCGGAGGAATCGCGACGATCGCAACTATATTGGCAAGCAATAATATCAGTATTAAAAATATCGGCATTATCCACAACCGCGAATTTGAAGAAGGCGTACTCCGAATCGAATTTTATGATGAATCCTCCTCTTCCAAAGCTTCTGCGCTGCTGAAAAAATACCGATATATCGTATACGAAGTCTAAGAAAGAAACAATAATTTAAACAGGAGGAAAAAGCAATGGAATTAGCCGGTATTCAAGGATTAAAGGGAACAGTTTCCGTTCCCGGAGATAAATCAATTTCCCACCGATGCATCATGTTCGGATCGATTGCAAACGGAACGACGGAAATCCACAATTTTCTGAAAGGCGCGGACTGTCTTGCCACGATCCGCTGCTTTCAGTCTATGGGCATTAATATAGAAGAAACAGATCATACGATCACGGTCCACGGGAAAGGATTACACGGACTATCCGCTCCCTTAAATATCCTCGACGTCGGAAACAGCGGCACTACAACCCGCCTTTTGTCTGGCATTCTCGCGGGACAGAAGTTTGAATCAAAACTTTCGGGAGACGAGTCTTTAAACTCCCGCCCTATGAAACGGATCATCGAACCGCTTACAATGATGGGCGCAAATATTTCAAGTATTCTCAGAAACGGATGCGCTCCGCTGTACATCGCTCCGGGAAATCTGCACGGAATCCACTACGATTCCCCCGTCTCTTCCGCACAGGTGAAATCATGTATCCTGCTTGCCGGATTGTACGCAGAAGGAGAAACTTCGGTTACAGAACCGTCGCTTTCCAGGAACCACACTGAACTGATGCTGAAAGAATTCGGCGCTGACATACGGACTCTTCACTCGCTGTCAGGAACAGAAGCAACCGCATATATTAAACCGTACCCAAAACTATACGGTCAAAAAATCGTTGTTCCGGGAGATATTTCTTCTGCGGCATATTTTATCGCAGCAGGACTGATCGTTCCCGATTCGGAAATATTGATCGAACATGTGGGGATCAACCCGACCAGATCCGGTATTTTGAAAGTATGCGAAGATATGGGCGGCGATATCACACTTCTTAACGAACGATGTGAGGCCGGCGAAAAAATTGCCGACATCCTCGTCCGCACGAGCAGTCTGCACGGAATTACGATCGAAGGCGATATTATCCCGACATTGATCGACGAAATTCCGATCATCGCAGTCATGGCTGCCGTCGCAGACGGAACAACTGTCATCAAAGACGCCGCTGAACTGAAAGTAAAAGAAACTGACCGCATCGAAACTGTGACAGATAATTTAAAAGCGATGGGATGTAACGTCACCCCCACAGAAGACGGAATGATCATCACAGGCGGAACACTTCACGGCGCTTCGATCCACACCCTTCTCGATCACAGGATTGCAATGGCGTTCAGCATCGCGGCTCTTGTCGCTGACGGAACAACGAAAATCCTTGACAGTAAATGTGTGGACGTATCGTATCCTACTTTTTATGATACATTTGAACAATTATTATAATCGTATCCGAATTCATATAACTTCAAAAAAGTTATTTAACTTCCTTATTTTCAATGGTAAAAATCACGTTTTTGCTATATTGGAATTGAATAATATCAGTTTCTTAATAGAAAAAGGAGGGTACAATTTATGATTAAAAAGCTAATAAAAAAAGAAAAGAAGCAGCTTATCGCCCTATTCATATCACTTATATCTCTTATTATATTTTCTTTGCTGGACAATAAAATAGATAAAATTTTTCTATTTTTCTTTATCGGGGATTTAATTATTATATTTGTCGACGTTTGTTTGGAACTTAAAAAATATTGGAAAAATAAAAAAGATAAAAAATAGCATTTTAAAAGAGACATTCATCGATCGCACTGTTTTCATTCGATCAGAAACAGTAAGATCATCGATGTCTCTTTTTTGTGACGGCAATAAACTAAGGTCCGGGCAACCCCGGACCTCAGCGACTGTTTACAATCGCGAAATGTGCCTTTTGGCACTTCAGACGATTGCTTTTTACAGCATCTCTTTTCTTAATTCTTCTCCGCTTTTTGCGCTTAAATATGCCGGAGCGATATCGAACACTGTCTTGCATCCGCTCTGACCTTCCGCAGCAAGTCTGTAAGCTGCGCGGGCATATGCAACGATCACGGACGATGTAAACTCAGGATTAGAGTCTAATTTTAAGCTGTACTCGATCAAATGGCTGTTTTCTCCGTCCCAGCCTGTCTTTCCGCTTCTAAGTACGAAACCGCCGTGCGGGATTCCGCTGTGATCGCGTTTTAATTCTTCTTCACTTATAAAATGAACCGTCGTATCATAATCGGCAAAATAGTTCGGCATCGATTTGATCTCCGCTTCTACTTTTGCCGCGTCCGCGCCCTCTTCAAGGACAACAAAACACTCTCTTGTATGTTTCTGACGTGTCGTAAGTTCCGGGTTTTCTCCGTTTCGCACTGCCTCAAGAGCTGCTTCTGACGGAATCGTGTACTGTTTTCCGTCTTTTACGCCTTCTACTCTTCTGATCGCATCTGAATGACCCTGGCTTACTCCTTTTCCCCAGAATGTATAATCTTTTCCGTCAGGAAGGATCGCGTTTGCATACAATCTGTTTAAAGAGAACATACCCGGATCCCAGCCTACGGAAATAATTCCGACTTTTCCACTCTCCTTCGCCGCAGCATCCACATTCGCAAAATGCTCCGGAATGCGGGCATGTGTGTCAAAACTGTCAATTACATTAAACAGCTTTGCAAACTCCGGCGTCTGTTTCGGAAGATCTGTCGCGCTTCCTCCGCAAAGAATCAATACGTCGATCTTATCTTTCCAGTCTGCGGCGTCATCCACACTGCATACCGGAACTCCTTCTGTCAAAATTGTCACGCCTGAAGGATCTCTTCTTGTAAATACTGCCGCAAGTTCCATATCATCATTTTGTTTTACTGCACATTCTACACCTCTGCCTAAGTTACCATATCCCAAAATACCAACTCGAATACTCATTGTCTGCACTCTCCTTTTTGAATATTTTTCGCATAGCCCTTCCCGTGACAACTCACGTTTTTCAAACTATCACTTTGCTATTATACAATCGTCAAGATAAGTTTTCAATGCCATTTTTTTGAATATTTTGTGAGTATTTCTGATCTCTTACTTTCAAAACTGTAAGTGTATAACGCGCCGTTGATTGTTATAATCTAAACAGACAGAAGCCGAAAGGAGTATTCTTATGGAACATATATTAAAACTGGAACAAGTCAAAAAATATTACGGCGGAGCTGCCGGAAATATTACGAAAGCGGTAGACGGCATTTCCATGGAAGTAAACAAAGGAGAATTTACTGCGATCATGGGTGCAAGCGGATCAGGCAAAACAACGCTTCTAAACTGTATTTCCACGATCGACACCGTAACCGCAGGACACATTACTGTCAATCATCAGGATATTACAAAAATCAAAGAAAAAGACTTTGCCTCATTCCGACGAAAGAATCTGGGATTTATCTTTCAGGACTTTAACCTTTTAGACACATTAACTATAGAAGAAAATATTTCTCTCTCGCTCATCATCAATAAAGCGAACCCGTCTTCGATCGAGCGGCGTGTCCATGCGATTGCCGACAAATTAGGTATCCGCGATATTTTATCGAAATTTCCTTACGAAGTTTCCGGCGGTCAGAAGCAGCGCTGTGCCTGCGCAAGAGCATTGATCAACGAACCGAATCTAATCTTAGCCGATGAACCTACCGGTGCTTTAGATTCCCGTTCATCGAGATTATTACTGGAAACAATGTCTGATATTAACCGGAAAATGCATACGACAATTTTAATGGTAACTCATGATCCGTTCAGCGCCTCTTTTTGCGAGCGTATCCTGTTTTTAAAAGACGGAAAATTATTCAACGAAATATTCAAAGGAGAAAAAAGCAGAAAAGAATTTTTCAATGAAATATTGGATATATTGACCTTGCTCGGAGGTGAATTGGGAAATGTTAGGTAAACTGGCTTATCGAAACGCAAAAAGAAGTATCAAAGATTATTTGATCTATCTGATTACAATAACACTTTCTTTTTCTTTAATACTTGCGTTTAATCTTGTGGCAAGTTCTGATGAGGTTGCAGCGCTGTCATCCGGAATGAGCACATTTAAAAATGTATTGATCTTCGTAAATATCGTCATCGTATTTGTAGTATGTTTTTTAATCAACTACACGACGAAATTTATGTTTGAAAAAAGAAGCAAAGAATTCGGAACATATATGCTGCTCGGTATCAAAAAAACATCAATCGCCCGTCTGCTTGTAACGGAAAATATATTAGTAGGAATCTTTGCATTTATTTTGGCAATCCCTATCGGCTTTGTATTCAGTCAGTTTATATCTGTAATCATCGTAAAACTGCTCAAAATACCGAAAACAATCTTCATCTTTGTAAACTTTGTGTCTATCGGAATGCTGGCTGTTTACTTTCTGCTGATCTACCTTTTAGTTCTTCTAAATCTGTTAAGACGAATAAGGAAAATGACTGTACACGATTTTCTTTACTTTGAAAAGCAAAATGAAACGAAAATGTTTCACGGAAACAGAAAACGAAACATTTTATTTCTATTGAGTATCATACTCGGAATTGCCGCTCTTGCCCTTTGGGCTTCCCGGTGGACACTGGAAAAAAACGGAGCACAGGAAACGCTCACTTATTTAATTATCAGTATGTCGATACTGATCGTAAGTATGTACGGCATTTGTGCCACATGCGCAGACATGTTATTGTCCTCTTTATTGAAAAGCAAAAAAATAAAATACAAAAAAGATTACCTTTTTACAGCCAGAACGTTTGCGTCAAAGGCGCGGACAATGAGTTTTACGTTCGGAACTCTTTCTATGCTGATCCTGCTTTCTTTATTATGTTTAAATTATTCAAGCATATGCAAAGGAGTCTATCATAGAAGTATTGAATTAACAGCTCCTTACGACGTTGATATTTTCGATTATGAACAGCCTTTTGACGATTTTAACGAATATCTTCGTGTGATAGATGAAGATTATACGATAAACGAATCAATCGAATTTAATATTTACAAAGATCCTGCCCATCAAATACAAAATTACTACGATGTTCAATTTTATGATTTTGATCCGGTAATGAAATTAAGCGACTATAATAAATTATTAAAAATGCGCAGCTTAACTCCGATCGAGCTAAAAAGCGACGAATATTTCCTTGTCACCGACCGCCAGTTGTTATATAAAGTGAAAGGTAACAACGAGATCCAAAATATCCGGTTCGCAGATCAAAAGCTGCATTTAAAAGGAATCGATACAAACTCCTTTTGGTATACTATGAATAATACAGGCAGATTTACGGTAATTGTTCCCGACAAATATGTCAGCGGATTAGAAATAAGCGAAAAGCATCTGATCGCAGACACGAAAGAAGATACAACATCTAAATTGGAAGAAAAAATAAAAACGGATTTAAACCATCTGCTCGTCACAAAAAATGATGACAACGAGACAATCCGCGAATATTACAGAGTCAATGTAAGAGGTACTGCTGTCGAGGAACAAAATACAATGACTGCAATGATCGCAAGCCTCTGCCTGTATATTGCTTTCATCCTGATCTCTGCAGTAGGTACAATTCTTGCGATACAATCGTTGAGCGACTCTGCAAAATATAAATACCGCTACACGACACTGCAAAGGCTCGGCGTAAACGATTCTTCTATTTTTCGGACGATCCGCAGACAATTACTTATCTTTTTCTTTGTACCTGTCATTTGTCCTGTGATTGCCGGATTTTGTATGTTAGCTTCTATGAATAATGTTTATCATATCATGCTGGAAAGCAGATATACTTACCTGCTCTATTTTATAAGCGGATTAGCGATTTTCTTTTTCATATACGGTATTTACTGGATCACGGCTTACATCGGCTTTAAACGAAATATCAATGAGGAGAGTTAGATTTTTCTGGCTCTCCCGCCGTAATTTTATTATAATAATAAATCAGGAATACTAAGCAAAAGGATCACCGCAATTACAAAAAGCAAATCAAGAGGTACGGAAAATGAAAATTGCAATTATAGAAGATGACAAAATCACCCGTCTCGAACTTTCCAAATTACTGAACTCGCACGGATATGAAACTGTTTTATTAACAGATTTCGAGAATTTATCAGAAGAATCAAAAAAATATTCTTTCGATCTGATCTTACTGGATATTAATCTTCCATACGAAAACGGATATGAAATATGCAGGAAGATGAAAAAGCTCATGTCTGTACCGATTATTTTTGTGACAAGCAGGGACACAAGCGCCGACGAACTGCTAAGTATTCAGGCAGGAGGGATCGATTTTATCACGAAACCATATGACACACTTATTCTCCTGGAGAAAATCAAACGGGCACTTCAATTATCAAATCCGAATAATTTCCGGGAACTTACAAAAAAAGACTGCACTCTCGATCTTCATTTGTCCGTATTAAAATACGAAGGAAAAAGTATCGAGCTGACAAGGAACGAATTTCGCATTTTATATTATTTTTTCATGAACGAAGATAAGATCATCAGTAAAGAAGAGCTATTAGAAAAACTATGGAACGATAAATATTATTTAGATGAAAACGTACTGCTTGTTAATATGACCCGGTTAAAAAAGAAAATGAAAGAAATCGGAATTATTCATCTATTAGAAAATATAAGAGGAAAGGGGTGGAAGTTGTGAGCTTTTTGACATTTTTAGAAGGGAAAATATCCGAATTATTATTTCAAATTTTCTTTCTTTCAGGCATTGTATTTCTCTTGATTTTCTACGATGTAGATTCATCATTTATTATTTTATCGGCAGTCCTTTTTCTTTCGGCGCAAATCTCTTTTCTATGGTTTTCATTTCAAAAGAAACAAAAAGATTCACAACGCATTATTAATCTTGCAGATGAGCTTCAAGAGAGCTATTATATCTCAGATATTTTGCCAAAGCCGGGCGACCTTCAGAACAAAGCCTACTATTATGCGTTAAAAAAAGCGTGCAAAGCTATGAATGACAAAATCTCACAAATCGAAAAAGAAAAACAAGAATACGAAGAATATGTAGAAAGCTTCGCGCATGAGATCAAAATTCCGATCGGCGCGTTATCTTTGACTTTTGACAACACAAAAAACTATGCGCTGAAAAAAGAAACCGACAAACTCTATCGCCTTACAGAACAGATGCTTTATTATGCGCGAAGCGAAAGTACAGAAAAAGATTATTTTGTAAAAAAACTGAACTTAGAAGAAGTCATACACAACGTCATTTTAAAGTTCCGCCATGATCTGATCGATCACAAAGTCATAATAGAAACTCATGCGATTGACCAGATCGTCTACACAGATGAGAAATGGCTGACTTTCATACTGTCACAGATCATACAAAATTCGATCAAATACTTTGACAAACAAGAAAATAAACTTACGATAACCGGTCAGGATAACGACACAAATATTATCCTTTCGATCAAGGACAACGGCTGCGGCATCTCCTCTTCCGACCTGTCAAGAGTATTTGAAAAAGGGTTTACCGGATCTGACCGGAGCAAATCGAACTCAACAGGCGTAGGGTTATATCTCGCCCGAAAACTTTCCTTTCGTCTGGGACTAAAATTAGATATTGCATCCGAAGAAAAAGAATATACCATATTACAGATCACTTTTCCGAAAGGAACGGTTCACCGGATCTGAAAATCTATCCTCTGTTTGCCAGGTAGCTTTCCGTCAGCGCAACCGCATCTAAAATGCATTGGTCGCAGCTTACTCTTTGCTTTCCGTCCACAACGCTTTTGAGTTCACGGCAGTAATATGTTCCGTTTTTCTCTTTAAACCGATTGGCGTATTCTTTTACTTTCTTATATGTATCTGCTTTTGTAAGTTTTCCGTTGTCAGGATTTCCAACGCTATTATCCAGTCCCATCACCATAAACATACCAGTAACCGCACCGCATATGTCCATCATGCCCATACCGAAACCAAAACCTTCAGCAATACGAAACATCGTTTCTTCATCCACTCCAAACTCCTCACAAAAAGAACATGCCACTGCTTGCGAGCAATTATATCCTTTCTTATGATATTCCAAAGCTTTCTTTGCTCTTTCATTCATTTCTTGCATTTCATTGATTTCCATACTCATCCTTTTCTCCTTTTTTATCTTATCTTGTTCTTTTCAAACTCATTTCCAACTTTGTTTATCGCCATAGCCTGCGTCATCCTCCCAATAAAATATCAGATCAAAACGGCGTTTTGCCAGATGGCTTCCGCGTAAAAGTATAACAGGTGAAGAAAAGATATGCAACCATTCCCGTATCTTCACCTGCACAGCCCTCACTACACGTCTCTTACGCTTCTTCCGCCGCTCGCTGCATATCGTTCCTACATCTTTTCTTTCTCACCGATCTGTTCTTCGATCCGTAAGAGTCTGTTGTATTTTGCCACTCTCTCAGACCGGCATGGCGCTCCTGTTTTGATCTGCCCGGTATTAAACGCCACGGCGATATCAGCGATGATCGTATCTTCTGTTTCTCCGGAACGATGCGATACAATTACATTATAACCTGCTTCCTGAGCTGTTTTTATCGTCTCGAACGTTTCACTTAAAGTACCGATCTGATTAACTTTTATGAGTATCGCATTAGCGGCTCCAAGTTCGATTCCTTTTCTCAATCTCTGCGCATTTGTGACAAAAAGATCATCTCCTACAAGCTGGACTCTGTTTCCAATCTTTTTCGTAAGCTTTTTCCACCCGTCCCAATCTCCTTCATCAAGCGGATCTTCGATCGAAAAAATCGGAAATTCTTCAACAAGTTCCTCATAATAAGAGATCATCTCTTCTGTCGTCCGCACGACAGGTTCTCCTTTTTTCCCTTCTCCCGCAAAAATATATCCGCCTTTTTCTTCAATATACAGCTCAGACGCCGCCACATCAAGCGCGATCATAATATCCCGCCCCATACGGTATCCTGCCCTTTCTGCCGCATCCCTTATCGTCCGAAGCGCTTCTTTCGTATCTGCAAGTTCAGGCGCAAATCCGCCTTCATCCCCAACTCCTGTCTGAAGACCTTTTCCTTTCAGAACCGCTCTTAGCATATGATAGATTTCCGCACAAATACGAAGTCTCTCCCGAAAAGAAGTCTCTCTTACCGGAACGATCATAAACTCCTGTATGTCTAACGGGTTATCGGCATGTACTCCGCCATTTAAAATATTCATCATCGGAACCGGCATCTTCTTCGCCTGAACCCCTCCCAAATATCTGTATAAAGGAATATTCAGTCCTTTCGCCGCCGCTCTTGCCGCCGCCATGGACACTCCTAAAATCGCGTTTGCACCGAGGTTGCTTTTATTTTCTGTTCCGTCCGCTTTACAAAGAGCACGGTCGATCTCCTTTTGATCGAACACGTTCATTCCTATCACCGCTTTTGCCAGACAACTGTTCACATTTTCAACTGCCCGCTCCACTCCTTTTCCTCCGTAACGCTCTTCCTGATCCCGAAGCTCCACAGCCTCATATTTTCCTGTTGAAGCGCCGGATGGAACTGCGGCTCTGCCGACGATATTTTCCCCTGCGAGAACTTCAGCCTCAATCGTAGGATTTCCCCGTGAATCTAATATTTCCCTTGCAAATATATCCCGAATCAACATCTCTTTATCCATATACTGTCTCCTTATTTATTTTCTTTCTATTCTTTTATTAATACATTATCTCCTCATTTTTATACTTAATACGTTGACTTTTTATTTTTAGAAGATTACAATTCGAGTAGAGTTTTTAATTTTATACTTTGGAGAAAATAAAATGAATAAATTAAAACATTTCTTTATGCTTACATTCAGCACGCTTCTTATTGCATTCGGAACATACTTTTTTAAATTTACGAATAATTTCACTTTTGGCGGAATTACCGGTCTTGCCGTTCTTATCGCTAAAACCGGACTCATTTCGGCAGGTGACTTTAACTTTATCGCAAGCATGATTCTGCTCATCATCGGAATGTTCATCCTCGGGAAAAAATTCGCCGCAACTACCGCCTACTGCAGCATCCTTCTCTCCGTTTCGCTCTCGGTGCTGGAACGGCTCTTTCCTATGCACTCTCCTTTTACCGATGAACCGATGCTTGAATTATGTTTTGCCATAGCTCTTCCGGCGCTTGGATCGGCGATTCTTTTTAACATCGGTTCTTCCAGCGGCGGAACAGATATCATCGCAATGATCCTGAAAAAATATTCCAGCTTCGACATCGGCAAGGCATTATTGATTTCAGATGCATTGATAACGGCATCCGGATTTTTTATTTTCGATATAGAAACCGGACTGTTTTCCCTGCTCGGACTTTCTATTCGTTCTTTCATGATCGACACATTTATCGAAAGCTTTAACCTGTCGAAATATTTTAACGTCGTATGCGATAACCCTGAGCCGATCTGTGATTACATCGTACATACGCTCGGACGAAGCGCCAGCGTGTGTCTCGCCAAGGGAGCGTATTCAGGAAATGATAAATACATCATCCTCACTGCTTTAAACAGAATGCAGGCTGTGCATCTTCGCAACTTTATCCGTGAAAATGATAAAGAAGCTTTCATCCTTATCTCAAACACAAGCGAGATCATCGGAAAAGGCTTTCACAGCGTATAAATCACAAAACGCGCAAAAAAGCATTCCAAAATCATAAGCAGCTGGCAAAGCCTTAGGAAAACCCGGACTTTGTCTCGTCGCCGTTACAACAGGAGGCTGTAATTCTAACAATTAAATTCTTGTCAGAATTACAGCCTCCTTACAATACATATCATTAATTATAATTCATGATAATGTGGAATAATATCTTCATAATGTCCGTCATTCATTTCAAACCCTTTTGAAATCGTTCCTAAACGGACAAAACCAAGCTTTTCATAAAGTTTCAAAGCTCCTGCATTGCTTTTCACAACCGCATTAAACTGTAAAATGCGAAAACCGAATTTTTTTCCCATTTTCATACAATGTTTTACAAGCATTTCCCCGATATGAAGTCCCCACATATCTTTTCGGACAGCATAACTTGCATTACATATGTGACCGCATCTTCCGATATTATTCGGATGCAAAATGTACATTCCGACAATTTCTTTTTTCTCTTCGTCATAAGCGATCCCCGTAAATGTCTGCTCTTTAAAAAACAGATCTCCTGTCGACTCTGTAAGAGTCTCTTTCTGTGGAAATGCGATCCCTTCTTTTACAACTTCGTTCCAGATGGCAATCGTTTCTTTTACATCCTCTTCCGCATACTGTCTGATCTTAATATCCACACTATTTCCTTCTTTCGTATCTATGATTTAATGAAAAAAATGATCCCCGATCTGGATTCCCCAGTTTCCGTTTCCAAAGGAAAGGCAATCGCCAATCGGATTACTTCCCGCAAGAGCGTCTGCCGCTGCCTGCATCGCTGTCTCTGTATAGCCTCCCGACGAAAGAACCGAATCAAGCCACCCTGTCATCGCCGGTCCGAACTGCCCAGACTGATAGATCACTTCACTGATCGTATTCGGATAAGAACCGCTTCTCACACGATTCATTACAACTGCTCCGACTGCAACCTGACCTTCATATGGCTGATTTCCCGCTTCGCAATAGATAAGAGCGGCAAGAAGTTCCTGCTCCCCTGCCATAACATTCGCCGCTTCCAACTGTGTCGCTTCCAAAGCCGCTGCCTGTGCTGCTTGTTCTTCGGCAATTCTTGCTTCTTCTGCGGCTCTTTCTTCCTCTGCCCGAATCATTTCTTCAATACGGACAGCCTCTGTTTTCCATACGTCTCCTGCCGTTTGAACGCTTTGCGAAACCTGTTTCGTTCCTTTGATCATACTGATCGTACCGTCCGCAACTGAATCCCCGATCTGAGCGGCTATCTCACCTCCCGCATAACGGAGATCTCCGGCGGTATTCATCTTTGTCCCGGGACTTGTAAATCCCGAAAGCAACATAACACTTGACACTGTAAGATGCAGCGCCACAATCATTCTTTTTTTATTATAATTCATATACTCCTCCTCGTAAACATTTGCAATATCTTCACAATATATTTTTAATAATCCCCTTTTAAAATATATGTGTTGTTTTCATATTTATTACAGATATTACAAAAATGTTACGACTGGGATTGTACTACAAAGAAAAGAAGTTGTCAACTTTTTTCTTTCTCATTTTTTGCTGCATCTTTTTCTGCCGCAAAAAAACAGTCCTATCCGCATCTTTTCAAAACAAAGATACAGATAAGACTTTCATCTACTTGATCATTTACGCAAAAACATTGCGATCCGCTTATACAAAAGAAATGTAACCGCCCCGTTTATTCCCGCTTTTATCACATTGAAGCCGATAATAAACGGCATTAATTTCCATACGACATCTTTTGATACTCCCATAAACATCGGAGTAATCAATAAATTTGCCCCGACCATAACAACTGCCATTGCAGCCATTCCCGCCGTCAATCCAAAAACAGCCGTTGCCTTTGTCTTTTTTCTGTTGTAGATCATTCCAGATACGAGGACAAGAACACCCGTAGCGATCATATGCATCAATATCCCATACAGTCCGCTCCCCGCACTCACTGTCAGTCCCTGAACAACCGCCGTCACAACTGTCAAAACAAGCCCAGCCTCCGGTCCGAAGGCAAATGTTCCGATCAGAATAGAAATATCCGCCGGATCATACTCTAAAAACGGCACTGCCGGAAAAATCGGAAAATGAACAAGATATACCATCGCTACCGATATGGCTACCATCACTCCCATTTTTACCATTTTCACTGTTTTCTTCTTACTCATCACCATTTTTACCGTTCCTGTTTCCTTTTCCATTTTTTCTTCTCCTTTTTTTCGTTTCTGCAATTTTATAAAAAAATCCCGAACATATATCATGTTCGGGATAAACTGCACCTGTGTAACTTACCGCCCTTTCCTGAGCAATAAGCGGCACTATCTTCTCTCATCCAGACTATACTGTCGGTATCGGAATTCTTTCTGTTTAAGAAAGTCACCGATTCCACCGCATCGCTGCGGGTCGCGGACTATACCGCCGGTTGGGACTTGCACCCTACCCCGAAGATCGTATTCCATTTACTCTATTCATTATAAATCTATAGTTCTCTATTTTCAAGGACTTTGTTTTCTTTTTAACCTCTATTTTCACATTTTCACAAGCACAAATCCTCCAAAAAAACAAATTTTCTTATGGGTAGTCACTTTTTTAATTTACTTTATCATCTTTTTATTTCTTTTATCACTTTTTCATGTATATAAATATTGTAATAATATCATTTTTCTTTCTGATGCCTTGATTTCTCCGTCAAAGATTCCTCTTTATCCGTTTTTTTCATATTTGGTTCAAATTTTTTCATATTTGGTTCAAAAGTTCCTCACATTTTTACACATTTTCTGTGTATACTAAAAGTGTTCTCAGATGAGAACACTTTTTCATAAACTTTTTCCCCCATGAGCCGCAGAAATGTGGCTCATCCTTTTTATATCGTTCTTTATGACATCACTCTTCCGCGCATCTTTCCCCAAAGGCGAACCTGAACATAATCATATGCCTTATCATAGATAAGTATTCCTATCTGTCCGGCTATCATAACACCGACAAGAATCGGGGTCGATACTGCTTTTGCAAATAACATTTCTCTGAAAATAACAACGATCGGGATATATACAAGATTAAAGATTCCGTATTTAAAAAGAAGAAACGCCGTCCTGCTCTTTTCTTCCCGCACATGCCGCACGATCCATCTCCATGCAGCTTCTCTCCCCCATATGTATAATCCCATCGCCGCAAATGTAAACACATAAAACTTATTCGGCGCTGTAATAAATCCAAGTATCACTCCTGCCGCATAAAATGCCGCTCCTATCCTAAGTCCGAACTCCCGGATAATGATCCCGACAAAAAAAGATGCCGCCGCCAGCAGAAATAATGTGCTCGTCTCGATCACACTGCCCAACACCATAAAGATCACAGTCAGCGCAAGAAGAAGTCCGCTAAACGCCATTGTTTTTGCCTTTACATGCATGAACACAAGTCGCCTCCCATACATTCGCACAACGAATCCGCAACAAACAGATCACAACACATATTGCCTGTACCGCACGGTGTAGTACCGCTGCTGTATCCATTGCCATAAGAGCTGTTCTGATAACGGCTGCTCGCATAATTCAACTGATTCAAAAGCTGTCTGTACTGCATATTGTTCGGCTCCATATTCACAGCCTGAGCCGCATGGTCTCTTGCCAGAACATTATTGCCAAGTCCCGCATTCGCACAGCTGCTTAAATAATACCAGATTGCAGATCGTTCGTTAATCTGATCAAGCGTGTTGAGCGCTTCGCGAAATCTTCTGCTGTTAATATAATTCACAGCCGCCTGAAGCCTCGGATCCTGCTGTGCGTTCTGATAATTACCGCCCGCACCATAAGAAGAACTGCCCGAGGACGACCCGTAACCATAAGAATATCCGCCGCCCGAAGCTCTCTCTTTCATGATCATATCATAAGCTTCCTGTACTTCTTTAAACTTTTCTTCTGCAAGATCTGCAAGAGGATTATCAACATTCGCATCCGGATGATACTTTCTTGTAAGATCACGATATGCTTTTTTTATCTCATCATCTGACGCGCTTGGAGAAACGCCGAGCACTTCATACGGGTTATTTATCATTTTTTCTGTTCCTCACTTTTCTTTCTCTGTATCTTATTATAACAATTCCACACTCCATCATACAATATATTCCGCAAAATGTCTATATCCGAAAGGCATGGAAGCTTCTCAAATTCTGCCGTACTCTCTGCTATCATCATGCATAAGATCTGTTTGATCCGCTCTTCATATCCTTCTTCTTCGGCAATCTTCTTCAACGGGTTATAGCATCCTTTTTCCAGATCATTCGGCAGATCTTCATATGCGTCCATAAGATAAATAAACTTTCCCATAAAAAATCCCATCTTCCGAAGAGTTTCTTCCCACCGGTCTTTTTTATATAAAAACAGCTCTTCCATCAGTTTCCCGAAACATCCTGCCGTTTTATCCAAATCTGTACTTCCTTCTCTTTCGCAAACAGACAATTCATTCAGAGCCGATTCGATTGCCCTGCTCTGCCTCGGATATTGTTCCATGATTTTTTTTACTTTACCTCGAAGCATCGTTTTTACAGTCAGGCTTGAAACTTTCCTTTCATCCTGCCAATCATCTTCCATATGATAATATGCCATCAACACGTTCATGGCCGCACCATATGACGTAATCTCGTTTGTCAACATTATCTGCTTTTTTACCGGATGCACTTTGCAGCAATGCATATCTGCTCTCGTGTCACTTTCATATAGCGAAGATAACAAAATAATTGCAAATGTCATATCATATGTAAGTGTCATCTGACCTATAAACCCATACTCTTCTTTTAATACATGACACAAACCGCAATAATATGCCTTATATTTTTTTAAATCTTTCACCTTTAATTCCGGTTCACATACCGTCACATACCCAAACATCACTCTTCTCCTCAAACACTTCTTCATTTTCTACATTGTCTTGCTTTGACATGCTTTCATTGTAAAACAATATTTTCCGTCACATTCTTATCGCATTATAACACGCATTCGGCCTGCTGTTTATAAAAATACGGTGAATTATAACTGTGTACTGTTACACAGCTTGCTGATATTAACTATAAATAGCCTTTACAATGTTTTATAAAGTATTTTCAACGTCAGATTCTAATTGTAAACCTGTTTTTATTTTAGGTTGACTTTTGTTTCTTTTTCTATTATACTACGCTCGGATACACCAATAAAACCGTGTTCTTTTTCATAACAGTTTTTATGTGCTTTCGTTCTTTTTTATCAAACCATACATTTTACGTAAAGGAGTAATCTTATGAACCAGCGCCTCACTGCCTCACAGGCAGAAAAAACAAAAAAAATCACAATGATCGGACTTATGACAGCTGTAACATGCATTCTCGGACCTCTTTCCCTCCCGCTTCCATTTAGTCCTGTGCCGATCACTCTGACAAACTTTGCGGTTTTTCTTTCTATTTATATACTCGGAATGAAATACGGAACGATCAGTCTGCTCATTTACCTTGCTCTCGGTACAATCGGACTTCCTGTCTTTTCGTCGTTCAGCGGCGGTCTTGGGAAGCTAGCCGGACCGACCGGGGGATATTTGTTCGGTTTCATCTTCCTTGCACTCATCCATGGATTTTTTATGCTGAGATTTCATAAAAAAACGTTTGCTTCAATCATCGGCATGACTCTCGGCATGATTGCCTGTTATCTATTCGGAACGATATGGCTTGCACTACATATGAGCCTTACTTTCAAAGCTGCCCTTATGATCGGAGTCATCCCTTATCTTCCCGGAGATGCTGTCAAGATCGCTCTCGCAGCAATCATCGGACCGAAACTATCAAGCGCAATACAAAAGACACAGAAATGATTATATACTTTCTTAATTCCCTGTTTATAATTTTTCGTATTCTTTTATAGTTTAAACATACTTTTGACATATTTGTTCTTTATAATCTGAGTTAGATAGTTGATAAGCAACTATCTTCCCCTCATAAAGTTGAAGTGTCAAAAGCACTCTACTTTAACTCTCATTCCTTTAGATAACTATAAAACAACGAAACCCGTTAGCCGGAAGGTTAGCGGGTTTTCGCTGTTTATCGTATTCTATGCATCATTTAAAACTATCAAAACAAACTGTCCTATACAAAAAGATCCCGCTTAACGCAGGATCTTTTTCTCACATATAAGAAGCACTTTCACATAACATAACCGTTCTGCTTCTGTTTTTCTTTTTATTCTGCATGAAGGATTTTATAAACTCCGCCCTGAACAATTACAACTGTCGGATCTTTTGTCGGTTCTCCGTCTTCACTCCATGTAATTGATTTTCCTGTCATTCTGTCAACTTTGATCTCTGTCATCGCTTTTTTCAAAGCATCACTCATATCGGAAACGCTCATATCAGGTGTAAGTTCAGCCTTTTCTGCTGCCTCTTTGATCACATATACGCAGTCATAAGCATCCGCTGCAAACTGATTCGGAGTTCCCTTGAAAGCAGCTTCAAAATCGGATACAAATTTCTGTGTCGCTTCATCTTCCGCATCTGCCGTAAACGGTGTAAGGAACATTAAATTCTCAGCCAACGCTGCATCAAATCCGTCTAATGCAAGCAGTCCGTCCATTCCGTCACATCCGAACCACTTCGGTGCAAATCCCATTTTGTTTGCCTGAGCAAGAATCAAAGATGCCTCCTGATAATAAATCGGCAGGAAAACAAGTTCTGCGCCTGCGTCTTTCGCTTTCTGAAGCTGAACGGAAAAGTCTGTCTTACTGTCTGCCGTAAACGCTTCTGCCGCTACAATATCAAGTCCGAGTGTTTTCGCCCGCTCTGCGAATTTCTGATAAACTCCCGATGAATATGTGTCGGAACTGTTGTAAATAACCGCTATCTTTTTCGCCAGATTATTCTCTGAGATATAATCAGCCGATGCTTTTCCCTGATCCGGATCTGAGAAGCACATACGGAATGCATTGTCATACTGAATACTTTCTACAGCCGTTGCCGACGGTGTGAGCTGGAACATATTATCTGCATGTGTCTCTTCTACAACTGCCGTACACGGTGTTGATGTCGTCGTTCCGACTAACATCTGCATTCCCCAGTCTTTCAGCGTATTGTACGCATTAACCGACTTTTCGGAATCAGACTGGTCATCCTCAAATTTAAATTCGATCTGATATCCGTTGATACCGCCAGCTTCATTGATCTCGTCAATCGCAAGCTGGATACCGTTTTGTACTGCCGTACCATAAATCGCCGCATCTCCTGTTGTAGGTCCGATACCTCCGATCTTAAATGTATCCGCGTCTGCCGAACCCTTGTCACTTCCGCCGCCGTTTCCGCAAGCCGCCATTGATACTGTCAGAGCTGATACAAGCGCGATACTTGCTGCTTTCTTCCACATTTTCATAACTAAAACTCCTCCTTGCTAACTTACTGTGTTACTATGGTAACTTGCAGAAGCAGTTTTGTCAAGAGAAAAAACAGATTGTACTCTGTTTTTTCCCTCAAGCTTTTTCACCGATAAAATCAAACCGCTGATTTAAAACTCTTTTTTTTCTAAAATCCGCTGACTCCAAAACCACGAAGCAATCGTAACAATAACTGCCGCCACTATGACAATCGCTGCAATCCCATATTCTCCTATATTGAAAGCAGCCAGAAGAAACTTCTCTTTTAAAGTTTCCGACAGCATTCCTGCTAATTTTGCAGCAATCAGGGCAATCACCATTGCTCCTCCGAATACAATAGGAATAACCAAGCGGCCCTTCTCGCTTTCAAATCTTAATTTCAAAGGAATCATAATATCGTTTAAAATCAATACGGTGATTGTATAAACTCCGTACATCAAGATAAGTTCAGTCAAGCTTTCTTTCGGAGTAAGTAAGAAAAACTGTACAACGACTGAGACTATGCCGACCAAAAACGAAATCGCTGTCATGATCAAAACAAACACGTACTTTTCATTTACATACTGTCTTCTTGTAATCGGCAGAGTAAACAAAAACGGATAACCGTTATCATATTCATCATAACTGATCGTACTTACCATAAACAAAGTAAAAATAAAAGTGACATATCCAACTGCCGCATAAAGTTCTTTCGTCATGATCCCCATCATCGTTCCGATGATCAAAAAGACCAGCAGCAGATTTTTCCCATTATTTTTCATTAATTTCAAATCTTTGATCAAAAGTCCTTTCACAGTTCGTTCCCTCCTATCATCATCGCAATCAATTCGTCTACAGTGCCTTTTTCCACTACAATATCCGGATAATTTTCGATATAATATTGTTTCTCTTTTGTCAGACAGGCATATCCATAATGTTCTTTCCTTTTTTTCAGCAAATACCTCTTGTCAAGTTCCTCAAACTGCTTTTCATCTACTTTCAGCAATCCGTATTGATTCAGAAGTACATCCGTATCTTCATGAAAGATAATCCTTCCTTCATGAATCATATAAATATCGTCGCACAAACCTTCCAGATCAGAAGAAATATGGGAACTGATCAAAATTGTTCTCTCCCCGTCTTCCTCCATATATTCTCTGAACAGATTCAAAATACTTTCTCTCGCCATCACATCCAGACCTGCTGTCGGTTCATCAAGAAGCAGAAACTTCGCTTTATGCGTCAGCGCGCAAAGCACTTTCAACTTTGCTTTCATTCCGGTTGAAAACTCTTTAATCGATTTATTAAGAGGAATATCCAACTTATTACACAAATCCAGAAAACGCGACTTCTCAAATTCGGTATATAGCGACTCCATCACCGGTATGATATCTTTTACTTTTAAATATCCGCTGAATCCCGAATCTGTCAAAACAATTCCCATCTTCGCTCTGTCTTTCGCTGTTAGCTCCAAAGGTTTTTTCCCGAAGATAGTGATTTCTCCTCCATCCGGCTTTATAAGGCCGAGAAGCGCTTTAAATGTTGTACTTTTTCCTGCTCCGTTTTCACCTACGAGCGCCGTAATATACCCTTTTTCCACCTTCATCGAACAATTCAGCTCGAAATTTTCATATTTTTTTTGCAATTTATTTATTTCCAACATCTTTTAGTCCTCCATGATCAACTCTAACATTTCCCTAATCTGACTGTCATCCAGACCACATCCTCTTGCCTTTTGAACTACTTTTTCCAGATCGCTTTCTATCTCTCTTTTCAATTCCTCTAATATCCGCTCTTTATTTGAAGCCGCGACATAAGTTCCCTTTCCGTGAATCGTCACTGTAAATCCTTCCTGTTCAAGATTATCATACGCTTTCTTTACAGTCAGCGCACTGATCTTCAACTCTTTTGCAAGAGTTCGGACTGAAGGAAGAGCATCATTTTGCTTCAGATCTCCGCCTGTAATAAGTGATTTGATCTGATCCATAATTTGTTCATAAATCGGTACCATCGACGAACTGTTGATTATAATCTTCATATACTTCCTCCTTTCGTCAAACAGTATATAACAGTATATAACTGTTTGTCAACTGTTATATACTGTTTATTTGAAAGTTCATCATAACTTTTCCAAAATGCAAATCCATTTTCTTACATTAACCCAGAAATATCAGAAGGCACATTTCCGTTACAAAAAGCGGGATCGACTGTTTTTTTCAACAATCGATCCCGCTATACTAACCGTCCCGGCGCTTCGGACTATCGTTCCATCATACTGATAGACTCTATTCCTACGCTTCCTCCCCGGACAACTTCTATTGTTTTAAATTCTTCCTTCATTAATTTTACGACCGCGTCGTTTTTCGTAGCAGTCTGAACAAACTCCACAAGCACACTGTCTTTTCCGTAATCGATCACTTTCGCCTTAAACGTTTCCGCAATCTGAAACACTTCAACTTTATCCTCAGGTGTGCATTTAAACACTTTCACATATAAAATTTCTTTCATACGCACAAAGATATTTGTAAAATCAATCACTTTGATCACTTCTACCATTCGGTTCAGCTGTTTTTTGATCTGCTCAAAAGTTTCATCATCGCTCACTGTAGCGATCGTCATTCTTGATACTGTCGGGTCTTCCGTTGTTCCTACTGTCAGACTGTCCAGATTATATGTCTTTCCGGAAAAAAGTCCTGTAATTTTTGAAAGTACGCCGACTTGATTTTCAACATAAAGGGAAATCCATCTTTTTTTCATTTTATTTTCCATATTCACGCGCTCCCTTCTAACATTCCACAATCATTTCTTCCAGTGTTCCGCCCGGTTTTATCATCGGATAAACCATCTCTTCCGGATCAATGATAAACTCGATCAAAGTTGGCACAGTTGTATTTTTTCCGGCTTCTTCAAAAGCCTCCTTTATCTCTTCTTTCTTTGTCACGCGGATTCCCTTTGCGCCGTAACTTTCTGCCAGACGCACAAAATCCGGTGTATATTCCGGCATTTCTTCCCCATTTGTTCTTCGGAACAACGCCCCGGAACGCAGATTCGTCATCCCGTAGCGTTTTCCATAAAACAGTTTCTGCCACTGACGGACCATACCGAGATATTCATTATTAAAGACGCACAGAATCAACGGAAGTTCCTCCAAAACAGCAGTCGCAAACTCCTGTATATTCATCTGCATTCCGCCATCACCGGAAATCGCGATCACGGTTCTGTCCGGATTGCCTATCTTCGCTCCGATCGCAGCGGGGAATCCATATCCCATAGTTCCGAGTCCGCCTGATGTAACGAGCTGCTTCTTTTCCGTTATTTCTGCATACTGCGTCACAAACATCTGATGCTGTCCTACATCCGTTGTAATAATAGCATCGTCAAACTGTCTGTTCATCTCTTCGATAATATCTCTTGGTCCTATCGAACCGTGAACTTTCATTGTAAGCGGATGTTCTGCATTCCACTGCGCGATACGTTCTAACCACTCTTTTGTCTCACATGGTTCCACATATTCTCTCATCTTCGCCACAGCTTCTTTCGCATCGGCAACAATAGGCACATGCACATGAATATTTCTTGATATCGACGCTGTATCAATATCTATATGTACAATCTGTGCATTCGGTGCAAATTCATGAAGTTTCCCTGTAATCCGATCATTAAAACGAGTACCGATAGAAAACAACAGATCGCATTCGCTCACTGCCATGTTCGCGGCATACGCCCCATGCATTCCCAGGTTTCCGATAAACAGCGGATGATCTGTCGGAACCGCGCCTCGTCCCATGATCGTCGTCACTACAGGAACGTTTGTTATATTGACTACTTCCGTAAACTCTTTATTCGCTCTTGCGATATTCACTCCGCCTCCTGCAAGAAACAGCGGTTTTTTCGCCTTATTGAGCATCTTAAGCGCGCGTTTAAGCTGCCCCATATGAACGCTCGTATTCGGCTTATATCCACGAAGATTTACCGTTTCCGGATATTCCGGGCTTCCAAGCTCACTCATCACATCTTTCGGAAGGTCGATCAGCACTGGTCCCGGTCTCCCTGTCCGCGCAATATAAAACGCCTCTTTAATGATCCTTCCAAGATCTTCTCTTTTACTCACGGTCACACCGTACTTTGTAATACTTCGTGTGATTCCTACGATATCCACTTCCTGAAACGCATCGTTTCCGATCAGATGGCGGGCCACCTGACCTGTAAAACAAACTAACGGCACACTGTCATAATTCGCCGTTGCCAACCCGGTAACAAGATTCGTCGCTCCCGGACCGCTTGTCACAAGGCACACGCCGACTTTCCCCGTTGTCCGCGCATATGCATCTGCCGCATGTACAAGCGCCTGTTCATGTCTTGGCAAGATCACTTTGATCTCATCTTGTCTGTATAACTCATCGCTAATATCAATCGTACACGCTCCCGGATATCCGAAAATCGTATCGACTCCTTCTTCTTTTAACGCTCTTACGAGCAGCTTATTTCCCGTAATCTGTCTCAAAATCTTACCTCCTCAAACTAAGGGTCTGTCTCTCATACTCTCATTGCCTGAAAAAACAACAACTCCGAATCCAAATTTTCTCTTCCGGCATCTTAAGCAATATGATACTTTGTATCCGGTATCTTGTCAATTTCCTATCCTTGATCTTTTTTATCTATGGCAGCAGTTCAGCCATACAGACGTCCGCCCGTTCATGAGTAAAACAGCAGCACCGGCCACAAGAAGCACCCGTGCGGTTTTACGAATGACGCAGTCGGAACTGTTACTTTCTGCATCGTATCATTCCGACAATAGAATACACCGCTAGAGCCGCAGCATTTACGATGACAACACTTGCTCCTGCGGGAGTTGCCCATACATAAGAAATCGCAATCCCGATCACAAGACATAAAACAGATATTACGGCGGAATTTATAATGACAGACCGAAATGTTCTGCATACACGCATCGACGTCAGCGCCGGAAAGATGATCAGACTGGAGATCAAAAGAGCTCCCATCATCCGCATCCCAAGCACGATTGTCACGGCTGTCAGCACAGCGATCAGCGTATTGTACAGATTGGCTTTTACTCCCGTTGCCTGCGCAAATGTTTCATCGAATGTGACCGCAAATATTTTATTATAAAAAAGAAGATACAAAACGAGAACGATTCCCGCCAAAATAACACTCAGCCGAACATCTTCGGCGCTCATAGCCAAAATACTGCCGAACATATAATTGTACACATCTGTATTCATTCCTGTCGTCATGGAAATCACCATGACTCCAAGGGCAAGAGAGGTTGTCGAAATAAGCGCGATTGCCGCATCACCTTTGATCTTGCCGTTTCCCTTTATCCTTAAAATCAAAACAGCAGCAAGTACAACAACCGGGATCGCAACAGAAAGCGGAGCTGCCTGAAACGCAGTTGCCACCGCAAGAGCGCCAAAACCAACATGAGACAAGCCGTCTCCTATCATCGAATATTGTTTCAGCACAAGACTGACGCCAAGCAGCGCGGCGCAAAGGGCAACTAATGAACCTACCGCAAACGCCCGTACCATAAACGGATAAGAAAACATTTCCACAATCGTATCAATCATGCTCTTCACCTCCGAGGAATTTCTTTCCGATCCGGCTTTTACGATAGTCTTCTGCCGTTCCGAAAAATCGGACCGTCTCCTGCAAATGAAGAATATGACTTGCATTTTCCACTGCAGTTTCTATATCATGAGAGACCATCACAACCGCGATATTTGATTCCTGATTGATCTTTCGGATCAGATCATAAAATTCTCCTGTTACGATCGGATCAAGTCCCGTCACAGGTTCATCAAGTAAAAGTAGGCTTTTCGTCGCACAAAGCGCCCTTGCAAGAAGCGCTCTTTGCTGCTGTCCGCCCGAAAGATCCCGAAAGCATTGGCGCGCCAAATCTGTGATTCCTAACATTTCCATCTTTTCTGCCGCAGCTTCTTTATCTTCTTTCCTATAAAACGGCTTCCACCCACGGCCGTTTAATCTTCCCGACAAAACGACTTCATAAACGCTGGCAGGAAATCCTTTTTGCTCTTCATTTTTCTGCGGCAGATATCCGATCTCATTTTTCTTCAGTCCGTCTCCGTATATGATTTTCCCCCGGTCTGCGCCTTTTAGTCCGAGCAGGCTTTTGACAAGGGTGCTTTTACCTGATCCATTCTCTCCGACAATGCAGAGGTAATCTCCCCTTTCAATAGAAAAATTCAATTCTTTTACAACCGTTTGTCCTTCGTAACCGATGGAAACATTTTCACACGTTATCAGCGCCATCAGTTCAAAACCTCCTTTAACGTATCTGCGTTCTTTTGCATCATCGTAAGATATGTCTCGCCTTTTTCAAAATCTTCTGCCGAAAGGTTATGGCAGCTATAAAATATTCTCACTTCCGTACCGGAAGCTTCGGCTACCGCATTTGCAATGTCTGCATTGCTTAACTCCATTTTAAGCACTGCCGGAACGTTCTCGTCTTTTGCCTTTTCAATCAAAAATACCATTGTCGCCGCGCTCGGCTCTGTATCACCTGCGCATCCCGGAAATGCCGCATAATATTCCAATCCATACTCTTTTGCAAAATAAAGAAACGGAAAACGATCTCCGAATATTAATAAATTTCTTTTTGACTGTCTCACAACTTCTCGAAACCGCTTATCCAATTGTGCAAGCTCTGTCTGATATCTATCTGCGTTTTCCTCATACGCCGCTTTATTTTCAGAGTCTTTTTGAATGAGAACTTCTTTGATCTTCTCCACGATCACAGATGCATTGACAGGAGACGTCCATACATGTTCGTCAATTTCATGGACAGATCCCTCATGTTCCTCTTCACCGTGCATTTCATGGTGAGAGTCTCCTGCCGGTTCTTTCATTCCTTCTACATGTTCTTCTTCCTCCGTTTCAACACAATCGAGAAGTCTTATCGAAACCCGGTCTTTATCCGGCATGGAACTTAAAATATCTTCAACCCACACATCATTTTCCCCGCCGACATAAATGAACACGTCACTGTTTTCAATAGCGATCATATCTTGCGGCGTCGGCTCATAAGAATGACTTTCCTCCCCGGGTTTTAAAAGCATTTTTAAGTCTACGCAGTCTCCGGCGATCTCCCTTACAAAATCATACGGAGGAAAAATTGTCGTCACAACACTCAGCCGCCCATTTTCATTTGTTTTGTTTTGTTCTCTATGCCCCCCGTCTTTATCAGCCGGGTAACCTGCACATCCCTGCACAATAACAGCAAGGCACAGAACGAGAACCGCCGGTCCCCGTCTGCGCCATATTTTTTTCTTAACATCTTTCATATGTTGTAAAACAAAATTCCAGATCAAAACAAGTCTGCTCCTCACTTTCCTGCGTCATCTTCCACTCGCTCATCTCATCCAAATTCGGGAAATAAGTGTCTGCCTGAAATGCACGATCCACTTTTGTCACATAAATTTTATCACAATACGAAAGCATCATCTTGTAGACGCTCTCTCCTCCGATAATGTAGATTTGTTCCGTATCATACTTTCCGAGTTCATTCATCAATTCTTCTTCATCGTGAACGATCACCGCACCTTTTGCTTCATAGTTTCTGTCTCTTGTAAGCACAATATTGATCCTGTTTTTAAGCGGCATCCCATTCGGGAAACTTTCCAGTGTCTTTCGACCCATTACGATAACTTTACCTGTCGTTGTTTCTCTAAAAAACTTCATATCAGACGGAATACTCACAAGAAGCCTGTTCTTGTATCCGATTCCCCAGTTTTTATCGGCACATACGATTGCTCTCATACTCCGCACACTCCTTTCTCTACTCAAACAGCAATCGGAATATTTTTAATCTGCGGATGCGTCTCATAGCGATCCAGTCTGACGTCATCCGGTGTAAAATCATAAAAGTCTGTAATCTCAGGATTCAGCCAGAACGTCGGCGCCGGAAGCGGTTCTCTGGAAATCAGTTCCTCGATCATCGGAACATGCCTGTCATAAATGTGCGCATCTGCGATCACATGCACAAACTCTCCTGCTTTCATTCCGCATACTTGTGCAAGCATATGAACGAGAACCGCATACTGACACACATTCCAGTTATTTGCCGCAAGAACGTCCTGAGATCTTTGATTTAAAATAGCATTCAGCGTCAATTTCTCACTGTCTTTTTCTTTTGTCACATTGAACGTCATACTATATGCACACGGATAAAGATGCATCTCATGCAGGTCATTATGAACATAAATGTTCGTCATGATACGTCTGCTGTACGGATTATTTTTCAGATCAAATATGACACGGTCCGTCTGATCCATCCGGCCTTCTTTATACTGATGCTTCACTCCCATTTGATAGCCGTAGGCTTTTCCGATCGACCCTGTCTCATCCGCCCAACTGTCCCAAATGTGGCTTTTTAATTCATTTACATTATTTGATTTTTTCTGCCAGATCCAAAGCAGCTCGTCCACACAGCTTTTTATCGCTGTACGGCGCAGTGTCAACGCCGGAAATTCTTTCGATAAATCATATCGGTTCACAACGCCGAATCGTTTGATCGTATATGCAGACGTTCCGTCTTCCCAGACCGGACGCACTTTTTCTCCTTCTGTGCTCGTACCGTTGTCAATAATATCACGGCACATATCGATAAACACTTTATCTGCGTAACTCATATATCTTCTCCTTTTATCAATTCCTTTTCCGCTCTTCCGGCTCATTTACTTCCGCCTGTTCTCACGGATCTGCAATATTATTCAATATCTTATCCAAATTCTTTCTAAGAGCTTCTGTTTCCCTCTTTGTCATCCCTCTCGTCAGTTCTCTGTCCAGCTTGCGCCTGTCAGCTTCCATTTTTCTTCTAATATCATAAGCTTTTTCCGTAAGATAAATTATCTTTTTTCTTCTGTCGTTTGCATTCGGTACACAGAAAATATATCCTTTTTCATCTAAGCGCTTCAGTATTCCGGTCACAGTCGGATTTTTCAGATTCAGATTTTTCTCCACATCTCTCTGACTCACTTCATCTTTACTCGTATGAAACAAATAATCGAGCACCGCGCACTGGGATGATGTGATTCCTATTTTTTTCAATCGTTCATTAAGATCTTTTTCATATACATTATTGACCTGTTTTATGATAAAACCGATCGGCAAACTCCGATTTTCCATCTGCACTCCTTATTCGGACTTTTTGAAAATTCAACTGCTCCCGCCCGGCATCTAAAATCCGGCGGCAGTTTCTATCAATACTCTCTGATCATGCTGCTCACTTCAAAAATACTTTTCATTTCCTTCAACTCACAAAGCGCGCTTCCCATATGTTTTTCTTTCACTTTCTCCGTTACGATCACAAGCTCCGCTCTGTCCGTCTTGGCGTTTTTCTGTACGACTCTTGCAATACTCACCTTATGTTCCCCGAACACCTTCGCGATCTGCGCCAGAACACCCGGGCAGTTTTCAACCTGCATCCTAAGGAAGAATTTATTTTTCACATCTCCGAAATCTTTTACGGCAAGCTGCTGATAACATGTACAGCTTATCCGTCCGCTGCATCCGTATTCAATATTTCTCGCCTCGTCGATCACATCCCCTACAACCGCGCTTGCCGTCGGCATCTCTCCTGCGCCTCTTCCGTAGAACATCGCATCGTCCACTGCATCTCCGTGAATAAATACAGCGTTAAAAGAATCTCTTACAGATGCCAGCGGATGATCTCTCGCGATCATGACCGGGTAAACTCCGACCTCGATTCCTTCCGGCGTATTTCTCGCCACACCAAGCAGCTTGATCACGCTGTCAAACTCTTTGGCATAGGCGATATCTGCCGCCGTAATTTTTGTAATTCCTTCCGTATACACATCCGCAAACACGACTCTTGAATGAAATGCAATAGAAGCCATGATCGCCATCTTCCTTCCGGCGTCAAGACCTTCTACGTCCGCCGTCGGATCTGCTTCCGCATAGCCGAGTTCCTGCGCTTTTTTCAAAGCATCCGAAAATTCCATTCCATCCTCAAACATCTTCGTTAAAATATAGTTCGTCGTACCGTTCACGATTCCGAGTATGTCTGTCAGGTCGTTGCCCGCAAGACACTGTTTCAGTGGTCGGATGATCGGAATACCACCTGCCACTGCCGCCTCAAACAGAAAATCTTTTCCCGCTGCCTGTGCCGTGTCAAAAATCTCTTTTCCTTCTTCCGCAATCAGATCTTTATTTGCAGACACAACGTTTTTCCCTGCTTTTAAAGCCTCCAGTATCATCGTTTTCGCCGGTTCGATACCGCCGATTACCTCAATTACGATCTGAATCTCATCATCTTCTATAATTTCTTTCCAATCATCTGTAAGAAGCGTCTCATCGACTCCTTCTCTTTTCTTATTCTTATTATGGACAAGAATCTTTTTAATCTCAAGCTGCGCACCGATCGTCTTATCCATCGTCTCCGCCCTCTTACGAAGAAGCTTGTACACACCCATTCCGACAGTTCCAAGTCCGAGAAGTCCTACTTGTATTTTACGCATATCGAAACCTCACCTTTTCTTTCCGTTCTTTTATAAATCTAATCTCTGAGATACATGTTATTTATTATACTTTGAAAAAAACAAATTGTAAAAGACTTTTTAACGTATATCATCTATTATATAGTATAAAATAAAAAGCACTCGCATCTCATCTGAGATATCAAGTGCTTTTTAAGAGCGACAGACGGGGTTCGAACCCGCGACCCCGACCTTGGCAAGGTCGTACTCTACCAGCTGAGCCACTGTCGCATTTTCTCCGTTCCGTTGACCGGAACAATACATACTATACTACGCACAAAGAGAAATGTCAACACCTTTTTTTATTTTTTTATCATAAATTGCATTCATGGATTGTATTCCAAAAATTCTCAAAACTTTTTTATTTTCTCATTACTTTTAAAGAGTTTTCAGCTCCATATATTTTCGCATTGCACCTCACCCACTTCGATGCTATACTTTTTATGTATTTGTATTACTCAGAAAGGAGTCCTATCATTATGAAATTTATATATCCTGCGGTCTTCCGCAAAAACGAAAGCGGCGGGTACGATGCATATTTCCCGGATCTTGAATGCTGCGAAGCATCGGGAGATACTCTCGACGATGCAATCGACAATGCAAATGAAGCCGCCCGCAACTGGATCATGGTAGAATTTGAAGAAGAAAATCCTGTCTTCCCATATATTTCAGATATCAATGATATTGAAACAGAGGCGGGCGATATCGTTCGGAATATCTCGGTAAACATCCGGTTCTATGAAGGCTGGGATGAATAAAGACGCATCCGGCGATATACGCTGAAATTCGTTTAGCTATAATAAAATAAAACCTCACTGCAAAAACGTACCGGGCTTTGATCTGACTTTTTCAAAGCAGTACAGTTAAGGCAGTGAGGTTTTTATTCTTATTTTTCTGTTTCGGCTGTTGTTTCAAGACCAAGTTCATTCAGCTGTTTTACATCAACGACACTTGGCGCTTCCGTCATAAGGCAAGACGCATCTTTCACTTTCGGGAATGCGATCACATCACGAATGCTGTCCTGTTTTGCCATAAGCATAACGAGACGATCCAAACCGTAAGCAAGTCCTGCATGAGGCGGAACTCCATATTTAAACGCATCAAGAAGGAATCCAAACTGGCTGTATGCCTGCTCTTTTGTAAAGCCGAGCACTTCAAACATCTTCTCCTGAATATCATCCTGGAAGATTCGGACGCTTCCTCCTCCGATCTCATTTCCGTTCAAAACGATATCATATGCTTTTGCGCGCACTTTTCCCGGATCGCTGTCGATCAGCGGAAGATCTTCCTCCATCGGCATCGTAAACGGATGATGCATTGCCACATAGCGGTTCTGCTCTTCACTCCACTCAAGAAGAGGGAACTCTGTGATCCATACAAATCGGAATTCATTTTTATCAAGCAGTTCAAGCTGTTTTGCCAGTTCCACACGAAGCGCTCCGAGGCTGTCCCACACAACCTTGTTCTTATCTGCCGCAAAAAGCAGTAAATCACCGGCTTCTGCTCCCATCGCCTTGATCAGCGCATCCATCTCTTCTTCCGTCATAAATTTTGCAAAGGAAGATTTTATACTTCCGTCTTCCTGGATCGCAATATAAGCGAGTCCTTTTGCGCCGTAATCTTTCACAAATGCCGTCAGTTTATCAATCTTCTTTCTCGGCATCCCGCCCTGACCTTTCGCGTTGATACCGCGTACACTTCCGCCATTTTCGACTGCTCCGGTAAATACGGAAAAGCCGCAGTTTTTCACGACGTCTGTCACATCTGTAAGTTCCATGCCAAAACGAAGATCGGGCTTATCCGAACCGAAACGATCCATCGCTTCCTGCCATGTCATTCTCTGGATCGGAAGCGGTACATCTACGCCGAGAACTTCTTTAAATACTCTCGCAAGATAACGTTCATTTACATCGATCACTTCATCTACATCGACAAAAGAAAGTTCCATGTCGATCTGTGTAAATTCCGGCTGTCTGTCCGCACGGAGATCTTCGTCACGAAAACATCTTGCAATCTGAATATACCGGTCAAATCCCGAACACATCAAAAGTTGTTTATAAAGCTGCGGCGACTGCGGAAGTCCGTAAAAACTTCCCGGATGCACGCGGCTTGGCACTAAATAATCTCTCGCGCCTTCCGGCGTACTTTTTCCGAGTACCGGCGTCTCTACCTCAAGAAATCCTTCCTCTGAGAAAAACTGTCTTGTCAATGTCATCACTTGACTTTTCATCATCAGATTTCTCTGAAGATCGGCTCTTCTAAGGTCAAGATAGCGATATTTCAAACGAACTTCTTCTTTTGTCTTAGAGTTTTCCTCAATCGGAAACGGCGGTGTCAAAGCCTCTGAAAGAATTCTGAGTTCACTTGGGATAACCTCGATCTCCCCTGTCGCAATCTTATCGTTTACAGCGCCGGAACGCATTGCCACCTCTCCGACGATCGCAACGACATATTCGGAACGAAGTCCTGCTGCCTTCTCGATCAGCGCCGCATCTGTCTTGCCTTCTTCACATACGACCTGAATGATTCCCGAACGATCACGCACATCTACAAACACAAGCCCGCCTTTATTTCTGTTCTTTTGAACCCATCCCATAATGGTCACTTTTTTCACCTGCGTTTGCCGCAGATAATTCTCCACATCTGTGAGTTCTCTTAAGTCCCTGCATTGATTCAGCCATTGTACACCTCCGTAATATCTGTATATCCCTGTTCTGCAAGCTGTTCCTTTTGGAACTTCTTGTTTTTCTTCATATTTACTATCATAACCTGTCTGCCTGCTTCCCGCTCTTTGCGCGCTTCTTCAAGCACCTCCAGAAGTTTCTCCTGCGGAAGTTTTTTCTCGATCAGAAACGCTTTTTTCGGTTTGCTCGTCGGCACTTCGTATCCCCGTTCCAACAGCAGCATGACGATCCGCTCAAACCCGATGGAAAATCCAACTGCCGGCGTATCCTGTCCCGTAAATTTTCCGATCATCTTATCATAACGTCCGCCTCCGCCGACGCTTCCGCCGAATTCATCCATGGAAATCTCAAAGATTGTTCCTGTATAATAAGACATTCCCCGCACAAGCGTCGGGTCAAAACTCATCTTAAATTCAGCTTCTTTCTGACTCTCCACACTCGTGATGATCATTTCCAGTGAATCCGCCGCCTCAGGCGCAAGATAGCCTTGTAATTTCTCTTTACAGAGACGGACGCCTTCCACATCATTCGTGATCTCTTCAAAAAGAGCGAGATATTTTTCCACCGATTCTTCCGCATATCCGTTTCCTTTCAGCTCTGCCGCCACGCCGTCCAATCCGATCTTGTCCATCTTATCGAGCGTTATAAACACACTGTCATAATCTTCCTCTTTGAATCCGCTGTATGCAGCCATCGCCTTTAAGAAACGGCGGTCATTAATACGGATCGTAAAGTTTTTAAAATCCAATTTTCCAAGCAGCGCCGTTGTGGCAAGGATCAGTTCGATCTCTGCCAGATTCGACGGTTCTCCGAGAATATCGATATCGCACTGCATGAACTGACGAAAACGTCCTCTCTGCGGACGATCCGCTCTCCACACATTTCCCATCTGAAGTGCCTTAAACGGAGACGGCAGTTCATTCGCATGATTTGCATAGTATCTTGAGAGAGGAACAGTCAGGTCGTAACGAAGTCCTCCGTCCACGAGATCTGCCTCTTCTTTCGCTGTATCAAGTTTTAGCTTCTCCCCTCTTTTAAAATCTTAAAAATAAGTTTTTCATTATCTCCGCCCTGCTTACTGCATAAGTTCTCGATATGTTCCACACACGGAGTTTCCATAGAGGAAAACCCAAATGTTTTATATGTCTCTTTGATAAGACCGATAACATAATCCCGAACTTCCATTTCCGCCGGCATCATGTCTTTCATGCCTGTAACCGGTTTCTTTTTCAGCGCCATAACCATTCTCCTTTTCGTTCTATCATTTCATCGACCCTGTCGATATATTCCATAATATTTTTCACGTTTTCACAGCGAACCAGATTAATCTCTTTCCCGCTATCTGTCCGGATCGGATCTTTGAGTAATATCTTCGTCGACGCTCCCGCTCCGGCTGCCAGTATCGTCTGTTTTTCTTCCATAATCAGTATATTGTATATTCCGGCTTTGTCAAGTTCTGCATAACCGACATTTTCAAAATTTCCCGCAATATTTTTCTGCCTGTATAAATAATACGGCTGCAGTCCAATCCGCTTGGCACAATCAGCTGCCGACATTATCATCTGCGAAATCTCAGAATGAAGATCCTGTTTTCTTCCCTCCTGTCCGTATCTCGCCGCTCTTTTGATCGCCAGCGCATGAACCGTCAGACTGTCAGGATGCATTTCTTCCACCTGCCGAAGCGTATCTTCCATATCAGAAGCATCCTCTCCCGGAAGCCCGGCGATAAGATCCATATTAATATTGTCAAATCCCAGTTTCCTCGCCAGATAGAATGCATCTTTTGTCTGTGCCACCGTATGATTTCTTCCGACCAGATCTAATGTCTTTTGCTGCATTGTCTGAGGATTTATTGAAATACGAGTCACCGGGTATTTTCTGATCACCGCAAGCTTTTCTTCCGTAATGCTATCCGGTCTTCCTGCCTCCACTGTAAATTCAAGTACGTTTGACAAGTCGAAATTCTCCGTGATCGTCTTTAATAAACGATCCATCTGCTCTGCCTCCAAAGTCGTCGGCGTTCCTCCTCCGATATACACGCTGTCCGGTCTGTGCCCTTCCGACATTTTCCCGATTGCCCGGATTTCTTTCAACAAAGCAAAAAGGTAACTTTCCACCTTATCTTTCCACTCTGCGATCGGCGAAGAACTAAACGAACAGTAAGAGCATACGCTTGGGCAAAACGGAATCCCTACATATAAACTAAACCCATCCTTATAATCCAATTTGGACAAAAGTTTCTTTTCCCTCACAGCAATCTCACATGCAAGCTGCGCTTTCTCTTCACTGACAAAAAATTCATCACGAAACGCTCCGACTGTCCTGCGGACTGCTTCCGCTTCCGTCATCGATTCATATTGTTCCAATTTTGTCATGGCAAGTTTTGTCGGCCGCACTCCTGTAAGTGTTCCCCATGCAAGCGTTGTCCTTGTCTGTTGTTCGAGATATCGGTACAACAAACGAGTCAGTTCTTTTTTTATTGCCTGTTCTTTCGCCTCTTCTGTCTCCATTTCCGAAAGATCACCTGCTGCCGCTTCCACTTCCTCAAGCGCAATGGAAAAGCAAGACCCTCCGGGCAGATTTAATGCCACAAGAGATTCCTGCTTTTCATCTACATTCTGTATGATCTCTTCATTGGGGAAAAAGGCTTTTACAAGATGATATACATTGTATGTATATTTATTTTTCTTACTTGATACTTTAATCATCGTCTCTTCCCATTTCCTATTATCTCTGCGAAGCCTATTCCATCGCCACCTGTTATATCCATTCCTATATTCCAATCATTCCCGTTCACTTATTAACTTTATATGAAAGGATTATATTTCTTTTCATGCGAAATCGTTGTCTCTTCCATATGTCCGGGATATACTCTCGTATCTTCCGGCAAAACCAGAAGTTTTTCTCTTACCGAACGGACAAGCTCACTTCCGCTTCCCGTAGGAAGATCCGTTCTTCCGATAGAATTATGAAAAAGGGTATCTCCGCTGAACAATACATGTTCTTCTCCGATATAATAACAGCATCCGCCCTCTGTATGTCCCGGAGTCGGAATAATCTCCACCTGAAAGCCTGCGGTTTCTATCTGCGTATCCGCTTTTACATACTCTGCTTTTGTAAACACATATGACTGTCCGAGCATCGTCGCCGATGCATTCAGCACCGGATCGCATAAAATATTTTCTTCCCCTTCATATGCATAAACCGGACATCCGAAGATTTCCGCAAAGCGTTCCGCTCCCATAATATGATCAAAGTGACCATGCGTCAAAAGCAGCGCTTTTACGCAAAGTCCTGCATCTTTTATATGCTTTACGAATTCCTGAGGACAATCCGCCATATCTACGGCAAAACATTCCGAAGTCATCTCGTTTATTACGATATAACAATTCGTTCCTACAGGTCCGAATACAAATTTCTCAATGCGCATGAACTGTCTCTCCTTTTTATCAACTCTGACTTTGTTCAAACTGTCATTTTACTCCCGCCGCCTCCGCAACGGGAACGCTATTGCTTCTTACTTGAAAGGCTTCATATAAGATCAACCCGTCGTTCTCTCAATATCAAGAACTCCCTGAAGCTGACGCAGTTTCTCTATGATCGCATGGAGTTCCTCTCTTCCGTTTACAATAAATCCCATATCGATCGTTGCTGTTCCCTTTTTGCTTGTGCGAACATTCATAGACTTCACATCTATTTTCGCTTCTGTAAATACTTTTGAGATATCCATAAGGAATCCTTGTCTGTCGTTTGCGTACATCTTAAGCTCTGCCAGATATTTTCCGCCGCCCTCTGTCTCGGACGTATCTTCCCCACTCCGCGTCGATCAAACGCGCCCTCTCTACATCAGAAAGGTGGAGCATATTAATACAGTCCGTCCGATGGATTGACATTCCCCGTCCTCTCGTGACAAATCCGACGATCTCGTCTCCGGGAACCGGATTGCAGCATTTTGAAAAACGCACTGCCATATCATTAATTCCTTTTACAACAATACCGCTCTTTGACTTTGCAATGTGAACTTTTTGAGAGTTTGCTTCTGAGATTCTCTCAAGAATCGTCTCGTCTGTAATTTCTTTCTTATGTTCTTTTTCGTACTCCTCAAAAAGTCTGTTTACAACCTGTCCTTCCTTTAAACCGCCATGACCGATCGCCGCCAAAACAGCGTCCCAATCCCTGAAGCCGTACTTTTTCTGAACAACCTGCTGATACTTCGGTTTCAGTATATTTTGGAGATTAATTGATTTCCCCCTGCAATAGGAAACGATCAATTCTTTTCCCCGGATAATATTATCTTCCTTAAACTCTTTTTTGAACCACTGGTTAATTTTATTTTTTGCCTGTGTACTCTTAACGATATTCAGCCAGTCGCGGCTCGGTCCTTTTGAATTCTGCGACGTAAGAATCTCGATCCTGTCGCCGTTTTGTATTTTATAATCTATATTGACAAGTTTTCCGTTTACACGTGCACCGACCATCTTATTTTCCCACGGCGCTGTGTATCGCATACGCAAAGTCAACCGGTGTGGAACCGTTCGGCAAATTCTTCACGTCACCGTTTGGCGTAAAACAGTAAAACGTCTTCAGCAAACAGATCAAGGTCGCCTTTTAACAGGCTTAAAAACTCCCGGTTATCCGACATGTCTCTTTGCCATTCCAAAATCTGACGCAGCCAGTTCAGCTTAGCCTCCTGAGATTCCATACTCTTCGCTGAATCTCCGCCTTCTTTATATTTCCAGTGAGCCGCAATACCGTATTCAGCCGTCTTATGCATCTCTTCTGTTCTGATCTGGATCTCAAACGGCTGTCCTGACGGTCCCATCAGCGTTGTGTGAAGAGACTGATACATATTCGGTTTCGGCATCGCAATATAATCTTTAAACCTTCCGGGAATCGGCGTGTACATCTCGTGGATTACTCCAAGCGCCGCATAACAATCTTTTACAGAATCAACAATTATCCGCACCGCAAACAGATCGTATACCTGATCCAGCGTCTTATTTTGATTCACCATTTTCTTATAAATACTGAAAAAATGCTTTACACGTCCATATACTTTCGCCTCTATATGCGCATTTTTCATATGTTTCGAAACTTCGGCTACTATCTGCTGCACAAATTCCTCGCGTTCTGTTTTCCTTCGGTTCAGATCCCTCACGAGATTATAATAAACTTCCGGTTTCCAGTATTTTAAAGACAAATCATCTAATTCTGTCTTAATCTTGGAAATTCCGAGTCTCTGCGCGATGGGAGCATAAATATCCATCGTCTCTCTCGCTTTTTCCTGCTGCTTTGTCGGAGTCATAAATTCAAGCGTACGCATATTATGCAGTCGGTCTGCCAGTTTAATAATAATAACCCGGATGTCCTTCGCCATCGCAAGAAACATTTTCCTGAGGTTCTCTGCCTGAACTTCTAATTTGTCCTGTGAATAATTCAACTGGCCAAGCTTTGTAACGCCGTCCACAAGAAGAGCGACTTCTTCTCCGAACTCACCTGCCACATCGTCAAGCGTCATATCCGTATCTTCTACTGCGTCGTGGAGCATTCCTGCCACGATCGTCTCTTTGTCCATCTCAAGATCCGCCAAAATAATACCGACCCAGAGAGGGTGGATAATATACGGCTCTCCTGATTTTCTCACCTGATCACGATGCGCTTCTTTCCCTATACGATAAGCTTTTTCGATCATGGTAATATCCGCAGACGGATGATACTTTCTCACTCTTTCAATAAGAACATGATAAAGCTGCTCCGGATCTTGATAATCCTCCGGCGCTTTTACTGCATGACCGTCCACGATCTCCAGATTTTTATTCAATTCTTCATATTCTGCCGTTCCTGCCATAGTAAAGTCCCCTTCTCTCATGCAGCTCATTCAACAAAGTTATAAGATCGTTTAATTATATCATTTCTTTTGATAATTTACAATCGTAAGCTGTATGCTTCGTCTGCCCATATATTCGTTAATTGACGGAAAATAAGTAACCGCGGTGACTTTTCCTGCCAGCATCTCTTTCAGGCAAGTCTTTACATCGCCGAAATAAACCGCTTTCATACGATTTCCCTGCTTATCTTCCAATATACACTGCAAAACATTCTCGTTTTTCCCTACAATTTTAGGTTGAATCACCTTCAGATCTTTCTCCGCAAACAGCGGTCTTTTATTTCCTTTTCCGAAAGGTTCCATCACCTGAAACTGCTCGATCAAATCTTCTGTTAAATACGGAAAAGGAACTTGCATATCGATATATACTTTCATTTGAAGGTCTTCTTCTGTCAATGTACAAAGAGAATTGATCGTTTCTCTGAATCGCTGAACATTCTCCTCTTTCAGGGACACGCCTGCCGCCTGCCTGTGGCCGCCGAATTTTGTAAACAGCGCCTGACATTTACACAATTCTGTAAACATGTCATACTCTTCCGTAGACCGTCCCGATCCTTTCACTCCGTCTTCTGCCTTTGTTAAGATGATCGTAGGCCTATAATATCTGTCTCTGATCTTTCCTGCGATAATTCCCGCAATACTTTCATGACAGTCCGGCAGATAGATCACAAATACTTTGTCCTCTTTCAGCGAGGTAGTTTCTATCATCTCTGCCGCTTCTTTAATTCCTCGTTCCGTCATTTCCTTACGGCTGTCATTTAACGCCTTTAAATCTTCCGCCAACATGACCGCATCCCGCCTCGTCCGTGTACTCAGCAGTTCCAATGCTCTTTTTGCGGTGTCCAGTCTCCCGCTCGCATTAATACATGGTCCAAGAACAAACCCGAGATCGTATGTATTCAAATATTCGGGATTGATTCCCGTACATTCTATAAGCGCTTTTAACCCTTCATTTTTTGTGCGCTTGAGCATCTCAAGTCCCTGTTTCACAAAAATACGATTTTCTCCCTTTAGCGCCATCACATCACCTACTGTTGCAATCGCCACATTTTCCATAAGATAATCAACGTCTTCCGGATCTCGGAGCATAACATTATACAATGCCTCTACTAACTTATATGCGACCGCTGCCCCGCACAGATTTTTAAAAGGATACTCACAATCCGGACGCCTTGGATCTACAACCGCATCAGCCTGCGGCAGGAGATATTCCCGTTCTTTGTTTATTTCTACAAAAGGAACTTGATGATGGTCTGTCACGATCACCGTAAGACCGTTTTTTCTTCCGTAAGTGATTTCTTCCGCAGCCGCAATCCCGTTATCACATGTAATAATCGTATCGATCCCATCATCTAACGCCCGGTCGATCAGCATTTTATTTAATCCGTATCCGTCTTTAATCCTGTCGGGAATATCTGTATCAACATCTGCTCCGAGTCCTTCCAGACCTTCTTTCAAAATATAAGCTGCATTCACACCGTCAATATCATAATCTCCGATCACCCTTACGGGTTTTTCTTCCCTGATCTTCTCCGATAAGATCTCAACCGCCTTATCCATGTCCTTCATTAACATTCCGTCATACAGGTCGGCAATCGTTCCGTTCAAATAAAGATTAATCTCTTCATCTTCTATAATATCTCTGTTTCTGATCAGGCGGGCAATGACCGGCGAAATATTATATTTCGCTCCGATACTGCTGAAATCAGCTTTCTTCATCATTACATACCAGCGTTCCATCGTTTGTTCCTCCAAGTATATCACGTACATTTTTGTATTATAGTATCATAATTTTCAAAATATCACCATAGAGAAAACCGGCCGTAAAACGTTTCCGCTTCACGACCGGTCTTTTCATTTTCGTTTCAAACAATCTTTTAACGAAAATTTATCTCTCTTTTTTTTCTTTTTGTTTTTGATTTTGCTGCTTTTTGAACATTTCCGTCCGATGAGCTTTCTTCTGACGACTCTGTCTTTACACTTTCAACCTGTTTCGCCGGTACGGAAGCAGCCTGAACTTTTGCATTCTTCCCGGTCTTCATAACATACCAGAGCGCGCCTGTGATACATACAGATGAATAAGCTCCGCAAACGATTCCCGCCATAAGCGGAAGTGCGAATTCTTTGATCGAACTTACACCCATCACATACAGAACCGCCACCATGACAAATGTTGTCAGCGATGTATAAATACTTCTTGTCAGCGTCTGTGTGATACAGCGATTTACAAGATCTTTCAGATCTGTGTTTCTGGAACTGTTCTTCATCTCCTCACGGATACGGTCGAAAATAACGATTGTCGCATTAATAGAGTATCCGACGATTGTCAGCATACATGCGATAAATGTATTTCCCACGGAAACACGGGCGATCGCATAAAATGCAAGTACGACAAGCACGTCGTGCAGAAGCGCCACTACCGCGCTCGTAGCAAAACGAATATCTTTAAATCTGAACCAGATATACAAAAGCATGAAGATCGTCGCGATAATAACTGCGATCACCGCATCCATTCTCATTTCGGAACTTACCGTAGAACTGATATTTTCTGTGGCAATCTCTTCTTTTACGCCAAACTCGTTCTGCATATAAGATTCAAAAGCTTCTCTCTTTTCAAGGTCAAGAGTCTGTGTTTTAAACACTACCTGATTTGTTCCCTTTACAGTCTGTACCTGTACGTTTTTATCGCCTGTGATCTTTTCAAGTTCAGGCACCATCTGACTGTCAACTTCTTCTAATGTATACTCTTTGTCAAACGTTACCGTTGTCGCCGTACCGCCGACAAAATCAAGGCTGTAATTCAGCGCTCCCACGTCCCTTGCGGAATTGATTCCCATAACAACAAATCCGCTCAGGCAAAGTGCGATAGAAACGACAAAGAACACTTTTTTCTTTCCGAGAAAATCGATCGGTTTTCTCTCTTCTTTTACTCTGCCGTATACTTTCGGATTGCGGATGCCGATAGCATAGAAAGAATATACGAGCAGTCTTGTTACAACAAGCGCCGTAAACATCGAAACGACGATACCAAGAGCCAATGTCTGTGCAAATCCTTTTACCGGACCGCTTCCTCTAAGCCACAATACTGCAGCCGCGATCAATGTTGTAATATTTCCGTCAAGGATTGCCGACATCGCTTTATGAAATCCTGCCCGAAGCGCTGAATGAACAGACGCTCCTGCTGACAATTCTTCTTTCACACGAGCAAAAATGATAACGTTCGCGTCTACTGCCATACCGATACCGAGGATAATACCTGCGATACCAGGAAGTGTAAGCGTGATGTCAAACGCATTTAACAGAAGTAAGATCAAGCCGACATAAATGACAAGCGCGATACTTGATGCAAATCCCGGAAGCAGGTACACAAAGATCATAAACAGACATACGGCTGCAAGACCGATCGCTCCTGCCTTAAGACTTGTACTGATCGCTTCTTCACCGAGCTGTGCGCCGACTACTTTTGAACTGATCTCTTCCAGTTCCAGATTCAGACCTCCGATACGGATCGTAGATGCGATATTATCCGCTTCTTCGTATGATGCAGAGCCTGTGATCTGTGCCTGTCCGTTTTCAATGATTGCATTTACACTCGGAACACTGATCAATTCTCCGTCATAATAGATTGCGATCGTATCGTTTCCGTTGTTGTATGCTTCTGTTGTAGCTGCCGCAAACGCATCTGTTCCTTCTGCATTCAGCGTAAGATCTACCCCATACATTTTCTTACCTGTCTTCTGATCGTCCCATGCGCCTGCCGTAGCGGATTTCACTTCCGATCCTGTTAAAACGATAGAACCGTTCGCTTTCAGTTCATCGATCGTTTTATTCAATACATAACCTTCTGCTCCAAGTGTGTAGTTCTCATTTCCATCAGCATCTTTGTGCTTAATGAAATACAGTGATCCCGGCTGTCCTAATTCTTCAAGGATTGCATTCGCGTCTTCTACGCCCGGGATCTCGATGCTGATCCGGTTGTCACCTTCCTGATATGCCTGTGCCTCTGTACTGTACTGCTCTACACGACGCTGCATTTTATATACAGTGTCATCCATGTCTTCCTGTGACGGTTTGTCGCCTTTTACCTGATATGTAATGCTGACTCCACCCTCAAGATCCAGTCCCAAATTAATATTTTTCGCTGCGCCCATTCCTTCGGAATCCAATCCGCGGATCGTAGTCACACCGAGCAGGACTGAAAGTGCTGCCACGAGAATAAGGCTTAATATACCTCTGCTCTTTTTCATGACTTCTTTTCCTTTCTTACTTTTCTTTTTTATCTACATTTATGCAGACGTTTTATTCCGTCCGCTCATGTACCTTTCTTTATGCTCTATGCGCTTTTCCGTTACTGTGCGTCGGCGTCGGCCAATGCAGCTTTGATCATGATCGCACATTCAACACGTTTTCTCTCCATCTCGCAACTTACTTCATATGTATCATTGATCGAATGATTGAACTTATAAGAGTTCGCCATACAGCCGCCGCTGCAATAAAATCTTGCGAAACAATTTTTGCAGCTTTCTTTTGAATATACGCTGCATCCTCTGAATTCATCCGCAATCTCCGTATGCGTAATACCTTCGTCCACATTTCCCATAAGGAATTCTTCCTGTCCGACAAATTGATGACATGGATACAAATCTCCCCACGGAGTTACTGCAAGATATTCTGTTCCCGATCCACATCCCGACAGACGTTTTGAAACGCACGGCCCGCCTTCCAAATCGATCATAAAATGGAAAAATGTAAAGCCCCGTCCGCTTCTTTCACGCTCTACCATGATCTTTGCCAACTTGTCATATTCTTCAAAAATCTTCGGAAGATCTTCCTTTCTGATCGCATAAGGATCTGTATCTTCTCCTACGACCGGCTCGATTGAAATCTGCTCAAATCCAAGATCCGCAAAATGAAGTACGTCGTTGGAGAAATCCAGGTTATTTCTCGTAAATGTTCCTCTTATGTAATACTTCTCCTGATTCCGGCTCTCTGCAAGTTTCTGAAATTTCGGCACAATGAGATCATAACTTCCCTTTCCGTTTCTAAACGGACGCATTTTGTCGTTAACCTCTTTTCTGCCATCCAAACTAAGTACGACGTTATCCATCTCTTTATTGACAAATTCCTGGATCTCATCATTTAGAAGCACTCCGTTTGTCGTCACTGTAAAACGGAAATGCTTATCGTGGATTTTTTCCTGCTCTCGCCCGTAAGCGACAAGATCTTTTACAACCTGCCAGTTCATAAGCGGTTCTCCGCCGAAAAAGTCTACTTCCAGATTTCTTCTTTTTCCCGAATTCGCAATAAGGAAATCAAGCGCTTTTTTTCCTACTTCATAAGACATAAGCGCCCGGCGTCCATGATATTCCCCTTCTTCTGCGAAGCAGTATCTGCAGGCCAGATTACAGTCATGTGCGATGTGCAGGCAAAGCGCCTTGACAACTGTTTTTCTCTGCTTCACTTCATCAATGTAGTCTTCATAAACATCTCTCGTAAAAAGTCTTCCCTCTTGCGTAATCGTTGCGACAGCTTCCAAAATATCTCTTATATCTTCTTCTGCGTATGTACTTCCGAGTTTTGATCTTAAGAACTCAAAAGTTTCCGGTGTTTTCAATGTTTCTGCCGTATGTAATTCATTTTGCTCTTCTAACGCGCCGATCACATCGTACGCTGCCTTATCTACGACATGCACTGCACCGCTGTTGACATCCAACACTATATTATATCCGTTATTCTGATACAAATGTATCACGAAAAATACCTCTCTTTCATTTCGTTCAAACAAGCATAAGGCAGCGGCTTTTAAAGACCGCTGCCTTCTTCACCCTATTGCCCCGTATTCTTACGATATTTTAATTATTTCTTCTGCTCGCAAGTCTGGTTTCCAACAGTACAAGATGTCTTACATGCTGACTGGCATGATGTCTGGCACTCGCCGCATCCGCCTTTTTTTACTGTGTGATTCAATGTCTGTGTATTTAATGTTTTAATATGTTTCATGTCCTGTCCTCCTAATCTTATAACATTATTACGCTCATAAAATTATAGCACAGTATGCGCCATTTTTAAAGAGTTTTTTAACTGCTCTGCAAGATTGCCTTAAATGAAAAACTAAATTCCACCATCATGCTGAATTTAGTCTTACTCTCTTCTTCTATATCCTATATTATTTTAGTACCTTCTATCCGCAGTAGAAAAGAGGTACTTATGTGTAAATCTATCCCTGGAAATCAAAAGCATATGACAATGGATCAGCGTATTATAATTGAAAAAAGGTTGGATCAAGGAAACTCCCTCCATAGCATTGCGCTACAGTTAGGAAAAGATCCAACCACTATCTCCAAAGAAATTAAAAAGCACCGCACTATTCAGGAACATAGCCACTTCAATGAATCAAAAAATAAATGTGCTCTAATAAAAGACTGCAAAAAAAAGAATATCTGTGAAATCTATGCTCCGATATGCAAAAGAATGTGTAAACTCTGCAACCACTGTAATTCCCATTGCGATGATTTCATTCCTCGCAGTTATCATTGTTCCAAACTAGATAAAGCTCCCTTTGTATGCAATGCTTGCAGTAAAAAAAGCGGATGCCGTTTGGATAAGGCTTATTATAGAGCCACGATTGCTCACAGGGAATATCGAACCGTTCTGATTGAATCGCGAACTGGTATCAACATTTCTCCTGAAGATTTGATAAGGCTGGATGAACTGGTTTCCCCACTGATTATGCAGGGGCAGTCCCCTTACATGATCCTACAGAATCATCCGGAGATCCCTTACTCAGAAAAAACGCTTTACAATTACATTGAATCCGGAGCTTTGAGTGTTAAAAATATCGATCTGCCTAAAAAAGTAAAATATAAGCTCCGTTCTTCCGGCTCTTCTGAATTAGTTGATAAAACAATCTATGAAGGTCGTACTTACAAAGACTTTCAGGCATTTTTAAAAGAGTTCCCGGATACAAGAGTTACTGAAATGGATACCGTTCTCGGCTGTGAAGGTTCCCACAAGGTGTTACTCACTTTCCACTTTTCCGAATGTTCTTTTATGATGGCGTATCTTCTTGACAGCAAAGAATCCGATCATATAAAAAATGTATTTGACTCCATTGAGCATGCGATTGGAACCTTTTCTTTTGCCTCTGCTTTTTCGCTGATTTTAACGGACAGAGGCGGTGAATTTCAGATTCCGGATGCATTGGAATGTGGTGAAGACAACCTGATTCGGACAAGTATTTATTATTGTGATCCGATGTGTTCCTGGCAAAAGCCGCATTGTGAAAAGAACCATGAATATATCCGAAAAATATGCCCGAAAGGAACATCCTTTGACGATTACTCGCAAAAAGAGATCAATCTGATGATGAGCCATATCAACAGTACTCCAAGACAAAGCCTTGGTGGATTGTCGCCTATGGCTCTTGCAAAAATCATGCTCCCACATGAACTTTTAAATTTTTTTGCTCTCACTGAAATACCGGCAGATGAGATCGTATTAACGCCTGCATTATTGAAAAAATAAAACCAGATAATAAAACAAATCTGCGGATAAAGGCTCCATATCACACATACCAGACAAGTGGAATTTAGTCTTACAGAGCAGATTCCAGTTGTCTCATTAGCATACATTTTTATTGCAGAAAAGCATTTATTATCTGGTTAAATTCCACTTTAAAGGATTTGACACAATTCGTCAAACCCTAAAATATCGAATTTAGTCTTCTGTATGGAATTTACTTTTACATATGGAATTTACTTATTCACTCAACCCTCTGCAAGATTGAGAATGTAGGATTACAATACATGTGTTACAACTGAATAATTAAAAAGCGGAAATACCTTTTCTGTGTTATGCTTTAAGCTACCAAACCTAAACATTTAAGAAAGGAAGTATTCCCGCATGGCAAGTATAACACAAGATATGAGGTATCGTCTATCCCTGATCCGTTTCGCCGAAAAATATGGTGTCTCAAAAGCAGCAATTAAATATAAGACAAACCGCCAGTATATTTATCGTTGGAAGCGCCGCTATGACGGCACAATAGAGTCTCTCCGCGATCGTTCACGCCGTCCCCATCACCATCCCAATCAGCATACACCTGAAGAAATCAAGCTGATCCAAGATATGCGTAGGCGCAATCCCCATTCTGGTCTGGTTGTCTTTTGGGTCAAACTTATGCAGCGCGGTTATAAACGTTCCATCCCAGGATTGTATCGTTTTCTGAAGAAACAGGGAATCTTGGCTCAAAAACTTCCGAATCCCAAATATATTCCGAAGCCTTATGAGCAGATGAAATATCCCGGACAGCGTATCCAGGTCGATGTGAAATTCGTTCCTGCATGTTGTCTTGTCAATAATGCGAAAGGAAAGAAATTCTATCAGTATACCGCCATTGATGAGTACTCCCGCTGGCGGTATGTGGAAGCTTTTGAAGAACACAGCACCTATTCATCCGCACAGTTCCTCAAGCATCTGATCCAACGCTTTCCTATGCCAATCGAATGCGTTCAGACAGACAACGGCGTGAAATTTACAAAGCGCTTTTCCACTTCCGGCAAGAAACATTGACTTTATTCCACGGACTTTAAAAGAACTTGCATCCAACATAAACTGATCCGACCTTTAAACCCACGTCATAACGGAAAAGTGGAACGCAGCCACCGCAGATATTGAACGTTTTATACTCCGCTACTTTCTATCTTGAGATTTTTCCAAGCAGCTTCGAC
>NZ_DS264347.1:75147-79777 GCF_000153925.1 [Ruminococcus] torques ATCC 27756
CATACTTTCCATCCTTTGAGGATTTTTCCAGCAGCTTCAAACCTATAACCGTAGGGATGATAACCAGTTTCCCATGAGACCTCTGGGGTGGAAATCACCACAAACTGTTCTGAGGGAATTTATTGATCGGGGTGTAACATATGTTTGACAAACCTACATTTTTAACTGCTCTGCAAGATTGAGAAATGATTGAGATATGAACTGTTTTCAGGCAATCATTCCTCCGAGCATTCCCCCTCCGGCGCACAGCAAAAATGTCACAGCAATATTTGTCACATTCCCTTGAAACGCATGGTATACTCCCAAAGTAATCAGCATAAGCAGGACAAAATATGTTATTCCGGCAAACAGCCCCCATAAGAATTTTCTTTTTCCCGCCAACTTCCCAAGTACAAAACCCGCGGAAAATGTTGAAATCACATAAATTAAAACAATTCCGGCATTGACATTTTGTTCACTCAAACCAAGCTTATAAAGCATCAGCGCCAGTATCAAAAGTAAGAATCCTGTCACAATATAACCACACAAAAGTGATTTCACGAACCAGATCGCCTTTTTCCCAACATTTCCATATTCTTTTGCTTCCATCACAAACCTCCCGTTTCGTATCATCACTAATAAAGCATATGTTTGTCCCGAAAGATTTATGACTGGTGAAAATACTTATTTCCCTCATATTTACCAAGCTGTTCTTGCTGTTATTCCATTTGTCTTCCCAAAAAATCCGCTGCGCTGACGGCAACTCTTTGTTCTACTTCGCCAAAATGTTTTTTCTTATCTTTGTTTAATAAAACGACTGCCCCGATTATATCTCCCGCGCTGATAATAGGAGATATAACTTCATCCTCATATTCATTCATTTCTTCCGTCACTTTTACATATCTGTCATCTCCTTGACACGCCGTTAAAACTTCTCTGTTTCCCAAAACCTGAAGAAACTCTTTTCTTACAAATCTTTCTTCTAAATCTTTTTTACCTGCTCCCGAAACAGCGATAACCTGATCTGTATCTGTAATACACACTGTACACCCCATTGTCTGAGATAAACTTTCCGCATACAATTTTACAGGCATTCCAAATTCACCGATCGGAGAATACTTTTTCAAAATAATTTCGCCTTCTCTGTCAGTAAATATTTCCAAAGGATCTCCCTCGCGTATACGAAGCGTTCTTCTGATTTCTTTCGGAAATACAATTCTGCCGAGATCATCAATTCTTCTTACGATTCCTGTGCTTTCATAAAAATCCTCCGTTTGCAAATTTCTATCTTTATCATATTTCTGTCAATAAAGGTAGTATCTGTAAAACTAAGGTTTTTATGCGTTTCTCCGGCAGGAATACAAAAACGACACTTGTTTTTAAAAAATCAGAACTGATCATTATACAATGTCCATTCTTGAAGAAAATCAAATCATTAATCAGTGTTTCCTTAAATATTTAACCGGCACATATAATTATTAGAATATTTCTGACAAGCCCGACTTTAGCTTGCCTCTGCCGCAAAAAAAGACAACGCCTTTTCAGACGCTGCCTTCTCTCATTCCGTTTGGAAAATATTCTCTTCTTATTTATATCTCGTTTACATATACCTTCAAAACTACATACAAAGAATCTTTTTCATCCTACCCTTACGGGTACCGTCTTTGATAAGCATCTAAAACACAGATGCTAACCAACGACATGTGCCTATCTCCGCTTTGGTTATGCCCTCGACCTATTAGTAACAGTCAGCTCCATGTGTTGCCACACTTCCACCTCTGCCCTATCTACCTCGTCGTCTTCAAGGGGTCTTACTAACTTGACGTTATGGGATATCTCATCTTGAGGGGGGCTTCACGCTTAGATGCCTTCAGCGTTTATCCCTTCCCGGCTTGGCTACTCTGCTATGCACTTGGTAATACAACAGATACACCAGCGGCCAGTCCACCCCGGTCCTCTCGTACTAAGGGCAGCTCCTCTCAAATATCCTACGCCCACGCCGGATAGGGACCGAACTGTCTCACGACGTTCTGAACCCAGCTCGCGTACCGCTTTAATGGGCGAACAGCCCAACCCTTGGGACCGACTACAGCCCCAGGATGCGATGAGCCGACATCGAGGTGCCAAACCACTCCGTCGATGTGAACTCTTGGGAGTGATAAGCCTGTTATCCCCAGGGTAGCTTTTATCCGTTGAGCGATGGCAATCCCACTTTATACCACCGGATCACTAAGTCCTACTTTCGTACCTGCTCCACCCGTCGGTGTCGCAGTCAAGCTCCCTTCTGCCTTTGCACTCTTCGAATGGTTTCCAACCATTCTGAGGGAACCTTTGAGCGCCTCCGATACCCTTTCGGAGGCGACCGCCCCAGTCAAACTCCCCACCTGACATTGTCCCCCAGCCGGATCACGGCTGCTGGTTAGAAACCCAATACTGCAAGGGTGGTATCCCAACATTGACTCCATGGCAACTGGCGTCACCACTTCCTAGTCTCCCACCTATCCTGTACATGCAATATCGAATCCCAGTATCAAGCTAGAGTAAAGCTCCATGGGGTCTTTCCGTCCTGGCGCAGGTAACCAGCATCTTCACTGGTATTTCAATTTCACCGGGTGCATTGTTGAGACAGTGCCCAAATCATTACGCCTTTCGTGCGGGTCGGAACTTACCCGACAAGGAATTTCGCTACCTTAGGACCGTTATAGTTACGGCCGCCGTTTACTGGGGCTTAAGTTCAAAGCTTCGCTTGCGCTAACCTCTCCCCTTAACCTTCCAGCACCGGGCAGGCGTCAGCCCATATACCTCACCTTTCGGTTTCGCATAGACCTGTGTTTTTGCTAAACAGTTGCTTGGGCCAATTCTCTGCGGCCATTCGCATGGCACTCCTTCTCCCGAAGTTACGGAGTCATTTTGCCGAGTTCCTTAACAATGCTTCTCCCGTCGGCCTTAGGATTCTCTCCTCATCCACCTGTGTCGGTTTACGGTACGGGTATCCTGTAAACAATAGCGGCTTTTCTTGGCAGCCAGCTCACACACTTCTCTACTTCTTTTCGATCCGCATCACGTCTTCGGATTGCACACCGGATTTGCCTGATGTACTCCTACCTCGCTTGCACCGGTCTTTCCATTCCCGGCTTGTGCTCTCTGTCTGCGTCCCCACAGTTCTGTTACAGGATAGTACAGGAATTTCAACCTGTTATCCATCGACTACGTCTTTCGACCTCGCCTTAGGCCCCGACTTACCCAGGGCAGATCAGCTTTACCCTGGAAACCTTAGATATTCGGCCAAGAGGATTCTCACCTCTTTCTCGCTACTCATTCCGGCATTCTCTCTTCTTAAAAATCCACTGCTCCTTTCGGTACAGCTTCGTCTCTTTAAGAATGCTCCTCTACCGATGAACAGTGATCAACGCAGACCAACAGCAGTCTGTTCCATCTGTTTTGGAATCTTCTTGATTTCATCAAGAAGCTTTCCTCTTGCATTGATCTGTATTGATCACTGTTCATCCCTGAGCTTCGGCAGTGTGTTTCAGCCCCGGACATTTTCGGCGCAGGACCTCTCGACTAGTGAGCTATTACGCACTCTTTTAATGGATGGCTGCTTCTAAGCCAACATCCTAGTTGTCTTCGAAATCCCACATCCTTTTCCACTTAACACACATTTTGGGGCCTTAGCTGCAGGTCTGGGCTCTTTCCCTTTCGACTACCCAACTTATCTCGGATAGTCTGACTCCCATACATCATCTACACGGCATTCGGAGTTTGATATCCCTTGGTAAGCTTTGACGCCCCCGTAGGAATTCAGTGCTCTACCTCCGCAAGACTTGTATGAGGCTAGCCCTAAAGCTATTTCGAGGAGAACCAGCTATCTCCGGGTTCGATTGGAATTTCTCCCCTATCCACACCTCATCCCCACCCTTTTCAACGGATGTGGGTTCGGTCCTCCATTGCCTTTTACGGCAACTTCAACCTGGACATGGATAGATCACCCGGTTTCGGGTCTACTCCGACTGACTTTCGCCCTGTTCAGACTTGGTTTCCCTTCGGCTCCGCACCTTCAGTGCTTAACCTCGCCAGCCAGCGTAACTCGCCGGACCGTTCTACAAAAAGTACGCGGTTCATCATATAAAGATGTTCCACAGCTTGTAAACATATGGTTTCAGGTTCTTTTTCACTCCCCTCCCGGGGTCCTTTTCACCTTTCCTTCACAGTACTATGCGCTATCGGTCACTAAGGAGTATTTAGCCTTACGGGGTGGTCCCCGCATATTCAGTCAAGGTTCCACGTGTCTCGACCTACTCTGGATACCGCCATGTCAACTCGCCTTTCGCTTACGGGACTTTCACCCTCTTTGGTCAGCTTTCCCAAAACTGTTCTGCTAAACTTGTTGAATCAATTCCGCGGTCCGAACCCCGGGATGCACGCATCCCGGTTTGGGCTCTTCCGTTTTCGCTCGCCGCTACTCACAGAATCACATGTTGTTTTCTCTTCCTCCGGCTACTTAGATGTTTCAGTTCACCGGGTTCCCTTCCTGACGTTATGGATTGGCGTCAGGATAACTGACGACTGCTCAGTTAGGTTTCCATCTTCATTATATCTCTGCGATCGATGGGTATTCGCCCCTACCCCGAAAGCTTTTCCCAGCTTATCA
>NZ_DS264346.1:0-1599 GCF_000153925.1 [Ruminococcus] torques ATCC 27756
AATGGCGTAAACAAAGGGAAGCGAGACCGCGAGGTGGAGCAAATCCCAAAAATAACGTCTCAGTTCGGATTGTAGTCTGCAACTCGACTACATGAAGCTGGAATCGCTAGTAATCGCGAATCAGAATGTCGCGGTGAATACGTTCCCGGGTCTTGTACACACCGCCCGTCACACCATGGGAGTCAGTAACGCCCGAAGTCAGTGACCCAACCGTAAGGAGGGAGCTGCCGAAGGCGGGACCGATAACTGGGGTGAAGTCGTAACAAGGTAGCCGTATCGGAAGGTGCGGCTGGATCACCTCCTTTCTAAGGAAGAAATAACTTCTTTCGTCTGGAACAATCCAACTAAAACGGAAGAAATAACTTCTTTCGTCTGGAACAATCCAACTAAAACGGAAGAAGAAGTAAAGTGAGTCGTTGTCTATTGTTTAGTCATCAAGGATGACAAAACTTTTTGGTGGCGATGCGTTCAGGGGTAACACCCGTTCCCATCCCGAACACGATGGTTAAGACCTGAACGGCCGATGGTACTGCACTGGAGACGGTGTGGGAGAGTAGGTGGCCGCCAAATTAAAATGGGCTTATAGCTCAGCTGGTTAGAGCGCACGCCTGATAAGCGTGAGGTCGGTGGTTCGAGTCCACTTAAGCCCATATCCATTAAGGATAATATGAAAAAATAATTTAATATGGGGGATTAGCTCAGTTGGGAGAGCGCCTGCCTTGCAAGCAGGAGGTCACGAGTTCGACTCTCGTATTCTCCACTTGACTTCTTGAAGAAGTCAAAATGTGTACCTTGAAAACTGCATACAGAGAAAATCAATGATAAGATAAAATATCTAATCAAGACATCCGAGGTAATGTTATTTAACAATTACTATAAAGTTTGAAGAAAACAAACTAAAAATAAATTGGCCTAGAACCAACACATGTAACGCTATACATGTGTGGATAGAAGTTCATTCCCGTGAACAACTATCGTTTGGTTATGCTGATAAGAGCGTATGGTGGATGCCTTGGCACTAAGAGCCGATGAAAGACGTGATAAGCTGCGAAAAGCTTCGGGGAGGGGCAAATACCCATCGATCCGGAGATTTCTGAATGGGGAAACCTAACTGAGCAAACCTCAGTTATCCTGACGCCAATCCATAACGTCAGGAAGGGAACCCGGTGAACTGAAACATCTAAGTAGCCGGAGGAAGAGAAAACAACATGTGATTCTGTGAGTAGCGGCGAGCGAAAACGGAAGAGCCCAAACCGGGATGCGTGCATCCCGGGGTTCGGACCGCGGAATTGATTCAACAAGTTTAGCAGAACAGTTTTGGGAAAGCTGACCAAAGAGGGTGAAAGTCCCGTAAGCGAAAGGCGAGTTGACATGGCGGTATCCAGAGTAGTCGAGACACGTGGAACCTTGACTGAATATGCGGGGACCACCCCGTAAGGCTAAATACTCCTTAGTGACCGATAGCGCATAGTACTGTGAAGGAAAGTGAAACGACCCCGGGAGGGGAGTGAAAAGATCTGAAGCCTATGTTACAGCTGTGGACATCTTATATGATGACCGCGTACTTTTTGTAAACGGTCCGGCGAGTACGCCTGGCTG
>NZ_DS264346.1:1699-125295 GCF_000153925.1 [Ruminococcus] torques ATCC 27756
AAGAGGTAGGTCGATGGATTACCAGGTGGAATTTCCTGTGCTATCCTGTAACAGGATCTGTGGGGACGCAAGACAGAGAGCACAAGCCGGGAATAGAAAAGACCGGTGCAAGCGAGGTAGGAGTACATCAGGCAAATCCGGTGTGCAATCCGAAGACGTGATGCGGATCGAAAAGAAGTAGAGAAGTGTGTGAGCTGGCTGCCAAGAAAAGCCGCTATTGTTTACAGGATACCCGTACCGTAAACCGACACAGGTGGATGAGGAGAGAATCCTAAGGCCGACGGGAGAAGCATTGTTAAGGAACTCGGCAAAATGACTCCGTAACTTCGGGAGAAGGAGTGCCATGCGAATGGCCGCAGAGAATTGGCCCAAGCAACTGTTTAGCAAAAACACAGGTCTATGCGAAACCGAAAGGTGAGGTATATGGGCTGACGCCTGCCCGGTGCTGGAAGGTTAAGGGGAGAGGTTAGCGCAAGCGAAGCTTTGAACTTAAGCCCCAGTAAACGGCGGCCGTAACTATAACGGTCCTAAGGTAGCGAAATTCCTTGTCGGGTAAGTTCCGACCCGCACGAAAGGCGTAATGATTTGGGCACTGTCTCAACAATGCACCCGGTGAAATTGAAATACCAGTGAAGATGCTGGTTACCTGCGCCAGGACGGAAAGACCCCATGGAGCTTTACTCTAGCTTGATACTGGGATTCGATATTGCATGTACAGGATAGGTGGGAGACTAGGAAGTGGTGACGCCAGTTGCCATGGAGTCAATGTTGGGATACCACCCTTGCAGTATTGGGTTTCTAACCAGCAGCCGTGATCCGGCTGGGGGACAATGTCAGGTGGGGAGTTTGACTGGGGCGGTCGCCTCCGAAAGGGTATCGGAGGCGCTCAAAGGTTCCCTCAGAATGGTTGGAAACCATTCGAAGAGTGCAAAGGCAGAAGGGAGCTTGACTGCGACACCGACGGGTGGAGCAGGTACGAAAGTAGGACTTAGTGATCCGGTGGTATAAAGTGGGATTGCCATCGCTCAACGGATAAAAGCTACCCTGGGGATAACAGGCTTATCACTCCCAAGAGTTCACATCGACGGAGTGGTTTGGCACCTCGATGTCGGCTCATCGCATCCTGGGGCTGTAGTCGGTCCCAAGGGTTGGGCTGTTCGCCCATTAAAGCGGTACGCGAGCTGGGTTCAGAACGTCGTGAGACAGTTCGGTCCCTATCCGGCGTGGGCGTAGGATATTTGAGAGGAGCTGCCCTTAGTACGAGAGGACCGGGGTGGACTGGCCGCTGGTGTATCTGTTGTATTACCAAGTGCATAGCAGAGTAGCCAAGCCGGGAAGGGATAAACGCTGAAGGCATCTAAGCGTGAAGCCCCCCTCAAGATGAGATATCCCATAACGTCAAGTTAGTAAGACCCCTTGAAGACGACGAGGTAGATAGGGCAGAGGTGGAAGTGTGGTAACACATGGAGCTGACTGTTACTAATAGGTCGAGGGCATAACCAAAGCGGAGATAGGCAATGGATGAAAAAAGATTCTTTGTATGTAGTTTTCAGGGTATAACCTGAATTAAAAAGTGGCCCAGTGGCTCAGTTGGTTAGAGCGCCGCCCTGTCACGGCGGAGGTCGAGAGTTCGAGTCTCTTCTGGGTCGTTATGTGGGGTCTTAGCTCAGCTGGGAGAGCATCTGCCTTACAAGCAGAGGGTCATAGGTTCGAGCCCTATAGGTCCCACTTTAAAAAAATAAGGATGGATTCCCGAGTGGCCAAAGGGGACAGACTGTAAATCTGCTGCAAATTGCTTCGGTGGTTCGAATCCACCTCCATCCATTTAATTATACTTCTGAATATACATTATAAAAGAAGTAAACACGCCGATGTGGCTCAATTGGCAGAGCAGCTGATTTGTAATCAGCAGGTTATCGGTTCGAGTCCGATCATCGGCTTGATCTCAATAGAGATAATTAATTTCATATCGCGGGATGGAGCAGTCTGGAAGCTCGTCGGGCTCATAACCCGAAGGTCGCAGGTTCAAATCCTGCTCCCGCAATTTACACAAGTATATTGTGTATAAGCCCAGATAGCTCAGTTGGTAGAGCAGAGGACTGAAAATCCTCGTGTCGCTGGTTCGATTCCGGCTCTGGGCATTTTCCTTGTAATTAAAAGGAATATAATTGAATAAGGGCGTGTAGCTCAGTTGGTAGAGCACTTGACTTTTAATCAAGTTGTCCGGGGTTCGAATCCCCGCACGCTCACTGTGAATGATAGCGGGAATACTATGATTGAATAGTGTTCCCGTTATTTGTATTGGCGGCATGTTACCGTTTGGCGATATAGAATCATTTTAGTAGACATAAACTTTTTTAGTGTCTACTGTTTTTACTTGCAAAAAATGGTCAGAAAATTATATAATATGGATATTGGTACTGGATATGAGCTCATATGGATGAATCATCATATGGATATGGTGCAAAACACAGTCGTTTGCCCTTCGGAAGAGGAATAAACAGAGTATATAAAAATATATTATGTGTAAGAAGGATGAAATGATGTTATGAAAGTTATTATTGCAGATTACGATGAAGAAGCTATCCGTCTTTTTGAAGAACAATGCAAACAATTTTCATATGTAGAGCTGAGCGGGAAGTTTAATGATTCTGCGGAAACGCTTAAATATGTTTCCAGACATAGAGTGGAAGCGGCTTTTATAAATATCGAATTAAATGGTATGGACGGACTTCAGCTCGGAGAAAAGTTACGGGAATTAAATCCTAAAATAGTTCTTGTATTTTTTATAGAACATACAGAATATATATTGGAGGCACTTCGGATAAAAGCGGATGGTTATATGATCAGGCCGTATACTATGGAAGATTTAACATGGACTATGGGAAATGCAAAACTTCTCAGTCGGCGACAGAAGAAGCCGGCATATATTAGGACATTTGGCCGATTCGACTTATTTATTAATGGAGAACTTGTGATATTTTCCAATAAAAAGGCAAAAGAACTGCTTGCGTTATGTGTGGACAATAAAGGCGGAGTTGTGACAATGGAAGAAGCCGTTGACAAACTCTGGGAGAATCGTTTGTACGATGAAAAGGTAAAAAATCTGTATCGCAGGGCGGTTATGGATTTGAATAAGATATTCAGTACATATGGGATTAAAGATGTATTTGTTAAGAAACGGGCTGCCTGTTGGATTAATTATGCCAATGTGGACTGTGATTATTATATGTGGATAGAAGAAAATATATTATCCGGTACAGGGAAAAGTGTTAGAAGCGGCATTGATACCCGGGGGGGGGTATATGACGGAGTATTCATGGGCTGAAGAAACAAATGCCCGAATCAACAGGTATAAATTCAGGGAAGATAACTAAAAACAGAGAAAAAGTAAAACCGATTTATTGTAGAAATTATTAAAATTTCGACAATAGATCGGTTTTTCACATATAGTGGATTATTAATGCGGAAAATGTGAAAAAGTAAAAATATAATAGCTTGAAAAAGGAGAAAATGGCAAGTTATTCACACTTTGTTAACGTATGATTTTATATGCTGTTGAAAAGATGGAGCTATTTTGCATTATTTAGAAAAAATATGTAAGGGGAGTGATGAATTTAGTGAAATGATGTCAAATACTCCATTGATTTTATATAGATTGATGCAGGGTTAATAGGAATATAAATAATTCTGTAAATAAGCAAGAAAGGAAAGATAGTGACTATGAGGAAAAAGAAAAATAGTAAACTGCGTTCAGCGCTGGCGATTTTTCTTGCCGGGGCTATGGTGCTCGGAATGATACCCGGTGGTATGGGACAAGTCTATGCCTCAGATTCGACTCCGACTCCGGCGGTAGCGTTTGATGAAACCTCTGTGTCAGATCCGTCTACTGTGGATACTTGGAATCAGGTTGTAAAAGATTCGACAGAAAACATCGGACGTATCTGGACAGATAAAACAGTACTCACAGAGGATATTCAGCTTGAGGGCGGAAGCAGACCAAGTGTCAAAAAAGGCGATTCTGATTTCTTAGTTGGATTATCGGCATTGTCATCTACATCGAATACAGTAAAGACGGTTAGCAGACCGTTGGATATCGTACTGGTAGTAGACACGTCAGGTTCTATGGAAAATTCACCGCATATGGGAACTAGGCCTGAGAGTGAGCGATATCGATATGAAGAGATATATGCAGGAAATCTTAGTGAAACAGAAGATCAAGAATATTACACAAAGGATGGAGGCAAAATTACTTCTGAAGGTCAAAAAATTCTGTTTTGGTGGGAATTTACGCACTGGGAATTAAATGGACAAACGGTCGAGCCGAAGATATCCGCAGAAGATTCCAATCCAAATCACATCCAATTTTACGAGAGAAGAGATTTGGGAACAAATATTACGAAGCTGCAAGCTCTGCAAAATGCAGTAAATAACTTTGTGGAACAAACAGCTAAAATGAATGATTCCATTGATGATATAAAATTACAGCATCGAGTTTCCCTTGTAAAATTTGCAAGTGATGAAAGTGACAACATTGGAAATGATTTTATAAATAACAATTATAATCGTTCACAAATTGTAACGGAATTAAAGTCTTACACAACGAAAAATATTTCGGACTTGACCTCAACAGTGAATAGTCTGATTGCAGCAGGAGCAACTCGCGCAGATTTTGGATTGAATCAGGCGCAGAGAGCATTTCAGCTTGGAGGAACCAGAGAAGGGGCGCAGAAAGTTGTCGTTTTCTTCACAGATGGTCAGCCGACGTCGAATAGTGACTGGAGTAACAGTGTTGCAGCTGCCGCCATTACGAACGCAAAAGAGTTGAAGGATGCGAATGCTTTGATCTACAGTATCGGCGTGTTCCGGGATGCGAATCCGAACGATACAAATACAAGCGCTGGTAACTTTAACGGATATATGCATGCGGTTTCTAGCAACTATCCGGATGCGACTGCTACAAGCAGTACACGACCTAATCGCTATTCTTGTACATTAGGAAAACGCACAGATAATTCTGATTATTATAAAGCGGCAACGGATGCAGATGAATTGAATAATATATTTAATGAGATTTCATCGGATTTGGAAACAGGATTTGGTTTTCCGACACAGACAGAAGGGTATGATCCGGGTAAGGTAGGATATATTACATTTACCGATCAGCTCGGCGAATATATGCAGGTGGATGAATTTAAGAGTTTGGTCTTTGCAGATCAGATATTCGATCCGGTAGGAGAACCGGTTACTGAAAACGGTGTTACTACATATAAATATGAAGGAAGTGCAACAGGAGATACAGAACTTTATCCGAACGGTAATGTAAAAGATATTATCGTTCAGGTGAAGAAAGGGGCAGACCTGAAAACCGGTGATACAGTTACAGTACAGATTCCGGCAGGTTTGATCCCGCTTCGTCACTTTACGTTAGATACAGACAGTGACGGAAATAAAACGATGGATATACAGGAGGCATATCCGCTCCGTATCTTCTATGGTGTCAGCATCAAGCCGGAGGTCCGGGAAAGAATTGCCGACGGACTAAACCCGAATGATGCAGATGACGAGGCGCTTCAGCAATATCTGAACGCTCATAATGAGAATGGAGTTCCGTATTTCTATTCAAACTATTATAACGGACAATACATAGATCCGAATGGAAAGACATTGGGCAATACGACTGCTTCTTTCCAACCGGCAAAGAAAAATACATTTTATTATTTTACAGAAGATACTCCGATTTATACAGATAAAGATTGTACAATGGCAGTAAAGAACGAGCCGAGTGCGGATCAGACGTATTATTATAAGAGACCGTATGTGCAGTTAAACGGAGGTCAGGTTGAAGAAATCGACGGCAAGGTAGCCTTTACGGGATCAAACTTCCAGCAGGCAAGTGCGAACTTCGGTATAAATGACAAGGGAGAATACTTTATCAAGTCCGGTTCTGCACGATTGACAAGAATCGATGCGTTGATAGATGATAAAACAGAGAACATAACAAATACGGCGGATGTAGTGATCGATCCGATTTGGGATAATATCAATAATCCCGATTACTTAAATGTTTATCTGGGAAATAACGGAAGGCTTGCGCTTGAGCTTCCGGGCGCTCTTGCAATCAGCAAAGATGCCCGCGTGGCAGCGAATAAAAATCTGAATGCGGATGAAATATTAAAAGATAAAAAGTTCACATTTGAGATCAGTATTCCGTCTATGAAGGGAAAAACAGTCAAAGCGGAAGTACGAAATGCGCAAAATGAAATTCAGGGAAAAGCATTTGAACTGGAATTTGATAAGACCGGAGCTGCCAAGTATCAGATTAAAGATGACGAAACGCTGTATATTCATGGATTGGATAAAGATGCGCAATATACCGTAACCGAAAAAGAACTGCCGAAAGGATTTGAACTGACGGCAGTTGATAAAAAGGCGGACGCAAAAGAGGCGGCTGGAACGATCGTTTCAGGAAAATCTGTAAAACATGTGTTTGAAAATACATATGACGTAGATGAAATCACGCTTGCCGAAACTGATTTCGCAAGTTATGAGAAACAGTTTGACCGGTGGGATATTGCAGATAAGTTCCGAATCGAATTGATTCCGACAACAGAAGGAGCTCCGCTTCCGAATGGAGCTGCTGATGGTAAAAAAGGCGTTGAGGTAACAGAAAAAAATTCATCAGGAAACTTCGGAGAGATCACATTTTCTCATCCCGGAGTATATGAATATGAAATTCAGGAGAAACAGCCGGCAAGTGCAATACCGGGAGTTATATATTCTCTGGCATCCTATACATATCGGGTAACGGTGACCGATAATGGAGACGGAACATTATCCGCTGTGGCAGAAATGGAAAAAACGGCTAATGACGACGGGGCGTCAGTAGGAAATACGCCGATTCCGGTTGAGAATAAAACAGCGGTATTTGTAAATGATTTCCATGCAGATTCCGCAACGACATCTATACTTGCAAAAAAAGTGTATGCAGATGAAAGCGGAGCGAATCCGTTGAAAAACGGAATGTTTGAATTTAAACTCAAAGCGACCGGAGACAACGCAGAGCAGGCGCCAATGCCGACCGGAGAGAAGGATGAAAATGGTTATATCCATGTAGTCAACGTCGGAACAGGAATTACATTCGGTAACATGGTGTTTACAGAGGAGAATGTCAGTGATACACCGTGGACGTATGAAATTGCAGAAGTGATTCCGGAAACTGCGGTTAATAATGGAGACGGAACTTATACTTTAAACGGTATAACTTATAAGGCACAAACATATTCCGTATCTATTATGGCAAAGGCACAAGGTTCAGGCGAGGATGCGTATATTGTCATAGAAAAGACATACAGCAAAGCAGAAGGAGCAGTTGCTGAAGATCAGGTTGTATTCAACAACAGTTATGAACCGAAGCCTATAGTACTTCCGGGTGAGGGAGAATCAGCGGTACAGGGAAGAAAAACTTTAGTCGGACGCGATTCTCTTGTGGATGAAGAGTTCTCCTTTACATTGAGTGCTGCAAATACCGCAGCAAGAACCGGTCTTAAAGAAAATTTCATTATCTTCAATGGAGATACGGCTCAGGATACGATGCAAAAAACGGTGAACGGACTGACGAATAATCAGGCTGCAACATTTGATTTTGACAGTATCGAGTTCAAACGTCCGGGAACATATGTATTTAGTGTAGTAGAAAATGCCCCGGAAAACGGAAACGGAATGGTATATGACCGACATACAGCAAGAGTACGGGTTATTGTGACAGATGAGAACGGAGAATTAAAGGCAGAAACAGCTTACTATAACGGTGAAGGCGTAGATACTGATGCGGCTGCATTTGTCAATCTGTATACAGCGTCTGCAACTTACGGAACAGGCGCGGAACTGATTGTAGAAAAGACGTTATCCGGCCGTGCTCTGAAAGCGGGCGAATTTACATTTAAAATCGAGGCGGCAGACAGTGATACTGTAAATGCTGAGACAGCGGATGCTAAATTGTCAGATTCTGACAGAGAATTTACAAACACATCAGGAGCGGCAGACGGTGTTGCATCTCGGATCTTTGACAAATTGTCAGGGGTGACCTTTACACAGGATGATGCAGGAAAGACGTTCAGCTACGTTCTTTCAGAGGCAGCAGGAAATTTACCGGGAGTTACATACTCAAAGGACACATATCGCTTTGATATTACGGTAGTAGATAACGGCGACGGAACGATGCATACAGAAACGAAAGTTACAATGCAGGGAGATGGTGTGACAGCAGAAGCTCATCATGATAGTTCAGACGGAAGAGATACGATAGTAGCAGGTTTTACGAACGGATATCATGCAGACAGCGTGGAAGTAGACTTCACAGAAGCGGCAGCATTGTTCCACAAACGACTGGTTGGACGCGACTGGAAAGAAGATGATTCGTTTACATTCAATCTTACGGCAGAAGATGGAACTCCAATGCCGAAAGATACGGAAGGCAATGATGTAACAAGCGTTACTGTATCACAGAAAGGCGGAACGGAAGATGGTACGGATGTACCGTTTGGATTCGGAAAGGTCACATATGATACAGTCGGAAAGTATTCCTACACTGTTACAGAAGAGAATGCAGGACAAACCATTAACGGAGTGACTTATAGTAAGAATGAGGCAAAAATAATAGTTGATGTTTCTGATCCGGGAAATGGGCAGTTGACCGCAAATATACAGTCCTATAGTACGATATTTATTAATGAATACGGCGCTTCTCTGAACCTCGGAGCGGCAGGCGGACTTGCAATTACAAAAACAGTGACAGGTCATGCATTAGCGAAAGAGCAGTTTGAATTTAAGGTAAAAGCGGTTAAGACAGACACTGCTACAGCAGATGAAGCGGCAGAACTCTTTGGATTTAAAGAGGGAGAGACAGAGGTTACATTTAAGAACAACGAAGCGGCGGCAGATGGACAAACTGTAACCATGTTAAAAACAGATACGAACTTTACGTTGAAGAATCTGGGTAAAGTATACAAATATGAAGTATCGGAAATGAATGATAAGAAACCGGGATATACATACGATGATACTGTTTATACAGTAGAATTATGGGTAACAGATGATGGAGACGGAACATTAACGCTTCATACAAAGGTGACAGATGAAAAAGGCAGTGTCATAAGCGAAGAGACAAGCAATGAAACAGATCAAAAGCAGACTGTTCTCGCATTCAACAACAGCTATGCCGGAAGCGGTGTTCTTGACGGATCAGCAAATCTTGCAGGAACAAAGAAGATGGATGGTCCATGGGAAGCAACCGACAAAGATTTATCTGGCTTCCGGTTCACTATCACGGGCGGTGACGAAGCAACGAATGCGGCAATTACAGCAGGCACAGTTGTATTACCGCAGAGTGTAACGGCAACTTCTGATGCAGACGGCAACTTCAACTTTGGAGATATTACCTTTAATGAGAAGGGAACTTACAAATTCACAGTCAGTGAAGTTGTACCGGCAGAGGGAGACAAGATTCCGGGAGTTGCCTATAATGCAGAGACGGTTACGATTATCGTTAATGTTACGGATAATGATGACGGAACATTAACAGCGGCGCTGGCAGAAGGATCACAGGAATTAATATTTACGAATACTTATGCAACAACGCAGGATGCAACATTTACGCCATCCGTAGTGAAGGAGGTAAAGGGGCTTAATGCGAAAGAGATCTTTACATTCAAGCTGAGCGCAGCCGATGAAGCAACGAAGGCGGCGATTGACAGTGGAACACTGACCGGAATTGGAACGACGGCAGATCTATACAGCTCAGAGAAAACGACAACTAAACTGATTCCAAAGGATGGAACAGAGCAAGTAGACTTTAATGCGCTGACATTTAAGAAAGCCGGAACTTATAAGTTTACCGTTCAAGAGACCAATGCAAATGCACCGACAGGATGGACGTATGATTCTCATACATATGAGATTATTATTAAAGTAACAGACCAGGATTCTGTATTGAAGGCAACACAAGAGATCAATGCTGACGGGGTGACCAATTCACAAATCTTCATCAATAAATTTGAAGCATCGACAACTTACGGTGATGAAGGCGGACTGAATGTTACAAAGACATTGAATGGACGTACACTTGCAGCAGATATGTTTGATTTCACAATTACCAGTGAAGCAACTGACAGTGTAACTGCAGAAGAAGCAGAAGCAAAACTTGCAGAGGCTGATAAGAGCTTTAAGAATACTGCACCAGGCAAAGACGATGTCGCGGTGATGAGTAAGCTTAGTGACGTGAAGTTTGATGAAACAGACATTGGTAAGACATATCAATACTCCGTTCGCGAGGCAGCAGGCACCGATACAAAGTATACGTATGATCAAGTATCAGCGACCGTTGCAATTACGGTACAGGAGAAAGACGGAGAACTGTATACGGTAACAACCGTAACCAAGGGAGACGATAGTAAGGAATATAGTTCGGCAGAAAGTAAAGCTACAGCAGTAGCGCCGTTCGTAAACAGCTATACACCGGATATCGTAACCATTGAGCCGGGAGCATTTGCCGGAAAGGTAACGAAAGTTCTGAAAGGAAACCGTGACACAGGTTTAGCGGCAGGTGAATTCAATTTCCAAATGAAGATTACACCGGCAGATGATACAAGCAGCATGGACAATGTTGTACTTCCGGAGGGAGCAGTTGGAGATACAATCACATCGGCAAACGCGGCAGACGGTTCTGTAAGCTTCGGAAATATTCAGTTCAAAGCGGCAGGAAACTATCATGTAGAGATTACGGAAGTAGTTCCGGAATATGCTGATCCGAATATGACGTATGACAAGCATACCTTTAGCTATGACATTGCAGTGACTTATAATGCGGCGGAGGGAACGTTGTCAGCGAAAGTCGCGGATGGAAGTCAAGCAGGAAGCGCGACATTTACTAATATTTACGAGGCGGAAGACGCGAAGGATGTTATTAACACAGAAGAGCCGTCCACGTCCGTAAATGGCAAGATTGTCGGTGTCGGCGATCAGTTGACTTATACTATCGACTGGGTAAATAATGCAGTAGATGAAACAGGCGCTCCTGCGAAAGCGGAGGTGAAGATCACAGATATTGTACCGAAAGGTACGGAATATGTAAGCGCAGATACGAATGGAGTTTATGAAGAGACTTCAAAGACAATCACCTGGACGCTTGGCGAGCAGGAAGCAGGAGCTTTCGGAACGGTAAGTTTTGTAGTAAAAGTGCTTGACAGCGCAGGCGGAACAGCGGTAGAAAATACGGCAGAGATTACCATTGGAGACAACGATCCAAATCAGACCAATACAGTTACCACGAACGTTCCGGGCAAAGATTCTGTAGTAGAAGGCGACGGAGAATTACAGGTCGGCAAGGTTTTGACCTATACCATTTCCTATAAGAACCCGGAAATTGAAGCGGCGACAGTTATCATTACAGACAGCATTCCGGAAGGTCTTGATTATGTAGACGACAGCGCGGGCGAATATGCATCGTATAACGCAGAGACACGTATGCTGACATGGAAGATTGCAGATGTTCAGCCAGGAGCAGACGGAACGGTTACATTTGATGCTAGAGTAAATGAAAGCGCCGAGACAGTAGTTGAGAACAAAGCGACGATCCAGATCGGCGAAAATGGACCTGAATATGAGACGGATACCGATCGGAAAGAGATTTCGAAAGATGGAAATCTTTCCATCAGTAAAACCATCGTACTGACAGAAGGTCAGGGCACAGGGATCGACAAAGAGAAAGAGTTTACATTTATAGTAGCGCTTAAGGATGCCAAAGGTACGGCATTGACGAAAGAATATGCTTACGCCGTAACAGGCGAAAGCGGAGAGGAAATCAAGAAAGGTAATGCTGCAGACGGTACCGAGATTTCCTTCCAGCATGGACAGAAGGCAGTGATTACCGGACTTCCGGCTGGCGCGCAGTATACGGTAACTGAAAAAGAAGTTGACGGATACACCACAACTGTAAACGGAAACGCCGGCAATGCGGCAAGCGGTACGATTACTTCAAATACAACTGCAGAAGCAAACTTTACGAATACGTACAGCGTGGCAGGAAGTCTTAGCGGAAGCGAAGCGCTTAAAGTGACGAAGGAACTGACAGGAAGAAAATGGCTTGATACAGATACGTTTAGCTATACGTTGACGGCAGCGGATGAAGCGACAGTGGAAGCCATTGAGAATGGATTTATCACGCTTCCGGAAAATGCAGGCGGACTTGAGATTACAAAAGCATCTGCAGGACATCAGGCGGCATTTGGAGATATCCAATTTACGATCGCCGGAACGTTCAAGTTCAATGTTACGGAGCAGCCAAGCGGTATCGCCGGTATTACGGACGATCAGGAAGCGGAAAGAACTGTGGTTGTGAAAGTGACAGACAAGAAAAACGGAACGCTCGAAGCAGCCGTTGTCGAAGGCGAGAGTGAGAATCTGACCTTTATCAATACATATGGCGCAGGCACAGGAGACGAGGATATCGCGGCGAAGATCGAGGCGTCGAAGAAACTGACCGGACGTGATATGAAGGCGAATGAGTTCCGATTTGAAATTGTGACAAGAGCGGCAGAAAATCCGGAAGGATTCAAGGAAACTTTCGCAGCGGCAGGAACGAATACAGAAGCTGCGGAAGGAGCGGAAGGAGCAGTAAAATTTGCAGGAAATGACGGCGCTCTGACGTATACGACGGAGTCGCTTGATCAGGCAGTAAAAGACGGATATGCCGTAAAATCTGAAAATGATGACGGTTCGGATGTATGGACGGTCAGCTATACCGCAAGAGAGATAACAGACAAACTTCCGGGCGGAGTAACCGCAGTAGAAGGAAAGACGTCTTTCGACTTTACGGTCGTAGTGACAGATCGTACAGATGGAACATTAACTGCACAAGTACAGCTTCCGGAAGGCGGTATTGTATTTGAAAATGCTTATACTGCCGAAGACACAGAGGTCAATACAGATCCTGCGGACGCAAAATCATACTTTAATAAAGTGCTGACAGGGCGCGGTTGGTTAGGAACAGACGAGTTTACATTTACCATTACGCCGCAGGATGGCGCGCCGGCGGCGGAAGACGCGGCGGCAGACGGTACGAAAACAGTAACAGTAACGTCTGACAGTGCAAAAGCAGGAGAAGCTGTTCTGTTTGGTTTCGGAAAGATCCGGTTTACAGATGAGGATATGAACGGAGCTGCCGCAGGACAGGATGGAACAAGGACGAAAGAATTCCGTTACACAGTGAAAGAAAATCCGCTTCCGGATGGAAAGATGACGGGAGTGACGATCGACGGACATGAGGCGACATTGAAGATCACAGTATCGGATAACCTGGAAGGTAAATTGGAAGTAACAAACATCGCCTCCGAAAACGGAACATTTACAAATGAGTACAAATCCCAGCTTGATTATGCGGCGGCAGGAGGACTGCAGATCACGAAGGCGCTGAACGGAAGAGATATGGAAAAAGATCAGTTCACCTTTACAGTGACGCCGAAAGCGACGGAAGGAAGCACGACTGCGGAAGAAGCGGCGGAAAAATTCGGACTTGCGAATGCGGCAAATACATATAAGAATGAAGCCGCAGAAGCAGGCGCAGTGACGACGATCAACGTACTCGACGGAAAGAACGTTACATTTACGCAGGCAGACGCAGGCAAGACGTTTACCTATGAAGCGGCGGAGACGGCGGGAACAAATACAGCTTATACGTATGATACAGATGTAAGAACCGTAACAGTCAAAGTAAAAGATAATAACAATTCGACGCTGACGGTAACGACACGGGTTACGAAAGTAAAAGACGGTCAGGAAGTGATCGTGGACGAGCAGGAAGTAACAACAGGAGAAGTCGGTCAGAAAAAAGCGACTATATCGTTTGTAAATACATACAACGACGAACCGGTCGAGCTTGGCGGAGAAGGAAGCGTGAAGATCAACGCGACAAAGACGCTGGCAAACAGACCGCTGACAGACGGAGAATTTACGTTTAGAATATTTGATAAAAAAGGAAATCCGGTTGTCGGCAAAGACGCCGAGGCGACAGGTACGAACGCGGCGGACGGAAGCATTACGTTTGCTCCGGTAAGCTACGATACAGACAGACTAATGGCAGATGTGAAAGCAGGAATCGCATTCGTAGACAAAAAGTCTCAGGCTCCGGCATATGTCTACACATATGACTATACGGTGACGGAAGACAACCCGTCCGGCGGAGTGACAGGTATTGCGACGACATTTGCGATCCAGGTGATCGTTACAGACCGCGGCGACGGAACGCTGGCGATCGAAGTGAAATATCCTGACGGAAAAGATTCGCTTCCGTTTGAGAATGTATACGGCAAGTCTGCAAATGCAGAGATCGCGCTGAACGGAAAGAAAGTATATGAGAAAGAATCCGTCAACGCGCCGGATATAGCAGGAAAGTATACATTTACGATCACAGGAACAGATGAACTTGGAAATCCTGCGCCGATGCCTGTAAAAGACGGCAAAGTCGTGACAGAGACGACGAACGATGCGGCAGGAAATATCGATTTCGGAAAACTTGTCTATACGATGGAAAATGTATTTGGTTCAGCGGAAAGTCAGGATGAGCAGACAAATGCAAATCAGGATGTGGAAGCAGGAGAAGACCCGGCGGATACAAATCAGAATGCGGAAGCAGGACAAGACCCGGCGGCAGCCGATACAGCGGAAGATAAGACGGCGGCAGAAGATGCGGCAGACGCGGCAGAAAACGCGGCGTCAGAAGAAACGGCGGGAGACGGAACAGAAGGAACGAAAGCGCCGGAAACAGATGAAACAGACATTGAAGCAAACGGCGGATCGAACGCCGGATCAAGCGGAGAAGATCAGGACAAAGAAGCGGCAGGAGCGGCTTCGGCGGACGGCGGAAACGTCGTTGATCAAGCCGGAACAATGAACGCGCAAGAAGCAGGTCAGGCGAACAGATTCAGCGAGCCTCGGACAAAAGTTTATACTTATAGAGTGACAGAGTCCGGCAGCATGGCGGGCGTGACGAACGATTTGGCGGCTGCGGAAGGAAAGACGTTTACAGTAACCGTGACAGACAACGGCGACGGAACGATCAGCGCCGTTTCCTCATGGCAGAATGATTTCGCATTTGAGTTTACAAACACATACCGTGTAAATCCGACAGATTACAGTGTGAATGAACATATCAGCATCAAAAAAGAGCTGACTGGACGTGATCTGCACGAGGGAGAATTTACATTTGAACTCATCGATGAGTCCGGAAATGTTGTGGCTTCGGCAGTGAATGAGGCGGACGGAACGGTTCGTTTCGGAGCTCTGCATTACACAGAAGCAGGCACATACAATTATGTGATCCGCGAGGTGGAAGGTACAGCCGGAGGCGTACAATACGATTCGGCAGAGCATACGGTGACTGTCATTGTGACAGATAACGGCGACGGTACATTGAGCGCGAAAGCAGAGACGAAGAGCGGAGAAGATATGAACGGCATCGTATTCCGAAATATCTACGAAGCTCGTCCGGCGTCGGTAACGCTCGGAGCTTCCAAGACTTATAAGGGAGCGGAGCTGAAAGACAAACAGTTTACGTTCGTGCTCAAAGACAAGGATGGAAACGTTGTGTTTGAAGCGAAGAACGGCGCAGACGGACAGGTTATGTTTGAGACGCTGATCTATGACCGGGCGGGCGTATATGAATACACAATTTCTGAGAAAAATGATGGGCAGAAAAATGTAACATACGACGAAACCGTATACAATGTAACGATTACGGTTACAGACAACGGAAAAGGCAATTTGATCGCAGAGGCGGTATACGGAGACGGCAGGACGCCGCAATTCGTTAATACATATGTGAAACCCCAAAATCCGGTGAAACCGGAACAGCCGACCCCGACTGTAAAACCACAGAATCCGGGAGCGGTGCAGACCGGAGATCATAATTCGTTTGCGGGAACGCTGGGAATGGCGGCGCTTGCTTTAGCGGTGGCAGCAGGTGTTATGATCAGAAGAAAGAAAAAATCATAAAATAACGTGATTTTGGAAATGAGAGCAGCGGCAGAGGATGCCGCTGCTTTTTTGTATATAGCCATAGTCAATCATAAAGCTCTGTGTTAGAATAAAGCAGTGATATGACGATGTAAAGAAACAAGAGAAAAGAACCGATGTACAGAGGACAGGGTGACCGGAGGGATATGATGGAGCATTTATATAGAAAATTAAAGGAATATGCGAACACGGGTTATTATCCGTTTCATATGCCGGGGCATAAAAGGAATACTGCGCTGATTGGATCAGAACTTCCATATGAACTGGATATCACAGAAATCGACGGATTTGACGATCTTCATCATTCGGAGGGGATACTGAAGGAACTGCAGGAGTATGCGGCGTGCGTATATCATGCGGAGGAAACGCATTACCTTGTGAACGGGAGCACAGTCGGGCTGCTGAGTGCGGTTATGGGAAGCACAAACTCGGGAGATTGTATTTTAATGGCAAGAAACTGTCATAAATCGGTCTATAACGCAGTCTTTATGAACCAACTTCATCCGATTTATATTTATCCTGAAAACGGAGCAATAAATCCCGGTGAAGTTAAGCGGATTCTTGAGGAAAATCCGAATGTGAAGATTGTTGTCATTACATCTCCGACGTATGAAGGCGTTGTTTCGGATGTTGAGCGGATTGCCGGAATTGTTCATGAAAAGGGCATTCCATTGATCATGGATGAGGCGCATGGGGCACATTTCGGGTTCCATCCGTATTTTCCAAAGAACAGTAATACTTTAGGGGCAGATATCGTTATTCATAGTCTGCACAAGACGCTTCCGTCGTTGACTCAGACTGCGCTGCTTCATATGAATGGAGAGCTGGCTAACAGAACGGATATCAGAGAGTACGTCCATATGCTTCAATCGAGCAGTCCGTCATATATACTTATGGCAGGAATAGACGAGTGTGTTCGTTTCGTGGGAGAGAGAAGCTCAGATGTTTTTGACAATTATGTGAAGCGTCTGGAATCTGTAAGAAAGAGAATAAGCAGGCTTTCTGTGTTGAAACTGATTGAGACGGAGAAGTATGACAGGTCGAAGATAGTAACTGCGGTTGGGAATCATGGCGATGAAGACATAAATAGGTTTACAGGAAAACAATTATATGACGTTTTGAAAGATAAATATTTACTACAACCGGAGATGGCATCAGGCTCATACGTTGTTTTGATGACTTCGCCGGCAGATACAGACGAAGGGATGGAGCGCCTTGTGTCTGCATTGGAAGAAATTGACGGCGAACTTGCAAAAAGAGATAAGTATGAAAGAAATAATTCTCTGGCGCGATATATAGTGCAGGATTCAGATACATATCAATATATATTGAAGGACAAGAAAGAACGGGATCATCAGAAGAATATATATATCTATAGTCCGAGCGAGACGAAACGACAGCGTTTAAAAAAGGGATGCGAATCTGTTGAATGGAAAATGTGCGGCGGAAAGGTCGCGGCAGAATATGCCTATATTTATCCACCGGGGATCCCGCTGATCGTTCCGGGAGAACGGATCTCAGAGAAAATAGCGGAAGAGATGTCCGAGTATGAAAAAATGGGATTTCGGATTGAGGGAACAAAGGTGAAAGGAAAGATTGAGGTATTGATAAATGGGTAAAATTTATTGTGTGATGGGAAAGAGTTCTTCGGGAAAGGATACTGTTTATAAAAAGTTAAAAGAGCAATATAAAGAGTTTCGTTTGATTGTTCCCTATACGACCCGTCCGATCAGAGAAGGCGAAAAAGACGGCGTCGAATATTATTTTGTGGATCCGGAACAGTTTCGTGCGATGAAGGAGGACGGGAAGGTGATAGAGTCCCGGTCTTATAACACAAAGTGCGGAATATGGACTTATTTTACTGCGGATGACGGGCAGATCGATCTAAGCGCCGCAGATTATCTTTTGATCGGAACGCTCGTGTCATATCAGGCTTTGCGGGAATATTTCGGAGAGGAGGCGATCGTGCCGGTTTATCTCGAAGTGGAAGACGGACTGCGGCTTGCCCGCGCGCTTGAGCGGGAACGCAGACAGGAGAAGCCGAAATATGCGGAGATGTGCCGCCGTTTTCTTGCGGACGAGGAGGACTTTTCGGAAGAAAATCTTATCAAAAGCGGGATTACAGAGCGGTTTGGCAATGAAGATTTCACAGAGTGTCTGAATAAAATACAAAGATATATTGAAGAAATAAGATAGATTTTATCAGTTTTTATGAGATTTCACTCTTTTGTAATACCTTTTAATTTAAAATTGTAGTACAATAGGAGTATGTCTTGAAAGGGAAACGTCTTCTGAGAGGCATTTTGGAAAATTAATTTTAAGAGTGCAGGTGATATGGATGAGTGGTTTTAAAGACGTAGTAGGACATAAGAATATTATTAAGTACATTCAGAACGCAGTGACTGCGGACGCAGTTTCTCATGCGTATATTTTGAATGGCGAGAGAGGTTCAGGGAAGAAGCTGCTTGCGAATTTGTTTGCCATGAGCCTGCAATGTGAAAACCGGGATGAAGACGGCGACGCCTGTGGAAAATGCCGTTCGTGCAGGCAGGCGGCAGGCGGAAATCAGCCGGATATTATCCGGATCATGCATGAGAAACCGAATACGATCGGAGTAGGAGATATCCGTACGCAGGTGAATGACGATATTATGATCCGGCCGTACAGCAGCAAATATAAAATCTATATTATAGCAGATGCGGATATGATGAGCGTGGAGGCGCAGAACGCGCTTTTGAAAACAATCGAAGAACCGCCGGAGTATGCCGTTATCATGCTTCTGACGGAGAATGCGGAGACACTTCTTCCGACGATCCGTTCAAGATGTGTTATGATGAAGCTTCGCAATATTAAAGATCAGCTCGTGAAAAAATATCTCATGGAGCAGTTGGAAGTGCCGGATTATAAAGCAGATGTCTGCGTTGCTTTTGCTCAGGGAAATATGGGGAAGGCGATCATGTTGGCAAACTCCGAATATTTCAATGAGATTAAAGAGGAAGTTGTACATTTGCTGAGAAATATCGACGAGATGACAGTTCCGGATCTGATGGAAGCGGTAAAACGCTGCATGATATATAAGATGGAGATCAGCGATTATCTTGATATGATCGCGATATGGTACAGAGATGTGTTGATCTATAAAGCAACAAGAAGTGTGGATCGGGTCGTGTTTTCCGATCAGATGAAATATATTCGGGAGCGGGCGAAGAAGAGCTCATACGAGGGGATTGAAAATATTCTCGATTCTCTTGAAAAGGCAAAGGCAAGAATGAAAGCGAATGTAAATTTTGAGCTGACGATGGAACTGCTCCTGCTGACGATAAAGGAGAATTGACAAAATGGTAAAAGTAATCGGAGTCAGATTTCGTACTGCCGGGAAAATTTATTTTTTTTCTCCCGGACAGTTTGATATTAAGCAAGGCGACAATGTGATCGTGGAAACTGCCCGCGGCGTAGAGTTCGGGCGAGTTGTAAGCGGAGTAAAAGAAGTTGCCGAAGAAGATGTGATCCAGCCGTTGAAATCAGTGATCAGGATTGCGACTGAGCAGGATCAGAAAGTTGTAAATAAAAACAAACAGAAAGAAAAAGAGGCGTTTAAGATCTGCCTTGAAAAAATCCGTAAGCATGGACTGGAAATGAAATTAATCGACGTTGAGTACACTTTTGATGGGAATAAGATATTATTTTATTTCACAGCAGACGGAAGAATTGATTTTAGAGAGCTTGTAAAAGATCTTGCCGCAGTATTTCGCACAAGGATCGAACTTCGTCAGATCGGAGTGCGTGACGAGACGAAGATCCGCGGGGGGATCGGTATCTGCGGGCGGCCGCTTTGCTGCAGCACATATTTGACTGAATTTTCCGCTGTGTCGATTAAGATGGCGAAAGAACAGAATCTGTCTCTGAATCCGACGAAGATATCAGGTGTGTGCGGAAGGCTTATGTGTTGTCTGACGAATGAAGAAGAGACGTATGAGATGCTTAACAGCCAGCTTCCGTCAGTCGGGGATGCGGTTACGACAAAAGACGGACTTACAGGAGTTGTCCATTCATTGAGCGTTCTGCGCAGATTGGTAAAAGTAATCGTAAATTTGGAAAACGATGAGAAAGAGATCAGAGAATATATGGCGGATGAGCTGAAATTTAAACCGAGACGAAAGAAACAGAAAGTTACAAAAGAAGAGATGAAGCAGCTTGCGGAACTTGAAAAGGAGTAGGTAGCGGCATATGAGCGGACAAAAGAAGGGGAAAGAAGCGGTTCTTTTTCCGGGCGAGCGACTGGATGATCTGCAGCTTAACGGTCTTGAATTGATTCAGGATCCGAAGAAATTCTGTTTTGGCGTAGATGCTGTTTTTCTTTCGGATTTTGTGAAAATAAAGGCGGGGGAGCGGGCTCTTGATCTGGGAACAGGGAACGGGATTATACCGATACTGTTGTCTGAAAAGACGCAGGGACGTCATTTTACAGGTCTGGAGATTCAGCCGGAGATGGCAGAGATGGCTCGAAGAAGTGTAGACTATAACGGTTTAGAAGATAAAGTGGATATTGTGACAGGCGACATCAAAGAGGCGGCGGAAATATTTAAGCCGGCCTTTTTTGATGTGATCACGACAAATCCGCCGTACATGATCGCAGATCACGGACTTCGCAATCCGGCGGACGCCAAGGCGATCGCACGGCATGAGGTGCTTTGTTCACTTGATGATATTTTGCGGGAGAGTATGCGCCTTTTGCAGGATAAGGGAAGATTTTATATGATACACCGTCCATTCAGGCTGACGGAGATTATGATTAAAATGAATTATTATAAAATTGAGCCGAAACGGATTCAGTTTATTTATCCGTATCTTGATAAAGAGCCGACGATGGTAATGATAGAAGGCGTACGCGGGGCAAAGCCGCGTATCACGGTAGAACCGCCGCTTGTGATTTATAAATAAAAAGAAATGAAAAGGTAAAATAAATAAGAATTAAAAAGATATAAAAAAGAAATGAAAAAACAAATAAAGAAATAAAAAAATAGACAACAAGAAAAGAAAACAGAAAACAAAAAGAGACGAAGAGAAAAACAGGAGGGAAAGATGGCAGGAACTCTCTATTTGTGTGCGACGCCCATCGGGAATTTAGAAGATATTACATTTCGAGTTCTTCGAGTGCTTCGGGAGGCAGATCTTATCGCGGCGGAAGACACACGTAACAGCATTAGGCTTTTGAATTATTTTGAGATTGAAACGCCGATGACGAGCTACCATGAATACAATAAATTTGATAAAGGAAGAGTGCTTATAGAGAAGCTTTTGGAAGGAAAAGATATTGCGCTTATTACAGACGCGGGAACGCCCGGGATCTCCGATCCGGGAGAAGAGCTTGTACGTATGTGTTATGAAGAAGGGATTACGGTTACTGCTGTTCCCGGAGCTTCGGCGTGTGTGTCTGCACTTACGATCTCGGGACTTCCGACAAGAAGATTTGCGTTTGAAGCTTTTCTGCCATCAGATAAAAAAGAGCGGGAAGCTGTCTTAAGTTGTCTGGAAAAGGAACAGAGGACAATCGTTTTGTATGAAGCTCCGCACCGTCTTATCAAAACATTGAAGATGCTGGGAGAGCGGCTCGGCGACAGGCGGGTAAGCGTATGCCGGGAACTGACAAAACGGCATGAAACTGTGTATAGATCGACTCTTTTGGAAGCGGTTTCTTATTATGAAGAAAATCTTCCGAAAGGGGAGTGCGTTCTTGTAATTGAAGGATTGAGCCGTGAAGAGATCGAGCAGGAAGAGCAAAAGAAGTGGAGTAATCTGTCGATCGAAGAACATATGGAGTATTATCTGTCGCAGGGAATCGATAAAAAAGAAGCGATGAAGAAAACCGCAAAAGATCGAGGAGTGCAGAAAAGAGAAATTTATAACTATCTTGAAAAACTAAAAAGTGGTGAAGGAAACTAAAAAATAACCGATACCGGAGGTTATCCGATATCGGTTATTTTGCCGTCTTTCATAAATACGATCTTTTTGCCTAATGTGCGGGCTTCCAAAGGATCGTTTGTTACATATAAGACGGTAATTTTAAGTTCTTCGTTAATTTCGAGAATATCACAAAGCATCTCTTTTCTTCGTTCAGGATCTTGACGCGCAAAATCTTCGTCTACGAGGAGGACTTTCGGCTGGCAGACAATCGCGCGTCCGAGAGCGACTTTTTGCTTGTCTCTTTCAGAAAGCGCCTTGATCTTCTGCCCCAGAACTCCTGAAATCCCGAGAAGTTTGGCGGCATCGTTTACACGGCTGTCGATAATGTTGCGGGGAAAATCCCTCAGACGCAGACCGAGCGCCATGTTGTCGTAGGCGTTAAAATGCTTGTAAAGCGTATAATTTTGGAACGCCATCGCAAGCCGTCTGTCACGCGGCAAAATATCGTTTAATAATTCATCACTGAGATAAATCTTACCGGAAGTGATATCCTCTAATCCGCCGATCATGCGGAGGATCGTAGATTTTCCGCATCCGCTGGGACCGTGAAGAGTAATGAATTCGCCGTTGTCAACACGAAGACTGACATCATTGACGGAGACGAAACCGTTTGAGTAAATTTTCGATAAGTGTTCTAATGTCACACTTGCCATAAAAACACCTCCATGATCACATTATAGTAATATATTAGCATAAAGCGCCTCGGTCTACAATCCTAAACAAAAACCGATGTTCAAATACCGAACCGACGTTCAAGTCTTAAGCCGAGCCATACTCAAATCTTAAATCGGACCGACGTTCAAGTCTTAAACCGAACCATATTCAAAGCCTTAAATAAAACCGGCACTTAGATGCTGCTCAGGTTATGCGAGGAGGACGCTTGCGGCAAGTCCCGCGAATGTAGCGATAAGCGCACCGGCGAGCGTGTAGCGGGATTTTTTGATTCCGGCAGTCATAAAGTAAACACTCATCGTATAGAAGATTGTCTCTGTACAAGACAGCGAGATCGATGCGATCATACCAAGACGGGAGTCTGTGCCGAATTGTTTGAAAATATCGAGGAGGAGTCCTGTCGCTGCAGACGAAGAGAACATTTTTACGATAGTAAGCGGAACGAGTTCGCCGGGAAAACCGATCCTTCCGGTAAAGTTTTCAAGCAGACCGGAAATGAAATCAAGGAACCCGGAAGCGCGGAGTATTCCGACGGCCGCCATAAGTCCGATAAGCGTCGGCATGATCCGAACGACTGTAAAAAAACCGCTTTTTGCTCCTTTGATAAATGTTTCGTAAACATTGACCTTTGCGGACAGACCGTAAACGATGATGCTTAGTATAAGGAACGGAACAATATAGTTTGAAATATAGACGAGAAGCTGCATAATAAACCTTCCTTTACAGAATGTACGGATTATTTGATTATATGTACGGCAGGAAGATCCATTCCTAAAATAAGAAAAAGCAATGTATATTAAGGCCGGATATAACATAGGATGCAGTAAAAGAAGATTCGGGGGTTATTATGCCGATATGGAAATGTAACGGCAAAGAGAAAGTAAATAATAATCAAAAGAAACGAATATATTTCATAATTTTGAATCTTTTGCTCGTTATAATACTTGTATTTTCTGTGGCGTCAGTGGGCGGATGCTCAATGGAGAGTAAGCAGGGAGCAAAAGGTGCGAAAAGCGCAGGAAAAAGGCAAAGTGAAGATGCAAGATTTGAAGAATACACGGCGGAACTATTCTGCAAAGAAGTGTCGGCAAATACAGTGAGTCTGCATTATACGCTTAAAGCGCCGGAAAAATATGGGATTGAAGCAACTGACGCTACATTCGGTCAGTTTGAAAGAGAGCCGGAAGCAGTCAAGGCGGCGGCGGAAAATATGCGTCAGGCTCTTCTTGGATTCAACTATGATGATCTTAACGTACAAAATAAGATTACATATGACATTTTAAATTATCGGTTAAAGCTGATGAAAAAGAGCGCGGATTATACAATGTATGAAGAACCGCTCGGGCTTGTAAGCGGAGTGCAGACACAGCTTCCGGTAGTTTTATCAGAATATCGTTTTTATGATAAGGAAGATGTGGAAGTATATCTGGCGCTTGTAAGACAGACGGAAGAATATTTTGAAGAGATCATGATATTTGAAAAGAAAAAGGCAGAGATGGGTTTGTTCATGCCGGATCAGGCGGTGGAAACAGTGATCGGGCAGTGCCGCGCCTTTTTGGAAATGGGGAACGGAAATTACTTGTATTCGACGTTTGCAGATCGAGTGATGGAATTAAATACATTGACAGAGAAAGAAAAAAGTGACTATATACAGGAAAATGCACTTGCAATATCCGATTATGTGTTTCCTGCGTATGAGCGTATGACGGAGGAACTGGAACAGCTCAAAGGATCGGGTAAAAATGAAAAAGGTCTTGTATATTTTCCGAAGGGGAAGGAATATTACGAACTTCTTGCCCGGCAGTCAACCGGTTCAAGACGTTCGGTAGAGGAACTAAAAGATTTGACACGCAGACAGATAAACGAAGATCTTACGGCGATGGAGCAAGTGCTCGGTCTGACAACAAAGGAAGCTAAGGAAGCTGCGGCGGTGATCACAGATAAAAAGGCAGAGCAGATATTGGAACAGTTAAAAGAAGGATCGAAAACTGCGTTTCCGGAACCGCCTCAGACAAAGCTGGAAGTAAAGTATGTTCCGGAGGCAATGGAGGAACATCTAAGTCCTGCGTTTTACATGATACCCGCGATCGATAATTCACAGCAAAACGTGATCTATATTAACAGGGCGCGCATGGGAAACGATATGACGCTTTTTACGACACTTGCTCATGAAGGATATCCGGGACATCTTTATCAGACGATTTATTATGAAAGTACGCATCCTGATCCAATCAGAAGTCTTCTTGATTTCGGCGGATATGTGGAAGGATGGGCGACTTATGCGGAAATGGGCAGTTATTATCTGATGGGGCTTTCCAAAGAGCAGGCGACCCTTTTACAGAAAAACGCCTCTATCATACTGGCGCTTTATGCCCTTGCGGATATCGGAATCCATTATGACGGGTGGAGCGTCGAAGATACGGAAGCATTTTTTAAAAACTACGGGATTACAGATAAAGATGCAGTCGGCGAAATCTATAAGCTGATCCTCGGTTCGCCTGCCAACTATCTGAAATACTATATCGGGTATGTAGAATTCCTTGAATTAAAGAAAATGTGGGTTGACGAGAAAGGAAAAGATTTCTTACAAAAGGAATTTCATTCGGCTGTGCTGAAAATCGGACCTGCGCCGTTTGAAATAGTTGAAGATTATATGTGGAAAATGTAAGAATCAATTCCCTTTCAGTAATCTGTCGATCAGCCTGGAAGCATCGCTTCGTGAAAGCGTTTCCGGATTATAAGAGAGCGCTTCTGCATTGCAAGAGAACGCTTCTGTATTATGAGAAAACGTTTTTTTATTTTTTGTCAGACGTTCAAGAAGAGCAAGCTGTTTTGGTGTGGCAGGCTGAGGCTTCCTGATCTTATATGTAAGCTGCGACGGTTTGAACGTCTTTGGATTGTCAGGTTCAAAATAATGGGAGAGCGTCTGATATAATTTGGCAGTTGCAAGCGCGTCAAAATAAGCGCGGTGGGCTGCCTTATTTTCTATTTTATAATGTTCGCATAAAGCGCTAAGGCTTTTGGATTCTAGTTCGGGATGCACTTTTTTGGCGATTTTTAAAGTATCGATCCCCATTTTTTCAAACGGAAGTCCTTCACGGGCAGCCGTACACTTTGTAAAACTGTAATCAAAGATGATGTTGTGACCTATGAGAATATCTTCTTCGCAAAAATCAATAAAGTCTGTGATAACAGAACGGGCGGGACGAGCAGATGCGACCATATCGTTTGATATACCGGTTAGGCCTGTGATGGCGGGCGAAATGAGTTCCTGCGGTTTGATAAATTCCATAAAGCGTTCGCTGACTTTTCCGTCTCTGACTTTTAAAGCGCCTATTTCTATAATTTCATTGTTCATCGGATCTAACCCTGTTGTTTCAAGATCGAAGGCGATATAAGATTTTAACATTATAGTTCGTACTCCTTTTCGGGTGTATGTAAGCAGTTTCAGATACAGATCATTATACAGGAAAAAATGGAGAAAATCCAGAAAAAGGGGCAGGGAGTACATGACGCATGTTCGACCATGTACTCCCTGAATAATCAAGAGGGAAAATCTTGAAGGTTTACATTCATTTATTTTAAAACTTAAAGTTTATCGCCTCGTTTTACATATCCCGGTTTTTCAGGAGCGGCGATGATACGTTTTCCGCGGATGAGACGCGCATGTTTATCTACGACGAGATTTTCCGCATGAACGCCTTTTCCGATAACAACATCGGCAGATATGATACAATTCTTTACAATAGCGCCGGATTTGATAACACATCCTCTTCCGATGATGGAATTTTCAACTGTTCCTTCGATCAGGCATCCATTGGAAACAACAGAAGAAGTCACCTTGCTTCCTTCAAAATACTGAGTCGGACAGGAATCGTTCGTGTGCGTGTAGATCGGCCAGTCTTTGTCGAAAAGACTTCCGGCATTATTCAGGTCTACAAGAGACATATTTGCCTGATAATATGCGTTAAAATCATTAATGATCGCAAAGAACCCACGGTGGGATACCGCACGAATATCAAGATTTTCGGATTCTTCATCAAGAATGTCGGCAAACGTGTACATAGATGATCTTTTGCTTGCTTTGCGAACAAGTTCGATGAAGAGATCTTTTTTCATAACATATGTATCCATGGAAATGTTGCGGTTTTTCGCATTTCCGTGATTCGGTTCGATTGCAAGAACTCCTTTTTGTTTGTTGATATTCAAAGCGTTACAGTTCAAAAAAGCGTCTTTGGCGTTATCGACCGAGTGATACATCATAGAGATGTCCGCGCCGGATTCGATATGAGCGTCGAGAAATTCGCTGTAATCAGCTTTGTAAACCATATAACTCGGAGCTATGACAACGTATTCATGAGGCATCTCCTCGAGGCACTCTATGTTTTCCATATAAGCGGTAATGTCGGTACTGTAAATGTCGCCGATCTGACCGTGTTCTGTATACATGATATTCAGACTGCCGCGTTTTGAGTTGATGTTGTAATGGCGGCCTGTTCCGAGGTGCTCTGTAAGGGAGCGAGGTTTTCTTCTGATAAATACTTCGATATTGTCAATTCCGCTGTTGCTCATATTAGAAATCGGAAAATCAATGATGCGGTAACGTCCGAGGAAAGAGAAAGCGCCGACAGGACGAAAATCCTGAAGACCGTCTACTTTAATATGATTTCCGGCAAAATTTATAATTCCAAAAGCTCTGTTCATATTATTCATCCCCCTTTACACGTTTTGCCACAAGTTCGATATTCTTGCTGTCAGCGCTTCCGACAACGGCGTTTTTACCGATCTTGACACCGTCTGCAACGAGCGTGCGTGTAACGACAGCTCCTTCGGCAACTTCTGCCCCCGGCATAAGAACACTGTCTATAACCTGTGCTCCTTCGGCAACTTTTGCTCCTGTAAACAGGACAGAATTTTTAACTTTACCGTTGACAACGCAGCCTTGTGTGATAAAAGCGCGGTCAACAACAGCGTCGGCGCCGATATACTGCGGAAGAGCCGTTACGTCCTCTGTGTAAATCTTCCATGCCGGATCGTTCAGGTCAAGTGCATTGTTTTTGTCAAGAAGATCCATGTTTGCTTCCCAGAGGGAGTCGATCGTTCCGACGTCTTTCCAGTATCCCTTATATTTGTAAGCGCAGAGCTTCTTCTCGTCATTGAGAAGCGCCGGGATAATGTCTTTTCCGAAATCGTGGCTGGAATCCGCGTTCTTCATATCGGCAAGAAGCGTTTTGCGAAGCAGTTTCCAGTTGAAGATATAGATACCCATGGAAGCAAGATTGCTCTTCGGGTGTTCCGGCTTCTCTTCAAATTCTACGATGCGTCCTGTTTCATCGGTGTTCATGATACCGAATCGGCTCGCTTCTTTCATCGGAACTTCAATGACTGCGATTGTCGCGTCGGCTTTACTCTCTTTGTGGAATGCGAGCATCCTTGCATAGTTCATTTTGTAAATATGGTCGCCGGAGAGAATAAGAAGATATTCCGGAGAATACGTGTCGATAAAGTCTATGTTTTGTGAAATCGCATCGGCAGTTCCACGGTAAACATCAAGATTGGCATCTGATTTTTCACGGGGCGGGAGTACATAGACGCCGCTGTCTTTCGCGTCCAATCCCCAACGTCTTCCGGCAGCTACATAGCTGTTGAGAAGAATGGATTCGTACTGAGTCAATACGCCTACAACGTCGATTCCGCTGTTGGCACAGTTGCTGAGTGGAAAATCAATAATCCGATATTTTCCGCCGTATGAAACAGCCGGTTTGGCGACTTTCTGGGTCAGGTCATGAAGACGGGAACCGCGTCCACCGGCCAAGATCATGGCTAACATATTATTTTGTTTCATGCTTGAGTCCTCCCTTATAATTTACTCCCCTTTATTATACAATTCTATTCGTGAAAATGCCATACTTTATTGTGCGAAATAGTAAAAAATTCGTCAAAATAGTATAAATTATAAAATAATACAGAAAATTGAAAAATAATACAGAAAAAAGGATTGACATTAAAAATTTTGCTACATATACTATATTGTTAGCACCCGAACTATTATAATTTTGTGCATAATACAGAGGTCAAACGACTTCGTAAAAAAGGAAAAGTCAATACGAAAAATGCGGATACGGAAATCAGAAAGAGAAGAGGATGGATTATGGAAGAGCGGTGTGACGTAGGAAAGATCATCAATCGGATCTCGCATCAACTGAAGCGGAGAATGAATTGTCATGAGGAAGAGGATTCTTTGACAAATATGCAAAGGCATGTACTTCATTACATATTGCTTCAGTCAATGAGCAGGGATATTTACCAGAAGGATGTTGAGGCGGAATTTCAGATCCGGAGATCCACAGCGACGGGAATCTTACAGCTTTTAGAAAAAAACGGATTTATTTTGCGGAAAGCAGAAGACCGGGATGCGCGGCTGAAAAAGATCGTGCCGACAGAGAAAGCGGAAAAAGTCAGAGAACATGTATTGATGAACATTGATCGTACGGAAAAAATCATCCGTCAGGGGATACCTGATGAAAAAATGGCGGTTTGTATAGAAACGCTGGAACTGATTTCCGCCAATTTGTTTGAAGATGAAAAATGCTGTACCGAAAAACAAAAGACGGCGGCAGCCGGCGCAGTGTGATCAAAGCCGATCAAAGGAAACTGTGCCGGGAGGGAAACAGTTCGGGGGAAAGAAAGCAGCATGTAAACAAAAATCAATAGTAGAGAGAGGAGCTAATAGAAAAGATGGATAAAAAATTACTGCGCTCAGTGCGCGAGTATAAGAAACAATCGTTTCTGACACCTGTTCTTGTAGCCGCGGAAGTGTTTGTGGAAGTTCTCATTCCGATTTTGATGGCGAAGATTATTGATGTGGGGATCATGAACGGAGATATGGCATATATCATAAAGCTGGGCGCTTTGCTCGTACTGCTTGCGGTCGTGGCGCTTTTTTTCGGAGCGAAGGCAGGTCAGCTTGCGGCGGTAGCGTCTTCGGGATATGCTAAAAATTTAAGACATGATATTTTTTATAAAATACAAGATTTTTCATTCGGTAATATCGATCATTTTTCAACGCCGGGTCTTGTGACAAGACTGACGACCGACATTACGAATGTACAGATGGCGTATATGTTTACGATCCGTCTGCTCGCAAGAGCGCCGATCATGATCGTGATGTCCCTGATCATGACGGTGACGATCAGTCCTGCGATCGCATTTATGATGTTGATCACGATTCCGGTTTTGGGAGGACTTTTGATCTTTATCGCAAAGAAAGCGCACCCGCATTTTATCAAGGTGTTTGACGAATATGACGAATTGAATAATGTCGTTCAGGAAAACGTCAACGCAGCCCGCGTCGTGAAAGCGTACGTTCGGGAAGACCATGAAGTTGAAAAATTCGGAAAGATCTCGGGTATTGTATTCCGGCTTTTTACAAAAGCAGAGAAAATCGTTGCCTGGAACTCTCCGACGATGCAGTTTACTATGTATATAGTCGTTCTTGCAATGGTGCTGATCGGCGGCGAAAGTATCATAAGCGGAGATATGCTTACAGGAGAGCTGACAAGTGTGATCGTCTATGCACTTCAGATACTGACGTCTCTTATGATGGTGTCGTTTGTATTCGTTATGATCATGATCGCGGAAGCGTCTACGGAACGTATCAACGAAGTTTTGGATGAAGTACCGGAAATGGAAGACAAAGCGGATGCAGTTACGGAAGTTACAAACGGAGATATCGAATTTGAACATGTGAACTTCAGTTATGCGGGAGAGGGAGGCAATCTTTCGTTGAAAGATGTAAACCTTCATATAAAGAGCGGTCAGATCGTCGGAATCATCGGCGGTACGGGAAGCGCTAAGTCAACGCTCGTGCAGTTGATCCCGAGACTGTATGATGTGACGTCGGGAACAGTGAAAGTCGGCGGAACAGACGTGCGGGATTATAATTTGAAAGCTTTGCGGGATCAGGTGTCTGTCGTTCTTCAGAAAAATGTACTTTTTACAGGAAGTATCTATGAGAACATCCGTTGGGGTGATGAAACTGCAAGTGATGCGGAAGTAGAACGCGTATGTAAGCTGGCGCAGGCGGACGGATTTATCAGAGAGTTTCCGAATCAATATGAGACGATGATCGTAGAAGGCGGAAATAATGTGTCAGGCGGTCAGAAGCAGAGACTTTGTATTGCAAGGGCGCTTTTGAAAAAGCCGAAGATCCTTATTCTGGACGACTCGACAAGCGCGGTAGATACGAAAACAGACGCGCTGATTCGTCAGGCTTTCAGAGAAGAGATTCCGGATACGACACGGATCATCATTGCGCAGAGAGTTTCTTCGGTAGAGGATGCGGATGTTATTATCGTAATGGACAAAGGAGAGATCAGCGGAATCGGAACATCGGAGGAATTGCTGAAAACGAATGCGATTTACAGGGAAGTATATGAATCACAGATGAAAGGAGGAAAGGACAGTGAGTAAAGAAAAGAAACCGACAAAACCGTCGTTGAATAAAAATACATTAAAAACAGCAAAACGTCTACTCGGATATGTGACGAAAACATATAAAGTACAGTTTATTATCGTACTGATCTGTATTCTTGTCAGTTCGATTGCGACGATCTCGGTCTCATTGTCGCTGAAGTTTCTGCTGGATGATTATATTATCCCGCTGATCGGGCAAAAAAGTCCGGATTACACAGAACTGTATCAGGCGCTTGGTATATTGGCATGTATTTTCTTGAGCGGCGTAATTGCCTCCTTCATTTACACGAGACTTATGGTCGTGATCGGGCAGGGCGTGCTGAAACGTGTCCGCGACGAGATGTTTGAACATATGCAGAAACTGCCGATCCGTTATTTTGACCGGAATACAAACGGTTCGATCATGAGCCTTTATACAAACGATACGGATACGCTTCGTCAGATGATCAATCAGTCGATCCCGCAGGTGCTTATGTCGGCTCTTACGATCGTAGTCACATTTATTGCGATGCTTGTTTTAAGTCCGATCCTGACAGTTCTCGCCGTTGTGATGATCAGGGTGATGACGGCTGTTGCGAGAATGGTCGGAGGAAACAGCGGAAAATACTTTGTACGGCAGCAGCTTGATCTGGCAAGTATCACGGGATTTGTGGAAGAGCGTATGACGGGACAGCGGGTCGTGAAAGTATTTAACCATGAACGGATTTCGGAAGAAGAATTCGATCAGCTGAATGAAAGTCTGTTCGTCAGTTCATCAAAGGCACATACGTTTGCAAGTATCATGGGTCCGGTTATCGGAAATATGGGAAACTTACAGTTCGTTTTGACTGCTGTACTGGGCGGCGCGCTTTCGGTACTCGGCATCGGAAACATTACGCTTGGCGTGATGGCGTCTTATCTTCAGTTTACGAAGAGCTTTACTCAGCCGTTTATGCAGATTGCCCAGCAGTTTAACTCAATCATCATGGCTCTTGCAGGTGCGGAACGTATTTTTAATATGATGGATGAAGAGCCGGAAGTAGACGAAGGATATGTTACTCTTGTAAACGCAAAGAAGGATGCACAGGGAAATCTTACGGAGTGTAAAGAAAGAACAGGCTTGTGGGCATGGAAACATCCGCATCAGGCAGACGGCACAGTGACATATACGGAGCTGAAAGGCGACGTGAGATTTTATGATATGACGTTCGGATATACGGAAGACCACATGGTGCTTCATGATCTGACTCTGTACGCGAAGCCGGGACAAAAACTTGCTTTTGTCGGTTCGACGGGAGCGGGAAAGACAACGATCACAAACCTGATCAATCGTTTCTATGATGTTCAGGACGGAAAGATCCGTTATGATGATATTAATATAAACAAGATTAAAAAGGCTGATCTGCGAAGATCGCTTGGTATCGTTCTTCAAGATACACATTTGTTTACAGGAACGATTATGGAAAACATTCGTTACGGGAAACTGGATGCGACAGATGAGGAAGTTTATAAGGCAGCAGAGCTGGCTCATGCAGACGGATTCATCAGAATGCTTCCGAAAGGTTATGAGACGCGCTTGAGCGGAGACGGAGAAGAACTGTCTCAAGGACAGCGTCAGCTTCTTGCGATCGCAAGAGCTGCCATTGCCGATCCGCCGGTACTGATCCTGGATGAAGCGACATCGTCTATTGACACAAGAACAGAAAGTATCGTTCAAAAAGGTATGGATAACCTTATGAAAGGGCGTACAGTATTTGTAATCGCCCACAGACTTTCGACGATCCGAAACAGCGATGCGATCATGGTGCTGGAACACGGACGTATTATCGAACGTGGAACACATGATGAGTTGCTGTCACAGAAAGGAACGTATTATCAGCTTTATACAGGAAACTTAGAGCTGTCGTAGAAAAGGAGGGGTTAAAACCCCCCTTTCTTTTTTATAATATAGATCGGTCGTTTCTTGCTTTCCATATAATCTTTCGACATATATTGTCCGAGCAGTGACAGGAAGATCATCTGTATGCCGTTCAACGCGAGGATCAGGCAGACAAGCAGAAGGATCCAGTTTGCTTTATGTCCGGTGAAAACGGAAACAAGTCCTGTGACAACGGCGGCGATCAGGAGAAACATGCCGATGAAGCCGGGCAGGGAAGCGGGGGCGGAAGAAAATGATAACATTCCGTCCATTGCATAGCGGAACAGCGAGCGGAAATTCCATTTTGTTTTTCCTGCGGCGCGCTCAGTGTTGTGAAACGGAATCCATTTTGTATCAAATCCAACGAAAGAGAAGATCCCTTTCATATAGCGGTTGTATTCTTTGAGTTCCAAAATAGAGTCCGTCATAGCTCTGTTCATCATTCGGAAATCACCTTTTCCGTCTCCCATATCGAGATGACATGCGTTCCCGATCAAGTGATAGAAAGAGCGGGATAAGAACGTGCGGATCGGATTTTCTCCGGTTCGGTCCTCTCTAAGTCCTGCACAGCAGTCGTATCCTTCGTATTTGACAGCGTGATACATGTTTTTAAGCAGAGCGGGCGGATGCTGCAGATCGGCGTCCATAAATACACAGTAGTCTCCCGATGCATTTTGAAGTCCGGCGTACATGGCGGCTTCTTTTCCGAAGTTTCTGGAAAATGTAAGAAAACGGACACGCTCGTCTTTCTCTGTAAAATGCTGAAGGATCTCTGCCGTTCGGTCAGAACTTCCGTCATCTATAAAAAGAAATTCGCAGACAGCGCCTTCGATCGAGGATGCGGCGTCTGAAACCGCGCTGTAAAAAGCGGGGAGAACGCTCTCCTCATTAAAACACGGAACGATAATGCTGATCACATCGTCAGCAGGATTATTTTTGATTGTCATATGGCAGCAGCTCCTTTCTGATCATATTTTGATCCTGCCCATGAGCGGCAGTTTTGAAAACGCGGTATTTGCAGAGCGCATAGTTTCCGATCACGGTTACGACGCTTACGATTAATTTTGAGCCGATCAAAGAAAGTGATAATTGATCGACGGCAAGCCAAAGCAGAACATTTTCGACGAGCAGTGTGATAAATCGTAGAGCAGCAAAGGAGAAAAACTCTTCGGGAATCCGTCTGTTTGACCGAAAGACCCATTTTCTGTTCAGAACATAGGCGGCGATAACCGCGCCTGTCCATGCGATACTGTTAGATGCAATATACGGAACGTGAAAAAATAGAAAAAGTCCGTATAACATGTAATTAACTCCGGTTGTGATTCCTCCGGTAATGATGTAAGTGAGCAGTTCTTTGCTTAAGTAAATTCGTTTCAAAGTCAGTTCCCTCTTTCTTATAATGATTATAGTGAATTTCTTACAGCGCGTTTTTATGGTGAGCCGTTGTAATATTTTGTGTTTTTCTTGAAGTAAAGACTCCAAATGTAAAAATCAGGTAACTTAAATAGCACAACAGAGATATCAGGCTGATGATACAGCCGATTTGTTTTCCGGGAGGAGAAAATCGAAATTCGATCTTATGAGTCCCCTTTTCGATATGTGCTCCTGCAAAAGCTTTATTTACGCGGATAATATCTGTGCGTCTGCCGTCGATGTAAAGCTCAAGTCCGTTTTGCCGCGGAATCGCAGACGCGAGAACCCCGTTGCTTTCTGCATGGATGCTTCCGGAAAAAACAGTCGTGCCTGAAAGGAAGGCGCTGCGTTCGGTTCTGCTGTCACAGACCGCTTTTGTAATTGTGTTCTCGTCGTCGAAAATATGTTTATTACATAAATGCCACTGTACGTTGCTGACAGTGAAATGACCCTTTGGAAAAGTAACCTTTAGTTTTGTCATACCCGAGTCACTGTCCGCTGAAAACTGATAGTGAAACGTATTGTTTCCGTTTGGGTAAGGCGCAAATAGTCCCGAAAGCTTATTGCGTATGTTGTTAATGTCGATGACAACAGGATCGATCGTTTTATTATCCACCTGGAAAGAAAGCAACAAAATGTTGCCAAAGCCTGTATTTTCAACATAAAATGTCAACGATTGTTGACATTTTGAGATTATGTCATACTTATCGGCAGTCTTTTTGATAGTCAAACTATCGGGAAGTTTGCCGTCTGCCGACAGTTTCGGGGCAAAAGGAGTGATAAACTTTCCGGGGAGGTAAACGTCGCTGTCCGTATCAGTGGAAGTGTTTTCTATTATGGTTTTGCGGGAAATCGCTTCCAACTGTTCGATTTGATTGAAACGGTCAAACTCTTTTTCAGAGATTGTATCCGATGTAAAATAAACATTCGGAAGCACGTTTTTATTCTCTGCGACCACCGTGTCTTTTGCCGAAGAATACAGAGGCGTATACCCGGCGGGAATATGATCTTTTTCTGTCTCGATATACCGAACGCCAAGAAGATGAAGCATGAACGGATTATCGGAAGTAAGCAGCGCGATCCGGTTATTGATTCGGATCGGTGTATTCAGCACGTCATAATACAAGTCGGAGTAAGCGCTGTTTGTCACAGAAGAATACATAGAACTTCTTGTTATTTTCGCTTCTGGGGCGCGGTTTCCGTTTGCAAGCGGTTCGGTCAGGCTGTCAAAATGATAGAGCGGATCCATCGGAATTTCCGCAAGTTTTGTGTAAGTTTCTTTTGCCGAAACATCTGCTTTCTTTACCCAGTTTTCCTTTCTGGCAGTTGTAATATACATACCGACCGGGGCGATCAGTATGAGCAGATAGACGAGTAATTCTACCCGGGCAAAAATGCGGGGATTTTTAAACATTTGCAAAATAAGGTTTTGTTTCCGTCTTTGTATCAGGCAAAATAAAAACAGAATACCAAGTTCGATCAAAATCCACGGAAACTGAACTTGACTGAACCAGAGCAGACCAAGCGGAAGCATTACGGCAAACGGATAGAGCGGATACGATGAAACGCGGTCTGTTTCGGTGTGCGCTGATTTTAAGTAACGTACGCAGTGCAGGATGAACAGCGGCAGAAACGGAATAAGTATCTTCGGTCTGGCGTAGAGCGTTCCGTTTAAAATGTAAGAAAAGATACCGAACAATCCGAAAGATAAAAATAAAACGCTGTCAGGAAAGAATTCTTTTTTGGCAGGATTTTTTTTATTTAATCCGGCAAGTATCGTGTAAAAGCAGATCAATGTAAGCCCCAGTCCGTATTCGTTAAACAAGATGCCGTTCATAGAGATATTCGGTCCGAAAAGCTCTAATATTTTCAAAAGAGAAAATCCGCCGCCGCTTCGTCTGTGCTCCATCAGTACAAGTCCTGTCGGCAGAAGGAGCGCCGCCGCCATGCATACGGAAAGAACGGCGGAAGGGATATATTTTTTGAAAAACGAATCTTTCCAAAATGTCTCTTTTTCCGTTCTCAGCCAGTACCAGCCGATCGCGGCAAATGCGGCGATCGCAAAATAGAAGCTGTGCAGGCAGATCAGAAGCATACAAAGAGGGAGAAAGCGAAACTTACGTTTCTTCACGCACAAAAAAGCAAGGATCAAAAACGGCAGATAATTGACAAACATGATCTGACGATGCATATGGAAAAGACATCCCGCAGTCAAAAATAAAACGCTTCCGATGAAGGAAAAGAACGGGGAAATATCCTCGCTTTGCAGCCACATATAACATAAAAGAACGGAAGCGAGATAAAGTGCAAGCATATAGCCGATCAGGATGTAAACCATCGGAACTTGCGGAAACAGACATCCGATCAAAATATCAGGTCTTAAAAATCCATAATAAGAAAACTGATATCCGCTGCTTCCGCTTCCGAGATCGATCCAGTCGGGAAGAAGCGTGTGCTGTTCCACGCAGGCGTCACGGATCGTTTCCGCAAGAGCGGCATGTTGGGAGAGCCAGTCCGTATTCGATCCGTAGACGGCGTCGGCAGGCAGAATTGTCGTTGTCAATATAATAAAAAGCAGAATAAGCGCTGCCGGATAAATGAGTTTCTTCATATATAATGCAACTCCTTTAAGTGTTATTTACAGGATTCCCTTTATTTCCTGACATAAACAGGATATTATAGTCGTCTTAATAAATTGCGGAAAATAAAAAGAAGAATTCTTAAGAAAAACCGATAAAATCTTAAAAAAACATTGATTAAATTGACACAAATTAAGTAAATATCACGAAAAGGATATTGGATGTACCGAAATGACAGGGAATATGTTATCATAAAATAGATGCAGACTGTGAAAAACATAACAATTTCACGGGGAAAGGAGAGAATATTATGAAAAAGAAATTTTTCAGTGCAGCGCTCGCAGCAGCTATGGTTGTGACGAGCGTCTTCTCCACAACATCAGTTGCCGGAGCGGCAGAAAATGAAACTGCAGTTCCGTATGGTAAAGTAACCGTTGAGCAGAAAGATAATACTGTTACAATCGGAAACGATGCCATCAAAAGAACATTTTCAACAGCGGACAAAAAATTGTTCACGACTGAAATTGTGAACAAAAGAACTGGTGGAGAAGGAACAACCTTCACTCCGCAAGAAGGAAGTGAAGAATTCGTTGTTAAGACAACGAAAGAGCAAAAAGGATCGATTACCTTAGAGGCAATCAACCGTGACGGCTGGACAGCAACGGCAGACAGCTACCAGAATGCGAGCGGAGACTCAGATGGACCGGCATCTAACTTGTTAGATGGAAGAACAGAGAGTATCTGGCATTCAAATTATGGGGGGACTGGACAAGGTGATCAGGACTATCCGCATAATGTAGTAATCACATTCGGAAAAGATGTGACATTCCAGTCTTTCTCTTATACACCGAGAAAAGAAGGAGAAAACACAAACGGAAATATTAAGGGGTACAAGCTGTACGCATCAACAGCAGAAAACAAACTTGATTATGAATCCGAAGATTGGGGAGAGCCGATCGCAGAAGGCGAATTTGAATATAATGGTACGAACCCGATCTATGTAAACTTGAAAGAAGCATGTACTGCGAAACAGATTAAGTTCGTAGCAACATCTTCAAACAATGGGGAAAGATTTGCCGGCGGAGCAGAATTTAATCTCCACGCAGATAAAGCTCCGGTAGATACGGATGACCGTGCATTTGAGACAAGCGATTTAGAGCTGAAAGACGGCAATGAGGCAGTCAAAGTCGAAGATACAACGGCAACGATCAACGGTAAAGAGAAAACAGGTAAGAAAGTAACATTTTCTTTCAAACCGTACACTCACAAAAACGTAGAGTATTCAATCGACGAAGTAATCGTAATGTACGAAGGCGATCACTTCATGCGTAAATTCCTTGAGATCGACGTGCCGGATGACAAGATGGCAGATGCTGAGATCGACTATATCGACCTTGAGTCTCTGAAAGTGGCAGAGTCCGATGCACAGTGGACAATTCCGAGAGGTCAAGGCGGCGTTGTTCAGATGGAAGAGTTCAAAGCGAACCTCGGACAGCCGATCTACATTCAGGGAATGTTCTTCGGATGTGAGTTCCCGGCAGCGGATACAGAGATCGTAAACGGAACAGGATTTATGCGTTATTACAGTGGTAAGACGTTCAGCAGACTGAAAGAAGATAATCAGTTGACAACAGACGATAAGTATGTGACATGGCAGACAGTTGCAGGTGCGGCAAGAAGTACAGAGCAGGAAGTTATTCAGGCAGACTTCTTCGAGTACATCAAGTCAATCGCAACTCCGTCAGAGTTCCGTACACAGTACAATTCATGGTTCGACAACATGATGAAGATCAGTGATGAAAATATTTTGGCTTCGTTCATTGAAATTGATCGTGAGTTGAATAAAGCAGAAGTTCGTCCGTTGGATTCTTACGTTGTAGATGATGGATGGAATGCGTATAATGATGGTTCGATAGGAGCAGGGTCACACGCACAATCGGGAGCAATAGAGAATACCGAAGGTTTCTGGACATTTAATGAGAAATTCCCGGAGGGATTGACACCGTCCAGCGAACTTGTTAAGAAGTTCGGAAGTAACTTTGGAGTATGGGTTGGACCGAGAGGCGGATATAACTTCTACACTACATTAGCAAATATTATTGAGAGGGCACAAAAAGGAAGTAAAGCAGGACATTCTATCGACGTTGCAGACCGTGTATATGTAGAGAATTTTAAAAAGATGGCGATTAAATGGCAGCAAGATTGGGATGTCAACTACTGGAAATGGGATGGATTTGCAGATACTGCTCAGTATAATCATTTCAACAATTTAGGCGGAGCAGACGGCGTTCCGGTATACAGTGAGTCTAATCACCATATGACAGGCGGTTATCACCAGATGTATCATGTGACTGATCTGTGGGAAGCATGGATCGATCTGATGGAAGCGGTTCGTCAGAGTGAAAAAGAGGACGGAATTAATAAACTCTGGATCTCTCTTACATGTTATGTAAACCCGAGTCCGTGGTATTTACAGTGGGCGAACTCTGTATGGATTCAGTGCGTACATGATCAGAAGGATGCATCTTTCGGAACAACAAAGATGAATAAGCAGATTACATATCGTGACGCTTGTTACTATGACTTCCTGAAGAATCATCAGTTCCAGTTCCCGCTTCAGAATCTGTACAACCATGATCCGATTTACGGAAAAGAAGGAACAGGAATGACAGTTAATACTGCTACAGATGAAGATTTCCAGAACTATCTGTACATGTTGTCTACTCGTGGAACGGCATTTTGGGAGTTGTACTACTCTGACAGTATTATGACAGATGGAAAATACGAGATCACAGGAGAATTCCTTGAGTGGGCAGAAGAAAACTATCATATGCTCAAAAATTCCAAGATGATCGGAGGGAAACCGGATATTACAAAACTGAGTAACGGAGATCTGTCAGACCAAACGCAGGCAGAAGCATACGGATTCTCATGTTTCGACGGAACGGACGGAATTATTTCACTCCGTAACCCATCTGCAAATGCAGATAAGACAATCAAGTTCACATTCGACCGTACAATGGGCGTTGCAGAAGGTGCAGGCACATTAAACTACTACTTAGAGCACAGCTATCTTCTTTCCGATAAGTCTGCTCAGACAGGTACATTAAAGTATGGTCAAGAATACACAGTGAACTTGAAACCGAACGAAGTGCGTATCTTACGTGTTTCAGCAGAAAAAGACACAACAGCGCCGAAGATCGACAGAATCATGACAGACGGTGCGAAAGAACTTACAGTAAAATTCGATGAGAAAGTATCAGGAAACCTCTTTAAAGTAGAAAACGCAAAAGTTTCTTCTATTAAGAAGAGCGCAGACGATACAACATATCATATCGTATTAGCAGAAGCTCCGGCAAACGAAGCTACAGTAAAAGTAATTCCGCAGGATATTAAAGACATGTCGGGCAACAAAGCTACTGAAGCTGCATCTGTTGTATATCACAAAGACAGTGTGATCGTTGAAAAAGAAGCGATTGCAGAAGCAGGAGAAATTGCAGCAGCGGACAGATCACTGAATTCCAATAATGGATTCACAGTATATGCGGCTGTAAACACAACGGCAACAGATAAGTCACTCGTAAGCCAGAATGGTCAGTACGAACTGAAAGTAACAGCAGAAGGAAAAGCATCCTTCACACTGAATGGTGCGACAGCAGTTTCCGGCAAGTCAATCAATGACGGAGCAGAGCATAAAGTAGTAGGTGTGAAAGAAAACAACGGTATGCTGAAACTTTATGTAGACGGAACACTGGAAGGATCTGCTTATAATGAAAAGAACAGATTTCATGAAGTTAAGAAAGCTGCGATCACAGCAGGTGAAGGTGTGACAGCGGCGGCAGTATATGATATCGCATACGGTTATAATGAAGTGGCTAATCTCGGAGAGCAGGAAGGACTTCCGAAACTTAAACTTACAAATGATATGATCACAGTTTCTGAGACGAGCGAAGGAAGTAAAGATAAAGTCTTAGATGGAGATAACACGACATACTGGACAAGTCAGAAAGTGGAAGAAGGTACTGTAAGCAGCGATAATGCATGGCTGCAAGTTGACTTGGGTGCGACGTATAAATTGGATCAGGTTGACTACACACCGCGTTATTATAATGATGCAAAGAACTACTGGCATTGTACAGGTAATATTAAGAATCTGATTGTAGAAATTAGAAAAGACGGAGAGGATACATGGACTTCGGTAACAGGAGAAAACGGGCTTGATCTTTCGGACAAGATTGTGAATAAGAATGATCAGACACTTTTCCCGGCAGAAGTTACATTTGAGGCACAGGAAGCTAGATATGTACGTATCAGTGGAACGTCTTCTTATCACTGGCAAGCAACTGATGAAAATAAGTATATTACAGTCGGTGATCTTGCGATCTATGGAGAGAAAGTAGAAGCAAAGAACATTGCAAAGGATGCAAATGTAACGGCAAAATGGACGGCAGATGACACAGATGCAGCAAAAGGCGGCGACAGACCGATGTCTATGGCTGTTGACGGAAACAAAACTGATTTTGGTTCAAACTATGCCGAGTTCGGTGCGGACAATAGACGTGAATCATCTTATATGCAGGTTGATTTAGGCGCTGTATGTGATGTGAACTCTCTGTCACTGTATCGTTACTGGGGCGATGGTAGAACATATGGCGATACAGTAGTAGCTGTAGCAGAAAAAGAAACAGACTTTGCAGAAGGAAAAGCTACAATCGTCTATAATGCGGATGATCAGAATGTTCATAAACTGTATACACAAGCACCGGAAAAATTCGATGAAGACTATGCAGAAACTGCACAGGGTAAATCATGGACGCTTCCGGAAGGAACGAAAGCACAGTTTGTTCGCGTTTACATGTACGGAAGAGCAAACAATGACACAACAACAAACCACGTTGTAGAGCTTGAAGTATACGGAACAAAACCGGAAGAAGGCGAGACACCGGGCGTAGACATTACAGCCTTGATCGAAAGATTGAGCGTATTGTCAGCGGTAGATACGTCTAACGCAACAACAGATAGCGCAGCAGCGTTTAATGCTCTTCTTAAAGAAGGATATGATCTTGTGGCGACAGGAGCACAGACACAGGAAGAAGTAGCTGCTATGATTAAGAAACTGGAAGGCGCAGAAGCTAAACTTGTAGATGCATCCGCTCTGAAGAAAGCAATCGCAGACGCAGAGAAGAAAGTTGAAACAAGTACAGTAACAAGTGCAGAGCCGGTAAAAGCTAAAATTGCAGAAGCAAAACAGCTTCTTGTAAACGGTACAAAAGATGCGATCGACGCAATGGTTGCAGAATTAACTGAAGCTGTGAAAGGACTTGTTGCTCGCGGAGATGTAACAGATCTGAAAGCTTTGATCGATCAGTACGCAAAAGAGAATTTGAAAGCAGAGGATCATACAACATCTACATGGAGCGCTTATGAGACTGCTCTGAATGCGGCAAACGCAATCGTAACAGATAACAGCAACAGCGATCAGGCGGCGGTAGATGCAGCGAAGAAAGTGTTAGAAGATGCACATGCAGCATTGGCAAAACGCGGAAACACAGATGCATTGAAAGCTCTTATTGAAGAGTACAAAGAACTGAAAGAAGCGGATTACACACATGAGACATGGGTGAAATACGAAGAAGCTCTTGAAGCTGCAAATGGAATCGTGGCAGACAACAGCAATAAGACACAGGCAGAAGTAGATGCGGCGAAAGACGCATTGAAAGCGGCAAAAGAAGCTCTCGTAAAAGCTCCGGTAGATCCGCAGCTTGATAAGAGCAAACTGCAGGCAGCAGTAGATGCGGCAAAAGCAAAAGACGAAAACGCATATACAACAGCTTCTTACAATGCAATGGAAAAAGTTCTTGCAGAAGCAGAAGAACTTCTGACAAACGGTAAGGATCAGGCGGCAATCGATGCGAAAGCAAAAGATTTGAATGATGCGGTTGCTGCGCTTGTAGAACGTGGAAACACAGATGCGTTGAAAGCTTTGATCGCAGAATATAAAGCAGAAGGTCTGAAAGAGGCAGACTACACAACAGATTCCTGGAAAGCGTACACAGATGCGTTGACAGCGGCAGAAAAAGTTGTGAAAGACAACAGCAATCTTGATCAGGCAGCGGTAGACGCAGCGAAGAAAGCGTTAGAAGATGCTCATACAGCATTAGTAAAAGTAGAGCAGATCAATAAAGAGGCGTTAAAAGCAGCAATCGATGCAGCGAAAGCGGCTGATGCGAACTTGTACACAACAGATTCTTACAAAGCAATGAAAACAGTTCTTTCAGATGCAGAAAAGGTACTGAAAGACAGCAAAGATCAGACGGAGATCGATGCAGCAGCAAAAGCGTTGAACGATGCGGTTACAGCGCTTGTACAGCGTGGAAACACAGATGCATTGAAAGCTTTGATCGAAGAGTATAAAGATCTGAAAGAGGCAGACTATACAGCAGATTCTTGGAAAGAATATGCAGATGCGCTGAAAGCGGCAAAAGCAATCGTGGAAGACAACAGCAACAGTGATCAGGCAGCGGTAGACGCAGCGCTTAATGCGTTAAGAGACGCTCGCGTAGCATTGAAGCTTTCCGGAAAACCGTCTGTTGATAAGAGCGAGCTTCAGGCAGCTTACGACAAGTACAAAGATAAGAAGAACGACGGTTACACAGCAGAGAGCTGGGCGAAGTTTGAAAACGCTCTGAAATCTGCTAAGGCAATCTTGGATAACGAGGCTGCAACAGCAGATCAGGTAAAAGCTGCTTTGGCACAGTTGAATTCAGCGGCAGAAGGTTTGACGAAGACACAGACTCCGCCGAAGAATGATCCGCAGACTCCGTCAACTCCGTCACAGGGCGGAAGCGTACAGACAGGAGATACGGCACATGTAGCTCTGTGGCTTGTACTTGCGGGAATGTCGGTAATTGCTTATGTAGCGGTTAGAAGAAAAAGAGCATAGTGAAAACTTGTCTTTTGATTAAGGCAGTAAACATTTAAGCTTTTATGGAATAGGGCGTTCGGTAACGGACGCCTTATTCTTTTTTGCAGAGACAGCAACATTGTCAGAAAATTCATACAATATAAAAGTAAAATGTAATTATTTAAAGTTTTTTATAAAAATGTATTGACAAAATAAAACTCAGGTGATATTATAAAGACATCCAAAAGAGATACAACAAAATAAAAACAAAAGCATCTCAAAAGGATATTTAACTAAGAAGGCATCGTATCAGTTGCCCGATTAGATTAAAAATAAACGGATAGCAGGAGGGAAAGACCAATGGACAGCGTGATTTCAGTGAATCATCAATATGTTAGTGGTACGGCAAGTGTAAGTTCCTGTGGAGAAGAGACCTTTGCTCAAGGATAGATGATCCGGAATAAAAATAACGAAAGAATTGATCGGAGAGTTGGAAGTCCGGATAGAGATCAGAAAGATTTAACATTTGCAGACATATTGAATATAGATACCACATATAGCAGAATTTCAAAAGATGTGTAAAGAAACATTGAGTAGATTATCATTCGTGCATATCGGGTTTAATATGTGTGGTGGTACCGGAAACAAGGAACGTAAGTGATATGTGATAAGGATACTGTTATGAACTCGAATTTGTTAATTGAAGGAGGGAAGATTTAATAAGCAGGTCTTAATAAATCGACCGCAGATCAAATAACAATGGCAGAGGTCTTACAGGAACAGAATCTAATATTTGCCTCCGATTTAAAAATAAAGAGAATATGAAAAAATTAAATAGATTATAAAAATGCATCTTCAATGTTAATTGAGGGTGCATTTTTTTGACATTGCGAAATGCATATGATAAAATATTGAAAGATATAGTATGTAAAGAAACATAGAAGGAAAGACACTGCCCTGTACAAAACTATTTTTTAATGAGGTGAATGCGGTGGATAAATACGAATATAAATCAAAGACTGAACGGATGCTCGAACTTATGGAGAGCGGCGCGTACAGCAGAGCGGCGGCGATCGCAGATGAAATTGACTGGAGGCGCGTGCGCAATGCAGTGATGTTGTCAAACGTCAGTGAAATTTATGAAAAAACCGGAGAATATCAGAAGGGATATGACATTTTGACGCTTGCATATCAGCGGGCGGAAGGAAGCCGTAAGATTATCAGCCGTCTGTGCGGATTGGCTCTTAAGACGGGAAATGTCGATGAGGCGATCGATTTTTACGATGAGTTTATGCAGATCGCGCCGAAAGACCCGAATCAGTACATTTTAAGATATAAGATTCTCCGCGCGCAGAGGGCGCCGATCGAGCAGCAGATCGAAGCTCTTGAAGAATATAAGAAATCCGAATATATTGAAGAGTGGGCATATGAACTGGCGAAGCTGTATCAGGAAGCCGGTATGACATCAGAATGTCTGGAAGAGTGTGACGATTTGATTCTTTGGTTCAGCGAGGGGCAGTATGTCTATAAGGCGATGGAACTGAAGATGCAGTACAAACCACTGACTCCTTCCCAGCAGGAAAAGTACGATAAGCGTTATGCAAGGACGTCCGAGGAGACAGAGGAGATTCCTGATATTTTTTCTTATGCAGAGGCAGATGAATCCGAGCAGGAGGAAGAAGAAAACGGTTTGCCGGGAGCTGAACTTATGGCTGCCGACTCCGAAGTTGCCGATGCTGATTTCGCTGCCGAACAGCAGGTGAACGCACGAGTTCCGAAGGGAATGGAGGAACTTGTTCCGGACATGATGCCGGAAACGATCTCAGAAGGAGTAAGAGAGATCACTTTGCCGAACGACCCGGTGGAAGTAGATACGGAAGCGTGGGAAGCCGACGAGATCAAGGCGTTAGAAGCGGATTCACCGGCGGAGGATGCAGAGGATCATGTTGAACAGGACGAGCAGGTGCCGATAGATGCGGAAGATGCCGGGCAGACAGAAGACGCATATCTGCCGACGGATGTTTCCGAAGCAGAAGGAGTCGATGAGCCGGAGGAGCGCGTACCGGAAGGAATAAAAGGACCGGATGTGCTGGAGACAACCGCAGAGCCGGAAGAAGAAAGGCAGCCTGCTAAAAAGAAACTGGGAGATACGATGCCGTTAGACGTTGCATTGAGAAAACTTCTTCATCCGGAGTTGGAAGAATTGACGGCAGATGATTTCCAAGACGAGACAGCTCCGATGGATTTTAATTTTGAAGATGAAGAAGAGTCGGAATCTGATTTGACGGAAACGGGAGCGATGGACTTTGACTTTGAAGATGAAGAAGAGCCGGAGTTTGATTTAACGGAAACGGGAGCGATGGATTTCGACTTTGAGAATGAAGAAGAGCCGGAGTTTGACTTGACGGAAACGGGAGCGATGGACTTTGACTTTGAAGATGAAGGAGAGCCGGAGTTTGACTTGACGGAAACGGGAGCGATGGACTTTGATTTTGAAGACGAAGAAGAGTCGGAGTTCGATTTGACGGAAACAGGAGCGATGGATTTTGACTTTGAGGATGAAGAGGAGTCGGAATTCGGCAAAGAAAAGGATATGGGAAATACATCCCAGATCAAATTCCGTCCGGTAAGAAAAGATGAGATCGAGGATGAAGAAGATCTTGCGGATCTGGAGCAGGCGATCGGAGAGATTGAGTCGGTTGCAGATATAGACATGGTAAGTCGTTTGAAAGAGGAAAAACGCCGCGCCGCATTACAGGCAGAAGAAGAGGAGAAAGCGGAAGAAGCCGCAAGAGCAGAAAAGGCGGCACAAGCAGAAGAAGCCGCAAGAGCGGAAGAGGCGGCACAAGCAGAAGAAGCCGCACAAGCGGAGGAGGCAGCGCAAGCGGAAGCGGCCGCTGAAATAAAAGAGGACGATCAGATTACAGGTCAGATCAGTTTGGAAGATATCCTTTCGGGATTTGAAGAAAATGCAGGAGAGGATGAGCCGGTTGAAGAGGGGACGGATGCAGAAGGAGCATCCGAATCGGAACAAGAAGAAGTTATAGATTCAGCAGGGGATACAGCAAAAGGGGATACTATGGAGACGAATAAGAAAACAACACCGATTTTACCGCCGGATATTCAACGTATGATTGATGAAATTGAGGGAATTATCCCGCCGGAAGAAGAAAAGAAAGAACCTACAGGAGTATATCTTAAGAGAAAAGAAGAACCAAGCGAAAACATGGGTCAGGTTGCGGAGGATCTTAGAATCGACGATGATTTTGATGATGACTTTGACGAAGATTTCGACGAGGAGTTCGAGGAAGATTTGGATGACGATTACTTTGAAGAAGACTACTATGAGGAAGCAGACGAAGTGATCGAAGAGCCGGAAGAAGATTACTATGAAGAATCAGAGGAAGTGATCGAAGAACCGGAGGAAGATTACTACGAAGAAGCAGACGAAGTGATCGAAGAGCCGGAAGAAGATTACTATGAAGAATCAGAAGAAGTGATCGAAGAACCGGAGGAAGATTACTATGAAGAATCAGAGGAAGTGATCGAAGAACCGGAAGAAGATTACTATGAAGAGTCAGAAGAAGTGATCGAAGAGCCGGAAGAAGATTACTATGAAGAGTCAGAAGAAGTGATTGAAGAACCGGAAGAAGATTACTACGAAGAAGCGGATGAAGTGATCGAAGAGGCGGAAGGAAACGCAGATGACGAGTATTTCTTCGGGGAAGATGACGCGGAAGAGATTCAGGACATTGAGGATGAGTTCACAGTAAATCCTGATTATTCGGGAGAGGATGACGACAGAGAGATTCCTGATGATGACGAGCCGATCGACATTATGTCGGCGACGACACCGCTTAGCCGTAAAGAGACTGCGAAGCTGATTGCGACAGGTAAGACTGCGCCGCTTCCGCTCGATGAGATCTCGGATGCATTGTCAATGGATACCGGTTTTGTCGTACATGGAAGATATGACCTTGAGATGCAAAGCGGTATCGGAACGAGAGCCGGACTTACAGAGGAACAGAAGAAACTGTTTTCTTACTTTGTTCCGGTGCGCGGAATGAGCGAACAGCTTGTCGATGTGCTTGAGCAGGATAAGAACTGTACGAACAGAAAAGGGACTTCGAGAACGGGCAACTTGCTTATCATTGGAAATAAAGGCAACGGAAAAACGGTTCTTGCCGTTGACGTCGTGAAAGCGATCCAGAAGCAAAGAGACATCCGTCAGGGCAAGGTCGCGATCGTGACAGGAGATTCTCTGAATAAGAAGAAGATCAGCGATATTGTCGAAAAACTTTACGGCGGCGCTCTGATCATTGAGAAAGCGTCCAAAATGAATGAAAAGACAGTTGCGCGTCTTAATAAAGCGATGGAGCAGGATACAGGCGAGATGCTGATCGTCTTGGAAGAGCAGAGAAAGCCGCTTGACAGACTGTTGTCATCGAACAGAGAATTCAGGAAAAAATTCACATCAAGACTGGAAGTGCCGATTTTCATCAACGATGAGCTTGTTACGTTCGGTCAGACGTATGCGAAAGAAAACGGATATCACATTGACGAGATGGGAATTCTTGCGCTGTATAGTAAAATTGATTCTCTGCAGAGGGAAGATCATTTTGTGACGGTTGCGGAAGTGAAAGAAGTTATGGATGACGCGATCCGTCATTCTCAGAAGGCGTCCGCGAAGAAATTGATGCGGAAAGTTTTTGGAAGAAATACAGACGAGTCAGACCGTATTATTCTTTCTGAAAAAGATTTTAATATATAAAGAAGCACGATAATAGACTATAATTTAAAATGTGTGCATAAATAGACAAAATACAAGAGAAACGGGCGGGAAAGAGCTGTCTGTTTCTCTTTATTTTTTGGACGGAATCAAGTATAATGAAACTATCACGGAAGCGGGCAGAAACGCTTCGATATTTTATTATGAGGAAACGGCGAGGTGGGCTTTTATGGCAAGGAGAAAAGGTGCGGGCAGAAACGCGGCAAAAAGTGCAGGCAAAGGCATCGTGAATCATGCAGCCGGCGGTATGGCGGGCAGTGCGGTGAAAAAGGCGTCAGGCGGCGCAAGCCGGAACAGGGCGAACAGTCCGGCGAAAAACACTGCGGCGGATGCGGCAAGTATGAAAGCGAATGAACATGCCTATGAGATAGGAGAATTGGATCATTACCTGTTTGGTCAGGGAAACCATTACGAGATCTATAAAAAATTAGGCGCACATAAAGTAGTGAACGACAAAACGGAGGGCGTTTATTTCGCGGTATGGGCGCCGAATGCGAAGAATGTGTCTGTAGTCGGGGAATTTAATGACTGGAATTTGGAAAGAGACAGAATGGAGCGTCAGGAGCCTCTAGGTATTTATGTGAAGTTTGTACCGGAAGCGAAAGAAGGACAGCTTTATAAGTTCTGTATTGAGACGCAGAAAGGCGAGCTTCTTTATAAGGCGGATCCGTTTGCAAATTATGCGGAGCTTCGTCCGGGAACGGCGTCTCGTATTACGGATCTTTCCCGTATAAGATGGACGGATGACGCATGGATGAAAGCGCGGAAGACATGGAATCATAAGAAGAATCCGATGTCGATCTATGAAGTTCATATGGGTTCGTGGATGCGTCACCCGGGAAGGGAAGATGAAGGATTCTACACATACAGAGAGTTCGCCAAGGCGATCGTAAAATATGTAAAAGAGATGGGATACACTCATGTAGAACTGATGGGCATTGCAGAGCATCCGTTTGACGGTTCGTGGGGATATCAGGTTACGGGATATTATGCGCCGACTTCAAGATACGGAAGTCCTGAAGATTTTGCATATCTGGTTGACCTTCTGCATAAAAACAATATAGGAGTGATTCTTGACTGGGTTCCGGCGCATTTTCCGAAAGATGCTCACGGGCTTGCTGATTTTGACGGAACTCCGACATTCGAGTATGCAGATCCCAGACTCGGAGAACATCCGGATTGGGGAACGAAAGTATTTGATTACGGAAAAGCGGAAGTGCGCAACTTCCTGATTGCAAACGCATTATTCTGGATCGAACATTTCCATGTGGACGGGCTCCGTGTGGATGCTGTTGCGTCGATGCTCTATCTTGATTACGGAAAACAGGACGGACAGTGGGTCGCGAACAAATACGGAGGCAACGAGAATCTTGAGGCGATCGATTTCTTTAAACATTTGAATTCGGTTGTTCTGGGACGGAACAAAGGCGCTGTGATGATCGCGGAAGAATCGACGGCATGGCCGAAGGTGACAGGATCGCCCGAAGACGACGGCCTTGGTTTCAGCCTGAAATGGAATATGGGATGGATGCACGATTTTACGGAGTACATGAAACTTGATCCGTATTTCCGTAAAAATGCACATCATATGATGACGTTTGCGATGCAGTATGCATACAGTGAAAATTATATTCTTGTGTTGTCGCATGACGAAGTTGTTCATCTGAAGTGTTCGATGATCAATAAAATGCCGGGACTTGGGTTCGATAAATTTGCCAACCTAAAAGCAGGCTATGCGTTTATGATGGGCCATCCGGGAAAGAAACTTCTGTTCATGGGTCAGGAATTTGCACAGCTTAGAGAATGGAGCGAAAAGAGAGAGATCGATTGGTTCCTGCTCGCCGAACCTGAGCACAGAGATATTCAGAACTGGTATCGGGATCTGCTTCATTTGTATAAAAACAATAAAGCTCTTTATGAAATGGACAATGATCCGGCGGGATTTGAGTGGATCAATGCGGATGATATTTTCAGAAGTATTTACAGCTTTGTAAGACATTCCAAGAATAAAGAAAAGAATTTGCTTTTCGTCTGCAACTTTACTCCTGTGGAAAGAGAAGATTACAGAGTCGGCGTTCCGACGAGGAAAACGCTGAAGCTTGTTTTGAACAGTGATGAGGAAAAGTACGGAGGAAAAGGGGAAAAACGTCCGCTTACTTACAAACCGGTGAAAAAGGAATGCGACGGTCAGGCGTATTCGATCGCATACCCGCTTCCGGCCTATGGTGTGGCAGTGTTTGAGTATTAAGATGTCAGGCAGCTTCTGACTTGAAACCGGAACCCCATTGGATTTAACCGGTGGGCGGTTCACTATTATATAAAAGGTAAAAAATGCAGAGCAAACTGCCGCAAAGTAGATGGGGGATTTTTTGAAATAGCCTGTCTGTTTTGCGGCGGTTTTGTTTTTACCGGCAAAGTGAGGAGGAACAGCAGATGAAAAATTATTCGGAAGATCCGAACAGACAGTATCATATACAAACTGCAAAAGGGGAAATCGGGAAGTACGTCATTATGCCCGGAGATCCGAAAAGATGTGTGAAGATCGCGCAATATTTAGATAACCCGGTGTTGATTGCAGATAACAGAGAGTATGTGACATATACAGGAACGCTCGATCAAGTGAAGGTAAGCGTTACATCTACGGGAATAGGAGGACCGTCGGCAGCTATTGCAATGGAAGAACTTTGTAGGTGCGGTGCGGATACGTTTATCAGGATCGGAACTTGCGGCGGAATGCAGACAGATGTGAAAAGCGGAGATATCGTTGTGTCAACAGGGGCAATCAGGATGGAAGGAACGAGCAGGGAGTATGCGCCGATCGAATTTCCGGCAGTGCCCGATCTGACAGTGACGAATGCGCTTGTGAAAGCTGTTAAATCAAAAGGATATCCGTTCCATACGGGAGTTGTACAGTGCAAAGATTCGTTTTACGGTCAGCATGAACCGGAGAGAAAGCCGGTAGGCTACGATCTGCTTCATAAGTGGGAGGCGTGGAAACAACTCGGCTGTCTTGCCTCGGAAATGGAATCGGCGGCTCTGTTTGTTGTGGCGAGCAGCCTTGGGGTGCGGGTCGGCTCGTGTTTTCTTGTGATCGCGAATCAGGAACGTGAGAAAGCAGGACTTGAGAACCCGGTAGTGCACGATACGGACATGGCGATCCGGGTGGCAGTGGACGCGATCCGCAGATTGATTTCCGAAGAACGGAAAAAAGAGTAGAATGCATATAAAGAAAATGACAACGAGAAGAAAAGAGCGGGAGAAAAGAAAAACGGAAAAATGAATGGGGGAGATAAGCGGGAAAAATAAATGAAAGAAAATAAACGCGAGAAAAGAAATGAGGGGAAAAAGCGGGAAAAATAAGTGAAAGAAAATAAATGCGGAAAATAAAGAGAGGAAATAAACGGTCAAATGAAGGATATGAATGAAAAAGAAATTTTACGGCATGTGGATCACACATTGCTGTCGCAGGAAGCTGTGTGGGATGAGATTCGTCAGGTATGTGATGATGCGGTGAAATATGATACGGCGTCAGTCTGTATTCCTCCAAGTTATGTGAAGCAAGCGGCGGAATATGTAGGCGGAAGAGTTCCGATTTGTACTGTGATCGGTTTTCCGAACGGTTACGAGACGACTGCCGTAAAGGAATTTGAGACAAAAGATGCGATCGCAAACGGAGCGGATGAGATCGATATGGTTATCAATATCGGATGGCTGAAAGACAGAAAATACGATCAGATCGAAGAAGAAATCCGCATTCTGAAAAATGCGTGCGGCAGTAAAGTTCTTAAAGTGATCATAGAAACATGTCTTTTGACAGATGAAGAAAAAGTGAAAATGTGTGAGATCGTCACTCGTTCGGGAGCGGATTATATTAAAACGTCCACAGGTTTTTCAAAAGCAGGCGCGACTTTTGACGATATCAGCCTGTTTGCGGATCATGTCGGCGGTAACGTGAAGATGAAAGCGGCGGGCGGCATTTCCTCGATGGAAGACGCGGAAAAGTTTCTGGAGCTTGGGGCAGACAGACTCGGAACGAGCCGCATTGTAAAAATCGTGAAAACGGAAGAAGAAAACCCGGCGGAAGGAACTTGTGAAATGGAATTATCGCAGGGAATGATCGCAAAGTTAATTGAGACAGCGACTGCACAACTGGCGTATTCATACAGTCCCTACTCGGGATTTAAAGTAGGCGCAGCTCTTTTGGCTGAAAGCGGCAGGATCTATACCGGATGCAATATAGAAAATTCTGCATTTTCACCGACAAATTGTGCGGAGAGAACTGCGTTTTTTAAGGCGGTGAGCGAAGGAGAAAGGAAGTTTCGCGCAATTTGCATCATCGGTGGAAAAGATATTTCAGAAACAGTATGTACGCCTCCTTGCGGAGTGTGCCGTCAGGTTATGGCAGAATTTTGCGATCCGAAGAAGTTCAAGGTGATATTGGCATCAGGCAGGGAAAAGTATAGAATCCTTCGGTTGGAAGAACTTTTGCCGTTTGGGTTTGGGTCGGAGTATCTGTAGGAACGATTGACAAGAAAAAGAAAACATGACATAATAAATTAACCAAAAGGTTAATGTGAGGGTGATGTATTGAGTGGAAATAACATATGCGAATGGAAAAGTTGAAAAATACTTTAAAGATTATAAAAAGATGCAAAAGAAACTGCCTTTTGAGTGGGTGAAAACAATAAAAAAGCATATGGACAGACTAAAAGCGGCGGAATGTTTTGGAGATTTTTTGAAATTGAGATTAGGAAAGCCTGAACAGTTAGAAGGATGCGAAAGTATTCGATATTCGTTGCATGTAGCGGCAAATGTAAGATTGATTATCGAGCCGAATGCCGAACAGGATACGGTTATGATTTGTACGGAAATAGAAGTGGAAGGAGTGAGTGATTATCATGGCAGCAAAGAAAATTGGTATATCCCGTGATTTAATAATTCACCCGGGAGAAACGATTGCAGACGTCTTGGAAGAACGTGGAATCACACAGAGTGAACTGGCGTCGAGTGCAGGCGTTTCTCCGGCTTACGTAAGCAATGTTATTGCCGGAAAGAAAGGGATATCTGCAAACTTTGCCAGAGGATTAGAGTATGCAATCGGAGTACCAAAGTCTTTTTGGCTGAATCTTCAGGCGAACTATGAGGCGGAACTTTTGGAAGCAAATGAATTACAGACGATTACGGAAGAAGAGCGTATCGTGAGGGAAGACTTAAAAGAAATTGTGAAATACTTTAGAGAAAGAGGCATGATGCCTAGTCGTGAAAATAAAGATGATTCGATACTTTCTCTTCGTAAAATTCTGCAGATTAGTAATTTGGTAAATTTAAATGAAATAATTCCCGGGGGAGCATTTCGGATGTCCGGAAACTTATCGGTAAATAGAAATGTGTTGGGGGCATGGATTCGTTTGTGTCAAATTTTGGAGAATAATCAAAATGTTTCAACAAAGTTTGAAGTAGAGCATATAAACGAATTGATAGGTAAAATAAAAAATGTTATGTGTCAGAAGAATGTGGATTTTCAAAATCATTTGAAAACTGTATTGGGAGAATATGGCATAGATTTTTCTGTTGTGAAAAATTTTAGAGGAGCGCCTGTGCAAGGGTATATTTTTCGGCGGAGCGATGGGGTGTATCAAATGGTTTTGACGATAAGGGGAGCGTTTGCGGATATTTTTTGGTTTTCTTTATTTCATGAACTGGGACATATTGTAAATGGAGATATAGGTAAAAGTATTAAATTTATAGATGACGGGAGTGATGTGGATAAGGAGACGGCAGCAGATCTTTTTGCGAGAGATAGACTTTTGTCACCGGAGAGTTATGCAAGTTTTATCCAAAAAGGAGACTTTACATTTGAAGCAATCTGTAGTTATGCACGGACTCAGAATGTGATGCCTTACATTGTTATCGGAAGACTTCAAAAGGAGAAATATCTGGATTATCATCAGTATAGTAATTACAAATTGCGGTATAAATGGGGAGACTGTTCATAAGAATAAAGTGGATACAGTATTGATTTATTGGGAATAAGGGCAAGATATAAGAGTGTTGTACAGGGAGATGGGATAATGGAAATGTATAAAAGAATATTTGTAATCGTTCTTGATTCTCTCGGGATCGGGGCGATGCCGGATGCGGCTCGGTTCGCAGATGAAGGCGCGGATACGTTCGGACATATTTTGGAGAAAACAAAAACTTTGAATATTCCGAATCTTCGCAGGCTTGGGTTTCTGAACTTAAAGTGCGGCGGAGATATGAAAGGCGTCGAGTCTCCCGAGGGGCGCTTCATGCGGATGCGGGAAGCGAGCAACGGAAAAGATACGATGACCGGACACTGGGAGATGATGGGGATTAAAACGGAAAAGCCGTTTCGGACTTTTACGGAACATGGATTTCCGGCAGAATTGATCAAGGAGCTGGAGAAACAGTGTGGGAAAAAGGTGATCGGAAATAAAAGCGCGAGCGGTACTGAGATTATAGAAGAGCTGGGCGAGGAAGAGATTCGTACAGGATCTATGATCGTGTATACGTCGGCGGATTCGGTTATGCAGATCTGCGGAAATGAAGAGACTTTCGATCTGGAAGAACTGTATCGGTGCTGTGAGACTGCAAGGCGGATCACGATGAAAGATGAATGGCGCGTAGGAAGGGTGATCGCAAGACCGTATATCGGAATGAAAAAAGGTGAGTTTAAAAGGACGAGCAATCGGAGAGACTACGCGTTGAAGCCGCCGGCGCCCACTGTTTTAAATGCTCTGAAAGATGCGGGGAATGATGTGATCGGCGTGGGAAAGATTCATGACATTTTCTGCGGGGAAGGGATTACGAAAACATATCATTCGGAAAGTTCCGTTCATGGGATGGAACAGACGATCGATGTGTGCAAAGAGGAATTTACGGGACTGTGTTTTGTAAACCTTGTTGATTTTGACGCATTATGGGGGCATCGGAGAAATGTAGAAGGGTATGGCAAAGAGATCGAAAAGTTTGATGAGAAACTCGGCGTTTTGCTGGAATGTCTTTCGCAGGATGATCTATTGATCCTGACCGCAGATCACGGGAATGATCCGACATACAAGGGAACGGATCATACGAGAGAGTATGTTCCTTTCCTTGCATACAGCAAAAGAATGCAGGCGGGAGGTCCGCTTCCGGAAGCAGAGACGTTTGCGGTGATAGGGGCGACTGTAGCAGAGAACTTCGGAGTAGATATGCCGAAAGGAACGATAGGATATTCTGTTTTAAGCAGGCTGCAGCAGTAGTAAACCGTGAAAATGTAAAAAAATCAAAGCGGAAGTAGGATGAAAAACTGTAAAAATGTAAAAAACCGGACAGTTAAAGCTGTGAAAACTTATAGAAATATGAAAAGTTAAAAAGCCGGAAGTCGGAAAAAATGTAAAAAATGAAAAGCCGATGAGAATACAGGATAAAAATATAGGAAAATATAGAGAGAAAAGTGAAAATTAAGGATTGTCGGAAAACTTAATTTATTGTATAATATTCGATTGAGAAAATGAAATGAGAACATGGGACAATACAGGAGGAAGAAAGATGGCAAAAAGAAATGATATCCACAAGGTACTTATCATCGGCTCCGGCCCGATCATTATCGGACAGGCTTGTGAATTCGATTATTCCGGAACACAGGCTTGTAAAGCATTGAGAAATTTAGGATACGAGATTGTATTGGTGAATTCAAACCCGGCGACAATCATGACGGATCCGGAGATTGCTGACGTTACTTATATTGAACCTTTGAATGTTGACAGAATAGAACAAATCATAAAAAAAGAAAGACCTGATGCATTACTGCCGAATCTCGGTGGACAGTCCGGTCTTAATTTATGCTCAGAACTGGCGCAGGCGGGCGTTTTGGAGAAATATAACGTAGAAGTTATCGGCGTACAGGTCGATGCGATCGAGCGAGGAGAAGACAGAATCGAATTTAAGCACACGATGGATCAGCTCGGTATAGAGATGGCTCGAAGCGAGGTTGCATATTCTGTAGACGAGGCTCTTGCGATTGCGGAGAAGCTTGGATATCCGGTAGTTCTTCGTCCTGCTTATACGATGGGCGGCGCAGGCGGCGGTCTTGTATATAATGTAGATGAATTGAAAACAGTATGCGCCAGAGGTCTTCAGGCAAGTCTTGTAGGTCAGGTTCTTGTAGAAGAATCTATCTTGGGATGGGAAGAGCTGGAACTTGAAGTTGTCCGCGACGCAGAGGGCAATATGATCACTGTATGCTTTATCGAAAATATCGATCCGCTCGGCGTTCATACAGGAGATTCTTTCTGCTCCGCTCCGATGCTTACGATCTCAGAAGAAGTTCAGCAGCGTCTGCAGGAAAAATCTCATAAAGTAGTAGATTCTGTTAAGGTGATCGGCGGCTGTAACGTACAGTGGGCGCATGATCCGAAGACAGACAGAGATATCATTATCGAGATCAACCCGAGAACGTCTCGTTCTTCGGCGCTTGCATCGAAAGCGACAGGATTCCCGATCGCGCTTGTATCCGCAATGCTTGCGACAGGCATGACGCTGAAAGATATTCCGTGCGGAAAGTACGGTACATTGGATAAATACGTTCCTGACGGAGATTATGTTGTGATCAAGTTCGCGCGCTGGGCATTTGAGAAATTCAAAGGTGTGGAAGACAAGCTTGGAACACAGATGCGTGCGGTAGGCGAAGTAATGAGCATCGGTAAGAACTTCAAAGAAGCGTTCCAGAAAGCGATTCGTTCTTTGGAGACAGGAAGATACGGACTCGGTCATGCGAAAGATTTTGACGGAAAAACAAAAGAAGAGCTTCTCAAGAGTTTGCGGTATGCGACAAGCGAGCGTTACTTTGTTATCTACGAAGCGCTGAGAAAAGGAGCTTCTGTAGAAGAGATCCATGAACTGACAAAAGTAAAACACTATTTCCTTGAGCAGATGAAAGAGCTGGTGGAAGAGGAAGAGGCTCTGCTTGCGTTTAAGGGAGGTTTGCCGGAAGACAATGCTCTTATCGCGGCGAAAAAAGACGGATTCTCTGATAAATATTTAAGCCAGATTCTTGAAGTGGATGAGGATGAGATCCGCAATAAGAGAATCAGCCTCGGCGTTGAGGAAACGTGGGAAGGCGTTCATGTAAGCGGAACGCAGGACAGAGCATATTACTATTCGACATATAACGGAACGGACAAAAACCCGATCAGTGAAGAGAAACCGAAGATCATGATCTTAGGCGGGGGACCGAACCGTATCGGACAGGGAATCGAGTTTGACTATTGCTGTGTACATGCGTCTCTTGCTTTGAAAAAGCTTGGTTTCGAGACGATCATTGTCAACTGTAACCCTGAAACGGTATCTACAGACTATGACACATCTGATAAACTGTATTTTGAGCCGCTTACACTGGAAGACGTACTGAGCATTTATAAGAAGGAAAAACCGGTCGGAGTGATCGCGCAGTTCGGAGGACAGACTCCGCTGAACCTTGCGGCAGATCTGGAAAGAAACGGCGTGAAGATCTTAGGTACGGCTCCGTCTGTTATCGATCTGGCGGAAGACCGCGATCTGTTCCGTGAAATGATGGATAAGCTTGAGATTCCGATGCCTGAGTCGGGAATGGCTGTTACGGTGGACGATGCTCTTGAAATTGCCGAGAAGATCGGTTATCCGGTTATGGTGCGTCCGTCTTATGTACTTGGCGGCCGTGGCATGGAAGTTGTATATGATGCGGAAAGCATGGTAGGATATATGAAAGCAGCAGTCGGTGTGACACCTGACCGTCCGATTTTGATCGACCGTTTCCTCGGACATGCAACAGAATGTGAAGCAGACGCGATCAGCGACGGCACACATGCGTTTGTTCCGGCGGTTATGGAACATATCGAGCTTGCGGGAGTACATTCCGGAGATTCGGCATGTATTATTCCTTCTAAAAATATTTCGGAAGAAAATGTAAAGACGATCAAAGAATATACGAGAAAAATCGCAGAAGAGATGCATGTGAAAGGTCTTATGAACATGCAGTATGCGATCGAAAACGGAAAAGTGTACGTATTGGAGGCGAACCCTCGTGCGTCAAGAACAGTGCCGCTTGTATCGAAAGTATGTAATATCCGCATGGTTCCGCTTGCCATCGACATTGTGACAAGTGAACTGACAGGAAGACCTTCACCGGTTCCGGCGTTAAAAGAGCAGAACATTCCGTACTACGGAGTAAAAGAAGCGGTATTCCCGTTCAATATGTTCCCGGAAGTAGACCCGCTGCTCGGACCGGAGATGAGATCGACCGGAGAAGTGCTCGGATTGTCCAAATCTTTCGGCGAAGCATTTTATAAGGCTCAGGAAGCAACACAGACAAAGCTTCCGCTTGAAGGTACGGTGCTGATCTCTGTAAGCAATCGTGATAAGCCGGAAGTTGTGGAAGTTGCGGCTGATTTTGCAAAAGCGGGATTCAAGATCATTGCGTCAGACCATACTTGCAGCCTGCTTAAAGAGAACGGAATCGAAGCAGAGAAGATCAATAAGCTTCAGGAAGGCCGTCCGAATATGCTTGATGTGATCACGAACGGAAAAGTTGACATGATCGTGAATACACCGTCAGGAAAAGAAAGTAAGAATGACGACAGCTATTTGAGAAAAGCTGCGATCAAAAAGAAAGTTCCGTATATGACGACAATGGCTGCTGCGAAAGCTGCCGCAAACGGAATTCTTGCAGTGAAGAAACATGGAAGCAAAGAAGTGAAATCACTTCAGGAAATTCACGGAGAAATTACGGACAAAGAATAGTATGATTCATTAATATAAGACAGGTTTTATGAAGATGCCGGCCGCATTTGCGGTTAGGCATCTTTTGTATAAAATGAAAGATATTTTCCTTTGGCAAATCAATCAGATGGTGTATATGTGAAAAAAATCAATAAAAATAAAGCTAAAATAGCCATATTATACAAAAAGCATAGATAAAAAGAAAAAAATACAAAAGAAGTGATAAAAAGTGTAAATATTATTGGGGGGGGGGTAATGCTATCATTTATAAGATGATGCGAGTAATGTGGTGAGCACATTCGTACATTACATTTTAAAAAGAAGGAGAGAAGTTTATGAAAAAGAGAATGTTCCATAAGGGAATGGCTGCGGTTCTCGCGGTATCGCTGACAACCGGCGGGGCTCTTCCGTTTATGGCTCAGACGGTTCATGCAGAAGACACTGCGGCAGAGCAGGGGCAGACGCCTGAGAAAAAGAGCGGTACTGTAACTCTTGAGAAGAAGAACGATGGTACGTATGTCTTCGGAAACGAATATCTGAAAAGAACGTTCAGTTTGAGCGCAGACAAAGTATTGTCAACAAAAGAGATTACAAACTATCGTACCGGAACTCCGACTGTGTTCACACCGCAGGCGGGCAGTGAAGAGTTTATAATCAACACGCTTGACAATAATTCCGAAGGGGAAGACAGCGGATTCGTAGCGCCTAAGAAAAAGTTGGAGACGACAGGTTGGAAGGCAACGGCGGACAGCGTTGCAGAGAATGAAGCGCCGAATGGCGGAGCAGACAAGATGTTCGACGGTGATAATAATACATATTATCATTCTAAATATGGGGATGGCGTGGATGCAGCGGTGAAAGAGTATCCGCATAATATTTATGTCGATTTTGGTTCGCAGAAGTCGTTCCAGTCTCTTCGCTATCAGCAGAGAGTGGATCAAAATGGAACTCCCACAGTGAGCGGGCATGTGAAAGGTTATAAGATTTATACCGGGGATAGCATCGATGCTCTGAAAACAACAGACGGTGCAAAACTGGTTGGTCAAGGTTCTTTTGAAAATAAAAAAGAAACATATGTGAACTTGGACGAAAAAGTGACAGCGCAGTATGTTCGTATTGAGTTTGTTGATTGTTATGAACCGTCAGCTGCAAATGTAAGCAAAGACGTAGCCTGCTGTTCGGAATTTGACTTTTTTGAAGATACAGCGACGTTCCCTGTAGTGGATAACGCGACACAGCTTAAGACGAGCGAAATGAAAGTGCAGGGCGAACCTCAACTGACAGAAAAGGACGGAGTGAAAACGCTGACGTTTACGTTTGAGCCGAAGAGAGTAAGAGGTGTAGATTACACGATCAAAGAAGTGATCACGATGAAAGACGGAGATTCTTTCATGAGAAAACACCTCGATATTTCTGTTGGGGAAGGGCAGGCAGAAAAAGCGAAGATCGATTATATCGATCTGGAAAATATGAACATCGCACAGACTGATCTGAAACAGAATGAATACTGGACGATCAGTGACACTATGGCGGACAATCCTGACATGGGCGGAATGAAAGGCGATTATCTGGAGCTTGGACAGCCGTACTATGTAGGTGCGATGTACTGGGGATGTGAGTTCCCGGAGACAGAGAACAAAATTAAAGGTTCTAATTCCTTTATCCGTTACTACTATGGAAAATCATTGAAATCCGATGATAAGTTTGAGTATAACGAAGGAAACGAAAACGGAAAGATGACGACGTGGGACGCTGTCGTAGGAGCTGCCCGAAGCAGAGATTACAGCGTGACACAGAGCGATTTCTATGAATATATCGAGACGATCGCAATAGATACGGAGTTCCGTCAGCAGTACAACTCATGGTACGACAACATGAAGGAGATCACGGACGAGATTATTCAGAAGAGTTTCTTCGAGATTGAGAAAGGATTCACACAGTACGGGATAGCTCCTCTTGATTCTTATGTTGTAGACGATGGATGGACGAATTACAGCTCCTTCTGGGATTTTAATAATAAGTTTCCGAATGAGCTTTACAACTCCAGTCTGCAGGTGAATCAGCTTGCGTCCAACTTCGGACTGTGGCTTGGACCAAGAGGCGGATATGGAACAGAAAGAACGATTGCGAATTGGATTGCAAGTAATGGTTTGGGTTCTGTAAATAATCAATCGGGTGGAGATATTAATATTTCTGATGCGAGATATCTGACGAAATTGAATAAAGATGTTTTCTGCGAGTATCAGGATAAGTTTGATATCAACTACTGGAAACTGGATGGAATGCTCTTAAATCCATCGACAGAGCAGTCCGAATATTATGTGACAGGTAATCCGCTTTATACGATTTCAGAGACATACGAGAGATGGACGGATATTTTTGAAGATATGCGTGACAACAGAGCGGGAAAAGACCTTTGGCTTAATATGACTTCTTACACAAACCCGAGTCCGTGGCACGTTCAGTGGGTGAACAGCGTATGGATGCAGAATACGGGAGATACAGGTTATACGGATAGCTTTAATGCAACGGATGAAGAAGCGATGCTTACATACCGTGACAACGCTTATTATAACTTCTTAAATGAAAGAGAGTGGCAGCTTCCGAACAAATATTTTTATAACCATGACCCGGTTTACGGATTGACTGCAAACGATGCTTATCATAGACCGGATATCAAATATACAGATGATGAGATGAGAAATCACCTGTATATGCTCGGAACGAGAGGAACGGCATTCTGGGAGTATTATTATAGTTACTCCATGTTTGATGACAATAAATGGCAGATCAACGCGGAAGCGGCAAAATGGATCGAAGACAATTTCGACATTCTTCAGAAATCACAGATGTTCGGCGGAAAACCGAATGACGGAAATGTTTACGGATATTCCTGCTGGAACGGAAAAGAGGGAATTCTCTCGATCAGAAATCCGAAGAATGAAGCACAAAGTTATAAAGTAACTTATGACAGACTGATCGGCGTCGGAGAAGATCTCGGAACTGTTTACGGAAAGGTTGTCGTAGGAGATCAGAGACACCAGACAGATGAACCGCTTACATATGGCAAGGAAGTGACATACACGCTTAATCCGAAGGAAGTTTTGATCCTGCAGTTTGGTGAGAAAGATGAAACTCCTGCGAAAATCCTTTCTGTAGAAGGAAACGGAAAAGAAGCAGAAGTTGAATTTGACGAGACGATCCGTACGCCGGAAGCGGGAATGTTTAAGGTAGACGGATACGAAGTGACAAAGGCAGAATTGAAAGCCGACAGACGTACAGTGAAACTGACTTTGGATAAGGAACTGAAAGATGCCCGGACAGTGAGCGTAAGTGTAGACGGCGTGAAAGATACTGTCGGAAATACTTCAAAAGTAAGCGCGCAGAATGATGCGTTTAAAGACGGCATCATAACAGGAGTGATCAGCGATGATCTGAAAGACGGAGCTGTATCGACAAAAGCGAAATACTCTGTCGACGGACACGGCGGATTTACTGTAACAGGTAAGATCAAGACAGATTCAAAAGACGTGGTACTTGCAGAGCAGAAAGGCGCTTATAAAGTCGGCATTGACGGCGAAGGATATCTGACGTTTGAGTTTAACAATATGAAGATCACATCGAAATATGATCAGAAGACGGTTGATAAAGCAAACGACAGCTACACAAGCGAGACGAAAGGAATTGCGGCTGACGGTAAAGAGCATCAATTCTCTGCTGTAAAAGAAATTAACGGAATGATCAAACTTTACCTTGACGGAAAAGTGGTTGCTTCAACATACAGCGAAGATAAAGCAAATCCGGAGATCGCAAAAGGCGAAACGATATTTGCGCAGGGTCTGACAAAAGACGAAGTTTCTTATATTACAGTTCTCGACAGATCGCTTGCATATGATGAAGTGAAAGATCTGATCGATACAGAAGATAATGTTGTTCTTGCAAAGAACAATCCGAAAGTAAAAGTTACCGCTTATGATGCAACTGCTAATACGGCAGTGGCAGAGAAACCGGACAGACCGTTTAATATGGTAAACGACGGCGTGAAGAGTACGGCGAATTATCTGGAGCTGACAGATACGAGCGACAGCCAGAACCATTCCCGTTACGTGCAGTTCGATCTCGGAGACGAGTATGATCTGACGAAGATCCATATGACAAGATACTGGGATGGCTCAAGAAAATACGGACCGACAGTGATCCAGTTAAGTACAGACGAGAACTTTGCGGCAGACAAAACGACAACGGTATATAACTCCGATAAAGACAATGTACATAAACAGGGCGCGGGCAAAGATGAGTTTTATGTCGAGACGGCAGCAGGAAAAGAGATGTGGAACGCAGAAAACAGTGAACCTGTAACAGCTCGCTACATCCGTGTCTATGTAAACGGAAGAGAAAATAATCAGGGTACGTCTGATCATATCGTCGAGTTCGAGGCTTACGGTGCGAAAGACGGCGGAGCGATCATCCGTCCGGACAGACCGGAAGAGCCGGAGAAACCGGTACTTACAGGCGTGACAGCGTCAGTTGAAAAGGCAGAACTGAAAGTCGGCGAGACAACAAAGGCAACAGCAACGATTATGCCGGAAGGTGCAGAAGGCGTAGAGCTTGCATGGACGTCTTCCGATGATAAGATTGCAACAGTAGATAAGGACGGAAACGTTAAGGCGGTTGCAGAAGGAACGGCAACGCTGACTGTAACGGCGACACAGGGAAGCGGAGACGGCGCGGTAACAAAAACAGCTACTGTGGATGTAACGGTAATAAAAGACGGCGGAACAGATCCGGAACCGGAGAAACCGGTACTTACAGGCGTGAAAGCGTCAGTTGAAAAGGCAGAACTGAAAGTCGGCGAGACAACAAAGGCAACAGCAACGATCATGCCGGAAGGTGCAGAAGGCGTAGAGCTTGCATGGACTTCTTCCGATGACAAGATTGCGACAGTAGATAAGGACGGAAACGTTAAGGCGGTTGCAGAAGGAAAAGCAACGCTGACTGTGACAGCGACACAGGGAAGCGGAGACAGCGCGGTAACAAAAACAGCTACTGTGGATGTAACGGTAATAAAAGACGGCGGAACAGATCCGGAACCGGAGAAACCGGTGGTACTTACAGGCGTGAAAGCGTCAGTTAAGAAAGCAGATCTGAAAGTCGGCGAGACAACAAAGGCAACAGCGAAGATCACACCGGAAAAGGCAGAAAATGTAACATTTGCATGGGCTTCTTCCGATAAAAAAGTTGCAACGGTAGATGCTGACGGCAATGTAAAGGCAGTCGGTAAAGGAACAGCGAAGCTGACAGTGACAGCGACACAGGGAAGCGGAGCGGACGCAGTGAAAGTAACTGACACTGTGAAAGTAACGGTTACAAAAGACGGCGGTCAGACACCGCAGGAGGATGGAAAGACACCTCCGAAGACAGGAGACGAAACAGCGCCGTTCTTCCCGTTTGTACTTGCACTTGCGGCAGGCGCAGTGGTCATGATCACGAGAAAAAAGAACGGATAAACAAAGATACGCAGAAAAGATCAAAATAAAAAATTGATACTTAAAAAGGATTGCCGTGTGAGCGGCGATCCTTTTCTGCATTATCGGATATTCCGGTTTCTGATCGCGCAGAACCTTCAGGGAGGACGTCTGCGCCGCAGCAGGCAAGTTTACAGCTTTACGGCGTGTGGAAAGGAAACGTATATAAAAATGTTAGAATGGAAAAAACGGTTCGCTTTGTGATAAAATGATAGAAGAAAACAACTTCGGATCATTGAAATGGGAAAACGCAGAAGGAATATAATGAAAAGTATTATGAGGAAATGCTGTCGGTCGTTCGGGAATACAAGGATTACAGCGTGCTTGGGCATATGGATCTGATCGCCCGTTATGATGAAAAGGGCGTCTATCCGTTTGAAAAGATCAAACCGATCGTCGAAGAGATTTTGCAAGTTGTCATAGCGGATGGGAAAGGTCTGGAAGTGAATACATCGTCATATCGGTACGGCCTTTCTGACACGACGCCTTCTGCGGAAATTTTAAAACGGTACAGAGAGCTTGGCGGAAAGATCGTCACAATAGGGAGCGACAGTCATAAACCGGAACACTTGGGCGCTTATATAGAAGAAACGAAGGAAATGCTGAGAAAAGCAGGTTATACGCAGTTTTGTACTTATGAAAGAATGTCTCCGGTTTTTCATGATCTATAACAACGTTTTTGCTATATAAACTGCAAAGAAAGCGGAGAGAAAAGAGATAATTGTGCAGTATAAACAAAATAAAGAAAATAGAATAAACATATTGCACAAAAGAAGTCCGGGCAATAGGCGAAAACTATCATAAATTACAAATCGGTTGCTAAAAAGTGCAAATAACTGAAATGTAAAGTGCGATATCATAAGAAAATAGGAATAGTGGGCAACTATAGTAACTAGAAAAAGAGGGAAATGTATGAGAAAGAGAATGAAAACAGTAAGAGGCTTGTGGGCAGGTCTGCTTGCGGCGGCAGTTGTACTTACATCGGCTGCACCGTCGGCGTTGACCGTACAGGCAGAGGAAGCTGACGCAGTGCAGACTGCAGAAGTTTCAGGGGTGGAATATCAGATCTACCCGACTCCCCATGAGATGACTTATCAGGATGGGGGATTCGACATCGGAGAAGTGAATATTGTTTACGAAAACGGTGTTGATGATGTGACAAAGAATCGAATGACAGAAGTTCTTTCGATCAAAGGCAAGAGTGAGAGCGCTGCTGTTACCAATGCAAAAGTTGACGGCAAGACGAATATCCTTGCAGGTATCTACGGCTCCGATGGATATGTAGATAAATATGTGAAGGAGCATTACACAGTAGATAAATCTTTGTTTGACCATCACGGTTCCTATTTCCTCGCATCTAATAAGGGTGAGATCGTAATCCTCGGATTAGATACAGATGCGGTATTTTACGGCATCACATCTTTGAAGCATATCTTCAATCAGATGGACGGAACTACGATCCGCAACTTTGAGATGAGAGATTATGCAGATGTAAATATCCGTGGATTTATCGAAGGATATTACGGACTTCCGTGGTCGAATGAGGACAGAATGTCTCTTATGAGATTCGGCGGAGATTATAAGATGACGTCTTATATCTTTGCTCCGAAAGACGATGAGTATCACAAAGGAAAATGGCGTGATTTATATCCGGAAGAAGAACTGGCAAAGATCAAGGAAATGGTAAAAGTCGGAAACGATTCTAAGTGCCGTTTCGTTTGGACAGCCCACCCGTTTATGGGAGGATTTAATCAGGCGCAGGCAGATCAGGAGATTCAGGCGCTTCTGCGCAAATTTGATCAGTTGTACGATGCAGGCGTGCGTCAGTTCGGAGTACTCGGCGACGACGTCGGAAGCCTTCCGAGAACGATCGTGATCAACATGATGACAAAAGTATCCGAGTGGGCAAAAAAGAAAGGCGATGTATATGACACAGTATTCTGTCCGGCAGGATATAACCATTCATGGCAGTCAGGCGGTACAGGCGGCAATTATGCAGAGCTGAACGAGTATGACAAAGGATTCCCGGAAGATATCAAGATCTTCTGGACAGGAGAAGCAGTATGTAAACCGATCGAGCAGGTAACGCTTGATCACTTCAGAACTCATAGAACGACAGACGGTCAGAAACGTCGTGCCCCGCTATTCTGGCTCAACTGGCCTGTAAACGACATTAATCACGGACGTCTTATGATGGGTAAAGGTGTGCAGCTTAAAACAGATGTAAATCCGGAAGATCTTGCGGGAGCGGTGACAAACCCGATGCAGGAATCAGAAGTATCGAAACCGGCGATCTTCGCAGTTGCGGATTATAGCTGGAATATCGCAGGATTTAATATGGATAAGAGCTGGGCGGATTCATTTGCGTATATTGATGAAAATGCATCTGAAGAGCTTCATACACTTGCGAAACATATGTCTAACCCGGAACCGAACGGACATGGACTTGTATTGCCGGAGTCAGAAGAAATTCAGGGTCTGATCAATACTTATAAAACACAGCTTGCAGCAGGAAACGTAGAAGAAGCAACAACAACGCAGCTTGTGGCAGAGATGACAACAATCATTGAAGCTTGCGACGGTTTCCATGCAAAGAGCAAAAACGAGGCAATGAAAGCGGAAATCCTTCCGTTTACAAACTCTTTGAAAGATCTCTGTACGGCAATCCGTTCTTTTGCACAGGCACAGGATGCAATGCAGAAAAATGATATGCAGAGCGCGTTTGATCTGTATATGGCAGGTTCGGGAAGTTATGCGACATCCCAGACATATACAAAAGAGATGTACAATGCGTCTCCGGCAGTTGTAACTCCGGGATCGACCCATTTGATCCCTCTGGCAAAAACATTGGAAGCGGCATTGTCAGATCCGATGAACGATTATGTGGCAGGCGATGTTGAAAGACCGTTGAAAATTACGGCAGAGGCAAGCTTTCAGACATGGCAGAGCGGAAAACCGGCAGATATTATTGACGGCAACAGCGGTACGTATGCATGGTACAACGGAGCAGAAGGTGTCGGACAGTATTATCAGGTGAACTTCAGCAAACCGACGACTATTTACGGCGTACATATCGAAAACGGCGCAGGAAAAGAGAAACCGGACGATACATTCGGATACGCAAAACTGAAATATCAGGCAGAAGGTTCTGATGAGTGGAAAGAATTAGAAAACGGAAAAGAATACGGACCATATGCTGCGAAAGTTGATGTGGCAGGACTTGAAATCGAGAACGTTACGGCAGTTCGTTATGAGTGCTCGAGAGTGGGAGGATCTGGTAAATGGCCTTCTATGCGTGAGTTCAAAGTAGACTTGCAGCCGGGAGCGGCAGATACGTTTACAAAAGAAGTGATCCGTACAACAGAAGGTTGGACTGTTTACAATAATGGAAACGAAAATAATGCAATCGACGGTGATGAAGGCACAAGCGTACATTACAATGTAAGACAGGGAGATCCTACAAACGGTGACTCTATGATCGCAGGTGATTATTTCGGAGTGAAGCTGTCCGAGAAGATCACACTTGGAAAGATCAAGATTGTCCAGGGTAATAATGATACACATGCAGATTATATGCAGAACTGTGATCTGGAGTGGTCGGTTGACGGTCAGAAATGGACAAAGATTGCAACATTTGAAAACAAACGCACGATAGAGATCGATGTATCTGACAAAGATATTCAGGCACAGTATGTTCGTATCAAGAATAATGCGACACAGAAAAACTGGTTTGCGATCAGAGAATTTGACGTTGACTCTAAAGTATGGTTTAACTCGAAAGTTTACACAAACGTAGACGCTTACAAAGAATACAGAGCAAATTTGTTGGATGAAAGCGCTGAAATCGAAGCTAAGAATGATATTACTTTAAAGAAAGATCAGTATATCGGCTTAAAATTAGACCGCATTCATGAGATTAAAGATATTCAGAAGAATCTTGAAAATGCAGACAAGCTTACCCTTGAAACATCTCTCAATGCATATGAGTGGACAACATATGATGCAAAGAAACCGGGAGATGCAAGATATATCAGACTGATCAACAAGACGAATGATGATGTGAAATTCAATTTGAAACAATTCGTTGTAAATACGGTAGAGTTCAAAGAAAAATCACTGCATTCAAAAAGCGGAAATTATACGATCACAGATCCTGAGAAAGCGTTCGACGGAAACAGAGCAACAGAGGCTGTTTATCAGACATCACAGAACGAAGGCGTTTGGTTCGTATACGATCTCGGACAGACAATCCACTTCGATAAGTTCAAAGCTGTCTGCGAGGATAGCGAGCATGACTATATCAGACATGGTAAATTCTCTGTATCTACAGACGGAGAGACATGGGAAGAAATCATGACTCTCGGTTCACAGGATGGACCAAATAACGGAGAAGCGAATGATACTGACGAGATCGGCGCTGTACTTCCGAATCATGAAACTTCTTATAATACAAAAGAAGCAACAAATATTAACAAAGATGCACGTTACCTGAAATTCGAGGTAACAAGAACAAAAGTCGGTTCTGACAAGTGGGTTCGCTTCAGCGAGCTTGAGATCAATGACGGAGCGTATGTTCCGAGCGAAAACGATCCGACATATGAAAGCTCATGTCTCGATACACAAAACGGAAAATTCTCTTATATGTCAGATATGAATCTTGCGACATCATTTGTTCCGGCAGAAAAGAGCGGAAACCTTGTTTATCATGTATCAGAGAAGAATGACCGCAATAAGATTAAGATTGTCCAGAGAGCAGATTCGATTTCAAATGCAACTGTAAGTGTGAGAACATTAGCAGAAGCAGATACATGGAAACCTGTCGGAACACTGGGCAAGACAGTGAATGAGTTTGTTCTTCCGAATGAGACAGTGCTTCTTGATGTGAAAATTGAGTGGTCAGATGCTAAGGTCGGCATTATAGAGATGTTCCTTTCAAAAACAGATGCTCCGACACCGGAAGTAAAAGAATGGACAGTGACACTTGACGGAAAAGAAGTAAAAGTAAAAGACGGAGAGAAACTGACGAAACCGGCAGATCCGACAAAAGAGGGATACAAATTCCTCGGATGGTTTGTAGGAGATAAAGAGTTTAACTTCGATACACCAATCACAGAAGAACTGAACGGTATTAAGATCGAAGCTCGTTTTGAGAAGATCGACACACCGACACCGGAAGAGAAATTTTGGACAGTGACACTTGACGGAAACGAAGTGAAAGTAAAAGACGGAGAAAAACTGACGAAACCGGCAGATCCGACAAAAGAAGGATATAAATTCCTCGGATGGTTTGTAGGAGATAAGGAGTTTAACTTCGATACACCGATCACAGAAGAACTGAACGGTATTAAGATCGAAGCTCGTTTTGAGAAGATCGACACACCGACACCGGGTGAAAAAGAATGGACAGTGACACTTAACGGAAAAGAAGTCAGAGTAAAAGACGGAGAAAAACTGACAAAACCGGCAGACCCGACAAAAGAGGGATACAAATTCCTCGGATGGTTTGTGGGAGATAAGAAGTTTAACTTCGACACACCAATCACAAAAGAACTGAACGGTATTAAGATTGAGGCTCGTTTTGAGAAAATAAAAGATGAGCCACAGCAGCCGAACAAAGGCGGAGCAGTTCAGACAGGTGATACAACAAACATAGCGCTGTGGATTGCATGTCTTGGTATAGCAGGCGCTGCAGTTGCTGTAACTCTTAGATCACGCAGAAAACGTTCTTAATGAAACGGTTGTTTTGATTGACGAACGGTGATCAGTTATAAAAAGTAAAATACAGATTTTTCTGCCGGCAGGATTTATCCTGCCGGCAGTTTTGCAGTGTGGATTAAAGATAAAACAATAGAATATGGAACGTAAGAAATGTTTTCAAAAAAGCTATAAAAAATGAGCTTTAAAAAATCGTAAAAAACTGTAAAAAATTTTAGTAAAAAAATTGACAGAATAAGAAAAAAAGACTTGCAATTATAAAAGTTATATGATAATATTAAAAACGGTTCTGCTACAGAACTAGAAAACAATGGCCCCGTGGTCAAGCGGTTAAGACATCGCCCTTTCACGGCGGTAACACGGGTTCGATTCCCGTCGGGGTCATTTATCGTTCGGACAACAGAAGTATTGTTGCGAAAAGAATGATAAAACTATGCATATTATTTTACTATGTGTAGTATATATATATATATATGAATAAGGCGCAGTAGCCAAGTGGTAAGGCGTGGGTCTGCAACACCCTGATTCACCGGTTCAAATCCGGTCTGCGCCTCTTGAGAGATCCCGAAAGACTAATGTTTTTCGGGATTCTTTTTTGCAAAAGGCGAGCGGCACAACTGTCTTGTCATTTGTAAACTCAAGTGTTATAATGAGCATCACGACAGAAACAAAGGCGTATGGATTTCATGCGGGAAAGGGTATACGAATGACGATTAGAGAAGAGATCGAACAGTTGAAGAAGGAAAAAAACGCGGTCATACTGGCGCATTATTATGTAAGACCGGAAGTTCAGGAAATTGCAGATTATATCGGCGATTCTTTTTACCTGAGCAAGGTGGCAGTAGAGTTGGAGGAGCAGACGATTGTGTTCTGCGGCGTTTCGTTTATGGGCGAAAGTGCGAAAGTGCTGAATCCTCAGAAGACGGTTCTTATGCCGGATGCAAAAGCGGACTGTGCGATGGCGCATATGGCAGATGAGGAGACGATCCGTGCGATGCGGAAGAAGTATGATGATCTTGCGGTTGTCTGCTATATTAATTCAACGGCAGAACTGAAAAGATTATCGGATGTATGCGTAACTTCGGCAAATGCGGTTCGGATTGTAAAGGCACTTCCTAACAAAAACATTTTCTTTATTCCGGATAGAAATCTGGCGCATTTTGTGGCGGAGCAGACGCCGGAGAAGAATTTTGTATACAACGAAGGATATTGTCCGATTCACGAGACGGTAAAAATAGAGGAATTAAAGCAGGCGAAAGCGGAGCATCCGGAAGCGGAAGTGCTGACGCATCCTGAATGTCCGAAGTCGCTTCTTGATCTTTCGGATTATATCGGAAGCACGTCCGGCATTATTGATCGTGTGGGAAAGAGCGACGCTGAGGAATTTATCATCTGCACGGAAAACGGTGTGAGATATGAGCTTGAAAAAAGATATCCGAATAAAAAGTTCTATTTTACAAAAACAGAACCGGTCTGTGAAGATATGAAAATGATCACTCTGGAAAAGATCGCTCATGTTTTGAGAACAGGTGAAAATGAAGTTCAGATGGACGAAGCTCTTCGTGCCGAATCAAAGAAACCGTTGGAAAAGATGCTTGATCTGGCAAAATAACAGGTGAAAATGAAAGATATAATTAAGGAATAGTAAGGTAAGATTAGGGGCGCTAAGGGAAGTGGATATGGAAAAAATAAAAGAAAAACAAGATCAGGTCGATGTGGTCATTGTCGGAACAGGAGTCGCAGGATTATTTGCGGCATTGAATCTGCCGCGTGATTTTAAAATTATGATGATTACCAAAGCGGATCTGGAGAGCAGCGATTCATTTTTGGCACAGGGCGGAATCTGCGTTTTGCGCGATGAAAGTGATTATGACAGTTATTTTGAAGATACGATGCGTGCGGGGCATTATGAGAACCGAAAAGAATCGGTCGATATTATGATCCGCAGTTCGCAGGAGATCATCAGGGAACTGATCGGGTACGGCGTTGAATTTGAACGCAGGACAGAGCATAGTGATGATGTCATCGGTGACAGTGATATTTCTCGTACATATGAGTATACAAGAGAAGGGGCGCATTCAAGTCCGAGGATTTTATTTCATGAGGATATTACAGGAAAAGAAATTACGGGAAAACTTTTGGCGCGGGTGAAAGAGCTTGACAATGTAGAGATTTTTGAATATACGACAATGACGGATATTATAGAGGAAGGCGGAGTATGCAGAGGCGTTGTCATGCAGGAACAAGACGGAACGAGCCGGGCAGTTCGCTCAGCGTATACGATCGTTGCAAGCGGCGGAATCGGAGGATTGTACCGTCATTCCACAAATTTTCCGCATTTGACGGGAGATGCTCTTGAAATTGCGAAAAAACACGGAATCAGACTGGAACATACCGATTATGTTCAGATTCATCCGACAACGCTTTATTCTAAGAAGCCGGGGCGGAGATTTCTGATTTCGGAATCAGTGCGGGGAGAAGGAGCTGTTCTGCTTGATAAAGAGGGAAATCGTTTTGTAAATGAATTGCTTCCGCGGGATGTCGTTACAAAAGCGATTCGCGAACAGATGGAAAAAGACGGAACAGATCATGTGTGGCTGTCTATGGAGAATATAGGAACAGAGTCGATATTGAGTCATTTTCCGAATATATACAGACGTTGTAAAGAAGAAGGGTACGATGTGACGAAAGAGCCGATTCCGGTTGTTCCGGCTCAGCATTATTTTATGGGAGGCATCTGGGTGGACAGCGATAGTCAGACTTCTATGGAACGGTTATTTGCGGCAGGAGAGACGAGCTGCAACGGAGTTCACGGAGCAAATCGTCTGGCAAGCAATTCTTTGCTGGAAAGCCTTGTGTTCGCAAAAAGGGCGGCGCAGAAGATCGGAAGAGAAAAAACGGATACCGCCGCAAAGCAGGCGGGAGAGAACGAAAAAAGGAGTGGAAACGTGAATAAAATTACAATGAAATTACAGGCCGATCATTTGATCATGGAGGCATTAAAAGAAGATATTTCAAGTGAAGATGTCAGTACAAACGCAGTGATGAAAGAAGCCGTTCCGGGAGAGGTTGACCTGATCTGCAAAGAGGACGGGATTATTGCTGGACTGGACGTATTTTCAAGGGTGTTTGAACTTTTAGATGAAAATACGAAAACAGAGCTTTACTGTAAGGACGGAGATGAGGTAAAATCAGGACAGCTTATGGGAAAGGTGAAGGGCGATATCAGAGTGCTTCTTTCCGGCGAGCGTGTGGCTCTTAATTATCTGCAAAGAATGAGCGGGATCGCAACATATACACATTCTGTGGCAAAACTTCTGGAAGGTACGAAAACGAAACTTTTAGATACGAGGAAAACGACGCCGAATATGCGTGTTTTTGAGAAGTATGCAGTTACGACAGGCGGCGGATATAATCACAGATATAATCTGTCGGACGGAGTTTTGCTGAAGGATAATCACATCGGAGCGGCAGGAGGAGTTGCACAGGCTGTAAAAATGGCGAAGGAATATGCGCCGTTTGTCCGCAAGATTGAGATTGAAGTGGAAACTCTCGACATGGTAAAAGAGGCTGTAGAGGCAGGCGCAGATATTATCATGCTTGATAATATGACGACAGAAGAAATGCAGGAAGCAATCAGAATCATTGACGGAAGAGCTGAAACGGAATGTTCGGGAAATGTAACGAAAGAGAATATTGCACGTCTGACAGGTCTTGGCGTTGATTATATTTCAAGCGGAGCTTTAACACATTCTTCTCCGATACTTGACATTTCGATGAAAAACCTGCATCCTGTTAAGGAGGATGTCAGATGACAGGCTCTGACAGAAGAAAACAGATTGTAGATCAGATCAGAAACAGCACGACGCCTGTTGCGGGGAAAGTTTTGGCGGCGGCATATGACGTAAGCCGTCAGGTGATCGTGCAGGACATAGCGCTTATACGGGCAGCCGGATATGATATCATCTCTACGAACAGGGGATATATTATCAATGAGCCGGCAGCAGTAAGCCGTGTGTTCAAAGTGAAGCATACAGATGCGCAGGTTGAAGAAGAGCTGACAGAGATCATCGATCTGGGCGGGATCGTGCGCAATGTGATGGTCAACCACAGAGTTTACGGGCATATGGAAGCTGAGATCAACATTACATCCCGCAGAAAAGTGACGGAATTTATGGATGATATTCAGAACGGAAAGTCGAGTCCGCTGAAAAATATTACTTCGGATTATCATTACCATAAAGTAGAAGCTGACAGTGAAGAGACATTGGATCTGATTGAGGATATGTTGAGAAATAAGGGATTTCTTGTGGAGGATCGCGGTTAGATCATTGAAAGCGAATACGGGCAGAGGTTGGAAGATGAAAGAAATTTTTGAGTTGCTGAAACAAGTTTTAAACAGAGAATTTATCCGTGCGGTGCTCAGCAATCCGAGGACGAAGGACGGCGTCGTGAAAGCGAAAGTCCGTCCTCTTGAGAAAAACGGCGATTTCATGTTTCAGGTAGAAAAGTTTACGAAGACGCAGGCGTTTCATGAAAACATAAACTGCAAAGATGCAGCGGAAATACTGGCAGGTCATATGGAAAATTTCCGGCAGATGCAGATCGAGACTGTTCAGGCGGAATATACGGTTCTTGTGAGCAAGAAAGGAAAAATTTCGATCAAGCGGAAAAACCGAAAAAGCGCGGCGCCTCCGGCAGAGCTTTCACATGACAGGAAGAAACGCTATATATTAGAAGAAGGAACTTTTGTTCCGTTTTTAAATGATCTCGGAGTTATGACAGAAGAAGGGAAGATCGTTCGGACGAAAACGGATAAGTTTCGTCAGATCAACCGTTTTCTTGAATTTATAGAAGATATCCTTCCACAGCTTGACAAAGGACGTGAATTGACAATTCTCGATTTCGGCTGTGGAAAATCATACCTTACGTTTGCGATGTATTATTATTTGAAAGAACTGAAAGGGTTTGACATTCATGTGATCGGACTCGATCTGAAGGAAGATGTGATTCGCCGGTGTAGCGGACTTGCAAAAAAATATGGGTATGAGAAACTGCATTTTCTCGTAGGAGATATTGCGGATTATGAAGGAGTGAACGAGGTGGATGTCGTCGTGACGCTTCATGCATGTGATACGGCGACAGATTATGCGCTTGCAAAAGCGATCGGTTGGAATGCCAAAGTTATATTATCGGTTCCGTGCTGTCAGCACGAAGTGAACGGACAATTCGCGAAAGCGGATAAGACGCAGTGTTATGACGGATGTCTGGATCCGATCATGGATTACGGACTTTTGAGGGAGAGGTTTGCGGCGCTTGTGACGGACGGATTGAGAGCAAAATATTTAGAAGCTGCGGGATATGATACGCAGGTACTTGAGTTTATCGATATGGAGCACACTCCGAAAAATATTTTGCTTCGGGCGGTCAGAGCGGATGAGAAAAGAGTTACGAAAAAAAGCGCGGGAACAGCGATTGAAAAATGTGAACGTTTTTTGCAGATAGAGCCGACGTTGGGGAGATTGTTGGCAGATAAAGGGGAGAATTACAAAGAATGAAGAAAAAAATAATGAAAGCAGGTATTTTGATCGTTGTTTTTTGTGCCGCGGTCATTATTTCAAGCCTTGTGATCAACAAAGATGTGTCGGATGAGGCCGCCGACATGGGGGCTGCATCTCTGCCTGAGATTTCTTTTTATGTCGGAGAAACAGAAGTGAATCCGCTTTTTGGTTATGTAAACAAGATGGAGATACCTGCTGTACGTGATACGATCACTCCGCTTAAAAGCGACGGTTCATTGACTGTAAAAGTAGAAAAATACGGAAATAAGATCGATAAACTTAAATATGAGGTATATTCGCTTGACGGAACGAAGAAACATGCAGAAGGCAAAGCGGATATAGTGAAAGAAACTTCGCAGGCAGAACTGGACTTGAAAGGGATCTTGTCATCGGAAGAGCCGGAGGCAGTTTTGAAAGTGACGCTTGATACGCCGCTGTCTCAAAACGGAAAGACGGCGGGATATTATACCCGCATTGTACGACCGAAAGAAGTCACGACTGATCAGTGCCTTGCATTTGCAAAAGATTTTCATACAAAAGCGTTGAATAAAGAAGCGACAGAGGAACTTACGGCATATTTAGAGCCGGATGAAAAGAGCGATAATACGACATATCAAACGGTAAATATTCATTCAGATATTACGCATATACAATGGGGAGATATGAAGCCCTCCGTGATCGGAGATGTGGAGTGGGATATAAAAGAAAGTAATACGGTATATACTTCTATACTCGCAAAATATAAAGTTTCCTGTACGGACGAAGAGGGAGCGGAAAGCATCTATAACGTGAAAGAGTTTTTCCGGGTGAGATTTCTCGTAGATACGATCTATTTGCTCGACTATAACCGGAATATGGAACAAGTATTTGACGGAAGAGAAAGTGATTTTGATGAAAACGGAATCATACTTGGCATTATTCCGAAGGATATTTCCTATGAGATCAATAAAGACCAGACTTCCGCCGCGTTTGTGCAGGCCGGTGAATTATGGCTGTATGAGTCGAAAAAAGGAAATCTGACAAAAGTATTTTCCATGCCAGATCAGGAAGGCAGAGATACGCGGGGAGAGAATGATCAGCATGCGGTGCGTGTGATCGGCATTGATAATAAAAATAATATTACGTTTGCCGTTTACGGGTATATGGCGCGCGGCAGCCACGAAGGCGAGGTCGGCGTCGGCATTTATTATTATGATGCGGCTGAAAATAAGATTGAGGAAAAGGCATTTATTACAAGTACGAAATCGTTTGCCATCGCAGAAGATGAGCTTGGTAAGATGGTATATTATAATCAGAGTACTTCCCTTTTGCACGTTCTTGCAGACGGAACTTTATATCGGATCGATCTGAAGAAAGATGAGAAGAAAGTGCTTGCGGAGAATCTTACTGACGAACGGTATGCCGTTTCAGATGACGGTCATCTTATGGTGTATCAGACCGGAGGGAAAACAGATAAGTCCGCGACGCTTCATATAATGAACTTAAAGAGCGGAGAGGATTATACGATCAAAGCGGAAGATGGGGAAAACCTGCGCCCTCTTGGGTTTATCAACGGAGATTTTATATATGGAAAGGTAAATCCTGCCGATACAGGGATCACGGTATCAGGCGAAGAGATCACACCGATGTACGAAGTGCAGATCAGAAACTCTAAGAATAAAGAAGCTGCGCAGTATAATTTCACAGAACAAAGTATTTATACGACGGATGTGCTCATCGACGGGAATCTGCTGACTTTTAACCGCGTTATAAAAGACGGAGAAACATATAATTCCACAAAGCAGGAATATGTTACGAACAATGAGGAACGTAAAGAGTCGAAGATTGTTTTTGAAACATATGTATCGGAAAACACAGGAAAACAGATGCGTTTTACATTTGCGGACGGAGTGAAAAAGAAACAAAAACAGAATGAAAAACCGATATATCAGCCGGGCAAAAAAACGCTGACGATTGAGCTGAAAGGGAAAGAGAAAGAAGAAAAATATTATGTTTACGGCATGGGAGAACTGGCGGCTGTCTATAACAAAGCAGGGTATGCGGTTCAAAAGGCAGAGCAGGTTTCGGGAGTTGTAATTTCTTCCGAGCAAAAATATGTATGGGAGAAAGGAAACCGGGATCTTGTTTATTCAACAGAAGCAGGTAAGTTTCAATGTGAAGAAGGAGAAAGTTCTCTTGATGCGTGTGAGCGTTATATGGAACAGTATCATGCACAGCGGCTTGATCTGACAGGCTGTTCTCTCGATCAGATGTTATATGTGATCAATCGCGGGTGTCCGATGATCGCGATATTGGAATCGGCACATGCGGTGCTTTTGACAGGATATACGATGACGGATATCACATATGTAGATCCGAGTACAGGAGAATCATATACAGTCGGCATGAGCGAAATGGAAAATATGACAGAAGCAGGCGGAAACACATTTATCGGATACATCAGATGATAAAAGGAGAACTTTCCTCAGGAAGTTGATTGGCGCGGCACATACCGGAAAGGTAAATATAAGTGATAAAAAATATCCGTGGGATGCGAAAAACGTATCTCACGGATATTTTTTGTATCGTATGTTAGCAGCGCTTCAGATGTTTGGCCGCAATAAGCGCGGAGTGCGTTTTGCGAATGAGTTTTGCGAATGACGCAAGCTGAACTGCCGCATGCTTTAGAATATTTTATGATATGGAAGGTTTAAATAAAACCCTTTATATTTATTCAGTGCTGTGTACAGTATCATTCCGAGAACTCCGCAGGAGATCACTTCCCCCAGACCTACTGTCAGCATCATAAACGGGATCGGAAGAGGAACTGCATAACCGTATTTTAAAATAAACGGAACGATGAGCGCGTTTGCGATGATCGGAGGAACCGGCGCTAAATATTTGCTTTTATTGCGAAGCTGCCATGTAAATAAAGCTCCGATCAATGTGGCGATGCTTCCGAAAATAATATCCGGCAAGATTGCTCCGCCTAATATGTTGCTGATAAGACATCCTAAAAATACTCCGGGAATTCCCGCAGGTGTGATTGCGGGCAGAATTGTCAGCGCTTCCGAAAAGCGGATCTGCACTTCTCCGAATGCAAAAGATGCGCCGAGCATAGTCAGTACGACGTAGATTGCGGCGATCATCGCCGCCTGTGCCATGAAAAGCACTTTGCTTTGTTGAGTTGTTTTCATTTTTCAATTCTCCTTTAGTTTTGTTTTACGTGTGGAAGGTCACGAACACACGATTCATTTTCCGCGAAACAATGAGCCATGTGGAGGTGCTTGCACATCCATTTGGCGAATGTCGCGAGAGTCAAATACCGCAGGTATTTGGCTTACGCCGGAAATCGGCGAAACCCTTGTAAGACCTTATTTTTCGGGTTTTTGTAACGTGGGTTAGTATAGCACGGAGAGCGTTGGAATTCAAGCCGTCCCCAGCATTCTGTTAGTTAATTTTCCAATCATCAGCATCTAATGTAAAAGAGGTATCAAAAGTGCATACCATTGGTAGAATTAATAAAAGCATATATAGTTGTATAACCGAAGATATCGTAACGGATGAAGTTATTATTACAGATAATCAGCTTCAGCATATTTTGGATAGACACCCAGAAGTATATAAAGAAGTTACAGATTATTTGAATGATATCATATCTGCCCCGGATTTTATTATTAAAGATAACAATACAATACATTGTTGGCAACAAATTGTACCGCCCCCAAAAAAACTTAGACCTAAAAGGACGTTATTATGAAGTCCTTGCCCATCAACTTTCCGAGGCGAATCTTTTCGTTAGTGCCATCAATCCTAAACTTTGGAATGTTCATTCTGGCATTGCTGACATTCGTATTTACGTTTATCAGATAGAGCTTTAAGGCATAGAAAACCACCCTCTAAACTTTGACCGGTTTCAGGGTGGTGATTCTATTACAATCTTGTCGAGGTCACCCCCCCCCTTGTGGGCGGTTGTTCCTTTTATGTCTTTAATATAGTATATCCATCAGAGCGATACAAGGGCTATTCAGATTTTACTATAGAAAGTCGGTACGTTTTGTGGTGATCTTCAGAAGGGAGATTCTTAAAGACCTCTTCGTCTATAATCAGATTTGTCCAATCATTCGTCAATATTTCCCCATCAAATAGAGTTACTCTTATGAAATCTGGTAATTTATAAATATCGTCAGTAGTATACTGTCGTTTTGGAGTGGGAATAGTAACACATCCTTTCATGGTGATAGTGTTGCCGGATCATTCTTTAGGAATCGGTCGTGCAAAGTTATTGAAATGTAAAAAAAGAAATGATACGCTGTGTACATTGAAGGTATTTATATGATGACAAACAAGTGCGGGGAAACATTTTTATAATGTTTTCTGTCTGAGTAAAGTGAAAGGAATGGATGGATTTATGGAAATTGTGGCGGCGATTGATTCGTTTAAAGGGAGTATGACTTCGGTACAGGCGGGAAAAGCCGCCGCAAAGGGAATTCATAAAGTTGATCCTGAAGCAAAAGTGCATGTCAGACCGCTGGCAGACGGAGGCGAGGGGACAGTGGAAGCGTTGGTGTCCGGTATGAACGGAACGATACGGAAAGTTTCTGTAACCGGACCGATCGGAAAAACGGTTGTGTGCGAGTATGGTGTGATCGAGAATACAGGTGGAAAAACAGAAGAGAAAACAGCGGTCATTGAGATTGCGAAAGCGGCAGGGCTGACTCTTCTTTCAGAGGAAGAACGAAATCCGTTGTATACGACAACTTACGGTGTGGGAGAAGTGATAAAAGACGCTGTGCGAAACGGATGCAGGAAATTTATTGTCGGGATCGGAGGAAGCGCGACAAACGACGGGGGAGCAGGAATGCTTCAGGCTTTGGGTTTTGGCCTGCTGAAGGAAAACGGGGAACAGATTCCGATTGGGGCAAGGGGTCTGGAAGAACTGGCGGAGATTACAGATGATAACGTGATCCCTGAACTTGCGGAATGTAAATTCAAGATTGCCTGTGACGTAACGAACGTATTGTGCGGAGAGACAGGAGCAAGCGCTGTGTACGGTCCGCAGAAAGGCGCGGATGAAGAGATGACCGAAAGGTTAGATCGTCTTCTCTTTTCTTATGCGTCTTTGGTGAAGAAAAAGATTCCGAAAGCAGATTCTATGTATCCGGGTACGGGGGCGGCAGGCGGTTTGGGATTTGCATTTCTTACATTTATGGATGCACAGTTGGAATCCGGTATCCAGATTGTAATAAAAGAAACAGGCTTGGAGCAGGAAATTGCAAAGGCTGATCTTGTGATTACCGGGGAAGGGCGTATGGACGGACAGACCGCTATGGGAAAAGCGCCGATCGGGATTGCAAAGATTGCGAAGAAATATGGAAAACCGGTCATTGCATTTGCCGGGGCTGCTGCGCGTGACGCCGGAGCATGCAATGAGCAGGGGATCGATGCATTCTTTCCGATATTAAGAGAGGCGGTTTCTCTTGAAGCGGCAATGAAGCGGGAAAATGCGGAGGCAAATATGGAAGCGGCAGTTGAGCAGGCATACCGTTTGTGGAGATTATGACCGGCTGTGCATAAAAGAAAATTTCGTAAAATGCTCGGGTCTTTTGCGGTGTTTGTGATATAGCAGCCTGTCAGGAGGGCAGATTTACAAAAATAGAAAAATTATGTTAAAATGATAAAAATAAAGGGACAGGGACAATGTTTTATGTAGTTTGAAAACTGTCAAATCTAAATATGTGGAGAAAAAGTATGAAGTGGATGATCGCGTCAGATATACATGGTTCGGCTGTGTATTGTGGACAGATGCTTGAGGCGTATCGAAGAGAAAAAGCGGACAGACTCCTTCTTTTAGGAGATCTTTTATATCATGGGCCCCGCAATGATCTGCCGAAAGGCTACGCCCCGAAAGAAGTGATACGGATGTTGAATGAAGTCAAGGAGGAACTGCTCTGTGTGAGGGGAAACTGTGAAGCCGATGTAGACCAGATGGTTTTAGAGTTTCCGGTCATGGCAGATTATTGTGTACTGCAGCTTGAGGATACAGGCGTGGTTTTTGCATCCCACGGACATGTGCACAATCCTCAGTGTATGCCTCCGCTGAAGAACGGAGACATTTTGCTGAACGGGCATACGCATGTGCCTGCCTGTGAGAAAATAGCGGATGAGAACGGAAATGAGTATATGTATCTGAACCCGGGATCGGTTTCGATTCCGAAAGAAGGTTCTTCCCACAGCTATATGGTTTATGAAAAGGGAACATTTACGTGGAAAAATATGAGTGGGGAGGTATACAGAGAATGGAAGAAAGATTCGCGCTTTTAATTGATGCGGATAATGTGTCCGCAAAATATATTAAACCGATCTTAGATGAACTGTCGAAATATGGAAATGTAACATATAAAAGGATCTACGGAGACTGGACCCGTCCGAACAGCGCGGGGTGGAAGGAAGAACTTTTGCAGAACTCTATCACTCCGATCCAGCAGTTTAGTTATACTTACGGAAAAAATGCAACTGACTCGGCAATGATCATTGACGCTATGGATATGCTGTATGCGAGCGAACTCGAGGGGTTCTGTCTTGTTTCAAGCGACAGCGATTTTACAAGGCTTGCAAGCAGGCTGCGGGAGAGCGGGAAGCGTGTGATCGGAATGGGAGAGGCGAAAACGCCCCTGCCGTTTCGTAAGGCATGCGAGATCTTTACGGAACTGGAACTTCTTTTGGAAGATAATATGATGGGCGTTTCCGAGAGGGAGGAAAAAACCGTTTTCCATACTGTAAGTGGAAAAGAATCGAAAAAAATGATTTCGGCTACGAAAGAACAAGTGGAAGAAGCGGTCGTTAAGATTATTACGGAGAATAAAAACAATGACAGAGAGACGGGACTTGGCGAAGTCGGGAGCAGGCTTGTCAAGCTATATCCTGATTTTGATGTCCGCCGCTATGGTTATAGTCTTTTGTCCAAATTTTTGGAAACGCTTCCTCGTTTAATGCTCATTCAGGAGGGAACAAAAGTATCTGTAGCGCTCAATGAAGATAAGAGCAGAAAAGAAATGGTAGAAGAATATATTTTGTATCAGATCGAAGCAAGCGGGGAATCAGGAATCCCATTGAGCGCTTTGGGCAATCGGATCAGACTGAAATTCGCGGATTTTAAAGTGAGAGATTATGGTTATTCACAATTTAAGCAATACATTCAAAGCTTTCCGGAAGTGGAACTTCAAGGAGAAGGAGAAAGGACGAAAGCGGTGTATGCGCCGGTCTTGTAACATGACAGGCTTTCGTTTATAATAGCCGTGTAACAAAAGAGTTGATAAAAGCCGATATGCCCCTGCAATATGGGCGGCGTAAAGTTGGGAGTGGAAACAGATGATAAAAGTAAAAGAATACAGAGGTCATATAAGAAACTGGGAAGAACTTTGCGAAAGACTGGATATTCCTCTTGATCTGACAAGGGAAGAGCGTGAGGAACAGATCCTTGTGAAGGCATATGAAACATGGGGAAATGAGATGGCAGATCACATGCACGGGATGTTTGCCTTTGCCCTGTGGGATGAAGCGGAAGAGAAACTGTTTTGCTTAAGAGATCAGTTTGGAACAAAACCGTTTTATTATTACGAAACGGCGGACGGAAAACTGCTTTACGGAACAACGATCCGAAAGATTATGGAACAGCCGGGATTTGTAAAAGAATTAAACGAAGAGATGCTTCAGCTTTATTTAAGCCTTACTTATGTGGCGGGCGAAAATACATTTTTCCGCGGTCTGAAAAAGCTGCTTCCGGGCCGGTATCTTGTATGGCAGAACGGAAAGCTTACGATAGAGCGTTATTGGATGCCTCAGTTTCATCCGGACAATAGCCGTACACTGGAGCAGTGGGCAGATGAGATCCATACGACGATAGGCGAGATCATGCCGGAAGTAAAAACAAAAGAAGAGTATGCGGAGTCATTTTTATCAGGCGGCGTCGATTCGTCTTACGTTTTGGCAATGTCGGATGTAGAGACGACAGATTCGTGCGGATATGACGAGGAACGCTTTGACGAATCGGGTCTGGCGAAACAGACGGCTGATATTTTGGGAAGAAAAAATCTTCGATGCCGGATCACTCCGGAGGAATATTTCGCTGTTGTCCCGTATGTGATGTACAATATGGAACAGCCGCTTGGAGACGCGTCGGCGATCGCGTTTGCCATTGCGTGCAGAGAAACCGCAAAGCATACGAAAATCTGTTATTCAGGTGAAGGCGCAGATGAATTTTTCGGCGGATATAATATGTATCGCAACGCAGAAAGATACGGGGAGAATTTAAAGACATTTTATGTCGGAAATACAAATATCATGAAAGAGGATGAGAAGAAGCGGATTTTGAAAAAATACGATCCGGACGTACTTCCGATCGAACTTGCGCGGGGGATTTACGAGGAAACGGAAGGTCTTGATCCTCTGACTAAAATGTCTGATGTAGATATTCAGATCTGGCTTGAAGGCGATATTTATCTCAATGTAGATAAGATGAGTCTGGCAGCGGGACTTGAGATAAGAATGCCGCTGACGGACAGAAGAATTTTTGACATTGCATCAAGAATGCCGTCGGAGTACAAGGTAAATGAAGAACAGAATAAAGTCGCTCTTCGTACAGCGGCTGCAAAAGTGCTTCCGGAAGAAATTGCATTTCGCAAGAAACTCGGATTTATTGTGCCGATTCGTATCTGGATGGCGGATGATCGGTATAATGCGGACGTGAGAAGACTTTTTGCGAGCGATATCGCGGAAAAATTCTTTCATGTTGAAGAGATACGGGCTATTTTTGACGAGTATGTAGGAGGCAATTCGGATAACTGGAGAAAAGTGTGGACAATCTATACTTTCCTCGTATGGTATGAAGAGTATTTTGTGAAAAGATAATGGGGAGAAAGAAAAGAGTTTTATTTTAAGTATAAATATTTGCGCGCGATAATGATGCGTGTATGATGATGTGAATTTAATAAGGGGATGCGTATATATGACGACAAAGAAAAGCGTCAAGAAAATGTATTGCAGAATGTTTCAATCAGTTATGAAAGCCGGAATTTCCACTATCCCGTGGCGGACGCCGAAATTGATGAAGGGAGCGGGAGCGGTCCGCCACCTTCCTGCGGCGATCAAACGGAGAGGGTTAAAAAAGGCGCTTATCGTTACAGGTCCTACTCTGATCGGGCGAGGGCTTCTTGACGGAGTGCTTGAAGAGATGGAAGAACAGGGACTTTTGTATGTCATCTACAATAAGGTAGAACAAAATCCTACCGATGAAAATGTGGAAGATGCGGTGAAAGTGTTTCTGGAAAATGGGTGTGACTGTATGCTTGCGCTGGGCGGAGGAGCGCCTCTTGACTGTGCGAAAGCGGTTGGAGCGCGTATCGCAAGACCGAACAGACAGATAAGGCAGCTGCAGGGGTTGTTTCGGGTTGTCAAGCAGATTCCGATGTTGTTTGCGGTTCCTACAACGGCAGGATCCGGCTCGGAAACGACGATATCGGCAGTTATCACGGATACAGCGACGCACCATAAGGCGGCGATCAATGATCTGCGGCTTATGCCAAAGTATGCGGTGCTCGATCCCGAACTGACGCTGGGACTGCCGCCGGACGTTACCGCTATGACGGGGATGGATGCTTTGTGTCATGCGGTGGAAGCGTATACAAATGATAAATATAACAGTGATACAGAGCGGGAATTGTGCAGGAAAGCTGTCAGACTGATCTATGAAAATCTGCTGAAAGTATATGAAAACGGAAGCGATATCGAGGCGAGACAGAAGATGCAGCAGGCGGCGTTTTATGCAGGACGGGCATTTACAAGAGGAGGAGTCGGATATGTTCATGCGATCGGCCATGCGGTCGGCGGATTGTATGGAACGCCTCATGGACTGGCAATGGCGATTTTTCTTCCTTATGTGATGCGGGCATATGGAGACGCGGCATGTAAGAAACTGGCGGAATTAAGTGATGTGTGCAGACTTACGACACCGCAGGAGTCTGACAGTGTGAAGGCGGATGCGTTTATCGGATGGATCGAAGAACTGAAAGTGAAGATGCAGATTCCGCAATATCCGGAGATGATCCGAAAAACGGATGTGAAGCAGATCGCAAAATGGGCGGAAAAAGAGGCAAATCCGCTTTATCCGACGCCGGAAGTGTGGAACAGACGGGAGTTTGAAAGATTTCTCTTAAACGTGTGTGTACAAGGCTCAAGCGAGAAAGACCGGCAGTGTTGTCAGGATAAATAAGAGAGAAAGGATTCTGAAAAGATGATAATCGATACACATGCTCATTATGATGATGAGCAGTTTGATGAGGACCGGGAGGAAATCCTGGGGAAGATGCAGGATGCGGGAATCGGCATGATAATGGATGCAGGTTCTACAATCCTGTCATGGGATAAGATCGTAAAACTGACAGAAGAGTATCCGTTTGTGTACGGGGCGATCGGCGTTCATCCCGACGAAGTCGGAAATCTTGATGAAACTCAGTTTGCAAGGATGGAACGTCTTCTTGATAAAGAAAAGATCAAGGCGGTCGGAGAAATCGGTCTGGATTATTATTGGGATAAGGAAAATCATGATCTTCAAAAAGAATGGTTTATCAGACAGCTCGATCTTGCGCGAAAAAAGAGAAACCGGTCATTATCCACAGCAGGGAGGCTGCCGCAGATACGATGGAGATTATGAAAGAATATGCGTCGGGACTGCGCGGCGTGATACACTGTTATTCATACTCGGCGGAGATGGCAAAAGAGTATGTGAAAATGGGGTATTATATCGGAATTGGCGGAGTGGTAACTTTTAAGAATGCAAAGAAACTAAAACAGGTCGTTCAGGAGATTCCTTTGGAGTCGATCGTACTGGAAACGGACTGTCCGTACCTTGCGCCTGTTCCATATAGAGGAAAGCGAAACAGTTCGCTTTACCTTCCGTATGTGGCGGAAGAGATCGCGGCACTAAAAGGCGCAGCAGCAGAAGACGTCGTGTTACAGACGGAGGAAAACGCACGGAAGTTATACGGACTTTAGAGAAAAACGGATTTTAGAGAAAAAGAAAAGGTGCGGGGGAAAGCCAAAGAATGATAAGCCGCACGGAACTTCTGAAAAAACAGATTTGGGAAGGAAACGTATGAAAGAACCAACGCTTGGCAATCCGCAGAATACGATTGCGGTGCTTCAAAAATATAATTTTATTTTTCAAAAGAAATTCGGACAGAATTTTTTGATCGATACACATGTTTTAGATAAGATCATCCGTGCGGCGGAGATCGGGAAAGACGATCTCGTACTTGAGATCGGTCCGGGAATAGGAACGATGACCCAGTATTTGTCATGTGCGGCAGGAAAAGTAATCGCAGTAGAGATCGACAGAGCTTTGATCCCGATTTTGGAAGATACGCTTGACGGCTATGACAATGTGCGTGTGATCAACGAAGACGTGCTCAAAGTTGATATCAGAAAGTTGGTAGAAGAAGAGAATGAGGGCAGACCGATCAAAGTTGTTGCAAATCTGCCTTATTATATTACTACGCCGATCATTATGGGGTTGTTTGAAAATCATGTTCCGATAAAAAGTATTACGGTCATGGTACAGAAAGAAGTGGCGGATCGGATGCAGGTCGGGCCGGGAACAAAAGACTACGGCGCATTGTCTCTTGCGGTGCAGTATTATGCCAAACCGTATATTGTGGCAAATGTTCCGCCCAACTGTTTTATGCCCAGACCGAAAGTAGGGTCGGCGGTGATACGTTTAGAAAGGCACGAACATCCGCCTGTCGAAGTGCGGGATGAAAAGCTGATGTTTCGGGTAATCCGCGCATCTTTTAATCAGCGGAGAAAAACATTGGCGAACGGCTTGAAAAACTCCCCTGAGATTGATTTTTCAAAAGAGGAGATTGAAGGGGCGATAGAAAAACTTGGAAAAGGGGCGAGCGTGAGAGGCGAAGCTTTGACACTTGCGGAGTTTGCACAGCTTGCGAATTATTTTTGTGATCTGAGAGAAAAATGATTACGTGCTGAATAAAACAGTTCAGCTTGCGCCATTCGGAAAACCGCACTGCGTGCTTATCGTGGCTGCCGCCACAGTTTTCCTCATAACCGGGCGCTCATCTCATCCAGATGCCCGCTCATAAAAACATGCAAGCATGTTTTATACTTCGCGGACATCTGGATGGCTTAAAAAAACAGTTCAGCTTGCGCCATTCGGAAAACCGCACTGCGTGCTTATCGTGGCTGCCGCCACAGTTTTCCTCATAACCGGGCGCTCACCTCATCCAGATGCCCGCTCATAAAAACATGCAAGCATGTTTTATGCTTCGCGGACATCTGGATGGCTGAACTGTCTATTCATAAATATTTAATAGACAGTTTATTGTATAATTTCTTTATTTTTAGTATAATAAACAAATATACCAAAATAAAAAGGAGGAAGTTGTATGGCAAAAAATATAGACAGCATATTTTTTGATATTACTCCGAAGATTGAAGAACTTGCTCTTAAGTGCGAGCAGAATAATGCGATCGAGAAGGAATTATACACGAAGTATGAAGTGAAAAGAGGTCTCCGCGACCTGAATGGAAAGGGCGTGCTTGCCGGACTTACGAACATTTCCGATGTGTGCGCATCAAAAATCGTAGACGGAAAGTCTGTACCGTGTGAGGGGAATCTGTATTACAGAGGTTATAATATCAAAGATCTTGTCAGAGGATTCCTCGAGGCGGATCACCCGGGATTTGAGGAGACGGCGTACTTGCTTCTGTTCGGCGAACTTCCGAATAAAGCACAGTTGGAAGAGTTTCAGAATATGATCGCAGAGCGCCGTATGCTTCCTCCGAACTTCGTGCGTGACGTCATCATGAAAGCGCCGAGCCGCGATATGATGAACAGCATTACGAGAAGTATCCTGCAGCTTTATTCTTATGACGAGAAAGCGGATGATACGAGTATTCCGAACGTTCTCCGTCAGTGTCTGAACCTCATCAGTCAGTTTCCGATGCTGATGGTATACGGATATCATGCGTATAATTACCGCAGAGGAGAGGATCTCTATATCTATGCGCCGAAAGCGGAACTGTCCACAGCGGAAAATATTTTGATGATGCTCCGCGAGGATCGTAAATATACAAAACTTGAGGCAGAGATCCTGGATATGGCTCTTGTGCTTCACATGGATCACGGCGGCGGAAACAACTCGACTTTTACGACTCACGTTGTCACGTCATCGGGAACGGATACATATTCTACGATCGCGGCTGCGATGGCATCTTTGAAAGGACCGAAGCACGGCGGCGCGAACATCAAAGTGACTCAGATGTTCGAGGATATGAAGTCTGTTTTGACAGACTGGGAAGACGAAGATCAGATCCGGGCATATCTGGAGGCGCTTCTTGATAAAAAAGCGTTCGACAGGAAAGGATTGATCTACGGTATGGGACATGCCGTTTATTCGATCTCCGATCCGCGAGCGGATATATTCAAAGGGTTTGTGAAAAAGCTTGCGAAGGAAAAAGGCCATGAGGCAGAATACGGTCTTTATGAAAAAGTAGAGCACCTTGCGCCTGAGATCATCGGAGAAAAGAGAAAGATGTATAAGGGCGTTAATGCAAACGTCGATTTTTACAGCGGACTTGTCTACAGTATGCTCGATCTTCCGCCGGCATTGTACACACCGATTTTTGCGGCGGCGCGTATTGTAGGATGGAGCGCGCACAGGTTGGAAGAGCTTAAAAATGTGGATAAGATCATACGTCCTGCGTATAAGCCGCTCGCACCATACCGCGATTATATAAAATTAGATGACAGGTAAGGAAGCATCAGTGACATGAGAGACGAGTTTTATTTCCCATCAAAAGACGGTAATACAGAGATTCATACGATAGAATGGAAACCGGAGGGCGAGGTAAAAGCGGTATTGCAGATCTGCCACGGAATGGTGGAGTATATCAAGCGATATGATGAATTTGCCGAATTTTTATGCGGCAAGGGTTTCTATGTCGTAGGGAATGATCACCTTGGACACGGGAAGTCGGTACAGGCGAAATCAGAATATGGTTTTTTCAGTGAAAAATACGGAAATGCATGCGTTATAGGCGATATTCATACACTTCGGCAGAGGACGATGAAGAAATATCCGAACGTTCCGTATTTTATGCTCGGACACAGTATGGGGTCTTCGCTTTTGCGTCAGTATATTCAGATGTACGGCAAGGGATTGAGCGGGGCGATCATTATGGGCGCGGTTGCCGATCATAAAAAGGCGACGCTTGTGTTCGGGAAGCGCTTATGCAGGCTGATGGCGGCTGTGCGCGGCTGGCATTACAGAAGTCATTTTGTGGATCATTTAGTTGTGGGAAATTTTAATCGAAAATTCAAACCGGCGAGGACAAGAGCCGACTGGGTCACAAGTGACAGAGAACATTTGGACGCTTATGTATCCGACCCGCTCTGCTCATTTGTTTTCACGGTAAATGCATATTACAGCATGTTTTCGGGAATGATCAGCATGCAGAGAAAAGAGGGCGTCTATATGATTCCGAAGAATCTGCCGATTTTGTTTGCGGCAGGTTCGGAAGATCCGGTGGGAAACTTCGGAAAAGGCGTTCGTAAAATATATGAAAAATACAGGGCGGCAGGGATAAGAGACGTATCTTTGCAGCTCTATACCGGCGACCGTCACGAGATTTTAAACGAATCAGACCGGGAACAGGTATATGACGATTTATTTGAGTGGCTTGCAGGACATATGGAAAATAAAGTGTTATAATAGAATTGTTATTGCCGCGAAAGCGTCGGTGAAATTTGATTGAAGGAGTTATCTGATATGGAATTGACAACGATTCGGGAATTATTTAAAGACAGAGAATCATATCTTGGCAAAAAAGTAACGATAGGAGGCTGGGTTCGTAGTCTCAGAGATTCAAAGACATTTGGTTTCATTGTAGTAAATGACGGTTCTTATTTTGAGCCGCTTCAGATTGTATATCATGATGAGATGGAGAACTTTGCGGAAGTTTCTAAACTGAACGTCGGAGCTGCGATTATTGTGAAAGGAACGCTTGTCGCTACTCCGCAGGCAAAACAGCCGTTTGAGATTCAGGCGGATGAAGTGCAGATCGAGGGAGCGTCGGCTTCGGATTATCCGCTGCAGAAGAAACGTCATACGTTTGAGTATTTGAGAACGATTTCTCATCTGCGTCCGAGAACGAATACATTTCAGGCTGTATTCCGTGTGCGTTCTCTGGCAGCGTATGCGATTCATAAGTTCTTTCAGGAGAGAGGGTTTGTGTATGTACATACGCCGCTGATCACAGGAAGCGACTGTGAAGGCGCGGGCGAGATGTTTCGTGTTACGACTCTTGATATGGATCAGATCCCGAAGAATGAGGATGGTACAGTAGATTATACAAAAGATTTCTTCGGAAAAGAGACGAGCCTTACGGTAAGCGGTCAGTTGAACGGAGAGACATATGCGCAGGCGTTTAGAAGTATTTATACATTCGGCCCGACATTCCGCGCGGAGAATTCAAACACAACCCGTCATGCGGCAGAGTTTTGGATGATCGAACCGGAGATTGCGTTTGCAGATCTTGAAGACGACATGGATCTGGCAGAGTCTATGCTGAAATATGTCATCAATTATGTTCTTGAAAACGCGCCGGAAGAGATGAATTTCTTTAATTCTTTCGTTGATAAAGGACTTCTGGAGAGACTGAATAATGTTGCGAATTCTGATTTCGCCCGTGTTACTTACACAGAGGCGATCGAGATACTGGAGAAGAACAACGATAAGTTTGAGTATAAGGTTTCCTGGGGATGTGATCTTCAGACAGAGCATGAACGTTATTTGACAGAGCAGGTGTATAAGCGTCCTGTATTTGTTACAGATTACCCGAAAGAAATCAAAGCGTTTTACATGAAACAAAATGATGACGGCAAGACGGTTGCGGCAGTTGATTGTCTTGTTCCGGGTATCGGGGAAATCATCGGAGGAAGTCAGAGAGAAGACGACTATGAGAAACTCCTGGCCCGCATGAACGAACTTGGTCTTGATGAAAAAGATTATGGCTTTTATCTTGATCTTAGAAAATACGGTTCTACGCGTCATGCAGGTTTCGGATTAGGATTTGAAAGATGCGTGATGTATTTGACGGGAATGTCGAATATCCGTGATGTGATTCCGTTCCCGAGAACAGTAAATAACTGTGAACTGTAATTGCGTTTTGCGGTGTAAGACGTAAAAAAATACATCGAAATAAATATAGAATAAAATTATAAAGTATATCATGAGGGCGCGACAGTTGTGTGGCGTCCTTTTATTGCAATAGCGGCGAGCGAAAGTCCGGGCCTGCCCGGGTTCGTGGCAGCCGGCAGAAAACAGCATTGTTGAAAGGGGAGCGGGCGTGAAATTTATTCATATAGCAGACGTACATCTCGGAGCGCAGCCGGAGGCGGCTGTATATAGTCAAAGCAGAGGAAGAGAATTGTGGGAGTCATTTGAGAAAATACTTGGGGTATGTGAAGATGAGAGAACCGACCTTCTTCTTATTGCCGGAGATCTTTTCCACAGGCAGCCTCTTGTAAGAGAGCTAAAAGAGGTCAATTATCTTTTTTCAGAACTGACAGCTACTAAAGTTGTGCTCATAGCGGGCAATCATGATCATCTGCAGAAGGATTCTAATTATCGTTCATTTGAGTGGAATGATAATGTATATCCTTTGTTCGGGAAGAAATTGGAATATGTCGATTTTCCGGAATTGGAAACAGCGGTGTATGGACTCAGTTACTATGAACGGGAAATTTGTCAGCCGCTTTATGACGATGTGGCTGCAGCAGGCATTGAAAAGAATGAAATTCTGTTGGCTCACGGAGGTGATGACAGGCATATTCCGTTTGATAAAAAGAAGCTGAGTCGTTCCGGATTTTCATATATCGCCCTGGGACATATTCATAAACCGCAGGCTTTGCAAAAAGATAAGATGATTTATGCGGGAGCGCTTGAACCGATCGACCAAAACGACGTCGGGCAGCATGGATATGTAAAAGGGGAGCTCAAAGACGGAAAAGCGGCGATTCAGTGGATACCGTTTGCGGGGAGAGAGTATATCCACAGTTCTGTCGAAGTAGAAAGAAGCGATACGGAAGGAAGTATAAGAAAAAGGGTAAAGCAACTTATAAATGAGTATGGAAATGAAAATATTTACAAAATTACTCTTGCGGGAAAAAGAGATCCCGATATTGCCTTTGAAGTGAATCATTTGGCGGAGGAAGGATGCGTGTTGGAGATTTTGGACGAGACAATTCCGGCATATGATTTTGAAAAGCTTTATGCAGAGAACAAGGAGACTCTTCTTGGCAGATATATCGAGAAATTTGCAGGTTGTGAAGAGGGAAGTGTTGAGTATTGTGCGCTTTGTGAAGGCGTGGAAGCGCTTTTGACGGGAAACAGGGGATAGAGAAAATGGTAATCAGAGAACTTTATGTTAAAAATTTCGGAAAATTGTCGGAGAAACATTTTTATTTTAGGGATGGAGTACAGGTCATCAGCGGAGAAAATGAGTTTGGAAAGACGACGCTTCATGCGTTTGTGAAAGCGATGCTGTTTGGTTTGGAGCGGGGAAGAGGAAGAGCGGCGGCGAAAGATGATTTTACAAAGTATGAGCCGCGCAGCGGCGGCAGGTATGCCGGTGTCATGCGGTTTGACTGCGGAGGGAGACATTTTCGTCTTGAACGTACATTCGGAACAGGGGTTAAAAATTCTAAGTCGGCGGCTCTGATCTGTGAGGATGACGGAGAAGAATTGTCGGTGGAGCATGGGGATTTGGAAATGCTTCTGGGCGGATTGACTGCGGAGTTGTTTGACAGTACGGTTTCGGTCGGACAGTTGAAAAGCAGACCGGGGGAGGCTTTGTCCGATGCGCTGGAAAATTATGCGGCGAATTATTATGAGACGGGGGGAACAGAACTTGATCTAAGCGGCGCAGTGCAGATATTGAGAGAAAAAAGAAAAAAGACAGATCGGTTCATCCGGGAAGAAGCGGATAAAGAAGAACGGAAAATACAGAAAATGCTTCAGGAATGCGAGTATTTGGAGCAGGATATGGATGAGATCCAAAGAGAGTATGAAGAGAGAAAACAAGAATGGGAGCTGCTTGAGAAAACGATAAAAAATCAGGAAAAAGAAAAAGAGTCTGATTTTAATAAGAGATCTGATGAAGGGACGAAGGAGAGCAGAAGTAAATATTTTATTGCGGCAGGGCTTGGAGGTCTTTTTACCGGCGCGGCAGGACTTTTATGGAGCAGATTTATGGCGGAACAGTCGGCAGTGCCTTCCGCACCGTTTGCATGGATCGGCGTTTTTGCTTTTGTGATCGGCGTGTGCGCTCTTGCGGCAGGAGGTTATGAAGCGGGAAAAAAATCAGGAAAGCGAAAAAAAGAGGACGCCCGTGATGTGCCTTATAATAATTCCGATAAAGACGACGAGAGAAAGAAGAAACAAAAACAGCAGCTGGAGTGGCAGATGGAGCATCTGCGTTTGGAATGGAAGGAAAAAGAGCTGCGTTGTCAAAATGTGCGGGAGCAATGTGGAGATGTGAAAGAAAGCGACGCCGGAAAAAGGCTGAGAGAGCAAAGAGAGGCGCTTGTAATGGCAGAAGAGATTCTTGTGCGGACTGCAAAGGAAACGTCTGATGTGATTTCGCATAAGATAAACGCCCGGGCTTCAGAAATTTTTTCGGAAATCACAGACGGAAAATATCGAAGTGTAAATATACAAAAAGGCGCGGGAATTTCGGCATGGAACGGTATGGATCGCATATCTGTGGACCGGTTGAGCGAAGGAACGTTGGAACAGATTTATTTTTCAATAAGAATGGCAGCGTCGGAAATGCTTTTGGAAGAACCGATGCCGGTTATTTTAGATGATGCGTTTGCGTTTTATGACGATAAAAGGCTTGAATCTGTCATAAAATGGTTGAGCCGGCAGAAAAAGCAGGTTATAATATTAAGTTGTCACAGCAGGGAAGCCAAATTGCTGGAACATTTAGTCTAAATGATAACTAGATCAGATGATCATAAATGAGTGTAAAGAGATAAAAAGGTTATTTCAGAGGTGGAATTTTCATGAAGATAGCATTACCGCGAAAAGTGATGATGATTATAAAAAATTTGCAGCTTCACGGCTATGAAGCGTATGCTGTGGGAGGCTGCGTGCGCGATTCGATCCTTGCGCGCAGACCGAAGGACTGGGATATTACAACTTCCGCGCGCCCGGAGGAAGTGAAGAAGCTTTTCAGGCGGACAGTGGATACGGGGATTGAACATGGAACGGTTACCGTGCTGCTTGGAAGAGACGGTTATGAAGTTACGACATACAGAATAGACGGGGCGTATGAAGACAGCCGCCATCCGAAAGAGGTTTTGTTTACAAACCGATTAGAGGAAGATCTGCGCCGCAGAGATTTTACGATCAATGCAATGGCATATAATGATGAAGTGCGCCTTGTAGATGTGTTCGGAGGAATGCAGGATTTAAACCATCATTTGATCCGGTGTGTGGGAGATCCGAGAGAACGTTTTTCAGAAGATGCTCTTCGCATTTTGCGGGCGGTGCGTTTTTCCGCTCAGCTTAATTTCCCGATAGAAGAGGAAACGGCTGAGGCGGTCAGGGAACTTGCCCCTACACTGGAAAATATCAGTGCAGAGCGCATTCAGGCAGAGCTTGTAAAGCTTCTTGTGTCGGCTCATCCGGAACGGATACAAGATGCGTATGAACTTGGGATCACGAGGATCATTCTGCCGGAGTGGGATGCTATGGCGGGAGTGGAGCAGAATACTCCCCATCATAAATATGATGTGGCACAGCACACGCTCCATGCATTAAAGTATGTAAAGCGTGATAAGATACTGCGTCTTACGATGCTGTTTCATGATATGGGAAAACCGGCGAGAAAAACAACGGATGAAAACGGAAGAGATCATTTTAAAGGACATGCGCTGGTGAGCGAAGCGATCGCCAGGGACGTGATGCAGCGTTTAAAATTTGATAATGACACGATCAAAAAAGTGACGCGTCTCGTATGTTTTCATGATTACCGCACAGAGGCGACGCCGGCAAACGTGCGCCGAGCAATGAATCGGATCGGCGTTGATCTGTTTCCGTATTATCTGGCAGTGCGCATGGCAGATGCGAAAGCGCAAAGTTCTTACAGAAGGCGGGAAAAGATTGAGAATATAGTGGCGATGAGAAAGTTCTATCAGGAAGCGATCATAAAGGATGAATGCGTTACTCTCAGGCAGCTCGCTGTAAGCGGACGGGATCTGATGAATCTTGGCATGAGACCCGGCGTAGAGATAGGAAGGATGTTAAGCGAGCTTTTGGAGTATGTGATAGATAATCCGGAAAAAAATGATAAGAAAATATTATGCAACTATGTAAAGAAAAAAATATCTCAAAGGAATAAAACTGTCTAATCGGAAAAAGAAAAGGAAGGTTATAATTGCCCTCTGCCGTTCATACATTAGAGAGAGCTATAATGTAGAAAACAGGGGGCAGTTATGAGAGAAGAATATGAACTGGAAGTTTTGGAAAAGTATGATATAGAAGTGAAAAGCACCCGGCGGATAAGGGGTGCGTTTTTTTGTATAGGCAGCGAGCTAAAGTCCGGGCGTGTCGGAGACTTTGGCGACTGCTTGCAATCCCGTAGTGTTCCTTTTGGCGCGGCGGGCGATTACGATACGAAAGAAAGGCCGATGCTGCTCAAAGAGACAAAACTGTCAGAGCGGCGCGCCCTTTTTTTATATGACGCTCTAAGTGAAATAGAAAGATGTGGAAATGTAAAAGTTGACACACCTGTCTTTACGAAAGAAGGCGAACTTCGAGCCGCTTCCCGGGAAGGAGCTTTTTATATGCTGAAAAAATGGTATCAGGGAAGAGAGTGCGACGTTCGTCAGGAACAGGACGTTGTACGGGCGGCGGCAAAACTTGCCGTTTTGCATAAAGATATGGAAAAACTGGCTGTAAAAATCCGGCCCGGAGCGGATGCACAGGGAAAAAATCCGGTGGAAGAGGTGCGAAGATATAACAGGGAATTAAAAAAGATCCGTTCATTTATTCGTTCCAGACCTGTTAAAAATGATTTTGAAATTTTGTTTTTGGAAAATTTTGAAAAAATGTACCGTACGGCGGACGATATTCTCGCCAGGATGGAAACTTCCGGCTGCAGAAAGCTTTTTGAAGAGAGCGTATCAAAAGGGAGCGTCGTACACGGAGATTATAATTATCATAATCTGATCATGCTCAGAGACGATATTGCCGTAACTGATTTTGAACATATGCATACGGATATACAGATAAAAGATTTCTGTTATTTTTTAAGAAAAGCAATGGAAAAAAATCAATGGAAACAAAAAACAGGACAAAAAATATTGGAAGCATATGAAGAAGTACGTCCTTTGTCGGAAAGGGAGAAAGAGTTTGCGGCGCTGAGTCTTGCATATCCCGGAAAGTTTAAAAAGATCGCGGGCAGCTATTACCGGTCGAATAAGGCGCACCTCTCGGAAAAGAATGTAGAAAAGCTACAGATATGCATCCGTCAGACAGAAGAGAAATATGAGTTCCTTAGTCGGATATTTCCTTTGAATTTATAAATAATTGTTGTATAATAAAACATATCGGGCATATAGGGGCGGATATAAAATTTATATTAGTTTAGGAGGTAGAAATATGGACTACAAGGCGAGGTATGAAGAATGGATTTCTAATTCATACTTTGATGAAGATACGAGAGCGGAGCTTGAAAGTATCAAAGAGGATGAAAATGAAATAAAGGAACGATTTTACATGGATCTGGAGTTCGGTACTGCAGGACTGAGAGGCATCATCGGCGCGGGAACAAACCGTATGAATATTTATACAGTACGCAAAGCTACACAGGGACTGGCAAACTATATCATGAAAAACGACGGTCAGGGAAAAGGCGTTGCGATTGCGTATGATTCCCGTCATATGTCCACGGAATTTGCCAAAGAGGCTGCATGTTGTCTGGCTGCAAACGGGATCAAAGCATATATATTTGAATCGCTGCGCCCGACGCCGGAGTTATCTTATGCGGTGAGAAAACTCGGATGTATCGCAGGCATCAATATTACGGCAAGCCATAATCCGCCGGAGTATAACGGCTATAAAGTATACTGGGAAGACGGCGCGCAGATCACGCCTCCGCACGATAAAGGAATTATGGACGAAGTGAAGGCTGTGGAAGATTACACAACAATGAAGACGATGACGGAAGAGGATGCGAAAGCGGCCGGACTTTACGAAGTGATCGGCGCGGAAGTTGACGATGCTTATATTGCGGAACTGAAAAAGCAGGTGCTTCATAAAGATGCGATCGAAGCAGCGGGCAAAGATCTTAAGATCGTGTATACGCCGCTTCACGGAACGGGAAACATTCCGGCTCGCCGTATTTTGAAAGAGCTTGGTTTTGAGAACGTATATGTCGTAAAAGAACAGGAACTGCCGGACGGAGACTTCCCGACAGTTTCCTATCCGAACCCGGAAGCCGAAGAGGCGTTTGAACTCGGATTAAAACTGGCGAAAGAGATCGATGCGGATATCGTTCTTGCGACAGATCCGGATGCGGACAGGCTCGGCGTGCGTGTGAAAGATAAAGACGGAGTATATCATGATCTGACCGGAAATATGTCGGGATGCCTTCTTGCGGATTACGAGATCGGACAGAGAAAAGAATTAAAAGGTCTGCCTGAAGACGGATATCTTATCAAGACGATCGTGACTTCCAATATGGCGGATGCGATCGCAGAGCATTATAATGTCGGATTGATCGAGTGTCTGACAGGATTTAAGTATATCGGACAGCAGATTCTCGGATTCGAGACAAAAGGAAAAGGAGAGTATCTGTTTGGATTTGAGGAAAGTTACGGATGTCTGATCGGAACACATGCAAGAGATAAAGATGCGATCGTCGCTACGATGGCTCTGTGTGAAGCTGCCGCATATTACCGCACAAAAGGGATGACGTTGTGGGATGCGATGATCGAGATGTATGAGCGTTACGGATATTACAAAGACGACATCCAGTCTATCACAATGAAAGGAATCGAAGGACTCGAGAAGATTCGTCAGATCCTTGCCACATTAAGAAGCGAGCCTCCGAAAGAAATCGCAGGATATAAAGTACTTAAAGTGAGAGATTATCAGGCGGATACGATTCGGGATATGGAGACCGGAGAAGTTACGGCTACAGGACTTCCGAATTCAAATGTACTTTACTATGAGCTGCCTGACGGAGCGTGGGTATGCGTAAGACCTTCGGGAACAGAGCCAAAAGTGAAATTCTACTACGGCGTGAAAGGTACTTCTCTGACAGATGCGGATGTAAAATCCGACGAAATGGGAAAAGCCATAATGGAAATGGTGAAAAATCTTGACAAAGCTGTGTAAACCCGATATAACAATATTTAAAGGTGGAAATCCGTGTGCGTTCGGAATCTTCCCCTTTAAAATGAATAACATGTATTGTGGTACAATTAAGAGGAGGATTTACCTATGAACAAGACAGAATTGATTACAGCAATCGCAGAGAGCGCTGACATTTCAAAAAAAGATTCTGAAAAAGCGCTGAAAGCTTTTGTTGATGTTGTTACCGAAGAACTTAAAAAAGGCGAGAAGGTTCAGCTTGTAGGCTTTGGTACATTTGAAGTGAGTGAAAGAGCTGCAAGAGAGGGAAGAAACCCGCAGACAGGAAAGACAATGAAGATCGAGGCTTGCAAAGCTCCGAAATTTAAAGCAGGAAAAGCTCTTAAAGACGCTATCAATTAATCAATTCGTTTGAACGGGCAGATAAAAAGGCACTTACGGGTATCATCGTAAGTGCCTTGTTGCTTCTGTTTTTACTGAAAACAGAGGCGGGTCCGGACATTATTGAAGGAGAGAAAAATGCGGCTTGATAAATTTTTAAAAGTATCCCGCCTTATTAAGAGGCGGACTGTAGCAAATGAAGCATGTGATGCAGGGCGCGTTTCCGTCAACGGAAAACCGGCAAAAGCATCTGTGCAGGTAAAACCGGGCGATGTGATCGAGATCTATTTCGGAACAAGAGAAGTGAAAGCGGAAGTGCTGAAGCTGGAAGATACGACGAAGAAGGAAAAAGCAGAGGAATTGTTCCGGTATTTGTAGAGAAAGAGAAAAGAAAAGCATAAATGAAAACAACCTCTCATATATATAACCATGCTGTAAAAAGTTCGGAGGCGGGAGGGAGTTTTCATGGAAGAACAGCGTATTGCGAAGGCGCATAAATTAGTTGTAAATAACAGAAAGACGAGTACGGTGACAGGGGTGCTTGACGTACTGTCTTTTGATCTAAACGAGATACTTCTTGAAACAGAGCAGGGGATGCTCATGGTGAAAGGCACGGATCTTCATGTCAACAGACTGACCGTGGAAAAAGGCGAGGTAGATCTGTCGGGCAATATTGACAGTATTGCTTATTCAAGCGTAACGCCGCAGGCGAAACAGGGGGACAGCTTTCTGACGAAGCTGTTTAAGTAGGATATGATACCCGGGATCGGAGCAGAAGCCGGAATCTTTCTGTATGCGGCGCTGGCGGGAGTCGAAGCGGCGGCAGCTTATCATGTACTTGTTTGTTTTCGGAAGCTTGTTCCTCACAGCGGCTGGGCGGTCAGTCTGGAGGATTTTATTTACTGGCTTGCTGCGAGCATCTATATTTTTCGGAAAATGTATGACACAACATACGGGAGCATCCGCTGGTTTTTTGTGTTTGGGATGCTGTGCGGAGCGGCGGCAGGGCATGCGGGGATCAGAAAGATTGTGAAACTATGTGCCGAAAGATGCGGAAAAAAGGAAAAAACGGAAAAATCGTGCAGAAAAGCAAGGAAAGAAAATAGAAAATAAGTCTTGAAATGAGTCAGAAAAGAAGATACAATATTACTTAACACTGGGGAGTGTAAAGAAAGATGAACAGGGTGAGATAAATGAACGGCAAGAAGAAAAGAACGGCGGACAGAAGGAATGCCGGACGCAGAAGATCGGCACATCTGCACAGTTATAAGAAAAGCGTTTTGATGATTTGTACGGTTCTTGTGTTTTTATCAGGCGTACTTGCGGTGGGCGCGGTAAAGCTTTATGCAAAGAACAACGCGTATAAGGCTCAGGAAGAGGAACTGGCGGCGCAGATCAAAGAGGAAGAGAAGCGCTCGGAAGAAGTGAAAGAATACGAAAAGTATGTTCAGACAGACGAGTATATAAAAGAGACGGCAGAAGATAAATTAGGACTTGTGAATCCGAATGAGATTATTTTTAAACCGTCGAATAAAAATAAATAAGACGAAAAACAAACAGAGCAAAAAAGCCAGACAGGCATGTACGAAAGATAACTCCGGGGAAGATTTCCCGGAGTTTTTTTATTGACGGCGGCGAGTTGAAGTCCGGGTCTGTTCAAGACATTGACGGCTGTCTGTAATTCCGGAATATGACTCTTGGCATTTTCGGTGATGCCGCTTAAGAAAATACCGTGTTACATTAAGACGGGAAAGTCAGATTGTAAGAAAGGGGATATACAATGAAAGAAGGACAGGCTTTGCAGGGAAGTCCTTATGTAGAACAGATTGAAAAATATGCAAGTTCGCTCAAACAGCTTTCCCATACATTTTTAGAGTTAGAGGCACACAAAGAAGAGTTTTCGGGAGCCGATATTGACGGGATGTTTGACCGGGTGAAAGAAAGGGTCTGCAAAAAATGTGAAAAGAACGCGTGGTGCTGGGGAGAGAACTTTGTTCATACGTACCAGATGGGATATGACGTGCTCTCGGCGGTCGATCATTATGGAAATGAATTAAACGTAGAGACAAAGAGAAAACTGATGCAAAGATGCGAGAAAGCTCCGAGATTTTTGCGGGAGATGCTGGAAGGTTTCAGGGATGCGAGACAAACGATCATATGGACAAACCGTCTGGCGCGAAGCAGGGAAGGGTGTGCGTTTCAGATGGATCTTTTTGCCGATATTATGAAACAGACAGTGCGGGAATTGGAAAAAAGTATTTTTACGGATGAGCGCATGGAAAAGAGGATAGCAGGGGCGCTTAGAAAATGTGGAATGCGAGTTTTGTATACATATTTGTTCTTAAATGGCGAAGGAAAGTTTGAAGTACATGTGACAGTACGAAGTACAGGCAAAGAGAAAGGGACGGCAAAAGAAGTCGTTCAGGCCGTATCAGAAGCAGCGGGAAGACGTTTTGTCCTTGCACATGGAAGTCCGCAGGTAGTCGGATTCCGTTATATGACGATCGTATGCAGAGAGGGACCGTCGTACTATACGCTGTCAGGTACTGCCAAGATCGGGAAAGGATGTGCGAAAATATCGGGAGATAATTTTACACTCATGGAACTGCCGGGAGGAAAGAAGGCGGCGGCTCTTTCTGACGGGATGGGCGCAGGTGAGACGGCATGTAAGGAGAGCACGCTTGTGATCGAGCTTTTGGAAGAATTGCTTGCCGCGGGATTCCCGGAAAAAGCCGCCGTTCAGATGATCAATACAACGCTGGCGACAGGGCGGGAGGAGATTCATTATTCGACTGTGGATCTCAGTGTGTTTGATCTGTATTCGGGAGAATGCGAGATCGTAAAAGCAGGAGCTTCCTCGACATTTATTAAGAAAAAAGACTGTGTGGAGCATCTAAGTTCTACGAGTCTGCCGATCGGGGTTGTCCATCATATAGAGATTGATTCTGTCAGGAGAAAACTTGAGGACGGAGACTTTGTGATCATGGTTACGGACGGGATTCTTGACGCCCTTCCGGTAGGAGAGCAGGATATATTGCTTGAAACGATCATTCAGGGAAGCGCTATAGTCAATCCGAAAGAAATGGCGCATCATATCCTGGAACAGGTCCTGGCGTGGACAGGCAGAGAGCCTGCCGATGATATGACGGTGATCGTTGTGGGAATGTGGGAAATATGTGACAGGAATACTTTACAGGCGCGGATGGATTCGGTATAGTATGCGTATAGTGAAAAGCTGTGTATTGCGCGGCGCTTCATACATAAAAACACGGATTTGGTATAGTATACTTATGATGGAAAAAGCAGGAAGAGAAACAGAAAAATTAATAGAGGAATTGATCGTACAATTTCATATGATCGAACATGGAGATGTTGTGATAGCAGGCGTATCGGGCGGAGCGGATTCGGTATGCCTGCTTTTGACGCTCTGCAGTTTGCGGGAAAAGTTCGGTTTCGAGGTAAAAGTGTGCCATGTGAACCACTGCCTGCGCGGAGCGGCTGCGGATGCGGACGAGGAGTATGTAAAGAAGCTTTGCGGCGAACTTGGAGTGGAGTGTCGTGTTTTCCGAAAAGAAGTGGAATTAATCGCTGAAAAACGGAAACAATCTTGTGAGGAAGCGGGAAGGGAAGTACGAAGAGAAGCATTTGAACAAATGTGTGCCGAAAACGGAGGAACGAAGATCGCAACCGCGCATCACAGAGACGATCAGGCGGAGACGGTTCTGCTTAATATAGCAAGAGGAACAGGAATACGCGGCCTTTGCGGGATCGTGCCTGTCAGGGACAACCGGATCAGACCGCTTCTTTCACTTACAAGAGACAGAATCGAGTCTTATCTGCGGGAGAGAGGAATCGTCTGGCGCGTCGACGCAACGAATGAGGAGGACGATTATACACGCAACCGGATCCGGCATAAAGTGCTGCCGGTATTGGAAAACGAAGTAAACGATCAGACGGTGAAACATCTGGAATCGTTATCCCGTCAGGCGGAAGAAATATGTGAATATCTCGATTACAGCGTGCGGCAGTTGTGGAAAACCTGCGTCAGCGTGAGAAAAAAGGACCAAGAACAGAAGGAATCGCCGATAGAACTTGTCATAGAAAAAGAGAGCTTTTTTCAAAGTTTTCCGGCAGTGAGAAAACTGCTTCTGCAAAAATGTATCGGTAAAGTGCGCGGAGGACAGAAAGATCTGACGTCTGCCCACCTTCAGTCGGTTTCGGAATTGTTTGACCGGCAGGTGGGAAAACAGATCGATCTGCCGGGAGGCGTTGCGGCGAAGAGGACATATGACGGGATAGAGATCATAAGGCAAACACAAAGCAGGGCGGAAACGGGAAAAGCGGCGCCGGAGTCAGACGCCGCCGGAAAGTTGGAACTGCGTTTTGTGGAAAACGGAGACATTTTGCAGGCAGAAGAAATCCCGCAAAAAAGTTACACGAAATGGATTGATTATGATATAATTAAATGCGGTCTTTGCGTACGGACAAGGCAGAGCGGCGATTATCTCGTGATCGATGATCAGGGGAGACGTCAGAAACTGAAAGCATGGTTTATCAACGAGAAGATCCCGAAGGAAGAAAGAGACAGGATGCTTCTTGTCGCAGACGGAAGCCATATTGTGTGGATACCGGGATACAGGATGAGCAGAGCGTACAAAGTGACAGAAAAGACAAAAAATATTGTTGAGATAAAGATTACGGAGGAAGAAAAAGATGGCAGAAACGATCAGAGAGATGATTTCGGAAGAGAAAGTTGACGAGAGGATCAGGGAACTCGGAAGACAGATCAGTGAAGATTACGCAGGAAAACAAATTCATTTGATCTGTGTGTTAAAGGGCGGCGTATTTTTTATGTGTGAGCTGGCTAAGCGGATTACCGTGCCGGTTTCTATGGATTTTATGTGTGTCGGAAGTTACGGAGACGGAACGGCTTCGAGCGGAGTTGTTCGTATAGCGAAAGATCTGGATGAGTCGATCGAGAATAAAGAAGTGCTTATTGTGGAAGATATCATTGATTCCGGGAATACACTGTATTACCTGATCGATGTGCTGAAAAAGAGAAATCCGGCAAGTATGCGCCTGTGTACGCTTTTGGATAAGCCGGACCGCAGAGTGAAAGATGTAAAGGTTGATTACTGCGGATTTGAGATCCCGGATGAATTTGTTGTGGGATATGGGCTTGATTACGCCCAAAAATATAGAAACCTTCCGTATATCGGCGTAGTGGAAGGCGTGGAATAATCAGGAGGATCAGTTTTGGATAATAACAGAAATTACAGAAGTGTGAATGGATTTACGATCATTATATTTATGGTGATCGTTTTTGGCGCGCTCTGGATGGCAAACCGGATGCAGATGCATCGACAGGAGATGACATACACAGAGTTTGTTAAGCAGGTTGAGGCAGAAAATGTAACAGAAGTATATATCGATCAGAATAAGGCAGTTCCGACAGGTACGGTAGTGTTTGCTCTGAAAGATACAGATGAGAACCGTTCGGTCAATGTGTCGAATGTGGAAAAAGTAGAGAAACTGCTTGATAAAAACGAAGTTTTATATCAGGTATCCGCAATTCCGGAAACGTCGATGCTTTCTTCCGTTCTTCTTCCGACCGTGATCACGCTTGGCGGGATCATGCTGCTTTTCTTTCTTATGAACCGTCAGGGAAACGGGGCGAATGCAAAAGCGATGAACTTCGGAAAAAACCGCGCCCGCATGACAAATCATGACGAGATAAAGGTGACGTTTGCAAATGTAGCGGGACTACAGGAAGAGAAAGAAGAACTTGCGGAGATCGTCGATTTTTTGAAAGCGCCGAAAAAATATGTGCAGGTAGGCGCTCGTATTCCGAAAGGCGTTTTGTTGGAAGGACCTCCGGGAACAGGAAAAACACTTCTTGCAAAAGCTGTTGCAGGAGAGGCGGGAGTGCCGTTTTTCAGTATTTCGGGTTCGGATTTTGTGGAAATGTTCGTAGGTGTCGGCGCATCTCGCGTGCGTGACCTTTTTCAGGATGCGAAGAAAAATGCTCCGTGTATTATTTTTATTGATGAGATCGACGCTGTGGCAAGACGAAGAGGCAGCGGACTTGGCGGCGGTCATGATGAAAGAGAGCAGACGTTGAATCAGCTTCTCGTTGAGATGGACGGATTCGGCGTCAACGAGGGAATTATCGTGATGGCTGCGACGAACAGAAAAGATATCCTTGACCCGGCAATATTAAGACCAGGACGTTTCGACAGAAACGTACTTGTAGGCCGGCCGGATGTCGGCGGCAGAGAGGAGATCCTGAAAGTTCATGCGAAAAACAAACCGTTGGCGGAAGATGTGGATCTGAAACAGATCGCTCAGACGACGGCAGGATTTACAGGGGCGGATCTTGAAAACCTGCTGAATGAAGCTGCGATCATAGCTGCAAAGGATAACAGAATGTTTATCCAACAGAAAGATATCCGTCATGCGTTTGTAAAAGTAGGCATCGGAGCGGAGAAAAAGAGCCGCATCGTATCTGAAAAAGAGAGAAAGATTACGGCTTACCACGAGGCGGGACATGCGATTTTGTTCCACGTTCTTCCGGATGTAGGACCTGTATACAGTGTGTCTATCATTCCGACCGGCGGGGCAGGGGGATATACGATGCCTCTTCCGGAGAAAGACGAAATGTTTAATACAAAAGGGCAGATGCTTCAGGAAATTACGGTTTCCTTAGGCGGTCGTGTAGCTGAAGAAGAAATATTTGACGATATTACGACAGGCGCTTCGCAGGATATCAAACAGGCGACTGCGATCGCAAAATCAATGATTACAAAGTTCGGTATGTCCGAACGCCTCGGATTGATCAACTACGACAATGACAGTGACGAAGTGTTTATCGGACGCGACTTCGGGCATACGTCAAGAGGATACGGAGAAAAGATCGCGGGAACGATCGACGAGGAAGTAAAACGTATTATTGACGAATGCTATGCCAAAGCCCGTTCTATTCTTGAAGAATACCATGATGTTCTTGAGGCGTGCGCAAAACTTCTGCTTGAAAAAGAGAAGATCACACGAAGCGAGTTTGAGGCATTGTTTGAGGACGGAGTGTCGGAGGAGGGGTAATATATGAACAGAGAGGCACTATTCTGTGACGGTACGCAGGATTATGTCATCCCTGCAGAACCGAAGGAAAACGAAAAGATCAAGATTCGGTTTCGCACGGCTCACAACGATGTGGAAGAAGTCCATATTTTGACCGGCAATTCGTCGTATCCGATGTGGAAGATTGTTTCGGAAGGCGAATTCGATTTCTATGAGATAGAATGGCAGCTAAGTGATGTTCCGTTCAGTTATCTGTTTGAAGTAAAAAGCGGAGATCAGATATGTTATTTCAGCAGGTGCGGCGTTTCCGATCAGAGAGAAGATTTTTATGCGTTTATGATCGTTCCGGGATTTTCTACTCCCGAGTGGGCAAAAGGCGCGGTTATGTATCAGATTTTTGTGGATCGGTTTTGTAACGGCGATCCGACAAATGACGTGGAGGACGGGGAATATATTTATATCGGCGCTCCGAGCGTAAAGATCAAAGACTGGAGTAAAGTTCCGGCGGCGATGGATATCCGTAATTTTTACGGAGGAGATCTTCAGGGCGTCATGGATAAACTGGATTATCTTCAGGATCTCGGCGTTGAGGTTGTATATTTTAATCCTCTTTTCGTTTCTCCGTCAAATCATAAATATGACATTCAGGATTATGATTATATCGATCCACATTATGGAAAGATCGTCTCGGACGGCGGAGAGACGCTTCCTAAAGGAGCGAAAGATAATACAGGCGCTACAAAATATCAGAAGCGAACAGGCGATATCCGCAATCTTGAAGCGAGCAACGAGCTGTTTGCAAGGCTTGTGGAGGAGATGCACAAAAGAGGGATGCGTGTGATTCTCGACGGCGTATTTAATCATTGCGGATCGTTTAACAAATGGATTGACAGGGAGCGGATCTATGAACAGCAGCCGGAATATCCAAAAGGGGCATATGTGAGCGGGGAAAGTCCGTACCGGAAGTTTTTCCGTTTTCATGATGAAAGAAAAGAGGCGTGGCCTTACAATAAAAGTTATGACGGATGGTGGGGACATGATACGCTGCCGAAACTTTCTTATGAGGATTCCCCGGAACTTGAGCAATATATTATGGATATAGGAAAGAAATGGGTTTCGCCTCCGTATAATGCGGATGGATGGAGACTTGACGTTGCGGCGGATTTAGGGTGCAGCAACGAATATAACCATATGTTTTGGAAGCGTTTTCGCAAAGAAGTAAAAGAGGCAAATCCCGAAGCTTTGATCCTGGCAGAGCATTACGGCGATCCGGGAGAATGGCTGCAGGGGGACGAATGGGACAGCGTTATGAATTATGACGCGTTTATGGAACCTTTGACGTGGTTTTTGACCGGAATGGAAAAACACAGTGACGAGCGAAGAACAGACCTGTGGGGAAATGCAGACAACTTCATAGGCGGAATGCGCCATTTTATGGCAAGTATGCTCACTCCTTCTTTGCAGGTCGCGATGAATGAGCTGTCCAATCACGATCACTCCCGTTTCCTGACAAGGACGAATCACATCGTAGGACGCGCCGAACATGTCGGTGCGAAAGCTGCGGAAGAAGGCGTTAACTATGCCGTTATGCGTGAAGCGGTTACGGTTCAGATGACATGGGTCGGAGCGCCGACCGTTTATTACGGAGACGAGGCGGGAGTATGCGGATTTACAGATCCGGACAACAGGCGCACATATCCGTGGGGCAGGGAGAATAAAGAACTGCTCGCGTTTCATAAAGAGATGATCCGAATCCATAAACAGGAAAAACCGCTTAGGAAAGGGTCGATCAAGCTGCTCTATGCGGAAAGAAACGTACTTGCATACGCAAGATTTCAGGAAGATGAGCAGATCATTGTTATCTTAAACAACAGTAAAGATTTAAAAGAGCTGACAGTTCCGGTCTGGTTTGCGGGAGTTCCGAAGCAAGGCAGGATGGAAAGGCTTATGTATACATATGAGGAAGGATATACGACAGAGTATGACGAGTTCATTGTAGAAAACGGAGAGATCGTCATCAATATGGGGCGTCATTCCGCAATCGTAATGAAACCTATTTCGGAGGGAGAGAAAACATGGCAGGGAAAGTAGCGGTTCTAAATGATCTGGCAGGCTTCGGAAGATGTTCGCTGACAGCCGCAATCTCGGTATTGTCGGCGATGGGGGTGCAGCCGTGTCCTCTTCCGACAGCCGTTTTGAGTGCACAGACAGGGTTTGAAAGTTATTTTTTTCAGGATCTTACAGAGCAGATGGGGATGATTACCGAAGAATGGAAGAAATCAGGCGCGCAGTTTGACGGGATCGTTACAGGGTTTATGTCAGACCACAGACAGATCGGGGAAGTGAATCACTTTCTCGATCTGTTTCACAAAGAAGGCACATTTCTTCTTGTAGACCCGGTGCTCGGAGATAACGGAAAACGATTTTCTGTTTTTGACGGGTTATTTCAGAAAGAGATGAAACAGCTTGTTAAAAGAGCGGATATCGTGACGCCGAATGTGACGGAACTTTGTCTTTTGACGGATTATGATTATGATAAGATTCAAAATATTTCGGAAACGGGAGACAGAGAAGCTCTTTTTTCGGAAGTGTCGAAAGCGGCAGGCAGACTTTTGGACAGTGGCGTATCGGAAGTGATCGTGACAGGGGTGTTATTTGAGGAGCAGGACGCTGCGAAAGAGTGTACAGTCGGAAAAGAGACCGGAACAGGCGGCAGGAAGGTCGCAAATCTTACGGTGACGCGTGAGAAAACAACGGCAGGGATCTCTTCTTTTATCGGGGCAAGTTACTCGGGAACAGGAGATCTGTTCGCTTCCGTAATTGCAGGCGGAAAGGCTCGCGGAGACCGTACAGAAGATTCGGTCAGACTGGCGGGAGAGATGATCGAGAAGGCTGTTAGGGAGTCGGCAGCGCTTGGAATTTCGGGGAAAGAAGGAGCAGAATACGAAAAATATCTTTGGATGCTGTGCAAAAAGACGAAAGAAAGCGGCGAAAAAAAGGGAAAATAAAGAGCGGATGTGGAAAAATATAGAAAAATATCACAAAAATGAGGAAAACTTAAATAGATCAGGCGGCAGGGTTGTAATTCCTATATGCGAGTGATAGAATACGGATATATTCGTACAAGGTTGGGGAACTTGTACAGATAAGTATAATACTAATAAGTACGAGGGTGTATAATGGGGAGAAAAAACAGAATATTTAAGGGGAATCTGAAAGCATCGCAAATCTTGGCGGTGCTTATGTTGATCGTTATGATCATCCGGCCGATTATGGAAGTCTCGGCAAAACCAGGTGAAATTACAACAGAAAACCCTTCCGCAGAGGTGGGGAAGGAAGGAGAAAGTCTGTCCGACGGAATAGATGGGAGCGCCCTATATCCGTTAGAAGAGAATGGGCAAAACGGGCAGACGTCTGAAAACGATGCTGTACGGCAAAACGGGCAGACGTCTGATGAGACAGACGCGAAGAACAGTCCGAATGCATCGGATAGAACGGTTTCTGAAGGATCATCGGAAGAAGAGAACATGACATCTGCGCAGCAGGAAAGCTTGTGCAATGATGAATATTGTTCTCACATCTATTATGATCTGGATGGGAGGCAACATGCGCTCTGCGCTCTCGGGGAGCGGATGACAGAGACGGATGTTTACAGAACAGCGGAAGACAGCGCGGTATATGAAGCAATGTATTTTGCAAGTATCCCGAACTTGTATGAGGCAAGTGCGTTCGGCGGAGCGACAACGTTTGAGAAACTGCATGTAAATACAGTCTACGCATTGTTTTATAAAGAAGATCCGATTGAACCGGGGAATGCGGGGAAAAAGGAAATACCGAAGACATATCGAATGATCAGCGTCGACGAAGCGGGACTGTTCGGAACGGTAATACCGGAAGGCTGTTCTTATGTTGCGTTTGAGATGGAAGTAACGAATAAAAACGGAGAAGCGAGAGAAATAGACTCTCAGATCGTATACAATCTGCGTCAGGCCGCAAATCCGAACGACCCTTATCATGAGATAAAAAAAGAGCCGGTAATAGACGCCGCCGGAGAGGTAAAGCAAAGAGGATCGGGATCTTTTGTATTTACGCAAAAGACAAGAGACTGCTTTTACTGGGACATGTCCTATCACACGTCCTACTGGGGAGGTCATCCGTCATCAAGTAATAACATCTTGGATGAACTGGCGATCTATGTTGATAATGACAAAGACGGAAATTATGATACGAAAACAGATAAAGTGTGGGATGAGTTATGGGTATCTTACGCAGATAAAAACGGAAAGATCGTATCAAAGAAAGTTACAAGAGAGACCCGCTATGAATTATGTACTTATTATGCGTTTGGAAAAGGATCAGGTCTGACAGAACTGTCGCTTCTGGCAATTTCAAACGGAGAGCTTAATGAAAAAGGCGGTTTTAAACATCCTTCCGATAATAAAGAAGACGATAAAGTATATTATCAGTTATATAATATTGCATCAGGCGATAACTTTTTCATTCTGAGGAACTTGGATGACAGTCATCGTATTTGGAGAAGTTATGAAACAGACGGCGATCGGTATGTCGCGTTTAAAGATCAGATGTACGGAACGTCGGGAGCGCTCGTTGCAAGTGGTGTAGAAGGCGGGAAAACAGAAGCGGCGGATACGGTGGAATATCGTCTTTGCGAAAACCCGGAAGACGGGCAGGCAGTGGAAACCGAATGGAAAAAGATGGATCAGGCGCTGCCGGAATCTTCGGGAACGGGTCAGGCAAGCGAAGATATGGAAAATGAAGTTTTTTATAAAACATTTTTTACACATGAAAAACTGTCGGATAAAGAAAAGTATATTCAATTTCGTATATGTGAAAACAGAGCAGACGGCAAAGTTGTAAAATATAAGACGGATATAACTGAGATTGACGATACTTATGCTTTTCCATGCTTTTTCGCAGACGTACTTCAGAAGAAAAGTTTAAGTTATACGAGTGAGCAGTCGAAAATCAACGGAACATGGAGTTCGATCTTTAAGGCGAGCGATCACGGAGATGAGGGAAAGAACATTCCGATAGCGAAAAACAAGTCGTATGATCCAAAATACTATTACGCAAATACGACGTTTTATGATTATTATTCGGATTATGAACTTCAAGGAAAAAGATTGAGCGAAGTAAACGGATCGCCGTACGAATATGAAACGAGTTTCGGAATATTGAACGACGGCATCTCCAAGTATTTCCAAGGGAAAAATGAAAAAGCGGCGGCGTGGTATTATGGAAAATATATCAGGCATCCGGCTGTAACAGACGGGGATAATCCGCTAAATAATTCTTCTCCGGGCAATATGTCGGGAAATCAGATCGGACCGAATGACTGGCATTCGGGAAATACGTTAAAGTATGCTTACGGGCATGTCGATAAACAACTGGAAGATGGAAAAATCTCAACTGCAGGTGTGAAACTTCCGCAGTTTGACGAGAGTTTTCTTCGCGGAAACAATGCGTTTCACTCGGCGCTGGGATACGTGTATAATAACGTTTCATTTCCGTTTTTCCTTGCAGATGACGGCTATTGGGAGTACAGTAGTTTGAAGTCCGATCATGTGCTGCGGTTAAAAGAAGATCCCGATAAAGGCTATTATTTAGACGTAGGAGAAAAGGAAGACGCGCTGAAAACAGGTGACAGAGATGTCGCAATGGGAAAAGATCAATTCGGATTTTTCCCGTTTAATGACAAAAACGACGCAACGAAAGAAAACTCGTTTTACCGGTTGGATAGGATGAAAACGAATTTCTGCTTCGGTATGAAGATGGAACTGGAATTTAAGCTGACGGAAGACGGAAAAGTGCGTATGCCGGGAGAAAAGGCAGGAGAATATATTGAGAAGCCGATTGAATTTGAGTTTTCGGGAGACGATGATTTCTTATTGTATATCGACGGAAAACTTGTACTTGATATGGCAGGGAAACATAATCCTCTGGAAGGTCATATTAACTTTGAGACCGGAGCGGTAGATGTGTACGGATTAAATAAAGACGGTGCAACAGAGGACGGATATCCGATCAATAAAAATCAGCATCATGCACAGGCGAATATTTATGAAAAAAATGATGCGAACGGTCCGTGTTTAGATATGGAAGAACTTTCGCAAGGCATACATAAGATCACGATTTTTTATGCGGAGCGCGGAGCGGGTGTTTCCAACTTAAAGATCCGTTTTAATTTCCCGAAAACGAATCAGCTTGATCTGACGAATCAGGTAAGCACTGCTTCGGCAAATCAGAACGTATTCGGAAAAGCATTAGGATATATCGGAAGTTTTACTTATAAAATATTGAATCAGGCGACAAGCGGAAGGCAGATTCCCGTGGAAGATTCGGTAGGTTATCTCCGTAACGAAGGCGCTGTTAAGTTTAACGATTTTAAAAACAGCGGAACATACAGAGGGTCTAAGACCGGAGAAAGTGAGCTCAAAGAAGCAGATCCGGACGCAGAGACAGACGGCCCGATTATCGGTGAGCGCAGCGATGTGATAAAGCTTGTGAATAAAGACAGCGGCAAAAATCTCGATCAGTATCAGATGTCGGAAGAAATTGCTTCGGGAAAATACTGGACAACGATCGACTGTGCGGAGAACGGAGGCAGTGTGGATCTGTCAAAAGCGGCATATCTTCAAATGTCAGTTTATAATAACTCGGATGCTTCCAGCGCTACCGGGTGGTCGTTAAAAGCGAGACTGACAGACCGGCACGGAAATGTGATCACCAGACCTGCCAGTCAGATGACGTATTATGGATACAGTAATTCGATGCCGAAAGGCCAGTGGTCGATCGTTCGTCTGAATCTGGCAGACTGGAATTCGGGAATATCGGATTTTGATATGAAAAATGTCGCCAAAGTGCAGTTCGCCTTTGCGCGTGACAGAGGAAGTCTGTATATGGCGGATATGGATTTTAAAGGAAAGATCATTCCGAACCAATCGACCGGATTTTATGCAAGCGACGATCAGATTTCAGATTATGAATCGCTGGGAACAAAAGAGCGGCCTCTTAGCTATAATGAGGCGGTCTTAAATCCGGTAAGCGGAGCGTTCTTCCGGTTGAATCCGATACAGGAAACAGATGTTGTGAACAACGGAAATGACCTCATGGTCAGATCGAGAGGACTGTTGGAGCTTACAGATGGAAACAAAGCGTCTTTTGTCGATAAATTCCGTGAGGGAAGTTATTTGCAGATCACACAAGACGATCCGCTGAGAAACAAAGTATTTCGGACTTCGTGGTCGATTTTGGAAAATGCGGTATATGACGGTGCGTCGGGAATGTATACGGAAGGTTATATTGCGGATAACATTCTTGCGCTGCATCCGACGGCAAGAACGGTGGAAAATGATCCGGAGATTTTGAATAATACAGTGACGGATGTAAGAACATATACGGCGTCAGACGACAGAAATGTAAAGAGCGCGGACGGAAAAGGGTATCACTATCCGAGTTCAAACAGAGAAGGACATGTATCGGAAAAGAACGAGACTTTTGTTTTCAGAAGCTATCTCGATCCTGACAACCTTCAGAAAAACGGGATCCATCTGACTGTGGCGTATAAAAACGATCTGATCAGCGGAGGACTGATCATTACAAAAACCGTCGATCAGATCGATCCGAAAAAAGATCATACATATAAATTTCATGTTCATTATACTGACGTAGCCGGAATGAGCCTTGAAGGAAATCTCGGATCGGGAAGCATGTCGGAAAGCGGAAGCAGTATTGTTCAGGAAATCGACGTAACTGTTCCGGCGGGAAAACAGACTGCAAGCGTAGCAGTGTACGGTATTCCGAAAGAGACTGTATATACGATCCACGAGGAAAATGAGATACCGCAAAATATCGAGATCGGCGGGAATTATACTTATCCTCAAAACGTGGCAAAAAATTTCGTGCAGACAGATCCTGACAGAGGCGGTGTACGCACAGGTGATGAGTATGACCACAAGGTGAAGGTGGGAACAAAGAAATATAATGTGAACGGAACGGAAGTCGAATATAAAACGGCGGAAGGTACAATGAAAGAAAGCGTACAGGAAGTTACGTTTGCGAATAAACAAGTGCCTGCTCACGGAGAAATTAAGATTACGAAAAAACTTCAGGGAAAAGCGTATGGGGAAGAGCGGGGTTATTTGTTCCATATCCATTATAAAACAACGGATGAAAACAATAAGGAAAAGGTCGTTGTCGTTCCGCAGACTGTAGTTGTAAAAGCAGGGGAATTGACAGGAAGTACTGTCTATGAAAATATCCCGCTTGGCGCACAATATGAAGTACATGAAGTAGATGAAACCGCTCTTCTGACTTTGGAAGCGGACGCAGGATCAACGGTATTGGGAAGTGATGACCCACTTTCGGATACCGAACAGAATCATTCTCATACAGATGTAAAAGCAGAGAAGAAGCATATTTCGATCATTCCGGAAGAAGAAGGGGCGATCGGAAGCGAATGTGCGAAGAAAGGGTTTTGGACAGCGCAGGGCGGAACGGGAGAAAGCCGTCATAATTTTACGTTTACAAATATCGGCTCTCATAATGTTGCGGTCTTGAAAACAGACAGTTCCCGAAACGTGCCTTTGGAAAACGCAGGTTTTACGCTTTATGATACGGAAGATAATATCGTTCAAAACCGGACGGCCGTTTATATGTGGCAAAATGAGATCAGTATAAGCGATCCGAATTATGACAGTTCGAGCGGAAGGTATCATCGGGGAGATACGTCTTATACGGTATATACGCTGAAAGGCGATCCGGCTGAGAAAAACGTTTATTATGTACCGCTGACGAATGAAGAGATTGCCGCATATAAAAAGGGAATGGAAGATCCTGAAAGTGCGGAAGGAATGGATGCACAGAATCGTGAAAAAGTTCGCGCGGCGGCATGTTTCGAGAACCTTGCGGCAGGAGAATACGTTTTAAAAGAGACGACGCCTCCGAACGGATACGGCGCGTCAGATCCGATTCGGTTTAAATTATCGATACAGGAGGGAGAGGAAAATCAGTTTGTACTTCCTTACGGAGTAAGTTTGGAAAGTCCTCTCTCCAATAAAGAAAATGTGACTCTTCAGGTGAGAAATGAAAAAAACAGCGGAGTCGTAAGCTTTACAAAGGAAAACCGAAAAGGAGAGCCTTTGAAGAACGCGAAGTTCGCTTTGTACCGGCTGATCTGCAGCGATCCGTCTCATGGAGGAAAGCATGATAAAGATCTGATCCGGCACGATGAAAACGGTAGTCTCGACGCCGGATATGCGTATAAAGATTGTTGGAAATTGCAGGGAACGGCGGTTTCGGATGAAAACGGAACAGTCGAATTCCTAAATCTTCCGGCAGAAGAAGGCACAGAGTACCGTCTGGCGGAGTTGAAAGCTCCGAGCGGATACGTGACGGCGAAAGGTCAGTGGAAAGTCACATATGAGAAAGAGACTCATGAACTGAAGATAACCGGAAGCGTAAAAAGGCCTCCGGCATTTTCGGGGGAAGGAACGGATGAGAATCCGTATAAAGTGATCAACTATACTTATGCCGAATTTCCGTTATCAGGCGGAAGGGGATACAGCTATCTTGCAGGCACGGTTCTGATCGCGGCGGCAGCCGGGTTGTGGTTTTGGTATGATTCGAGAAAGAGAAAAACTGTAAGATCACGCGGCATGAGAAAAGGGGGATATAAATAATAAGGAGCTTCCTGTATAATAAAAAATGTGGATGTTGAAAATTGAAAATACCTCAGAGTACAATAAGACTACTGACTGGCAGGTTAGTAAAAATCTTATTGAACAGAGAGGTATCTACAATGAAGTCTAACACACAGAACGCAAAAATTGAAGCTATTACAGAAAAAACTTTGGTACTCGGAATCGATGTCGGAAGTGAAACGCATTATGCCAGAGCTTTTGATTACAGAGGAGTCGAGTATTCGAAGAAACCATTCAAATTTAGTAACACGGAAGCAGGATTCGTGACATTTAAGGCATGGGTTCTGGATATCAAAGAAAAGCATGGGAAGGATAAGGTGATTCCAGGGATGGAACCAACTGGTCATTACTGGTTTAATCTTGGAAAGTTTCTTCAAGATAATGAAATGAAACCGGTTCTTGTAAATCCTCACCATGTGAAGAAATCAAAAGAACTCGACGACAATCATCCGACAAAGAATGATCGTAAGGATCCAAAAGTCATTGCAGGATTAGTTAGAGAGGGACGATACATGATCCCATACCTGCCAGACGGTGTTTATGCTGATCTTAGAACGGCATCAAACATCAGATTTCAATTACAAGCGGAGCTTACACGAATTCAAAATAGGATTAATCGTTGGTTCAATATATATTTTCCTGAATATAAGACGGTATACGGTAAGCCGGATGCCAAAAGTGGAATACTGATTCTAAAGGAAGCACCACTCCCAGAAGATATTCTGACGTTGGGTATTGATGGAGTGAACCAGATTTGGCGGGATGCAAAGTTGAGAGCAGTTGGAAAGGCGAGGGCAAAGACCCTGATCGAAGCTGCTGAGCACAGTGTCGGAAGCAAAGAAGGTGCAGTATCTGCAAGAATGGAAATCCGAATGCTTCTGGAGGACTATGAATCCAGAAATATACGTCTTCAGGAAGTGATGGGTCTGATTGAAGGATTGGTAAATCAGATTCCAATGGCTGAAAAGCTGTTGGAAATCAAAGGTGTAGGAATCAAGACAGTGTCTGGATTTCTTGCAGAGGTAGGCGACATCAGACGCTTTAATGACCCGAAAGAACTGCAGAAACTTGCAGGTTTAGCACTGGTTGAAAATAGTTCTGGAAAACACAAGGGCAAGACAACAATAAGCAGACGAGGTCGAAAGAGACTTAGATACCTGCTCTTCGAGGTTGCAATGTCGCTTGTAGCGAAGAACCCAGAATTTAGGGAACTCCATAATTACTACACAACTAGAAGGCTAAATCCATTAAAGAAGATGCAGTCACTTATGGCAATAGCAGCGAAGCTGCTTCGTGTTTTTTATGCCATACTGACAAAAGGCGTGGGCTATGATCCCAAGAAGATGGTCAATGACATCAGGAGACCGGCGGCTTATGCGCAGGCTGCGTAAGAAAAACAAGTAACTATAGTGGAGGCTGTCATCTGGGCAGCCACCGAATAAGCAGAATGTAACAGATAACGTCCACTGAACACAGTGCTGGAACAGGAAGCGAGTCAGTAATCAATAATACAAAGAATGAGCCAGTAGTCGGCAGGAATATTTTCCATGGGGCATGACCCCGTTAGGGAGCAAAGCTGACACCTTGGTTATGGGCAGGCAGTACGAAGGAAGTTAGGACCTCTGGAGACAGAGATGATCCTGGTGGATATAGGAGGTTAGCTGCCATAGAGGGAAGGGTATACACAAGGCCAGTAAAGCGAAAAACAATGACGTTTTATTTCGTATACCCATTAATCACTATTTCAGTACCCGATACACGGAAATGCTTGTAGCTGAGGCCTATTCACTGAGATATAAAAGGTTGAAAAACCTTGAATTTTCAATAAAAAACACTTGATTATATGAGGAGGTACTACTATGAGCATTATCCGACCATTTAAAGGAATCCGCCCTCGCGCAGACTTAGCTTCTGCCATAGCCGCCCTTCCTTATGATGTATACAACAGCGAGGAAGCAAGAGAAATCGTGGCTGCCGAACCGAAGTCTTTTCTTCAGATCGACCGAGCCGAGACGCTTCTTCCAAAAGGCACAAATCCATACAGCGAAGCAGTATATAAAACAGCATCTGAAACACTGAACCGTATGATCGATGAAGGTTCTTTTCTTCAGGACAAAGAACCTTGTTACTACTTATACGCGCTTACAATGAACGGAAGAACACAGACAGGGCTTGTAGGCTGCGCTTCGATCGACGATTATTGCAACAATGTGATCTTAAAACACGAAAATACACTGGAAGCAAAAGAGCAGGACAGAATCCGTCACATCGACGCATGCAGCGCCCAGACCGGACCGATCTTTCTCGCTTACCGCGCCGACAAAAAACTAGGAGAGATCATCAAAAACGTCCGATTAACACCTGAAGTCTACGACTTCACCTCTGACGACGGGATAAGACACGAGGTGTGGTGTATAGATAAAATGTCAACGATTGTTGACATTTCTAAGATTTTTGAGGCGATTCCACATCTGTACATTGCAGACGGACATCACCGCGCAGCTTCTGCTGTCAAAGTCGGACTGAAACGCAGAGCAGAAGATCTCCATTTTTCAGGAACAGAAGAATACAATTATTTTCTTTCTGTCCTCTTCCCCGCGGACGAACTGGCGATCTACGACTACAATCGAGTTGTTACGGATATGAACGGGTATACATTTGAACAATTTCTTGATACAATAAAGAGCAGGTTCGATGTGGCTTTGGCCGGCGTAGAAGCAGTCCGCCCGCAGAAAAAAGGCGAATTCGGAATGTATGCCGACGGAAACTGGTATCGTGTAAACGCAAAAGCAGACCTTTTCTCCGGCGATCCGGTAAAAGATCTGGATGTTTCCGTTTTACAGGATCACATCCTTTCCCCGGTTCTGGGCATCAGCGATCCCAGAACAGATTCCCGCATCCGTTTTATCGGCGGAATCCGGGGACTTGACGCGCTGAAAGACGCCGCAGATCAGACAGGCGGGATCGCATTTGCAATGTATCCCACTTCTATGACTGAATTGATGGGCGTTGCGGACGCCGGGCTTCTCATGCCTCCGAAATCAACATGGTTTGAACCAAAACTGCGAAGCGGCCTTTTCATTCACCGCTTTTAAAATACAGTAATAAAATAACTACAAGGAGATGTTATTCATGGAAAGAAATGAACTCTGTTGGTGCGGCAGCGGCAAAAAATACAAAAAATGCCATATGCCGATCGAAGAAAAAATTCTTCTGCATTCAGAACGCGGCGAGATTGTTCCGACACGGGCAATCCTCAAAACGGCTGAACAGATCGAAAAGATCAAAGAAAGCGCCAGATTAAATACCGCTGTACTCGATGAAGTCGCAAAGCACATCCGCATCGGAATGAGCACTGCCGAGATCGACGACATCGTATATACGTTCACGAAAGAACACGGGGGAATCCCCGCGCCGCTTAATTATCAGGGATTTCCGAAAAGTGTCTGCACTTCGCTCAACAACGAAATATGCCACGGTATCCCGGATAAAAATATCATTCTTCAGGACGGCGATATAATCAACGTTGACGTCTCTACAATCTTAAACGGCTACTTTTCCGACGCCTCCCGTATGTTTAAGCTCGGAACGGTTTCCGAAAGAGCCGAAAAAATCGTCCGCGTAACAGAGGAATGCGTCAACCTCGGACTTGCGGCCGCAAAACCGTGGGGACATCTCGGTGATATCGCGCATGCGATCAACACTCATGCCCGGGAAAACGGCTATTCTGTCGTAGAAGAGATCGGCGGACACGGAATCGGACTTGAATTCCACGAAGATCCGTTTGTCAGCTATGTCACTCCAAAAGGAAGTGAAATGCTTCTCGTTCCCGGTATGATCTTCACGATCGAACCGATGATCAATGAAGGCAGTCCCGACTTCTTCGTTGATGAGGATAACGGTTGGACTGTATACACGATCGACGACGGACTGTCATCCCAGATCGAATACATGGTACTTGTCACAAATGACGGCGTAGAAGTTTTGACGAAATAGTAAATACCGCAGAACAGTAGTCTTCTTTTCTTCTGTTCTGCGGTTCTTTTATTTTCTCGCCGCAAACATCCTGCCTGCGAAAACAAGCAGCAAGATCCCTGCGATAATCATAACAACATACTCTTTCACCCATTGCGGCATTCCCTGATTCTTTTCATCATCGAACGCCTCACCCCCATTTTCTTCCGCCACTTCATACGGAATCCGTTCTCCGCGTACTAAAAGCCTGTGTGTATTCACTCCGTAAGGCGTACAAGTCAGAAGCGTCACATAATCTTTATCGTGATATGTCTGCAGTTGTTCCAATTCTTCCGGCTTAATAACTCTCACCTGATCTACCTTGTAGGCGAGCGTTTTATCAAGGATATGGAGAAAAAAACGATCTCCCTTTTCCAATTCATCTAACCTTGTAAATAATTCCGCGCTTGGAAGACCTCTGTGCGCGCTGATGACCGGATGCCGGTTCACTCCGCCGATCGGAAGAGCGGTCACGTCGACATGTCCCGCGCCTTTTTCCAAAACTTCTTCACTTGTGCCATGATAGATCGGAAGATCGACTTTGATCTTCGGGATCTTCAGATACCCCATTACGCCGTCTTTGTTTACATTCAGCACACTTTCATAATTATCGGGAAGCGCATATCCTGTTCCCGGAATAAACGGATCATGAACGGGATCACCGAGAAGAGTCTCGTTGTATTCTTCTGCCAGTTCCCACTGTCTTGCCATCTTGTCTTTATCAATTTGTTCTACAGTCTGAGCGTACTCTTCTATGACTTCTTTTTGCTCACGCTGCGCCAGATAGTTGCTTAACGCCGGATAAATGAAAATCCCGACGCCCGCCGCAAATAAAAGCAGGGACGTCAGGAATATGACCGGTGTTAATATCTGCCCGCGTTTATTGTGCCGTTTTCGGCTTTTTCTTTTTTCGCGCATACAGACAAACCCTTTTCTTTCTGTCTTTTTCTTTCTCTATTTGTTTTTCTGCCTTTTCTCTGTCTGTTTTCCGTTCGGAACTTTTTTCTTTTCTTCCTGAAACTTCCTATCTTCTGCTTCTGCGGATCGCATATGTAAGAAGCATTACCGCTCCTGCCATGATCATAATTCCGCCGATCGTAAAGACTGCCGTTCCGATGCCTCCTGTAATCGGAAGGTTGAAATTACTTTTGCCGTTTGTAAGAACGAAGTTCAACTGCCATGTTTTTTGTGTATCAACAGATGCCGAGTTTGCTTTCACATTCGTTCCTTCTGCTTTTGACTCATCCAGCGTACCGTTTACAGCGTCTTTTTCAGACAGCGTGATCGTCGTCTCAGGATTTCTCGGCAAAGTATAACCTGACGGCGCTTTCGTCTCTGTCAATGTATATGTTCCAAGATCAAGACCTGCGATAAGCATTTCTCCATTTCCATCTGTCGTCAGTTTTGCATCTCCGTCTGCTGCCGGATAATACATCTTTCCGCTTTTCGCAAACTTTATTTCTGTATCGCCTTTTTTCAAAGCAAACTCCGCACCTTGAAGCGCCGTATTCTCGTCCTTGTTGTCTACCTTTTTAATCTTTACGCCATACGTATATAACTGACGGTCCACATTGATCTTTTTTTCAACGCCCTGTGTATTATAAGAAACGCTGTTGTACTTCAAATACGCTACGTTTTTCAAGTTATCCGGTGTTTCATAAGCTTCTGATACAACTTTTGCCTTATAAGTTACGATAATCTGACTTGCACCGTTGACTGCTGTTTTCAAATTGCCGTAATCTTTGACGCTGTATTCAAATTTTCCTTCTGTTTTTATAAAGTGTTCCGAAAGATCTGTCTGCGCACCTGACGGGTTGATTGCCACTGAATCTTCAACCAACGCTACACCGGATGGAAGAACATCTCCGAAAACAAATGTTTTTACATTTGCACTATCAGGATAAACCGGAATATCAACTGTCAGTTCGTAAGTTACCGTATCTCCGATCGCCGTCGTAGATATTTCTTTTCCGTCTGCATTTTTTACAGTTTTCTTGATCGTCGGGTTTGTTCCCTTTGCGGTAATTGTAATATCTCCGTCTACGATTGCCCATTCTTTTGTATCGTCGCTAAACTTCGGATAAATATGTGTAAATACCGGAGAATAGATCTTGCTTCCGCCTGTCATCAGCAGAAGATATCCGCCCATTGAAAGATTTCCGATCGTCGATTCCGTCTGACCTTCACCCGGCTGAACGCTTCCTGCCGCTCCCATCTGAATCGTATCTGCCGCGATCGCCGACGACATCTTATCTGCAAATTCTTTTACCTTAACCGCATCCTTATCCGTATCCATTGTTATAAACGCTTCTGTTACGCCGTTGCCGTCCGCTTCAATATAATCTTTAAAGTTTGTTCTGACCCATTCTGCGGCGTTTTTGTTCCACACATAAGCAGGCTCTTTCGGCTGCTGGTTGTCAAAATCAAAATTCACATCGATCACCCGGTACGCCGATGCTGTCCATCCGCTTTCATCTGCCGTAACTTTGATAGAACCTTTCGACTCTGCATCGATCTGCGCCCATGCCGGCATCGTCATCCCGATGACCATGATTACCGCAAGACAGATTCCCAACACTTTTTTCCAAATACCGCTTGCCTTTTTTTCTTTCATTTTTGTTTTCTTGTCCATTAACTTTTT
>NZ_DS264345.1:0-615671 GCF_000153925.1 [Ruminococcus] torques ATCC 27756
TTTTACTTTTTAGGCAGATCGATATTTTTAACACTCAAAGCTCCGGATCAATGTAATGTAAAGCGTTTTTTCTGAGTAAGGGATCTCCGGATGATCTGTAGGATCATGTAAGGGGACTGCCCCTGCATAATCAGTGGGGAAACCAGTTCATCCAGCGTTATCAAATCTTCAGGAGAAATGTTGATACCAGTTCGCGATTCAATCAGAACGGTTCGATATTCCCTGTGAGCAATCGTGGCTCTATAATAAGCCTTATCCAAACGGCATCCGCTTTTTTTACTGCAAGCATTGCATACAAAGGGAGCTTTATCTAGTTTGGAACAATGATAACTGCGAGGAATGAAATCATCGCAATGGGAATTACAGTGGTTGCAGAGTTTACACATTCTTTTGCATATCGGAGCATAGATTTCACAGATATTCTTTTTTTTGCAGTCTTTTATTAGAGCACATTTATTTTTTGATTCATTGAAGTGGCTATGTTCCTGAATAGTGCGGTGCTTTTTAATTTCTTTGGAGATAGTGGTTGGATCTTTTCCTAACTGTAGCGCAATGCTATGGAGGGAGTTTCCTTGATCCAACCTTTTTTCAATTATAATACGCTGATCCATTGTCATATGCTTTTGATTTCCAGGGATAGATTTACACATAAGTACCTCTTTTCTACTGCGGATAGAAGGTACTAAAATAATATAGGATATAGAAGAAGAGAGTAAGACTAAATTCAGCATGATGGTGGAATTTAGTTTTTCATTTAAGGGTTAATAACAACAATGGATGAAATGTCTTGCAAATAAGCTGTAATTGTGATAGAATAATTTTGGTTTATTTCAGGAGGTAGAAGAAATGGATATTTTAAAAACAGTATTGACGATTATTTTTGTTATAGATTGCATCGCATTAGCTTGTATTATTCTTTTACAGGAGGGTAAATCCGCAGGTCTTGGAACGATCAGCGGAGCTGCAGATACATATTGGGGACATAATAAAGGACGTTCGATGGAAGGCGCGCTTGTAAAGGCTACAAGAGTTATTGCGGTTCTGTTTATTGTATTGGCAGTTGTACTGAATCTCAATATCTTTAACTAAAAGGATAGTATAAAAAGACAGCAGAAGATAATAATGATTATGAGCACTCTATACGAATATAGGGTGCTTTTGCTTTGTAACGGCGAAGAGCCGGAGCTCGGAGACGTCTGAGAATCTGGCGGCTGTTTACAATCGGGAATGTGCCTTTTGGTACTTTCGGCGATTATTTTAGTGCGGAGGGTAAAATGCGGAAAACACACGGTAACAGAGAGAAAAAAAGAAGAATACATGATGATCGCGTCAAAGTGAATGACAGAAAAAATCCTTCAAAATCAAAAGAGGAAAGCCGTCAATTTGAAAAACGCAAAAAGGTACTTTTTGATTTTATCAACGATGATCTGTACGTACCTATGAAGATCAAAGAGATTGCCGTCGTACTTCAAATTCCGGGAGAACAGAGACAGGAACTGCGGGAAGTTCTCGATGCTCTTGTGGAAGAAGGGAAGATCACGATTTCAAAAAGGGGAAAATATACATGCGGTCATACCGAGCGTCTGAAAGGAATATTTCAGGCAAATGCAAGAGGTTTCGGTTTTGTTACGCCGGAAGATGGAACAGATGACATCTTTATTCCGGAAGAGTGTCTTGGGAATGCATTCCAAGGCGATGAAGTAGAGTATATTATAACGTCAGCTCCGGCAGGAAAGCGGCGGGAGGGAAAGATCGTCGGAATTATTTCGCACGGAGTAACGCATATTGTCGGATTGTATGAAAAATGTAAAAGTTTCGGGTTTGTCAGGCCGGATAACTGTCGGTATGTAAACGATATTTATATTCCGTCAGGGCGTGAGATGGGCGCTGTGACAGGTCATAAAGTTGTTGTGGAAATGACGTCTTACGGCGGGGAACATATGAAACCGGAAGGAAAAGTTACGCAGATCATCGGACATGTGAACGATCCGGGCACGGATATTTTGTCAATCGTAATGGATCTTGGCATTAAGACAGAGTTTCCCGAGAAAGTTTTGAATCAGGCGGTCAGAGTCGGGAAGCCTGTAAGTGAGGCGGATCGTGCCGGGAGAAAAGACCTTACGAATGTGAAAATGGTGACGATCGACAGTGAAGATGCAAAAGATCTGGATGATGCCGTATCGGTAGAGCGGGACGGAGAAAATTATGTGCTCGGCGTACACATAGCGGATGTAACGAATTATGTTCAGGAAAAAAGCGCCCTCGACAGAGAAGCGTTGGAACGCGGAACAAGCGTCTATTTGGCTGACAGGGTTATTCCGATGCTTCCGCACATTTTGTCAAACGGGGTCTGTTCGCTCAATGCGGGGGAAGAGCGTCTTGCTTTGTCCTGTATCATGACGATCTCGCCGAAAGGGGAGATGATTTCCCATGAGATTACAGAGTCGGTGATCTGTGTTGACAAGAGGATGAGTTACAACAAAGTTTCCGCTGTATTAGAGCAGGATGAGCAGGCGCTTCGTGAGTATGAAGGATTCGTTCCGATGATATGGATGATGAAAGAATTATCGGAGTTGATCAGACAGAAACGGGGAAAACGGGGCGCTATCGATTTTGACTTTCCGGAGACGAAGATTGTTTTGGATGAAGATGGAAAACCGATCGAAGTAAAGCCGTATGACAGAAATCCGGCGACAGAGATTATCGAAGATTTTATGCTTATGGCAAATGAGACAGTGGCGGAAGAGTTTTTCTGGAGGGAGATTCCGTTTCTTTACCGGACGCATGAAGCGCCGGATGAGGACCGGATCAGACAGCTTTCGGCATTTGTCAACAGCTTCGGCTATCATATCCATGTCGGAAATGAGATCCGGCCGAAAGAGATCCAGAAACTGCTTGAGAAAGTAGAGGGAAAACCGGAGGAAGATCTGATCAGCAGACTTACGCTCAGGTCGATGAAACAGGCGAGGTATACGACGGAGAATACCGGACATTTCGGACTTGCGGCAAAATATTATACTCATTTCACATCGCCCATCCGAAGGTATCCCGATCTTCAGATCCATCGTATCATCAAAGAAAACTTAAGAGGAAGATTTGATGAGAACCGGGCGGAGCATTATTCTGAACTTTTGCAGCAGGTTGCGGCACAGTGCAGTGAAAGGGAGAGAAGAGCCGAAGAAGCCGAGCGGGAAGTTGTGAAGCTGAAAAAGGCTGAGTATATGAGAGATCATATCGGGGAAGAGTTTGACGGAGTGATTTCGGGAGTGACAAAGTGGGGCGCTTATGTAGAATTGGAAAATACGGTGGAAGGACTTGCACATGTGGCGGATATGTGGGATGATCATTATGAGTTTTATGAACAAAGCTATGAACTGGTCGGAGAACATACAGGCAAGACTTATAAGCCGGGACAGAAGGTGAGAATTTGCGTCACAGATGCGGATAAACTTCAAAGGACAGTGAATTTCAGGATTCTGTAAGAAAGAGATATTTGCGTATGTAAAGCATTCGTACAAAGAGGTGTTCGGGTATGTGAAAGTATTTGGACATGATAGATTTTAGGGCAGGAGAAGAGTGGATTATGGCAAAGTCAGAAGTCAGGATGATCGCCAATAATAAGAAAGCGTATCATGACTATTTTATTCTTGAAAAATATGAAGCAGGAATTGTTCTGCACGGTACAGAGGTAAAATCTCTGAGAATGGGAAAATGCAGTATAAAAGAAGCTTTTATCAGGGTGGAGTCAGGAGAAATGTATATTTACGGGATGCACATCTCTCCGTATGAGAAAGGGAACATATTTAATAAAGATCCGCTCAGGGTGAGAAAGCTCCTTCTCCATAAAAAAGAGATAGACAAGATGTTCGGAAAGATGAAAGAACAGGGAATTACTCTTGTTCCGCTGCAGGTGTATTTTAAGGGGAGTCTTGTGAAAATGGAGATCGGAGTGGCAAAAGGAAAGAAACTGTATGATAAGCGGGACGATATTGCTAAAAAAGATCAAAAACGGGAAGCACAGAGAGAATTTAAGATCAGAAACTTATAGCGTCGCTGCAAAAGGAAAGAAAAACTGCGGCGTATGGGAAAGGAACTGCTATGATACAAGACATTGAACCGCATCACTTAGATAATCAGTACAAACCGGTTCCGCCTGATAAAGACAGTATTGCATTGTATTATGAAGATCACGCGGCGCTGATGAAAGTGTCTGAAAAGGGAATCAGTTTTCCGAGTTTTGCGGATTTGGAACATTTGAACAGGGAGATTTACAAAGAGTGTATATATTTATTTTCAGTAGATGATGAGCGTTATTATCTCGTAAATGAAATTGACAGATCGATGCTTTTAGACTTCCAAATGAAAAATACAGAGATTTTCAGAACGGCAGATCCGCAAGACCGGGCATTTGCCGGAATTACGGGATATCAGCTTTATAATTGGTATAAAGACCGGAAATATTGCGGACGGTGCGGAAAACGGCTGAAGCACGGGGAGAAGGAGCGGATGCTTGTCTGTGAAGCGTGCGGAAATACGGAATTTCCGAAGATATGCCCGGCCGTTATTGTCGGCGTGACGGATCACAACCGGATTTTGATGTCCAAATATGCAGGACGTACATATAAAAAATATGCGCTTTTAGCAGGATTTTCGGAGATCGGGGAGACTGTCGAACAGACTGTGGCGCGGGAAGTGATGGAAGAAGTCGGGCTGAAAGTGAAAAACATCCGGTATTATAAAAGTCAGCCGTGGGCGTTCAGCGATACGCTTCTTATGGGATTTTATTGCGATCTTGACGGGAATGATGCAATCACACTTGACAGAGAGGAACTGGCGGTGGCAGAATGGTTTGAAAGGGAAGACATTCCTGTAGAGCCATCACGGGATAGTCTTACAAATGAAATGATCCTGCAGTTTAAAAACGAAAGAACGGCAGTGAAAAAAGAAAAAGGAGAATGAAACGATGAGAGCAGAATTTGATGAAAGTTTGGTAACGGGAAATGAAATGATCGATACACAGCACAAAGAACTGATTGACAAGATCAATAAGCTTCTTGATAGTTGTGAGACGAGCAAAGAAAAAGTAGTGGCAGTGAAAACGCTTGATTATCTTGCAGACTATACAGAGTTTCATTTCGGGGAGGAAGAAAAACTTCAGGAATCGATCAATTATCCGGCAATAGCGGAACATAAAAAAGAACATGACAAACTGCGTGCCGTAGTAAAAGATCTTTACAATATGCTTGAAGAGGAAGAAGGACCGTCAGAGGCATTTGTAGAGCAGGTGAATAAAAATGTTATCGAGTGGCTGTACAGACATATTAAAGGTTTTGACCGTTCCGTGGCAGAATACAAATTTATGAATGAAAGCAGCGAAAGACTGTAGAAAAATAGAGTGGAAAAGTAGAAAACGTTTTACATTCGACTTATACCCCTTTCTGTGATATGATAATTTCTGTATAAAAATCACAGGAAAGGGGTATTTTCATGGAAAATACATCCGAAAAGAAAGACAAAAATTCGGTAAAAAACCATTAAAACATATATGTATCGGTCTTGTTGCCCATGTGGACGCGGGCAAGACAACATTGTCGGAAGGAATGCTTTATTTAAGCGGACAGATTCGGAATATGGGGCGCGTCGATCATGGGGATACATTTCTTGATAATTATGAAACAGAACGAGAACGCGGGATCACGATTTTTTCAAAACAGGCGGAATTTATATGGAATGATACGAGTATTACGATTCTTGACACTCCCGGGCATGTGGATTTTTCAGCAGAGATGGAACGAGTGCTGCAGGTGCTTGACTGCGCCGTACTTGTTGTCAGCGCTGTGGACGGGGTACAGGCACATACGGTCACGCTTTGGAGGCTGCTGAAACAGTACAAGATTCCGACAATGATTTTTGTGAATAAAATGGATCGTCAGGAAGCAGACAGAGAAAAACTGCTGGAAGAATTAAAAAACCGATTCGGAGACGGCTGTGTGGAGATGGACATGCAGTCGGAGGAGAACAGAGAAAGTCTTGCGATGTGTGATGAGACAATGCTTGAGGAATATTTATCAGGCGGGAAGATCGAAAAGGAGACTGTGAAAAAGGCGGTTGCCGCAAGGAAAGTATTTCCGTGTTGGTTTGGTTCTGCTTTGAAAGCGCAAGGAATCGAAGCGCTGATGTCGGGATTATGTGAATATGCGCCGTCGGCAGAGCCTTTGCCTGAATTTGGGGCAAAAGTCTATAAGATCGCCCGTGATCCTCAGGGAAACAGGCTGACTTATCTGAAAGTCACAGGAGGACAGCTGCGCGTCAAAGATGTTCCTTTTGCGGCAGAACAATCATGTACAGGGAAGGTCAATCAGATCCGAAAGTATTCGGGAGAAAAATACGAACTCGTTCAAACAGTTTCCGCAGGGGAAGTATGTGCGGTGACAGGACTTGAAGGAACTTATCCGGGACAGGGGATCGGCGCGCAGAAAGAATCTTTGCTTCCTGTATTAGAACCTGTCATGACATATCGGATCGAACTTCCGGACGGGTGTGACGCTCATAAAATGTTTCAGAATCTGCGATGTCTTGAAGAAGAAGATCCGCAGCTTCATGTGATCAGAAACGAGGAAACATCAGAGATCCACATCCGTCTTATGGGAGAAGTGCAGACGGAAGTTCTGCAGAAGATGGTGAAAGACCGGTTCGGAGTTCTCATTCATTTCGGAGAAGGACGCATTGTATACAAGGAGACGATCAAAAACAGTGTGGAAGGGGCAGGTCATTTTGAACCTCTTCGACATTATGCGGAAGTGCATTTGAGATTAGAGCCGGGAGAGCGCGGATCGGGGATGCAGTTTGCGGCAGATTGTTCGGAGGATGTTTTGGATCGTAATTACCAGAGGCTGATACTTACGCATTTGGAAGAGCGGGAACATAAAGGAGTACTGACAGGTTCTGCTCTTACAGATGTCCGAATTACGCTTCTGTCGGGAAAGGCGCATAAAAAGCATACAGAAGGCGGTGATTTCAGGCAGGCGACATATCGTGCGGTACGTCAGGGACTTCGGAAGGCGGAAAGTGTTCTTCTTGAACCGTACTACGAATTTCGTATGGAACTGCCGTTGGAAAATGTCGGAAAAGCAATGACGGATATAAAACGGATGAGCGGAGAGTTTGAAGGACCTGAGACGGAAAATGGGATGGCGGTGCTTAAAGGAAGTGTTCCTGCCGCCGAGATGAATGGATATCAAAAAGAATTTACGGCGTACACAGGCGGTTACGGAAGATTGTTTTGTTCTTTGAAAGGATACGGCGAATGTCATAATACAGAAGAAGTGATCGGGCAGATCGGATACGATGCGGATGCAGATGTAGAAAATACTGCAGATTCGGTATTTTGCTCTCATGGGGCGGGAACGATCGTTCCGTGGTATGAGGCGGACGCCCATATGCATGTAGAAGGCGAGGCGGCAGAAAAATCGGAAGAAGATACACAGATGTCTGCAGCATTTCGTCCACAGAGAAGAACGATCGAGCTGACACAGGAAGAGCTGGATGCAATCTATGTCAGAACGCCCGATCCGGTGAAGAAAACGAAAAGGAGCGCGCCTGTTACTGTGACGGCAGGAAAGGCGGCAGCTTTTTGCAACGGCGACCGCTTACAATCCCGAAATGTACCTTTTGACATTTCCGGTGATTATACAAAAACGAAAAAAAAGAAAGCAGACCGGAAAGAATATTTGCTTGTAGATGGGTATAATATTATTTTTGCGTGGGATTCACTGAAAGAATTGGCGAAAATCGATCTGGCCGCCGCAAGAGGGAAGCTTGCGGATATTTTGTGTAATTATCAGGGATACAAACAATGTGAACTGATCCTCGTATTTGACGCGTATAAAGTAGAAGGAAATCCGGGAGAGATCATGAAATATCATAATATTCATGTCGTTTACACGAGGGAGGCGGAAACCGCGGATCATTATATAGAGAAGACTGTGCGAAGAATCGCAAAGGAGCATGATGTTATCGTGGCAACATCGGATGCGCTTGAACAGGTGATCATTATGGGGCAGGGAGCGCATCGGATGTCGGCGGCAGGACTGAAAGAGGAGATCGAATCGGTTATTGAACAGATGAAAGACGATTATCCGAAACAGGAGGAGCTGATCCGGAATTACTTGTTTGATTATCTTGAAAAGGATATTGCCGAAGAGATGGAGCGAGTCCGACTTGGTTCTCATAAGAAAAAGTGGACTGTATAAAAATGGGATAACTGGATGTTTCAATACGACCAGTCTGATGCTAATATACCTGTATTAAATAATGTTGAACAAAAAAGTAACAGTTCAGGAAAGCAGGTAAGTATATGACGAAAAAAAATGAAACTGTAGTTAAGATTGCCCAAACAGCTCTTATGGCTGCGCTTTGTTTTGTATCATTTCAATTTTTGCAGTTTAAAATTGTTCTTCCCGGGGGCGACGCAACGTCTTTTCATGTAGGAAATGCATTTTGCGTACTGGCGGCTCTGATCTTGGGCGGATGGTACGGCGGACTTGCGGGAGCTATCGGAATGGGATTCGCAGATATTCTCGATCCGGTCTATATTACAGGAGCGCCGAAGACGTTTGTACTGAAATTATGTATCGGACTTATCGTCGGTCTTGTGGCTCATAGAATTGCGAAGATCAATGAAAGTACAGATAAGAAATACATTTTCCGCTGGAGCATGATCGCATCTGTCGCAGGGCTTGGATTTAACGTCATTGCCGATCCGATTGTAGGATACTTCTACAAACAGTATATTATGGGGCAGCCGCAGCAGATGGCGGAAGTTCTTGCAAAGTGGAGTGCGGCTACAACTTTTGTAAATGCAGTGATTTCGGTGATCCTCGCAGGCGTTTTGTATAACGCGCTTCGCCCGGTTCTTCTGAAAACAGGGATCATTCGGCAGAAAAGGGAAGAAGCGGTGACAGCCAAGAGTATATGAAAATGTAAAAAAAGCAAAAAAATGTATTTTTTTGGTGACTTTTTTGCTCTGACAGTGGTATTATTATTGAAATGAAATAATATACAAATACTATGAGAGCGAGGTAGGAAAATGAATTGTATTAAGTGTTATCAAGAAATTCCTGACGGCGCAAAGTTTTGTCCGTATTGCGGAGCGCAGCAGTCTGATACGTCAGCGACAGACCCGGTTCGAGCAGAAGAAACAGTGACGGAGCCGGTACAGGCGGCGCAGACAGAAGAAGTTCCGACAGAGCCGGTACAGGCGGCGCAGACAGAAGAAGTTCCGACAGAGCCGGTACAGGCGGCACAGACAGAAGAAGCTTTGACAGAGCCGGTACAGCCGACCCAGACAGAAGAAGCTCCGACAGAACCGATTCAGCCGGAAGCTGCTTCAACGGATCACGTATATCAGGAAGCTCCGGCACAGGAGACATATACATCCGCACAGAACAATCCTTATTACGGAACAGGTCAGACTTATTCTGATCAGACGTCAGATCAGCAGTATGGAGGAAATCAAGGTCAGACATCTTACCAGAACCAGATGCCTTATCAGAATCAGGCGCCGCAGACGCCGATCAACTGGGTACCGTACCTTGTATTATCTATTATTTGTACGTTGTGCTGTTGTCTTCCGTTCGGTATCGTAGGTATCGTATATGCGGCAAAGATCAATTCATCTATGGCGGCAGGCAATTATGAGGAAGCGAAAAATGCGGCAAAATCCGCGAAGATCTGGATCATTGCATCTGCAGTCGTAGGTCTTATTGTAGAAGTCATCTATATCATCTTTGCTTTTATCGGCGGCGTAGGCGGATACTATTATTACTAAGATGCTATAGCAGAGGAAATACATGTTAGAATTATTGCGTAAAAAGAAAAGTTTGCGGATCTTGATCGTAGCAGGAGCCGCTATAGCGGCGCTGGCGGGAGCGGTTTACTTGTATTTTCATAATCCGCACAGCTATCCGCTGCCGTGTGTTTTTTATTCTTTGACAGGGTTTTACTGTCCGGGATGCGGCGCGGGACGCGCCAGTTATTCTCTTTTGCATGGACGGTTTTTGGATGCGTTTTGCTATAATCCGGTTATGACGGTATTGCTCCCGCTATTAGCGCTTTATGTGGCGGCAAGAGCAATCGATTGGGCGATTACGGGCGGAGATCATATCGATCAGAAGATCAGTGTAAAATTTGTCGCAGGAATATTGATTTTCGTGCTTTTGTTCGGAATCGTAAGAAATATTCCGGTATATCCGTTTAATCTGCTCGTGCCGGGCGGCCTGTTTGAACTGTTTTAAATTTGCGGCTCACAGGAAGGCCGGAAAACAAGAGGCGAAAAAAGCTATTATGTAAGCCGGATAAAGCGGAAGAACGAAAGATAAATGAGAAATGATTAAAAATATATAAGCGGATACTTAAGGAATTTCCGAGAGTGTCCGCTTATATTTTTACGGCGGCGACAGGATAAAGTCCGGATCTGCCAGGAATCTTGGCGATCATTTGCAATCTCGGAATCTTCCTTTTGGCATTTCAGGGATGAGGCAGGCAAGATTTTGGTATAGAAGTCAGTCGGATATTGTGATAAAATATAAAAGATAAAAAAGTTCTGAAAATGTGTGAGGCATCTGCTTTACACAAAAGCAAGGCAGATTTTCAGGAAAACGGAGGGTACTTGTATGATTAACAAATTAGTAGAAAAGATTAAAAAGACAAAAGCGCCGATCGTAGTAGGTCTTGATCCGATGCTTAGCTATATTCCTCAGCATGTTCAGGAAAAAGCGTTTGCAGAGTATGGGGAAACTTTGGAAGGGGCTGCAGAGGCAATCTGGCAGTTTAATAAAGAAATCGTAGATAAGACATATGATCTGATACCGGCTGTGAAGCCTCAGATTGCTATGTACGAGCAGTTCGGTGTTCCGGGAATCGCCGCATTTAAGAAAACAGTAGATTACTGTAAATCAAAAGATCTTGTTGTGATCGGAGATATTAAAAGAGGAGATATCGGTTCTACGTCAGCCGCATATGCGGTAGGACATCTCGGAAAGGTAAAAGTCGGATCAAAAGAGTATGTTCCGTTTGACGAAGATTTTGCAACAGTGAATCCGTATCTTGGATCTGACGGAGTGAATCCGTTTGCGGACGTATGCAAGGAGCAGAAAAAAGGGTTATTTATTCTTGTGAAAACATCGAATCCGTCCAGCGGAGAATTCCAAGACCGCATCATTGACGGACGTCCGCTGTATGAACATGTAGGCGAAAAAGTTGCGCAGTGGGGCGCAGAGTGTATGGGAGATGAATACAGTTATATCGGCGCCGTTGTCGGAGCGACATACCCGGAGATGGGAAAAGTCCTCAGAAAGATCATGCCGAAATCATATATTCTCGTTCCGGGGTACGGCGCGCAGGGCGGCCGCGGAAAAGATCTTGTTCATTTCTTTAATGAGGACGGACTTGGAGCGATCGTGAACTCGTCGAGAGGAATTATTGCGGCATATAAGCAGGAAGCATATGCAAAGTTCGGAGCAGAGAATTTCGGAGACGCTTCCAGAGCGGCTGTAGAAGATATGATCGCGGACATCAGCGGAGCGCTTGAATCTGCAAAATAAGTATCCGGCAGGGACAAAGACGATCTGACGGAAAAAGCAGTTGATAATTTGTAATAGAGAATTTGAAATAAAGGAGCATATGACACATATGACGAAAGAAAAAGAAAATGCGGCGATCATTTCACAGGAAGAAATCGCGCATGGCATATACAGTATGTGGATCAGAACGAAAGCGGCGGAAACGGCAGAGCCGGGGCAGTTTATCTCGATGTATACAAACGACGGAAGCAAACTTCTTCCGCGCCCGATCAGTATTTGCGAGATAGACAAAGAGAAAGGCGCACTGCGCGTTGTATACCGTGTTACAGGAGAAAATACAGGAACAGAGCTTTTTTCACAGATGGGAGAAGGCGATACGATTCCTGTGATCGGACCGTTGGGAAATGGATTCCCGCTGGAGAAAGCATTAGAAAAACGGGCGTTTCTCATAGGGGGAGGGATCGGAGTGCCTCCGATTCTGGAACTGGCAAAACAGATCGGCTGTGAGAAAAAGCAAATCATTGTCGGATACCGAAATGACGAGACGTTTTTGAAAACAGAGTTTGAACAAAACGGGGAAGTATATATTTCTACAGAGGACGGAAGTGCGGGAACGAAAGGCAATGTAATGGATGCGATCCGTGAAAACGGATTGGAAGCAGATATTATCTATGCGTGTGGACCGACACCGATGCTCCGCGCGATCAAAAACTATGCGGAGGAAAACGGGATCGAATGCTATATTTCGCTGGAAGAGCGCATGGCATGCGGTATCGGAGCATGTCTTGCATGTGTATGCAAGACGAAAGAAAAAGATCATCACAGTAATGTGCATAACAAAAGAATCTGTAAAGACGGTCCGGTATTTTTGTCAACGGAGGTGGAAATCTGATGAATACAAAAGTGACGATCGCAGGAGTGGAATGGAATAACCCGGTTACAGTTGCTTCCGGCACGTTCGGATCAGGAGCAGAGTTTACTGATTTTGTCGATCTGAACCGACTCGGAGCTGTGACGACAAAGGGCGTTGCTAATGTTCCGTGGACAGGAAATCCGACGCCGAGAGTAGCGGAAACTTACGGAGGAATGATGAACGCAGTCGGCTTGCAGAACCCGGGAATCGATGTGTTTTGCGAGAGGGATATTCCGTTTTTGAGAAAATACGACACGAAGATCATTGTAAATGTATGTGGAAGATCCACAGAAGATTATTGTGAAGTCGTAGAACGTCTGGCGAATGAAGACGTCGATATGCTGGAGATTAATATTTCCTGTCCGAATGTGAAAGAAGGCGGGATTGCCTTCGGTCAGAATCCGAACGCTGCGGAAGAGATTACAAAGGCAGTAAAAAAATATGCAAAACAGCCGATCATCATGAAATTAAGTCCGAATGTTACAAGTATTTCCGAGATGGCGAAAGCGGTGGAAGCAGGCGGCGCAGACGCCGTATCTTTGATCAATACTTTAACGGGGATGAAGATTGATGTGAATAAAAAAGCGTTTGTTTTGGCAAACAAAACAGGCGGAGTGTCAGGACCGGCGATTCATCCGATTGCTGTGCGCATGGTATATGAGGCGGCAAATGTCGTCAGTGTTCCCGTAATCGGAATGGGCGGAATTGCATCTGCGGAAGATGCGATCGAAATGATTCTTGCGGGGGCAAGCGCCGTATCGGTAGGAACAGCAAACTTTTTTGATCCTGCAGTGACAATGAAGATCGTAGACGGGATTGAATCATATATGAAACAACATGGATTTGAAAGTGTTGCGGATATGGTCGGAATTGTAAAGTAGATGAAAAGCAAACATAAGAAAAGAGAATAAGAAAACGAATATAAGAAAACGAATATAAGAAAACGAATATAAGAAAACGAGCATAAGAAAACGAGTATAAGAGGACAAAAATAACGTCCGTCAGGATCAAAAATTCTGACAGACGTTATTTTTATAATAGAAGATTCATTTAAATGCCTTTTTTATACAAATAGAAAGAATAAGCGGCAGGAATTATAGCGCCTATAGTGATCACGGACAGGATGATCCATGCGGCGGCTTCGCTTCCGAGTAAGCTGTCTATAAACGACATTAAAATCATGGCAATTCCCATAACAATATAAAGTTTGCCTCCGAGCCGATGGGTTCGATTCCAGTTTTCCTCGCTGTTTAATGTCCACGGAAGTTTGATGCCTATCGTATAGTTTTGTTGAAGTTTCGGCATATAGTTTCCGAGAACGATGAAAAAGACACCGATCAGAGCGGATATGAAGATTTCAATGCTGAAATCTACTCCTAAAGCGATCAGATAAGTCGAACAGTTAGCCAAAAGAGAAATCACAGGAACGAGCCAGAAAATAAGCGCCATAGGCTTCTTGTGGATATTCTTTTTCTTCGGGTCATTCAAAGTGACAAAAAGGCACAAAACGTGGATCGCAGTCAGGATGAGCGGCATTCCGAAGACAGAAAATGTTTTGCTGGACCATCCGTTTGCGGTTCCGTCGCTTCCCCAATGTGTTGCCAGTGTATCGGGAAGTTTGTTCCAAAGAAATAGTCCGATCACAATAGGAAGTAATGTGATCAAAGTTGTAATAATGATTGTGGTTTTATATTTTTTCATGTCTCTTTTTCTCCTTTCAAGTCTGAGATCCATACCATAATCTCCTCTAATACGGTAAGGCTCAGCTCATAGAAAATAAAATTTTTCTCCCGTGTTTCCCTGATAAGATCTGCTTTTTTCAAAATCTTCAGATGATAGGAGACAGTCGCCTGCGTCATATCAAAATGACTTGCGATCTCTCCGGCAGACATTCTGCCCTTTTTCAGAAGTTCCAGAATTTCCCGTCTTACCGGATCGGATAATGCTTTAAACGTTTCGGCAAAGCTCAAAAACATTCCCCCTTACTTTAAATAGTATTTAGAAATATTTCTAAATATATTAGAGCACTGCGGAAATAAAAAGTCAATATCTATTTAGAAAAAAATCTAAATTCTCAAAATGTTTTCTGTGAAATCCCATAGCCGCTTTCTGATGTTTGTAGAAAGAAAAATGATATGAAAAGATCAAACCATGAATGAAAAGCCTTTCAAAATTTCAAAATTATTATAAAATTCCTCCAAAAAGTGTTTTCGTAATTAAAAAAATGACGGAAAGCATTGACGAAATATCAAAAAATGTATACAATACGATACAGTGATGAAAAAATAAAACGGAGGAGTCCTGTAATGACTGCGTATAAAGATTTAAGTAAAGAAGAGCTGTTGGAATTAAAAAGCGAATTAGAAGCGCGCTTTGAAGAAGTAAAAGAAAAGGGATTAAAGCTGGATATGTCCAGAGGAAAGCCGGCTGCAGATCAGTTGAACTTATCAATGGATATGATGAAAGTGCTTGCAGGGGATGCGAATCTCATTTGCGAAGACGGAGTAGACTGCCGAAATTACGGAAACCTTGACGGTATTGATGAGGCAAAACAGCTTCTCGCAGATATGATGGAAGTGCCGAAAGATAATGTGATCATCTTCGGAAACTCAAGTCTGAATGTAATGTATGATACGGTTTCCCGTGCCATGACTCATGGAATTATGGGCAATACACCGTGGTGTAAATTAGATAAAGTGAAATTTTTATGTCCGGTTCCGGGGTATGACAGACATTTTGCGATTACGGAATTTTTCGGAATTGAGATGGTCAATATACCGATGACTCCTACAGGTCCGGATATGGATCTTGTGGAAAAACTTGTCAGTGAAGATGAGTCGGTCAAAGGAATCTGGTGTGTGCCGAAGTATTCTAATCCGCAGGGAATCACATATTCTGATGATACAGTATATCGTTTTGCTAATCTGAAACCGGCTGCAAAAGATTTCCGTATTTTTTGGGATAATGCATATTGCGTACATCATCTGTATGAAGATAAGCAGGACTATCTTCTTGAGATTTTGATGGAATGTAAAAAAGCGGGAAATCCTGATATGGTTTATAAGTTCTCTTCAACTTCCAAGATCAGCTTCCCGGGATCAGGCATCGCGGCTTTGGCGGCGTCGGAAGCAAACTTAAAAGACGTTCGTAATATGATGAAAGTTCAGACGATCGGACATGATAAAGTAAATCAGTTGCGTCATGTGAGATTTTTCAAAAATATTCACGGAATCGTAGAGCATATGAAGAAACATGCCGATATTCTCCGGCCGAAGTTTGAGGCGGTTCTGGATGTTCTGGAAAGAGAATTGGGAGGACTGGAAATCGGATCATGGATCGCGCCTCACGGCGGATACTTTATCTCTTTTGATGCAATGGAAGGCTGCGCAAAGGCGATCGTTGCAAAGGCGAAAGAGGCAGGTCTTGTAATGACCGGAGCAGGGGCGACATTCCCGTATGGAAAAGATCCTCATGACAGTAATATCCGTATTGCGCCGTCTTATCCGACTCCGGAAGAATTGTCCGTTGCGGCGGAAATTTTTGTACTGAGTGTGAAACTTGTAAGTATAGATAAATTGCTCGGAAATTTATAAAACAGACGATTTTAAATACAGTAAATAAAATGGGAGATTGCACAAAAAAGATATTTTTCTGTTGAGCAGACAGTTGAATATGAAAAAAGTGCGTCTCCCATTTTTGTTATTTGCGAAAAGAGAGGAAGGTGTATCGCATGACAGGCAGTCATTCTTTTAAAAGAATAAAAATATTTTTGGCAGTTGTGATTTTTGCTTTTTTGAGTATTTTATTGTGGAATGTATGTTTTAACAGGCATTCGATGACAGGTGTAGTAATCGAAAATAAGAATCAGATTAAAATAGAAGCTACAGAAAAAGATTTTGTGGATTCTCACGGGAAATATTTTGTGATAAGGTTTGAAAAAGGCAAGGAAAACAGAAACGATGACTTTCTTGTGGGGGATCAAGTTATTGTTAAATATGACGGTATAATATATGAGTCAAATCCGGCAGTGATAGATGCAAAGTCCGTTAAACGAAAAGAATAAGCTATGGAAAAAGAATATATCCTTTTTTCATAGCTTATTCAGGTGAATAGAAGCAGATATTTTTTATTAATGTGTCTCCCTATTTGCATCTATCATGCTGTGGTTTCATGATTATTTTGCAAATAATTTGGTTATGACCGTTCCGATCGCTGTTCCGACAACGGAAACGACAAAATACCAGACAGAATGAATAAGAGCGCTTTCGTTATAATAAATGAACACGGAAGGAATAAAAAGTATTGCTGTTATAAGCGGATAGAAATATTTGATCTTGTTAGTTGAGATGATTCCCATTAGAGCAGATAATACAAATGTCGCAGTGATAAGGAAGAGAACCATGCCTATTGCGTCAATCTGTTTTGCAAATAAAGGAAACAGATAAAAAATCAATAATTGAATTATAAATAATGTTATTTCTTTCATAAATTTTTTCATATGACAGCTCCTTTCTACTACGACAAAATTTGAGAGTAGGATTTTTTCATGCGTTACAGACTGTTTTTTGAAAACGGTATATCATCTTTTCTGAAAAAAGACTCTGTGCTGTTAGACAGGAGTTCCTACTTCGATCAAATTACCGTCCAAATCATAAAAACGGATTACCTTTTGTCCCCAGCTATGTGTCATGAGCCGATTGACATATTGGATTGACGGGTATAATTTTTCCAGCTTTTCGATAAATTTTTCTATATTTTTCTCTTCAAAATACAGTTCGCAAGAATTGCTTTTCGGAAAGATCTCTTTTTTCAAAAAGTCTCTCCATATCTTTTCATCTTGAAGGACAAGACCTTCCGTTAAAATGATATTTCCGTCATTGTCAAGTATCATGTCTAAACCAAATAAATCATGATAAAATTGTTTTGATTTTTCGATATCTTTTACAACAAGTAAAATGTTTTTTAATTTCATGTTTCTGCCTCATTATATTTTGCCTGATCATCTCCGGCAGTTTTCCTGTTAAAAACGATGTGGTTTCGGTTCTCAGATATTTATAGACAGTATACCATTTTTGGGGAAAACGGACAATTAAATTCTTTACCAAAGTCCCATCATATGCTGCATTCCAAGACTTACAAGCGATATGCCGACCCAGCAGCAAAAACCTGTGAAGATTGGTTTCGCGCCTGTTTTTACAAGGTGAACGATATTTGTATTCAGCCCGATCGCCGCCATAGCCATGACGATCAAAAATTTGCTCAGTTCCTTAAGAGGACCTGTGACTGCGGCAGGAAGGTGGAATATTGTTGTTACGACAGATGCAAGGATGAAAAAAAGCACAAAGAACGGGAAGGACTTCTTGAAGCTAAAAGAAGAGCCTTCTTCTTTTTTCTCCTTTTTTTCCCGATAAAAAGCTAGGGCTAATGTGATCGGGATAATAGCAAGCGTACGGGTCATTTTTACGATCGTTGCAGTTTCCAGAGTATGACTTGCGTGGATTCCGTCCCAGGCGGCGGCAGCCGCGGTTACGGATGATGTGTCGTTAATGGCAGTTCCGGCAAATAATCCGAAACCTTCATTGCTTAGTCCGAGGACAGCGCCCAACGTAGGAAAGATCAGTGCGGCCAGCACGTTGAATAAAAAGATAACAGAGATCGACTGAGCAACCTCTTCGTCCGTCGCGTCGATGACAGGCGCGGTTGCGGCGATCGCGCTTCCTCCGCATATGGACGATCCCACGCCGACTAAAATTGCATTGTTTGTCTTTAGTTTCAGAGCTTTATATAAAATAAATGCAATGATAAGCGATGTTGTGATCGTGGAAATTATGATCGGCAAAGACTGCTTTCCGCCTGCAAGTATTTGAGATAAATTCATTCCGAATCCAAGAAAAATAACAGCGGCCTGCAGTATTTTTTTGGAGGTATAGTTAATTCCTGCGGTAAACGGTTCTTTTTCTTTTAATATCAGTGTCAAAACCATGCCGATTAGAATGGCAAAGACAGGTCCTCCTATGACGGGAAATGATTTTCCGAGAAACCATGCCGGAATGGAGATGGCGAGACATAGCAGAAGACCGGCGCCGTTCTTTTTTAAAAAGTTCATAATAAAATCTCCTTTGCAAAATGATGTGTTGTTATTCCTGTTTCCGGAAATACAATATCATAAAAAATATATAAAAGGTTGAGTGAATAAGTAAATTCCATATGTAAAAGTAAATTCCATACAGAAGACTAAATTCGATATTTTAGGGTTTGACGAATTGTGTCAAATCCTTTAAAGTGGAATTTAACCAGATAATAAATGCTTTTCTGCAATAAAAATGTATGCTAATGAGACAACTGGAATCTGCTCTGTAAGACTAAATTCCACTTGTCTGGTATGTGTGATATGGAGCCTTTATCCGCAGATTTGTTTTATTATCTGGTTTTATTTTTTCAATAATGCAGGCGTTAATACGATCTCATCTGCCGGTATTTCAGTGAGAGCAAAAAAATTTAAAAGTTCATGTGGGAGCATGATTTTTGCAAGAGCCATAGGCGACAATCCACCAAGGCTTTGTCTTGGAGTACTGTTGATATGGCTCATCATCAGATTGATCTCTTTTTGCGAGTAATCGTCAAAGGATGTTCCTTTCGGGCATATTTTTCGGATATATTCATGGTTCTTTTCACAATGCGGCTTTTGCCAGGAACACATCGGATCACAATAATAAATACTTGTCCGAATCAGGTTGTCTTCACCACATTCCAATGCATCCGGAATCTGAAATTCACCGCCTCTGTCCGTTAAAATCAGCGAAAAAGCAGAGGCAAAAGAAAAGGTTCCAATCGCATGCTCAATGGAGTCAAATACATTTTTTATATGATCGGATTCTTTGCTGTCAAGAAGATACGCCATCATAAAAGAACATTCGGAAAAGTGGAAAGTGAGTAACACCTTGTGGGAACCTTCACAGCCGAGAACGGTATCCATTTCAGTAACTCTTGTATCCGGGAACTCTTTTAAAAATGCCTGAAAGTCTTTGTAAGTACGACCTTCATAGATTGTTTTATCAACTAATTCAGAAGAGCCGGAAGAACGGAGCTTATATTTTACTTTTTTAGGCAGATCGATATTTTTAACACTCAAAGCTCCGGATTCAATGTAATTGTAAAGCGTTTTTTCTGAGTAAGGGATCTCCGGATGATTCTGTAGGATCATGTAAGGGGACTGCCCCTGCATAATCAGTGGGGAAACCAGTTCATCCAGCCTTATCAAATCTTCAGGAGAAATGTTGATACCAGTTCGCGATTCAATCAGAACGGTTCGATATTCCCTGTGAGCAATCGTGGCTCTATAATAAGCCTTATCCAAACGGCATCCGCTTTTTTTACTGCAAGCATTGCATACAAAGGGAGCTTTATCTAGTTTGGAACAATGATAACTGCGAGGAATGAAATCATCGCAATGGGAATTACAGTGGTTGCAGAGTTTACACATTCTTTTGCATATCGGAGCATAGATTTCACAGATATTCTTTTTTTTGCAGTCTTTTATTAGAGCACATTTATTTTTTGATTCATTGAAGTGGCTATGTTCCTGAATAGTGCGGTGCTTTTTAATTTCTTTGGAGATAGTGGTTGGATCTTTTCCTAACTGTAGCGCAATGCTATGGAGGGAGTTTCCTTGATCCAACCTTTTTTCAATTATAATACGCTGATCCATTGTCATATGCTTTTGATTTCCAGGGATAGATTTACACATAAGTACCTCTTTTCTACTGCGGATAGAAGGTACTAAAATAATATAGGATATAGAAGAAGAGAGTAAGACTAAATTCAGCATGATGGTGGAATTTAGTTTTTCATTTAAGGAAAATATATAAAATAAAATTATTAATATTTATATAATAATAAATTTATGTTATAATTAAACGCAGGGAGTAATTCTTATAGAGCTCGGGCGGGTGTTCGGTGAAAACACCGCCCGCTGCTTATAAAATATAAAAATGATATAATGAGGAAAGAGAAAGTAACAGTTCAGTCTGCGCCATTCGTAAAACCACACTGCGTGCTTATCGTGGCTGCTGCCACTGTTTTACTCATAAACGGGCGCTCACCGCATACAGATGTCCGCTCGCAAAAACATGCAGGCATGTTTTCTGCTTCACGTACACTGTATGGCTGAACTGTTGAGAAATATAACGGGGAAAGAGTATGCTTGATTTTAGAATGGAAACGTTTCTGGCGGTATGCCGGTATATGAATTTCACACGGGCAGCGGAAAAACTGAATATCACTCAGCCTGCGGTATCACAGCATATCCGTTTTCTGGAAAAGCATTATAATACGAAGCTGTTCCGCTATGAGGGGAAAAAGCTGGAGCTGACCGAAGCGGGAGAGATTTTGAAAAACGCGTCATTGACGATGATGCATGATGAAACTGCAATGCAAGATGAGATGAAAAGAGCGGGCGAATCAGAAGAACTTCGTTTCGGAGCAACGAGGACAGTGGGAGATGTGCTGGGCGGGAAAATGATTTTTAATTATCTTGAAATGTATCCGAACGCGCACATACATATGATCGTAGAAAATACACGGGAACTTTTGAAGAAACTGGATGAAGGCGAGATCGACTTTGCTTTGGTAGAAGGTTTTTTCAAGAAGAATGAATATGATTTTCAGAAATATTCAGAAGAGCCGTATATAGCGGTGTGCAGCCCTGATTATCCGTTTAAAAAGAAACCAAAACGGATAGAAGATCTTTTCGGAGAACGTATTTTGATCAGAGAGGACGGATCGGGTACGCGCGAAGTGCTGGAGAGGTATTTGGAGTCCTGTAATCTGAGCATCGGTAATTTTCGGCAGACGGTAGAGATTGGAAGTATGCATACGATCAAAGAGTTGACAAAATTAAAATGCGGTATTACATTTTTATATGAAACTGCCATATGGGAAGAGTTGGAAAGCGAAGCATTGGTCAAAATTCCATTGGAAGATTTTCATATAGTGCGAGAATTTACTTTTATCTGGAGGCGGGGCAGTTTTTATGCAGACAAGTATAGAGAAAAGTTCGGATATTTTTCAAAATGACGAAAAAGGGAGAAACTTTTATCTATTCATCAATTTTCTGCGTAAAATATAATTTTTTCTGCGCAGAGCAGAAGAAAAAATAAAAAGAGAAATAAAGAAGAAAAATAAAAAGAGAAATAAAAAAGAAAAAGGAAGTGAATTTCCGGAATGTTACAGGCAGAACATTTATCGTACAATATAACAGAAGAAGGAAGACAATCAGAGATATTAACAGATGTAAGTTTTACGGTGGAAGACGGGGAGATGCTTGTCATTACAGGTCCTAACGGGGGAGGTAAATCGACGCTTGCGAAACTTCTTATGGGGATCAATGAGGCGACAGGCGGTAAGATCATACTGGACGGGCAGGATATTACATCGTATACGATCGATAAGAGAGCGCAGGCAGGAATGGGGTTTGCATTTCAGCAGCCGCCGCGCTTTAAGGGGATGACAGTAAAAAGGCTGCTTTCTCTTGCGGCAGGCAGAGAATTAGATGATACGACATGCTGTGAGTTGTTAAGCAGTGTCGGTCTTTGCGCGAAAGAATATATTAACAGAGAAGCTGACGCGACGCTTTCGGGCGGAGAGATGAAGAGGATTGAAATTGCGACAGTTCTGGCAAAAGATCATAAGATATGTGTATTTGATGAACCGGAAGCAGGGATTGACCTGTGGAGTTTTTCGATGTTGATCAAGCGGTTTGAACAGATTCACAAAGAAAAGAAGCAGAGTCTGATCTTGATCTCACATCAAGAGCGTATTATACGCATGGCGGACAGGATCATGGTTATCGGAGACGGAAAAGTAGAAGCGGTCGGCACGGCGGATGAGATCGTTCCGATCTTGTTCGGGAAGAAACCGGAATCATGCGGATGCAGAATACAAAAAGGAGGCGAACTTTATGAGCGCTGATTTTGAAGGAAATGACAAAGACGCTGTTGTGACACAGCAAGTGCTTGATGTGATCGATTCTTATGGATTTAAAAAGGAAGGGGCATATAACCTCAGACTGAACGGTTTGGCGGTTTGTCATGGGGACAGCCGTCATATTAAGATTGTTCCGAAAGAGGACAGACAGGGAATCGATATTTATATAAGCGGTGAAGCAAAAGAAGAGCAGGTTCACATTCCTGTAGTAATGACTGAAGAAGGTGTGGATATTGTATACAATGATTTCTATATAGAAGACGGAGCAGATGTAACGATTATCGCAGGATGCGGAATCCACGGGGAAGGGTGTTCGGAAACCCGTCATGACGGAATCCATGCATTTCATGTAGGTAAAAATGCGAATGTGAAATATATAGAAAATCATTATGCTCAGGGAAACGGCTCGGGTAAGAAAACGCTCAATCCGGTGACAAAGATCTATGTCGGAGAGAATTCAGTATTTACGCTTGAGACAACGCAGATCAGCGGCGTAGACTGTACGGAGAGAGAAAATTATATTGAGCTGGCGGACAACGCGAAACTGTTTGTGACAGAAAAGCTGATGACAGATGAAGAACAGTCGGCAGTTTCCAATATGGACATTGAGTTAAACGGAACAAACAGCTCGGCAAGAATTGTTTCCAGATCGGTCGGGAAAGGAAATTCAAAACAAGTCTTTCATCCGAGAGCGATCGGCAATAACCGGTGTCATGCACATGTGCAGTGTGATTCGATTATTATGGATCAGGCAGAGATAAGCTCTATTCCGGAGATCAATGCAAAACATGTAGATGCGCAGATCGTTCATGAAGCGGCAATCGGCAGAATCAATGATGAACAGCTTGTGAAGCTTCGCACGTTCGGTATGAGCGAGGAAGAAGCGGAAGCTGTCATCATTGAAAATTTCCTGAATTGATTTTCGGCATCGGTTTTTTAAAATGATTTTTCGGAATCGTTGTTTTTCGCCCATCCGTAGGAATATTTTACAGCTTTATTCCATCCTTTGATGCGGCTAAGCCGAAGTTCTTCACAGACAGAAGGAAGGAAGATTTTATCGGTTGAGCGGTTATTTGCGATTTCTTCTTTGCTTTTCCAATAACCGGAAGCAAGTCCGGCAAGATAAGCAGCGCCCATGGCGGTCGTCTCTACAAAAGAAGGACGATTGACAGGGGCGTTTATAATATCTGCCTGTACCTGCATGAGAAAATTATTCGCGCTTGCACCTCCGTCTACATTGAGTGAAGAAAGCGCAATGCCGGAATCGGCTTTCATCGCCTCCAGCACGTCGTTTACCTGATAAGCGATCGATTCAAGAGTGGCGCGGATGATGTGATATTTGTTTACTCCGCGGGTGATACCTACGATCGTTCCCCGTGCATACTGATCCCAGTGAGGAGCGCCAAGACCTGTGAAAGCAGGAACGACGTAACATCCGTTCGTATCTTCTACTTTTGACGCCATATATTCCGAATCTTCGGCTGAATCTATAAGGCGCATTTCATCTCTGAGCCATTGTATGGCGGCTCCTGCTACGAAAATAGAGCCTTCAAGCGCATAAGTCACCTTTCCGTCCAATCCCCAGGCAATCGTTGTCACAAGTCCGTTTTCGGAAAATACAGGTTTTTCGCCTGTATTCATTAATAAAAAGCAGCCCGTTCCGTAAGTGTTTTTGGCTTCTCCGGCCTGAAAACAAGTCTGACCGAAAAGGGCGGCCTGCTGATCGCCGGCAGCTCCCGCGATAGGAATCTCTCCGCCGAAAAATGCGGGATCGGTCTTTCCGTAGATACAGCTTGACGGTTTTGGCTGAGGAAGCATACTTTTCGGAATGTCAAGTTCGGACAGGATCTCGTCGTCCCAGGAAAGGGTGTTGATGTTAAACAGCATCGTACGGGAAGCATTGGAGTAATCCGTTACATGTGCCCGTCCTTTTGTCATTTTCCAGATGAGCCATGTCTCCACTGTGCCGAAAAGAAGTTCCTGACGTTCTGCACGTTCTCTGGCTCCGGGGACATTGTCCAGTATCCATTTGATCTTTGTGGCGGAAAAATAAGCGTCGATTACAAGACCCGTTTTTTGACGAAATTTTTCCGTAAGACCTTTTTCTTTCAAAGAATCGCAGTATTCGGAAGTGCGGCGGCATTGCCAGACGATGGCGTTATAGACCGGTTCTCCTGTTTTTCGGTCCCATACGATAGCGGTTTCTCTTTGGTTTGTAATACCGATCGCCGCGATATCTTCTGCCGATGCACCGATCTTGTTCATTGCTTCTACGGCAACTCCGAGCTGACAGGCCCATATTTCGTCGGCATCGTGCTCTACCCATCCGGGATGAGGAAAATATTGGGTGAATTCTCTTTGGGCGACGCTGCACACTTGCCCCTTTTTATTGAAAAGGATGCATCGGTTGCTTGTCGTTCCGGCATCCATAGCCATGATATATTTTGACATGATAGTACCTCCTTTGTCATCACATTTTGATAGAAGTTTTTGTATATGTGAGACGAGTTTTGATAATGGTGATGTTATTAGCTATTATATCAGCATTATTCTCTTCGATAAATGCTTTTGATATAAAAGAAAGTATGGTATAATCGTAGAGAAACCGTCATGAAAAGGACGGGGATACGAAAAGAAAAAGGATTAAGAGAGATGGAGAGTGAAGTATGGACGGATCAATGTTTATCGGAACATGGTGGGCGCTTGTCCCGCCGCTGCTTGCAATCGTGCTCGCATTTATAACAAAAGAGGTGTACAGTTCTCTTTTTATCGGCGTGGCGGTAGGTGCAATGCTTTACAGCGGATTTAATCCGTGGGAGTCATTTGTCAATTTTTTTGACATTATGAAAAACAGTATGAATCTGAATATTTTGATTTTTGACGTTTTGCTTGGAATGATCATTGTTCTTATGGCAAAGTCAGGAGGTTCCGCAGCCTATGGAAGATGGGCGGGAACGAAGATCAAGTCGAAAAAGAGCGCCCTTTTGGCGACGACAGGTCTTGGTATGCTTATTTTTGTAGACGATTATTTTAACTGTCTGACTGTCGGATCGGTAATGAGACCGGTAACAGACAGGTATAAAGTGTCAAGAGCGAAACTTGCGTATATCATCGATTCGACAGCGGCTCCTGTCTGTATTATCGCGCCGATCTCCAGTTGGGCGGCTGCGGTAAATTCTTACGTGCCGGAAGATGCGGGGATCAGCGGATTTCAGCTTTTTATGAATACGATCCCGTATAACTTGTATGCGCTTTTAACACTGACGATGGTTATTTTCATTACGGTGACGGCGTTTGACTTCGGACTGATGAAAAAGCATGAGAGAAACGCGGCGAAAGGAGATCTGTTTACGACAGGAGGAGAAGAATTCGATCAGGTTGCGGAAGATGAGATCAATCCGAACGGTAAGGTGATCGACCTTGTACTTCCGGTAGCGGTTTTGATCGTATCTGCGGTTGGAGCAATGATCTATACAGGATTCCAGGGCGGAGCGACAAATCTTATTACAGCTTTTTCGGGATGCGATGCAGAGACAAGCTTGATCTTTGCGACACTCGTTACAGTATTTTTTATGTTGATTTTGTATCTTCCGAGAAAAGTCGTAACGTTTAAAGGATTTATGGACAGTCTCGCAGAAGGCTTTAAATTAATGGTTCCGGCTGTTACGATCCTTATTTTTGCATGGTCTTTGAAAGGGATGGGAGATGCTCTCGGACTGGCTGAATTTGTCGGGGGAATTGTAGGAGATAACGCTTCGGCAAGTATCTTCATTCCGGCGATTTTGTTTGTAGTAGCGATCTTTCTGTCATTTTCTACAGGAACGTCGTGGGGAACATTTGCAATTCTCGTTCCGATAGCGACAGCTCTTTTTGCAGGAGCGGATAACCTGACGATGATGACGATTTCTGTATCGGCTGTTCTTGCCGGAGCGGTTTGCGGAGATCACATTTCGCCGATTTCCGACACAACTGTTATGTCGTCTGCCGGAGCGCAGAGCAATCATATCAACCATGTGTCTACTCAGATGCAGTATGCGGCAGTTGTCGCCACGGTAAGTTTTGTCGGCTATATTCTTGCGGGAATCATACGGGTGTGGTGGATCGTACTTGGAATCAGTCTGATCCTTCTGATCGGTGTTCTTATGGGAATGCGGATGTTCTTGGAGAGAAAGCAGGTAAAGAAACATGCCGGGTGAGCAGAAAAAAGTATGTATTGATGTTCCGTATATCGATCAGAGCAAGCTGTACCCGACGGGATGCGAAAGTGTATCGACGGTAATGCTTCTTCGGTTTCTGGGCATTGATATAACGGTTGACGAATTCATAGAAAAATATTTGGAAAAGAAGTCTTTTGAAGAAAGAGACGGGCAGGTTTACGGTCCTGATCCGCATCGGTATTTTTGTGGAAGTCCGTACGATGACGAGTCGTTTGGATGCTATGCTCCGGTGATCCGGGAAGCCCTTGAGAAAATAATAGGCGCTGAATATACCGTGACGGACGAGACCGGGATGACAACTGATGAACTGGTTGAAAAATATATCGATCAGGGGATGCCGGTTATTTATTGGGCGTGTATCAATATGCGTGATCCGATCGTAGGTCCGCAGTGGAAACTCTTAGATACAGGAGAGACGTTTACGTGGATCTCCAACGAACATTGTATGTTGCTTGTCGGTTATGACGAAGATAGTTATTATTTTAATGATCCATATGAAAATAACGGCTGCATCCGATATCCGAAAACAGTTGTGGAAGATCGCCATAAAGCACAGCACATGCAGGCAGTCGGCGTAGTAAGAAAAACGGTCATTCAGTAACCGGTATATGGATGAGCTCGGTATGGTTTGGGAATATGGTGACGGCAACAGATAAAAGAGTCTGAAAAGATTTTGTCTAAGGAGATTTTGAGATATGAATAAAAAACGATTGATTCCTTTGATTTCTATATTGCTCGTATTTAGTTTTATCGGCTTATTTTTCTTTTATAAAAGAAGAAAAGGCTTCGGAAAAAATATTGGCGGATGCTGTTATAGATCTGCCTGAAAATGATCCGGCTATCGACCGCGCAGTTAAAATAATCGAAGAAAACCTCATAAAGGAAATGCCGGACTGCCATGTAACTTCTCTTCATGAAAATGATGCGGGATATGCTCCGCTCCTTCAAAAATATGAAGACAAGGGATTAGAGACACTGATCATAGATATGGATTTTTATGTTGAGGAGGATGCCGAACCGGGCGTGTTCACTCCGGGAACTTCATATGAAGGTTATAGTTGGATGTTTACACGTGAAAGTAAAGACGACACATGGACTTTAGAAGAAAACGGATTTCTTCTATGAAGAAACCATGATGTCTGAATAAAAGAGAACTGCCGCATTGAACTGATTTTTAGTTAAGTTCAGTGCGGCAGTTTTGTGCATTTTATAATAAATGGATTCCGTTTTCGGAAGCGGTTTCGACGATTGATTCCGGCCACATAGAAGAATGGACTTCTCCGATGTGAGCTTTTCTTAAATAATACATACAGATACGTGACTGGCCGATCCCGCCGCCTACAGTATAAGGGAGTTCTCCGTCAAGAAGAGATTTCTGGAAAGGCAGTTTAGCGCGGTCTTCGCATCCTGCGGTTTTTAATTGAGATTTTAATGATTCTTCATCGACACGGATGCCCATAGAAGAAAGCTCGAGAGCGATGTCAAGAACCGGATAATAAACGATGATATCGCCGTTTAACTCCCAGTCGTCATAGTCCGGCGCACGTCCGTCGTGCTTTTCGCCTGAAGCGAGCACTTTTCCGATCTGTGAGATGAATACGGCGCCTTTTGCTTTTGCAATACGCAGTTCTCGTTCTTTTGGAGTGCAGTCAGGGAACATGTCTTCCAGTTCCTGTGAAGTGATGAAGAAAATATCATCAGGAAGAAGAGGTTCGATATAGTTGTACCTTCTTGATATGTAGTCCTCGGTATCTTTTAATGCACTGTATACCTTTCTGACTGTGTATTCCAGTGTTTCCATATTCCGTTCTTCTTTGGAAATAATCTTTTCCCAATCCCACTGATCGACATAAAGGGAGTGGATGTTATCGGTATCTTCGTCACGACGGATTGCAGTCATGTCAGTGTAAAGACCTTCGCCGGAATGAAAACCGTATTTTTTTAAGGCATATCGCTTCCATTTTGCGAGGGAATGAACGATTTCCGCGCAGGCATCGTCCTGCTCTTTGATTCCGAATGATACCGGACGTTCAATTCCGTTTAGATTGTCGTTCATACCGGACTGCGGAAGAACAAACAACGGGGCAGATACACGCGTCAAATGAAGAGATTTTGCAAGCGCGCGCTCGAAATGATCCTTAACTTCTTTGATAGCGACTTCTGTTTCACGGATTGTAAGCGGAGAAGAATATCCCTCCGGTATTTTTAAATGTTCCATATATAACCACTCCTCTTTTGATGTATTGACATTTATGTTTTATTTTAATGGGGAGAAGGGGAGAAGTCAACTGTGACTTTTTTGATTATGTTACTGACAGATTTTTTCATGGAGAAAATTCATTGAGCTTTTCTTTTTGCTGCTCGTTTGCTGTCTGTATTTCAGATTATTCACAATGAGGATATAAAATAACAGATAATTTAAAATAAAATGAAAAAATATTAGAAATAATATTGACAAACACATAATAGAGTGATATTATTAAATCAACAAATAAAACAAACTAAATAATCAATCAAAACTAAATAAAAAATATTTTGTTTTGAAAGAATTTTAGTAAATGTTTTATTCATCCATCGGATATCGTGATCAGGGATCGGATGGAAAGATACAGAGAAAGATCATAATGACGAGAAAGTTATGAGAGAAGTAAAATCTGTATTTGAAAAATCCATCGGAAACTGAAGTTCGATGGAAATCTAAGAATAGGAGGTACGGACCACCGGGAACGTAAGTTGATCTATCAAAAAGAAGATAGAAAAGAGAGGTAAAAAAAGAATGATAGTAATATCACATTGAAAGTGGATGTTGATCAAGATGAGTTGATTGGCATCCACTTTCAGTTGTGCGGAAATATATTCGGTAAAATAGCGAAAGCATAAAACTTGGCAGAGGTATGTATATTGCTATGTATTGCTGTATATTGCGTAATGAGTCGGGTTTATGGCACACCTTTTCTGATAAGATTTTTTTAGAAAACTTTTTGGAAAACTTTTTGGAAAAGATGATATTTTGGAAAGGTGTGTTTTTATTATGAAGAGAAAAAGAAAGACAGCAAGAGAAATTTTTATAGTGATCTGTTTATTTTTGACAATATTTCTGGCGGTGTTGTTTGCATTTGGGAGAACAGAGATTCCGGCAGTCGTTTATATGTCTGTATGTACGGCATGTCTTTTCGGAGGGGTTGCAGCGATACAGGAGTGAGTGACCGGGTGTTTTGGATTTTATCAACTACCGTTGTCTTCTGAAATGTGAAATGTCGGTGTATAACAGTTGTAATCAACTGTTCGGATGATGTATAATAATTTCATGAATGATAGGGATAAAAAATATCAGGTGATTACACCGGAAAAGGGGGCTTGTGTATGAAAATAGATATGCATTGCCACGTGAAAGAAGGCTCGATCGACAGCAAGGTTGGAGTGGAAGAGTATATTACGATTTTAAAAAAGCATGGTTTTCAAGGGATGGTCATTACCGATCATGACACATACAACGGATACCGATATTGGAAAGAAAATATAAAAGGAAAGAAGCATACGGATTTTGTTGTATTGAAAGGGATTGAGTATGACACAAGGGATGCCGGGCATATCCTTGTTATTATGCCGGAAGGGGTGAAGATGCGTCTGCTTGAGATGCGGGGGATGCCGCTGGCGCTTTTAATCGACCTTGTGCATCGAAACGGCGGAGTCCTAGGTCCTGCTCATCCATGCGGTGAGAAGTATATGAGTTTTACGAATGCGCGGCGGTATTACTTATCTCCGGAGATTGTAAAGCGTTTTGATTTTGTAGAGGCATTTAATAGCTGTGAGCCCGTTTCGTCGAATTCAGGTGCGGAAAAACTGGCGAAAAAATATGGAAAAGTTATGACTGGCGGAAGTGATTCACATAAGCCGGACTGTGTCGGACGGGGATATACGATCCTTCCGGAACCTGTTACATGTGAGACGGAACTGATTTCGCTGATCCATAAGAAAACTCCGTTTAAAGCGGGAGGAGTGCTTTATAATAAGACTACGAAGGAAAAGATCGGAAAGATCAACAAGCTTTTGGTATATTCCTTCTGGGTTTATAATAAGAGCGGAGAATTAGTGAAAAGACATGGCAGAAATAAAAAAATGGAAGAAGAGCATCCGTTTGATCCGATCGATCCGATCGAACTGTATTATCATTCTTGATCCGATGAATGGAAAATGATCGCTGTGTGGAGCATGCGATAAGAAAAAGTTGTCTATCAGTTATTTGTTTAACTGATAGACAACTTTTTTGTCTTCTCTTATTTCTTTTATCATTTTTTGTTTCAGCATATACGGGAGAATCGAATCAAGGAAAGCATTTGGATCGGTCACTCCGATTCGCTCGCTGTTGAACGGCTGTTTTGCGGTCAGATCTTTTACAAAGGGTTCCAGTTCTTTTTTTGTCAGCGACTTATTTTTTTTGAGCGCTTTTTTGACTTTGGAGATTCCTTTTGAACAGAGCATGTTGGAGAGATCCTGTTTCTGGTGCATTGTGCGCCAAAGACCCCATCCGTAAATGATCATTGTGGCAACGGCAAACATAAGGACGTAGGGAATGTATTTTAACATTATTTTTTCTCCTCTCCTTTCCAGTAGATCAGGTTGTTGTCTTTCATGATCTCAAGAAATTTAATTAAACGGGATAATGATTTTTCCATTTTCGGAAATTCAGATTCCATTTCTTTGGAAAGCTGATGTACGTCTTTTTCATCGTCTATCGCATGCCATACGAAACTTCCGTACTTATCCATTTTAATATCGCTGACTCTCGGGCGGCGGAATATTTTCTGGGCAATTTTGTGATAGAAGCCTTTCCATTCGATAAAGACGGTGACGATTCCGTTTTCATCTGTTTCATATTCTATATCCGGATTTTTTACAGGAATAAAATCAAGATAGTTTTTTTCGTTTTTTTTACTTTTTTTACTCATCTTAATGAAGATCCTCTCTACAATATCATTACAGAATAATATCATAAAAAGAGGCAGCCTGCAAGCAGCAGACTGCCTCCGGTGAACAATCAGATCATGTATGTACTTTGTTTATACGTTGAACTGAATGTACGGTTTTATTTTTTAGCAGGTTTCGCTTTCATGCAGAGTGCGAACAATCCGCCGAGAAGAGCGATGAAGATAATCAGACTTCCAACTTGCGGAAGTGAGAATTTTAAAGCTACGTCAAGTTTCGCAACTGCAAATCCTGCAAGCAGGATACCGGTGATACCTTCTCCTGCGATAAGTCCTGATGTGAAGAGCACGCCTTTGTCTGTGCGGGCTTTCTTTTCTTCGTCCGTACCTTTGATCTTTTCAACAAGGAAACGAACAGCTCCACCGGCCATGATACCTGCGCTTAAGCTGAACGGGAGATACATACCGACTGCGAACGGCATTACCGGAACTTTTATGATCTCGACTACGATTGCGATAAACACACCGATAAGGATGAGTCCCCACGGAAGTTCTGCGTTCATGATACCTTCAACGAGCATTTTCATCATTGTAGCCTGAGCTGCCGGAAGTTCTTTTGAACCGTAAGACCAAGCTTCGTTCAGAAGGTAGAGAACTCCGCCGATAGCTGCCGCTGAAACAATGACACCGATCAATTCACCGATCTGCTGTTTCTTCGGTGTAGCTCCTACGATAAATCCGGTTTTAAGGTCCTGAGACGTATCTTCGGCGATTGCTGCGATTACACAGATGATACCGCCGATAGCGATTGCTCCGACCATACCTTTTGTACCTGTTGTACCTGTTGCTTTTAAAGCCAGTGTAGCGATGATCAATGTTGCGATCGCCATACCGGAAACAGGGTTGTTAGAAGAACCGATCAGACCTACCATACGAGAAGAAACGGTTGCAAAGAAGAAACCGAAGATTACGATGATAAGTGATCCGAGCGGACTTACAGGGAATGCCGGGATGAGCCAGATTGCAACAACGATCACAAGAAGAACTACAAGAAGGATCGGCATAGGAAGATCCTGCTGTGTACGAACGAGCGTTGTGTTGGAACGTTTTTTGGACATACTGGACATAGCCTGTTTAAATGTACGGACGATCAGCGGGAAGCTCTTGATCAGGCTGATCATACCGCCGGTAGCAACAGCTCCGGCTCCGATGTATTTGATGTAGTTGCTCCAAAGAGCAGACGGTCCGTTGGCTGCAAGCAATTCAGAGATCGGAGCTGTGCCTGGGAAGATCGTAGCGTCAGCGCCGAACAAAGCGATTGCCGGCATAAGTACGAACCAGCTCAGAGTACCTCCTGCAAGCATGTAGCTTGAAATCTTCGGTCCACAGATGAAGCCGACACCTGCAAGAGCAGGAAGAACCTGAATACCGATCTGAGATCCTGCATAGCTTTTGAAAGCATAACCGATTTCGCTTGGGAATAATTTGAATCCGTCTGCGATGAATTTGTAAGCTGCTGCGATACCGAGTCCTGCGAATACAGTACCTGCTTTTGCGCCTCCCTCTTCTCCTGCAAGAAGAACTTCTGCGCAGGCTGTTCCTTCCGGGAACGGAAGTGTGCCGTGTTCTTCAACGATCAATGCCTGACGAAGCGGCACCATGAAGCAAATTCCGAGGACACCTCCGAAAAGTGCAACGAGAAAGATCGTCATCATACTTGGGAAAGCGATTTTTCCCTCCTCAGCCCAGATAAATAATGCAGGCAGAGTGAAGATAGCACCTGCCGCTACAGACTCTCCGGCGGAACCGATTGTCTGCACAAGATTGTTTTCGAGAATGGAATCCTTACGAAGAATCACACGGATGATACCCATAGAGATAACTGCTGCCGGAATGGAAGCTGATACTGTCATACCGACGATCAGTCCGAGGTATGCGTTTGCGGCTCCGAAAACGACTGCAAGGATAATACCAATCACGATTGAAGTTACCGTAAACTCCGGAACGATTTTATCTGCCGGAATATACGGTTTGAACTCATTTTTCTTTTCCATGATGTTCATTCCTTTTCCTTTCTGTAAAATTAAAGACTTTGTAGTAAAGTCTATAACATTATACCACTTTGGCGTGATAAAAGGAAGAAGAAAAATTTGTATTTATGCAATATTCGTCAATATTTCTACAGTAATATTAATATTTATTAATATTATGACGGTTTTTTTTGACATATTCTGCGTTTTGGATAAAATTGCAGGGGAAAACGGCGAAGAAGAAATTCAGGCGGAGCGGGCGGAGAGATTTTACACTTTATATTTCAGGAAGATTCTTTTATAATAAGAGGCAGCAAGACGGAAGGTGAAAAGTGGAAATGAATGAAATTTTAGAACAGGCGCTTCCTTTTTGGGAAAGTCTGACAGATAAACAGAAAGAAGAAATCAGGAACAATATGGTAAAAACAGAATGCCAAAAGAAAACGCAGCTCCATTTCGGCGGCGGAGAATGCGCCGGAGTCCAGATCATCGGAAAAGGAAGAGTGCGGGTATTTATTACATCACCGGGCGGCGGAGATATTACATTATTCCGTTTGCTGGAAGGAGATGTCAGTATTCTGAGCGCGGCGTGTATGCTTAACGGTATGGATGTGGAGCTTGATATGGAGATGGAAACAGACTGTGAACTTTATACGATTCCAAAGTGTGTGTATCGCAAACTGTATGATGAGAGCGGAATTGTGAAAGACTATACGATGGAGATGATATCGGAAAAGTTTTCTGACATCATGTGGCTGTTTAATCAGTTCGTTTTTTCAAATGTAGCATCTCGTATCGCATCGGCTCTGCTCGACCATAAAGTGATGGAGCGCTCAGACAGTCTGGCGATTACGCACGAGGCATTGGCGCGGGATGCGGGGACAGCGAGGGAAGTAGTGACAAGGATACTGAAGCAGTTTCAGGCTGACGGACTTGTGAAACTGACCCGCGGGAAAGTGGAAATACTTAACGAGGCAGGACTGAGAAAAATCTAATCTTGAAACGGCAAAACGGCACATAGATGTTAATTGTGATTTTGTCACTGAAAAGAAAATTCATCCGGTATAATATAAAGCCATACTCAATGAAAGAAAACAAAAATCGAATCAATAAAAACAGACCGAATAAGGTCGGGAAAAGGAGAAAGAAAAATGGCAGTAGTAAAATTAACAACGGCAAATTTTGATCAGGAAGTTCTTCAGGCAGATCGCCCGGTATTGGTAGATTTCTACGCTGACTGGTGCGGACCGTGTAAGATGATGGGACCGGTAGTAGAAGAGATTTCCGGAGAATTGGACGATGTAAAAGTATGTAAGATCAATATTGACGAAGAGATGGAAGTAGCGCAGCGCTACGGTGTTATGAGCATCCCGACATTTATCGCGTTTAAAAACGGAGAGATGACAGGAAAACAGGTCGGCGCTGTTCCGAAGGGAGCGCTTGCAGATCTGGTAAAATAACAAAACATAGTAAAGGACAGATAAACCGGCTTCTTGTCAGGAATGTGCACGGGTAGTATAATCAAGAAAAATATGTTGGAAGACCTGTGGCAGGAGGCGGTTTATGTCATTACAATTTATTATGGGAAATTCCGGAAGCGGAAAATCTTACTGTTTATATGATACGGTTGTTCGGGAAGCGATTGAAAATCCTGACAAGAATTATCTTGTCATCGTTCCCGAGCAGTTTACGATGCAGACACAAAAAGATCTCTGTCTTGCGCATCCAAAAGGCGGGATCATGAATATTGATGTGTTAAGTTTCGGGCGTCTGGCGTACCGCGTTTTTGAAGAGGTGGGTCAGGATGCCCGTGTTGTGCTTGATGATGAAGGAAAAAATCTTGTTTTGCGCAAAATTGCGGGCGAGTGTGAAAAAGATCTGAAGGTCTTTAAGGGAAACCTGAAAAAACAAGGTTATATAAGCGAAGTGAAGTCTGTTCTTTCGGAATTTGCGCAGTATGGCGTAGACTTTGAACGTTTGGATGATTTTATGAAAGAAGTGCCGCCTGAAAGTTATCTGCATTATAAACTGGATGATATCCGAACTATATATGAAAAATTTGAAGAGTATTTAAGTGAAAAATACATTACAAAAGAAGAAATGCTCGATGTGCTCAGCGACGCTGTTCCGTATTCCGATATTTTAAAAGGAAGCGTGGTGGCGATGGACGGGTTTACAGGTTTTACGCCTGTACAAAACCGTTTGATCGGTGAGCTTTTTTCAGTGTGCGAAAAAGTGATGATCACAGTGACGATGGACGGAAGAGAAAATCCGTATGTATATGAACATCCGTATCAGATTTTTGCGCTCGGCAAACAGATGGTCACATCTCTTATGAAGATTGCGGGTGAGAAAAAAACAGAGATTGAAGAACCGATATGTTTGTTTGAAAGGCCGGTGTATCGTTTTCGGGATTGTTCGGAAATGGCGTTTTTGGAAACGGAACTATTCCGGTATTCAGGCGCAAAATATAACGGAAGCTGTGAGTCTGTATCGCTGCATGAAGTGCGCTCTCCGGGAAAAGAGGCAAAGTATGTAGCAGAAAGTATCAGGCGGTTAGTGAGGACAAAAGGATACCGATACAGAGACATTGCCGTGATCGCGTCAGATATGAATGTGTATGCGGATGTGTTGGAAAAAGCATGTGCTTCTTTTGACATACCTGTGTTTATGGATCATAAGAAAAGTATTCTTCTGAATTCTTTTGTAGAGTATGTCCGCAGCCTTCTGGGGATGATACAGGAAAATTTTACTTATGAAAGCGTATTTCGTTATTTAAGATCCGGATATTGTGAATTTACGGAAGATGAGATCGACCGATTGGAAAACTACTGTCTTGCGCTGGGGATAAAGGGATATAAAAAATGGCAGCAGGCATGGGCGAGGAAAACGAAAGAGGCGGATGAGGAAGAAGTGGAAAAGTTAAATCATCTGCGCGTGAAATTTGTCGAAAAGATCGATCCGCTTATGTTCGTTTCAAGACAGAAAAAAAAGACGGTGCTTGACATTACGCTTGCGGTATATGAATTTATCGCAGGAGAGCATCTTCAGGAGAAATTGGAACAACAGCAGAAATTTTTCGCAGAACAGGGAGAACTTACACTTGCAAAAGAATATGAGCAGATCTACCGGATCGTCATGGAGTTGTTTGACAAGTTTTCGGAACTGTTAGGCGACGAGCCGATTACGCTGAAAGAATACTGCGAGCTTCTTGACGCCGGATTTGAAGAGGCGAAAGTGGGAGTGATTCCTCCGAGCATTGACCAGGTTGTGATCGGAGACGTAGAGCGTACAAGAATGAAAGATATCCGCGCCTTGTTTTTTGTCGGAGCGAACGATGTGCTTTTGCCGGGCAATGCGGGAACGGGCGGCATTTTGTCTGAGCGGGACAGAGAAAAATTCAAAGAGAAAGATATCTCGTTGTCGCCCGGACCGAAGGAAAAAATCTATATACAGAAATTTTATTTATATACGGCGCTGACAAAACCGACGGAACTTCTAAGCCTGTCATGGTCAAAGGTGTCGGGGGAGGGAAAATCTCTGCGTCCGGCGTATTTGATACAGGAGCTTCGCAGGCTGTTTCCGAATCTGTCCGTTGTCGATGAAGAAAACAGAAAGCTTAGCGACAGAGAGATCACCCGAAGAGGGGGGATCGAGAAAGTGGCAAAAGGAATTTGCAGCCGCCGTCTCGGGCTGGATAATGAGTGGAAAGAGTTGTATACATGGTTTCAAAAAGACGGAAGAAATAAAAAAGAGATCGAAAGTATTTTGAATGCAGGTTTTCTGCATAAAACAGATACGAGGCTTGCACCGGAACTGACAAAAGAACTTTATAGTGATCGAAATCGCGTCAGTGTGACAAGACTGGAAAAATTTGCGTCTTGTGCATATGCTCATTTTTTAAGTTACGGACTGCGGCTTTCAGACCGGGAAGAATATGGGTTTGAGGCGCTTGATCTCGGAAATATCGCGCACAAGTCTTTGGAGACGTTTTCCAAAAAGGCGGATGCGCAGAAAATGAAATGGCAGGAAATACCGGAAGCTCTTCGTGACGAGATGATCGATGAGAGTGTGGAAGAAAGCGTAATAGATTATGGGAATACAGTTCTTTTCAGTTCGGCGCGAAATGAATATATGATCACTCGGATCAAACGTCTTATCCGAACTTCTGTGTGGGCGCTGACAAAGCAGATAGAAAAAGGAGACTTTCTTCCAAGCGGGTACGAGATGCAGTTCGGAAGCGGGAAGATTGACCGAATCGATACATGTTTTGACAATGACTGTGTTTATGTCAAAGTGACAGATTATAAAACGGGAATGAAAAGTTTTGATATTACGGCGTTGTATCATGGTCTGCAAATGCAGCTTCCGGTATATCTGAACGCGGCTTTGGATGTAGAGCAAAGAAAACATCCTCATAAAACGATCGTCCCGGCAGGAATATTTTATTATCGGATACAAGATCCGATCGTTTCGGAAGAAAAAACTCAGGATGCCGTGGAGAGAAGTATTTTAAAAGAATTAAAGCAGGATGGGCTAGTTAACGGGGATGATATGGTGATTTCGCATTTGGAGAAAGAACTTTCGGGGAATTCGCTCCTTTTTCCAATAGGAAGAAATAAAGACGGTTCATTGAGTAAAACGTCTCACGCGCTTCCGGAAGAACTGTTTCGGCTAGTACTTTCTTTTGCGAAACGAAAAGAAGAGTCGGTCAAAGACCGAATGTATGACGGAGAAGTTTCCGCCTCTCCGTATGAGATGGGAGAAACTACAGGATGTGATTACTGTCCGTACAGAGATATATGTGGGTTCGATCCGCGTCTTGAAGGATGTAGTTACCGCAGGCTGGAGAGATATTCTTCAGACGATGCGGTGAAAAAGATGCGGGAGGCTTTGGAAGAAAATGTCAGCCGGGACGCTTCGGAAAACGAGCAAAGCGGGAAAGGCAGGGAAGGATAAGAATGGGCGTGAAATGGACAAAACAGCAGCAAAAGGTCATAGATCTGCGAAATCGTAATATTCTTGTATCTGCGGCGGCAGGATCGGGAAAGACAGCCGTTCTCGTAGAACGTATTATTCAAAAGATCACAGATGAGCAAAGTCCTGTCGATGTGGACAGACTTTTGATTGTGACATTTACAGAAGCGGCGGCAGCAGAGATGAAGGACAGGATCAGAGAAGCGATCGAGAAAAAGCTGGAAGAAAATCCGGGAAACGTACATCTGGAGAGGCAGGCTACGTTAGTTCACAGTGCGCCGATCACGACGATACACAGTTTTTGTCTGTCTGTGATAAGGGAACATTTTCATGTGATCGATCTTGATCCGGGATTTCGGATCGGAGAAGACGGAGAATTAAAACTTTTAAAACAAGACGTTCTCGATGAATTGCTTGAAGAGTGTTATTCCAAAGGAGAGGAAGAGTTCCTTTCCTTTACAGAGCGGTTTGGAACAGGGAAAAATGACCGGAAGATCGAAGGGATCATTTTAAAATTATACGAATATTCCGGCAGTTATCCAAGACCGGAACAGTGGCTTGACCGTTGTGCTGCGGTATATACAGAAGAAGAGGCGGCGGAAGCGATGATACGGCGGGCAAAAGAACACGTTCTTATTCGGATCGAAGAACCGGAAAAACTGATCCGCAGAGGATTGAAAATATGTGAGGAGCCGGATGGACCGTATATGTATGCGGATATGCTGGAAGAGGATCTTCGTGGAATAGAGAAGATAAGAAAATGCAGTGATTTTGCAGAAATGTATGACGCGGCTGATCGGTTTGTATGGAAAACGCTTTCGAGAAAAAAAGATGACAGTGTATCGGCTGAAAAAAGAGAGTCCGTAAAGGCGTTGAGAGAACAGGCAAAAAAGGCGATTGCCGGGGTGAAGGAAACTTATTTTTACGCGCCGGAAAGCGTATGGAAAGAGGACATGGTTTCGGCGGGAGAGTCTGTGAAAACGCTCGTATCTTTGGTAAAGCTGTTCGCAGAAAAGTTTGCGGAAAAGAAGCGCGGCAGAAATATGATAGATTTTAACGATATGGAACGGTTTGCGCTTGATATACTGACTGAAGAAAAAAACGGAGAACTTGTTCCGTCTGCCGTAGCCGGAGAATATGCAAAACAGTTTGAAGAAATTATGATCGACGAATATCAGGACAGTAATTTTGTACAGGAGACGATCCTGACAAGCGTATCGGGACAGGCAGAAGGAAAAAATAATATTTTTATGGTAGGCGATGTAAAGCAGAGCATTTACAGCTTCCGTCTTTCAAGACCTGAACTGTTTATGCAAAAATATAACACATACAGTTTAGAAGACAGTGACAGACAGAGGATCGATCTGCATAAAAACTTCAGAAGCAGAGGAGAAGTTCTGGACAGTGTCAATTATATCTTCCGACGTATTATGAAAAAAGAAATGGGCGGAATCGAATATGATGACAGCGCGGCGCTTTATCTTGGGGCGAAGTTTCCGAAAACAGAAGAAATTGAGGCAAAACGATACATATCGTCAGAATGTGAAAGAAACACAGATCTTTTCAAGACGGAGCTTTTGATCTTAAAAGACCGCGATAAAGAAGCGGAAAACGTACGTCGGTCAGAAGCGAGGATGATCGCGCGCAGAATTAAAAGTTTGATGCGCGGCGGGGTTGTGTCGGATAAAAAAACAGGGGAATATCGTCCGGTGCAGTATAAAGATATTGTGATTTTGACAAGAAGTGTGAAAGGATGGGCAGAAGATTTTTCGGCAGTCCTTGCAGAAGAAGGGATTCCCGCATATTCTGTAAGCAGGGAAGGGTATTTTGAAACTTATGAAGTGAGCGTATTGCTTGACTATCTTAAAATACTCGATAACGGAAGGCAGGATCTCCCGCTTGCGGCGGTTCTGGCGTCGCCTTTGGGAAATCTTCTGACAGAAGATATGGCAAAGATCAGAGTCGCATATCCCGACGTACCGTTTCATGAAAGCGCGCGGATGTACGCGTCGGAAGAAGCACAGGATCCGGTCTTGAAAGATCGTCTGATGAGATTTTTCAGTCAGGTGGATCATTTCAGAAAAAAAGTGTCGTATACTCCGATTCATGATCTGTTGACGGAGATTATAGAAGAAACAGGTTTCGGTATATACATTTCGGCGATGGAAGGCGGAGTGCAAAGAGCCGCAAACGTAGAGATGCTGGTGGAAAAAGCAAAGGCGTTTGAAGGAACAAGCTACAAAGGATTGTTTCATTTTGTGCGGTATATCGAACAACTGAAAAAATATGACGTTGATTACGGAGAAGCCGGGATCATGGATGAACAGGCGGATACGGTAAGGATCATGAGTATTCATAAGAGTAAAGGTTTGGAATTTCCGGTTGTTTTTGCGGCAGGTATGGGAAAACAATTTAATACACAGGATACGAAAAGCAGCATGATCCTTCATCCTGAATGGGGCATTGGGATTGATAAGATCGATCTGAAACGGAGGACAAAAGCGCCTACATTTTTGAAAAAGCTGATTCGGGAAGAGGCAATGTATGAAATGTGGGCAGAGGAGATGCGCATTCTGTATGTAGCGTTGACAAGAGCAAAGGAAAAACTGATCATGACAGGGGTTTTGCCGGATCGTTTCATTATGCGCTCCGGCAAAGACGGAGTTATCACGGCAGGTGCAAAATCATATTTCGACTGGATCATACCGGCTCTTTGGTCTGAAGAGGAGGAGGCGGCGTTAGAAGATGCGCCTGTCTGCATTTTTCAGTATACAGGAAATGACATAGGAGCAGATATTTTACAGGTGAAGTCAGAACAGTTGGCGCTTGACGTATTGAAACACTGGGATGTGACAAAAGTGTATGATCCGGAAATACGAAAATGTCTGGATGAACAGGCAGATTACGTTTATCCGTATTATTCGGAAGGCGGTATGAAAATGAAGTTTACCGTATCGGAGCTGAAAAAAAGAAAGGCGCTGCAAGAAGAAGCGGGAGAGGAAATGTATAAAGAACCACAGACGGTTCCTCTTCTTCCCCGTTTTATAAAAGAGGAAGAAACTCTTTCCGGCGCTTCACGGGGAAGCGCATATCACAAGTTTTTAGAACTGCTTGATTTTGCAAAAGAATACGAAGCAGATGATCTGGAAGCAGAGGTGGAAAGGCTTGCGGAAGATGGACGTTTATCGAGGGAAATGGCAGAATGTATTGAGACAGAAGATATGATGCGGTTTCTTCGGACTAAGAGCGGAGTGCGGATGTTACAGGCGGCAAGGAACAGAAAACTTTATAAAGAGCAGCCTTTTGTGATCAGCGTGAATGCATCGGAGATCTATCAGGGAGATCTGTCCGGGGAAAAGATATTAGTGCAGGGGATTATCGACGTTTATTTTGAAGAAGAAGACGGACTTGTCGTGCTTGATTATAAGACGGATCAGGTGAAAAGCAGAAAAGAACTTGTGGAAAAATATCATGCGCAGCTTGAATATTATGCACATGCCCTGTCTCAGCTTACGGGAAAAACTGTAAAAGAGAAGATTATTTATTCGTTTACTTTAAAAGAGGAGATCATCGTATGAAGATTTTGATGTATTGTTTGCTCGCATTAAATGTTGGGGTATGGCTGATGTACGGTATAGATAAGTGGAAAGCAAAATCGGGAAGATGGCGGATTCCCGAAAAAGTTCTTCTGCTTGCGGCGTTTGCAGGCGGTTCGGTTGGAGCTTTAGCAGGAATGATGATGTTCAGGCATAAAACAAAGAAAGCAAAATTTGTCATCAGCGTACCGATATTTTTTGTGATCCATTGTGTGATAGCCGGATATGTGCTTTTGAATTATTAAAGAACAATGTAACAGTTCAGCCCGCGCCATTCGTAAAACCGCACTGCGTGCTTATTGTGGCTGCCGCCACTGTTTTACTCATAAAAAGGCGCTAAGCACATACAGATGTCCGCTTGCAAAAATATGCAAGCATGTTTTGTGCTTCCTGTACATCTGTATGGATGAACTGTTACGAAAAAATATGTCAGATGCTCTTGACTTTGACGTAACGTCAAGTAATATACTTGCCCTAAGCTGATAGAAAAGAAAGAAAATATCGGCTTAGGGTATTTTAACAGGAGGTGAAAACGGTGAAGTGCGGCATTAAAGAAGTATCGGAACTAACAGGAGTGAGTGCGCGCACACTTCGTTATTATGATCAGATCGGATTGCTGAAACCATCAAAGACAAGTGAAGCCGGATATCGGTACTATGGAGAGCGGGAACTGGAGATCCTGCAGCAGATTCTGTTTTACAAGGAACGGGGAATGGAACTAAAGCAGATCAAGAAGATCATCTATCAGAAAGACTTTGACATTATGGCGGCTTTGCGGGAACACCTTTTGGAACTTGAGGAAAAGAGAAACCATATGGAAGCTCTGATCCAAACAGTGGAACAGACGATACGTTCAATGAAAGGAGAATATGATATGAGTGATCAGGAAAAATTTCAGGCGTTTAAAGAAAGAGTAGTTCGGGAAAATGAAGAAAAACACGGGGCGGAAATCCGCGAAAAATATGGCGATGAAGAGATGGATGCCGCAAACAGGAAAGTTTTAGATATGACAGAGGAGGAATACGAGAGATTTCAAAATCTGGGTGAAGAAATCCGCATACAATTACAGGATGCGGTAAGAGGCGGAGCAAACCCGGAGGATGAATGCGGCAGGCGGATCGTCGCACTTCATAAAGAATGGCTTGGAAAGACATGGAAACAGTATACGAAAGAGGCGCATGCGGCAATCGGCAATCTCTATATCAGCGACGAGAGGTTTAAAATGTATTATGATAAAGAAGTGAATGGATGTGCAAAGTTTCTCGAATCTGCAATTCGATATTGGGTTGACCGGGTATAAGCGGAGCTGAACAGACGATTTACAGGGCGGCGATCAATGGTTTTTCCGGATAATATTGTATTGACAAACTATATTATACAAAATATAATATTACTCATATAATACAATGTCTTTGGCAAAAAAGGAGGAACAGATGGTATTTCATACAGGAGCTGCCCTGTTGGATGCGATCGTACTGGCAGTCGTATCTATGGAAGAAACGGGAACATATGGATACAGGATCACGCAGGATGTAAGAAAAGTGATCGACGTATCGGAATCGACATTGTATCCGGTTTTGCGAAGGCTTCAGAAAGATGAGTGTCTGGAAGTATATGATCGACAGTTTGAAGGCAGAAACAGACGGTATTATAAAGTGACCGAAAAGGGAATCGCGCAGTTGGATTTTTATAGGGAAGAGTGGAAAAATTATACATGTAAGATCAGCGATATCTTTGACGGAGCAGATCGGATGAATACGATTTGCTAAAACGGGCAATACTCCTTTGAAAGAAGAAAGGGGAAGTTGTATGTCAGGGAAAAAATCAAAGACGATCGATCCGGCAAATCTTGATCCGGATGAAAAGCTGAAATATGAGGTGGCTGAGGAAATAGGGCTTCTCGATAAAGTGATGACGGAAGGCTGGAAATCACTTACATCAAAGGAGACAGGCAGGATCGGAGGATTAGTGACACGAAAGAAGAAGCAGCGATCCGGCGGGCAGAATATTTCTTTACAAAGATAGACAAATTTGATAGAATTATACATCCGAGGGAGACGACAGGTGATGTGTATGAAAGAAAGAATAAATGTTTTGAGTACGGAAATGGACTGCATAACAGCGAAGGAAGCGATGTTAAAAGCGATTGCGTTTCTGGAAAGAGAGTCGGTTGATATTATCGAAGTTTTATCTATGAGCGCATTGATGCGCGCGCGGGATGAAGACGAGTGGATAAGATCGACATCCGGATTTGGTCTTATTCTGCCCGGAGAGACAGAAATTCTCGAAGCGGCAGGGGAAACCGACAGGATAAAACTAAGAGAAGCGGAAAATCAGACATTTATAAAAATGTTTATGAAATACCTTCAGAAGAACAGAAAAAGAGTTTTTTTGCTTGCCGAATCGGAAGAAAAGCTAAATACTGTGGAAAATGCCATGAAGTATTATGACAAAGGAATTTTTCTGACGGGACACGCGCTGATCAAAGAGGGAGAAAACCGGGAAGAAGACGTAGTCAATGAGATCAACGGAACAGAGACGGACTGTATCTTGTCCGTACTGACTTCTCCTTATCAAGAAAAGTTTATCGCGGAAAATCAAGCTCTTTTAAATGTAAAACTGTGGTTCGGATGTGGAACTCTGCTTGAAAAAAGTTATGGCGAGAGAAAGCTTTCCAAAAGGCTCTCCCGGTTTCTGCTGAAAAAGCGATTTCATCTGTTAGTAGGGAAACAACAGAAAAAATCAGACTAGACAAAAGCGGGAAAAATGTCCATATATGGAATTTGTGAACAATGTATAGACATTAAAATATGAATTTTTTGTAAAATATCTGAGGAAATGCATAAAAAATATGTATTTCCTCTTTCTTTTTTTGCTGTTTTGCATTAATATAATATACGAATCTAAGAAAGAGGAATATTTTCGCTTTTAAAGTTTGTGAAAAATGTACATGATATAAATCCAAGGAGTGGAGGAACAGGCATGATTTCAAATCAGATACTTCAGAATACGATCGACGGATTGAAAGGAATTTCCAAAGTTGACTTCTCAGTATTAGATACAGAGGGAAAGGAACTGGCATCTACATTAGACAATGCGCAGGAACGAAACAGCGCGGTAATCTCGTTTGTAGAATCGCCTGCGGACAGTCAGGTAATACAGGGATGTCAGTTTTTTAAGATTTTTGACGAGCAGAGGCTTGAGTACGTACTGCTGGCGGAAGGTGACAGCGAGACGGCGTATATGCTCGGCAAAGTTGCGGCATTCCAGATCCACAGTCTGCTGGTAGCTTATAAAGAAAGGTTCGACAAAGATAATTTTATTAAAAATCTTCTTCTGGACAACCTTCTGTTGGTAGACATTTATAACCGTGCTAAAAAATTACATATTGACACGGAGGTAAAACGTGTTATCTTTATTATTGAGACATCACACGAAAAGGATAATGCCGCGCTTGAGAATGTGAGAAATCTTCTTGGCGGAAAATCAAAAGATTTTATTACTGCGGTTGATGAGAAGAATATCATTGTAGTAAAAGAACTCACAGAAAAAGACGGGGCGAAAGAGCTTGAGAAGATGGCGAAGGAAATGCTCGACATGCTGAAGGAAGATACAAAGGACGAGCAGATCCGTATTGCATACGGTACGATCATCAGCGACATCAAGGAAGTATCCAAGTCCTATAAAGAGGCGAAGCTTGCGCTTGACGTAGGGAAAATTTTCTTTGCGGAAAAGGATATTGTTGCATTTACGACACTTGGTATCGGCCGTCTGATCTATCAGCTCCCGATTCCGTTGTGCAAGATGTTTATCAGAGAGATTTTCGAGGGGAAATCGCCGGATGATTTTGATGAGGAGACATTGACAACGATCAATAAATTTTTTGAGAACAGTCTGAATGTATCGGAAACATCCCGGCAGTTGTACATTCACAGAAATACTCTTGTATACAGACTGGATAAACTTCAGAAGAGCACGGGGCTTGATCTGCGTGTGTTTGAGGATGCGATCACGTTCAAGATCGCGCTTATGGTTGTAAAATATATGAAATATATGGAATCATTAGAGTATTAGATCTTACAGGAGTATAAATAATTAGGAGGAACTTATGATTGAATTAAGAAACGTGACGAAAGAGTACTCTAAGGGCAATTCAGCTCTTAACGGAGTCTCTGTGAAAATCGAACGGGGAGAATTCGTTTTCATCGTCGGAGACAGCGGCTCGGGAAAGTCTACCCTGATTCGTTTGATCATGAAGGAGTTGAATCCGACTGAGGGAACGATCATAGTAAACGGGCAGAACCTGAATCGTATGAAACACCGCAATATCGCGAAATACAGAAGAGGATTGGGCGTTGTGTTTCAGGACTTCCGTCTTTTGAGAGACAGAAACATTTATGAAAATATTGCGTTTGCCCTGCGCGTGACGGAAACGCCGACAAAAGTGATCAAGAAAAAAGTGCCTGCGGCGCTTTCGCTGGTCGGTCTTGCGCAAAAATATAAATCGTTTCCGAAGGAATTATCAGGCGGAGAGCAGCAGCGAGTTGCAATCGCAAGGGCAATCGTAAACGAACCCGCTATTTTGTTGGCAGACGAGCCTACGGGAAACTTAGATCCAACGAACTCATGGGAGATCATGAGCCTTTTGAAAGAGGCGAATGAAAGAGGAACGACAGTGCTTGTCGTTACGCATAACCAGGAGATTGTAAACGAGATGAACGAGCGCGTGATCACTATGAAACAAGGTGTGATCGTCAGTGATGAACAAAAAGGTGGGTATATAGATGAGGATTAGTACATTTGGATACGTCGGAAAACAAGGCGTTAAGAATATCTGGAGAAACAAGATGTTTTCGCTCGCGTCCATTGCGACAATGTCAGCTTGTATCTTCTTGTTTGGATTATTCTTTTCGATTATTGTAAATTTTCAGCATATTATAAAAACAGCGGAGGAAGGCGTTGCGATCACAGTATTCTTTGAAGAAGACGCTACAGATTCAGAGAAGAAAGCGATCGGGAAGGCGCTGGAAGCCCGCAAAGATGTGGCAGAAGTAAAGTACATATCGGCAGAAGAAGCATGGGAAGAATTCCAGAAGCAGTATTTTGCAGACAATCCGGAGCTGGCAGAAGGATTTAAAAACGATAACCCGCTGGCATCTTCGGACAACTATGAAGTATATATGAAAACAGCGGAAGACAGTAAGAGTCTTACAGCGAGAAGCCGTTCTCTTTCGGAGACGCAGAAAGAACTTGTTTCTTATGCACAAAAACTGGACGGCGTACGAGAAGTAAACAAGTCGGACGTAGTAGCGAAGATGCTTTCAAGCGTAAATACACTTGTAGCGGTTATTTCGATCACAATTATCATTATCCTTCTCGGAGTTTCGATCTTCCTGATCAGTAATACCGTTACGATGGGTATTACCGTGCGAAAAGAAGAGATTGCGATCATGAAGTACATCGGAGCGAAAGACTTTGTCGTTCGTTCTCCGTTCGTGATCGAAGGTCTTATCATTGGTATTTTCGGCGCGGCGATTCCGCTTGTACTGCTGTACTTCCTGTATGATAAAGCAGTTCAGTACATTATGGTGAAATTCAGTATTCTTGAGAATATTATTACATTCCTTCCGGTGTCGACTGTATATCAGATCTTACTCCCGATCGGTGTGGTAATGGGAATCGGAATCGGTTTCCTCGGAAGTTTCTTTACGGTGCGCAAACATCTGAAAGTATAGGAGGTATACTCGATGAAGTGTAGAATGAAGAGGGTGGCGAGTTTATTTCTTGCGTTGGCGCTGTGTGCCGGAATGACGATGAACGTAGGGGCTGTTACCGTTCAGGAAGCGGAAAATAAAGCGGACGAGCTTGAAGGCAAAAAAGAACAGGCTGAGGCAGAGGCGAAAGATCTCACGGAAAAATTAAAAGGGATCGTTGCCGATATGGAAGAAACGCAGAAGAAACTGACAGAAAAAGAAGAGGAGATCGAACAGGTTGAAAATGAACTTGTTCAGGCTCAGATTGATGCGAATGATCAGTATGAGAGAATGAAAGTTCGTATCAAATATATGTATGAGAGTGGAAATACTCAGTTTGTAGCCGTTCTTGCCGAGAGTAAGAATATGGGAGATTTTCTGAATAAGGCAGAATATATTTCTCAAATCTCAGAGTATGACAGAGACGAACTTATAAGGTATCAGGATACGGTTGAAGAAATCGAGGTGAAAGAAGAAGAGGTTCAGGCAGAATATGAGGAACTGAATACGCTTCAGACAAAGCTTGTCGGTCAGCAGACGGAAGTTCAGAAAATGATCGATGAGAATAAAGAAAAACTTAGCAATATCCAGTCGGAGATCGATGCGAATGCTGCTGCATTGGAAAAGGCAAAAGAAGTTGAAAGAATCCAACAGGAGCAGGCAGGAAATAATTATATTCCTTCAACGGGCGGAAACGTCGTGAGCGGAAACGGATATTTTACGCACCCGTGTCCGGGTATGTCGTACCAATCCAGTTATTTTGGCGAGATCAGGCCATATGAGGTCGGCGGCCATAAAGGACATGATTATGCTGCGGCTGTAGGAACACCTACATATGCGGCTGCGGCAGGAACGGTTGTGATCGCCGGATTCAGCTACAGCGCCGGAAACTGGGTTGTTATTAATCACGGAAACGGACTTGTGACAAAATATATGCATCACAGCGCACTTGCCGTCAGAGCAGGGCAATATGTAGAGAAAGGTCAGCAGATCGGATATGTGGGAAGCACAGGGCAGTCAACCGGACCGCATCTTCATTTTCAGGTGGAGCTGAATAATGTACCTGTAAATCCTGATTTGTATATGTAAAGTGGTTATACATAGGAATAGCCGGGGGTAATGATTCAGTCAGTGAAATTTACTATATGGGAGATTTCCCGTATATGGAAGAAGAGGGGAGACAAGGCAGAGTATGATCTGTTTTGTCTTTCTTCTGTATAGACAAAAAGTTTGGCGACATTTCATAAAAGTCGAATGGGAAATAAAAACGGTTATATAATAGATAGAGGGGCGTTGGAAAGTAATGCGATGTGATGTAAGAAAATTTGCGGATGAACGAAAACAGGGGAATGAAAAACATGGATCAAACTAGTAATAATCAAAATGAGTCGGATGAAATCAAGATGAGTCGGGGCAGCGTGGATGCAAATGAAGGTTCTTTAGGCAGCGGGAAGAAAAAAAGCAGATTCGGGATTGGCGTTCTTGTAGGAATCGTGATCGGCGCAGTTATAATTACCGGAGTATGGGGAGCTGCAAAGGTGGTATCTGCCGTATTTTTCAAAGGCAATTTTGCAACGGAAAGTACATCAAGATCAGATATGGAACATAAACTTGACAGGCTTAACGCGTTGATAGAGAAGTATTATCTGTATGAAGATGAGATTGATAAAGATGCCCTTGTAGAAGGTATTTATTCAGGGTATGCAGGCGCGCTGGGAGATCCGTATACAGAATACTACGATGAACAGGAAGCGAAGGAGCTTTTTGAAACAACGAACGGTGAATTTTTCGGAATCGGAGCATCGATGTCGAAGCAGCTCGGAACAGATGAGATTACGATCGTCAATGTGTATGAAGATTCACCTGCAGACAAGGCGGGCTTGAAATCAGGCGATATCTTATATAAGGTAGACGAACATGAGACGGCGGGATATGAACTGGATACAGTCGTTTCGTGGATCAAAGGCGAAAAAGGTACGTCGGTTGTCCTCCATGTGCTAAGAGACGGAAAAGAAGTTGAAGTGACGGCTGTCAGGGATAAGATCGAAGTACAGACAGTCGCATATGAAATGAAAGAAGATCAGATTGGCTATATCGCTGTAAGCGAGTTTGACAGCGTAACTTATCATCAATTTGAAACGGCGCTGGAAGATCTTGAAAAGCAGGGAATGAAAGGGCTTGTAATTGATCTTCGTAATAATCCCGGCGGAAATTTTGATACAGTAACAGATATGCTGAAGCTGCTTCTTCCGGAAGGAGTGATCGTGTCGACAAAAGACAAAGAAGGGAATGTAGAAGAAGTTACTTGCGACGGAGCAAATGAATTTGATAAGCCGCTTGCCGTACTTGTAAATCAATACAGCGCCAGCGCGTCGGAGATTTTCAGCGGAGCTGTGCAGGATTACGGCATCGGAGAGATCGTCGGTATGACGACTTATGGAAAAGGGGTCGTTCAGCAGTTAATGGATCTTGGAGACGGAACATGCTTAAAAATGACAATCGCAGAATACTATACTCCAAACGGACGGAGCATCAACGGCAAAGGCGTAGAGCCTGACGTGGAAGTAGAGTATGAATACGATGAGAATAATCCCGAAGCAGACACCCAGTTAGAGAAAGCTTTGGAAGTAGTGAAAGATCAAAATAAATAAAACAAAAACAATATGGGCGGACAATATGGAACAGAATAAGTTTAACGGAAAAATCTGAGCAGAAAGTCTGAACATCTGAACAGAAAAAGCGGAACAGTGAACTGTCCGCTTTTTTCGTAATTATTCAAATTGTTTTTTAATAAGTTTTTAAATCGGTTTTTTGAATCGGTTTTTCGTGTGGGCTCATTTTGAATCGTTTAGTTTTGGACTTTTCGCCTTACAGATGAGCTGAGTCATTGTTCCCATCGGACAGTAAACGCACCAGCTTCTCGGTTTGAACAAGATCATTGTTGCAACCCCAAGTACGGTAGATGTCAGCATGACACTGTAAAATCCAAAAGTAAACTGTGCGACGCCCGGATGGAATAGTGTTCCGTGGTATGCCCAATCCCACGGGAGCGAAAATGTCCAGAGCAGGGAGACTGCCTGTTTTAAGCTGTGGACGGACCTCCTAAAAGTTTGTTCTATTAATATATAGCATAGAGGATGATAAGATTCTGTGATATAATCACGCAAGCAGATGACAATGTGCTTTTTGGCGCTTTTCGGTGATTCCTGAAGTATTTGTTTTCCTTTTATACATGACGAAACAGGAAAATTTTGATATAGTATATAAGTGCGAAAAATCGGATTGTGAGGAGTTAAGAAATGGATATATTGATTGTTATGTGTATCGGGATTTTAGTAGGAAGAGTTTCAATCCTGCGCAGGGCGAAAAAGAAAAATGAATATCTTTCTTTGTTTTGTACGTTTATTTTGATTTTTTCTATGGGAGTCATGCTTGGAAAGAAAGATCATTTTTTTGAAGAATTATCATCGCTTGGTCTGACAAGCTTTCTCTTTTTCCTTATACCGACCGTGCTTTCTATCGGATTGGTTTACTGGCTGACAAGAGTTTTTATGAAGAAAGATAAATAGGCCGTTGTAAAAAATAAAGTTTTAGGAAAGAAGGGGTTTAGATGATCGTTTTTTTAACGATATTGTCCTTAGTATCAGGACTTGTCTACGGCTATTTTGATGTGGAAAGCAGTTTCATTTCCGCAATCACGCAGAATACCCATATTGTTTTATATATATTAATGTTCTCCGTCGGAATAAGCATCGGAATGTATGACGGTATTGTGCAGAAAATACGGGAATATCATATTAAGATTTTTATTATTCCGATCGGAATTATTATAGGCTCTCTTTTGGGAGGAATAATTTGTTCTATGATCGTTAAAATGCCTGTTGGTCATGGGACGGCGATCGCGAGCGGATTAGGCTGGTACAGTCTTTCAGGAGCAACGATCAGCAAGCTGGTAAGCGCAGAAGCCGGAAGTATCGCTTTTTTGAGTAATCTGATGAGAGAGATCTTTTCGTTTTTTATTATTCCGTTTTTGGCGGTACATTTTAATTATTATACGTGCATTGCACCTGCGGGAGCGACAAGTGAAGATACAACGCTTCCGGTAATGCTGAAATATACAAATGAAGAAACGGTAGTGTTATCTGTTTTAAACGGAGTGATCTGTTCATTTTGTGTGCCGATACTTATTTCGTTTTGTTTGAATATAAAGTAAAAATATATAATCGCCGGCAGACAGGAAAAGTATAAAAGAAGAAAAGGAGACGTTGAAAATGAAACTGCAGTTTAAATATCAGAAATTTCAGGCTGATGCGGCGAAGGCAGTTGCGGATGTCTTTGACGGACAGCCATATTTGGCGCCTTCTTATATGACAGGGGAAATATCGGGGAAAAATTCGTCGTCAGAAGAGAGAAAAGGAACTTTTTCAGGATGGAGCAATCAGAAGATCGTGCCCGAATTAAGCGATGAGAGAATATTAGATAATCTGCGGAAAATACAAAAGGCGAATCAGATTCCGGTTTCTTCAAAGCTGGAAGGGCGGGAAAACGGATATCATCTGACGGTTGAGATGGAGACCGGAGTTGGGAAAACGTACACTTATATTAAGACGATATACGAATTAAATAAACGATACGGATGGAGTAAGTTTCTCGTCGTCGTGCCAAGCATCGCGATTCGGGAGGGCGTATATAAGACATTTCAGATAACGAGAGAACATTTTGCAAAAGAGTATGGAAAGAAGATCCGTTTTTTTATTTATAATTCAGAGAGACTTACGGAAATCGACCGGTTTGCATCGGATAATTCTGTTCATGTAATGATCATCAATTCTCAGGCATTCAATGCAAAAGGAAAGGATGCAAGGAGAATTTATATGAATCTTGATGAGTTTCAGGGAAGGAAGCCGATCGATTTGATCGCGGGAACAAATCCGATCATAATTATTGATGAACCACAGTCGGTGGAAGGCAGGCAGACAAAAGAGAGGATGAAACAGTTTTGCCCTCTTATTACGCTTCGGTATTCTGCAACGCATAAAGCTGACAGTCTGTATAATATGGTGTATCGCCTTAGTGCGGCAGATGCTTACAGAAAATACCTTGTGAAAAAAATTGAAGTAAAAGGAATCGCAGAGACAAAAACAATGGCGTCAGACGGCTATATATATGTAGAAAGGATCTGTTGTTCTGAGTCTGATGCGGCTGCCGTTATACAGTATGATTTTAAAATGGGAAGCGGGATTCGGAAACAATATCGAAAGGTAGGAATCGGCGACGACTTATACGAAATTTCGGGAGGTTTGGAAGAATATCAAGGCGGCTTTGAAGTAAAACAGATTAACAGACAGGAAGAATCGGTTGAGTTTGTCAACGGGATGAAACTATATGCAGGCGATATCAACGGAAAAGTGGACGAGGAACAGATTCGCAGAATACAGATCAGAGAGACAATCCTGTCTCATATAGACAGGGAACGCCGGTTGTTTGGCAGAAGAATTAAAGTTTTGTCATTGTTTTTTATTGATGAAGTTGCCCGTTATAAAAAGTATGACGAAACGGGATGTCCTCAAAACGGCAGTTATGCGGACATATTTGAAGAAGAGTACCGTAACATTATAGAGAATATGAAGTATGGACCGGGAGATGAAAAGTATCGGGATTACATAGAAATGATCCCTGTCGAAAAAACTCATGCCGGATATTTTTCAATAGACAGAAAAGGGCATGTAGTCGACAGTAAAGGGAAAGGAAAAGAAATGATGTCAGACGATCAGGATGCTTATGATCTGATCATGAAAAATAAAGAACTGCTTTTGGAGTGTGACCCGAAACAGTCTCCTGTTCGATTCATTTTTTCTCATTCAGCACTTCGGGAAGGATGGGATAATCCGAATGTATTTCAGATTTGTACGTTAAAAAACGGAGGAAGCGAAGTACGAAAACGGCAGGAAGTCGGAAGAGGGCTTCGTCTGTGTGTCAATGGAGACGGACAGAGAATGGACAGAAGTTTTCTGGGGCAGGACGTTCACAGAGTGAATACGTTGACCGTGATCGCAAGCGAAAGCTATGAAAGTTTTGTGAAGGGCCTGCAAAGTGAAATTGCAGAAGATGTTTTCGGTAAACAGAGTCGGAAGGCCGACGTCTGTCGCGATATAGAAGTAATCATACCCGAGAATGCAAGAAGCCGTCGAGTAGAACTAAAAGTCGATCAGGAAAAGCTAAATGGAGAAGAATTCAGCGCATTGTGGTCAAATATTTGCCTGAAATCGACATATACCGTAAATTTTGATACGGAAAAATTAGTAGAAGATGCGGTGAAAATATTAAACAGAGAACTGCATATACAAGATATGCGATTTAAAGGCAAGAATGAGGCGGCAAAAAGCGTCGTGAAATATGATCTTGCGGGGAAACTTGCCGATATGACAGGGCTGAAAAGGAAAACAGTGATCGAAATATTGAGCAGAGTCGAAAGTTCTGTTTTTCAACAGTTTCAAGAAAGTCCGGAAGAATTTATCGCTCAGGCAGAAAGATTGATCTTAAATGTGAAAGAAACAGCGATTTCGGAAAATATCATATATCATACGTCAGACGAAAAATATACAAAAGATATTTTTACACAGCAGACGATTCAGGGAAAACAGGGAGTGGACGCAATGAAAGTCGGGAAGCATTTGTATGATTATGTGAAATACCGATCCGGCGCAGAAAAGGAATTTATCGAACGGCTGGAAGCATCAAAAGAGGTTGCGGTATATGTAAAACTTCCGGAACAATTTTATATCTCCACTCCTGCAGGACGTTATATGCCGGAATGGGCGATCGCTTTGTACCGGGAAACGAAAGGAAAACGTTTCTTTGTTGTTGGGAAAAAAGCCGGAAAAGATAAAGACTCTAATCAGTCAAAAATAGCGGAAAACATCAAGATATGCTGCGCCTCTAAGCACTTAACGGAGATCAGCGCAGGAAAGGTCGTTTTTAAAACGACGGAGGAATACACGGATTTTATGGATTTATCGCATTTCATCAAAAATTGTCAATATACAAGAAATAGTGTCAAATAACCTTATTATTCTATATTTGTATATATCAAAAGCAATATTTCGCTTTGTAAAAGAAACTTTGCTAAGATGTAAAGGAGTTTTGATAGATTTCTAACGGAAAAAATAAGATAATGATGTCTGAAAGGAGGACAGATTTGAAATGAATATAGGAGAACAAATAAACAATCTGCGCAAACAACATGGTTTAAGTCAAGATGATTTTGCAAATTTATTTAATGTTTCCAGACAGACTATTTCTAATTGGGAGAATGGTAAAAGTTATCCGGATTTAGAGATGATTATAAAAGTAAGTGATTATTTCAAAATCTCTATTGATGAATTATTAAAAAATGATGTTCAGACTGTAAAAAAAATTGATAATGAAAAAAAGGCAAAAAAGAAGTATCTTATACTATTGCTAGTTTTATGTTTTTTAGGAACTGTTATTATCTGGGGATTATACAGTAAATATCAAGATAGCATAGAAGTTGATTTCACAATGGAAAAGCATGAAACTTATAAAAGCAATGAAACAAAAGAACCGTCTATGAATATTGCAAACGGATATTTTTCAGTCCCTAAAGACGAAAAACTTGATATACAAGTAAAAGGGACTGTTGACAACGGTAAACTTCATATTACCATTGCAGATAAAGACAATAAGATTTATTATCAATTAGATGGTCAAGAGTTGAATGATTTACAAACTTTATATTTTGAAAAAGGTTCCTATATTATTCAAATCGTTGCTGATGATTATACAGAAGACATTATAAGTCTTAACTATAATGTTAAAATAGAAAATTAACGGTAAATCTTAACGGGAAATCATCAGTCATAATAAAATGAAAAAAATTATTTCGGGAAGTACATTAAAAATACTGGCAATGATTTTTATGGTAATAGACCATTTTGGTCAAGTGGTGTTAAAAAATGGAATTATCCTACATGCTCCATATTCTATGTTTACAGATGAGCAGTTCGATATGTTAATGTCCACAGTTAATATTTGTCATATTTTAGGCAGAATTGCATTCCCTGTCTTCTGTTTTTTGTTAGTAGAGGGATTTTTTCATACACATAATCTCAAGAAATATATTTTAAACTTAGGAATTTTTGCACTTATTTCCGAGCCTGTTTATGATTTAGCTTGTGCAGGAACTTTATTCAGTTTGGGACAGCAAAATGTGCTATTTACGCTGTTATTAGGGTTGATCATCTTAACAATTATAAAAAGATCCCACAAAAATGTAATAATCTCTTTTGCAGCAATAGTAGTCGGGGCGTACATTTCATATATTTGCAATTTAGACGGGTGGTATTATGGAATAGCCTTAATCAGTGTATTTTATCTTTTTTATGATATGCCAGCATTAAAATATACTGCTTCTATTTTAGTTATGTATATTTGTGGATTGAATTTTACAATAAGTGGATTTATTGACCCTTATTTTTTAACTGCTGCAACATCTTTATTGTTTATTTCAATGTATAATGGTGAGCGTGGAATGAAAATGAAATATTTCTTCTATATTTTTTATCCTGGCCATTTGTTCATATTTTATCTTGTAAGTTTAATACTTTGACCATACTGATAGCGACTGGTGCTTGTGTACCGGTCGTTTTTCTGTATTCCGTTGTCGATATAAAATTAATCGTCAGTCGGTGAGTAGGTCGGCATATAGTGGCTCAGCATGGCAACTTTTGGTTCGTAGCTGACAAGGATTGAAAATGAGATTATAAGACTAGATAATATGGTGTTAAATGCTTGATACCATAAAAAGAAAAATTGGTGTCAAATTGGTGTCAAAACAGAAAAAATCACAATTTCAAAAGAAATAAGATACTGCGAACCATTGATTTTAAAGGGTTTGCAAAAAAATAACAAAAATATTAGCACTCAACCCTTGACAGTGCTAACAACAGATGCTATATTCCTAGTAGAACACGAAAATAAAGGAGGGATTAGCATGAATATAAACAGATTTACACAGAATTCCATTCAGGCGGTGCAAAATTGTGAGAAGATCGCCGCAGATAACGGAAATCAGGAATTGGCGCAGGAACATTTATTGTATGCGCTGCTTACACAAGATGACAGTCTGATCTTAAAATTGTTTGAAAAGATGAATATACAAGGTCAGCTTTTGATAAACCGGGTAGATCAGGCGATCGGAAAGCGTCCGAAAGTTCAGGGCGGTCAGCTTTTCGTAGGGCAGGATCTGAACAATGTGTTGATCCATGCCGAGGACGAGGCGAAACAGATGGGAGACGAATATGTTTCCGTAGAACACCTTTTCCTTTCCCTGTTAAAATATGCAAGTAAAGAGATGAAACAGATTTATCGGGAATTCGGGATCAGCCGGGAAGGATTTTTGCATGCGCTGTCTACTGTCAGAGGCAATCAGAGAGTGACAAGCGATCATCCGGAAGCAACGTATGATACGCTGAACAAGTACGGACAGGATCTGGTAGAACGGGCGCGGGATCAAAAACTTGATCCGGTGATCGGCCGTGATGAGGAGATCAGAAATGTGATCCGTATTCTTTCCCGTAAGACGAAAAATAATCCGGTGCTTATCGGAGAGCCGGGAGTCGGAAAAACAGCGGTTGTAGAAGGACTTGCCCAGCGGATCGTCAGTGGCGACGTTCCGGAAGGTTTGAAAGATAAGACGATCTTTTCGCTTGATATGGGAGCGCTCGTTGCAGGAGCAAAGTATCGGGGCGAGTTTGAGGAACGACTGAAAGCAGTTCTTGAAGAAGTGAAAAACAGTGACGGAAAGATTATTCTGTTTATCGATGAGCTGCATACGATCGTCGGAGCAGGAAAGTCGGACGGCGCTATGGATGCCGGAAATATGCTGAAACCGATGCTTGCAAGAGGTGAACTTCACTGTATCGGAGCGACGACGCTTGATGAGTATCGTCAATATATTGAGAAAGATGCGGCTTTGGAACGCCGTTTCCAGCCGGTTTTAGTTGACGAGCCTACAGTAGAAGACGCCATTTCGATTCTGCGTGGTCTGAAAGAACGTTATGAAGTATTTCATGGAGTGAAGATTACAGACAGCGCTCTTGTCGCAGCGGCAATGTTGTCGAACAGATATATTTCGGATCGTTTTTTGCCGGACAAAGCGATAGACCTTGTAGATGAAGCTTGTGCGCTCATTAAGACAGAACTTGATTCGATGCCGACAGAGTTGGACGAATTAAGAAGAAGGATTATGCAGCTTGAGATTGAAGAAGAGGCGCTGAAAAAAGAAGAAGACAGATTAAGCCGTGAACGTCTGGAACATTTACAGGAAGAACTGGCGGGTCTGAAAGAAGAATATGCCGGTGAAAAGGTACAGTGGGAGAATGAAAAGCATTCTGTTGAGCGGGTACAGAAAATTCGTGAAGAGATCGAACATGTGAATAAGGAGATCAGCAAAGCGCAAAGAGAGTATGATCTGAATAAAGCCGCGCAGCTGCAGTATGGTGAACTGCCTCAGCTTCAGAAACAGCTTGAAGAAGAGGAAGAGAAAGTAAGAGAAAAAGAATTGTCTCTTGTTCATGAAGCGGTAACAGACGAAGAAATCGCAAGGATTGTTTCAAGATGGACGGGAATTCCCGTAGCGAAATTAAATGAAAGCGAAAGAAACAAAACACTTCATCTTGCTGATGAACTTCATAAAAGAGTCATAGGTCAGGATGAAGGAGTCGAACTTGTAACAGAGGCGATCATCCGTTCCAAAGCCGGAATCAAAGACCCGAGCAAGCCGATCGGATCGTTCCTCTTCCTCGGACCTACAGGCGTGGGAAAAACAGAACTTGCGAAGGCGTTGGCGCAGAGCCTGTTTGACGATGAGAATAATATGGTGCGGATTGATATGAGCGAATACATGGAGAAATATTCCGTGTCGAGACTGATCGGAGCGCCTCCGGGATATGTAGGATATGACGAAGGCGGTCAACTGACAGAGGCAGTCAGAAGAAAACCGTATTCAGTCGTATTATTTGACGAAGTAGAGAAGGCGCATCCGGATGTATTTAACGTGCTTTTGCAAGTGCTTGACGATGGAAGGATTACAGATTCTCAGGGCCGTACCGTTGATTTCAAAAATACGATTCTGATCATGACGTCCAATATCGGAGCAGGTTATCTTTTAGACGGTATAAAAGAAGACGGTTCGATCTCGAAAGAGGCGCAGGATATGGCGATGAATGATTTAAGAGCTCACTTCAGACCGGAATTTTTGAACCGTCTTGACGAGATCATTATGTTTAAACCATTGACGAAAGAAAATATTCGTGCCATTATTGACTTGTTAGTGGCAGATGTAAACAGACGGCTGGAGGAAAAAGAACTGACGATCGAACTGACGGAAGCGGCGAAAGACTGTATCGTAGAAGGCGGATATGATCCGATGTACGGAGCAAGACCGTTAAAGAGATATCTGCAGAAAAACGTAGAGACACTGGCTGCACGGTTGATTCTTGCCGGAAATGTCGGAAGAGAAGACACGATACTGATCGATGCGAAAGACGGCAAACTGAAAGCAGATGTGAAGCGGGTAAACAGCTTGGAAAGACAGGAAGCATAAGTAAGATATGCAAAAAAGCGAGAAGAAAAGAGTCTGCATGAAGCCGGTGTGTGAAAGGATGGCGCAAGTGACACCGATAATCTTTCATATTGATGTAAACTCAGCTTATTTGAGCTGGACGGCTGTAGAACAATTAAAAAACGGGGCGAAAGTGGATATTCGGGAGATCCCGGCAATTATCGGCGGGGATCAGACATCCCGGCACGGTGTTGTTCTCGCAAAATCCACTTTTGCCAAAAAATATGGCATCCGCACGGGAGAACCTGTTGCGAATGCCTTTCGTAAGTGTCCGAATCTCGTAATGTATCCGCCTGATCATCGGATGTACCGCGAGAAGAGCAGACAGATGATGGAATATTTAAAGACATTCACGAAAGAGATAGAGCAGGTCAGCGTAGACGAGTGTTATATGGATTTTACGAAGATCGCCGCGCGGTACAGTTCTCCGATCGACGGAGCGCTTGAGATTAAGGAAGGGATTAAAAAGAAGTTTGGATTTACGGTAAATGTCGGAATCTCAACGAATAAATTACTGGCGAAAATGGCGTCAGATTTTGAAAAGCCGGACCGGATACACACATTATTTCCGGAAGAGATTGAAGTGAAAATGTGGCCGCTTCCGATCAAAGATCTGTATATGGCAGGAAAATCCAGTGTGCAGGTATTGAAAAAACTGGAGATTAATACAATCGGAGCATTGGCGCAGGCAGATCCCGATCTGATCTCACTTCATTTGAAAAGTCATGGACGGATGTTGTGGGAGTTTGCCAACGGAATCGGTACGTCGACCGTTCAGTCTGAGCCGGAAGAAGCGAAAGGGATCGGGAATTCCACAACGCTTAGGGAAGATGCACGGACAATGGAGGAAGTTTGTCCGGTGTTTGAAGAATTGGCTCAAAGCGTCGGAAGACGTCTGAAAAAAGCCGGGAAAAAGGCAGGAATGGTAAGTGCGGAAATTAAATACTATGATTTTCGTACATTATCTCATCAGATGCAGTTGGAAAAGCCGTCAAACGAAAGCGATATAATATGCAAGGCGGCAGTCAATCTGTTTCGGGAAGTGTGGACCGGAGAACCGGTGCGTCTGCTGGGAATCAGAACGTCAAAATTGTCGGATGAAAACGAACCGGAGCAGTTGACGATCTTCGATATGAAACCGGAAGCAGAGCCGGACGAAAAACATAAACGGCTTAGAAAGGCGATGGACGAACTGAATAAAAAATACGGAGAAGGAGCAGTTATTAAAGCGAGTCTTATGCCGAAGAAAAAATAAATATCAAAATCTTGTTCAAAAAATCTTTAGAATTTCTTTTGAATCTTATGTCAGCCCCCTTTAGATTTACAGGATATCCTGTAGATAGTTAAAGGAGGCTGATTTTTTTATGAGCATATCTGAACTTACCGATTATTTTTTACGATACGGAGCATTTTTTATTTATTTGATCGTGCTTTTAGAATATTTGAATCTCCCCGGATTTCCGGCAGGAGTTATTATGCCGCTGGCGGGAATATGGGCGGCGAAAGGTGAAATAAGTTTTCCTATGGTCATGGTTCTGACTGTATTTGCGGGACTTACCGGAAGCTGGGCGCTGTATCTTCTCGGAAGATTCGGCGGCGGGAAGGTGATGGAATTTTATTTTAAGAAATTCCCGAAACATCGGCCGGTGATTGAAGAAAAAATGGCGTTTTTAAGAGAAAAAGGAGGAACAGGGGTATTTGTAAGCAAGCTTCTTCCGATGGTGCGCACGCTGATCTCTATTCCGGCAGGAATGGTAAAAATGAATTTTACAAAATATACGGTTAGCTCCGCATGCGGAATCTTCCTGTGGAATCTGGCGTTTGTAGGCGCGGGATATTTCTTCGGAGATGCGGCGATCAATTTCTTTACATAAATTTATGCATAATTTTTCACATAATTTTTTATATCATTTGAAAAATGAGAGTTTATTTAATAATTGTTATCCGAAAAAGTTATTAAAAATAAGGCGAGAGAATTCAGACAAGGGGGAAAAGACATGAGAATCGCAATGTTGACAAACAATTACAGACCATTTGTAGGAGGAGTGCCGATCTCGGTAGAGCGTCAGGCAGAAGAATTGATAAAATTAGGGCATCAGGTAACGGTGTTTGCACCGATGTACGGGGAAACACAAGAAGAAAGAGAGGCAGTTCTGGCAGCCGATGTTTCTGCTCCCGAGCAGGTTGTACGCTACGGAACGCAGAAACGTAAGATGGATAATGGGATGGTATATCCGAGTTTTTATCCGTCTGAGATCATGGAAGCATTTGAAAGAGACGAATTTGACTGTATCCATGTACATCATCCGATGTTCGTAGGACCGTGCGCTCTCTATCTGAAACGAAAATACAGACTGCCGCTTATCTATACATATCATACGAGATATGAAGATTATCTGCACTATATACCGGGACTGCGAGTTGATGAGAAGAGCTTTGTATTAAAAAAGAAGGCGATCGGACTGATCAGGACAAAGATCATACCAACTTATATGAGCTGGTTTGCAAATCAGTGCGATCTCGTACTTGCTCCGTCGGCAGGAATGCAGAAGATATTGTGGGAATATGGTATGAGAAGCAGATCCGCCGTATTTCCGACCGGACTTGAAAAGTCGTTTTTTGCGATGGATGAGCAGAAGGCAAAAGAGATCAGGAAGACGTATAAGGGAGATAAAAAACATTTATTTGTCACTGTATCCAGACTTGAGAAAGAGAAAAATTATGAATTTATCCTTCGGGGAATCGCGAAGATCAAAGAAGAAGCCGGGGATGACTTTCATGTGATGATACTTGGAGACGGAAGTCAGAAGGGAGAATTAAAAACGAAAGCCGCTCTTTTAGGGATCGGAAATCTTGTGACTTTTGTAGGAAACGTGAAGAATGAAGATGTAAAACATTATGTACATGCGGCAGATCTGTTTTTATTTGCATCAAAATCAGAGACACAGGGAATCGTTCTGGCAGAAGCGATGGCAGCAGGAACTCCGGTAGTTGCGGTTCACGCGGTCGGATCGGACGATATTGTCAAAGACGGAGTAAACGGATTTTTGACAGAAGAAGAGGAAAGCAGGTGGGCGGAGAAAGTCATCGAAGCAGCACAGCCGGAGAACCGGTTTAAAATGAAAAAAGCGGCTTTGAAAGAAGCACAAAATTATCGTTCCGACACACTTGCCTTATATGAAGAGATGCTCTACAATCAATGTATCTGCGGAAAAGCAATGGATCGGCAAAAAGACGGAAAAGGAGAATATTCTTATGAAAACGGAGAAGCTCACGGAGAAGGCGCTGCGATGGCTGTTCACAAAATATCTCACATTGCTTGAAAAGACAGTAAAAATAAACTGGCATGAAGAAAATGAATACGGTGAAAGTCAGATATTCGGATTTTGGCATGAGGACAGCTTTTTTATGAATCTCGTGCTTGAGCGTCTGGCGGATAAGACAACACCTGTAGATGTGATTGTTACAGCCGATACACGGGGAAATTATATTGAACATATGATAAAGCGATGCGGCGGAAACGCGCTTCGCGTTCCTGACGGGTATAAGGCGTTCGGGGCGTTAAAAAACATCGTCCGCGATTCTTATGAGAAGGCACATTCGATCGCCGTTGCGTTAGACGGACCGCTCGGTCCGCGGCACGAGCCGAAAAAACTGGCATTTTACTTGTCGGAACATGCAGAAGAAGCATTTGTAGGCATCAGCCTTTCTTATTCTTCATGTATCAGGCTGACTCGCAGATGGGATAAATATGTAATTCCGCTTCCGTTTACAACAGTGGACGTTGCGGTAAAAGATTATGGGATCGTTCAGAAGAAGGCGATTCCGAATCTTCCGGTCAATGCAGATGCAGCGTCGGAAGAAATATATGTTGCGCAGACAATATAAACATTTCTCTTTTGCAAAAAGAAGAGATAGGATAAAAAATACGGGGAATGACGGAAAAGGAGAGGGCATAAGCAATGGAAATCAATCATGTTTTGATCGTAGAGGATGATAAGGAAATCAGGGAAGGCGTACAGATCTATCTGCAAAGTCAGGGGTATGTCGTATTTCAGGCAGCAGATGGAATTGAAGGTTTAGAAATACTTGAAAAAGAGGAGATCCATCTGGCGATCATAGATATTATGATGCCGCGTATGGACGGGATACGCATGACGATGAAACTAAGGGAGAAATACGATTTTCCGGTTATCATGTTATCTGCCAAATCCGAGGAGGTCGATAAGATCACAGGTCTTAATATCGGGGCGGATGATTATGTGACGAAACCGTTTACTCCGATGGAACTGATGGCGCGAGTGAATTCCCAGTTACGAAGATACCGGAAGTTTCTTGAAAAATTAGCACCTCAGGAAAATACGCATGTGATCGGCGGGCTTGAGATCAATGAAGATATGGTAGAAGTGTCTATGGACGGAAATCCTGTGAAGCTGACGCCGATCGAGTACAAGATCCTTTTATTGCTTGCCAAGAATCCGGGAAGAGTTTTTTCGGCAGAAGAGATTTATGAGCGGGTTTGGCAGGAAAAAGCGATCAATACAGATACGATTATGGTGCATGTAAGAAATATTCGGGAGAAGATCGAGATCGACCCGAAAAATCCAAAATATTTGAAGGTGGTGTGGGGCGTTGGATACAAAATCGAAAAACAGCCGTAAATTTGGAATTCTTATTCTGATCTTGCTTTTGGCGGCAAGTTCCGCAGTTATGATGCTGCAATACGGAACGATCAGACGGCAGATAGAATCGGTGCAGGAGGAGGGCTCCCGATCGGGAGAAACGGCGGCGGATATGGCGAATACGCTGGCGGAAGGCAATTATCTTCTTTATAATCGGTATGTACGGGACACTGATCCGGCGGAAGTACTTTCTCTTTACGGACAGCAAAGGTTTGATCTGGCAGAAAAATATTTAGATTATGAGCTGATCGACAGTAAAGATGAGGTGATAGCTTCTGATCTGCCGGAAGAAGAACAGGAGAAGCTGCATGAAGACGGAAAAGAGTATGCCTTCCGTGTGAAATATATTTTTTCCGAAAACGGAGATTTGGAGGATATCCAGATCGGCGGAACGGCATTCGGAGCAGAAGAGGCATACAATATGGAATCGATCTATATTAACGAGGTTGAAAGCGTCGAGTCTTACGGGCAGATATCAAGCATTACAACGCTTACGGATGTTACGTTCATTTACGGGATAACAGAAGAAAATCTGGAAGCTTATGGGAATATCATTGCTTCGGAAAACGGAGAATATCTCGAGTATTACAATATCAGCTATACAACGGCTTTCAGAGATACGCTTGAAATGTTGAGCGTGCTGCTGATCGCGGCGGCGATTCTTATGCCGTTTGTAAAATGTCTCGACTTAAGCGAGATGAAAGTATTCCGTGCATCCTTTGAAGTGGCAGGTGCGGGAGCTTTATTTTTCGCTTTCGGCGGTTTTGATATAATGGCTTATGTTGTTTATCATACGGTGAAAGGAAGATCTCTTCCGGCAGGATTCGAGCCGGCTTTGCTTGTGGCGAATTTCCTGCTTTGGATGTTTATGTTCGGGATACTTTTCTGGTGCGTTACATCGCTTCGGGCAATGTTCCGCATGAAGAAAGCGTATTGGACGGAAAGGACGCTGACGGCAAAGATGTTAAGAAAGATGAAGAATAAAGGAGAAGAAAGCGGAGGAAAGATACAAAAGAAAGTGAAAAGTATCGGGAGAAAGATCAGAAACTTTTTTGCCCGGCAGTATGACGCTTTGCTTCATCTTGATTTTCAGGATAAAACGAACCGGACGATCCTTCGCGTAGTGCTGATCAACTTTGCGATTCTGTTTGTCGTATGTCTTTTTTGGTGGTACGGTACGGTCGCGTTGATCGTTTATTCGGTGATGCTGTTTATGTTTTTGAAAAAATATACGCAGGATCTTTCTGAAAAATATGCTCTTTTGCTCAAGTCAACGAATCAGCTTGCAGAAGGTCATTTGGATATTCCGATCGAAGGCGATGTCGGTCTGTTCAATCCGATCCAGGAAGAATTAAAGCGGATTCAAAAAGGATTTAAAAAAGCAGTAGATGAAGAAGTGAAAAACGAGCGGATGAAGACAGAACTCGTCACGAACGTCTCCCATGATCTTAGGACGCCGCTGACAGCGATCATCACATATACAGATCTGTTGAAAAATGAGAAAGACGAAGAAAAGAGAAAAGAATATATCAGCGTTCTGGAAAGAAAGTCTCTTCGTTTGAAAGTGTTGATCGAAGATTTATTCGAGATCAGCAAGGCGGCAAGCAAAAGTGTCGTTATGCATTTTATGAAAGTTGATATCGTAGGATTATTTAAGCAGGTTGAGCTGGAAAATGTTGAAAAAATCAAAGCGGCGAATTTGGAATTCAGAACAAAGATTCCGGAACAAAAAGTTGTCATGTGGCTTGACAGTGAGAAAACATATCGGATTTTTGAGAATCTTATCGTGAATATCACGAAGTATGCAATGCCTCATACGAGAGTTTATATTGATATGACAGAGACGGAAGACGGAGTGCATATTACAATGAAGAATGTTTCTGCGGCAGAATTGAACTTTAACGCAGATGAGATTACGGATCGGTTTGTCCGCGGAGATTCGGCAAGAAACACCGAAGGATCGGGACTTGGTCTGGCGATTGCAAAGAGCTTTGCCGAATTGCAGCACGGTTCTTTGAAGATTTCGACAGAGGCAGATCTCTTTAAAGCAGACTTGTATTTACCGAAATCAAAGGAAATGCCCGAAAAACCCGGGGGGGGGTATCCTGAAAATTTATAAATGTAACGGATATGTAAATAATGCCGGGAGAGTAGTGACTCTTCCGGTATTTTATGATAATCTGTGGATAGAAAACAGAGTCGGTATAAAGAGAGACAGAATAAGAAAAATATGCTGGCATAAAGAATGGGAAAAGGGAGGAAAAGAAGATGAAATATGAGATTAAAGGCGGAGAACTTCCGGTAGTAGTCTGCTTTATGGACGCAGGAGAAACGATGATTACAGAAAAAGGCTCTATGAGCTGGATGTCACCGAACATGAAGATGGAAACGACGTCAAACGGCGGGGTCGGAAAAGCGCTCGGAAGAATGTTCGCAGGAGAGGCGATTTTCCAGAACCGTTATACAGCGGAAGGCGGTCCGGGGATGATCGCGTTTGCATCCAGTTTTCCGGGACAGATCAGACCTTGGGAGATCGCTCCGGGAAAAGAGATAGTTGTGCAAAAAGCAGGTTTTCTGGCGGCGCAGGAAAGCGTTGAATTATCGATCTTTTTCCAGAAAAAATTAGGTTCCGGTCTGTTCGGCGGAGAAGGATTTATCATGCAGAAAATTTCGGGACATGGTCTGGCGTTTCTTGAATTTGACGGATCTGTCATAGAGTATGTACTCCAGCCGGGACAACAGATCGTAGTCGATACAGGTTACCTTGCCGCTATGGAGGCGACATGCAATATGGAGATTCGCACAGTGCCCGGAATCAAAAACATGATGTTCGGAGGCGAAGGTCTGTTTAATACGGTAATTACAGGACCGGGACGGGTATGGCTTCAGACAATGCCGATTTCAAATGTGGCAGGCGCTATCATGAAAGTTTTCCCGGCAAGATAAATATAATAGCATGCTATATAATAAAAACAGCAGTCTGGCAGGATCGGATATTGATACCGATCCTGCCAGACTGCTAAAAAAGAAGAATTTTTTTGCAGATCGTATTGCACGTCACGTTTAATCTAAAAACATCTTTGACCCCATCCATTGTCTCATATGTTCGATCATTTTCCTGTCAGGTTCGATATATACGCATGAGTTTTTCTGATCGAGAGAAATCATAACGGCATAGACGTCGGCATTTTCATTTCCTGAAGTGAAATCATATGTTTTGTCAGGATGGAAAGCGTTCAGCCGCGGAGATTTTTTCGGAGCAATGATCTCGGCAGACTGAATATCAAAACTGAGCATATGTTTTCTTTTGGACTTGTTGTAAATGGCATCGATCTGAAGATCATGGTTTAAGATCATATATTCATATTCCACATTGAGCTTTGGAAAGATAAAATAAAAAGCGATCATCAGGATCAAAACTGCGATAAGAAATGACAGAAAACCGACCAGAGGCATTCCTAAAACAGCAACAGCGACTGCAAGAACGATGATAAGTATGCTGATGAGAATGCCGGAAGTTTTTTGTTTGCGGGGTACGAGTTGTTCATATAATGCGTCATTCATAGTTATTTGTTTCCTTTCAAGTAATTTATGACCATCATAGCGATCTTAAATGTCATGGCGTCGTCAAAGAGACGAAGATCCAGACCTGTCTGTTTTTCAATCTGTTCCAGACGGTAGATAAGAGTGTTTCTGTGCATATGGAGTTGTCTGGCGGTTTCGGCAATGTTTAAGTTGTTTAAAAAGAAACGGTTGACTGTTGCCATAAGTTCGGGGTCAAGCGTTTTTGGTATAGGAGAACCGAATATTTCAGACAGAAAGTTCTCGCACAGTGAAACAGGAAGACGATAGATCAGTCTGCCGATCCCGAGTTCGTTATACGGGAAAATATTTTGTTCTGAATAAAAGAGCCTTCCGACTTTCAACGCAAGATTCGTTTCCTGAAAAGCTTTTTGAATATCGGCAAGCGTGTTCATTACAGAACTGTATGAGAGGCGGACACGGATAAGCGCCTCGGTATTGAGCGTATCAACGATCGTCTCCGCAATATGTCTCATATCTTCAAACGTCTCGTTTTGGCAAAGCGGACGTATGACTGCAAGCAGCGTTTCCGTAAGGGGAACGATATAAGTTTTTGAACGGCAGGACAGTAGATTTTTCAATATTGCGCCTGAAGTTTCATCAAAGTGTTTTCCTTCTATAAGGAAAAGAATTCGTTTTTCCTCCGGATCAATGTGAAGTCTCGATGCCCGATCGGAAATTTCATAGTGCGGGATATTCCCGGTCATCAGTCCCTGCAGAAAATCAGTGCGGTTATATTTTTCTTTGTAAGCTGTGCAAAGACAGTGGATCTGTGTCAGCGCAGGTTCGATCTGTTCAGGCGCTGCACCGGATACCTCAAGCGAGATTCCGGTAATTTTTTTTAATTTCAAGCAGAGCTTTGTTTAGTTCATTCATCTGTGCTGTAGTTTCTGTTTTGCGGTTTGTAGTCTGTTCAGTATTTTCTCCCATAGATTAACCTCGTTTTGAATAAAGAGGCCGCACCTGTAATAAGTGCAGCCCCCTTTAAATTCTTATTATAAGCAGTATTGTCAGAAATGAGATCCTGATCAAACCGGGCGTTCTGACACTATGTAACTGCTGTTTTGATTTTAAATCATTAGTTTGTAATCGTCAACTCGGTTTCTTTGTCAAATACGTGAATTTTTTCCATATCAAGCGCGAATACGGCTTTATCGCCTGTACGCAGTGTCGTACGAGGATTTACACGAGCTGTCATCTGTGTTCCTTCCACGTCAAAGTAAAGGAATACTTCAGCGCCGAGCAATTCGTATACTTTGATCTCAGATTCAATAATGCTGTCCGGTGAATTGCTGATAAATGCCTGAGAATCATGTACGTCTTCAGGACGGATGCCGAGAACAACTGTTTTTCCGTCATAGTTTCCGTTGATAAGAGCCTGTTTCTTGGAAGCAGGAACTTTTAATACATGTTTTCCTACAGTCAATGTTACATCATCACCTTTTACAGAGCATACGGCATCCATAAAGTTCATCTGAGGAGATCCGATAAATCCTGCAACGAACAGGTTGCACGGTGTATTGTAAAGGTTCTGCGGTGTATCGACCTGCTGAACGACTCCGTCTTTCATAACGACGATTCTCGTTCCGAGAGTCATGGCTTCTGTCTGGTCATGTGTTACATAGATGATCGTTGCGCCGAGGTTTTCGTGAAGTTTTGAAATCTCGATACGCATCTGGACTCTCAGTTTTGCGTCAAGGTTGGAAAGAGGTTCGTCCATAAGGAATACTTTCGGATTACGAACAATGGCACGTCCCATGGCAACACGCTGTCTTTGTCCTCCCGAAAGAGCCTTCGGCTTCCGGTCGAGCAGTTTGTCAAGGTCAAGGATTCTTGCCGCTTCACGGACTTTTTTGTCGATTTCTGCTTTCGGTACTTTACGAAGTTTCAGACCAAACGCCATATTATCATATACTGTCATGTGCGGATACAATGCGTAGTTCTGGAATACCATTGCGATATCACGGTCTTTCGGTTCTACGTCGTTCATAACTTTTCCGTCGATTTTGAATACTCCGTCGGAAATATCTTCCAAACCTGCGATCATACGAAGTGTTGTAGATTTACCGCATCCGGACGGACCGACGAAGATGATGAATTCTTTATCTGCGATTTCGAGGTTGAAATCTTTTACTGCATGGAATCCGTTCGGATAAATTTTCTGAACGCCTTTAAGTGATAAACTTGCCATTTTATGTTCCTCCTAAAAATAAACTTGTTTTTCTGGATTTTTCTTATGAGATAAGTATAACCGTAAGCCAGAAACAGAACAATGTCATGAGTGACTAAAAAAAGCGGCGGAAAGTGTACATGTTGACGAAAAATGAGAAATCAGATACAATAGCACTGTTATAAGCGATGAAAACAGTAAAGAAAAGAGGAATAAAATTATGGCAAATCCAATCGTTACATTTGAGATGGAAAACGGCGATATCATGAAAGCGGAGCTTTATCCCGAGATTGCGCCGAATACGGTAAATAACTTTATTTCATTGATTAATAAAGGATTTTACGACGGTCTGATCTTTCACCGTGTGATCCGCGGATTTATGATCCAGGGCGGATGTCCGAACGGAAACGGAATGGGTGGTCCGGGATACGCGATCAAAGGCGAGTTTGCACAGAACGGTTTCCAAAACGATCTTGCACATGATCCGGGAGTTCTTTCCATGGCTCGTGCAATGCATCCTGATTCTGCGGGAAGCCAGTTTTTTATCATGCATGAAAAATCACCGCATCTGGACGGCGCTTATGCGGCGTTTGGAAAGATCACGGAAGGAATGGATATTGTAAATAAGATCGCAGAAACCGCAACAGATTACAGCGATCGTCCGCTTGAAGAGCAGAGAATGAAAAAGGTGACTGTAGAATTGTTCGGAGAAACATATGACGAACCGGAGACAGTATAAGCTGTAAAGGCAAAAAAGAAAAGTAAAGATGCTGACATATTCCCCTTAGGCAGGCAAGGAAACGAAAACCTGTTTAAGGGGATTGTTATGTCACAGTATTTACAGCCGATATTCCATAATGTAATCATCCATGAAAAAGCCGTTTCCGATATCATTTTTCTGAGCGTCGATCGTCTGAAAACCAAAGTGACGGTATACGTTCAGAGAGTGATCGTTGTGCTTATTACATGTCAGCCAAATGGCGGAACAATTTCGCTGCCGACATAAATTTTTTAGAAAATCAAACAAAAATGCGGCTAAATGTCTGCCGCGGTATTGTTTGGCAATGTACAGTTTGCTCAAAAACATCCTTCCGTCCTGATCCTGCCTGATCGCCATATATCCGCACAGTTTTCGGTTGCCGAGAAGCCGGTAGTATTCGTATCCGGTAAGAACCTGATCTTGTAAAGCCGGATAAGACTGAAAACGTGACAGCATATATTCTACCTGCTCTTTGCCGATGATCGGCGTGAAATGTTCATGCCAGATCACATCTGCCAAAGCGGCGATCTCTTGAAGATCCTCGTTAGTTTCTGCCTTGCGGATTGTAAACGGTTGATCCGTTCGATTGTCTGAAGATGTCTGATCCATGAGAAATATTCCCCCTTCTTTTTTTATCAAATATTATAGTACAAATAACATATTTTCCGCAACTTTCTAAAAATAATATTAATTATTAGCACTCAACACAAAAGAGTGCTGATTTTCTATTGACTTTTAAATATTGCCGTACTAGAATGTCTGTTAGACATAAAAAACAGATCGCATGAAGCCGATGTATATAAAGTATACCGGGAGATGCGTAAGTCATAAAATCAAAAAAAGATAAGGAGTGTTTACAATGGCAGTGAAAAAAGGAACATTATCGATCGACAGCGAAAATATATTTCCGATTATAAAGAAATGGGTGTATTCGGATCATGATATTTTTGTGAGGGAACTTATATCAAATGGCTGCGATGCGGTTACGAAGCTGAAAAAGCTTGATATGATGGGAGAATATGAACTTCCCGAAGATTATAAGGCAAAGATCGAAGTAATTGTCAATCCGGAAGAAAAGACAATGAAATTTATCGATAACGGTCTTGGTATGACAGCCGAAGAGGTAGAAGAGTACATTACGCAGATCGCATTTTCGGGAGCGACACAGTTTCTTGAAAAATATAAAGATAAAACGACAGAAGACGATATGATCGGTCATTTCGGACTTGGATTTTATTCTGCGTTTATGGTGGCGGATGAAGTTCAGATCGACACATTGTCTTATAAAGAAGGCGCATCTGCCGTACACTGGGCAAGTCAGGGAGGTACGGAATATGAGATGCAGGAAGGAAATAAAGAGACGGTCGGAACAGAGATCACACTGTTTTTAAATGAAGACAGTCTTGCGTTTGCAAATGAATACCGCGCAAGAGAAGTGATTGAAAAATATTGTTCTTTTATGCCTGTTGAAATCTTCCTTTCCAAAGCAAATGCGCAGCCGGAGTATGAAACGATCGATGAGGAGGATGTGCTTGACACAGACGAAGTCGTAGAGCATATTACGGAAGAAGTAAAAGAAGGCGAAGAAGGAGAACCGAAAAAGAAAGCGAAGATCGTGAAACGCCCTGTTTCTTTGAGCGATACTCATCCGCTGTGGAGCAAGAGTCCGAGCGAGTGCACAAAGGAAGAATACATTGATTTTTACCGCAAAGTGTTCATGGATTATAAAGAGCCTTTGTTCTGGATCCATTTGAATATGGATTACCCGTTTAACTTAAAAGGAATTTTGTATTTTCCGAAGATCAATACGGAATATGAATCTATCGAAGGAACGATCAAGCTGTACAACAATCAAGTTTTTATCGCGGACAATATCAAGGAAGTGATTCCGGAGTTCCTTATGGTTCTCAAAGGTGTGATCGACTGTCCGGATCTGCCGCTTAATGTATCAAGAAGCGCCCTGCAAAACGATGGATTCGTCAATAAAGTTGCCGATTACATTTCTAAGAAAGTGGCGGATAAGCTGACGGGAATGTTTAAGACAGACAGAGAGAATTATGAGAAATACTGGGATGACATCAGTCCGTTTATCAAATTCGGATGTCTGAAAGATGAAAAATTCGGCGAGAAGATGAAAGATTCGATGATCTACAAAAACCTGGATCACAAATATCTGACATTAGAAGATATTATAAATGAAAGTAAAGCTGCAGGAACAGAAGAAGAGACAGCCGAAGAGGCGGCAGCGGAAACAGATGTGCAGACAGATACGGACGATCAGGATAAAGAGCCTGAGAAAACGTCGGTTTACTATGTGACAGACGAAGTTCAGCAGAGCCAATACATCAATATGTTCAAGGCACAGGGACAAGACGCGATCGTACTGACACATAATATTGATTCTGCGTTTGTGACTTATCTGGAACAGAAACATGAAGACGTCAGATTTTTAAGAATCGATGCCGATGTACATGAGTCTTTGAAAGATGAAGTTGCAGAAGACGAGAAAGAATCTTTCGGAAAAATGGCAGACAGTCTCGTGGAAATCTTCCGAAAAGAACTAAATGACGATAAGCTCGATGTGAAAGTGGAAAAGCTTAAAGACGATAAAGTGGCGTCTATGGCTGTTTTGTCAGAAGAAAACCGCCGTATGGAAGAGATGATGAAGATGTACGGTATGAGCGGAATGGATTCGGCTATGTTCGGCAGCAAGGCGACACTTGTACTCAACGCAAACCATCCGCTTGTGAAGTTCCTGACAGAGAACAAAGAAAGCGAGAATGTAACTGTCATCTGTAAACAGCTTTATGATCTTGCAATGCTTGCTCATAAGCCTTTAAGCCCGGAAGAAATGACGGCGTTTGTACAAAGAAGCAACGAGATCATGCTTTTACTCACAAAATAAAATGATAATGATAAAGGCAGCCTGTATAGTTTTTTATACAGGCTGCTAAATTAAAACCGTTTTTTATTTCTGTCAATTTAGTAATTCAAAATCAATCCCTTTTTTCTTAAAGAAATTTTCAGTCATTTCATCCCATGCATGTTCTAATGTTTTATCCATCGTAAAAGTCTTGAAGGAAGTTCCGGTAATACATGTCAATGTTTCTCCGTTGTAGCGGATGTTCAGATAGAGTCCCTGCACAGCGTCCGCCTGAACGGAAAGATCGTTTTGCAAGAGGAGCGTTTCGATGTTCTTCGGAGCAAGGCTGAATACGAATTGGAAGGCAAGAGGAGTCCGTTTTCCTTTGATGAGGGAAAAGCAGAAGTTTCTTACATTTTTCCAATAAGAGTATTCGGGAAGGACGGAGTTAGAGTCAAAGAACTCTTTTTTGATAAAGCCGTCAATGTGAAATGTATTGAATGTTGTGATCTCTCCTTCGATAAATGAAAAATGATCAAATGTTTCATTTAACAGAAGGTGCGACATGAAATCTTTTATATTTGTCAATGAAAATGCGATCATGGAAAGACTCCTTATCATTGTATATTTGTTCATTTTACCTGCCATGTTTTTGATATGACAGGGTCATACTGATTGTACCACGAAACGGATGTGCCGTCATTGACTTTTTAATCTAAAAAAAGTATTATTATCTTGGGTTATTTTTATTTGTAAAATAAAATGAGTATTATAATGGGGAAACAATATAAATGAAGAAAATAAAACAGAAAACAAAAAGGAAGATCGTTCTTGCGGTATGTGTTCTTGCGGCAGCGCTTGTCATTGTGCTGATCGTGCAGGGCGTGCGGGGACTTTTTTATAAGAAAGCGGACACATCGGCAGGACTGGAATATATTCACGGAGAAGAAAAAGGAGATATTGCGGCGATTGAGAAAAAAATCGAACTGCTTGAAAAAAAAGACGGAGAAGAAGGCACCGGGGAACGGAGTCTGAAAGAAAAGTTTACGGGCGCGGTTATCGTGGGAGACTCTATTACGGAAGGATTTACAGAATATGACATTTTGAACACATCCAGCGTTGTAGCAAAGATCGGAGTACATTTGGATGAGTTGGACGAGCAGATCAAACAGGTGAAAAAATTAAGTCCCGGGATCATATTTTTGTCTCTCGGAATGAATGATGTCGAGCATACAAACGGTGATGCGGACGAGTTTGTCAAACAATACGGAGCAGTTGTGGATGAACTGAAAAAGAGCGTGCCGGGAGCGCATATTTTTGTGAACGCAATTTTTCCGGTGCAGGAAAAGGCAGTGAAAGAAAAGCCTGTTTTTGCAGAAATAGAAAATTTCAACGAGAAACTAAAAGAGTTATGTGATAAAAAGCGGATAGCGTTTATCGACAGTTCGGATCTTATGTCTGACGAATATTATGAGCAGGACGGCATACATTTTAAGGCGTCTTTCTATCCGGTCTGGGCTGAAAAAATGGCGGAGGTGGCAGGCTTATGAGTCAGTGGAAGAAAATAACTATCCGGGTGATGCGCTATGTGACATTGCTTCTGATCGTCGGATTCGTTGCACTTCTTTTGATCTATACAAGCGGCAGCAATCGCCCTTTTGAGAAAGTGGAGAAGTCTGTGGAAGCATCTCTTGATAAGGAAAATATGAAGCGTCAGGACGGGACGGCATTAAAACGTAACTTTGGACTGAATGCGGCAGATTATGACGGCGTTATGTATTATTCGTCGGAATTTAGTATTTCATCTGAAGAAGTTCTTCTTATTAAAGCAAAAAGTGAAACGCAGACCGCGGAAATTTCAAGTGCGATCGAAGAACGGATCAAAACAAGGATGAATGATTTTGAGGGGTATGCGCCGGAATCGGTGCAGTTATTGGAAGATGCAAAGAAAAGCGTGCGCGGTAAATATGTATTTTTTGCCGCTGCGCCGGGAGCAGAAAAATATTTAGAAATATTTAACAACAGTTTATAAATCGGGAGAGGGAACAGGCGGATGTTATTTAGCAGTATCACATTTTTGTTTATGTTTCTGCCAATCGTAATGGCAGTGTATTATCTCGTTCCGAACGGGGCGAAAAATATCGTCTTGCTTTTGGCGAGTCTGTTTTTTTACGCATGGGGAGAGCCGGTCTATGTCGTGCTCATGATCTTATCCATCGTATTAAACTATTTTTGCGGACGGGATATCGAGGCAAATGCAGACAATCCGAAAAAGGCAAAGCTAAGTCTTGTGTTTGCTCTTACGGCAAATATTCTCATACTTGGATTTTTTAAATATTATGGCTTTTTGCTTGATACAGTTAATTCCTTTCTTACGACGGACATTCCTTACAGAGTGCTCCCTCTGCCGATCGGAATCTCATTCTATACGTTTCAGGCGATCTCATATGTGATCGATATCTATCGGAAAGACGCGAAGCCGCAGAAGAATATTTTATACTTTGCGCTTTATATCAGTATGTTCCCGCAGTTGATCGCAGGTCCGATCGTCCGTTACGCGGATATTGAAGAACAGTTGAAAATGCGGAAAGTCACGCTTCGTAAACTGGGGCAAGGTTCGATGTATTTTATCATCGGTCTGGCGAAAAAAGTGATCATCGCAAATTCAACGGGGGCGGTGTTTGAAGAAGTCGCCGCGATGTCAACCGGAAGTTTATCTGTCTTAACTGCATGGGTCGGCGTATTTTCTTATGCGTTCCAGATATATTTTGACTTCAGCGGATATTCGGATATGGCGATCGGCCTCGGAAAAATGTTCGGATTTGAATTTAAGAAAAATTTTGACCATCCGTATGTATCGAAAAGCGCAACGGAATTTTGGAGAAGGTGGCATATTTCTCTTGGAACGTGGTTTAGAGAGTATGTATATATTCCTCTCGGCGGCAATCGATGTTCGGTTTCGAGAAATATATTTAACCTGATGGTTGTCTGGACACTGACCGGAATGTGGCACGGGGCGGCATGGAACTTTGTCGCATGGGGCGTATATTACGGCGTGATCCTTGTGATGGAAAAGTATGTGTGGGGTGCTTCCGTCGAACAGCTTCCGAAACCGGTCCAGCATATTTATGCAGGCGCAGTCATCCTTGTAGGCTGGGTATTCTTCTTTAGTCCGAGTCTTGGGTATGCTCTGCGGTATCTTTGGGCGATGATCGGAGGAGGATCGGGAATAGCGGATGCGCAAGGCGCATTTCTTCTGTTTACTCACTGGCTTTTGTTTGTCATTGCGGCGGTGGGAAGTACAGCTTACGGAAGAAAACTGCTAAATAACGCAGTTCGTTTTTCCGCCAACCGAACAGTAAGAATGACGGTGGGAGCCGTTCTCTATATTGGAATTTTCTTCCTTTCGGTGGCATTTTTGGTGACAGATACATTTAATCCATTTTTATATTTCAGATTTTAGGGGAATACTTATGAACAGCAGGAAAAGAAAAGGTCAGCTTGAGAGTATGATCGGAAAAATCTTTGTATTAAGTCTTTTTCTCATTTTACTTGTGAATCTGATCGTTCCGAACAAAGAAAAATCAGAAGAAGAAAACAGGATGCTGGAGACGAAACCGAAAGCGTCGGCAGCTTCGATCATTTCCGGAGATTACATGGAACAATGGGAAAAGTATGTAAGCGATCAGTTTTTCGGACGGAACTTTTGGAGGAAGATAAAAGTAAACGCAGATAAGATTTCGGGAACAAAAAAAGAAAACGGCGTGTTCATCGGAAAAAGCGGACAACTATTAGAAGATATCGCAGTTCCGGATAAAGAGCAGCTTGAAGCGAATATCAATGCGGTGAAAAATTTTGCACAGACATATGAAAACATTCCGACGACGGTAATGCTTGTTCCGGATGCGGCATGTATTTTGAGCAATCGTCTTCCTGCATTTGCGACAGTGGAAGATCAGCGTCAGATGTTCGGTATGGTAGAGCGTAATCTGGGCGATACGGTCAACTGGGTAGATACTGTTTCTATTATGAATAAACATAAGTCAGAAAAGCTGTACTATAAAACGGATCATCACTGGACGACTCAGGGAGCGTTTTATATGTTCAAAGATACGGCTTCGCTGTTCGGGATCAAAGGAGACGTATCTGATGATTATGTTTCCTATACTGTGACAGATGATTTTAACGGTGTTCTTGCGTCAAAAAGCGGATGCGGTCTGGATGAAAAAGAAAAAATCGATATTTACGCGCCGACAAACGGCGATGACGATGTAATCGTAAATTATGTCAATGAAACGAAAAAGACAACTTCTCTTTATGATTCGTCCAAACTAAAGACAAGAGATAAGTACGGAGTATTTTTAGGCGGGAATACATCAGTTATCGATATAAAGACAGTGTCTACGAGCCAGAAGAGACTGCTTGTGGTGAAAGATTCATTTGCAGACTGCTTTATTCCGTTCTTAACTCCTCATTACAGAGAGATCGTTGTTGTTGATCCAAGATATTACAGCGGAACGATGCAGGATATTATGGACACATACCGCATAACAGATGCGTTGATCTTGTATAGCGGAAATACATTTTTTACAGACAATAATATAAGTGGAGTGTTTACTGGTGAGTAATCGGATCAGAGAAGAATTTTTACAGGCAAAAGAGTCGGTAAGACTGAATAAATACTTAAGCGAGGCGGGCGTTTGTTCCAGAAGGGAGGCGGACCGCCTTATTGAAAGCGGTAAAGTGACGGTAGACGGAGTGACGGCGCAGATGGGGATGCGCGTTACGGCGGGGCAGATTGTCAAAGTCGGAAAAAAAACAGTGTCAAAGCAAGATGAGATGATCGTTTTAGCTGTGAATAAGCCGAAAGGGATCGTCTGTACCGAAGATCAAAGAGAACGCGACAGTATCGTTCGTTTTTTGAACTACCCTGTGCGTGTTACTTATGCGGGCAGACTGGACAAAGATTCGCGCGGACTTCTGCTTATGACGAACAACGGAGATATCATCAATCAGATGATGCGTGCGGCAAACCGCCATGAAAAAGAATATAAAGTTACGGTTGATAAAGAGATCACGGAACAATTTATAAAAAAAATGTCGGAAGGAGTTCCGATCCTTGACACGGTCACAAGACCATGTACAGTAAAGAAGATCGGGAAATATACTTTTTCGATCATCTTGACTCAGGGGCTGAACCGCCAGATCAGAAGGATGTGTGCGGCGTTCGGATATGAGGTGAAAGATCTTGTCCGTATAAGGATTATGAATATTCGTCTCGGGAGTCTGAAAGAAGGAGCATACCGAAAACTGACGGACGAAGAACTGGAAGAATTGTATGAGATGTTGAAATGACCGGTCAAGATACCGTAAAGAAATTAATTGTTGGAGAAGAAGATGGAAAAGAAGAAGAAAACGAAACGGATGCGCGAACTTGTCGAACTTCTGAATAAAGCGCGCCGTGCTTACGAACAGGAAAACACGGAGATCATGAGCAATTTCGAGTATGACCGTCTTTATGACGAACTGTTGTCCTTAGAAAAAGAACTGGAAACAACGCTTGCCTCAAGCCCGACGGTCAATGTGGGATATGAAGTTTTGAGCGAGCTTCCGAAAGAGCGTCATGAAACGCCGATGTTGTCCCTTGATAAGACGAAAGATGTAGAACGATTGAGGGAATTTTTGGGAGATCAACAGGCGGTGATCTCATGGAAGATGGATGGTCTGACGATTGTTCTGACTTATGAAAACGGAGTTTTGAAAAAAGCGGTTACAAGGGGAAACGGGGAGATCGGAGAAGTTGTGACGAACAACGCAAAAGTATTTCGTAATGTTCCGTTATCTATTCCGTTTAAAGGGGAGCTTGTGCTTCGGGGAGAAGCTGTTATTTCTTATAAAGATTTTGAAAAGATCAATGAAGAAATCGGAGATGCCGATGCAAAATACAAGAATCCCCGTAACTTGTGCAGCGGATCGGTCCGCCAGTTAAACAATGAAGTGACGGCGAAGAGAAATGTAAGGTTTTATGCGTTCACGCTTGTGAAAGCTGACAATGTGGATTTTGAAAATTCAAGAGCATATCAACTGAAATGGCTGCAGGAACAAGGATTCGATGTTGTAGAGCATCATCTCGTTACCCGGGATACCGTCGGTGATGAAGTTGCGTGGTTTGCAGAGCATATTCGGGAAAACGAAGTGCCGTCGGACGGACTTGTTCTTATATATGATGATATTTCTTATGGGCAGTCACTTGGAACAACGGCAAAGTTTCCGCGAGATTCCTTTGCGTTTAAGTGGGAGGATGAAGTGCGAAAGACGACGATCCGTGAGATTGAATGGAGTCCGTCCAGAACAGGACTGATCAATCCTGTTGCGATCTTTGATCCTGTAGAATTAGAAGGAACAACAGTAAGCCGTGCAAGCGTTCATAATATCAGTATTATGGAGGAACTGGAACTGGGGATCGGAGATACGGTTACGGTGTATAAGGCAAATATGATCATCCCCCAGATTGCGGAAAATCTGACGCGCAGCGGAGTAAGCGAGATTCCGAAAGAATGTCCTGTCTGTAAAAAGCCGACAAAAATATCTATGGAAAATAATACGAAAACGCTGTATTGTATGAATCCGAAATGTCAGGCAAAGCATGTGAAGTCATTCAGTTTGTTTGCAAGCAGAGACGCTATGAATATCGAAGGACTGTCCGAGGCGACTTTGGAAAAATTCATCATTAACGGGTATGTCAAAGATTTTACGGATATCTTCCATCTTGACAGATATGAAGCGGAAATAAAGACGATGGAAGGATTTGGAGAAAAATCTTATGAAAATCTGCGAAAAAGGATAGAAAATGCAAGAAAGACAACGCTTCCGAGGCTGATCTACAGTCTTGGGATTCCGAACATCGGAATCTCAAACGCAAAAATGATCTGTCGTGCGCTGGGAGAAGATCCAAAACGGGTCATCCGGGCGACGGAAGAAGAATTAAGCGCGATATCGGGTGTGGGAGGAGTGATAGCAGGTACATTTGTCGAATATTTTAAAGATACGGCGCATGTAGATGTTTTTGATCGTCTCCTCAAAGAAGTAGAACTTACGAAAGAAACGTCAGAAGAAGATCAGAAGTTTGCGGGAGTTAATTTTGTCATTACAGGCAGCGTAGAGCATTTTGTAAATCGGGCACAGGTAAAAGAAGAGATTGAAAAACGAGGCGGCAAAGTGACGGGGAGCGTGACGTCAAAGACAAATTATCTGATTAACAACGATACCGGATCGGGAACGGCAAAAAACAAAAAAGCACGGGAACTTGGTATTCCGATCATTTCGGAAGAAGATTTCCTTCAAATGATGAATGAATAGAAAAAAGCGGATTCGATTTTTACAAAAACTTCATTTGTACAATGAAGTCAAGTGTACTATAATAAAAAAATACTTGTAAAAGAAAGTGGATAAACACAATGTCCATATAGATGAAAACAGTCAGAGAAAGACGAGGAGAATTATGTCAGATCAGGATTTCATTTTAGTAGATGAGGAAGAAAAAGAGTCCACAGGGGCAGACGAGGTGGACAAAGAAGAGAAAAAAGACCATTTGGCAGTAAAGAAGGAAGAGGAAAAGAAACGGAAAAAGACAACGATGATGATGGATATGAGAAGATCTGTCTCATCTGTCACAGACCGGAAAGCGTTGCGGGAAAGATGATCGAGATGCCGAATCATATTACGGTATGCCGGGATTGTATGCAAAGAAGCTTTGATGCGATGACAGACGGCTCTGTTGATCTGAGCCGGCTTGTCAACATGCCGGGGGTACAGTTTCTTAATTTATCGGATTTGGATCATATGCAGCCTAAAGCGCAGAAGATCAAGAAGAAAAAAGAAAAGCCGAAAGAGTTCCATCAACTTGATATTAAGAAGATTCCGGCGCCTCATAAGATCAAAGCAAGACTTGACGAATATGTAGTCGGACAGGAAAAAGCGAAGAAAGCGATGGCAGTCGCCGTTTATAATCATTATAAACGGGTTGCGTCAGATACAATGGACGATATCGAGATTGAAAAGTCGAATATGCTTATGATCGGACCGACGGGAAGCGGAAAGACGTATCTTGTCAAAACATTGGCAAAACTTCTTGACGTGCCGCTCGCCATTACAGACGCTACGTCGCTGACAGAAGCAGGATATATCGGAGATGATATAGAAAGCGTTGTTTCCAAACTACTTGCCGCTGCCGACAACGATGTAGAACGGGCGGAGCAGGGAATTATTTTTATCGATGAAATCGATAAGATCGCAAAAAAACATACGTCGAATCAAAGAGATGTAAGCGGGGAATCAGTTCAGCAGGGAATGCTCAAACTTTTGGAAGGAAGCGAAGTGGAAGTTCCTGTCGGAGCGAACAGCAAGAACGCGATGGTTCCTTTGACAACGGTCAATACGAAAAATATTTTGTTTATTTGTGCCGGCGCATTTCCGGATCTGGAAGATATTATAAAAGAGCGTCTTACAAAGAAAACGTCTATGGGATTTAATGCAGAACTAAAAGATAAGTATGAGCATGACGAGGACATTTTGTCGAAAGTGACGGTGGAAGATCTGAGAAAATTCGGTATGATCCCGGAGTTCCTCGGACGTATGCCGATCATATTTACATTGAAAGGTCTTGATAAAGATATGCTTGTTAAGATCTTGAAAGAGCCGAGAAATGCGATCTTAAAACAGTATCAGAAGCTGCTTGCCCTTGATGAAGTAAGTCTGGTGTTTGATGACGGCGCTCTTGAGACGATTGCGGAAAAAGCAATGGAAAAAGATACCGGGGCGAGAGCGCTTCGGGCGATCATCGAAGAGTTTATGTTGGATATTATGTATGAAATCCCCAAAGATGACAACATCGGGGAAGTGACGATCACAAGAGAGTATATTGAAGGTACGGGAGGTCCTGTCATTAAACTGCGGGGACAGCAGTCGATCGCGATGAAAGAGGATCATTCGTAAAAGAGAGAGTAAAACCGGAAGATTTGGTCATAGATCAGAGCCTTCCGGCTTTTCTTTTGATTTTCTTTAGAAAAACTTTCAAACATATATATTGACCATTCATATTATATATTATATAATATAAATATATTAAACATATAAATAAATAAAACATATATAAAGGAGTGAGAATATGACATTACCGTTGAGTGCACCGATGCTCGATCTTCTTGTCCTCTCTGTGATTGCAGAAGAAGATGCGTATGGTTATCAGATCGGCAGGATCATTAAAAGAGCGTCGGCTACGATGAAAGATTCTGCGTTGTACCCGATATTAAAGCGGCTTCAGGAAAATCATTTTGTGGAAACGTATGATAGACAGTTTCAGGGAAGAAACAGGAAGTATTATACGATCACAGATGCCGGGAGACAGTATCTGGCAGAATTGACAGAGGAATGGGAGCGTTATCGGACGGTTGTGGATGATATTGTAAAGGGAGGGAATTTATCATGACAAAAAGTGAATATATGAAAAAATTGTCATACAGTCTCAGAAGGCTACCGAAAGAAGATTTCAATCAGGCGATAGACTACTTTGAGGAATACTTTGCAGAGGCGGGAGAGGAGAATGAACAGCAGGCGATCGAAGATCTTGGATCGCCGGAAGATGCGGCAAAAGAATTGATTATGAATCTGGCGGAAAAGAATATGGAGCAGCCGCCGAAAACGGTAAAACACAGTTTTAAGGCAGTCTGGATCGGTATTCTCGGAATCTGCGCGGCGCCGATCGCACTTCCGATCGCACTTTCTTTGATCTGTGTGATCGCAGCCGTGATTGTTTCTGTTTTCTGTGTGTTTGCAGGCTTGTTTCTTACGGCGGTTACGCTGGCGGGAGCTGCGGTGATCGGCGTGATAGGAGGAGCGGCTCTGCTGATCCAAAGTCTCCCGGATGGATTGGCGACATTAGGATTCAGTCTTTGCTGCGGCGCAGTAGGAATTATGTCTGTATATGGAATTTTCTGTTTCTTGAAATGGCTTCTTTATAAAGTGGCTCAGCTTTTAGGAAAGATTATGAAGGGAGGAAAGAAAAATGAAAAAAATAACTAAGCGGATTTTGATTGCTTCGGCAGTGACAGCCGGAACAGGAGTTGTCTTTATGGGAGTTGGAATCGCATTAGGCGGCTGGCCCGGAGTTGTTTTTACAAAAGGCGGAATCCATTCACCGTACGAGCAGAAAACTCCTTATCGGCAGGAAAAGAAAGAGATCGAACCTTTTTCAGAACTGAGTCTCTATGTGGGAAGCGAAGCGGATGTAGTTGTTATGGCTTCAAAAGATGAGAAATATTATGTCGAATATACACTTGACGGAAATTACGGTAAACCTAAATGTGAATTAACAAATGGAAAACTTTCTATTGCTCAGCAAGATCACAACGGATATATGACAGGTATGTTCGGATTGAACCTCGGAGAAAATCTATCAGGAGAAAAATCTTACATTACAGTTTATATTCCGAAAGGAACGCTTCTTGAAACCGCAGATATATACAATGATTATGGGAATGTCAACTGGTCAAATGTCAATGGAAAAAAAGTGTCGATCGAGGCGGACAGCGGAAATGTAAAAATAGAACAGTCGGAAACAACGTCAATGAAACTGACTTTGAACGACGGAGATGCATTCGCAGACAAACTGAAAGCGGAAACATTTACGCTGCAATCGGATTATGGCGACAGTACACTTTCCAATGTTTCCGGTAAGACGTTTACAGTGCAGTCAGAATGCGGAGATGTAAAAACAGAGCAGTCGGAAACAACGTCGATGGAACTGATTTTAAATGACGGAGATGTATCTGTAGATGGACTGAAAGCGGAAACGTTTGTATTACAATCGGAGTATGGCGACAGCACGATTTCCGATGTTTCCGGTAAGGTGTTTACGGTACAGTCGGAATGCGGAGAAGTGGAATTAGACCGGGTTTTGTTTGAAAAGATGAAAGTGGAAGCGCTGGATGGAGACGTATTATCGAGTGAAATTTCCTGTTCTTTTGCAGATGTGACATTAGAATACGGGGATCTTCGCTGGGATGCGCAAAAACTGGAAAATTTGACCTGCCAGGCCGAGTGCGGAGACGTAGATCTTATTCTTCCCGAAGAACTGGAAAAGTATGAAGTTGATCTGCAGATTGAATACGGAGATCTTTCTCTGCCCAAAGACACTCCCCATGATCAGTATAGAGAGGAAGACGGAGAAGTATCTTACCGCATATCGGCATCAGAGAAAAATGCAGGAAAGAAGATCTCCGTCATAAATGAGGAGGGCGATGTAAAGGTTCGCTATCGCTAAATTTAAATCGTTATAATTTTCGCATCACTTCAAATGTATGGTAAAGATTTAACTGCCCGTATCCCCATATACGATTAGGATACTCCATCGTATCGGGACGCAGAGCTCCGAGTATGAGAAGACTTCTGATTTGGAAGGAATCTATACCCGGAGCTTTTTGAATATAGAGAAGCCATTCCAACATCAACGCCACAGCGCCGGCAGTGACGGCACAGGCTGCGCAGGAGCCGGAATGTGTTTCAAATCGTCCGTTGGAAACAGGACCGCGTATATTAATCCCGGGAGCAGTTAAGTCCGGCTTGATCTGACCGGATCGTGTATATCCTCTGCCTGATGTTTGAGATACGGCGTTTGTCGTTCCGTTATAATAGGAAACGACAACGGGACTTTGAGTATTTGCGGGATTGGTTAAAGTATAATAGGGGTCAGATTCAAGAAAATACACTTCTCCGTCAATAAATTCCGTGACAGGAAGCCACATGTGAAACTGACCGTCGGTGACGGTGATCGGTTCAATGACGATTTTCCAAATGCCTGCCGCCGGGCTGTTAAAACGGAAAAATACAAGTTCGGAAGTGGTTTTTTCTACGAGGATACGGTAATCGACCGATACCTTTGTACGCTCAAAGAGAAAATCAAGCTCTGCGCTTGATCCCGCATGAAAAGGGATTCGCGAGGTGTCTTCCCCGGAAGGGGATATAATGGATATGGACGATGTATTCGGAATATCTGTCCATAATTCCATGGAAAATCCCGAAACATTTTCTCCGACGCGGATTTCTACCGTTTTGTTTTTTGATCCGTTCGTTAAAGTATTGGCATAGTGATGACGCTGATCCGCCTCATTTCCGGTTCCGATGACGGCGATATGATTGGCAAGCGAACCATAATTTTCAATTAGATTCGGGAGCGGAAGCGTCCCGATATGTCCGCCCATATTAGAACCGACTGTAAAACAGATGACAAGAGGAAGATTCAGGGAATCTGCAAGAAGGTTTAAATAGCGGATTCCGAGCATAAGATCTGTTTCCTGGTAGCATTCGGCATCAGAAGGAATGAAATAATAGTCTCGGAGATATTGCTTTGCCTGTTTTAGTTTCACAACGGCGATAGAGGCTTCAGGTGCGGCGCCGAGAAATTCTTCTTCAGGAACGGCGCTTCCGCATGCAAGGGCAGCGGCGTAAGTTCCGTGCCCTGTTTCATCAGTGGATGGAACAAGATCAAACGGAGAATCCGATCTAAGAGCTTCGTTGATCTGTTCTTCCGTAAATTCGCTTCCGTAAGAAAAATGTTCCGGCATTGTTCCGGTCTGCACAGTTTGATCCCAAATAGCGCGGATGCGGGTTGTATTATCTAAGTTTTGAAAAACCGGATTTGTATAGTCGATTCCGCTGTCAAGAAATCCGATCAAAATATTGCGTCCTTTAAGCTGAAGCGTAGGGTAGTTTTGAACAGGGAGGATTCCGGCTTCGTTGAGTGTCTGCATATTAAGAGGCGAATAGCAGTTCGGAATCGAAGCATATGAATATTTCGGCAGAGTGATCGGGTCGGAAATCTCCTTTGGAAGATAGAAGCATTTGTAAGAAAATCCCGCTTCCTGTTCACAGCGATGCACGTTCATGAGACTGTTGAAAAAGGGAGTTCGGACATGGTTTCCGATAAAGTCGCGGTAATCTTCGGATAAAATATGTTCACGGCATGTTTCGCGGTCAAGCATAAAATAAATTCTCCGATTTGATTTTTATATCATATGCGGAAAATCAGAACCTCATTCTTGAAAAAATGAAAAAAGAGTGTTTGATCTAAAGAACGCTTCCGAAGAATCAGAAGTGAAAAAAGTATAAATTCCAATGAGAAATGTTGAAGTTGTTTCAGAAAAGGGTATAATAATGATAACTTAAATATCAGATACGACCGATGTTTTTTGTACTTCGGACGTCCGTTTGGATAAAAGACGAAAGGAGATTGATACACATGAAAGATTTTTTTGAAAATTTCGGAAAACGGTTCGGAGAGACTGCCGAAATGGTGACGAATAAAGCAGGAGAGATGATAGAGATCCAGAGAGTTAAAAGTCAGATCAGAGATCTTGCTCGTGAAAACGCCGTTGATATGATGGAGTTGGGCAAAGCGGTGTATGAGCGTTATAAATCAGGCGAAGAACTTGACGATAGCACTGCGCAGATTTGTGATTCGATAAAAGAACGGGAAAAGGAAATTGAAAAGTACGAACGCAAGATCGCGGTTTTGAAAGGTTCTGCAGCTTGTGTTAAATGCGGCAGAATGGTTTCGGAAGATATGGCATACTGCCCGTACTGCGGAGAGAAGATGGAGGCCCGGGATATGGAAGAGGCGACGGAGGAGTATGCGGAGAAAGTAAAGGAAAAAGCAGCGGATGTTGCCGAAGCGATGGCTGATAAAGCAGAAGAAACGGCAAAAAAGATAGGAGAAGCTGCGCAGAAAGCAGCGTATAAGACAGAAGAAGTGCTTGAAAAAGCGGCAGATAAGACGACCCAGGCTGTTCATAAAGCAGCGGAAAAAACGACGGAAGCAGTTCATAAAGCGGCGGATAAAGCTGAGGAAACAGCGCATAAATCAGCGGATAAAGCAGAAGAAGCGGCGCATAGATCAGCGGAGAAAGCAGAAGATGCGGCAGATAAGACAGTGGAGAAACTCAATGAAGATTAGATGGTTTCCGATCACGGCAGCTTTGGCTGCCGCAGATCAGGCGGCAAAATGCTATGCCGAGAATAAACTTGCAAAAGGAGAAGAACGTGCGATTACAGACAAGGTTGTTTTACGGCACGTTCAAAACGAAGGAGTCTGTATGAGCCTTCTGGAAGATGAACCTGAGACTGCCCGTATTTTGGCGGGAGCGGCGTCGGGAGCTGTGCTCGGATGGCATGCCTTTACGGTTGTGACAAAGAAGAAGAGGTTTTGGAAAAAGGCAGGACTTTCATTGATGGCGGCAGGCTCGATCAGTAATATGTTCGATCGGCTCGTTCGCGGACACGTTGTAGATTATGTGGGATTTCGCTTGGAAGATAAACATTTGGAAGGGATCACATATAATTTCGCGGATTTCTTTATCGCAGCAGGAGCTGTCATTACAGTGATGACAAAACTGTTTCGACCGGGCTCGAAAAAGAAGAAAAAAGCAAAAACGAAAAGTGTCTGAAATCTGAAAAACGTAAAATCCGAAAAGAAAACGAAACAAAAAAACAGAACAGAAGAAGGTACAGCTAAAAAGCGACTGGTTTCTTGAGATCAGAAACCAATCGCTTTTTTCACATCGTCGATATTGCCGTTGAAAACAATTCCGTCCATACCAAGAGAACGCGCGGCATTGATATTTTTTTCCAGATCGTCGATAAAGAAACATTCTTTCGGATCAAGGGAAAACGTTTCAAACAAGTAACGGTAGATTGCAGGATCGGGTTTTGCCATTTTAAGAGGAGCGGAAAATACAATTCCGCTGAACTCCTTCAGAAAATCATAGTTGACGGCATATTCGGCAAAATAGGTCGGTGCATTTGATAATAGATACAACGGAATGTTACGCTCTTTTAACTCATCTATAAAGCGCAGCGTATCGTTGATCGGCGTCAGGTGACGCGGCCACTCGCGAAAAAGTGTCTGTACGGCAGATTCTAACCGGTCGGGGAGTGAAGCTGCAATATTGTCTATGTTTTGTTCATAGTCTACCGAACCATTGTCAATATCATCCCATCTTGAAAAAATTGCGGTAAAGAGAAGTTCCTGATCTTCTTCGCAGGAAGAAAAATGTTTTACAAGATCACGTCCGTTAAATTTACCTATTACATTTCCGAAATCAAAAACAATATTTTTATATTTCATAGCATTTATACCTCATATTATTACAATTATCATCATTAGTTTAGTGGCATTTTCATACTTTGTCAAATGCTTTAAAAGATAAGGAATTTAGATCATACATGTTTAAAATCTACATTTATTGCAGTAGACAGATGGTGCGTGTTATACTGGAAAAAACAAGAAAGAGGTGTTGTATGTCTATTATTCAAATTATAAAAGAACAGATGAATATGACGGAACGAGAGCGGGATATATGCAGATATATTTTGGAAAATCCGGAAAAAATAGAAGAAATGTCTTCAAGAGAATTAGGGCATGCGACTTTTACAAGCGCCGCTTCCGTAACTCGATTTTGTCAAAAGATAGGGGTAAAAGGTTTTCCTGAATTTAAAATGCAGTTTGTCCGGGAGTTGAGAACCGGGGGAATGGAAGACGTTTCCGCAGTTACGATGTCGGAGCGGGAAAATGTGGTTACTATGGTTCGGAAAGCGGAAAAGATACAAAGACAGGCGGTGGAGGAGACGAATAAAGAACTCTCTTATACTCAGTTAGTGCGGATCGGAAAGTTGATCGCAGATGCGTCTTGTGTTGATTTTTATGTATATGATATGAATATTTATTTGGCGAAATACGGATGCGCCTTGTTTTTTCATGCCGGGAAATTGTCGAGTGTTCACTCGGAAATTAATATACAAGGGCTGCATGCGGCCATGCCCGCAGACGGACATGTGGCAATTATTATCAGTCATACGGGCAAAAACGAGCAGCTGGCGGAGATTGAAAAAATGCTGCACAGGGGAGGAACGAAAATTATCGTAATCTCCGGAAACAGGAAAGGCGTGGTAGGTCAATATGCAACAGAGTTTTTATACGCGGCAGGTTCTGAAAAAGTGGAAGAATTTTGGAGTTCCACGTTTTTTGCATCGGGGAAATATCTTCTTGATATTTTATATGGAATGGAATTTAGCAGACGGTACGAAGAAAATATTGCTTTAAACAGCAGATATGAAAAGTCAGGCAAGAATCTTCTGTGGAGATTTTCCGAAAAAGAGAGTGATTAAAAATAACAGAGTAGTAAAAAGACAGAGTGAAAACTTTTCCTTTCTGAAAGATCAGATATGGAGAAGTTTTTATGCTTTATACATTTTGCACAAAATACAGGACAGATTTTTTACATCTGAAACGAAATTGCATAAAACGGAACGCGAAAGTAGTTAATTTTGAAACAGATAAACAAAAAAGTATGAATGAATTGAAAAAAATCATCAGATTATTTAAACTGATGTCAAGATCAAAAGAGAAATGTGCACAAACTCTCTTAGAATCGGAGCAATATGATGTTTGATCATCATACTCATGGAAGCAAGGTTAGAATCAATACGTTGGCAGATCGGTTCAGTGATATCAACTAAGTGATCGAACATCGATTGTAAGTCCATAAGAAAGTCCTGTTTAAAGCGGGTAAATTTTGAGGCATCAGGAACAACACGGAAGCCACAGAAATCCCGTAGTTCCTGAGAATATTTTAAAAATATAATCAGAAGAGTATCCGTCGGGATTGAGAAAATGCGCTGAATAAGGAGAACCTTAATCATAGGATAAAGTGGATGCTTGCGAGGTCTTCCTGTGGAAGCGTGAAAATGAGTAACAAAAGAAACAGGAACAATTTCATCAAGATTAATGGTTTGGTGAAGTAGAGAAAGAAACTGATATTTGTCATTATCGAATTTGTTTTGGCAATCTTCAAAAATTTCTGCCAAAGTGAGCTGCTTATATGGTATCATATAGGTACATCTCCTTTCGGGTGGTTGGTTTATAGTTTCTAGGCAACTCTATTTTACCACAATCCGTTGAGGAGATATTTTGTTTTATAAAAGTTAAAATGCCGTATTTATGCGGCTTGTGGCGTTTCGCAAACGCCTAATTGAAAATAAAATGAAAAGGAGAATTTGCAAGATGCCATTATCAAATGATTTTTTATGGGGAGGAGCAGTTGCGGCAAACCAGTTTGAAGGCGGATGGAATGAGGGCGGTAAAGGAATCAGTGTTATAGATGTGATGACAGGTGGAACACATGAGAAGATGCGGGAGATTACAAACGGAATTGAAGCAGATAAATATTACCCGAACCATAAAGCGAGTGATTTTTATCATGAATACAAGAGTGATATTGCGCTGATGGCGGAGATGGGATTCAAATGTTTTCGTACAAGTATCGCATGGACCCGCATTTTTCCAAGCGGGGATGAGACAGAACCGAATGAAGAAGGGCTGAAGTTCTATGATGATATGTTCGATGAACTTTTGAAATACGGAATCGAACCGGTCATTACGTTAAGCCATTTTGAAATGCCGTATCATCTGGCAAAAAAATACGGTGGATGGGTCAATCGTAAGGTGATTGATTTCTTTGTAAACTATGCAGTGACGGTCATGGAGAAATATAAAAATAAAGTTAAATATTGGATGACATTTAATGAGATCAATAATCAAAGTAATACATCAGCTGATATTTTCGGATGGACAAATTCGGGAGTTCTCTTTTCGGAATATACAAATAAGAAAAAGGCGATGTATCAGGCGGCGCATCATGAGCTGCTTGCAAGTGCGATCGTTGTGAAAAAAGGTCACGAGATCAATCCGGAGTTTCAGATCGGATGTATGTGTTCTTTTGTTCCGTTTTATCCGTATTCCTGCAATCCAGAAGATGTTATGACTGCGGCAGAATGTATGCATGAAAGATTTTATTTTTCAGACGTACATATGAGAGGGCATTATCCGGCTTATGCAAAAAAGGAGTGGGAGAGGGAAGGAACAAAACCACAGATGCTTCCTGAAGACGAGAAGATTTTGGCGGAAGGAAAATGCGACTATCTGGGATTTAGTTATTATATGACGAATGCGGTGAAAGCAGATGCAAAAAAAGATACGACAGAATCTCTGGACGGAAGTTCTCCGTATTCTGTACCAAACCCGTATGTGAAGGCAAGTGACTGGGGGTGGCAGATAGATCCTGTCGGATTAAGATATGCTCTGGTTACTCTTTATGAACGTTACGAAGCACCTCTGTTTATTGTAGAAAATGGATTCGGCGCGATCGATGTGTTAAAAGAAGATAAAACATGTGATGACGATTATAGAATTGCATATTTAAGAGAACATATTACCGAAATGAAAAAAGCGGTTGAACTTGACGGAGTAGATCTTATAGGATATACCCCGTGGGGATGCATTGATCTTGTATCGTTTACAACAGGCGAGATGAAAAAAAGATATGGATTTATTTATGTCGATATTGATAACGAAGGAAATGGAAGCGGAAACAGGTATAAGAAGAAGTCTTTTGACTGGTACAAGAACGTAATCCGGTCGAATGGAGAAGAACTGTAGTTTTAAAGATAAAATAAAAAGAAGAATAAGCGGAAGAAAAGAAATAATGCGCTATACCCCCTTGATTTTTGAAGCAGTATATTCTATATTATAAATGATGTAAAAATTACATCTTCTGTACAACCTGACAGACGAGGGCTTGTACTGGTTTCGACAGGGATCTTGAAGATGGAGAAGCTATCCGCAGGCTGATGCGTTAAATCGCAAACTTAAAATTAAACGCTAACGATAATTTCGAATTAGCTGCGGCCTAATTGCCGCATGTCGGCTCTGTGGCACTCACACCACGGAAATCCGGCATCAACGATGTGAGAAACGATATTGGCAAAGCTTTGAGCCGATAGGCGTATCATGAAGCTACTGAAACCGTAAGGGTGTTAGTTCCCGTGCGGCAGAGGGAATGAAAAAGAACTGACTATGATAGTAGAAGTACATGGGATAGGTTTTTGGACGCGGGTTCGATTCCCGCCAGGTCCATAAGGGGTATTAGCGCAGTTGGGAGCGCGCAACATTCGCATTGTTGAGGCCAGGGGTTCGACTCCCCTATACTCCATGGAAAAAGCGCCCACACAAAAATCATTGTTTGAAAAAACAGGATTTTTGTGTGGGCGCTTTTTGTATAGCCGGCAAGCCAAAGTCCGGAATTGTTCAAGATCCCGGCGGCTGCTTTAGAATAAATTTCATTTTACATAGATTTAACATAGCGCTGATTTTACATTTTACATTTGTTATTTATGATAGTCAATGTGCAAAGGAGCACAAAAGAAAACAGCGAAATGTGAAGTTGGTTTTAGGTGTTTTCGCTGAATAGAAAGAAATAAAAAAGAATAAAAGAAAACAAAAAAATGAAAAAGCGGAAGCAAAAAGGAGATTGTAAGACTATGAAAATGAAAAAGTTTATCGCAGTTGTATCTATGGTAGGAATGTTGGCAGCAGCTATGACAGGCTGTGGATCAGGAAGCGATGATGCAAAAGATGCGGATAAAGGCGGAGATGCAAAATATGCAGGAGACTGGGACAGCGCAAATGACATTACAGTTGTTTCCCGTGAGGATGGTTCGGGAACAAGAGGCGCGTTTATCGAATTGTTCGGCATTCAGGAAGAAGTTGACGGAGAAAAAGTCGACATGACGACAACGGAAGCGCAGATCACAAACAATACTTCGGTTATGATGACAACAGTGGAAGGAAATGAATATGCGATCGGATATATTTCTCTTGGATCTCTTGATGAGGACGCTGTAAAAGCACTTAAGATCGACGGAGCCGAAGCAACGGCAGAAAATATTGAAAACGGAAGTTACAAAGTATCCAGACCGTTTAATGTAGCAGTAAAGAAAGATCTGGACAATGAAGCGGCAAAAGATTTTATGAGTTTTATCATGAGTACGGAAGGTCAGAAAGTTGTAGAAGAAGCAGGTTACATACCGGTATCCGATGTTCAGGCATATGCAGGAACTAAGCCGGAAGGAAGCGTAGTTGTAGGAGGATCTTCTTCTGTAGCTCCGGTAATGGAGAAACTTGTAGAGGCATACAAAAAAGTGAATCCGAATGCAAATGTTGAACTTCAGTCATCCGATTCAACGACAGGTATGACATCTGCCATCGAAGGAAGCTATGATATCGGTATGGCATCAAGAGAGCTGAAAGACGAAGAAAAAGAGAAACTGGAAGGAACAGTCATTGCGACAGACGGTATCGCAGTGATCGTAAACAAAGCGAACCCGACAGAAGAGATGACATCTGATCAGGTAAAATCCATCTACCTCGGAGACGTACTTACATGGGATAAGAGACATGAACAATCAAAGTAGACTCTTTTAATTCTATATCTGAGATCTAAAAGTAAGTTTAAAGATTTATGAGGCGAAGAAGGATTCCATTTCTCATACGAAGTTTTTGTTTGATCAATACGAAAAGAATGAGAAAAAGAAAAGAATGCTGAATTTACAAAAAACCCAGCAACTCATGGAAATTGATAGTGAGATTGAGCAAAACAAAGAAATCATGGATGACTTTATTGATACCATTTTGGAAATCCATGAATCCATTATGGGAAATAAGGAATGTTCGTTTAGCCTCCAGACTGTTGATAAGGCACGAAAGAAAACACCAGTTGAGTTGACGCTTCGTATTTACGATGATGGAAGCCATAGTGTAGACAGAACAAAGGTGTTCATTTATGATATGGCGTTATTATTTAATCAATACACCAGAGACAGGCATCCGTTGTTTTTGGTACATGACAACATTTTCGATGTGGATCAAGATACGTTAGTTCAATGTTTAAATTATATTTATAAGCAGGAAGAGCAGTATCAGGATTTTCAATATATCCTTACGTTGAATCGGGATAAAATCGAAAATGAAGAACAGCGGAAATTAATCCAGATGGATATTGATGAACATCAGGTAGCTGTGTTTACGAAAGAAAAGAAATTTTTAGGACGGAACTATCAGGAAAAATAGTAGCGTATGTAGAAGGAATGTTTTGTTCTAAGTTTGGAGGTATTTCATGCATTTAAGAAAAGCAGCGGAAGATGTTTCAGTTTTGAAAATGCGATGTTCTATTAATGCAGATACTATGACGAAAGCAGAACTTCACCAAAAGCTGAAAACAGGATACCGAGATATTGGGAAAGGAAGAGTGAGAAACGCTTCGAAGGCTTTTGAAGAATGGCAGAGAAAATGTGAAACCAGTGAATAGTGAAAGGATGAAAATATGCAGATTGAGATTCAAATACCGAAAGCTGTTTTATTTGATGTCAAGTATACGGTAGAACAAGCAACCAATTTTGCAAAGAAAGAAGTTGCACTTGGATTCTATATGCAAAAAGGGGTGTCAGTTGCACTGTGTTCACAGATTGCAGGTATGTCGGAGAAAGAATTTCTAGTAGAAGTAAAAGATAGGAAATAGTTTTTGACAAATCTGTTAAAAAAAAGTATGATAAAAAGTAATCGCACTACAGAAACTTGCGAAGCCTGTAGTCTGGAAGGTTTCTTCGGGAACCTTTCGTTATATATGGTAAAGTCATGATTAAATTTCACAGTGAAGTAATTAAGAACTGTGAGATGTGATAAAAAATGAAGCCGTAGGACCGCAAGGTATAGCTTCTGGAGGCTCCCCAGTTTAGCTGGGGAGTTTTTCTTTATCATATTTTAAAGAAAACAGAAAATGAAAACAAAATAATAAAGAAACCAGGCAGGATATGTTCCCGTGAAAAGGAAGGTATCCTGCCTTTTTTGCATGAAAGTCTAACTATTAAAAGTCAAGGTTAAAATGAAGATTTTTTGAGTAAATTGCAGAAATGCTTTTCAGATATATTTGAACCTTGAAAACTGCATGACAATAAGAGCATCTTTGCAGGTGCTCTAAAAGGAGATATGAAGTTAAATTTTATGCTGCTCTATGATAAAGCTGCCCTGACTTTTCTAGTTGGTAAATAACCCTGACCAGTTTCTTGGCAGCATGGGATATGGCAACATTATAGTGTTTGCCTTCGGAACGCTTCTTTGCAAGATAAGCAGAGAACTGATTATCCCAAATGCAGACAAATTTTGTCGCATTAAACAGCGCATAGCGGAGGTAACGGGAACCACGCTTTTCCATGTGAGAATAACAGCCGTCAAGCTGACCTGATTGGTAAGTAGAGGGAGAAAGTCCTGCATAGGCAAGTATCTTGTCAGGGGAACTAAAACGGTTGAAGTCGCCAATCTCAGCAATGATCATCGCACCCATTCGGTAATTGATACCAGGGATGGAAAGAATTGGAGAGCGGATTTCGTCCATAATGGATTTAATGAAGCATTCTATTTCATCAATCTCAGAAGTTAATTCCTGAATAAGCCGAATTGTGTGCTTTAGTTTGTCTGAAGCTGTGCGCCTAAGATCAGGGAACGTAAAAATTCCTCCCTGCTTAGTCCACTCTTTGCGACCTGCCCGTCCAGATGCCGAAGTTCTTTCGCATTCAAACGGACAGGAACTACATGGTTTCGTTTTCTCATTCGACCACCTACCTTTCCTTCTTTTATGCTGTCTCTAAGGGATACACCTGAATCCCCCTGCGTTCCATCTGCCAGAGGAATTCCCCGATCTCCCAAATCTGCCCATTCACATCCACCTGCTTCCCATCCACAAAGCGGCAGAGCCCAATCTCTTTCGTTCCGTCCTCTGCCATCATGCAAAGGCTTTCCCCATCCGAAAGGGAGAACCTCTCTATTCCTTCCCGATCCCGGAAATGGATTGTTTTCAGTTCTCCCTTCTTCTGTCTGCGTATCCGCATCTGTTCCATCTGCTGATCCTCCTGCTTTCCGGCAACTACACAGCACATGATTCCAATGCCAAAGGCTGCGCCTGCCACTATCCCAAGAGCCATTCCTGCAAAAAACATTTCACTTCTCTCCTTTCTCGACTGCCGGGGGATTGGGGTTCTCCCCAAAGTGCGTTTGGATATCCAAACGCTATGCTTGCCAAACCAGTTCCATCGATTCAAATCGACTCCCCCATGCAAGTTCTCTTTAACGTTCTCTTTGATATTTCTTCACTGGATGGATCAACTTTTTATAGTCATTCGCCATTCGACCTAAAATACAATATCCATCGGCACCATCCGCCACCTGATTTTCATATTCCTTTATTGGTAACATAGGCAGTTTCGGATCATCCTCCTTCCAAAGTTTCATTCCATAAGAAAGGCGGGGTACAGGGCTACCATCTGGTGCAGAGTTTTGCAAAAGGGGAAGGGAAACCTACCTGGAGGACTGTCATCCGCATGGATATCCGGGATGCCATTGGCGTGAGCTTTTCCTGGAGTCAGTTTGTAAAAGAAATGGAGAAGCGGGGTTATACCTGGAAGCTGAACCGGAAGTATCCGGCATTAAAGACACCGGATATGGAGAGGTATGTCCGTCTGCGTTCCTTGGGAAAAGGCTATGGGGAGGCAGAGATCCGGGAGAAGATCCTGCGTCCAAAGATCCAACAGGTGTATGGAAAAACACAGGTGCAGTTTCCAAAGAGGAAACTTACCGGACTTCAAAAGCTGTATTTTTCTTATCTGTATCGGATGGGAGTGCTTCAGCAGAAGCCGAAACGGATTTCTTATGCGGTCCGTTCCGATATCCGAAAACTGGATCTCCGCATCCGGCAGATGGAGTTTTTGCAAAAAGAGGGGATCAACACCAGGGAAGAGCTGGCAGCATACCGGAAACCTTTGGAGGAACAGGTGCTTTCCTTAATGAAGGAGCGAAGAACGCTATACCGAAAAGAACCGGGCGGTATGCGGATTCAGGAGATCAACGGGGAATTAAAAGAACTTCGGAAGAAGATCCGTTTAAGCCAGCAGATTGAGATCCAGTCGAAAGAGATGGAAGAGAGGTTAAAACAGGCAAAGGAACAGGAGCAGATACAGGAATCGTCCGGGAAACAACGAAGGGAAGAAGAACGGAAGCGGTAAGGAGGTGAGAGCGTATGAACTATGGCGGTGATGCGGCAGATCAGATTGTTCGGTATTCCATGGAAGGCATGGAACATACCTTACGGATCAGCGGGAGCATTGCAAAGAATCTGGCGGTGCTGATCGTTGCGGTGATGAAGGACCAGAAAAAGACCAGGGGAAAGACCAATCTGCTTTGGATGTTAAAGGAACAGCGGGCAATGAAATTTTTCACCATTCCCCATGACAGGCTGCGGGAGTTTGCTGGGGAAGCCAAATCCAGGGGACTTTTGTATGTGGTCATCCGGGATAAGAAGAACCCCCAGTTTCCCGAGATCATGGTGTTTGCTGATGATGCGGCAAAGGTGAACCGGGTGCTGGATAAGATGAATCTGGACTTTGTAAAATCCGAAGCCGGGGAAGCGGTTGTGGAACAAGCGCCAGTCCGGGAAGGAGAGCGTGTGATCGATGCAGAGTTTACCGAGAAAACCGAAGCAAAAGAAGAACTTCCGGCAAAGACCGAAAAGGTGGTGCTGCCGGAAGGGACCATTGAGTTCGAACTGGATGAAGAAGAGCATCTGTTTGATGTAGGGGAAGTCTCTCCTTCGGAGGGAAATTTTACCCAGGCGGAGAAGGCAGGGAATCTGTCCGGACCTTCCTCGCACAGCAGCGGTTCTTTTTCCGGGCAGGAAACTAGCTGGAAAGGGGAGAAACCATCTGTCCGGCAGGAATTAAAAAAGATTGAAACGGAACAGAAACAGCGGCAGAAGCAACAGCAGAGCCGGAGAAAACCGAGAAATCAACAAAGAAGGGAACAGAAGAAAGTGAAAGGCAGGTAAGGCTATGGATTTAACGAACATGATCCCTGGTGGGGCAGGGGAAGAAAAAACTCCACAACAGCAGTTATCAAAAGAAGAATATGCAGCCATGAAAAAACAGCAGAGGGAAGAAGTATGGGCAGAGGTAGACGCCCAGGCACAGGCGGTGTTCCAAAACGGGGATTCTTTAAAGGGATTTTTAGATTTTATGGCACAGTGCAATACGCAGAAAACACCCAACCTTCTGTTGATCTACGGACAGAATCCAGAAGCAACGGTGGTAAAATCCTATGATTACTGGAAAAAAGAACACCGTTCTCCGAAATCCGGGGTGCATGGCTACACCTATATGGTCAGTACGGAATATGAAAAAGACGGGGAGATGCGGACAGGCTATGCCATCGGTAAAGGATTTGACATCAGCCAGATGTCTGGGAAACCGCTGGAGGAACGTCCACAGCGTTCCATGGAAGAACTGATCCATGCAGTCTTAAAGGATCAGCCAGTGCGGATGCAGATTGCAGACAATCTGCCGGAGGGCATCCAGGCACAGTATATCCCGAAACAGCGTACCGTCTATGTGCGCAACGGAATGGATGAGAATACAACATTCCATGCAGTGAACCGGGAACTGGCTTGTGCCGCCCTGGATCAGCACGATGGGAACTATGCAAGGAAGAAGGTGAATGCCCAGGCATACTGTGCTGCGTATGTGATTGGCAAGCGGTATGGGGCAGAGGTGTCCGGCTTCCAGTTTGGAAAAGTGGCAGAGATGCAGGCAAATGGACAGAAAGATCCCCAGGAACTGCGGGGATTTTTAAATGATGTCCGGCAGGCAGCCTATACTATCCGTAACCATATGGAACGAAATTTCGGGGAACAGGAGCAGACCTTTTCCAAAGATGATTTTTCTTTTGAGGAACCTCCAAAGCAGGCACCGAAGAAAGAGAAAAAAGAGAAACAGCCGGAGCGATAGGTTCTTAAAAAAGTTCCGCCGTTGGGATAGCTATTGCAGGGTTCTTGTGGTATGTTGGGTGTAACAAAGATAGGAGGGAACGGGGATGGCAGATTACTATTTAAAAACGGATAACATCATGAAAAATATGTTTACAGTGGCACTCAAAGATGAGCTGGCAGCCCAGAGCCGGATGGGAACGGTTCACCCAGAGACAGAAGCCATGCTGCAGAAAGTCCGAGCCTATGAGCTTTCCGAGAAAAGGCTTCCCATTATAAGCGAGGAACAGCGGGAACTTCGCAATGCCCTCAATCGGCTGCGGGACAAGTATCTTGCCATGGGCAGGTACAGCGACGGCATTGACAGCGTGATCTTAAAGGTCATGAAACCAAACACCAGCAGGCGCTTCTTCTGGTAACAGAAGGGAGGGATGTCTATGAGTATGTACGATCAAAAACAAGTGGAACAATTACGAAAGCGGTATCCGAAAGGAACAAGGCTCTGCCTGGACTTTATGGATGAGCCGGGGATGCCGCCGGGATTACAAGGAACGGTAGCATATATTGATGATGCCGGGCAGATTCACATGCATTGGGAGAATGGGCGAAGCCTTGCCCTGATCCCCGGAGAGGATTCTTTTCATAGGATAGACGGACCAGCAAACGAAGTGCCAAAGAGTGAAAAAGCGAAGAAGGAGAGAAGCCCGCAGAGGTAGCATGGAAACGTGCGGACCTTTGGGTGTGGCTGCTGTTTTTGCCTGTTGTCTGGTGGGCAGGCGCCATCACTGCCTGTGCCATAAAACCGGATACGAATCTGTTACAGATCTTACAAGTGCTGACCGAAAAACTGGATCAGCCTTTTTCTATTTCTTATACGCCGTACACGCTGCGGTGTGTGTTCACATTCACAATCGCCTATGTGTTAGGCATCGGTATTTATTATTCCCAGAAGAAAAATTATCGAAGAGGGGTGGAGCATGGCTCTGCCAAATGGGGCGATGCAGCTTCCATCTGCAAGCGTTACCGGGACAAGCGGTACACCCAGAATCTCATTTTAACCCAGAACTTCCGCATGGGATTGGACTGCTATAAGCACAAACGGAACTTAAATGTTTTGGTGGTGGGCGGTTCCGGTGCGGGAAAAAGCCGGGCATACGCCGTAGTCAATATCATGCAGTGTAACTGTTCCATGGTGGTCACCGATCCTAAGGGAGAGCTTCTTCGGAAAACCGGAGGACTGCTGGAGAGGGAAGGGTATGAAGTCCGGGTGTTTGATCTTATTAACCCGGAGACATCTTTTTGCTACAATCCCTTTGCCTATGTGCGGGATGACAAGGATGTGCTAAAGCTCATCAACAACCTGATCCGAAATACTACCCCGAAAGGGGCGCAGAGTTCGGACCCGTTTTGGGAGAAAAGTGAGACCGCCTTGCTGCAGGCGCTCATGCTGTACCTTCTGCATGAAGCGCCGCCGGAGGAACAGAACTTCTCCATGATCATGGAAATGTTAGGTTCTGCCCAGGTGAAAGAGGACGATGAGGAATACCAGTCTCCGCTGGATATCCTGTTTGAACGGTTGGAGATGCGAAATCCGGAAAGCATTGCAGTCAAGCAGTATGCCATTTACAAGCAGGCGGCAGGTGTTGTATGCTCTAAAAGACTTCTTAATCAAGCGGTTGGGAAGTCTCTTAGAACACACAACCTAAAACCGAAGAAAGGAGCGCAAGTTATGAGAAAAAACGAGAAAATCACTGCTCTGTACGAACGACTGAGCCGTGATGACTTTGGCAAAGATGATGACCAGCAGCGTGAGAGCAACTCCATATCCAATCAAAAAGCAATGTTGGAGGAGTTCGCCGCACGGCAGGGTTTTACAAACATTGTCCATTTCACGGACGATGGCATTAGCGGCACCTGCTTTGACCGTCCCGGATTTTTAGCAATGATGAAAGAAGTGGAAGCCGGGAATGTGGAGTACCTGTGTATCAAGGACATGAGCCGCATGGGTCGTGACTATCTGAAAGTCGGTCAGATTATGGAAATCCTGCGTCAGCGTGGCGTTCGCCTTATCGCCATCAATGACGGCGTGGACAGTGCCAGAGGGGACGATGATTTTACCCCTTTCCGCAACATTATGAACGAGTATTACGCCAGAGACACCAGCCGTAAAATCCGTTCCACTTTCCAGTCCAAAGGCAAGTCCGGCAAGCACCTCACAGGCACAGTCATTTACGGCTATCTCTGGAACGAAGCCAGAGACCAATGGTTGGTTGACCCCGAAGCCGCAGAGGTGGTCAAGCGTATCTTTGCCATGACGATTGAGGGCTACGGTCCGTATCAGATCGCCAGCAAGCTGAAAGAAGAAAAAATCCTCATTCCGTCCGCTTACCTTGCCCAGCACGGCGAGGGCGTGAACAAGAATAAGACTTTCAAAGATGTGTACGGCTGGGGTTCTTCCACCATCTGCAACCTTCTTGAAAAGCGTGAATATCTGGGACACACCATCAATTTCAAGACCCGAAAGCACTTCAAGGACAAGAAAAGCCATTATGTCCCGGAGGACGAATGGACGATTTTCGAGAATACCCATGAAGCTATCATTGACCAGCAGACCTTTGACCTTGTGCAGAAAATCCGTGGGAATGTCAGACGCTACCCGGACGGCTGGGGCGAAGCGGCTCCCCTCACAGGCTTGCTTTATTGTGCCGATTGCGGCGGCAAGATGTATGTCCACCGTACCAACAACGGCAAGCGTATTTCTCAATATACCTGTTCCCAATACAGCAAAGTCCCAGTTGGAAAGCTCTGCACGACACAGCACCGTATCAATGAAGATGTGGTACTGTCCCTTGTCTCTGAAATGCTCAAAGCCATTGCCGAGTATGCGAAGCATGACCGAGCCGAGTTTGTCCGTGTGGTGCAGGAAGCGCAGTCCAGCCAGCAGACGGCAGAGGTCAAGAAACAGCGGACACGCCTTGCCACCGCAAAGCAGAGAGTTTCCGAGCTGGAAGTCCTGCTCTGTAAAATCTATGAGGACAACATTTTAGGAAAGCTGTCCGACAGCAGATACGCCACTCTGGACGCTCAATACGAAAAGGAACAGTCCGAGCTTACCGCTGAAATCTCTGTTCTGGAAAAGGCAGTCAAGAGCTATGAGAAGCACGAAAAGGACGCTGACCGTTTTATCGCTCTGATTGATAAATATGAGAACTTCGACAAGCTGACCATTGCTATGCTCAACGAGTTTATCGAGAAAATCCTTGTGCATGAGCGTGACCGCAAGGGCAGTATTCAGACCACACAGGAGGTCGAGATTTACTTCAATTTCGTGGGTCGTTTCGTTCCCCCTGCGTTTGGCGAAGTGGAGCTTACCCCGGAGGAATTAGAGGAAATCCGCAAGCGTGAGGAACGCAAGGACAGGCTCCACCAGAACTACTTGAAGCGGAAAGCCAGCGGAGCGCAGAAGCGATACGAGGACAAAATCAAGGGGAGAAAAAAGGCAGAAATCGAAGCCAAGAAAGCCGCTATTCGTGCGGAGGATATTGCAAAGGGAGTGTTCGTCCCTGTCAGCAGTTTACCGCAGAGAGAGCCGATGAAAGGAGTACAAACAGCATGAATATCACTTATACACAGAACGGCGATTATCTTATCCCGAACATCGTTATCCGCAAGACCAAGCCCCTCGGACACTACGGCAGACTTCGCAAGGCGTATCTGGAAATGCACCGTCCGATACTGTTCAATGAGCTGGTGCTATCCGACAAGCTCTTTGAGCATTGCGCCGAGATTGACGAAGCGGCACGAAACCGCATGGAGCTGATCGTGCGGTCACTGGCAGAGCAAAACGGCGTGACCGAGCAACTAAAAGCCAAAAACCAAATGGAATGGGTGCGGCAGATGAACGCTTGCAAGGCACAGGCAGAGGAGATTGTGAAAGCGGAATTGATTTATGATTGAGCGAGGAAGTCCGGGCAGAAAACTGTTCGGACTTTTCTCATGTAGTCCAAAGTTGCGGTAGAATTGTTCACGAGTTTTATGGTACAATTTATGCGAATAAAGAAAACGGAAAATTAGAATCTAACAAGAGAATGTGGTTGTATGAAAAAATCCATATTAGTATTTTGGGCAATCGTGTGTCTGTTACCTATTCAAAGGAGGTTTAAGAATTTCAAATGAAACATATAAGAAATATATTGCTGTTGATTACGATTATTTTTGCTTTTGTTATGCAAGCTGAAGTATATCAAAATATGCTCTGGAACTTTAATGGTGCTTATTATTTATCGTCCAGATACACAACTACTAATGACGATATGGATTCATTTTTAGCCAATGCAGAAGATACAGCTGAGAAGCATGGTGTTCATATTTTTTCGACTTTTAATCAGAGAGTTTCTAATTATCAGACAAGACTTTATATTTATGGTGATGATACCGTTGTTCGGGATAGTCTTAAAAGCACAATGGATATTGAGGAAAAAACATATACGGCTTTGATAGGTGGAATCACCGTAATAGAATTTGAAGATTTTAGAGAAGCAAAAAACACAGGCAATGGACAGGAAATAATGGTCAGCTATATCGGTGATGATGATGACATTATTGCCACATATCAAGATTTGGCAAAAGAATATTCTATATCGCAGCCAGAGTTTTGGCAATCAACCGAAACTGATATGATGTTCATTGTTTGGGGCCTGGTTGCCATATTGATGATTGTACTTAATATGATTGAGGTGATACGCAGGCAAAAGGAAGTAGTTGTACGAGCTTCTCTGGGCGAAAATGCTGCTGTGATTGCTCTAAAAGCTGTAGTGGCTGATATGATTTCATATGCTGCATTATTCGTCTTAGCAAAGTTGCTTGTTTCTCAATTTATATCGGGAGCGTATGAAGATCATCTCATTTTGGCAGTGTATTGTGCCGGAGCAGTTCTTTCCGTAATTCCTTATGCTGCTTTTGTCCGCTTTGATGTAAAAAAAGCCTTTGCCAATGCTTCAGATAAAAAAGGTATGTTTTATCTTCTGAACGGTCTTAAAGTATTTGCTACTGCTATGACAATTTTTACAATAACTACAAATCTCAGTAGCATTCAAGGTAATTTACTTACAAACACTACTCTTTTAGAAAATCATTATAATGATTATTATTTTGGAGTTATGCAGATTGAACCTCCTTTTGAAGAAAATGAGGAGGAATCCAAAGAGAGCAAATTTTGGAATGACCTTTACGAAAATGAATACAACACGATAAATCCGGTGGTCTGCATAGGCAGCCGGATAAGCGATACGGATAATTATATTTTTGTAAATCATAATGCCAGAGATATGCTACAAGGGTTTTCTGATATGCTTACTGAAGATGATGAAAAAGAGGATATCGTGGTCTTCGTGCCAAAGGGAAGAAATGCGGAATCATACAAAGATATCGCAAAAGAGGAAATTGGTTCTCTTACCCAAAATGCAGAAGAACTGCGTGTTGTTTATAAAGAATATTCTGGCAGAGAACAATTTTATTATCTCAATTCGAACAGAGAAGAGGCTATTGACGGATTGTCAAGAGTAACAAATCCGATTGTGATTTATCAGGCAAATGAGGCTGTTGCTTTAAATGGAAGTTATATCGAAACAGGAACATATAATGGTGAGGTAATCTACGGATGCGATGAAAGCACAATTCGCAGTGTTGCGAAAAAATATTCAGAACAGCTTGGTTCACACTATTTTATGCTGACGAATGTCGGAGAGGATTACATTTATAGTCATAGTTTCCTCGTGAAACTGATTGGCTTTATAAGCTCTCTTTGCGTATTAGTATTGCTGTTAGATATCGCTATCATCATATCTGAAGTGAAAATGGAATTTAGACTTAATGCGATGGAAATCTCCCTCAAAAAGGTTTTGGGCTATCGCTTTTATGAAAGGCACAAAAGATTTATTTCCGTTAATCTCTTAGAAAATATAGCCGTTGTGATATTGATTTGCATTGTTTCAATTTTTATATCTAACGCAAGTGTCGGGATTGCTTTACTGATTGGAGCGTTGCTCACCATTATTGAAATGGCAATCATTTTCACAAATATTATGTGGGTTGAAAAAACAAATATCTCAAAGTCATTGAAGGGAGGATGTTTATGATTATAATTCGTGGCTTAAATAAAGCATTTGGAGAGAAAATAATTTTCTCTAACTTTAATTTAGAAATTCCGGATGGAAGTTTTGTAGTAATCAGCGGCGATAGCGGCAGTGGAAAAAGCACTTTACTCAATATGATTGGTGGTATCGAAAAACCGGATAGCGGCAGTATCATAATCGAAGGGCTGAATATTACCCGGCTTAAAAATAAAAACAGTTTTTTTGCGGATACAGTGGGGTTTCTTTTTCAGAATTTTGCACTGCTTGAAAATAAGACAGTTAAAGAAAATTTAAGTTTGATTAAAAAATCAAGCCGAACTAAAGTATCACTTAAAGAAGCTCTTAATCGTGTGGGGTTATCAAAGGAAGTTAACAAAAAAGTTTATCAGCTTTCCGGTGGTGAACAACAGAGAGTTGCTTTAGCTCGTCTTATGATGAAAAAATGTTCTGTTGTTTTGGCAGATGAACCTACTGGCTCACTTGACAAGAAAAATAGAGATATTGTTATGAGGTTATTGCACGAACTCAATGAAGAAGGTAAAACGGTTATCATTGTTACCCACGATCAGGGTATTATTGAAGATGAACCTTATGTTGTGAAAATCTGAGAGTACCTCTTAGAAATGTCTTGATCTACATTTTATATAATTTGGGTCAGAAGAAAATCCCTTTAGGAACTAAAGGGCGCACTTCTATACTCTCCTATCGGGAGTATGTGCGTCCTGCGGAGCTTCATTCTCTGTCAGCAGAAGAAAACTGCCCGACCGAGAAAGTTGCGTCACTTCGTTCCGTCAAGGTGGCTACACCCCCTTGCGCCGCTAATGCGGCTATCCCCTGTGGACTTGCCGTCCGCAAACAGCATGAAATGCTGTTCGCCGCCAGCAAGTTTGAAAAAATGAATACCGAAAATCAGACCGTTGACTGGTCGCACTATGCGAAAAGTTGACGGTCTTTTTTTATCCCTAAAATCAAAAAAAGGAGGTCAATCACAATGACAAAACCGAAAACCCTTGAACAGCTCCGAGCCGAAAAGGAACGAGCCGAGACGCAGCTTTTACAGGAACAACACAAGCTGGAGCGTCTGGAGAATAGAAAGAAGTATCTGGAGAAAGGTGAACGCACCAAGCGCACACACCGCCTTTGCAATCTGGGCGGCACGATTGAGAGCCTTGCCCCGGAGGTCAAAGATCTCACACGCACCGAAATGACAGAGCTGATGGAACACATCTTTTCCCTGTCCGAAGTCCAGCGAGCCGTCCGTCACATGGCGATTACCCACATCAGCCAAGCAAACAGAGAAAAGGAGTTGAAAGCCGATGGCACTATTTCATCTGAGCGTCACGCAGACTAAGCGAAGCGCAGGACAGTCCGCTATTGCTTCTGCCGCCTACCGTGCTGGGGAGCGATTGTATAGCGAGTATTACGGCGAATACAGCGACTACACCCGCAAGGGCGGCGTGATCTGCTCCGATATTCTCCTGCCGTCCTATGCACCGCCCGAATACGCAGACCGCCAGACCCTATGGAACGCCGTGGAAAAAGCCGAGCGTGGAAAGAACGCCCAGCTTGCATACAGCTTTGACATTGCCTTGCAGAATGAATTTTCCCTTGAGGAAAACATCGCTCTTGCAAGGCAATTTTTGTTAGAAAACTTTGTGAGCCGGGGCATGGTGGTTGACTTCGCCGTACACCAGCCGGACAGAGAGGACGGAGGCATACCAAACCCACACTTCCATGTTCTTTGCCCTATCCGTCCCATTGAGCAGAACGGTAAATGGGGGCTAAAGCAACGCCGGGTGTATGAGCTGGACGAGGACGGCAACCGTATCAGAGACCAGAACGGCGAGTATGTTTTCAATGCCGTTCCCACTACCGACTGGGGCAGTCCCGAAACGCTGGAATACTGGCGGCAGACATGGGCGGAGCTATGCAATGGCAAGTTTGCGGAAAAGGGGCTTGACGTTCGTATCGACCACCGAAGCTATGAGCGTCAGGGCGTGGAGCTTCTTCCCACCGTCCACGAGGGCGCAACCGTCCGGGCAATGGAGAAGAAAGGCATACGCACCGAGAAAGGCGAGTTCAACCGCTGGATCAAAGCCACCAATGCCGTTATCCGTGACATCAAGAAGAAAATCGCTCTCCTGTTCGATTGGATTGCCGAAGCAAAAGCAGAGCTTGCCAAGCCGCAGGCACCCGACCTTGTTTCGCTGCTGAACGCCTATTACACCCAGCGCAGAGCCGGGGCGTATTCGCAGAAAGGCAAGGTCAGCAACCTAAAGGAGATGAACGAGACTTTCAATTATCTCCGGGCAAACGGCATTTACACTCTTGAAGATTTGGAAAGCCGTGTCAGCGAACACAGTGCTGCCACAGAGAGCTTGAAGAAAACGCTGGACGAACAGACCGCCCGAATGAAAGCAATTAAGCAGCTCTATGACAGCTCTGCTGCTTTCCAGAGCTTGAAGCCTGTCTATGACGGCTTGCAGAAAATCAAGTTTGAGAAGCCCAGAGCCAAGTACAAGGCAGAGCATGAAGCGGAACTGAAACAGTTCTACGCCGCCAGACGCAAGCTGACCGGGGAGTTCCCGGACGGCAAGGTGGATATGAAAAAGCTGACCGAAGAGTATGACGAGCTGGAACAGGCGCACAACACCACCTATGGCGAGTTTAAGACCGTCAGAGACGATTTACATCGCCTTTGGAAGGTTAAGTCATGCGTAGGTACTGCCGCCCGATTTAACGAGCGCACAGAGGAACAAAAGCTCCAAAATCGACCCCAAACACGGCAGAAAAAGGAGGAACTATCCCGATGAATTACACCCAAGCGCAGATTGACCGGGCAAACGCCGTCAGTCTGGAAGATTTTCTCCGCACACAGGGAGAGACGCTTATCAAAAGCGGACGGGAATACCGCTGGAAAGAACATGACAGCCTGACCGTCCGGGGAAACAAGTGGTTTCGCCACAGCCAGAGCAAGGGCGGCTATCCCATTGATTTCGTCATGGAGTTTTACGGCAAGTCCTTTCCCGAAGCTGTCCAGATGTTGACAGGCGAAAACGGCGAGGGACAGACCGAAGCCACCACAGCACCGCCCACAGCGTTCCACTTGCCCTTGCACAACAGAACAGCCGACAGAGCAATTCAATATCTTTGCGAAAGCCGAGGCCTCAACAAAACGCTTGTTGAGGATTTTCTTCTTTCCGGGGATATTTACGAGGACGCAAAGCGGCACAATGTTGTGTTTGTCGGCAGAGACCGAAGCGGTACGCCGAGATACGCCCATGTGCGAGGAACGGCAGACCCATTCAGACAGGACATTGCCGGGTCTGACAAATCCTATCCGTTCCACTATGAGGGAAACGGCAACCAGCTCTTTGTCTTTGAAGCACCGATTGACCTTTTGTCCTTTATCTGCCTTTATCCGCAGGACTGGCGGACAAGGAGCTACCTTGCCCTGGGCGGCGTTTCAGGCAAAGCCCTTGACCGTTTCCTTTCTGAACGCAAGGACACCCGAAAAGTGTTCCTCTGCCTTGACAGCGACACCGCAGGAAGTGAAGCCTGCACCCGGCTGGCACAGGACATTCCCGGCGAGATCGCCGTCATTCGCCTTGTCCCGGCAAGGAAAGACTGGAACGATGTTCTCCGTCAGCAAGGGGACATTCCCAGCCGCAAATTCATAGCCGAGACAATCACGCTGCGAGAGCTGCCCACCGCCCAGCCTGTCCCCATGCTCCGTATGGCAGATGTGGAGCTGACGAGCGTGGATTGGCTATGGTTTCCGTATATCCCCTTTGGAAAGCTGACGATTATACAGGGCAACCCCGGCGAGGGCAAGACCTACTTTGCCATGCGTCTTGCGGCGGCTTGCACCAACCGAAAGCCTTTACCCGGTATGGAGACCCTTGAGCCTTTCAACATCATCTACCAGACCGCAGAGGACGGTCTGGGCGATACCGTCAAGCCCCGGCTGATGGAAGCAGACGCAGACCTTGAAAAAGTGCTTGTCATTGACGATAGAGACACACCACTGACCCTTGCCGATAAACGCATAGCAAGGGCAATCCGGGAAAACAACGCAAGGCTGGTTATCATTGACCCGGTACAGGCGTTTCTGGGCGCAGATGTGGACATGAACCGGGCAAACGAGGTGCGCCCGATATTCCGCAGTCTGGGAGACATTGCACAGGCTACCGGGTGCGCTATCGTGCTGATCGGACACCTCAACAAAGCCGCAGGAACGCAAAGCACCTACCGGGGATTAGGGTCTATCGACATTACGGCGGCAGTCCGCAGTCTGCTCTTTATCGGCAAGCTGAAGGACAGCCCCACAACAAGGGTACTTATCCATGAGAAAAGCTCCCTTGCGCCGCCCGGACAGTCCCTTGCCTTTTCTCTGGGAGACGAGAAAGGCTTTGAGTGGATAGGGGCTTATGACATTACCGCTGACGAGCTTCTTGCCGGGGCAGACAACACCAAGACCGAAAGCAAGACCGCACAGGCGCAAATGCTCATTCTGGAACTGCTTGCAGACGGAAAGCGTATGCCAAGCGCAGAGCTGGAAAAGACGGTCAATGAGCGTGGGATTTCCTCACGCACCATGAGAACGGCAAAGAGCCGTATCGGGGACAGACTTGTGACCGAGAAAGACGGCACAGCATGGGTCTGCTATCTCCGAAACTGACAACAGGAACACGGCAAGCGTGGCAAAGACGGCAAGGTTTTTATAGATACCTTAATGTTGCCGCCTTGCCTTGTTCCCTCATACCGACACCGCCCGATGATGAACCGTCACCGGACATTTTTCATTTACAGGAGGATTTTGAATGAACAATACCGCAACCAACACCGCCACTTGCCCGACTGTCAGAAAGCAGATCGGCAAGACCACCTATATCGTCCGTGTCCATTTCAGCCAGACCGCAAAAGAGACAATGGAGGACAAAATCAAGCGTATGCTCCGTGAGGAAGTCCGCAAAATGTGACTTCTTTGTGAATTTGATGAAAAAGTCCTTGACTTTTCGTCTCTGGAAAGACCGCAAAGTCCATCCTGATCTCCGTAGGCGTCCGTCTGGCTGCGTTCAATTTAAAACAGATCGCCAATCTGACCTGTACCGATGAACTGGATCTTTACAGCATCGGGGAGAAAAAGGTGGCGCTGTTTTGCTGTATCCCGGATGCGGATACCAGCCTCAATTATCTGGTGGGCATGATCTACAGTAACCTCTTTCAAACCCTTTACTATGTGGCGGACCGGAAATACCATGGAAAACTTCCTATCCCGGTACACTGCATTATGGATGAGTGGCCAAACGTGGCGCTGCCGGATGATTTTGACAAGCTTCTGGCAACCATGAGGTCGCGCGCAATTTCCTGCAGCATCATCATCCAGAACATTGCGCAGATGAAAGCCTTGTTTAAGGATAGCTGGGAAAGTCTCATAGGGAATTGCGACGAATTTTTATATCTGGGCGGCAATGAAAAAGAGGGGCATAAATATGTCTCGGAACTATTGGGGAAAGAAACACTGGATACCAATACCTATGGGCAGACCAAGGGAAGGGGTGGAAGCTATTCTGTGAATTTCCAGCAGTCAGGAAGGGATGTGCCATACTTGTTCGTGAAGAGTTCAGTTGCCTTGAATTTATCATGAACAGGGACACGATCAACTGGATTCTGAAAAAATTGAATACAGGAGGTCGAACATGGAGCATTTACCAAAGAAAATCCACCACAACGGCATCGGCTACACGCTGATGGGAGACTACTACATCCCCGACCTGAAACTGCCGGAGGAAAAACGCCCCATCGGGCGGTGGGGGCGGATGCACAAGGCGTTTCTGCAAGAACACTGCCCCGGCCAGTACAATGAACTGCTTCTGTCGGGAAAACTCTGGACATATCTTGCTGACCTGAACGAGCAGGCCGATGACCGGCTGGCGTGTATCATCTCGCAGATGCAGGATGCGGAGGGCGTCACCGAGGAACTGAAAGCCTGTGACCAGCTTGCATGGGTCGGAGCCATGAACAGCATCCGCAGTCGGGCAGAGGAAATCATCCTCTCTGAGATGATTTTTGCCTGAGGGAGGTGGACGCATGATTCTGGAAGAAATGTTTAACGGCAGGTTCTATCCTTGTGAAACGGTGGTCGCTGATTCACTGAGGTTCAAGCAGGCCACCAAAGCCAGTGCAGCTCTGATGGATACTTTATCGGAACACCTGAGCAAAGAGGACTATGCTCTGGTTGAAGAACTGCGGGAGCAAATGGCAATCGCTCAGTGCGAGGAAAACGAAAGCCACTTCAAATACGGCTTTTCGGCGGGGCTACTTGTCCAAAAGGAAGCCTATGAGCAAGTGGCGCAGAGAGAAAAAGAGTAGCATCCCCATTGTAGCCGTTCTCATTTTGAGTACGGCTACTTTACTCCCATAAAGTGGTGGTGGACAAAATGACCACTCCTACTTCATTGGAGTAAAGTGGTGGTTTCCATTTTGAGAACTACCAAAATCGAAACAACATCGGCTTTTGGCTGTGCCCATTTTGGGCACAACCACCACAACAGAATACAGCTTCATAAAGGTCATTTACCGCTCAACCGGTGGATGGCCTTTTTTGCTGCCCTTACAGCCGCCAACCGTGACAAACACGCCCGGTAGCTGTACTACAAGTCACTCTGATTCCGCCGTGTCCAGACCTATACTTTTTATTGTCGGAAGCGAATACCGAGTGATGGACTATGTCTACAAGACATAGCGAACTGCGTCTGCAAGGGACTCTGGAACCGGCGTTTCTTCCGCTAAACTGGAAAATACAGACAGGGATACACATAAAGCCGATACCGGCAGACTTACTTCTGCTTGCGCCTGGCCTTGCGGTTGAGCGGGATGGGGCTGGTCTTTCCCCTCATATTGTTGGGATTTTTGAGTATCTTGGACAGGCTCAGTATCCGCAGGAACGCCGAGAAGTCCTCCGAGGAAATCTTCTCAAAGGGTATCTGCAACTTATCGCAAAATTCGTGGATCAGCATTTCTATATCGCTGCCCTGATGGATGGCCTGCTCAAATTTTTCCTTCACGTCATCCAGCGTGGGCTGCGGGTCGGCGGTGGTCTTGTCCTTGCGGTGTGCTTCCCGGATGTCCCGGACGATGCTGTCCAGATCATCGTGTATGACGTGGCTGTAATAATCGCTTTCCTGCACCTGCCCCAGTTCCAGCGTCCGCATATAGAGGTCATCTTCTCCGGGCGCATACTTGCTGAGGACGGCCTGCCGGGTGGCTTCCATCACCAGATTCATCTGCTCCACCCGCATATTGGCGATTTGGTCGATACAGATTTCCATATCCACCATCAGCCGCCGGAAGTTCGGGTGTGTAGCCAGTTCGCAGAGAAGCCGATTGTTGATTTTGCCGCTCCGTAAAAGTTCAATCATTTCATCGTTCAAATGGAGCGACTGTACATCGGCGTTGGGAACCTCTTTATTATCGGTCAGTCCCATCAGATAGTCGGCGGACACGCCGTAAAAATCCGCCAGCGTCGCAATCGCAAATGGGCTGATGTCCTTGTAGTCATCGGTTTCGTATTTCCCCAGCGCAGATTTAGACAGGCCGGTCTGCTCCGCCAGTTGTTCCAGCGTCAGGTGCTTGTCCACCACCCGCAGGTCTTTGAGCCGCTCCGGGATTGTCAGCTTTGCGTACATCCAAAGCCCCCTCTCTCGTTATGGTTTTTCAGTGATTACACCCATTATAGCACGATTCCATAAGCGTGGAAATATGCGGATTTCAAGCGTTTTTCCGACGTTTTGGATATACGGGAAAGGGCCTCTTTTTTCGGTAAACTGGTTCTTGCAGACAGGCACTGAACCTTGAAAATTGAATGACCGGCTGCAAGGGGTATGGCCTCCGGGGAAGTGACGCCACGACAGAAATCGAGCGCACCAAAGAGGCCGATACGCCGGGAGAAATTCCGGGCAGGAGCGGCTTGCAGGCAGACCGGCGGACAGAAACAAGTTTATCATGCGGGGCGCATGGCTCCGCAGCAAAGAAATGGAGGAATATCATTATGAAACTGAGCATGAAAGAAAAGAAGATTCTCTACGCTTACGGCTGTCCCAGCCACCACAATACGGTGACACGGCTGAAATGGCTGACGGCCCTGACGGTTGACCCGGAGGCCAAACGCCGGATGCTGGGGTTGGCCCGTAAGGTGGAGACGGAGGTGGACGAAAGCTGGTACGAGGATTTTTACCACCATCTGCGCATGGAGATGGACGAGTACCGCCGTCTAAAGCGCAGCCTGCGAGTGCTGAAATCTTACACTGATTATGAGGAGGATTTATATGAGGAAGCTGTCTAAATATGAGAAAGAAACCATCATCAACTGGAACGAGGCGGAGAACCTTGCCAGCGTCTACACCTTCAACGCCAGCTTGAAGCGCAGGCTGGCGGAGTTCAGCCGGAAGTACCCGCTGCTGTGCCGGTTGGAGCGCAGTACGCCGGAGGGCAGCGTGACCTATGTACTGGACAAGTCCCGGCTGTCGATCCGGTTCATCCCGCCGTACAGTGAGGAACGGAAAGCCGCCGCCAGTGCCTACGCAAAGGAGCATGGCTTTCAGGTGGTAGGGGCGGAAGAAAAAATAGCCTGAAATCGGGGAGATTACGGTCAAAATGCCGGGGCTGCACCTGATGTTTTGACCGGCAATCCCCGCAGGCGTATTCCGTATCCACTTCCAGCCGAAAGGCGTAAATGTGTGGATGTGGAGCCGGTGAAACTGGCGGCAACCGCTTCTGCGGCGGAAGCCAGCTTCGCCGGTGCGGGAGTACAGAGGGCGGCGAGCCCTCTGTGGCGGGGTGCAGGGGCGGCAGCGCACTGCTGGGGTCAAGGGGCAACGCCCATTGGGCGGGTACAGGGCGGCAGCGCCTGTGCGGAGTGTAGAGGCGGCGAGCCTTTACTCCGGTGTCCAGAGGTGGAAAACCTCGGCCCAGGGAAAGTTGATGCCTGCGTCAACTTGTACTGGGTATTACCTGACGCAGACTTTCGCAGGATTTGCGGCTTCGCCGCCCTTCCCCGGCCCCGGAACATCTTCGCAGGAAGGAGGGAAATTGTTTGAAACTGACACGACACAACGGGCGCTCCGGCAAGCATGGCACCTACAATCCCCGCCACAATGACCGCCGGTTTGATGTGGAGAACAGCGAACACATCGACGCAGAGCGGGCCAGGCAAAACATCTACTGGGACTGCTACCGGGGCTTCACCACACACGAGTTCCGGGAGAACCCGGAGCAGCCGGATTTCAGCTTTGAGGAAATCGAGCGGATGTACTACTACGAGTATTATTCTGACCATGTGGAGGCGCAGAACGCCCGGAATGAGAAAACCCGGCACACCGAGCGCAACCGCACCGTGGAGGACTTGCTGAAAAACAACAAGACCTGCCCGGAGGAAAGCATCTACCAGATCGGCACACTGGAAGAATCCGTCCCGCCGGAAACGCTCTTTCGCATCGTCAACGAGTTCTATGAGGAATTCGAGCGCCGCTTCGGTTCCCATATCCACATTTTAGATTGGGCGCTCCATCTGGACGAGGGGACGCCCCACATCCATGAGCGCCATGTGTTCGACTGTGAGAACCGCTACGGGGAACTGTGTCCCCAGCAGGAGAAGGCGCTGGAGGAACTGGGCATCCCTCTCCCGAACCCGGACAAGCCAAAAGGCAGGCACAACAATCGGAAACAGACCTTCGATGCGGTCTGCCGGACGATTTTGTTTGACATCACAAAGCGGCATGGGCTGCATCTGGATCAGGAGCCGTCCTACGGCGGACGGGAGTATCTGGAAAAGCAGGACTATATCCTGATGAAGCAGAAGGAGCAGCTGACGGCGCAGGAGCAGAAGCTGGAAGAACTGACGCTCAAAATCGAGGACGTGGAGACGCTGCTGGATGATGTTTCCGATGTGGCCTATGACAAGGCGGTGGAGGTGGTGACCGATACTGTCCGGCAGGAGACACACAAAGAAGATATTCGTTTGATTGAGGAAACAAAAAAGTGGGTACTTTCGCCGGAGCGGAAGGCCCCGCAGAAGGAGCGTGACTACGCCGCCGCCCGGCTGGATGGAGTGATTACCAAAATCAAACGTGTCATGCAGAGTGCCCTGGCAAAAATCCAGAAAACGCTTATGCAGCCGGAGGTCAAGAAGGCCGGTAAGGAGCAGATCAAGGAGAAAGCCAGAGAATCCATCCGGGATAAGCTGGCGAAAGACAAGCTGGACGCTGACCGGGATAACCGGGAACGCTGGGAACGTGAGGGGCGGATCGCTCCGACTAAGAAACACGATATGGAGTTATGAGGCATCTGATTTTCTGCGGAAACCAGGTGTCTTTTTCTCTGTCTGGAGGTGAGAAAATCGAATGTATTTGAAGCGGTGAAGGAGTCTGTCACCACAAGGCAGGCTGCGGAATATTACGGGGTGCAGGTTGGCAGGAATGGGATGGCCTGCTGTCCCTTCCACGATGACAAACATCCCAGCATGAAGGTTGACCGCCGGTTCCACTGCTTCGGCTGTCAGGCGGACGGGGATGTGATTGATTTTACCGCCCGCCTGTTTGGTCTGAGCGGTAAGGAAGCGGCTCTGAAGCTGGCGGAGGATTTCTCTGTCCGCTATGACGCCAAAGGCCATGACCCGCCCCGCAGGAGGCCGGTCAAACGGAAAATCAGCGAGGAACTGCGCTACCGGCAGGCGGAGCAGAAATGTTTCCGGGTACTGTGCGATTACCTGCATCTGCTGGAACGCTGGGAGAAGAAATACGCTCCGCAAACGCCGGAGGAAGCATGGAATCCGCTGTTTGTGGAAGCACTGCAAAAGAAAGCACACACGGAGTATCTGCTGGATGTTCTCCTGTCCGGCAGCATGGAGGAACGGGCTTCCGTTGTCGCCCAGTACGGAAAAGAGGTGAGGAAGATTGAGCAGCGAATATCAGAGTTTGCCGCCAGCCACCCGGCAGGCCGCCATGAGCGCAGCCGAAGCCTTAGCGCCGGAGCAGAGCGCCTCTGAGGTGCGGGAAAGCCTCTCCGTCACCGAGAAGGGCCAGCCCGCCAACACCATCGGCAACTGCCGGACGGTGTTCTGCCATGACCCTCTCCTGCGCGGGGCGATCCGGCTGAACCTCCTGACTGACCGGGTGGACATTGTGCGGGATTTGGGCTGGCGCAGGAATACCAGCGCCCTGACGGATACAGACGTGAAGTATCTGCTTCTCTATTTTGAGCAGAACTATGGCCTGACCAGCGAGAAAAAGATGACAGCGGCGCTCTCTATCGTGGCGAATGAAAACTGCTACCATCCCATACAGGACGTGCTGAACGGCCTTGTCTGGGACGGGACGCCCCGCATCCGCTCCTGTCTCCATCACTTCTTGGGTGCGGACGAGAGCGACTATGTGGAGGAAATGCTGAAACACTTCCTGCTGGGGGCTATCCGGCGGGTATTCCGGCCCGGCTCCAAATATGAGGAAATGCTCTGTCTGGTAGGCGGTCAGGGCGCTGGCAAATCCAGCTTCTTCCGCCTGCTGGCGATCCGGGACGAGTGGTTTTCCGATGACCTGAAAAAGCTGGATGATGACCGGGTGTTTTTGAAACTGCAAGGACACTGGATTATTGAGATGTCGGAGATGCTGGCTACCAGCAGCGCCAAAAGCATTGAAGAAATCCGCTCATTCATCAGCCGCCAGAAGGAAACCTACCGGACGCCCTATGAAGCCCAGCCCAAAGACCGGCTGCGGCAGTGTGTGTTCGGCGGTTCATCCAACACGCTGGACTTCCTGCCCCTTGACCGGGCCGGGAACCGGCGCTTTTTGCCGATCATGATTTACCCGGAGAATGCGGAGGTTCACATTTTGGAGGACGAGGACGCCTCCAGAGCCTATCTTTTGCAGGTCTGGGCGGAGGCCATGACGATTTACCGCAGCGGCCACTACTCTATGAAGTTCAGCAAGTCCATCCAGCGCCAGCTGGTGGAGGTACAGAAGGATTTCATGCCGGAGGACACGGAGGCCGGGCAGATACAGGGCTTTCTGGAACACTACACCGGCAGCATGGTCTGCTCCAAACAGCTGTTCAAGGAGGCGCTGGGCCACACCTATGACGAGCCGAAACGGTGGCAGCTGCACAATATCAACGAGATCATGAACACGGTGGTGACGGGCTGGAAGCCGTTCTCCAATCCGAGGATGTTCGCCGGGTATGGCAGGCAGAGGGGCTGGGAACGGGACGTTTCCGGCAACGAACTGCCCGGCAACGAAGATGGATTTGTGGAGCTGACCGAGGAAGAATGCCGCCAGCTGGAACTTCCCAAAGAGTGGATCGCATAAAAATAGCGGTCTGTTGCCGGGATGGTTGTCACTTGGTTGCCGGGTTCGTTGCCGGGGATTTTCCGGTCTGGATACGGAAAAAGCCTGTAAATAAGGCATTTTCTAATATCTATCTCTATCTCCGGCAACGAAAGCAACGAGATTTTTCAAGAAAATTTAGAAAGTAAGATTTGCAGGCCAGACGGTAGTTTACAGGTTTTTGGAGGTTCGTTGCCGGACTTCGTTGCCGGTGTGCTATTGTCTGGCCTGCCACTCTATGGAGGTAGCCTATGGAAAAAAGCAAGCAGCAGAAAAATAAAGTCCGTTTTATGGTGGTGCGGGAGTTCTCCGGGGAGAAATCCATGCGGGAAGCCTTTGAGCAACTGATCGAGCGCCAGACCTGCGAACACTTCGAGGAATGGCTGGAACAGCGTGAGATGGCGGAGAACGCTGCGTAAAAACGGTTGATTCAGGGACAGGGGCATGGTATGATAATGGTATCGTGTCCCTGTTCATAGAAGGAGAACGCTATGAGCAGGAAAAAACAAGTCTATGAGAAAATCACCGCTCTCTACTGCCGTATCTCTCTGGATGACGGCGGCGACAATGAGAGCATGAGCATCAGCAACCAGAAAATCATGCTTCGGGACTTTGCTGAAAAGCATGGGATGTTCCAGTATGAGTATTATGTGGATGACGGCTATACGGGCCGCAATTTCAACCGCCCTGCCTTCCAGCGTATGATCGCTGACATTGAGGCAGGGAAGATCGGCTGCGTCATCACCAAAGACCTATCCAGACTTGGTAGGAATTATATTGAAGCTGGCAGCTATATCGAAATCTTTTTCCCCAAACACAATGTGCGCTATATCGCCATCACGGACGGCGTGGACAGCCTGACCCGTCAGGAGATGGACATTACGCCCTTCAAGAATATCCTGAACGATATGTATAGCCGGGATATTTCTAAAAAGGTGCTGGCGGGCATCACGACCCGCTCCCGGCAGGGAAAGTTCTGCGGAGGGACGCCGCCCTTCGGCCTGATGCGTGACCCGGAGGACAAAGGGCATCTTATCATTGACCCGGAGACAGCGCCGATCATCCGTAAAATCTATGACTATGCCCTTGACGGGCTGGGCTGCATGAGGATTTCCAAACGGCTGATGGAAGAAAAAATCCCCATCACCCATGTCAAGGCCAATACGGAGTTTGACGCCAACTATTACTCTTGGGGCGGCGCAAGGATCAGCCATATCCTGCGGAATCCCTTTTATAAGGGCGCACATCTGGTCTTTCGGACACACCAGAAGGGCATCCGCTCCAACACTTATGACATTATCCCCCGTGACCAGTGGGAAGTGATCGAGGGCTGCCATGAGGCGATTGTGACGCCGGAGGAATGGGAACAGGTACAAGCTATCATTGACCGCAAACCACCTATCATGAAAGGCAATGCCTGCCCCTTTTATAATCTGTTCCACGGGCTGGTCTACTGCGCTACCTGCGGGAAGTCCATGCAGGTGCGGTATGAAAAGGTCGGCAGAACCGGGAAGAACCGGTTCACCGGCGAGATGCGGGAACCGATTGACAAGGCGTACTATATCTGCCAGACTTATAACCGCATGGGATGCAAGGTCTGCTCCAGCCACAAGATCGAGGCCAGAGATTTATACAATCTGGTGCTGAAAGACATTCAGGAGCTGGCGGCGCAGGCCATGAAGGACGCCGATGCGTTCTATCAGCACCTCAGCAGCCGGATGGAGCGCCGGTATCTGGTAGACGCTTCTCAGACCGAGAAGGAACGGAAACGGCTGGAAGCCCGGAATCAGGAAATTGATGTGATGTTTTTAAGCCTGTACACGGATAAGGCAAAAGGCATCCTGACCGAACAGCGGTTTATGAAACTGACGGCGGCGCTGGAACAGGAGCAGGAATCCAACCAGAAGCGTCTGCATGACCTGGCGATGATGCAGAGCCGGGCGGACGCACAGGAAAGCGAAGTCCGTACCTTTATCAAGGAAATCCGGCGCTATTCCGCTATTGAGGAACTGGACGAGGCAATGCTGAACCGGCTTATCAGCCGGATTCTGATTGGCGAGGTCAAGAAGGTGGACGGACAGAAGGTGCAGAAAGTCAAAATCGTTTATAACTTTGTCGGGGAAATCCCGGAGATTGCAGCATAAAGACAGTACAGCCCTCCCCGTACCGGGGAGGACTTTTTGATATTTGGAAAAGATAAAAATGTATGTGTTATTTATAGCATCCTAAAAGGCCATTGTTTCCAAAATACCGGTTTTAAGATTTTGAGCAGCAGCGCTCAATGGACGTTTCCTGTCATATACCATACAAATCTGACGTTCAGGGATTGTTTCCCGCAGATGAATCTGGAAGATCTCACGTTGCTGAAGTGCTTCCTTCGCCATTGGTTCTGGAAGAAAAGCTAGCCCTAATTCCGCTTTTACCAAAGGTAAAATCTGATCTGTGGTAGCTGCTTCCGTGTCTGGTATCAACTCCAACCCGTGGGACAGGAACAATTTATGATAAAAATTCCAGGTCATAGTTTCTTTTCCGAGGCAAATCAACGGATAATTTTTTAGTTCGGCAAGTGTCAGCTCCTGGCTGCCCAGTGCCGTAAAAGTTTTGCCGCCCACAAGAATTTCACGGAAGGGCCGCAAATGCAATTCCTTCAAAGAGGTATCCACGTTGGTCGGCGTTGATACAACAGCAAAATCAACTTCACCGTTTTTAACAGAGCGGATGGCTTGCGGAGTGGAATGGTTATATATTTTCAAGCGAATACCGGGATGCTTCATGTGAAAGGGCTTCAATATATCCAGCAGGTAGATATTCAATGCGGTTTCGCTGGCTCCGATTGAAATACTTCCATGCTCCAAACCACTGTGCGCATTTAGTTCGGTTTCGGCTGTTTGTATCTGAGAAATGGCAGCTTCGACATGAGTGAACAACATTTCTCCTTCTGGGGTCAGTTGAACACCTCGATTGGTGCGTATAAATAACGTACAGTGCGTTTGCTGCTCCAGGCAGTTCATGGCGCGGGTAACGTTGGGCTGTCCGCTGCCCAGTGCATGAGCCGCTTTTGTGAAATTCTTGTATTTGGCTACATAATAAAAAACCTTGTAATATTCAAAGTTGACATCCATCCAGGCATCCTCTTTCTGATATGCTAATTGCTGATGATCACTATATCAATAATACTTTTTACATATTCCTGCCTGTCCAGTATAATAGATTTTGGTTCCAAAAACAAGTGAAGGAGTGCTTTAGTATGAGTGAAATCAAAAAAGTTGTGCTGGCATATTCCGGTGGTCTGGATACCTCCGTTATTATCCCGTGGCTGAAAGAACACTATGACAACTGTGAAGTGATCGCTGTCTGTGGAAATGTTGGACAAGACGATGAATTGGATGATTTGAAACAGCGAGCAGTGGCTTCTGGAGCCAGCAAACTTTATGTCGAGGATTTAACGGATGAGTTTGTTAATGAGTTTGTTATTCCTACTATGCAGGCGGGAGCTGATTATGAAGGGTATTTATTGGGAACCAGCCTTGCCCGCCCTATTCTGGCTAAGCGTGTCATGGAAATTGCAAAGGCAGAGGGGGCGGATGCTGTTTGCCACGGCAGCACCGGAAAGGGCAACGATCAGGTGCGATTTGAGCTGGCCATTATGCACTTTGCGCCGGAAATGAAAATCATTACACCGTGGCGGGAATGGGATATTCAAAGCCGCAATGAGGAGATTGATTACGCCGAAGCCCATCATATTCCTTTGAAAATAAATCGAGAAACCAATTACTCAAAGGATAAAAATCTTTGGCATCTTTCTCATGAGGGATTGGATTTGGAGGACCCAGGTAATGAGCCGCAGTATGAAAAAGAAGGTTTTCTGGAAATGAGCGTTTCTCCACTGAAAGCGCCGGATACTCCTACATATGTGGAGCTGGACTTTGAAAAAGGCGTACCTGTTAAGTTGAACGGCAAGGCAATGAAATCATCAGACATTATTTCTAAGCTAAACGAGATTGGCGGCTGTAATGGTATTGGCCTGTACGATGTGGTGGAAAACCGTCTGGTTGGTATGAAAAGCCGAGGAGTGTACGAGACACCGGGCGGAACCATTCTGTATAGAGCGCATGAGATATTAGAAACACTGACATTGGACAAAAAAACTGCCCATAAGAAAAAGGAATTGTCTATTTGCTTCGGTGAGTTGGTTTACGACGGACAGTGGTTTTCTCCGCTGCGCAAAGCGTTGTCTGCATTTGTGACAGAGACGCAGCAGACCGTCACCGGAAAAGTACGTCTGAAGTTATATAAGGGCAACATTATCAATTCAGGTGTGTGGTCCCCATATTCTTTGTATAGCGAGGATATTGTCACATTTAATGAAGGAGAGGGCTATCAGCAGTCCGATGCTACTGGCTTCATCCGTCTTTTGGGGCTGCCTACCCGTATACAGGCGTCTGTAAATGCCCGAAATAGAAGGGAGGCAGAAAAATGCTGACTGCGGTGACAGGTATCAAGTGGGGGGATGAAGGGAAAGGACGGGTTATTGATCTGCTGGCAGAGCGGGCGGATATTGTCGTGCGTTACCAGGGGGGAAATAATGCCGGGCATACGGTCGTAACCAAACAGGGAAAATTTATTCTGAATCTGCTACCATCCGGGATTCTTCATCCCAATGTGGTGTGTGTTCTTGCGGATGGTATGGTAGTTGATTTAGAGCATCTCTCCAATGAAATTGCCGATATTCGCGGCAAAGGGGTGTCTGTAACACCTCAAAATTTCAAACTGTCCGCTCGTGCAACCATCTCCATGCCGTGGCATCGGATACAAGATGATTTGGAGGAAGAACGTCTTGCGCAGAGCGGAGTTGCTTTCGGCTCTACTCGCAGGGGAATTGCTTATGCCTACAGCGATAAGTATCGCAAAAAAACATTGCGTTTAGGTGATCTGCTTCATTTAGATGAGCCATATATACAGGTTCGTCTAAAAACCATGCTGGAAGCAAAAAATTTGGAACTGGCAGGCTGCTATCATCAGGAGCCAATGTCTTATCCGGCCCTGCTTGCCTGGTGCCAGAAGCAGGCAAAGGAGTTTTTACCCTATATCTGTGATACCGGAAATTATTTGGATACAGCGTTATCGTCAGGAAAACAGATGGTTTTGGAAGCGCAGCTTGGCGCTATGCGTGATATTGACTATGGCATTTTCCCCTACACTTCCAGTTCTACAACGATTGCGGCCTATGGGCCGATTGGAGCGGGAATTCCTGGCGTGCAGCCTGACCATGTGGTCGGTGTGTTAAAGGCTTATTCAACGTGCGTTGGTGCAGGCCCATTTGTGGCCGAGAACGCTATGCCTGAAGAATGGAAGGAATCCCTGCGCAAGGCCGGCGGTGAATATGGCGCTGCAACAGGCCGCCCACGCCGGGTTGGGCCATTTGATGCGGTTGCAAGCCGGTACGGCCTAAAATGCCAACGCGCTGACAAAATCGCATTGACTAAGTTAGACGTACTCAGTTATATGCAGGAAATTCCCATCATTACGGGATATTTGTACAAAGGCAAAGAAACAGACACCTTTGTTCCTACGGAAAATCTGGAAGAATATCAACCGGTTATCAGCTTCATTCCCGGCTGGAAACAGGACATTTCCGCTTGCCGTCGCTGGGAGGAACTGCCGGATGCTGCAAAAAATTATATCAAAACGCTGGAAAAATTACTTGATCACGAGATCCAGTTTATCTCTGTCGGCGCAAAGCGCGAAGAATATCTGATAAAGGGGGAATGGCTGTGAGACACCTGATTGAACCAACCGATTTCAATGACGATGAAACGATGGCAGTCCTGGATTTGGCTGATCGAATTGCCGCCGCTCCGGAGATGTATGCGCATGTGGCTGACGGCAAAAAGCTGGCGACCTTATTTTATGAACCCAGTACGAGAACCCGGCTTTCTTTTGAATCTGCCATGCTAAGTCTGGGCGGGCAGACGCTCGGCTTCTCCGGAGCAGAACAGTCCAGTGCAACCAAAGGAGAAACGGTTGCTGATACAGCTCGCGTAGTCAGCTGCTATTCCAATATTATAGCTATGCGCCACCCAAAAGAAGGTGCTCCGCTTCGCGCTTCCATGTTTTCCAAAGTTCCTGTCATAAATGCTGGTGACGGAGGCCATAATCATCCTACACAAACTTTAATTGATTTGCTGACGATTCGCCAGCGCATGGGACGGTTGGATCATCTGACCGTTGGTTTTTGCGGTGATCTGAAGTTCGGCCGGACAGTGCATTCTTTGGTCAACAATCTTGTTCGTTTTTTAGGAAATCAGTTTTATTTTATCTCGCCAGAGGAACTTCGCATTCCCGAATATTTGAAGGAGGATACATTGCACCCGGCAAATTCCTTATATTGGGAGGTCAGCAGTTTGGAGGACACACTCCCTAAGCTGGATGTGTTATATATGACCAGAGTGCAGAAAGAACGTTTTTTTAATGAGGAAGATTACATTCGGCTAAAGAGCATCTACACGCTTGACCCTGAAAAAATGAAATTGGCTAGGCCGGATATGCCTGTGTTGCATCCACTGCCTCGTGTCGATGAAATTACTCGGACGGTAGATGATGATCCCCGTGCCGCTTATTTTGATCAGGTGCAGAATGGCGTTTATGTTCGCATGGCACTAATTATGGCTCTGTTGGGAATTGCCGATCCTGTGACTGGAGAGAAGGTGTTAAAATGCTGAAGGTAGAACCCATTCAAAATGGTGTGGTTATTGACCATATCCCCGCTGGGCGCGGTATGGAAATTTACCGGCTGCTCCATCTGGAGAGCAAACATCAGGCAGTTGCGCTGCTGCAATCTGTGCGCAGTGAGAAATATGGAACAAAAGATCTGATTAAGATCGAAGGTTCAAACCTTCCGGAGCGGCTGGAGATTTTAGGCTATCTGGATCGGCGAATTACACTAATCTATATCAAAGACGGAGTAGTGGAGCGAAAATGTCAGCCTGATATGCCAGAGATATTGCGAAATGTGGTTAAATGCACAAACCCACGATGTATTACCAGTATTGAGGCAGGATGCGACCATATTTTCAAACTGTCTCCTTCTGGGAAGTACCGCTGCCTTTACTGTAATCAGGAACTGCCGGTACAGAGGTGATACCATATGGATTTTTCTGCATACGAAAAAGGCAATCCTTTTATGTCTTATAACCATATTCAAATATGCAAAGTTGACCCGGATTGCTGTGTGGTAAAGGTAAACTTGGTTGCCGAATCTATGAATCTTCATGGACACGTACATGGAGGATTGTTATATGCAATGGCAGATTGCGTGGCGGGAATTTTTGCCAGAATGGATGGTAGAGATTATGTAACGCAAAGCGCACATATCAATTTCCTGCATAACGTACAGTCAGGGACAATCTTTGCAAAAGCTGAAATCATAAAGCGCGGTAAGCACATGGCTTACTTTCATATCAGCATTACCGATCAAGATGATCATCTTCTTTGTGATGGTATGGTTGATATGTATTGTATTTCAGGATGCCAAACATAGTCAGGCTTCTGCTATTTTGAGAATACATACATAGAGGTATCTTTAGTTATACATCAAGGAGTGAACACATTTGCATGGAATTATAAAATGCCAGCATCAGGGACAAATGTCCGAATCTTTCCCAACTGCCGCATTTTTGTCAATATCAGGCGGCCTGCAAGATGCCTATACCTATGTGTTCCGGGGCAAGGTGTTCGCCAATGCTCAGACCGGGAATATCGTATTACTTAGTCAAAACATCTGTGAGCGTAATTGGTTGCAGAGCGCACACTACTTTGTTCCGTTGGCAGCATTTGCAATAGGCATCATTGTTGCAGAGCAGATACGGGGAAAATATCAGAATGTGCAGAATATCCACTGGAGGCAGATTGTCCTGCTACTGGAAATGATTCTGCTGTTTTTGGTAAGCTTTCTTCCGCAAAGTCTTGATATGCTGGCTAATGCACTGGTATCTTTTTCCTGCGCTATGCAGGTGCAGACATTCCGAAAGGTGAATGGTTACGCGTTTGCCAGCACCATGTGTATCGGAAATATGCGTAGCGGCATGGAAGCACTTTCTGCATACATCAGAACACATGATAGAAATGTTTTAGGGAAAGCTTTGCGCTATTGGGAAATCATTTTCCTATTTGCTGTTGGCGCTGGAATCGGCGGTCAATTTGTTGTTCTGTTCGGAGCGCATACGATCTGGTTTTCCTGCCTGCTTCTATTGGTCAGTTTTTGCCTGATGTTTATCAGAGAAGGGCTTGCTTTTTGTAGTTCAAAGGAGGCACATTGCAAATTGATTATAAGTTCCGAAATGTATAAAAAAGCATATATAATAGTAGAAAATGCACAAGATACATATATTGCCTGATGATATAATGGGTGCATAATATACCAAAATAATTCTGAAATACCGGAAAAAATATCTACAATTCACAAAAAGAATGGAGGAAAGGAAATGAGGGATTGGAAGCGGTGGACTGCTGTACTTTTGGCAGGCTCTTTAGCGTTTACAGCTGCAGATGATATGAAATTGATTGTTCAGGCATATGAAATGCAGAATGAACAAGGACAGGAATCGTATCAGGCGGAAAGCAAAAGTAAATTGGACGATTTAAAAGAAAAAGCAGTTCTCTTTCAGGAATTTCAGGGCGAAGAACAGAGATTTGACGGAACGCGCGCCGTCGATGTCAGCGATCATGCGGAACAAATACATAAAATAGAGACGGGAAGCGTAGTGTTCAGATTTAAAGCTTCCAAAAAAGCGGACGGCGTTTTACTGGGAGCGAAAGATAAAACGATCGATCTTCCGACAGATCTTAACAGGGGAAGCGACTGTACTTCTTTCTTTATAAGGGCGAATGAAAAGTTTCGTATGGTATATAAACATACTGCGGCGGAACATGTAGGACCGGCTTCATTTTCAGATGGGAATTGGCACACTGTCGTTGTCAGCAGTCAGAATGAGAAGTCGATGCGTCTGACGATCGACGGACAGGAAATGTGGAGTAACACAGACGCAGGGAACAGAGGTCTTTTTTCAAAGCAGTCGGTTCTGGATCAGGTGACGATCGGAGCGCAGAAAACAAAAGACGGACAGGTTTACAAAGGATTTCAGGGGGAGATTTCTCACGTTATCATTACAAGTGAAACGTTGACGGACGCGGACGCGATCGCGATATCGAAACCGGAAACTTCCGGTGAGATCGCAAGCGGTTCGGCAGTGGGCGAGATGTTTCAAATTCAGTACGGCGATAACTCATGGGTATTTACAGGAGGAGAAGCCGTACAGGGAGGATTTGCCCAGACAAGAGGGGTAAGAAATTATGTAGGACAGTTTGAAGAGTATGTGCGGTGGACGAAAGCAGGAAATGAAAACGGGCGGCAGCGTTATACGATCAACACAGGAAAGGCCGGTCAGACTTTAAAAGACGTCGTTGACAATTATCAGACTTTAGTGGCGGATTACAGCCCGAAAGCGGCGGCTTATCTCGTCGGGAAAGAGGATTATCAGGCAGGAGAAGCAGGAATTGCTTCGTTTCAAGATTCATTGCGTCAATTTATCAACCTGTCATTAGGATTAAAAGAAAACGGAAAAGGATTTGCTGTGATCCAAAAGCCATTTGCAGTTAAAGATGATGCGGTAAATGCAACAATCATGCTGTACTGTAAAGCGGTAGACGAAGTTGTAAAAGAATACGAAGACGAGTCGGAGAAGCTCGATCGGATCGTTGTAGTCGATCATTTTGCACAGACAAATCAGGATGATTTTAAAAATAATAAATTAAAAGACGGTCAAACGCTGAACGCAGCGGGACATTTTGAGATCGGAAAACAGTTTTCCGCAGCTACGATCAAGACGACGGACAGTTATCCGGGAAACGGAGTGACTCTGAATCTGAAAGAAGAAGAGCAGCCGGACGTATATTTGAACGTTCTTCCGGTTGTGACGGCGGAGAATGCCGGTCTGCATGTACAGATCCCGGAAACAAATGAAACGTCGTGGAGATACGAGTTGAGTATTGGAGATAAAAAAATAACGGGAAGTGCGGATGGGAATACATTTACGATTACAGGAGCAGAATCGGGAAAAGAGTACCTTTTCAAATGTATTTCATCAGACGGAACGACACAGCTTCAAACTGTGACAGGAAAAACGGAAGCAGGCAATGTCGGAATCGCGTATGGGCAGACGCTGGATGAAAAGCAAAAAGCGCTTTCGGAAAAGCTGAAAGAAAAAGATAAGATGACATGGCTGTTCATGGGAGATTCTATTACACATGCGGCTTTGTGGACAAAAGGTTATGACGGGATCGCTCAGACTTTTGAAAAATATTTGAAAGATGAGATGGGAAGAGCTTCAGATACTGTGATCAATACGGCTGTTTCAGGAGCGACGACAACAAGTACGCTGAATAATATTGAACAGAGATTGGAAAAATATACTCCTGACGTAGTCTCGATCATGCTTGGAACGAATGATGCGGCAACAGGAGGACTTACGGCGGATATATACAAAAAGAATCTTGAGACGATCATAGAGAAGATCAGAAATAAAAATAAAGACGCGGTGATCATTTTAAGAACGCCAACGCCAATGTGGAATACCGGTTCAAGAGAAGCGAATATACCGCAGTATATTGCAAAAATGAAGCAGGTCGCAGACGAGCAGAACCTGATCTATATCGATCAGTATACGGAACTTCAAAAAGCGTTTAATGATTACGGCTGGCTGAAAAAAGATACTGTTTTATTCGGAAATAATCTGCATCCGGGCGCAAACGGACACCTTCTTATGACCAGACACTTTTTAAAAGGATGCGGATTGTGGAAAGAGGACAGCGCGATTGCCAATTTGTTTTATGAGATGCCGATCAATGAGAAAACATCTGAAATCACTCCGGAAGTTATAAAAACGCCGAACCGCATCGGCGTGTCTTTGGAAAAGCTGAAAGAAGACAGCAAGTCTCAGATAGGGGCGGTGCATCTGAAAGCGGTTTCCAAAGCATCAGGGCAGACATATGAGACAGATGCAGAAGCAGGAGAGAAGTTGATTGTTTTAAAAAACCTTCCCGAGAATCAGAAATACGAGGTAGAAGTGTCTGCATGGCTGAAAGACCGGGCGGAAAAAACAGTATTTCAAAAACAGGAGATTGAATTAAATAATACGCTTGAGGAAGCATTTGATATTTGTTTGAGTGATGAAAAAGTAGAAAACTTGAATGAAGGAACAACGGTGGGAACATTCACAGTTAATGAGATGGCTCCTGAAGGAAACTATGTTTTCTCTCTTTGCACAGGAGAAGGCGACACTCATAATCCATATTTTGCGATAGAAAACGGAGTGTTGAAAACAGCAAAGAAACTGGAGGAAGGAAAGACATATACGATCCGGCTGAAAGCAAAAAATGCAGAGGCTGAAAAAGAAAAAATATTTAAAATATACGCGGTAGGCAGAGGATTGGTTTTCAGAAAAGAGGATCAGAAGATCGCAGTAGGATCACCGGTAGAATTAAGTACAAAAGATTACGCAGAAAAATTGATGAAGCTGGAAGAAGGTACGATTTTAGTACACTATACATCGACAAGCGATCAGGCAATTCAGTCTTTGTTTAGTGTTTCCAATGCAAAAGCAGGACATGAAAACAGACATTTTCATGTTTATATCAGACCTGAAGGAGTACTTGGCTGCGAAATCAGAAATGAGAGCGCGATGAATTATGGATTTAAAGCGGCAAATGCAGTGAAGGCAGATTATAAAGGAAAACCTGCAGAAAATATAATTGCGCTTCAGGCAGATAAAGAAAAAGGAACGTATCAGTTGTTTGCAAACGGAGAGAAAGTGCTGACGGTAGACGCCGCTGCATTGGGAGGATACCGCTTTATTTCTGAAATTACGGGATTAGATACTGTTTCTCTGGGGGCAACAAAAAGGGGAGGAATTAATAAATATACTTTCGGAGGAAATATCCATAAGATCGAAGTGTATGAGACTCCTTTAACAGATGAAGAACTGATCGAGGAAACGAAGAAGACCGCATATCCTGAATTACAGCAGATTTTCCATAAAAATGACGGAACAGGCGCGAACTATTACCGGATTCCGGCGCTTTTGACACTGAAAAGCGGTACAGTGATCAGCGCGGCAGACGCAAGGTTTGGCGGTACGCACGATTCACCGAATAATATTGATATTGCAGTGGCAAGAAGCGAAGATGGAGGAAAGAACTGGAGCAAGCCGGAGCTTCCATTCCACTATGAGGATTATGAAGATAATACATTAGAAATTCCGGTAGGAACGCAGACGAGAGTAAATCAAAGTGCATCATTTATCGATCCGGTTCTTTTGCAGGACGAAGAGACAGAACGTGTATTTTTGATATCGGACGCTATGGCGGCTGGATATGGTTCTCCGCAGGCAGTTACAGGAAGCGGATATAAAGAAATTCAAGGGAAAAAATACTTGAAACTGCAAAAGGCAGGAGAAACAGATTATAATTATACAGTGAGGGAGAATGGTGTTATCTATAATGATACAACGAATCAGCCGACAGAGTATTCTCTGAACAGTAATTTTGAAATTTTGAAGGATAATGTATTGCAGACAGTCAAACAAAAATCGTCAAGATTCGATCCTACGAACGGTTCGGGACAGCTTGTAACAGATGAGACAGACAAAGACGTTCCGATGAACATTATGTATGCAGATGCAGTATTCAAAGCATTGCCTACGACATGGCTGTATATGAAGTACAGTGATGATGACGGAAAAACATGGTCTGATCCGATACTTTTAAACGGAATGGTCAAAGCAGAAGATTCAAGAGTGCTTGTCACAGGTCCGGGAAGAGGCATGCAGATTAAAAACGGAGAATATAAGGGGCGGTTGATCGTACCGGTTTATGATACGGCACAGTCGGGAATTATTTACAGCGACGATCATGGAGCAACATGGAATTATGCAAAAGGACCGTCTACGAAGAAAGCGGCGATGTCAGAATCACAGATCGTAGAAATGCCGGATGGAACGCTTCGTGTTTATGCGAGATCAACAGGTTCTAAGATAGCGGAAGCAGTGAGCCTGGACGGAGGAAAAACATGGACAGAAGCGGCGTATGTACCGGGAATGACCCAGCCGGGATGGGGATCGCAGTTATCCGTGATCCGCTATGGCGGTCTGATAGAAGGAAAGCCGGCGCTGATCATGTCCACTCCTGCCGGTGTGGGAAATTATCGAAGAGACGGAAGAGTCAAGATCGGTTTGATCACAGATACCGGAAAAGAAGGAAGTGAAAAATATAAAATTGATTGGACTTACGATTATTCGGTAGACAGTAAGAATGCAGGGTTTGCATATTCCTGCCTGAGCGAACTTCCGAATCACCAAATCGGTCTGATGTATGAAAAGTATGATTCTTACAATCCGGCAGAATTACATTCACAGGATATTATGAAATATGAAGAACTGTCCTTATCAGAATTAATGGGAAAAGAAGTTGTGGAAATCATACCGCAGACAGAAGGAAAGGGAACTGTTTCCCAAAGAAATACTGTGAAAAAGGGAAGCAAGATTACAATCGAAGCATATCCGGAAGAAGGATATCAATTTGTCCGTTGGGAAGATGAAAAAGGAAACCCGGTAAGCGAACAGGAAAAATATACGTTTGATGCAAAAGAAAGCGCCGCTTTTACGGCTGTATTTGAACAGGAAAAAGAAGAAGTCGATAAGTCTCATCTTAAAGAGGCAATCCGGCATGCAGAAGAACAGATGCAAGATGAAAAATATCAGGATGTAATTCCGGTTGTGCGCGAAGAGTATGAGGAAGCGTATAAAAATGCAAAAGCGATTGATGAGAAGCCGGATGCAACAAGCGAAGAAGTGGAGACAGCGTATAAGACACTGATAGAAGTCGGGAAAAGGCTGACTATGTATAAAGGAGATCTTACAGAACTTCAGGCGGCATATGACTTATATGCAGGCAAAGATTTGAGTATTTATACACAAGACAGTAAAACGGTTCTGGAAGAAGCTTTAAAAGAGGCGGAAAAAGTCTTAAAGCTTGGAGAAAATGCAGTAAAAGAAGATGTGAATGAGGCATTGGAAAAACTGCAAAAAGCGATAGAAGGTCTGGAAAAATCGGAGCCGAATCCACCGACAGATCCGGAATTCCCGACAGATCCGGATTCCGGTAATACAGATATTGTGAATCCAGATAATTCACTGTCGCCGGACGATACACCGTCAACGAATGGAACACCATCGGCAAGCGATGAAAAGGCTGTTGCGACAGGAGATAAGGAAACGCCGGTCGGATGGACGACCTTAGGATTTGCGGCAATGCTTGCGGCGGCAGGCAGATTCTTAGGCAGAAAGAAAAGGCGGTAAGCCTGACTGACAGAATAAAAACATAATTTTACCTCCCTGCACTTCTGATAATAAAGTCGGAAGTGGAAGGAGGAGAAGATCAAGTATAAGTCTTGACAATTTCTTCGGCAATGGATCGCTTTGGAATACAGCGATCCATTGCCTGTTTTTCTATGTAGCGGTGAGCTTCCGGTTCACTCATAGAAAGTTCACTGATCAAAAACCATTTCGCTTTGTTGACCAGACGGATTTCCGCCATTTTTTCCTCGATGGATAAAGATTTCTTTTCAAGCTGCCTTAAACGCTCGCGGGAACTTTCCATCCAGCTTAACGCCTGAAGGAGGGTCGGTTTTGAAGTTGGCTTTGGAAGTGTAAACACTCCATATTCGGCAACCTTGTCATGAATATCAGAGTGAATATCCCGTTTTACTAAAAGCAGAACGGCGATCTGTCTGGAGGAACAAAGGTCGATCGCAAAACGAACGCCGATATCATCAGACAGAGGAGAATTGATAATGACAAAATCGAAAGACTTTTCTTTTAACATTCGTTTCGCTGCGCTGACACTTGAAGCCGTAAGAACAGGATAATACCGGATTTCAGGAAGAGAGCCGATAAAGGCAGAGGCAAAACTGTCTGTCGAAGATACAACAAGAATACTGTATGTACGCTCTTTTAGACTCATTTTATGCTCTCCTTTCTTTGGAACTCGTATAAATTACTGTTTGCAATAAATGTTTAAGATCGCGTCAGGTATATATTTCTTGATAAAAGAACTGTTTGCGGCAAGAAAACAGGCTGTTTTAAAGTCTTTCGGAAGTTGGCCAAAGCGCGCAAGCGTATCTTTATCAGCCCGATACAGATTGATATCGGCAGGAGCGGGGAGCTCTGTTTTATTACGGATTCCGTCGAGGACCGCGTAAATGATCAAGGCAAACGCCAGGTAGGTGTTGGTGGACGGATCAGGAGAACGAAGCTCTACGCGCTGATATTCGCCCAGCGCCGCGGGAACACGGACGAGCTGGGAACGGTTCTCTTTTGACCAAGAGATGTAGAGCGGCGCTTTATTTTGTCCAAAACGTTCATAGGAATTTTCAAGCGGATTCAAAAAAAGAGTCATCTCCGAGATTTTATCCAGAATACCGGCAATTACAGCGTCCATATAATTAAATTCGCGATCGGATTTGACGGAAATGTTAATATGAAAACCATTGCCGGGCTGATCACGAAGGGGTTTTGGGGAAAAATCGGCACAGAGACCGTTTCTTAACGCAACAGCTTTAACTACAGTCTGAAAAGTCAAGGCGTTATCGGCCGCCGTCATAGGGTCGGAGTAGCGAAAATCGATCTCATTTTGCCCCGGTCCTTGTTCGTGGTGGGAACTTTCGGGATGAATGCCCATTTGTTCAAGAGTCAGACAGATCTCTCGTCTGATATTTTCACCTTTGTCTTCCGGAGCGATATCCATATATCCGGCATGATCATATGGGATCATGGTAGGTTCGCCAAAGTCGTCTGACCGGAAAAGATAGAATTCCTGTTCCGTACCAAAAGAAAATTGCAATCCCTCTTCAGAGGCTGCTTTAATGGCTTTTTCCAGAAGCGCACGGGAATCATACTCAAAAGGCGTGCCGTCTTGATGCGTGATATGACAGAACATCCGAACTACACTGCCTTCTTCCGGTCTCCAGGGAAGAGGCATCAAAGTATCCGGTTCTGGATGAAGAAATAGATCTGAATGAGTCTCATCACCAAATCCATCGATGGCGGACGCGTCAATGGCGATACCGTAAGAAAAGGCTCTTTGAAGCTCATCAGGCATGATGGATATGTTTTTCTGTTTTCCGAAAACGTCGCAGAAAGCCAGACGGATAAACTTAACGTCCTCTTCCTGAACATACTGTATAATTTCTTGCTGGGAATATTTCATAGTCTTCCACCTCTTTCACGTTAATTTGCTACATACATCTGTTTATACGGATTCTTGCTGTTCGGGGTGACAAGAGTAAAAGGAGAGGAGAGAATGGTTTTCAGGTCATAGTGAAAATCGCTGCAATATTCCTTCAGATCATCCATGATTCCCTGCAAGTCTTCAAAAGAAGCAATATCTGCCGTCACCTGCGGAGGAAATTTCAGATTCCTGCAGTCGCCCCGCAGAAACAGCTTTCCGCCGTGCATACCGGTACAGGGGAAATTGCCGATGATCGGATGATGATCTTCCTGTAATCCTAATACAATCAGAATCCCTCCGGCCTGATATTCCCCCAGAAAACTGCCGGCGCATCCTCCGATAATCATTATCGGAACTTTCTTTTTATATTCTTTCATATGAATGCCCGCCCGGTAGCCGGCATGGTCGCGAACATAAATTTTACCGCCTCTCATAGCGTATCCGGCCGCATCTCCGGCGCTGCCATGAATCAAAATCTTTCCTGCGTTCATCGTATCGCCTACGGCGTCCTGCGCATTTGCGTTTACGGTAATAGAGGCGTTATTTAGGTAGGCGCCGAGAGCATTGCCGGAAATTCCATTGACGGTAATATTCCGGTCAGACATTCCGGCGCCGATAAAGCGCTGTCCGCAGCAGCCTTCGATCACATAATCGTGTTCCGGCTGCCGAAGGACTTCGTTTAAAGTTTTATAATCTAGTGCAGCAGCATCTATCACTTTCATAGTATAACACATCTCCTTGATAAAATGATATTGTTTTTATTCTCCGGCATGGGAAATGCCAAGTATTTCAAGTTCTTTTTCGTTTAGCCCGATTCCGCGGAGCATAAGACGGTTGCCCCGGAGAGCTTCGATGGAGTTAATTCCCATACCTCCCATAAGTTCTTTGATTTCATGTTTCCAGGCAGTCATCAGATTGATAAGCCGACGGCTTCCCGTCTGCGGATCAAGTCTTTCCACAAGTTCAGGATTCTGCGTGGCGATCCCCCAGTTACACTTGCCGCTTTGACACGTGCGGCAGAGATGACACCCAAGAGCCAGAAGCGCGGCTGTTGCAACATAACAGGCGTCCGCTCCAAGGGCTACTGCTTTTACCACATCGGAAGCGCTGCGGATACTGCCGCCTGCTACGAGCGAAACGTGATTTCGGATTCCTTCATCACGAAGCCTCTGATCCACTGCCGCCAGAGCGAGCTCTACAGGGATTCCCACATTGTCGCGTATTCTGGTAGGAGCGGCGCCGGTGCCTCCGCGGAAGCCGTCGATAGCGATAATGTCCGCGCCGCTGCGTGCAATTCCGCTGGCGATGGCTGCGATATTATGGACAGCCGCCACTTTTACGATAATCGGTTTTTTGTATTCCGTAGCCTCTTTCAGAGAACAGACCAGCTGCCGCAGATCTTCAATAGAATAGATATCATGATGAGGCGCGGGGGAGATGGCGTCAGAGCCTTCAGGGATCATTCTGGTGCGGGACACGTCTCCTACAATTTTAGTTCCCGGAAGATGCCCTCCGATTCCCGGTTTTGCGCCCTGTCCCATTTTGATCTCAATGCCGGCGCCGGCGTTTAAATATTTTTCATGAACGCCAAAGCGTCCTGACGCTACCTGTACAATGGTGTTTTCTCCATAGCAATAAAAATCTTCATGGAGACCACCTTCTCCTGTATTATATAAAATCCCAAGCTCTTTTGCAGCGAGAGCCAGTGATTTGTGCGCATTATAACTGATAGAGCCATAGCTCATGGCGGAGAACATGACCGGCATAGAGAGTTCCAGCTGCGGGGGAAGCTCACAGTCTAAAGAACCGTCCGCCATCCGATGCACTTGTTCCGGTTTCTTTCCAAGATAAATCCGGGTTTCCATAGGCTCTCTTAGAGGGTCGATGGGAGGGTTGGTTACTTGCGAAGCATTGATTAAGATGCGATCCCAATAAACGGGAAGAGGATTTGGGTTTCCCATGGAAGAGAGCAGGACTCCGCCGCTGTTTGCCTGTTTATAAATTTCTTTCATCATATTTTCCGGCCAGTTGGCATTTTCGCGTAGAGAACAGTCGCTCTTTACGATTTTTAAAGCTCTGGTGGGACAAAAGGAAACACATCTTTGGCAGTTTACACAGTTGCTTTCGTCACATACCATCTGTTTGGTTTCACTATTGTAGGAATGTACGCCATTGGCGCATTGCTGCTGGCAGATACGGCAGGTAATGCAGCGGTTTTCATTTCGGATCACTTCAAACTCAGGGTAGATAAATTCAATGCTCATAATAAAACACCTTCCTTTACTGTTACGATAACCGGTTCTCCGCCGGCGGGAGCCCAGATATTTTCGGCATCCGGTTCCATGGCTCGGATGGCTGTTTCTTCACTGGCAATATAAACCATATCTTTTTTTTCTCCTACGACCATGGAGCGGAGCTTCAGCCGGTCATTGAGCGCCATAAGCCCTCCGTTGAAACCGAAAACAATGGAGAAAGGTCCGGTGATCAGAAGGCTGGGGAACAGAGTTCGTAAGTAAGTGTGCTTTTTCTGATCTGCAAGATCTGTTTTTGCTGCAATGGTGCTCCAAAAGGGGGCGGCAATTACGCTGGCAGCTTCTCCAAGAGTCAGATTCTGCCTGCGGAGCAGATAGTCTAAAATATACGTGATGACTTCCGTATCCGTCTGAAGGGTACACTTATATCCAAACATTTCCATAAAACGGCGGTTGGCATCATAGGAAGAAATTTCACCGTTATGTACAACGGAAGAATCCAGAAGAGCAAAGGGGTGAGCTCCGCCCCACCAGCCCGGAGTATTGGTAGGATAGCGGCCGTGGGCAGTCCAGGAATATCCCTCGTATTCGTCTAATTTATAGAAAATACCGATGTCTTCCGGGTATCCCACTGCTTTGAAAGTTCCCATGTTTTTGCCGCTGGAAAAGACATAAGCTCCCGGCATCTCCGTATTGATCTTCATGACTGTACGTACCACATATTCCTTTTCATCCAGCTGCATAGACGTCAGAAGAGACTTCAAAGGAGCTACAAAGTATCTCCAGATGATAGGCTCATCTGTGATCAGAGGCGTTTTTCTTGTGGGGATAATTTCTGACTGTACGATCTCAAACCGTTCTTTTAAAAACGCCTCGCATCCTTTTCTGGCAGCTCTGCTGTCAAAAAACATATGAAAGGCATAAAAGTCTTTATATTCCGGATAGATTCCATAACCGGCAAATCCGCCGCCAAGACCATTGGATCGGTCATGCATGGGTTTCATAGCATTTGTGATCGTTTCCCCGGACATTTTATTCCCGTCTCTGGAAATCATAGCTGCGATGGCACATCCTGAAGGAATCCTTACCTGACCTTCTGTTTTCATTTTCCATTTCATTCCTTTCTTTTTGATCTTATACAATAAAAACAAAGACGCTCATTTTGAAAGCAGAAAAATTCTGATTCCTAAATGAACGCCTTTGCTCATATGCATACTTATACAACGATTAGGAATGTTTGTCAATCATAATTTGATTGAGTTTTTGCAGAACGATGCGCGGATTCCTTTATCTTTCTTATTTCATATGTGTTTCCGTAAGTGGTTTTCGCAGGCTGAACGGTTATAATTGTACTTGTAAAAATACAAAAAAAGGAATTGACAAAGAGGTTTGTCCGGTGTTATCATGCAACACGTAAAGGCAAGGGCGTCTTTGAGAACACAATCTCAGAGACGCTTTTTCCGTTGTTGCAAAGAAACAGATAGAAAAAGGCAAGGGCGTCTTTCATGTGGATAGCAGGAAAGGCATCCTTGTCTTTTTTCGTGCGAAAGGAGTGTCGTTATGAAGAAGAAAAATGTTTCCAAATATTTTGGCTGTATGGTGTTTGATGACAGGGTTATGAAGGCAAGTTTATCTTCAAAAGTATATCAGTCATTGAGAAAAACCATTGATGAAGGTGAACAATTAGACAGCAGCGTAGCAGACGTTGTGGCAGAAGCTATGAAAGAATGGGCTGTATCGAAAGGCGCAACACATTACACACACTGGTTTCAGCCGCTGACCGGAATCACAGCAGAAAAACATGACAGCTTTATTTCTCCTTCTCCAAACGGAGGCGTTATCATGGAATTTTCGGGTAAGGAACTGATCAAAGGAGAGCCGGATGCCTCTTCCTTCCCTTCCGGAGGTTTAAGAGCTACCTTTGAGGCAAGAGGATATACCACATGGGATCCGACTTCCTATGCGTTTATTAAAGGAAAAACCTTATGTATTCCCACAGCTTTTTGTTCTTATGGAGGAGAAGCGTTGGACAAGAAAACGCCGCTGCTTCGTTCCATGAAGGCATTGAATAAGCAGGCGCTTCGGATTCTCCGTCTGTTCGGCAATGAAAAGGTATCATACGTTATTACTTCTGTAGGACCGGAACAAGAATACTTCCTGATTACAAAAGAAATGTATGATCAAAGAAAAGATCTTCAATTTACAGGACGCACTTTATTTGGAGCAAGACCTCCGAAAGGACAGGAGATGGATGACCATTATTTCGGTGTGATCAAGCCAAGAGTAGAGGCTTACATGGCGGACTTAAATGAGGAACTCTGGAAGCTTGGAATCCTTGCAAAGACACAGCACAATGAAGTGGCTCCGGCACAGCATGAGCTGGCGCCGATCTACACAACGACCAACATTGCTACGGATCACAACCAGCTGACGATGGAAATCATGCAAAAAGTAGCCGCACGGCATGGATTGGTTTGTCTTCTTCATGAGAAACCGTTTGCAGGAGTGAATGGAAGCGGAAAACATAATAACTGGTCCATCTCCACTGATACAGGCGTAAACCTGCTGTCGCCGGGAGAAACACCTTATGAGAATGCGCAGTTTTTACTGTTTCTGTGCGCAGTGATCAAAGCGGTGGATGATTATCAGGATCTGCTGAGGCTGTCTGTTGCAACCGCAGGAAACGATCATCGTCTGGGAGCAAATGAAGCGCCGCCGGCTGTTGTGTCCATGTTTCTGGGCGATGAGCTGAACGGAGTCTTAGAGGCGATTGAAAAAGATATTCCTTATGAAGGAGCGGAAAAAACACAGATGAAGCTGGGTGTGGATGTCCTTCCGAAATTCAATCGGGATACTACGGACAGAAACCGTACTTCACCTTTTGCTTTCACAGGAAATAAGTTTGAATTCCGTATGTTGGGATCTTCCAACAGTATCGCATGCGCCAACATGATGCTTAACAGCGCAGTGGCGGAAAGCCTGAAGATCTATGCGGACAGACTGGAAAAAGCAGAGAATTTTGAAGAAACCCTTCATGCCATGATCCGCAAGACGATCAAAGATCACAAGAGGATTATTTTCAATGGAAACGGTTATGACGATGCATGGATAAAAGAAGCAACGGAAAAGCGCGGACTGATGAACTATCCGTCAACGCCGGACTGTATGCCGCATCTGCTGGATGAAAAAAATGTCAGGATGCTTACTTCACATAAAGTATTCTCCAAGGCGGAACTGGAATCAAGATGCGAGATTATGCTGGAAAACTACTGTAAGACGATCGTAATAGAAGCAAATACTATGGTGGATATGGTTAAAAGAGAGATCATTCCGGCTGTGGAAGCCTACGCAATGGAACTGGCAAGGACAGCTTCTGCGAAGAAACGTGTCGATGAGACATTGGCATGCCGTTATGAAAGCGGCCTGATAAAAAAACTCTCTACACTTACAGACCAGATGGCAGTCAGGACGGATGCATTGGAAACAGCTCTGATAGAACTTCAGGACGTGAAGGATATTGTGGCGCAGTCTTATCAGATCCGGGATACAGTATTGACCAGAATGCAGGAGTTACGAATTGCCTGTGATGAAGCGGAAACCGTTACAGCAAAAAAATACTGGCCGTTCCCAACCTACGGGGATCTGCTTTTCAGCGTAAAATAGCAAAGATAACAAAAAGGGAGGGGTTATCATGTACAGTTCTGTAAATACAATCTGGGTATTATTTGGCACAGCTCTGGTCTTCTTTATGCAGGCAGGTTTTTCCTTGTGTGAAGCGGGATTTACAAGAGCGAAAAACACCGGAAATATTCTGATGAAAAACCTGATGGATTTCTGCATTGGAACACCGGCATTCTGGCTGGTAGGATTCGGACTGATGTTTGGAAAAGGTTCCGGAATCATTGGCAGCTTTGACCCGCTGATCCGGGGCGAGTACAGCCAGGCGCTTCCTTCAGGCGTTCCTCTGTGGGCGTTTGCGATCTTCCAGACTGTCTTTTGTGCGACATCCGCCACGATTGTGTCAGGAGCAATGGCAGAGAGAACAAAATTCAGCGCTTACTGTATTTATTCTGCAGCGATCTCACTTCTGATCTATCCGGTTTCTGGCCACTGGATCTGGGGAGGAGGATGGCTTTCCCAGATGGGATTCCATGATTTTGCAGGATCTACAGCCGTACATATGGTAGGAGGCATCTGCGCTATGATCGGTGCGAAAATCTTAGGTCCGCGTATTGGAAAATACGATAAAAACGGAAAACCGCAGGCGATTTTAGGGCATAACCTTACATTTGCAGCGCTTGGCGTCTTTATCCTCTGGTTCTGCTGGTTTGGATTTAACGGAGCTTCTACGGTAGGTATGGACAGTGATGCCCTGATAGAAACAGCGGGAAGGGTATTCTTTAATACTAACCTGGCAGCTGCTGTCGCCTGCTGCGCGGCTTTGATTTTCACCTGGATACGTTACAAGAAACCGGATGTCTCTATGACTTACAATGCAGCATTGGCAGGTCTGGTAGGCATTACAGCGGGCTGCGATGCGGTAGATGCGGTCGGCGCGGCGGTCATTGGAGTTGTCTGTGGAATCCTGATTGTACTGGCGATAGAATTTTTTGATAAAATTGCAAAAATAGACGACCCTGTAGGCGCTGTTTCCGTACACTGTGTCTGCGGCGCTGCAGGAACGGTTCTGACCGGTCTGTTTGCCACAGGGGAGACTACAGAGGCAGGACTTTTCTATGGAGGCGGCGCGCACTTTCTGGGAATCCAGGTATTAGGCGTGCTTGCTGTAGCAGCGTATGTTGCGGTGGTTATCACCATTGTATTTTTAGCAATTAAACATACCATCGGGCTGCGTGTAAAACCGGAAGAAGAGCTTGCCGGATTGGATGTTTCGGAACATGGACTGTTTACCGCATATGCCGGATTTTCTATGCTGCCGGACACCATTGCGGAGGATGTGGACACCAATACGGTCTTTGCCATGGGAGATGTGCCGGAAGCTGAAGCTGTACCGGTGAAGACGGTTCCTGCATTTGAAGAAGGAACGCCGAAATTCACGAAGGTGGAAATTGTCTGCAAGGAATCAAAGCTTGAGGCATTAAAAGCGGCAATGATGAATCTGGGAATTACAGGCATGACCGTATCGCACGTTCTTGGATGCGGCGTACAGAAAGGAAAACCGGAGTATTACCGCGGCGTACAGATTGAGGCAAACCTGCTTCCGAAAATCCAGGTAGAAATCGTGGTGAGCAAAGTTCCTGTCCGCAGTGTTATCGAAACGGCTAAGAAAGTGCTTTATACAGGACATATCGGAGACGGTAAGATTTTCGTTTATGATGTGGAAAATGTTGTAAAAATCAGAACCGGTGAAGAGGGCTTTGATGCTCTGCAGGATGTAGAATAAATTTAAAATAAGGGAACTGTTTACAGCGCGCATGGAACAGTTCCCGAAAAATGGAGGTAAAATGTATGTGTTCGATTATGGGATATTGCGGACCGGTAGTCGATTTAGATAAATTTAAAGAAGGTTTCCAAAGAACCATTTCCAGAGGTCCGGATGACAGCCGGATCGTTGATACGGGAAATGGTCTTCTTGGATTTCACAGACTGGCCATTATGGGATTAACACCGTCCGGAATGCAGCCTTTCCAATTGGATGGAAGTTACGTGGTCTGCAACGGAGAAATTTATGGATTTGAAAAGATCAAAGAAGAATTGTCTGACCGATATAGCTTTGCAAGCGATTCAGACTGTGAGATCCTTCTGCCCTTGTATAAAGAATATGGCACAGATATGTTTGCTATGCTGGATGCAGAATTCGCATGTATTCTCTATGACGGCGATACAGGTGAATATATTGCGGCAAGAGATCCCATTGGAATCCGTCCTCTCTATTACGGATATGATGAAAAAGGTGTGATCCTGTTTGCAAGTGAAGCGAAAAACCTGGTAGGGCTTACTGACAAAATCATGCCTTTTCCTCCGGGATATTATTATAAAAACGGCAGTTTTACCTGCTATTGCGATATAACAAAATCAGAACACATATGCCGGGATGATTTAGAAACCGTATGCCGGAATATCTACGACCTGCTGATCGAAGGAGTAAAGAAACGGCTTGTAGCGGATGCGAAGGTAGGTTTTCTGCTTTCGGGCGGGCTGGATTCCTCGCTCGTCTGTGCGATCGCCGCTAAAGAGAGCCGGAAACCTATCCGTACGTTTGCCATCGGGATGCGTGAAGACGCCATTGATTTAAAGTATGCGAAGCAGACAGCAGAGTACATCGGAAGCGAACATACGGAAATATATATGACGCCGGAGGAAGTGATCGATACGCTGGAAGAGGTGATTCATGTTCTGGGGACTTACGATATTACTACGATACGTGCATCTGTGGGTATGTATCTGGTATGTAGGGCAATTCATGAGCAGACAGATATCCGCGTACTTCTCACCGGTGAAATATCGGATGAATTATTTGGATATAAATATACTGATTTCGCCCCCGGTCCGGAGGCGTTCCAAGAAGAATCCGTGAAAAGAATCCGTGAACTTCATATGTATGATGTACTAAGGGCAGACCGCTGTATCTCTTCCAATTCTCTTGAGGCAAGAGTTCCGTTCGGAGATCTGGATTTTGTGACTTACGTTATGGCAGTCGATCCGGAACTGAAAATGAATCATTACGGAAAAGGGAAATATCTTCTCCGTCATGCATTTCAGGAGGATTCGTACCTTCCGCAAGAAATCCTGTGGAGAGAAAAAGCAGCGTTTTCAGACGCAGTAGGTCATTCCATGGTGGATTATCTGAAAGAATACGCAGAATCCGTTTACACAGATCAGGAGATGGAAACATTATCAGAAAAGTATACCTATGCACGTCCGTTTACGAAAGAATCTTTGTTGTACAGGGAAATCTTTGAAAAATATTATCCGGGGCAGGCGGAAATGATCGCCGGATTCTGGATGCCGAACAAAGAGTGGGAGGGGTGTGACGTCAATGACCCTTCAGCCAGAGTGCTTTCAAACTATGGAGAAAGCGGAAAATAATAGAAAGAGGAATGACAATTTATGACAAAGTATATTTTTGTGACCGGAGGCGTGGTATCCGGGCTTGGAAAAGGAATTACGGCAGCCTCCCTTGGGCGGCTTTTAAAAGCCAGAGGTTATAAGGTGGCCGCTCAGAAGTTAGATCCTTATATTAATGTAGATCCGGGAACTATGAGCCCGTATCAGCATGGAGAGGTGTTTGTCACGGAAGACGGCGCGGAGACAGATCTGGATCTGGGACATTATGAGAGATTTATTGATGAAAACCTGAATAAATATTCCAATCTGACGACAGGAAAAGTCTATTGGAATGTGTTGAATAAGGAAAGAAGGGGAGAATATCTGGGCTCTACTGTTCAGGTGATCCCGCATATCACCAATGAAATCAAAGAATTTGTCTATCGCGTAGGGAAACAGACGGATGCAGACGTGGTAATTACGGAAATCGGAGGAACAATAGGAGATATTGAATCCCAGCCTTTTTTAGAAGCAGTCCGCCAGATTTCTCTGGAAGTGGGACGGGAAAACAGCCTGTTTATTCATGTGACACTCGTCCCTTATTTAAGCGGCTCGGACGAACACAAATCAAAGCCTACGCAGCACTCTGTACGGGAACTGCAGGGAATGGGAATCCACCCGAATCTCATTGTACTTCGGTGCGATAAACCTTTGGAGGAATCTATTTTTCAGAAGATTTCTCTTTTCTGCAATGTGAAGCCGGACTGCGTGATCGAAAACCGCACGCTGTCAAATTTATATGAAGCGCCCCTTATGTTGGAGCAGTCCGGCTTTTCTTCTGTAGTTTGCAGAGAGCTTCATTTAGAGGCAAAGGAAGCCCGGCTTGAAGACTGGAAAAAAATGGTGGAACAGATAAAAAATCGTACCCGGGAAGTACATATCGGACTGGTCGGGAAATATGTAAAGCTTCATGACGCCTATCTGTCCGTAGTGGAAGCTTTAAATCATGCAGGCTATGCGCAGAATGCTTATATCCGTATTCATTGGATCGATTCAGAGAATATTACGAAAGAAAACGTAGCTCAGATTTTCCGGGGAATACACGGGATCATCGTTCCCGGCGGTTTTGGAAACAGAGGAATTGAAGGAATGATCACTGCAGCTGAATATGCCAGAAAGAATCGGATTCCTTATTTCGGGATCTGTCTTGGCATGCAGATTGCCGTCATTGAATATGCCAGGAATGAGGCTGGACTTCCGGAAGCACATTCCGGGGAATTTGATGAGCAGTGCAGGGACAAGGTTATTGATTTTATGCCGGGACAAAGTGATGATATTGATAAGGGAGGCACACTCCGACTTGGAAATTACCCTTGTGTGATTCAGCCGGGAACACAAATGGAGCATTGCTATCAGCGCTCGGTCATTCAAGAGCGCCATCGTCACCGCTACGAATTAAATAATCAGTACCGCGAACTGCTTACCGATGCAGGTCTGGTGATCAGCGGAACTTCCCCTGATGGCCGTTTGGCAGAAACCATCGAGCTTGCGGATCATCCGTTTTATATCGGAGTGCAGTTTCATCCGGAATTTACAAGCCGCCCCAACCGGCCGCATCCGCTGTTTCAAGGATTTATTTCAGCGGCTTTCCATGAAAATACGAAACAAGAGGAGTGAACAGATATGGCGATTCATGAAGAATGCGGCGTGTTCGGAATTTTAAGCAGAAAAAGAGAACGTCTTGGGAAACTGGTTTATTATGGACTCTATGCACTTCAGCACAGAGGGCAGGAAAGCTGCGGCATTGTTGTAAATGACGATGGCGTCTTTTCGTCGTATAAGGATTTGGGGCTTGTAAGCGAAGTATTTTCTGAGGATACTCTGGCACATCTTTCGGAAGGAAATATGGCCGTGGGACATGTGCGGTACGGAACGACAGGAAGAAATAATCGAAAGAATTGTCAGCCTATAGAGGTGAACCATCAGAAAGGGAAAATGGCGCTGGCACATAATGGAAATTTAAGCAATGCGTTAGAGCTTCGTGATAAATTGGAATTATCAGGAGCAATTTTCCATACAACCAGCGATACAGAAACGATTGCGTATATGATTACAAGAGAAAGGCTTACTGCGCCTAGTATCGAGGAGGCGGTAAGCCGCGCCATGACTTCTTTGGAAGGAGCATATTCTCTTATATTAATGTCTTCTGCTAAAATGATCGCAGTGAGAGATCCGTATGGATTCCGTCCCCTTTGTTACGGGAAAATGCCGGACGGCTCCTATGTGATTGCCTCGGAAAGCTGCGCCCTGACATCTGTAGGCGCGGAACTGATCAGGGATCTTCTTCCGGGAGAGATCCTGGTATTTAGCGAAGAAGGCGTCGAGTCGCGCCGGGAACACTGCGGCACGCAGAAACAGAAGACCTGTATATTTGAATATATTTATTTTGCAAGACCGGACTCTGTCATTGATAAGATCTCTGTATCAGCAGCAAGAATTCAGGCTGGGAAACTATTAGCACAGACAAAACCGGTCAAGGCGGATATTGTAATCGGCGTTCCGGACAGCGGTCTGGACGCGGCGCTTGGATTTTCTGAAGTTTCAGGAATTCCTTATGGAATCGGACTTGTCAAGAACAAATACATTGGAAGAACTTTTATATCTCCCGGTCAAAAAGAACGGATCGATCTGGTGCGGATGAAGTTGAGTCCGATCCCATCGGTTATTCAGGGAAAACGAGTAGTTTTAATTGATGATTCCATTGTAAGAGGAACTACAAGCAGACAGCTTGTAAGTCTTTTAAGAGAGGCAGGCGCAAAAGAGATCCATCTAAGAATCTCTGCACCTCCGTTTCTGCATCCGTGTTATTATGGTACAGACATCGATTCGGAAGAAAATCTTATTGCATCCCACCATGGAGAAAAAGAGGTCGCCACGCTCATCGGGGCGGATTCACTTGGCTATCTTCCGTTGGAATGCCTTCATGAACTGACAGGAACGCATTCATATTGTGACGCTTGTTTTAGCGGGAAATACGCGACTGAAATTCCCACAGATGTCCGAAAGGACCGATTTGAACAAAAATTATCCGAGAGGTGAAACAAATGGAAAAATGGAATAAGAAGCTTCTTCTGGAAGACGGAAGTCAATTTTATGGCTATGGGTTTGGCAGTCAGGAAGAGAAAATAACGGAAATAGTATTTAATACGGCGCCGGTTGGGTATCAGGAGATCCTTTCTGATCCATCCTACACATATCAGACCGTTGTTATGGCATATCCGTTGATCGGAAATTACGGGATTGCAAAAGAAGACTTTGAGACAAAACAACCTTCCATCGGCGGGCTTGCCGTGAGAGATTATAATGATATTCCTTCCAATTTCCGCAGCGCCGCCACGCTGGACGAGGTGATGAAACAGTATCATATTCCCGGTATTTACGGCATTGATACGAGAAAACTGGTAAGAAAGATCCGGGATTTCGGAAGTTGTAAGGCGCTGCTTACAGATGCGCAGACATCGCCGGAAGAAGGATTGAAAAAACTGGCAGGATTTGAGATTCCGAAAGATGCCGTAGAAAAGGTCAGTTCTAAAGAAATAAGATACTGTGCCGCCAAACAGGAAAATTATCTTGTGGCGGCCATTGATTGCGGAATAAAAGAAAATATTATACGAAGTTTAAATGCAAGAGGCTGCAGCGTCATGGTATATCCATGGAACACTTCTTATGAAGAAATTCAAAAACAAAACCCGGACGGCGTCTTTTTGTCTAATGGACCGGGCAATCCGAAGGATGTAAAGCCGGTTCTGGAACTGGTACGGAAAATAAGAGGAAACTTTCCATTATTTGGAATATGCCTTGGACATCAGATGATCGGGCTTGCCTATGGCGCGGGGACTTATAAGTTGAAATTCGGACACCGGGGAGGAAACCATCCGGTAAAAAACTTAAAAACCGGGAAAATAGAAATCACGTCCCAGAATCATTCTTATGCTGTAGATTATGCCAGTCTGAAAAATACCGATCTGGAGATGACCCATATCAATCTGCTGGATCATACAGTAGAAGGAATTGCCTGCAGAAAAGATCATGTTTTCAGCGTCCAGTATCATCCGGAAAGCGCTCCCGGACCTCAGGACAGCGGGTATTTGTTTGATCAATTTATACAGATGATGGAGGAAAACAAACATGGCAAAGCGAACTGATATAAAGAAAATACTGGTTATTGGTTCTGGTCCTATTGTAATCGGACAGGCAGCGGAATTTGATTATGCGGGAACACAGGCATGTCTTGCGCTGAAAGAAGAGGGGTATGAAGTAATCCTGTGCAATTCCAATCCGGCGACTATAATGACAGACCCTGCCATTGCAGATAAAGTTTATATGGAGCCTCTTACATTGGAATATATGGCAAAAATCGTCCGCCATGAGCGTCCGGACGCCATAGTACCCGGAATCGGAGGGCAGACAGGACTGAATCTTGCAATGCAGCTCGAGAAAAAAGGAGTTTTGAAAGAATGTCAGACAGAACTGCTTGGAACTGGAAGTGAAAGCATCCGGCAGGCAGAAGACAGAGAACTGTTTAAAGAATTGTGCGAAAAATTAGGAGAACCGGTACTGCCGTCCCTTGTCGCCAATACAGCAGAAGAAGCCCTTCAGGCGGCAAAGACCATCGGTTATCCGGTAGTTCTGCGTCCGGCTTTTACTCTGGGCGGAACCGGGGGAGGGTTTGCAGACGATGAACAGGAATTTCTGGGGCTTATTCATAATGCGCTTGCCTTGTCGCCGGTTCATCAGGTATTGGTTGAAAAAAGCATTAAAGGTTTTAAAGAAATTGAATATGAAGTCATTCGTGATTCTAATGATACGGCAATTACGGTGTGCAACATGGAAAATCTGGATCCGGTAGGAATCCATACAGGAGATTCGATCGTAGTCTGCCCATCCCAAACCTTGACGAATAAGGAATACCAGATGCTGCGAGACAGTGCGCTAAGGCTGATCCGGGCTCTTAGGGTGGAAGGGGGATGCAATGTACAGTTCGCACTGGATCCTCATTCTTTCCGGTACTACGTTATCGAAGTGAACCCACGTGTTTCCCGTTCTTCTGCACTGGCGTCAAAAGCAAGCGGATATCCCATTGCCAGAGTGTCTGCAAAAATCAGCGTAGGTATGACTCTGGACGAGATCCCCCTTGTAAACACCCCTGCTTCCTTTGAGCCTGCCTTAGATTATGTAGTAACGAAAATGCCTCGTTTTCCGTTTGATAAGTTTGCAGATGCCAATCAAAAGTTAGGCACGCAGATGAAAGCGACCGGAGAGGTGATGAGCATTGGACGAACATTTGAAGAAAGTCTGTTAAAGGCGATCCGTTCCCTGGAAACGGGAGTATTTCATCTATATATGGAGAAATTCGATGAAAAGACAAGGGAAGAGCTTCTTTCCTATATAAAAGCAGGAACGGACGACAGGATCTTTGCCGTTGCACAATTATTAAGACTTGGCTGCAATGTTCAGCAAATTGCTTTTGAAACAAAGATTGACGGCTTTTTCCTGGAAAAAATGAAGAAAATCATAGAAATGGAAAATATGTTAAAAGCAAATCCATGGAACAGGGACGTCCTGCATGAGGCAAAAAGAGGAGGATTTTCCGATCGCGCTGTGGCATGGCTCTGGAATACAGACGAAGATACTGTCTTTCGCATTAGAAAAGAAATGCATCTGTTCCCGGTTTATAAAATGATCGACACCTGCGCTTCTGAATTTGACAGTTATGTCCCTTATTTTTATTCTACTTACGAAGAAGAAAACGAATCGATAGCAGAGGACAGAAAAAAAATTCTGGTGCTTGGATCAGGTCCTATCCGAATCGGTCAGGGCGTAGAGTTTGATTATTCGACAGTTCATGCCGTAAAAACAATACGCAATGCCGGATATGAGGCCATTGTGATCAACAATAATCCGGAAACAGTTTCTACGGATTATACGACTTCCGATAAGCTGTATTTTGAACCTCTCTGTGTCGAAGACGTGATGAACGTAATTGAACTGGAGCGGCCGGATGGCGTAATCGCCTCGCTGGGAGGGCAGACTGCCGTGAATCTGGCAGAGCCTCTGGAATCCAGAGGCGTAACGATCATCGGAACAGACTGCGAGGCGATCGAAAAGGCAGAGAACAGGGAGTCCTTTGAGAAGCTTTTGGCCGCGCTTTCTATTCCGCAGCCCAAAGGTCAGGCTGTAACGAATATTGAAGATGGTGTAAAGGCGGCAGCTGCAATAGGCTATCCTGTGCTGGTACGTCCGAGCTTTGTATTAGGCGGAAGAGCCATGCAGATCGTGGCAAAAGAAGAACAACTGCGGCAATATCTGAAAACGGCGGTGGAGATCAATGAAGAAAAACCGGTATTAGTGGATCATTATATCAGAGGAAAAGAAGTGGAGATCGACGGAATCTGCGACGGTCAGGATGTATTTGTGCCCGGCATCATGGAACTGGTGGAGAGAACCGGCGTACATTCCGGCGATTCCATCAGTGTGTATCCGAGTTACAGCATTTCAGACCATGTAAAAGAAGTGATTCTGGATTATACAAGAAGATTAGGTCTTGGAATCGGAATCAGAGGATTGTTTAATATTCAGTTTATTGTGGATCAGGAGGAAAACGTGTATATTATAGAAGTAAATCCACGCTCATCCAGAACCGTTCCGTTTTTATCAAAAGCCACAGGTTATTCTCTGGCGGATATTGCGACAAGAGTGATTCTTGGCATCAGCCTGAAAGAGCAGGGCATCGACACATGTTATCCGGAAGAAAAGAGTTTCTGGTATGTAAAAGCGCCCGCGTTTTCTTTTGCTAAGTTAAATGGAATGGATGCGTATCTGTCCCCTGAGATGAAATCAACAGGAGAAGCCATAGGATACGATCGAAAATTTCCTCGAGCCATGTATAAAGCCTTAATCGCTTCCGGTGTGAAAATGCAGAACTACGGAACGGTCATGGTAACTCTGGCTGATGAAGATAAAGAAGAGGCGCTGCCTCTTATTCGACGGTTTTATGAAATGGGATTCAATATAGAGGCAACAGTCGGAACCGGAGAGTTTCTGAAAGCGCATGGGATTCGCACTCGTATCCGCAGAAAGCTTAGTGAAAACAGCACCGAAATTCTGGAAGCGATAAGATCCGGCTATGTAAGCTATGTCATTAACACAAGAGCCATTTTATCCGGCGTTCATTATGAAGACGGACTGGCGATCAGAAGGACAGCCATCGAAAACAACGTAACGATGTTTACCTCTTTGGATACCGTAAAGGTACTTCTGGACGTGCTGGAAGAAATTACCATAGGTGTTTCGCCTCTTTACGCATAAAAACAAAAAAAGGAGAACTGCAGAATGATACCAAATATGAATTATCAAAATTTAAAAGAATCTTATTTGTTTTATAATATCGCCCAGAAAACAAAAGCTTATCTGGAAGCACATCCGGGAGCGCATCTCTATAGAATGGGAATTGGCGACGTTTCTCTGCCGCTTTGCGATGCCGTTATCCAAAAACTTCATGAGGCAGTAGAAGATCAGGCTCATAAAACAACCTTTCATGGATATATGCCGGAATGCGGAGATACGGAACTTCGGACAACCATTGCGGCATACTATCAAAAAAGAGGAGTAAAATTAAGCCATGAGGAAGTCTTTGTCTCCAGCGGGGCAAGTGATGAGCTGGGAGATATTTTGGATTTGTTCGGAAAAGAAAAGACAGTGCTGATCATGGAACCGGCTTATCCTGCTTATGTGGATGCGAACGTGATTGCCGGAAACACGATTATCCATATTCCGGCGGGAGAAGAGAACGGATTTGTTCCTGTGCCGGATCCGGACATTGCGGCAGACGTGATCTACATCTGCTCTCCGAATAATCCAACCGGCGCTGTATTTGACCGGGAGGCATTACAGGCATGGGTGGATTATGCCAACAAAATGAATGCCATCATCCTGTTTGATGCCGCATATGAGGCATTTATTGAAGAAGATGACATCCCCCACAGTATTTTTGAAATCCCGGAAGCGAGAACCTGTGCCATTGAAATTTGCTCTTTGTCTAAGACCGCGGGCTTTACAGGAACACGCTGCGGATATACAGTCATTCCAAAAGAACTGTTTCGCGGCGGAATGAGTCTGAACCAGATGTGGGTAAGAAACCGGACGACGAAAACAAACGGTGTATCTTATCTTATCCAAAAAGGAGCTTCGGCTGTATTTACGGAAGAAGGACAGCGGCAGATTCGGGAGGGGATTCAAATCTATAAAAAGAATGGAAGATGTCTGACGGAAGTACTGGATCGGCTCGGCATCTGGTACTGCGGAGGGAAAAACGCTCCTTATATTTGGATGAAATGCCCGAATGGAATGGGAAGCTGGGAGTTTTTTGATTACCTGCTTAATGAAATCCAGGTAGTGGGAACGCCCGGAGAAGGGTTTGGAGCGTGCGGCGAGGGATATTTCCGTTTCTCTACTTTCGGGTCGCCGGAAGATACGAAAGAGGCGGCTGGAAGGCTGGAACTGCTTCTTCAGAAACTGCTTTGATTTCGGGCCGTCATGAACCTGCCTGTAAGGGAGCGCGGTTTTAATCTTATAAATTTTACTTTGATTTAACAATGAAGCGCTAGTCGATTTTACATGTTTTTTATACAATGATATCACAGCGGTAAAATGTAATGTTGTGAAAATGAAGAAAAGATGATATGCCGTACATCCGGTATTTACAATGAGATGAGGAAATTTTGCCTAAAACGTAGGACGAGCGGACATCGGCTCTCTTTTCGGTCTTCATATCAAAGACTGAAGAGCTTGCGATGGAGCTGAAAAAAGATTATACTATTGCCATAGTTACATATAATATGCAGCAGGCAGTGCGCATGTCTGCCAATACGGCGTTTTTCCTTCTCGGAGAAGTGTGGAATGCAACAATACAGAAAAACTGTTTTCAATACCGTCAGATAAAAGAACGGAAGACTATATCACAGGGAGGTTTGGTTAAGCTATGCGTAACAGATTTGACAGACAGCTTCATTTATTGGACGAGCAGCTTACCCATATGGGCGAGTTGTGCGAGACTGCGATTGCAAAAGCAACGCAGGCATTGAAGGACGGAAGCATTGAACAGGCAAAAGTGATCATTGCCGAGGATGAGGAGATTGATCAGATTGAAAAAGATATTGAACGTCTCTGTCTGAAACTTCTCCTTCAGCAGCAGCCCGTGGCAAAGGATCTTCGCAGGATTTCTGCGGCTCTGAAAATGATCACAGATATGGAACGTATCGGAGATCAGACATCGGATATTGCAGAGATCATTTTGTCGTCAAAAGGAGTTGCGGCTACAGATGAGATCCATGTAATCGGTACGATGGCATCTGAGGTGAGCAAGATGGTCCGCACCAGCGTCACGGCATATGTTGAGAAAGATTTAGAGCTTGCACGCAGCGTGATGAAGGCGGACGATGAGATCGATCAGTATTTCGAGGAAGTGCGGGATGAGATGATCGAGTTTATAAGAGAAGAAAAAGGCGAGAACGGGAAACGCATTTTTGATCTGATCATGGTGACAAAATATCTGGAACGTATCGGAGATCATGCGACGAATATTGCCGAATGGGTAGAATTTTCCATTACGGGAGTGCATAAGGATCATGCGATCATACATGCGGAATAATGAACAAAACAAGTAAAGGAGAACTGGAAGAATGATATATTGCGTGGAAGATGACGACAATATCAGAGAACTGGTCATATATACATTGGAGACAACGGGGCTTAAAGCCAGAGGGTTTGCGGATGGTTCGGCCTTTACGGAGGCTCTGGCGTTTGAAACGCCGGAGCTTATTTTGCTTGATATCATGCTTCCGGGAGAAGACGGTCTGGAGATATTAAAAAAATTAAAATGTTCGTCCAAGACGAAAAGTATTCCGGTGATTATGGTAACTGCAAAAGGATCGGAATATGATAAAGTGATCGGTCTGGATTCGGGAGCGGACGATTATGTGACAAAACCGTTTGGGATGATGGAGCTTGTTTCCCGCATCAAGGCGGTTCTTCGCAGAAGCAAAGGATCGCAGGAAAGGGAAAATCCGGAAATACAAGGAGTTCATATTGATGTGAAGAAACATGAAGTGACCGTAGATGGACGGACAGTACCTCTTACATTAAAAGAATTTGAACTGCTTGAAAAGCTGATGAGAAACGAAGGAATTGTTTTGACAAGAGATCAGTTGCTTACAGAAATATGGGGATATGATTTTGACGGAGAAACAAGAACTGTTGATGTACATATCAGGACGCTTAGACAAAAGCTGGGTGAAAAGGGAGAAATCATTCAGACAGTACGCGGAGTCGGGTATCGCATAGGAGGAAGCGCATGAGTATAAAGAAAAAAATCCAGCAAAGCATGACTGTGATTTTGACGGTAACTCTTGTGCTTGCTTATGTGATCCTTTCGGTTATCCTTTATAATCGGAATATGAATCTGCTTCAGACAGAAGTAAAACAGGAAGCGGCATATATTCGTGAAGCGATCAATTTGTCTGACAGCGATTATATGAAACAGATGGATAATGTTGTGGAAAGCACAAGGGTGACGCAGATCAAAGCAGACGGAACGGTTCTCTATGATTCACGCAGAGATGCAGACATCCTTAAAAACCACGGAAACCGAAAAGAAGTCAGAGAAGCTCTTTCTAAAGGAGAAGGGGCAGACGTAAGAAAGTCAGAAACGGTAGGGAAGGATATGTATTATTATGCTCTTCTTCTCAACGACGGAACGGTGCTGCGCGTATCCAAGTCGATTGATAATCTGGCAAGTACCGCAGTCAGTCTAATGCCGGTGATGGGAATTCTTGCCGTACTGACAATATTGTTCGCTTTCGCTTTGGCAAGATGGCAGACAAATCGATTGATCAAACCGATCAATGAACTTGATCTGGAACGTCCATTGGACAGTGATATTTATGAGGAATTAAGTCCTTTGCTGGAGGCGATGGACCGGCAGAACAGAGAAAAAGAAGCGGTTGCGAATATGAGGAAAGAGTTTTCCGCAAATGTATCTCACGAACTGAAAACGCCGCTTACGTCGATTTCCGGCTATGCGGAAATCATGAAAAACGGATTGGTCCGTCCGGAAGATATTTCCGGTTTTTCGGAACGCATCTACAAAGAGGCGCGCAGACTGATCACCCTGATCGAAGATATTATTAAATTATCAAAGCTTGATGAAGAATCTGTGGAATTGGAAAAAGAAGATGTGGATCTGTATGAACTGACGAGGGAGATTGTCAGTCGTCTTTCGCCGCAGGCGGCACAGAAAAATATTCGGATCGAACTTTCGGGAGAATCTGTTCATTATCATGGAATCCGGCAGATATTAGATGAAATGGTTTATAATGTCTGCGAAAATGCAGTAAAATATAACTATGAAAACGGAAAAGTTTCGGTTTGGGCGGGAAATACGTTGAATGGACCGAAAATCAGTGTGTCAGATACAGGTATAGGAATTCCGAAAGAACATCAGGAACGCATATTTGAGCGGTTTTACCGAGTCGATAAAAGTCATTCAAAAGAGCGCGGAGGAACGGGACTCGGACTTTCGATCGTCAAGCACGGAGCGCTTCTGCATGGGGCGAAGGTCAGTGTGGAAAGTGAAGAAGGAAGAGGAACGAAGATCAGTATGCAGTTTCCGCGAATTTGTCAGAAATAAATAGGAACACCGATAAAACATAAAGGGTCTGGTATCAGGCTCTTTTTTGTTCTCTTAAGAAGCTTGAAAAATCCATCAGAAAAAGTTTAATTAAAAGTTTGAAAAATTATAAGATTGTGCTATTATACATATAACAAATTCCGAAAGGAGAAAGATATGATCATAGAAGTTGATTTTAACAGTGATGAAGCGATTTATATTCAGCTTTGTAATCAGATCATCATGGGGATCGCTACATCGGTCATTCATGAAGGAGATTCACTTCCGTCGGTGCGGCGTCTTGCGGATACGATCGGCGTCAACATGCACACGGTAAACAAAGCATATAGTGTACTGAAGCGGGAAGGCTATATCAGTCTTGACAAGCGAAGAGGAGCTGTAATTTCTCTTGATATTGATAAGTTAGAGGAACTGCAGGTGATGAAAAGACAGCTTCAGATCGTTCTTGCAAGAGGCTGTTGTAAAAATATTTCGAGGCAGGAAGTGCATGAACTGGTAGATGAGATATTCGATGATTATGAATAATTTGTTTTAGCAGATTTGAAAGCAAAATAACCGACAGGAGGAACTTATGCATATTTCATATACAAAACAGGCGGCAAATGCAGTCAGATATGCTGCGAAGAAAGCAAAGGAGATGAAGCATCCTTACATAGGTACGGAACATCTGCTTCTCGGACTGCGGGAGGAGTTTTCGGGGGTTGCGGGACAGGTGCTTGCGCAAAACGGCGTTGAGACAGAAAAGATCATGCAGCTTATGGATGAACTGATCGCTCCCCGGGAGGAGATGCCCGCATCGCAGAAACCGAAAGAAAGTCCAAGGCTTCGCTATATCCTCGCGAACAGTGAGAAGGAAGCGCATCGTCTCCGTACAGCCGAGGTCGGAACGGAGCACTTGCTTTTGTCGATGATACGGGATGTGGACTGCGTCGCCGCAAGAATTTTGATCACGCTGAATATCAGCCTTCAAAAACTTTTAAAAGATATTTTAAATGCATCGGGAGTCGATCCGAAAGATTATCAGGATGAACTTCAGGACGAGTCGAGAGGAAGCGGCTCTGTGATCGAGCAGTATTGTACAGATATGACGGCTCGGGCAGAGGAGGGAAAACAAGATCCCGTTGTAGGCAGGGAAGAGGAGATGTATCGCCTTATGCAGGTGTTAAGCCGCAGGACGAAAAACAATCCCTGTCTGATCGGAGAGCCGGGAGTAGGAAAAACGGCGGTTGTGGAAGGTCTGGCGCAGCGTATCGCGGCAGGCGTTGTTCCGGAAAAAATGAAAGATAAGCGGATTTATACGCTTGATCTTCCGGGAATGATCGCAGGGTCTAAATACCGGGGTGAATTTGAAGAACGTATGAAAGGTCTGATCTCGGAAGTAGAGTCCAACGGAAATATTATTTTGTTTCTTGACGAGATCCACACAATGATCGGAGCGGGAGGAGCAGAAGGGGCGATCGATGCATCCGGCATCTTAAAACCGTCTCTTGCAAGAGGGGAACTTCAGTTGATCGGAGCGACGACGATCACGGAATACCGGAAATATATCGAGAAAGATGCGGCTCTGGAGCGGCGTTTTCAGCCGGTATCGGTAGAAGAACCTTCGAAAGAACAGTGTCTTGAGATATTGAAAGGGTTGAAAGGAAGATACGAATCGCATCATAAGGTGCTGATTAGAGACGAGGCGCTGGAAGCGGCAGTTTCGATGTCCGAGCGGTACATTACGGATCGTAACCTTCCCGATAAAGCAATAGATGTGCTTGACGAGTCATGTTCAAAAGTCAGTCTGAAAGGATATAAAGTACCGGAAAACCTGACGGCTTTGGATCTTCGCCTGAAAGAACTGGAAAAGCAAAAAGAAGAGAGTATTAAAAACGGTTGTTTTGAAGAGGCTTCGCTTTTACAGAAAGAGCAGGAGGAGGCAGAGAAAAAATCGGAGCAGCTAAAAAAACGTTTTCAGAAAAAAACATCTTCTTCTCAGCCGGAAGTGACAGAAGAAGATATAGCGGAAGTTGTTTCCGCATGGACAAAGATCCCGGTTCAAAAACTTGCGGAAAGCGATACGGATCGTCTTAAGAAACTGGAAAGTGTCCTCCACCAGAGGGTCATCGGTCAGGAGGAAGCTGTGAAAGCAGTTGCCCGTGCGGTAAAGAGGGGGCGTGTAGGATTGAAAGACCCGAAACGCCCGATCGGTTCGTTTCTGTTTTTAGGACCTACAGGCGTCGGAAAAACAGAGTTGTCGAAAGCGCTTGCCGAAGCGATGTTCGGCAATGAAGAATCGATGATCCGTGTTGATATGTCCGAATATATGGAGAAACATTCCGTCTCTAAAATGATCGGATCTCCGCCGGGATATGTCGGACATGAAGAAGGCGGTCAGCTCAGCGATCAGGTGCGTACACATCCTTATTCGGTACTTTTGTTTGATGAGATCGAAAAGGCGCATCCCGATGTGTTTAATATTCTTTTGCAAGTATTGGACGACGGACATATTACGGACTCCAAAGGGCGGAAGATAGATTTTTCCAATACCGTTATCATTATGACATCAAACGCGGGAGCAAAAGCGATCATAGAACCTAAGAAGCTTGGATTTGCGGCAAAAGATGATCCTGCAGGCGATTATAAGCGTATGAAACAAAACGTGATGGATGAAGTAAAACAGATCTTTAGACCGGAGTTTTTAAACCGTATTGATGAGATCATCGTATTCCATGCTCTCGAGAAAACGCATATGAAAAAGATTGTTACGCTTATGTGCCGGGATTTTACAAAAAGGATCGAAGATCAGATGGATATCCGCCTGACTTTACGGGAGTCGGCAAAAGCGCTTATTGCGGAAAAAGGAACGGATGCAAAATATGGCGCAAGACCTCTTCGCCGCGCTCTGCAGACAGAATTGGAAGACAAACTTGCGGAAGCGATCCTGAACGGAGAAGTGAAGCGGGGAGACTGCATTGAGGCGGGAACTGTGAAAAAAGAGATTCGCTTCATTCGGAAAGAAGATCGTTTATAGGAGTAGAAAAATCAAATATTTTATATTATAATGGTACAAAGGTCAAAGGAATGCGAAAGACAATGATTTACACAAAACATATCCTGTGATCACATTGTGAAATACTTAGGAGGAAAATGAAGATGGCAGCAGTGAAGGAATTATTGCGCGCGGAGAATGACGGAAGTCTCAGTTTCGGAGACTACACTCTTTCGGAAAAAACGAAGAAAGATAATTATGAATTTGAAGGTGATATTTATAAAGTAAAAACCTTTTCGGAAATTACAAAACTTGAGAGGAACGGAATGTTCGTTTATGAATCTGTTCCGGGAAGCGCAGTGGAAGGTTTTAAAGAGACGGATTCAGAAGTTGCGTTTTCTGTTTCCGCAAAGGGAGACGTTCAGTTTACTTTGGAATTAGAGCCGGAATGTGAGTATGAAGTATTTATTGACGGCGAGTCCGCAGGAAAGATGCGTACGAATTTAAGTGGAAAACTCAGTGTCAGCGTGGAACTTTCAGAAGGACAGGAAGCGACAATGAGAGTTGTAAAATGTTAATATATTAACTGAAAAGTTTACAAATACTTAAATTGATTTCGGGGTGGATGCTATATCCACCCCGTTTGTCTGTAGGCAGATCTTATGCTGAGAGGCGTTTAGAATCTGTCTTTTAAGATGGATGTGTCAAATCTGATTGTTTAATGAGTGTTTGATTTTGAGAAGGAGAATGAATGGCAAAAGGAAAGAAAAGTGTGTTTTTCTGTCAGAATTGCGGGCATGAAGAGGCAAAATGGCTCGGTCAGTGTCCGGGATGCGGGGAGTGGAATACATTTGTAGAGGAAAAGATCGGCAGCGGTGTGACGAAAGGCAGTACACAGGGAGCAAAAGCTGTTCGCGAGCTTGTCAGAGAAGCGAAAGTGATCCCGCTTAACGATGTAACGGCTGAAGATGACGTGCGGTGCGCTACAGGCATCAAAGAATTAGACCGCGTGCTCGGAGGAGGGATCGTTCCGGGATCGCTTGTGCTTGTCGGCGGCGATCCCGGTATCGGAAAGTCTACTTTGCTGCTTCAAGTGTGCAGGATTCTGGCCGATAAAAAGAAAGTTTTATACATTTCGGGAGAAGAATCGCAGACGCAGATCAAACTAAGGGCAAACCGTATGGGAAACTTTGCGGACGGATTGTTTCTTTTATGTGAGACGAATCTGGAGATCATAAGAGGAATTCTTGAAAAAGAGCGTCCCGAACTTGTTGTCATTGACTCTATTCAGACGATGTACAGCGAAGAAGTTTCATCCGCTCCCGGAAGTGTGTCGCAAGTAAGAGAATCGACGAATGTATTTATGCAGCTTGCAAAAGGATTATGTATTCCGATTTTCATTGTCGGACATGTGACGAAAGAAGGAACGGTAGCAGGTCCGCGTGTCTTGGAACATATGGTTGATACAGTGCTTTATTTTGAAGGAGACAGACACGCTTCTTACAGAATTTTACGCGCTGTGAAGAATCGTTTCGGATCGACGAATGAGATCGGCGTGTTTGAGATGCGGCAGAGCGGACTTGAGGAAGTGGAAAATCCTTCGGAATATATGTTGAGCGGCAGACCGGAACAGTCTGCGGGATCGGTCGTTGCATGTTCTATGGAAGGAACTCGGCCTATTTTGATCGAGATACAGGCGCTTGTATGCAGGAGTAATTTCGGGATGCCGAGGCGTACGGCTGCCGGAACGGATTATAACAGAGTGAATCTTCTTATGGCAGTGTTGGAAAAACGTCTCGGAATGGCGCTGTCTAATTCGGATGCGTATGTCAATATCGCCGGAGGAATCAGAATGAACGAGCCGGCGATCGATCTTGGTATTGTTATGGCGCTTGTTTCAAGTTACAGAAACCGCCCGGTTGATGAAAAGACGATCGTGTTCGGGGAAGTCGGACTAAGCGGAGAAGTCCGCGCGGTCAATATGCCCGAACAAAGAGTCGCAGAGGCGAAAAAGCTGGGATTCGAGACGTGTATTCTTCCGCAGGTGTGCATGAAAATGGTAAAAGATATCAAAGGAATTCGACTCATCGGGGTAAAAAGCGTAAACGAGGCGGTCGGGATGATATAAGCGCCTGTTCATGAGTAAACCGCTGACGTTAGCTGCGATAAGCACGCAGCGCGGTTTTAGGAATGGCGCGGGCTGAACTGTTATGGCCTGAATTTTTTGAATGGAAAAAATATGCGGTTGTAAAAATAGTATAAGTAGAGTATAATAGCAGTAAGTTAAAAGAGAAATAACCTGAGATGTGCGATAACCTTGTTATTTTGAACCTACATTAGTTTAAACGGGATTCCTATATTTCTGTAATATGTCAGGCCTCCGACAGCAGTGGACGACAGAAAAGCAGATGCGGTTGCCCACCTAGCCGTGGCTAGGACTCAAAATACAGGGAACGGCATTTTGGGGAGTTACAAAAGATAAAGGCGGCCGTCCTGTACGACCGCTTTTTGCAATGGCGATAAGTCGAAGTTTGGGTTTGCCCCGGAGCTTGGCAGCCGTTTACAATCCCGGTACGAGCCTTTGGTGATTCCGGTGATTCAAATGAAATTAAATGGAATTATGATGTGAATATGAAAAAAAGTGGGAAAAGATAAAAAGTCAGATATTTAAAGTTATTATAACGATAAATTCTCATCACACAGGCGCTTATGCAGCACAGGCGGCTTATTTTTTTGTGCTGTCTTTGATCCCCATATTTTTGCTTCTCTTGACGATGGTTCGCTTTACGCCGATAACGATGAGCGAAGTTATGACAGCGGTTTTGAAAGTATTTCCGGAAAGTGTTGCGCCCATGATACGTTCGATCGTATCTCAAGTATATTTTCAGTCAGGAACGATCGTTCCGGTTACGATTGTTGTAGCGCTTTGGTCAGCGGGGAAAGGCGTTCTGTCTGTCACATCGGGATTAAACAGCATCTGTGAGAATATGGAGACGCGTAATTATTTTTATCTGAGGATAAGAGCATCGTTTTATACAGTTATATTCCTATTGGCTATCGTAAGCTCCCTTGTATTATCTGTATTCGGAAACAGGATCAGCGTGATGATATATGAGCACATTCCGTTTTTAAGCAAAGTTGTCGAATTTATTATTCGGATCAGGACGTTTGTTACATTTGTCGTGTTGACTGTTTTTTGGGATCTTGTGTACCGTTTTCTTCCGAACAGGAGAAATATGGCAAAGACAACTCTTCGCAAACAGCTTCCGGGAGCGGTGTTTACGGCATGCGGATGGCTGCTTTTGTCGTTCTTTTTTTCGGTATACCTTGATGTGTTTAAAGGCTTTACAAGTATGTACGGAAGTTTGACGACGATTATTTTGATCATGCTTTGGCTGTATGGATGTATGTACATTATATTGCTGGGCGGAGAGATCAATGCGCTTCTGGAAAAATTTTTGCAGAAACGGGCAGGCAATTTGAAAAAGAAGAAAGAGAAAGAAGTATAATCCCTCGGGCAAAAGCATAGTCTTTTGTTACGGGGGTGATTTATTATTGATCTATGTTGTGGAAAAAGGAGATACGTTGTCCGGCATTGCGGTAAAATTTGGCGTGCCCGTTTGGAAGATCGTTTATGATAATCAGCTAAAAGACAAAAATCAGATCGTGCCCGGGCAGGCGCTTCTTTTGTTGGAAGTTGATGAGGGGCAGGCAGAGGAAAGTACACAGCCTGAATTGGCAAAAGGGAAAACGATCGGCGGATATGCTTATCCTTTTATAGATAAAGAAATTTTAGAACAGTCGTTTCCTGCGTTAAAAGAACTTCTTGTATTTTCTTATGGTTTTACATTTGAAGGGAATCTGGTTCCGCCTTTGCAAGACGATCTTTGGATGATAGAGACCGCATGGCGTCACGGAGCAAAACCGATCATGGTTCTTACGCCGTTTTCGGAAGGAGCTTTTAATAATCAGCTTGTAAAAGTGCTTACGGAAAATGTCGAGGTACAGGAAAGGCTTTTGGAACAGTTGACTGCTGAAGTAAGAAGGCGGGGCTTTGCGGGAGTCAATATTGATTTTGAATATGTTTTGCCTGAAAATAAAGTTCAGTATGCTGCGTTTATCGGGAAAATGAGAGAACTTTTAAGACCGGAAGGATATACGGTATCTGTGGCAGTTCCGCCGAAGGTGTCAAACGAACAGAGAGGGCTTCTTGTAGAAGGGGCGGATTACAGACTGATCGGGGAGAACGCGGATTACGTTTTTTTAATGACTTACGAGTGGGGGTATACGTACGGACCTCCGATGGCTGTCGCACCGCTTGATAAAGTACGTCAAGTTGTCGAGTATGCTCTTAGCCAGATCCCGGCGGAAAAATTGATTTTGGGGATACCAAACTATGGATATGACTGGCAGCTTCCTTATGAGAGAGGAGTTACAAGGGCTCAGACGATCGGAAATGTGCAGGCAGTGGATCTTGCTGTTGAAAACGGCGCGTTGATCCGGTATGCGCAGACTGCCCAAAGTCCGTGGTTTACATATAAGAAAAGCGGCATGGATCATGTTGTCTGGTTTGAAGACGTCAGAAGTATTCAGGCAAAATGGAAACTCGTTCAAGAGTTAGATCTGGCAGGAGCCTGGTATTGGAATTTGATGAGGAAATTTCGGGGCAACTGGCTGATGTTAGAGTCCCCGGATGCAGGAAGAAACACTTGACATGAAGCAGGGGGAAAGGAGTATGATATCAAGAGAAGATAATGAGATAAATGAAAAGGAGACGATGTGATATGAACGGAAATTTTGTTTACTGCAATCCTACGAAGCTTTATTTCGGAGAAGATTCCCTTGATTTTTTGAATGAGGAGCTTCCTAAATACGGGAAAAATGTTGTACTTGTTTACGGTGCGGGTTCTATTAAAGAAAACGGAATCTATGATAAAGTAATAAATATATTAAAAAAGAATGAAAAAAATATCGCTGAGATTGCCGGGGTTATGCCGAATCCGACTTTGGCAAAATTATATGAAGGAATTAAGATTGCCAGAAATCATAATGCAGATCTGCTGCTTGCGGTAGGCGGCGGATCGGTATGTGATTATTCTAAGGCGGTGTCTGTATCAGTGAACTGCACGGAAGATCCGTGGGAGAAATATTTTGTGCGGTTTGATGAGCCTGATTGTGAGATCGTTCCGGTCGGCTGTGTTCTGACTATGGTTGGAACAGGATCGGAGATGAATGCGGGATCGGTTATTACGAACGAAAAGACGAAGCAGAAGATCGGGCATGTGTTTGAAGATGAGAAGATTATGCCCAGATTTTCGATTTTGAATCCACGTTTTACAATGACACTGCCACATTATCAGATGACTGCCGGAATTTATGATATTTTTAATCATATTTGCGAACAATATTTTTCAGATACAGATGATAATACGAGCGATTATATCAGTGAAGGCTTGATGCGTTCTCTGATTCATTCAAGTAAGATCGCAAATAAAGACCCGCAGGATTATGAAGCGAGAAGCAATATTATGTGGACGGCAACATGGGCGCTTAACACGCTTGTCGCATGCGGAAAATCGACAGACTGGATGGTTCATATGCTCGGACAGGCAGTAGGCGGATATACAAACGCGACGCATGGGATGACATTGGCGGCAGTTTCACTTCCGTATTATCGTCATATTATGCCGTATGGTCTTGAAAAATTCAAACGGTTTGCGGTAAATGTATGGGGCGTGGATGCTTCGGAAAAAGAAGATCGGGAAATTGCGGAAGAAGGTCTGGCAGCTATGGAAAGCTGGATGAAAGAGCTGGGGCTTGTTATGAATCTGTCAGAACTTGGGGTGACAGAAGAGATGATAGAAGGGATTGCGGATGTGACGATCGTATTCGATACCGGGTACAAGAAACTGGATCGAACAGAAATTATCGATATTTTCAGGGAAAGTCTCATATAGTAACAGTTCAGTCTGCGTCATTCGTAAAACCGCACTGCATGCTTATGGCGGCTGATGCCACTGTTTTACTCATAAACGGGCGGCCATCTGTATGGCTGAACTTGTTACCTTATATAACGAGAAGTTGAACAGTCTGTTCCGATTATGCTATACTTGACAGAGAGCTGCCGAAAGGTTCGGCAAAGAATCATCTGTACTATTTTATAAAAGTCAGGCAGAAGATCGGGAGGTTGTGATGACGGGCGGTATTGCGAAAGTAGTCATATTCAGTTTTACAGAAAGAGGAACGAAGCAGAATCGATACATATATAGGAAATTAAAGATGCAGGGGTATATCTGTGAAGGATATGCCCCTGCAAAGTATGTTATGGGAGAAGAAGGCGGGGTGAAGCAACTTCCGAAAAAAAAGGAAGATTTGATTCGGGAACGCTGGGGAAAGTGGGCATTTTTATTTATCGGTGCGGCAGGGATCGCAGTTCGGTATATTGCGCCTTATGTGAAAGATAAATTTACGGATTCGGCTGTCGTCGTGGCGGATGAAGCCGGGCAGTATGTGATCCCTTTGTTGTCCGGTCATGTGGGAGGAGCGGCAGAGCTCGCGGATCAGATAGCAAATCTGCTAGGCGCTGTCAGTGTGCATACGACTGCTACAGATGTGAGAAAAAAGTTTGCGGCTGATGTATTTGCAAAAAAAAATGCATTGTATATTACGGACAGAGAGGCGGCAAAAAGAATTTCCGCAGCGGTGCTTGACGGCGAATTGATCGGAATTTATGCGCAAGGCGATCATGCAGAAAATGCCGTAAAAAATTCAAAAGAGATGTTTTCGGATGAAGTTTGCATATGTAATACGATAGAAGAAGTAATGAAGTATCGGTATCGGGTCATTCTTGCAGATTCGTTTCCTGCGATAGATGAAAATACACTTCTTTTAAAGCCGAAAAATATTATTGTCGGACTTGGATGCAGGAAAGGAATTTCAGAAGAACTTTTAGAAAAAGGTCTTTTAGAAATTTTGAAAAAGAATCATCTGGATATGAATCAGATTGAAGCGCTTGTAAGTATTGATCTAAAGAAAGAAGAACCTGCCGTTGTTTCGCTGGCGGAAAAGTATAAAGTTCCGTTTTTGACATATTCGGCGGAAATGCTCAACGAGGTGGAAGAAGTCTCATCTGCATCTTCTTTTGTCAAAAAAATAACAGGAATAGATAATGTGTGCGAGCGTGCTGCGGTGACATATTGTAAGAAACACTGCGAGTATTTTGAACTGATTGCCGGGAAAAGCATCGAGACAGCGATGACTGCGGCAATCGCAAGACGAAATATATAAAGACAGAAGAGTGAAAGGAAAAAGGCACGGAGGAAGAAACAAATGGTATTTGAATTACAATTTTTAGATTGGCTGCAGACGCTGCAGACGCCGATTTTAAACGAAATTATGAAAGCGGTCACACATCTTGGAGACGCGGGCGCTCTGTGGATTATACTGGCGGCTGTTCTGCTGGCATTTCCGAAGACGAGAAAAAGCGGGGCGATCGTTGCGGCTGCGCTTATTGTCGATCTTGTGTTATGCAACGGGATCTTGAAAAATATATTTGCCCGCACGCGCCCGTTTGATGTAAAAGAAGGGATTTCGCTGCTGATCACGGCGCCGAAAGATTTTTCTTTTCCTTCGGGACATACGGCGGCATCGTTTACAGCGGTTGCGGCGCTGTATTTTGCAGGAGAGAAGAAACTTTGGAAAATAAGCTGTGCTGTGGCTGTTTTGATTGCGTTTTCCAGAATGTATCTGTACGTTCATTATCCGACGGATATTTTGGGCGGGATCATCGTCGGAATCGTATCAGGGCTTGTCGGGGCGTATATAATAAAACGGGTACAGAAAAGAGGCGTAGTTCCGAATTAGATAAAAAGACTTGATGAATATGCAAAAATGAACGAGAAGAAATAACAGGGAATTGTTATGATAATTTAAAGCTGTTCATTTGCAGGGAGACAGACATTATGAAAAATGAAAATCAGCATTTCTCAGCAGACAGACGGAAATTCGGCAGACATTTTTGGATCGGCGCGGCAGTGGCCGGAGCGCTTTCGGCGGCGGTTATATTTACGGCGGCGAGTGCGGTTTACCGAAAGAATCGTTTCGATCTGAAAATCGGAGAAGAAAAAGTTGGATCAAAGGAATATCAGCTTTGTATGGATCTTGTAAAATATGATGTGAAGATGGAGATCCAAAAGCGGTATGACGCTTTGTACGGTGAAGATTTTTGGGAGCAAAGCTATGAAGGACAATATGGATATGAGATTTTAGCGGATCACACGGTGGAAAAGATCAAGTATATTCATGCGGTGTATGATCTGGCGGAAGAATACGGCGATGTATCCGACGGAAGCTTTGCGGCGATTGAAAAACGGTGGAAGCAGGAAAATGCAAAAAGGCAGAAAAAGGTAGAAGACGGAGAAGTCATCTACGGTCTGAAAGAATACACGTTTGACCTTTATATGCAGTATGAGATCAGTATGTATAAAGAAATTTACTGTAATGATACTGACAGAAAAGGAATGGATCTGACCGAAGAAGAAGTAGCCGAATATTACAGTCAGGGAGAATGGGTTTTTCAAGACGACGGGGAAAAGGCTGATTTGGAAACTGCGCGCATTGCGGTTGAGAGAGAACTGCGTGAGAAAAAATATGATGCCATGATCGCTCAGATGACAGAAGATTTAGAAGTAAGCGGTGATTTGGAAGCAGTTGATCGTTTTACTTTGGATCATTTAAAACGATAACAGTCAAGGCGGCGCCGGCATATGACCGGGAATATAAAGAGGCGCTTTGGAGATTGTATCAGGTGGGAAGGAGAAAAGTATGAAGAAGAAATGGGTGAGCGGAATGCTCGCGCTCTTGCTTGTCGGAACGACTGTCGGATCGATGATGCCGACAGAGGCGGTGCAGGCAGAAGAAAACAGTCAGGGAAAGACGTATTATGTCGATTCTGAAAACGGAAAAGATACAAACGACGGACTTTCTGAAGGAAAAGCATTTCAGACACTGAACAAAGTAAATGATCTTACGCTCGGAGCGGGAGACCGAGTTCTTTTGAAAAACGGATCGGTGTTTGAGGATCAGGCGCTTCATATTAAAGGAAGCGGAAGTGAAAACGCTCCTATTAAAATTTCTACATATGGGGATGAGAAAGACGGACGTCCTCAGATCAATACAAACGGTCATGGACAATGGGAATTAAATTACGGGCACAAACTTGACAATCAGAACCATAAGTGGCACGGAACAGTATCTTCGTCTATTTTGCTGAAAGATGTAGAATATATCGAAATCGAAGGACTGGAGATTACAAATGACCGGGATTCCGCAACAGATGCAGAGAAAGATAAAAATTATAAATACAATGACGCGGAATGCATGGACAGGACAGGCGTTGCCGGAGTTGCAAAAAACAAAGGAACGGTTGACCATATCGTATTGAACGATCTGTATATCCATGATGTGACAGGCAATGTTTACAATAAACATATGACAAACGGCGGTATTTATTTTATTGTTGAAAAGCCGGAGAACGAGAGCGCGACGGGAATTGCCAGATATAATGATGTGACGATACAAAACTGCTATCTTGATACGGTAAACCGTTGGGGAATTGCGGTCGGATATACATATGAATGGGCAAAATTCAACGGCGGCGCTTTAAGTGATGAGACGATGAAAACATACGCGTCCTCAGACGTTGTGATCCAGAACAATTATTTGAATAATGTCGGCGGAGACGCGATCACGACAATGTATATCGACAGACCGGTCATCCAGTATAATGTATCGGAAAATGCGGCGGCTCAGATTAATACGACAGATTATACAGATCCGCAGCCACAGCTTGACGCAAACGGAAATCCAAACGGAAAGACGCATACAGGAGGAAGAGTCGCGGCAGGTATCTGGCCGTGGAAATGTAAAAATGCGGTGTTCCAATATAATGAATGTTTTAAGACGTTAAATGCCTCAAAAGGAAACGGAGACGGACAGCCGTGGGATGCAGATTATGGAGACGGTACAAATTATCAATATAATTACAGCCACGGAAATACGGCAAGTACGATTATGTTCTGCGGAGGCGAATCGATCAATAATACGTTCCGTTATAACATCAGCGTACATGAAGATATGGGACCGCTTGATCCGGCAGGAAACGCAGGAAATACACAGGTGTACAATAACACATTTGTGATCAAAGAAGGAATCCGGTCGATCTGGTACAGAGATTCCGGCCCGGTTACGATGGAAAACAATATTTTCTATTTTGACGGAGAGCAGCCGGCGCAGATTACAAACTGGAATCCGCGTAATAATAAAGTTTATTCCAACAATCTGTTTTATAATGTAAGTTCTTATCCGGATGATAAGGCTGCTGTGAAAGTGGAAAAAGGAACTCCGGTTCTTGCAGACGCAGCGTCAGGTCCGGTAAAAGCTGCAGAAAACAAACAGGCAAGACGGCATGAAGATCCGACGGAAATAACCGTTTTTGATGGATTTAAACTGGCGGAAAATTCGCCGGCGATCAATAAAGGAAAAGTAGTGATTGACCGTAACGGTTATTCAATCGATCACGATTTCTTCGGACATGCAGTTACGGCGACGCCGGAAATCGGAGCTGCGGAAAGCGATGTGATCGGAGATCTCGTTCTTCGTTCCGTAGTTTATCAAATCGATCAGGAATCAAAGACGATCAGCGATATACCGAAAAATACAACAGTAGAACAGTTTTGCAAAGATTCGATTGTAGATACGGGAGTGACGATCACTGTTAAGTCAAAAGACGGCAAGCCGTTGGAAAATGCAGATATCATTAAAGGCGGCATGACAGTAACCGTTTCCTGTGAAGGAAAAGAGGCTGTTGTATATACGGTAGTTGCAAGTTCGGATAATAAACTGAAGTCTGCATATTATGAAGTGAAAGACAAAACGATCTATGTGCCGTTTACAGAGAAGAATCCGACAACGGCAGGCGAGCTGAAAGGAAATGTTCAAGCGGCTGAAACAGCGGAAGTATCTGTAGTAAGCGGTGAAAAAACGTTGAAAGATCAGGAAAATATCGCAGATGCCATGACAATGAGGATCACGGCGGAAGACGGTAAGACGAACGATTACACGATCAAGCAGAAAAATACATATAACTGGGCGTTGGATTATGCAGGACCGCAGCAGGGAAATGTATGGTTTGGTCAGAAGAAAGCGGCATCAGGAGAGTGGACGGAGATAAAAGAGTATGACAGTCAGTATCCGAACTGGATGGTAAATACATACTACGGTCCGGGAATCGACGAGCAAAGCCATTCCGCAAAACCGACAGAAGCAACGCACGGTCTTCTTTCCGCTCCACCGAGCACAGGAATTTCTACTGCTATGGCGTATAGAGTGCCGAAAGACGGAATGGTATCATTCCATGTAAAAGATGACGAGCCGTATTTGAGACAAAACGGAAACAGCGGCGGAACAGTAACATTAAAACTGTTAGTAAATGATGAAGAAAAGCAAAGTGTTATTCTTGAACAGAGCAAAGTTCAGGCAAAAGACTGGAAAGCGTTTGATAAGATTGAAGTGAAACGCGGAGATTATATCCGTGTTGCGGCAATTTCAAACGGAAATCCTACAAAGCCGTCTGTTCATGTGACACCGATCATTACTTATCTTAACGAAGGCGGAACACCTGCACCTGAACCGACTCCGGAATTGAAAGCTCCGGTTGACGTGAAAGTTTCGGAAGTTACCGAGACAAGCGCAAAAGTATCATGGAAGAATGCGGCGGACGGAAAAGAAGCGGCAGGATACAACGTATATGTTGACGGAACAAAAGTGAATGAAGAACTTATTGCAGAGACAACATATAACGTAAGCAGCTTGAAAGACGGAACGACTTACTCTGTAGAAGTGACGGCGGTAGACGCAGCCGGAGAAGAGTCGGCAAAATCAGAAAAAGTTGAATTTACAACAGTAAAGAAAGTTGTTGTTGACAAAGAAGCGCTGAAGGCGAATATTGAAAGAGCATCCGCTCTTTTGAACGAGACAGACAAGTATACGGAAGAGTCTTTAAAAGCGCTTGAAGAAGCTTTGGCAGCCGCACAGAAAGTAAACAGTGATCCGAAAGCAGATCAGACAAAAGTAAATGATGCGAACACAGCGCTTGAAAAAGCAATCAAAGACTTGAAAGAGCAGGAGAAACCGGATCCCGAACCGACTCCGGAATTGAAAGCTCCGGTCGACGTAAAAGTTTCGGAAATTACCGAGACAAGCGCAAAAGCATCATGGAAGAACGCGGCGGACGGAAAAGAAGCGGCAGGATACAACGTATATGTTGACGGTGTAAAATTGAACAAAGAACTTCTTACAGAAGCATCTTGCGGATTGACAAATCTGAAAGCAGAGACTACATATTTTGTAGAAGTGACGGCGGTAGACGCAGCCGGAAATGAATCTGTTAAATCAGAAAAAGTGACGTTTAAGACATTGAAAGCTGAAGAACAGAAGGAAGACTCGACACTGGAAAATAATGAAAAACCGGGTGCGGTACAGACGGGAGATCATGTAAACGTATTTGTATGGATGATCGGGCTTCTTATATCAGCGTCGGCGGCTGTGGCTGTAATGTTCAAAAGGAATAAAAATCGTTAAAAAGATATCATATTTATAATATGAATGCAGGGAGCGGTCAAAAATGAACCACTCCCTGTTTTGTATTTCAAAACATGCCTTTTGGGCATATGAGGATCTATATAGACTTGCGATATTGTGACGGCGTTGTATTTACACAGTCACGAAATACTTTAGAATAGTGCTGGGAATTTGTAAATCCGGACTGCAGCGCTATTTCGGTCAGTGACAGTTTTGTATTTTGCATCAGGCTGATCGAATGATTGATTCGGTATACGTTAATATAGCTGGAGAGAGTGATTCCGATATGCGCCTTGAACAGTTTGCTTAAATAGCGAACAGAAATATGAAGCTGTGACGCAATATCTTCCTGTATGATCTTCTCGGTATAATGCTCCGCAATATAATTCAGCGTGTAAGCAACATAACTGTTCTGGAGCTGCGGGTTTGAAAAATGATGGGCCGGTTTTGTGTGATCCAATATGTACAGCATTAAGTTGATCAGAGAAATGTTAATATTGGCTGCCGGAAACAGACCGTCAGAGTCGGTATAAAGGCTGATCAGCTTGTCTAATGTACTGTCGATTACGTCGTCTGCCGAGAAACGGTAATAAAAATGCGAAGAAAATAAAACTGCATGCATTAATGTGATCGGATAAACGCCTTCGTTTTCTAAAATAATATTTGAAAACATGTTGGGATCAAAGTGGACGTGTTTAAACGTACAGTCAGATTTTTTGTTCAGATAAAAAGAGTGAACGATATTCGGCAGTATCATAATAAAATCGCCTTTTGTGCAGTGAAGTGTTTCCGACTGGACATCCATAAGACATTCGCCTGATATGATACGATAAATCTCTATTGTAGAGTGCAGATGATGCGGAAATGTGTATCCTGCCGGCTGTGATGTGATAGTTGCGCCTGATAAGATCGAATCGGACAAAGACAGTGATCCGATCGAATCGGTATTGTTTTTTTTGTATGTTTTCATGAAACGTTCCTCTTGATCATTGCATAAACTTATATGTTGGTTATATACGGTTATATATAGATTAATTATACCAGAAGTTTATTAAAAAGTGACAAAAAATATAAAAATATGTAGATAAAATGAGAACTTATTCCGAATTATATAATTTGAAAAAAATCTCGCAATTTAAGGTTTTTCTGTTATAATGTTAGTTGACGCTTACTAAAAGATGAGGAGTGAAGATTATGACATTGAAAGAACTTGGCATCGGACAGAAAGGAATTATCTTATCTGTCGGAGGAAGCGGAGCACTCAGACAACATTTTCTGGATATGGGATTGATACGGGGCGCAGAAGTGACAGTCGTAAAATATGCGCCTATGGGCGATCCGATCGAGTTGAAAATACATGGGTATGAGCTGACGATCCGTTTGGATGATGCAGAGAAAATAGAAGTAAAAGAAATAAAGTCAGAAGAAAAAGAGAAAGAAAGACGGAACAAGGTGAAACGTTCTGCACATCCCGGATACGGTGAAGGCGGAAAGTACCATAAGAAAGAAACAGAAAATCCGCTTAAGGATGATGAGACGTTGACGTTTGCCCTGGTAGGAAACCAAAATTGCGGAAAGACGACGTTGTTTAATCAGTTGACAGGGGCTTCGCAGCATGTCGGAAATTTTCCGGGCGTTACCGTAGACCGCAAGGACGGCGTGATCAAAGGGTACAAAAATACATTAATCACAGACCTTCCGGGAATTTATTCTATGTCTCCTTACAGCAGTGAGGAGATTGTTACACGAGAATTTTTGTTAAATGAAAAGCCGAAAGGAATCATTAATATCGTCGATGCGACGAATATGGAGAGGAATCTCTATTTAACGATGCAGTTGATGGAGTTAGATATGCCTATGGTCGTTGCATTGAACATGATGGATGAATTGAGGGAAAACGGGGGAAGCGTTCATGTAAATGAAATGGAAGAGTTTCTCGGTGTTCCGGTTGTACCGATCTCCGCTGCCAAAGGAGAGGGAATCGAAGAGCTTGTGAAACATGCGGTGCATGTGGCAAAGTATCAGGAAAGTCCTCAAAAACAGGATTTTTGTGCGGATACGGAAAGCGGGATCCACAGAGGACTTCATGCAGTCATGCATTTGATCGATGATCACGCACAAAAAGCCGGAATCCCTCTTCGGTTTGCGGCAAGCAAGATCATGGAAGGCGATAAAAAGATTACCGAGAAATTGGATTTAAGCCGGAATGAAAAAGAAATGCTCGAGCACATCGTTGTTCAGACGGAAGAGGAGAGCGGTTTTGACAGAGCTTCAGCCGTTGCCGATATGCGATTCTCTTACATAACGGAAGTGTGTGAGACGGCGGTTGTAAAACCGCATGAGAGTAAAGAGCGTCTCAGGAGTAAACGGATCGACCGCATACTGACGGGAAAATATACGGGAATCCCGGCCTTTATCGCGATTATGGGAATTGTATTCTGGCTGACATTTAACGTGATCGGAGCGGGATTACAGTCGCTTTTGGAAACGGGAATCGGATACTTGACAGAAATCACAGATCAGGCGATGACATCCGCGGGAGTCAATACGGCGGTTCATTCCCTCGTTATTGACGGGATTTTTAACGGTGTGGGAGGAGTCCTTAGTTTCCTGCCGATCATCGTTACATTGTTTTTCTTCTTATCTTTGCTGGAAGACAGCGGATATATGGCAAGAGTAGCTTTTATTATGGATAAGCTGCTTCGTAAGCTTGGATTGTCGGGAAGAAGTATCGTGCCGATGCTGGTCGGGTTCGGATGTACCGTTCCCGGGGTGATGGCGAGCAGAACGCTTCCGTCGGAAAGAGACAGGAAAATGACGATTTTGCTGACTCCGTTTATGAGCTGTACGGCAAAGCTTCCGATCTATGCATTCTTTTCGGCTGTATTTTTTCCGGACTATGCCGCGCTTGTGATGATCGGATTGTATGTTCTTGGTATTGTTATGGGAATTATCATGGCCCTTTTGTTTAAAGGAACGATGTTTAAAGGGGAGCCTGTTCCGTTTGTTATGGAACTTCCGAATTACCGTCTTCCGGGAATGAAAAATGTCGGACAGTTATTGTGGGAAAAAGCGAAAGATTTTCTTCAGAGAGCTTTTACGGTTATTTTCGCGGCGACGATCGTGATCTGGTTCTTGCAAAGCTTTGATACAAGCCTGAATATGGTGACAGATTCAAAGGACAGTATTTTGGCAATGATCGCGGGAGCTCTTTCACCGGTTTTCGCACCGCTTGGGTTTGGGGACTGGCGTATATCGACGGCGCTTGTAACCGGATTTATGGCAAAAGAAAGTGTTGTCTCGACGCTGACGGTGTTGTTCGGCACTACGGAAGCGCTTCTTGGAACGATCACGGCGGCAGGAGCTGCGGCGCTTCTCGTATTTTGCCTGTTGTATACTCCCTGTGTGGCTGCGGTTGCATCGATCAAGCGGGAGCTTGGCGGAAAATGGGCGTTTTTTGTTGTCATCGGCCAATGTGTGATCGCATGGCTTGCGGCATTCGCAGTTCATACAGTTGCGATGCTTTTTTAAACCTGCTTGGACCCGGCAGAGGGAACGGAACATGAATCGGGATAGGTAATGGAGTGGAGGAGAAGTCCTGCCGGATTGCAGCGTACTTCTTTATCCACTCCCTTTTTTATTGAGAAATTCAATGATGTGCTCCGGCATCAGGTACAGAAAATCATTTGCACAGATTTTGATCGTAAGAAGCGAAAAGCTGTCGTTTTCGGTTTCTTTGGAGTGGGAAACGGAAATGTCAAATATTTCTTTGACTGTTCCTTTTTTCTTTTTTACTCCTGAAAGGGAACGAAAATCATGGACTCCGACGAGAGAATCAGCCGCCTTTCTTATGGCGGCAACTTCTGATTCCGAGATGATTTCCGGTATATTTGCCGTGTAGGCTCTTGTGAATATGTTTTGGACAGGGGCGGTACAGATGCGGTACAAATAAGTTCTGGAGACTGCGTTTAAATCTGATCGGAAACGATCAGAAACAATTTCGGAACTTAAGATGTGAATATCTTTCGGAAGATATTCGTTAAGCTTTGATAAAAAATATGTATCGGAAAAAGGAGACTCTGTGTGAAAGTTGACTGTCTGACAGAGTGCGTGGACTCCGGGCGCTGTTTTAGCGCCGGCAAAAAGAGTGATGTCTTCACCGGTCATTTTCTGTAAAACAGAAGAAATGCGATATGAAATCGTTTTCGCGTATCCGTCTGCGGCAGGACGTGTCCATCCTAAATAGCGTGTTCCGTCGTATTGAAGGGTTAGTTTTATGTTGGGCATAAGGTACTCCTTTGTGCGGTTATTTGTATATCATATGTCTGTATAATAGTGTATCGGGTATCGGATGTCAAACGGAATATACAGGGGTGATTTTCTAAAATGATTATGATATACTGGCTACGTGAAATCAGAGTAAATAAGAAAAACAGTTTAAGATTCATTTTGTTGCACAATGAAAAAAGCAATAAAAAAATATAAAAGAAAACAAAAAAGTGTAAAAGAAGGAGAAAAGGATGATAGAAGAAAAAAGAGTAGAAGATTCCAGAGTGGAGACGGTTCACATTATCAGACCAAATCATCTCAATGCAGCCGGCCGGCTTTTCGGCGGGATGTTAATGCAGTGGCTTGATGAAGTAGCGGGAATGGTGGCAAAGAGACATACGAGAGCGAACGTCATAACTGCGTCAGTAGATAATCTTCGGTTTATCCATGGCGCATATAAAGGCGAGATGGTTGTTATAGTCGGAAAAGTAACATATGTCGGCACGACATCTATGGAAGTGCGTGTAGATACTTATGTGGAACATATGGAAGATGGGATGCGCCGTCCCATCAACCGCGCGTATTTTACGATGGTTGCGTTAGATGAAGACGACAAACCAAAGCAAGTGCCCCGTCTGATTTTAGAGACAGAAGCGCAGCGCGCGGAATGGAAAGCGGCAGAGAAACGGCGTGAGATGAGGATGAGACGAAAAGAAGAAGGTTTTTAATAAAATATAGAGTCTACTTTCCGTTGTGTTTTCGGAAGAGCGAGGAGGTCATATTGATCGTTCGATCGATCTGCTCCCGCTCTTCTTTGCTTTTTCCGTCTTTTAAAATGTCAAGGATCAAGGTCATTTCCTCCGGTGTAAAACGGATTCCCTGTTTGTTAGCTCCGCTGATGAGAGCCATCATAATAGGAGCCAACTCTTTTCCGGATTTTCCGGAAGTTTTGGAGGCGGCTGTTTTGATCAGTTCTAATTTTATAGGGTCGATATTTTTCATTGCGGGATTATTCATCCAGTCGTTCATATTGGTAATTCCTTTCTATAAATGATTTTAAATATTTTTTAAAGTTCGTTTTCTTTCTTTTGCTGTGCATCTGTCTCATCGTGCTCTTGATTTTGCGAAACGGATGAAAACAGGTCGCTGTACATATGGAACTGTTCTTGAAGATCTGCGGGAAATATGCCCGAGAACAGGTCGGCAGGATTAAAAGAATCGTTTCCCTGACCGTCTTGCGGCTGCATCATTTCCATAAAAGACATCATTTCTTTTAATTGAATCAAAGTATCGAGCATTTCGGCATCTTTTTTGTTCAGATAAGGCCGGAAACTGTCAATAAGATCGAAAGGAGAACTTATGTTTTGATCGCTGTTTCCGGTGGAAAAAGGATCTGCCAGGCTGCGTTGTCCGAAAAGCCGGATCGTTCTTTGAAGTTCAATAAACTTGATAAATGAGGCGAGCATCCGGCGTCCGGAAAATGGGGTGTAAGGGATGAGAAGCTTCATGATCTGAAGTGTAGGCGATGTGACAAGTTCATCAAAAGGCGTCATTCGTTCCGTTTGGTCTTGATCCATTTCCAAAATGCTCCACTGTATAGAGTTGTAAATATATATGTGACTTTGTATAGAAATATGTATTTTGGGAATGTTACTTTTTAGAAAATATTTCATAAAATAGTAAAGAATGGGTACAAGAAAGGAAATGAATATGTCAAGAAAATTAATTATCGATGGGGATGCAGTGTATGAGATTGATGAACAGTGTATGTTGAGACGAAAATTGGAAGAAAATGCCGAGGCGACAAAAGGCAGCAGTGAGAACAAAAAAGGGACGGCAAATAAAGATATGAAAAAGGATTAAATAAAATATAAACAGAAACAGGAAAAGATGCGCGGAAGAGACCGCGCATCTTTTTGAGACAGAGGTGGAATTCAGATTAGCATCCGCATCCGCAGTTGGATCCGCATCCGCCGCCGAAGCTGTTGCCGCCGCAGAAGAGAAGAAGAAGGATGATCCAAAGACAACTGTCATTGCCGCATCCGTTTCCGCATCCGCTGTTCATATTGCCGCATCCGCCGCAGCAGGCGAGAAGAAGGATGATCCAAAGGCAAGAAGACATTCCGTTTCCGTTTTCGCAACCGCATCCGCAGTTAGTAGCTGTTAAATCACTCATGTTAAATCCTCCGAATTGATTATTGTTTACAGTTTTATATTATGCCGGCAGATGAAAAGTGTTCCTTAGGGGCAAAAGTTTCGTGTCGGGAATATTCTGAATAAAAAAGGATTTCTTATGAAATGGGTAAAACAATCAGTCGGATACTGGTGTGATGACATAAAACAGGGAAGATGCATAGGGCAGGGAGTGTGCGTGGCGCTGTTGGATACCGGGATAGCAAGACATCCTGATCTGAAAGGCAGCGTAGTGAAGTTTTGCGATTTTACAAAAGAAGGTAGCCTGCCGGGAGAGAAATGTTATGACGACAGCGGACATGGAACGCACGTGGCTGGGATTTTGTGCGGAAGCGGAAAAGTGTCAGCGGGAGCATACGCAGGCATGGCGCCGAAAGCAAAGCTTGTTGTCGGAAAAGTACTTGATAAAGACGGAAACGGGGATGTTTCTCATGTGATGAAAGGGATTGAGTGGATTTTAAAGGAAAGAAAGAAGTATGGGATCCGAATTGTGAATATTTCTGTCGGTACGAATCCCGGACTTGCAAAAAAACAAAAAGAACTGCTGCTTGATGCAGTGGAACTGCTCTGGGATACCGGTCTTACCGTTGTTGTCTCTGCCGGAAACTACGGACCGGAGGAGGGAACGGTGGCAGTTCCGGGAAACAGCAGAAAAGTGATTACGGTAGGCGTGCCTGACAGCAATCTTCCGTATTCGAGAAAAAGCAGGAAGAGTCTGAATTATTCGGGAAGAGGACCGACGGGAGAATGCGTTGTAAAACCGGATGTTTTTGCACCTGGAACAGGAGTTGTAAGCTGTAACAGTATGTATGGAATGTCGGGAGAACATCCTTATATAATGAAGACGGGAACGTCTATGGCGGCTCCGGTTGTCTCGGGAGCCGCTGCCTGTCTGTTGTCAAAGTACCCTGATATGACAAATGTGGAAATAAAATTAAAGTTAAGAGAGTCATGTGTGAAAATGAAAGGGACAGAATCAGGATGGGGAATGCTTCATGTAGGGAGATTGTTAGGCTGTGATAAAGTGTAAAGAAAAAACACTTGACACCTGAATCTGTTTCGTGTATGATGGCATAGGTGACAAGAATGGATAAGATTTTAGAGCAGGCATTATTATATGATTTTTACGGTGAACTTTTGACCGCGCATCAGAAAGAAATTTACGAACAGTTTGTATTAGACGATCTTTCGCTTGGGGAGATCGCGGCAGATGCGGGCATCAGCCGTCAGGGCGTCCACGATATTGTGAAGCGCTGTGCAAGATCACTGGAAGAATATGAACGAAAACTTCATCTTGTAGAAAAATTTCTTGCTGTAAAGGAGAAGGTTTCCTGCATCGATGAGATATTGCAAGAATGGGAAGAAGAGAAAGAAAACCCCGAAGAAATTATAGAGCGTCTCCGTAAATTGTCGGCAACGATCATCGAAGAATTGTAAATATAGTTGTTTATGATGGCAAGAAAAAAGATGATCATGGCAGATGCAAAAGTAAAATGTAGAGGAGTCAGACAATGGCATTTGACAGCTTAACAGAGAAATTACAAAATGTATTCAGAAACCTTCGCAGTAAAGGCCGTCTTACAGAAGACGATGTGAAGGCTGCGCTTAGGGAAGTTAAGATGGCGCTTCTTGAGGCGGATGTCAATTTTAAAGTCGTAAAAAAATTCGTAAAAGATGTTCAGGAAAGAGCAGTCGGTCAGGATGTTATGAACGGACTGAATCCGGGACAGATGGTTATCAAGATCGTAAATGAAGAACTTGTAAAGCTGATGGGATCTGAGACTACAGAGATCAAACTTCAGCCGGGAAGCGCGATCACAGTGATCATGATGGCAGGTCTTCAGGGAGCAGGTAAGACGACAACGACGGCAAAACTGGCAGGAAAATACAAATTAAAAGGAAAGAAACCTCTTCTTGTTGCGTGTGATGTTTACCGTCCGGCAGCGATCAAGCAGCTTCAGATCAACGGTGAAAAGCAGGGCGTGGAAGTTTTTTCAATGGGAGATAAAAACCGTCCTGCGGATATTGCGAAAGCGGCTCTTGCTCACGCACAGAAAAACGGAAATAATATCGTGATCCTTGACACGGCGGGACGACTTCATATTGATGAAGATATGATGGCAGAACTTCAGCAGATCAAGGAGGCAGTAGAAGTTCATCAGACGATTTTGGTCGTAGATGCAATGACAGGTCAGGATGCGGTTAATGTGGCTGAATCCTTTCATAATAAAATAGGAATAGACGGTGTGATCGTCACAAAATTAGACGGTGATACAAGAGGCGGTGCGGCGCTGTCGATCAAGGCGGTAACAGGAAGACCGATTCTCTATGTCGGTATGGGTGAGAAGCTTTCTGATCTGGAACAGTTTTATCCGGACAGGATGGCATCCCGTATTCTCGGAATGGGAGACGTACTGACACTGATCGAGAAAGCCGGAGCGGAGCTTGACGAAGAGAAAGCGATGCAGATGGCAGATAAGATGAAAAAAGCTCAGTTCGACTTTGAAGATTATCTGATGAGTATGGAACAGATGCGTAAGATGGGCGGTCTGTCAAGCATTATGAGCATGATGCCCGGATTAGGCGGATTAGGCGGGAAAAATAAACTGCCGGATCTTGATTCTCCGGAAAATGACAAGAAGATGGCTCGCATGGAAGCGATCATATATTCGATGACTCCGGAGGAAAGAAAAAATCCGGATCTGTTAAATCCTTCCAGAAAACATCGTATCGCAAAAGGTGCGGGAGTGGATATTTCCGAAGTGAACCGCATGGTAAAACAGTTCAACGAGTCGCGGAAGATGATGAAAAAACTTCCGGGTATGATGGGCGGTAAAGGTGGTAAGAAGGGCAGATTCAGACTTCCCTTTTAACACATAGATAACAAAACAAATTAAAAGAAAAACAGAGGTGGAAAAAATGGCAGTAAAGATCAGATTAAGAAGAATGGGACAGAAGAAAGCTCCTTTTTATAGAATCGTGGTAGCTGATTCAAGATCCCCGAGAGACGGAAGATTTATCGAGGAGATCGGAACATATGATCCGACAAAAGATCCGAGCGAGTTTAAAGTAGATGAAGAACTTGCTAAAAAATGGCTTAACAACGGAGCACAGCCGACAGAAGTAGTAGGAAAGATCTTCAAAGCGGCAGGTATTGAGAAATAAGATGTCCGCGGAGGTGCGTACAGATGAAAGAATTAGTTGAAGTCATAGCAAAAGCGCTTGTAGATCATCCGGAAGAAGTTTCTGTTAATGAAAAAAATGAAGGACGTACGATAGTGCTTGAGCTTCATGTCGCAGAAGGCGATATGGGAAAAGTGATCGGCAAACAAGGCCGTATCGCAAAAGCAATCCGTTCTGTTGTGAAAGCGGCAGCGGCAAAAGAAGACAAAAAAGTAGTTGTCGATATTATGTAATATATAATAAGAAAGTAAGGGGGACAGCGTTCGGTAAGAACAGCCTGCCCCTTTTCTTATGCAACAGTCTGATTTTGCAGAATCGATACGATGGCAGAAAGAGAGAAAATTGATTGGAACAAGGGAGAAGTGGAATGGAACAGTTTTTGCAGGTAGGAGCGATTACTTCCACGCACGGAATTCGGGGAGAAGTAAAAGTATTTCCGACGACAGACGATCCGGCGCGGTTTAAAAAGCTGAAAAAAGTGATTTTGGATACAGGAAAACGTCAGATCGATATGGAGATTCAATCGGTTCGTTTTTTTAAACAGTTTGTGATTGTTAAATTTAAAGGAATCGATAATATTAACGATGTAGAACAATATAAAGGAAGTTCCCTTTTTGTTTCAAGGGAAAACGCGGTAAGTCTGGAAGAAAATGAATATTATATTGCCGATCTGATCGGCATGGAAGTGTTTACAGAGGAAGGACATTTCGGAATTGTAAAAGATGTGATGGAGACCGGTGCGAACGAAGTATATATTATAGATTCGGACGTTCATGGGGAAGTGCTCGTTCCGGCGATCAAGCAATGTATTGAAAATGTAGACGTAGAAAACGGAAAAATGCAGATCCGTCTGTTAGAGGGTCTGATCGGATAGATTTTAATGTTAGGAGAAGCAAAAAGAATGAACTTTCATATACTTACGTTGTTTCCCGAAATGGTTGAAAACGGACTGAAAACAAGTATTATCGGGAGAGCGGTCGCCGGGGGACTGCTTTCGATCGAGGCTGTCAATATACGGGATTTTGCATTTAACAAGCATCAAAGTGTAGATGATTATCCGTATGGAGGAGGAGCGGGAATGCTGATGCAGGCTGAGCCTGTGTATTTGGCATATAAAGATATCGAGGAACGGATCCAAAAGCGGATACAGAATGCAAAAATGCAGAATGCAGAAACGGAAGAACAAGATGCGGAAGTGAAAGTGCAGAATGCAGGGATACAAGATGCAGAAACTGTAAGTCCGGATAAAAAACTCCGTGTTGTCTATCTTTCTCCTCAGGGGAAGACTTTTGACCAGAAAATGGCAGAAGAACTGGCAGAGGAAGAAGATCTTGTTTTGCTGTGCGGGCATTATGAAGGGATTGATGAACGTGTTTTGGAGGAGATCGTGACGGATTACGTCTCTATAGGAGACTATGTGCTCACAGGAGGGGAACTTCCGGCTATGGTCATGGTAGATACGATCTCAAGGCTTGTGCCGGGCGTACTGCACAATGACGTCTCGGCAGAGTTTGAATCATTTCAGGATAATCTGCTGGAATATCCTCAGTATTCCAGACCGGAAGAGTGGCACGGGAAAAAAGTTCCGCCGGTGCTTTTGTCGGGACATCATGCAAACATAGAAAAATGGAGAAGAGAACAGTCGATTCTGCGGACTTACGAGAGAAGACCGGATCTTCTTGAAAAAAGCTCGTTAACGTGGAAAGAAAAAAAGTGGCTGGAAGAGACGGTTAAGGAAAAAACAGTTCACGAAGAGCCGGAAGATGTGACAGAGTGCACGAATTGACATTATTACACTTTTTAGCTTGAATTTCCCGAAAACTTGAAAGTATAAGAATAAAAGGAGTAGAATATTTCGTTGGAGAGGTTGCCGGATATGGGAATCTCTTTATCAAATATATCTTTTATATAATAATAGGGAGGAAGAGAAAATGAAGAAAAACATTTTCAAAAAAGCTGGCAGAGTGTTTACATCACTGGCTCTTGCAGTGTCTATTTGTCTGACGATGTCGGTTTCTGTTTTCGCTAAAAACGGTAACGACTTGGAAAACAAAAACATCAATTATCGCGATTATCTTTATTTTGTGATCGATGGAAAAGATTACAAGATGACAGATCTTACAACAGAGCCGGGCGTAGATCTTTCGGGAAGCAATGTGTCTGCCGAAGTTTACGCAAAAGTTGATATGGATGGTTTGAATGCGGCGATGAAGGCGTCAGGTTCCAAAGATACATTTGTCCTGCACAAGAATACATATATGTCACGTTATGAAAAATCGACAGAGCCGATTGTGTATAATTTCCAGGATGCCGGAAACGGTACATATGCGATCGTAGATAAGTCGGGAGCACATATGACATTGGATAACCTTGCGCATGTAGCTACTGTGGGATTGTATATCGGAAAAACAGCGGACAGCTCCAGCTATTATTTCGGTATGGACGCAGTTGTAACAAATCTTTTCAAACTGAATATTCTTGGAAAAGTGACAGCGAAGGCAACTGTAAACTATAAAAACGCAGAAGGAACGATTTTAAAACAGCTCGAGTATGAGACGGAAACAACAGGATATTGGGGCGAGAATGTTCTTGTAGAATATGCGAATCTTCCGTTGATCGGAACATCTTATAATCTTGCGGGAGATACAACAGGCGCATGGATCAGTTACGGATATGAAAATGAGATCAACGTAACAGTTGAAAGAATTGAGCCGGTCTTTACTGGTCTGGAAACTAAAGTTGCAGAAGTAGAGGAGTTCCTTAACAAAACAGAAGACAAATACACAGAAGAATCAATGACGGCTCTTACAAACGCACTTGAAGCGGCAAAAAATATTCTTGCAAACAAAGACAATGCAATCCAGGCAGATGTGGATGACGCTTTGACGGTGTTGACAGATGCGAAAGACAAGCTTGTTTTGGTTCAGGAAGAAACAGTTAATCTGAAGGCGTTGCAAGACAAAGTTGCAGAAGTAGAAAAATTCCTTGCAGAGACAAAGACAGAATATACAAAAGAGTCTATGAAAGCTTTGAAAGACGCGCTCGCAGATGCAAAAGCAATTCTTGCAGATCCGAAAAATGCAAAACAGGCGGATGTAGATAACGCGTTGAAAACTTTGACAAAAGCAAAAGAAGGTCTTGTACCGGTAACAAGCGACTCGAAAGGAACGGAAGCTGCAAAGCAGGAAGCAAAAGCTCCGGTTACAGGAGATCATTCGTTTGCGGGAATCACGCTTTTGGCATCTATGCTTTGTCTTGCGGCAGGAACGATCGTGTTTGTAAAGAGAAAACACATTTAGGACTTGTCAATCGGCACAAAATATGATAGACTACAGAAGTTGTGAAAAGAAGAGCGATGGTCCTCTGACACATTTTTAGTGTTAAGAACGTCAAATATGAAGGAGGTCACACAAAATGAACGATATCATTAAGAAAATCGAAGCAGAACAGTTGAAAGAAAACGCACCGGAATTTAATGTCGGCGATACAGTAAAAGTATACGCGAAGATTAAAGAGGGAAACCGCGAAAGAATCCAGGTTTTTGAAGGAACAGTTCTGAAAAGACAGGGCGGCGGAGCAAGAGAGACTTTCACAGTAAGAAAGACATCTAACGGAATCGGAGTTGAGAAGACATGGCCGATCCACTCGCCACATGTTGAAAAAGTAGAAGTTATCCGCAGAGGTAAAGTAAGAAGAGCGAAACTGAACTACTTGAGAAAACGTGTAGGAAAAGCTGCAAAAGTAAAAGAATTAGTAAAATAGTAACCAGTGAGAGGGACAATTACAGATTTGTATATTGTCCCTTTTTTGTAATTGCGGCGAGCGAAAGCCCGGGCTTGCCGAGATCTTGGCGTCCGCTTACGATCTTAAATTTTCCGGAAGAGGGAAAAGAAAGATGGCAGAGGCGGGCAGTCGGCAGAAGCGATTAGAGCGGAGGGGTTATGGGAGAGTTAGACTTTCGGAAGAAACGTAAAAATACAAACATACGGGGCACGGCAAGAAAGCAGGGAAAGAATTCCAGACAACGCGAACTGAGATTTGAAAACGAAAAAAGAGAGAAACGGTCTTCCGGTAAACGCTGGGGAAAAAATAAAAAAAAATAACAAAAGGGATCGTTTTGTGGGCAGTGGAACTTTTGCTCGTATGTATGACGGCGGTTTTTCTCGTAGCAGCTTTCGGACAGAGAGTGAATGTTATCGGAGATTCGATGTCGCCTGTTTTAAAAAACGGAAATGTTGTGATGATAAATCACTTTATTTATAATATAAAAGATCCTTCGAGAGGAGATATAGCGGCGTTTCAAAAAGACGGAGACGAGCGGTATTTTGTAAAACGGATCGTAGGACTCCCGGGAGAGACGGTGCAGATCAAAGAAGGAAAACTGCTTATCGACGGAAAACCGCTGAAAGCAGAGTATGTGTCGGATATCGGATATGCGGGAACAGCGTCCGAACCGGTCCATCTGGGAAAAGATGAATATTTCCTTTTGGGAGATAATGAGACTGCCAGTGATGACAGTCGTGAAGAAAAAATCGGCAATATTAAGAAAAAAGAGATTTATGGTGAAGTTTGGTTTGTTATAAAACCGTGGTCAGACATCGGTTTTGTTTCAGACTGATTTTAGGAGGGAGATTCATGCACTTTCAATGGTATCCCGGGCATATGACGAAAGCCCGCAGAATGATGCAGGAAAATATAAAACTGATCGATCTGATCATAGAGCTTGTAGATGCGCGCGTTCCGCTTAGCAGCCGTAATCCTGATATTGATGAGCTCGGGAAAAATAAGGCGCGTCTGATCCTGCTGAACAAATCAGATCTTGCAGAGGAACGGATCAATGACGAATGGATCGACTACTTTAAAGACAGAGGATATTCTGCCGTAAAGGTGAACTCAAAAAAAGGCGGCGGTATGAATCAGATCCGTTCTGCGATTCAGGAGGCGTGTAAGGAAAAAACAGAGCGCGACCGTAAAAGAGGAATTTTAAATCGCCCTGTCCGCGCGATGGTTGTCGGCATTCCGAATGTCGGGAAGTCTACGTTTATCAATTCCCTCGCGGGGAAGGCATGTGCGAAGACTGGGAATAAGCCGGGCGTTACAAAAGGGAAACAGTGGATCCGGCTTAATAAAAATGTAGAATTACTTGACACCCCGGGAATTCTCTGGCCGAAGTTTGAAGATCAGGAAGTCGGAAAAAAACTGGCGTTTATCGGTTCAATCAAAGATGAGATTCTTCAGACAGAAGAACTTTCCACAGAACTGATCAAGTTTTTAAATGCAGAATATGCGGGAGTGCTGGAAGAAAAATACAGTATCGAACATTTGGAAGATGTATATGAATGTCTTACGGAGATTGCAAAAAGCAGACATTGCATCGTGCGCGGAAGCGAACTTGACACGGAAAAAGCCGCAGCGATCCTTCTTGATGATTTTCGCAGCGGAAAGCTGGGGAGAATCTCATTGGAACGTCCACAGTAATTATAAAAAGAAATTCACAAAGCGGGAAGAGAAGATCGTGAACGTCAGATAGAAAAAAAGACTGCGGGCGGAAAATGTGAAGAAAAAGAGCAGAAGCAGCAAAAAGAATGACTGCAAAAAGATGTGCATATAGCAGAGGTTGACTTGAATGAAAGATGTAATAAAAGAACTTGTAGGATGGATCGTATCGATTCTGCTGATCGTGGCGGTATCTTATCTGATCGTTACATTTGTCGGACAGAGAACGCAGGTAAGCGGTTCATCTATGGAGACAACTTTGTCGGACGGAGATCACCTTATCGTAGATAAGATTTCGTACCGGTTCCGGGAGCCGCAGCGTTACGAGATCGTTGTATTTCCGTACCGATATGAAAAAAATACTTACTATATTAAACGGATCATCGGACTTCCGGGGGAAACGGTTCAGATTGTAGACGGATATATTTATATAAACGGAAAACAGCTTGATGAGCATTACGGAAATGAAATAATAGAAGAAGCGGGAATGGCGGCAGAACCGGTTACTCTCGGAGAAGACGAGTATTTTGTGATGGGAGATAATCGAAATAACAGTCAGGACAGCAGGGTGTCCGATGTGGGCGCGATCCATAGAGATGAATTGATGGGGCGCGCGTGGATACGGATCTGGCCGCTTGATCAGTTCGGGGTGATAAAACATGAGTAAAAGTATTGCACAGATCAAAGAAGAATTCGGAAAAGCGGATGAGAAGGAACGAGAAGCGCTGTACAGTATGTATGATGCTGATGCCCGCAGCGGCGTTCAGAAACTGATCGCTTCCTACCGAAAAAAAGAAGAGGCGCTTCGCTTAGAGCGGGAGCGCCTTTCTCTCATGAAAAGTTATGAGAGAAAATACAAAGATGCAGAAATGATATGCGGAATCGATGAAGCGGGAAGAGGACCGCTGGCAGGGCCGGTTGTGGCAGGCGCGGTTATTTTGCCGAAAGATTGTGAAATCTTATATCTGAACGATTCTAAGAAGCTTTCGGCATCGAGAAGAGAAGCGCTCTACGATGAAATTATGGAGAAAGCAGTTGCTGTCGGCGTCGGAATGGCAAGTCCCGCAAGGATAGACGAGATCAATATTCTGCAGGCTACATATGAGGCGATGCGTAAAGCGGTAGAGCAGCTTTCGGTTGTACCGGATCTTCTTTTAAACGATGCGGTTACGATTCCGGAGATGCCCTATCGTCAAGTGCCGATCGTGAAAGGAGATGCAAAAAGTGTTTCCATTGCGGCGGCAAGCGTTATCGCGAAAGTGACAAGAGACAGACTGATGATGCAGTATGATAAGATCCTTCCGGAGTATGGATTTGCACAAAATAAAGGGTACGGGTCGCAAAGTCATATTGAAGCGTTGAAACGTGTCGGAGCAAGTCCGATCCACAGACGTTCGTTTATCAAAAATTTTATTTCAGAAGAATAAAGACAGAAAAAACATTTAAAACAGAATTTCAAAAATTATGAAAAAGAATGTGGTAAAATGAAGCGAAACGTAAAGCAAAACAACAGATCTGTCGGAGCTGTATACGAGCAGGCGGCAGGATATTATCTGGAACAAAACGGTTATGAACTGATCGAGTATAATTACAGATGCCGTGACGGCGAGATTGATATTATTGCAAAAGACGGAGACTGTTATGTGTTTTGCGAAGTGAAATATCGTTCCGGCAGACAGGCGGGCAATCCGCTGGAGGCGGTCGATCAAAGAAAGCAAAAAAAGATTTTTCGGTGTGCGCTGTACTATACGGTACAGCATGGAATTGAAGATGCGCAGTGCCGCTTTGATGTGATCGGGGTGGAAGGTACAGAGATTACGCATATAAAGAATGCATTTGTGGGGTGACGGTATGAGTTTAGGGTTAGTTTATAAAAATGGAGAACATATTTTTGACGAAGTGTGCGGAGAAGTTCCGTTTTTGACATATCCGCTATTTGAAAAGACGGGAGTTGTAAAAAGCGCTTTTTCGACAAGGATCGGCGGAGTGAGCAAAGGCTGTTATGAGTCGATGAACCTTAGTTTTGACAGAGGGGATGACAAAGATGCCGTCATGGAAAATTTTCAGAGGATCGCATCTGCAATCGGAACAAACTGTCACGATATGGTCTTGTCACGCCAAACACATACGGCAAATGTGCGTGTTGTCACGGAAGAAGATAAAGGAAAAGGGATTGTTCGCGAACGGGACTATACAGACGTAGATGGTCTTGTGACAAACGTGCCGGGGATTTGTCTTGTCACTTCTTATGCAGATTGTGTTCCGCTTTATTTTGTAGATCCGATAAAAAAAGTCATCGGTCTTAGTCATTCGGGATGGAGGGGAACTGTCGGAAAGATAGGAAAAGAGACGGTTCGTGTTATGAAAGAACATTTCGGGTGTGATCCGGCGGATATATTGGCGGCAGTCGGACCTTCGATCTGTCAGGATTGCTATGAAGTAAGCGGCGATGTGATTGAAAAATTCAAAGAAGCTTTCGATGAAAAAGATTGGGATAATCTGTTTTACAGAAAAAACAATGGAAAATATCAGCTTGATCTATGGAAAGCAAACGAATCGGTTTTTCGGGAATCGGGAATCTGCAAGGAACATATTGCGGTCACGAATGTCTGTACGCATTGCAATAGCAAGATCTTATATTCACATCGGGAGACAGGTGATAAGCGGGGAAATTTGTGCGCGTTTCTTGCATTAAAATAAAATTTCTTTTAGAAAAACACGGAACAGGAAAAACAGAGAAAAGCAGATCTTATCGAATTGTAAAAAATAAAAGATGAAAGGAAAAATATAGAATGCAGGGGTATCTTATCAGTGTGCTTGGCAAAGCGCAAATGTTTTTCGGCAGACACTTTCTTATGGCTGCGGCAGGCAGCAAAAATGTGTCGCAGTCAGATGCGAATAATGTTCTTGAAACAGCCGGAGAAGTGACGGCTGAGGCAACGGAAGAAGTGAACCGGTTTATCGAGTTTTTTCATGACAATATACCGAATCTGATCAGCTTCGGAGTGAAAGTTGTTCTGGCGCTTATCTTTTTCTTTATCGGGAGTAAAGTGATCAAGTGGATTAGAAAGGTGATCAGAAAATCGTTTGAGAGAAGCAATGTTGATGCAGGTGTGAAACAGTTTGTCGATTCTATGATCAAATTTAGTTTGTACGTTATATTGATCTTCATGATCGCAACAAACTTCGGGGTAGAGTCATCGTCTGTAGCGGCATTGATCGCTTCGGCAGGTGTTGCGATCGGTCTGGCGGTTCAGGGAAGTCTGTCTAATTTTGCGGGAGGTATTTTAATACTTGTTTTAAAACCTTTTACCGTAGGCGATTATATTATCGTGACACAGGAAAATATCGAAGGAACTGTAAAAGAGATACAGATCTTTTATACAAAGCTGGCGACGATCGACAACCAGACGGTAGTTGTTCCGAACAGTATACTGACAAATAACAGTCTTACAAATGTAACCGCAAGACCGGAGCGGAAACTGGATTTGAAAGTCGGCATTTCTTACGAAGCGGATCTTCGCAAAGCGAAACAGATCGTAGAAGAAAAACTGCGTGACGATCCGTCTGTCATTCAGGATGAGGAGAAAAGAGTATTTGTAGATTCGCTTGGAGACAGCGCTGTCGTGATCGGACTTCGGGCGTGGGTCAAGACGGATGAGTATTGGACGACAAGATGGCGTATACTTGAGGAGATCAAGCTGACTTTTGATGAAGAAGGTATAGAGATTCCGTATAATCAGCTGACAGTTCATATGAAAACGGATGAAGAAACTACAAAAGGAAATGGAAATACCCTCGGGGAAAATTAGCGGCGGGAAAATCCACGGGGAAAACGTTTGGAAAAAACTAAAAAAGTAGTTGAAATTTACATTAAAGTAAGATATAATAATTAAGGTTCGTATTAGTACGAATCTTAATGCCGGAATAGCTCAGCAGGTAGAGCACTTCACTCGTAATGAAGGGGTCGTCAGTTCAAGTCTGATTTCCGGCTTAAATAAAAACGCAGTTCCGTTTTTTCGGAACTGCGTTTTTTATGGCGCTCGCCGCGTTCCGGAAAGTGTCTTTCGGCGCTTTATGTGGCTGCGTTTTCCGGTTGAAAATTAAAAAGTTTGTTTACTTTTAAAATACAGAGAAATCGTATATAATAAAGTGAAAATAAAAAAGATCATAAAATAATAAAGAAGGGGACTGCCTTATGGAAAGAAAAAATATCTGGAATTTATACAGCGATGAACAGATTTCGGAACTAAAGGAAATCAATGACAAGTACAAGCGTTGCCTGGATGCCGGAAAGACAGAGCGGGAGTGCGTAGAACTTAGCGTAAATATGGCAAGAGATGCAGGTTACCGGGATCTTGAAGAAATATTAAGATCAGGAGAAACGCTGAAAGCGGGAGATAAAGTATACGCAGTCAATATGAATAAGATGCTTGCTTTATTTAGAATCGGTGAGAGACCGATTTCTGAGGGAATGAATATTCTTGGAGCACATATTGATTCGCCGCGTATTGACGTGAAACAAAATCCTCTCTATGAAAATGAAGAACTTGCTTATCTTGATACTCATTATTATGGCGGTATAAAAAAATATCAATGGGTGGCACAGCCGCTCGCACTGCACGGCGTCATCGTCAAAAAGAACGGAGAAACTGTGAAGGTATCCATCGGAGAAGATGAAAATGATCCTGTATTTGTCATCACAGATCTGCTTGTTCATCTCGCCCAGGAACAGTTGGAAAAGAAAGCGTCGCAGGTGATCGAAGGCGAGAAATTAGATCTTTTGATCGGAAACCGTCCGATAGAGAAAGCGGACGATCTCAAGAAAGAAGAAAAAGACGCTGTAAAACAAAATGTGCTCAATATTTTAAAAGAGATGTACGGTATCGATGAAGAAGATTTTTATTCGGCGGAGCTGGAGATCGTTCCGGCAGGAAAAGCCCGTGACTGCGGACTTGACAGAAGTATGAATCTTTCTTACGGACAGGACGACCGTGTGTGCGCGTTTACGTCTTTATTTGCGATGCTGGATGTGACGGAAGCGAAAAAAACAGGATGCTGTCTGCTTGTAGATAAAGAAGAGATCGGAAGTGTGGGAGCTACGGGAATGCATTCCCGGTTTTTTGAAAATACAGTTGCCGAGCTGATTGCCGTGACAGAAGGTGAATCCGAATTAAAAGTCCGCCGGGCTTTGAGTAATTCAAAAATGCTTTCGTCAGATGTAAGCGCTGCGTTTGATCCGATGTTTGCAGAAGCTTTTGAAAAACGCAGTTCCGCATTTTTTGCAAATGGAATTACGTTTAATAAATTTACAGGCAGCAGAGGAAAATCAGGTTCTAACGATGCAAACGGCGAATATATTGCGGCTCTTCGCAGAACGATGGACGAGGCGCAGGTGGCATACCAGTTTGCGGAGCTTGGAAGAGTCGACCTTGGCGGAGGCGGAACGATCGCTTATATTATGGCCAATTATGGAATGGAAGTGATCGACAGCGGAGTGGCTGTACTGAACATGCATGCTCCTTATGAAGTATCAAGCAAAGCCGATGTGTATGAGGCTGTGAAAGGATATAGAGCATTCCTGCGTATGGAATAATCGAACAAATACACGGGAATATATTTTTAGAATATATAAGAAATTATATTAACATCAGTAAAAAACATTCTGATGATGTGAAAAGTTACAAAAAATATATAAAATAAGAAATAAAACAGGTGAAAGTGTAGAATGGATTGTTGACAAAAATACTCTACATTGATATAATTCTAACAAAGCAGGTGATGATGTGCTCTTTACGAAAGAGAGTGATTATGCCATTCGTGTTATAAGAGCTTTACAAGATGGCGGTAAGAAAACGATAAAAGAACTTTGTGAATTAGAACAGATACCATCGGCGTTTGGTTATAAGATTCTTCAAAAGATGAACAAATCCGGATTGATCGAAATACGCAGAGGCCCAAAGGGCGGGTATCAGCTTGCAAAAGATATCGGCGAATTTACATTGTATGACGTAGTAACGGCAATCGAACCGGACTTTGCGGTTATGGAATGTGTTCATCACTCTTGTATCAGAAATGAAAGCAAAGAGGGATGTGCGGTTCACAGAGAACTTCTTGGAATTCAGCATTCGGTAGAAAAGCTTTTGAAAAAAAAGACAATGGCTGATATTTTAAAAAAGTAGCATCTGTGTAGAAAATGATACACAGATGACAAAGTGGGTGTATGCCCACTTTTCTTTCCGACAAAAAGTGGACTAAAAATATCCATTAAAACAGACTCACGTGCGCAGCAGAAAACTATTTATATGAAGTGTTAAGGAGGAAGAACAGATGAATCAATGTTATGGATGTACGACTTGTGAAAGTGCGGATAAGCCGTTGGAGGGGTTTATTAAAAACCTTCCGCTGGAAACGTCTCACCATAGAGTGGAAGGTCAGAGCACAAAATGTGCTTTTGGACTTCAAGGAGTATGTTGTCGGCTTTGTTCAAACGGACCGTGCAGAATCACACCGGATGCCCCGAGAGGAATCTGCGGTGCAAATGCAGATACGATCGTTGCGAGAAACTTTCTTCGTGCGGTAGCGTCCGGCTCGGGGTGCTATATCCATGTCGTAGAGAATACGGCAAGAAATGTGAAAAATGCAGCGCAGAAAAAGAGTGGGATAAAAGGAGAAGGAGCATTAAATAAACTGGCGGCTCTTTTTGAGATTGAAGAAGAGGATATGTACGTCCGGGCAGAGAAAGTTGCCGATGCGGTTCTTGCGGATCTGTATCTTCCCGAATATGAGAAAATGAAACTTGTAAAGAAAATGGCATATGCGCCTCGTTATGAAAACTGGGAAAAACTCGGCATCCTTCCGGGCGGAGCAAAATCGGAAGTCTGTCATGGAGTTGTCAAATGTTCGACAAACTTAAATTCAGATCCGGTCGATATGTTAAAAGATTGTTTGAAACTTGGAATTTCTACAGGTATTTACGGGCTGACATTGACGAATCTTCTGAATGATATCGTGCTCGGAGAACCGAAGCTTCGTCTGGCTCCGGTCGGTCTGAGGGTGATCGATCCGGATTATATCAATATTATGATTACAGGACATCAGCATTCGATGTTTACATATCTTCAGGAAAGGCTTACAGATGCGGATATTACGGAAAAGGCAAAACAGGCGGGAGCAAAAGGGTTTAAGCTTGTCGGATGTACTTGTGTCGGACAAGATCTCCAGCTTCGAGGCGCGCATTATGAAGATGTGTTTGACGGACATGCCGGAAATAACTACACGAGCGAAGCGATTCTCGCCACAGGCGCAATCGATGCAGTGATTTCGGAATTTAACTGTACTTTGCCGGGAATCGAACCGATCTGTGACGAATTGAAGATCAAACAGCTTTGTATTGACAGTGTGGCGAAAAAAGCAAATGCAGAGCTGGAAGAATTTGACTTTGAAAACAGAGAGCAGGTAACGGAGGAAATTATAGATAAAGTTCTTCTTTCTTATAAAGAGAGAAGAGGCGCGGATTGTGCGTCGGAAGAACGGGTAGAACTGAATCTGATGGAAGAGCATGGCAATGAACGTACACTTACAGGAGTCAGTGAAGGTTCCTTGAAAGAATTTCTCGGCGGAAATTGGAAGCCGCTTGTAGATCTGATCGTATCAGGCGATATTAAAGGAGTTGCGGGAGTTGTGGGCTGTTCAAACTTGACGGCGGGAGGACATGATGTCCTTACGGTAGAACTTACGAAAGAGCTGATTGCCCGGGATATTATCGTTTTGACGGCAGGATGTTCTTCGGGAGGAATTGAAAATTGCGGTTTGATGACGCCGGAAGCCGCACAGTTTGCAGGACCGAAACTTCGCGCAGTATGTGAAAAACTGGGGATTCCTCCGGTGCTTAATTTCGGACCGTGCCTTGCGATCGGACGTTTGGAGATCGTGGCGACGGAACTTGCGGAGACGATCGGCGTCGATCTGCCTCAGCTTCCGCTCGTGCTTTCGGCGGCGCAGTGGCTTGAGGAGCAGGCTCTTGCGGACGGCTGCTTCGGTCTGGCGTTAGGACTTCCGCTTCATTTAGGACTTCCGCCGTTTGTAACGGGAAGCGGCGCGGCTGTAAAAATATTGACAGAAGATATGAAAGAATTGACAGGCGGGCAAGTTATCATTAATCCGGACGCAAAAGAATCTGCCGATATTTTGGAAAAGATTATTCTGGAAAAGCGCGACGCGCTTCATATATAGGAGGGCGGCTCCATGAGAAGGATTATTGTAGAATATGAAAAATGCGACGGCTGTAAGAATTGTTCGGCAGCATGTATGCAGGCGCACAGGAAAACGCCGGGAACAATTTATGATTTGGATCTGACCGATCCGGAAAACGAATCGAGAAATTATATTTTAAAAGGAGACGACGGCACATACAGACCTTTGTTCTGCAGGCATTGTGACGAGCCGGAATGCGTAATGTCATGTATGAGCGGGGCGCTTCAGAAAGACCCGGAAACAGGGATCGTGACATATGACGAGACAAAATGCGGATCTTGCTTTATGTGTGTGATGAATTGTCCGTTTGGTGTTCTTGAACCGGATCGGATGACAAAGAAAAAAGTGATCAAGTGTGATTTTTGTATGTCTGACGGTCAGGAACCAAACTGTGTGAAATCGTGTCCGAAAGGCGCGATCCATGTAGAGGAGGTGTGATGGATGAACTACGTGATTATCGGAACAGGAGCGGCGGGGATCATGGCCGCAAAAGAGATCAGAAAGCTGAAAAAAGATGCACAGATTACGATGATTTCGGCAGATGAGCAAGTTCATTCCCGCTGTATGCTGCACAAATATCTTTCCCACGAAAGGACGGCGGAAGAGTTGTCGTTTGTGGAAGAAGACTTTTTTGAGAAAAATCAGATCGCGGAAGTATACGGACATATTGAAGTTATCGATACGGCAAATCAGATGGTTGATACAAAGGGAGGAGAATCGATCTGTTATGACAAACTGCTCATTTCCACAGGGGCAGACAGTTTTATTCCTCCTGTAGGAGATCTTCGGAAAGCGAAAAATGTATTTGGACTCCGGCATTTGAAAGACGCGCAGGAGATCGATAAAATGGCGGAAGATGCGGAAAAAATTCTGATTATCGGATCAGGACTTGTCGGACTGGATGCAGCGTACGGATTGATCGAGCGAGGGAAAAAGGTGACTGTCGTGGAGATGGCGGAACAGATTCTTCCCGTACAGCTTGACGCACATGCGGCGAAGACATATCAGGAACTGTTTGAACAGGCAGGGGTACAATTTTATCTCGGATGCAAAGCCGAAGGCGCGGTATGCGAAGCTGACGGTATGATTCGTGCGGTTACTCTTGATACGGGAAAACAGCTTTTATGCGATCTCATCATCGTGGCGGCTGGCGTACGTCCGGCAGTCGGGTTTTTAGAAAAAAGTGAGATCGAGGTCGAACGAGGAATCAAAGTAAATTCTAAGATGGAGACAAATGTACCGAACGTATATGCGGCGGGAGATGTTACGGGATTGTCGGGCATCTGGCCGAACGCGATGAAGCAGGGACAGACGGCGGCAAGAAATATGTGCGGAGTCGGTACAGAGTATACGGATACATTTGCCGCGAAAAATACGATCAACTTTTTCGGACTGGTTACTCTTTGCCTCGGAAGGATCAGACAGGAAGAAGGGGATGAGATCTTTGTCGAGGAAGACAGAAACGTATATCGCCGTCTGATCATGAAAGACGGAGTACCGGAAGGAATTTTGCTTCAGGGAGATATTGCGCATTCGGGAATATGGCAATATATGATCAAAAGTAAGATAGATATCAGTTCTATGAAAAATAAGATTTTTAAGATTACGTTTGCTGATTTTTACGGAATCGGAGATCGTGGGAAATATGTGTGGAAAATAGACGAAAAGATGGACAAAAAGACAGACAAAAGCCGACAAAACGCTTGACGCAAGTGAATAAAACCATTAGAATATTATATGCGAATTATAGCAGAAATATTTGCAAAATTTTTTAGGAGGTCATTGTGACATGGCAAAATGGGTTTATATGTTCACAGAAGGTAACGCAACAATGAGAAACCTTCTTGGTGGAAAAGGCGCGAACCTTGCAGAGATGACAAGTCTCGGACTCCCTGTACCGCAGGGATTTACTGTAACAACAGAGGCTTGTACACAGTATTATGAAGATGGCAGAAAGATCAACGACGAAATTATGAGTCAGATCATGGACGCTATTGTTAAATTGGAAGAGATCACAGGAAAGAAATTCGGAGATAAAGAGAATCCTCTTCTTGTTTCCGTTCGTTCCGGAGCAAGAGCTTCCATGCCGGGTATGATGGATACAATTCTTAACCTCGGTCTTAACGAAGAAGTTGTAGAGACTCTTGCAGAGGCTTCCGGAAATGCTCGTTGGGCATGGGACTGCTACAGAAGATTCATCCAGATGTATTCTGATGTAGTTATGGAAGTTGGTAAGAAATACTTTGAAGAGCTTATCGACAAAATGAAAGAAGAAAAAGGCGTTACTCAGGACGTTGATCTTACAGCAGAAGATCTTAAGACTCTTGCCGGACAGTTTAAAGCTGAGTACAAAGAGAAGATCGGAGCAGATTTCCCGTCAGACGCAAAAGAGCAGTTAATGGGAGCTGTTAAAGCTGTATTCCGTTCATGGGATAACCCGAGAGCAAACGTATACCGCCGTGACAATGATATCCCGTATTCATGGGGAACTGCTGTCAACGTACAGATGATGGCATTCGGAAATATGGGAGATGACTGTGGTACAGGTGTTGCATTTACACGTGACCCTGCTACAGGAGAGAACGGACTTTTCGGAGAGTTCCTTACAAATGCACAGGGCGAAGACGTAGTTGCAGGTGTTCGTACACCGATGCACATTTCCGAGATGGAACAGAAATTCCCGGAAGCGTTCGCACAGTTCAAAGATGTGTGCAAAACACTTGAAACACACTACAGAGATATGCAGGACATGGAGTTTACTGTAGAGCATGGTAAACTGTTCATGCTTCAGACTCGTAACGGTAAGAGAACAGCTCAGGCAGCTCTTAAGATCGCTTGTGACCTTGTTGACGAGGGAATGAGAACAGAAGAAGAAGCTGTAGCTATGATCGATCCGAGAAACCTTGATACACTTCTCCATCCGCAGTTCGATGCTGCCGCACTGAAAGCCGCAACACCGATGGCAAAAGCACTTGGAGCATCTCCGGGAGCTGCTTGCGGTAAGATCGTGTTCACAGCTGACGACGCTGTTGAATGGGCTGCAAGAGGAGAAAAAGTAATCCTTGTTCGTCTTGAGACATCACCGGAAGACATCACAGGTATGAAATCCGCACAGGGTATCCTGACAGTTCGCGGTGGTATGACATCTCACGCAGCCGTTGTTGCACGTGGTATGGGTACATGCTGTGTATCTGGATGCGGAGACATCACAATGGATGAAGCAAACAAGAAATTCACATTAGCAGGAAAAGAGTTCCACGAGGGAGACAGCATTTCTCTTGACGGATCTACAGGAGCTATTTATGACGGAATCATCCCGACAGTAGATGCTACGATCGCAGGTGAGTTCGGAAGAATCATGGGATGGGCTGATAAATACAGAACAATGAAAGTTCGTACAAACGCAGATACACCGGCTGACGCTAAGAAAGCCCGCGAACTTGGAGCAGAAGGTATCGGACTTTGCCGTACAGAGCATATGTTCTTTGAAGGCAACAGAATCGACGCTTTCCGTGAGATGATCTGCTCTGAAACAGTAGAGGAAAGAGAAGCGGCTCTTGAAAAAATCCTTCCGGAGCAGCAGGGTGACTTCGAGGCTCTCTATGAGGCTCTTGAAGGAAATCCGGTTACAATCCGTTTCCTTGATCCGCCGCTTCATGAGTTCGTTCCGACAGAGGAAGAGGACATCAAGAAACTGGCTGACGCACAGGGCAAGACAGTTGATCAGATCAAAGCAATTATCGACAGCCTGCACGAGTTTAACCCGATGATGGGACATCGTGGATGCCGTCTGGCAGTGACATATCCGGAAATCGCTAAGATGCAGACAAGAGCTGTTATCCGCGCAGCGATCAATGTACAGAACGCTCATCCGGACTGGACAGTAAAACCGGAGATCATGATTCCGCTCGTAGGCGATGTAAAAGAGTTAAAATATGTTAAGAAGTTCGTTGTTGAGACAGCAGACGCTGAAATCGCAGCAGCAAACAGCAGCCTGAAATATGAAGTAGGTACAATGATCGAGATCCCGAGAGCTGCTCTTACAGCAGACGAGATCGCAAAAGAAGCTGACTTCTTCTGCTTCGGTACAAACGACTTGACACAGATGGCATTTGGATTCTCTCGTGATGACGCAGGTAAGTTCCTTGATGCTTATTACGATGCTAAGATCTTCGAGAACGATCCGTTTGCAAAACTGGATCAGACAGGCGTTGGTAAGCTGATGGATATGGCGATCACATTAGGAAAACCGGTTAATCCGAATCTTCACGTAGGAATCTGTGGAGAGCACGGCGGAGATCCGAGTTCTGTAGAATTCTGCAACAAACTTGGTCTTGACTATGTATCCTGCTCACCGTTCCGTGTGCCGATCGCAAGACTGGCAGCAGCACAGGCAGCTATCGCAAATAAATAGGAGTTCTCATAGAACTTAATTAAAAAATGAAATAAGATAAGCGTATCATTAGAAATAGTGGTACGCTTATTTTTCGGCTCTTTGTCAAGAGTTGGGGTAAAAGATTTATTACAGGGGCTGTGAAATAACAGTCTCTTTTTCTATTTGGAAAGGAAAAATTGTCTACACCTTATGAGATATTTGAATGTGGATATGCTCCGTATTTTTTTGAGGCAATCCGTCTGAACTATCCAGACTACTGTCGGGAGCTACCAACTATGAAACCGCAGATACGACCAAAAGAGCGATAGGAGGAGTTAAAGATGGAAACATCAGAAAAGGTTGTGCTAAGAGAGCAACCAGAAATAAAAGATTTGTTGCAGACTTTAATGAAACAAGGGCTGAAAAAAGAGCAAAGAAGAAGTTATCCGATTGTATTGACATCAATACAGATTTTAAGAATGGTCTACGAGACCAGAGCTGACGCAAGCTCACGCATGAGTGCCGACCAGATTTCAGATGTAGCGTTATCCTTAGAGTATGTTAAACAGTATGGCGAAGCTCACAAGGAACTGAATTACAAACAAGCCTGTCTGTTGGAACAATGTGTAGCCAGACGAAGCTATAACCTTTATTCTGATGTGCAGAGAGGGGAAATGTTGTAGTAGAAATTCCCGTACAGGCTGGCGAAAAGAAGTTCAAGTAAGCAGAAAGTAAAACTTGTCAATCCGAAGTTATACGGCAGAGGTTACGCAATCGGGGATATGGGACATACCGATTATGTGTTAGTTGTTGACGATATTGTAGCAGTTAAAGAAAAGTAAAGGAGTGAAAAAATTATGAGATTATCAAACGGGTTTGTCATTGACAAAGAAAAAACATTTGGAGAATTAAAATTTACAGCGGTGCGTGATGTATTCTTGCAGAATGAGGACGGGACACCGAGTACCCAGCTTAAAAAGCGTATCTATGATTTAAAATGCAGTCTGCATGGTGGAATTATCCCTGTGTGTGTACCGCCAGAAGTACCGTTAAGGGAATTTCCGTACAATGCAGTTGGGATACCATACGTTTGTTTGAAGTGCTTCATCAAAGGAATGAAACAGTCCATATCTGAACGATAATGGTTCACGCCAACAACTGCGATATATATTTGTTGGCGTTTGCTTCAAACTTGGAACCATCGATGTAGATATGTTGCAAATCCACATGCTCCTCGTTGAAGATTGCTTGATTGATGTCGTTAAAAATGTTTTCAATCTTATCCTGAAGTACTTCGTTGATGAAATATCCAAAGGTTCGGTATGATGGAGTATGGTGATCCATGAGATACATGAATCTGATATTGACTTTGCAGTTGTCTTCCGGTTCTCTCAGGGAGCAGTAGCCGCTGGTCATAAATCCGAAAAGTACCGTTTTTAACATGTTGAACGGATTATATCTGAGTCGTCCAGTTGTGTACTCCGGAATATCTGTCAGATACTTATTTAAATCGATTACTCCCATCAATCTGTCAAATGTTAAAACAGGATCCAGCAGATCCAAACAATCTGAAAGAAACAGTGGTAAATATCCTTGTTTTGGGTTATTATAATTTACAGTTGAAATTTTCATCGCAAGTTAATTTTAATATAAAAGAGGACCTTTCGTTCATTTTGAACGAAAAGTCCTCTTTTTCCGTAGAGACTGTTATTTCACAGCCCCTTTTTTTATCATGTTCATGATGATATAGAAAATGAAAATCTATGGAATTCATACAGAATCAGCAATTTGTTCGGAGGCTTTCTGCGGTGCTTCTCCGGACAGATTGGACAGTTTGCCGAAAGTGTGATATAATCGAGTTAGTTAAAACTAACTTAGAAAGGAGCATTGTGCATGTCTTTTTTTCAAAATACTTGTAAACCTGAAGGGATTGGCGGAAAAATTATGGTTAATATGATGAATGCCGGACATTCATCTATGGCTGAATGGGGATTTACACATATAGAGATTAGAAATGATTACAGATGTCTGGATATTGGATGTGGCGGTGGGGCAAATGTAAAAAAGCTATTAGTAAAAACCCCATACGGCAAGGTGATCGGCATTGATTATTCAGAAGTTAGTGTAATAAAATCCTCAAAAATCAATAAGGCAGAAATAGAAAATAAGCATTGTGAAATCTTGCAGGGTAATGTAATGAAACTGCCTTTCCGAAAAGAAACTTTTGATATAATTACTGCGTTTGAAACAATATATTTTTGGCCTGATATTAATGAGGCATTTAAGCAAGTATATCGAGTTTTGAAAGTCAGCGGAACTTTTATGATTTGCAACGAATCAAATGGCGAAAATTCTAAAGAAGAAAAGTGGACTAAGATTATACAGGGAATGAAAATATACAATTCTGAACAAATAAAAAAATCTTTGGAGGATGCAGGTTTTACAGACATAAAAATACACAAAAATAAAAAAGGATGGCTCTGCGTAGTTTGTAAAAAAGGATAAGATGCAGATGAAAATATAGTATTTTAGCGTAAAGGAATTACAAGTTTTATATTGAAATGAGGTGGTCATATTTGGTAACAGAAAAAGAAAAAGGGCCAGAAACTATTTTAATTGTAGATGATGATTCGGAAATTCGTGAAATTCTTCGTATTCTATTATGTAGAAATGGTTTTATTGTCAAAGAAGCTGCCGATGCGAAGGAAGCTCTGTTAAAACTAGACTCCAGTATTGACTTTTTCTTCTGTTGAGCTTATATCAAGGGTTATGAATGTGAGTTGCAGCAAGAGGTAGATGAAACATTATAAAGGAGATATGATATGGCAATAATTTTAAGGCTTGATAGAATGATGGCAGATAGAAAAATAAGCTTAAACGAACTATCCGAAAAGGTTGGTATTGCAAATGTCAACTTATCCAAAATTAAGACCGGAAAGGTAAGTGCTATTCGCTTTTCAACCTTAAATGCCATCTGTGACGCATTAGACTGTCAACCCGGCGATATTTTAGAATTTCAAAAGGACACACAAGAAGATTGATTTATTAAAAGGGGATGTGACAAAACTCAATCGAGTTTTGTCACATCCTCTTCGTGTGCCGCTGCAGGGCGGCTGTTATTCAGTTGTAAAATAAAAGAGGGCGGTAGCACTTTGGGTTATCTATCCTGTAATTCCAAACCATATCAACAATGCAATCCCTATAATCAGGAAAACAATTCCAACTTGCTTGAAGGGTTTTGCCTCATACTGCTTAAATTCATAAAACAGTAAAAATGCAACGCCAAAAAATAATATCGATATTGTTCCTTTCCATGCCGGATTTCCCTTTATTATGCACATTATCGTTAATACTTGGGTAATAGCTATTATCCATTCAAAGGCATAAACTTTTGCGTCTTTTCCTATTTTTTCATCTCGCTCGTCTTTTATTGTTCTTTGTCTTGGTGGCTGTTTCATATCGTAACTCCTCCTAATTTTTATGTTTATAGTACATGAAAGTAAAGGTTTTTGTGAACATTGAAATCGAAAAAGCAAATTCATGCGTGTTCCTTTACCGTACATGAGCATTTTCGTTTTGTTGTGAAACATATCATTTTGATTTTGCTATTTCTTACAGTTCTTAAAACCGCGAGTAGTCGCTATAATTGCAACAAAAAGTATGTAAATGCAAATCCCGAGAGAAACAACAGTTATTTCAGTTCCATAATTTGAGATTGTATTATCTTGAATAGCCGGAACTGCTCTAAACTGAATATATGAAACAAGTCCGATTAATCCAAAGTCAATTAAAGTCATAAAAATTCCTGCTTGCCTACTTACTTTTTTTACATCATATTTTGTTAATTCCTCTGCATTTTTTGTGTTAAAACCGGTAACAAGCATACTTCCCTTTCCTGTCAGCAAAATAATTGTTGCGATAATAGCAACGCCAACTATTCCCCACATAAACCAAACAAACCACATAATAGCACCTCTCCTTATTATTTATAGTTCTTGATCAAATAAGTTATTTCTGTAATGATCATACATAGCCATTGAAATAGAATGAAGAAAAAAATCGTTTCCACAAAATATGCGGGTACAAAAATCAGTATAAAGAGGGAGAGAGGGAAATTATATTTAGAAAAGAGCCGTTAAATAACATGATTTTTTCCAATGTAATTATTTGGTACTCATCAAACTTTTTTCTTCTTAAAGCAGAAAATGTATCAATAATAATTGCTACGCCAATCATTCCAAGTCCAACATATTTCATGTTTTTGTTTTGGATAAATAAAGACCATCGGCTATCAGAGAGAAAGTGATCATATTTAAATACAAATTCAGATGAAACTATAAATATTATGGCGTAAATTGCAGTAATCAAGGCTATATAAATTGCATTAGTCATAGGATTTTTTAATGATTTCATTTTCTTTCACTCTCCTTAAAAATGAATACTTCTTCAATGGTCATATGAAACAGTTGTGCAATATCATAAGCCAACCAAAGTGACGGGTCATATTTTCCGGTTTCAATAGCGTTGATTGCCTGTCTTGAAACATGAACCTTTTCTCCCAGTTTTTTTTGTGTCAGATTCTCCTTTTCACGCAATTCTTTTACTCGGTTTTTCAAAAAATCCCCCTCCCTTTATGTCATGCTAGCCTTACATTGTCATTATAGCATGTCATATATAAATGTCAAGCCAGCATGACATTTATTAAGACAGGGAAGCATTAATTTTATGTCTGAAAGAGTAAATAATCAATATAGCAAGAATTGTGAAAACACAAACCGGATTATTTGTTATATTATAATTCGTAGGGAGGCTTCTTATGGAAAATAAAACGGTTATCAGCATTGAAACGGTCATAGGTTATATTGAAGATCATCTCAGCGGAAAGCTTGATCTTGAAACTGTTGCCACAGCGGTTAATTACTCAAAATATCATTTGCATCGTATATTTACTAAAACAGTCGGGATGACAATGCACGATTATGTTCAGAGAAGGCAGCTTACCGAAGCTGCAAAGTTATTAGTATTCTCAGACAAACCGATCATTGAAATTGCTTTTATCTGCGGATATGAAAGTCAGCAATCTTTTACTACTGCTTTTACAGCTATGTATAAGACATCGCCTGCGCAATATCGTGACAAGCAGGCGTTCTACCCTTTGCTGCTGCGATTTACTTTACACGACAAAATGCAAAGCGCCGCACTAACAAAGAACGATATACGGCTTGCGGTTATGGAGGATATACCTTCCTGGATGGAGTTACTTCGGTTGGTGGTTGACGGATATCCTGTTTTAGATGAAACAGACTACTTACACAAATTAAAGATATTTATCCGAAACAGGCAGGCGTTGGTTTTGAAAGACGGAGATTTGTTGATCGGCGCTTTGGCTTTTGGTGTTTTGCCGTGCAGTATTGAATTTATGGGGATACATCCGCAATACCGAAAAAGAGGGATTCAAAAGATTTTTTTGGATGCGTTGTTGGAAGATTATTGTCCGGATCAGGATATTTCAATAACAACTTATAGGAAAGGAGACAGAGCCGATACAGGATACCGCGAAGAACTGCGGCAGCTTGGTTTTGCAGAACGAGAGCTTTTAATAGAATTCGGTTATCCAACACAGCGTTTTGTATTCCACGCAAAGCATTCAGAAACAAATAATGACAAATAGCTTTGTGAAAACAGAATAAAAATCTAATTTGTAAATTATGTGAGGAAATAACAATGTGCGTAAGAGAAATAGATCCGAAAGAAACTACGAGAACTTTGGCATTTGAGCTTTGGATGAAAGCTCCGAACCCTATGGTTACATTTTTCAAGACTTACGATGTAATGCCATTGATCAAAGTAAGCAAAAGCCGCGGTATGAAGTTCAACATGCTTCTTGACTTTTGTATAGGCAAGGCTGCTGTTTCAGTAAAAGAATTTTATTTATTGCCCGTGGGAGACAAGTTGATACAGTATGATAAACTTGCTGTTAATACGATTGTTGAAAATAAAGACGGAGAAGTTAGTTCGTGCGATATTGCCTGTACGGATAATCTTGAAAAATTTAATGCCGATTATCTAAGATATACAACAGAAGTGTGCAATACTTGTATTGACCACGATCTATCGGATGAATATATGGTCATAGGAACTTCGGCTATTGTAAATGTAGAACTGGATGGAGCTGTTGGGATGAACAGCGGAATTTTCAACAATCCTTTTATGATATGGGGAAGGTATCGCATGGACGGTGAAAAGGCTCTCTTATCAATTTCTTTTCAGTTTCACCATACGCAAATGGACGGTGCGCATGCAGGTAAATTTCTAAAGAATCTGCAGGAAGAAATTGAAAGACTGCCATATCTGTTGTCCTAAATGAAAAAAACTCTTGCCAAAAAAGATGATTTAGTATATACTACCAGAAGTTAGCTGCAACTAATCAATGGCGCTTTAAAGCGGCTGTAAACTGCCGCTTATTTTTTTGATCAAGAGTTAGCAATAACTAATCACAAGACGTCATTTGATTTGCGCGGGGCAGAAAAATATCCGTTGTCAGGAGAGAACAGCCCGGTAAAAGAAGAATGTGTCTATAAGTGTGAAGTAACAAAAGTTGTTGAAGGAGAAAAGAAGATATGATGATTGATAAACGACTTATTAGAACGGTAAGAGAAAGTAAAAAATACATTGCATGGAATGTAATATATCAATGGATATCACTTGTGGCAAACATTACGATGATGGTGAGTATTGCCGATTTGCTTTCCAGGCTATTTGCGAATACTGCAGACCGGGAAAACTTTGTCTGTACTGTAATTGTTGTGGCGGCAGCGGTAGGCATCCGCTATTTTTGTGCGGTACAATCTGCAAAAATGGGATATCTTTCTTCCAAGGCGGTAAAGAAAGTATTGAGAGAAAAGATATACAGGAAACTTCTTCGCCTGGGAAGCTCATATAAAGAGAAAGCTCAAACGTCAGAGATTGTCCAAATATCGGTAGAAGGCGTGGAACAGTTGGAAACGTATTTCGGAGCATATCTTCCCCAGTTTTTTTATGCAATGCTTGCTCCTTTGACATTATTTATTGTTCTTGGATTTGTCAATGTTCCGGCTGCGGCCGTGCTTCTTGTTTGTGTACCGCTGATACCGGCTGCGATAGCTGCAGTACAGACATGGGCAAAAAAACTGTTGTCAAAATATTGGGGACAGTACACCGCGCTTGGCGACACTTTCCTTGAGAACCTGCAAGGGCTGACGACTCTTAAAATATACCGGGCAGATGATTTTAAGAACGATGAGATGAACGTTGAGGCGGAAAAATTCCGCAAAATCACAATGAAAGTTTTAACGATGCAGCTTAACTCTATTACGATTATGGATTTGATCGCTTATGGGGGAGCGGCGCTTGGCATAGTGATGTCTGTGACTCAGTACAGTAAAGGGAATGTAAGTCTTGCGGGATGTTTATTAATTATTATGCTGTCGGCCGATTTCTTTATTCCTATGCGGCAGCTTGGTTCGTTCTTCCATATTGCAATGAATGGTATGGCGGCAGGACAAAAGATATTTCGGTTACTTGATCTGCCGGAAGCAGAAGAAAAGAAGGCAGACTGTCCGAAAGGCGATATTGTATGCCGGGATTTGCATTTTTCTTACGATAATGATCGCGAGATTTTAAGCGGGGTGAATATGACATTCAAAAGAGGCGCTTTTACAGCCATCGTAGGTGAATCGGGGTGTGGAAAGTCTACGATTTCTGCCATTCTTACAGGGAGAAATAAAGGGTATGGCGGATCGGTTTCGGTCGGAGAAACAGAATTGTCTGAAATCCGTGAAGCCGACCTTATGGAGAACATAACTTACATTAGTCACCAAAGCTATTTGTTTAAGGGAACGGTACGGGATAATCTGCTCATGGGAAAACCGGATGCATCGGACAGCGAATTGTGGGAAGTGCTTGAAAGAGTAAATCTTGCGGATTTCGTCCGTAATGAAAAAGGTCTGGACACCGGTTTGTCAGAAAAAGCGTCCAATCTGTCCGGCGGTCAATGTCAAAGGCTTGCGCTTGCAAGGGCTCTTCTCCACGATAGTCCGATATATATTTTTGATGAAGCTACTTCTAATATTGATGTTGAGAGTGAAAACGACATCATGAATGAGATACAAAATCTGGCAGAGAGCAAGACTGTTATTCTCATATCGCACCGTCTTGTAAATGTGGTAAAAGCAGATGCTATATATGTAATGGTAAACGGAAAAATAGCAGAGAGCGGAAAACATAGAGAATTATTGGAAAATAAAGCGGATTATGAAAAGTTGTGGGAAGCGCAGCAAAGATTAGAAAATTATGGAAAGGATGGTGCTGTACAATGAAAAAAAGAAGTAGGTTTACCGTTGTGACAAAACTGATCGGTCTTGTAAAACCTCTTACGGCTTATATGGCGCTTGCTGTCATAATGGGGATTGTCGGACATTTGTGCGCTTCTTTTATCACGATTTTCGGAGGGTTTGCCGTACTCGATCTTGTCGGTGTTAATGTGCCGTTTAGTTTGACGATCATTTTTATATCTCTGGCGATATTCTCGGTCCTTCGTGCGGCGCTTCGTTATGCAGAGCAGGCGTGCAATCATTTTATCGCATTTAAACTTTTGGCTCTCATACGAGATAAAGTATTTCAAGCTCTTAGAAAGCTATGTCCCGCCAAATTAGAAAGCAAAGATAAAGGGGATTTGATTTCAGTCATTACATCAGATATCGAACTTTTGGAAGTATTCTATGCTCATACCATTTCTCCGGTATTGATCTGGTTTTTCTTTACTTTGATCATGACGGCTTTTATTGCGTCGTACCATATTTGGCTTGGCGGGCTGGCTCTCATCGCCTACCTGACGATCGGAGTGATCATTCCTTTGATTATTTCTAAGATCAGCGGTGACGATGGAATGAAGTTTCGCAGCAAGTCCGGCGCACTTTCCGGTTTTGTATTAGATAGTTTACGTGGACTTTCTGAGACGATCCAGTATGGTCAGGGACAAAAACGTCTTGCAGAAATGAATAAAAAAACAGATGAACTTTCCGCAGATGAAGAGAGAATGAAGAAAATTGCCGGTCGAAATATAGCGGTTACAAATACGGTAATCTTAATATTTGACTTTATGATGCTTTTTCTTTCCGCATATTTATATCAGACAAACGCGATAGGATTTGACGGGATATTGATCTGTACGCTTGCACTGTTTTCATCTTTCGGACCGGCAATAGCGCTTGCTAATTTAGGCAGCACTTTGCAAAACACTTTCGCATCCGGCAGCCGCGTACTTGATATTTTAGAGGAAGAGCCTCTTGTAGAAGAGATTAAAGATGAAAAAGAGGTTTCGTTTAACGGTGCCAAGGCGGAAAACGTAACTTTTGCTTATAAGGACGAAATAATTCTTGACAACCTTTCAGCAGATATTCCGAAAAATTCAGTTGTTGGGATCGTGGGCAGAAGCGGTAGCGGTAAATCCACTCTTCTTAAACTATTTATGCGATTTTGGAAGGTGGAGAATGGAAGCGTCAAACTTTCCGATACTGATATAGAGCATATCAATACTGCAAATCTTAGAAATATGGAAAGTTTTGTGACACAGGAAACACATTTGTTTCACGACAGCATAAAAAATAATATAAGAATTGCAAAACTAAATGCAACAGATGAAGAAATAAAGGCTGCTTGTCAAAAAGCTTCTGTTCATGAGTTTATTATGACTTTGCCGCAAGGTTATGATACACAGGTAGGAGAGCTGGGTGATACGCTTTCAGGCGGTGAAAGACAGCGGATCGGTCTTGCCCGTGCTTTTTTACACGACGCGCCGTTTATGCTACTTGACGAGCCTACAAGTAATTTAGATAGTTTAAATGAAGCTGTCATACTTAGATCTTTACATGAAGAACGGAATGGAAAAACGGTTGTGCTCGTATCACACAGAGAGTCTACGATGCGAATTGCCGACAAGATATATTCGGTAGAGCATGGGAGAATGAGCTGATAAGAAAAATGTCATGTAAACCATACTGTTGAAACAAAAAAAGAAAAAAGAGATAGGAGAAAGAAGATGAATATAAAAAAGATACTTTACATTATTTTTGGGTGTATAAGCTTTGGACTGGGCGCAGTGGGCGCAGTGCTACCGGTTCTTCCGACGTTTCCGTTTTTGATTTTTGCCGCTTTTTGTTTTGCGAGAAGTTCTAAGAAGTTAGACAAATGGTTTAAGGGAACAAAATTATATAAAAATAATCTTGAAACTTATGCAAAAGGTCAGGGGATGACGAGGAAAACAAAAGTTCGGATCATGATCACAGTGACATTTTTAATGTCTTTTGGCTTTTTTATAATGTTTAGAAAAAACCTTTATATACCTTGTTCGATACTTTTCGGTGTCTGGCTGTTTCATATTTTGTATTTTACGTTTGGTGTAAAAAGATATATTCCGAAGGAGAATGAAGGGATATGAAAAGGATTTTAAATACACTTTTGTTTCTTACATTTATTTTGACATTGCTTGTGCCGATCACCGGGGTACATATTCATAAGCTGGCATCCGTAATTTTTCTAATACTTTGTCTTGTACATACAGGAGTTTATTGGAAGAAGATGAATATTTTCAGGTTTTTTGTGCTTGGCTTAATATTTGAGGTGTTTCTGACAGGACTGTTCGGCATGATATTTAAACAATATCCGATAATTTTGTCAATTCATACGATCAGTTCTATTGCAGTTGTTTTCTTTTTGGCAATACATATTTTTGTATTTAAGAAAAAGATTTGTTATAGTTTAAGATCACATGCGCATAATGCGAATAAATAAAAAAAAGGAATCATCGGAAAAGAAGAAAAGGCTTAAAATTGATTCTTGACATTTATAAAGTCGGGTGGTATACTGTGAAAAATTTAATAATATATTAAACCGTTGAAGCGGAGATAACGTCAATGATGCCTTTACAGAGAGTCCGGGTAGCTGAGAGCCGGATGAGAAACAAGTTGGCAAATGGACCGCTGAGGGTGCAGTCAAATGGATGTTTTCCAGAGTATTCTGCAACGTGTGGGCATACGTCAGTTGCCGGGGATATGTTGGTATCCTGCTAAGTGCACAGGGAATCCTGTGAATGCAAGGTGGCACCGCGGATAGTGTCGTACTTTTTATTTATGTACACGATTCGTCCTTGACAGATTTATTTTTTTCTGTCAGGGGCGTTTTTTTTATTCCCATAAATTCCTCTGACAAGATTGCAACGAAAAGTAGTGTAATGATTTCTGGATCGGAGGTATGAAGTATGAATGTTTTACCGACACAAGAAGAAGTCAGAAGAATCGCTTCAACCGGAAAATATAAAGTGATACCGGTCAGCTGCGAAATACTTTCTGATTTCACAACTCCTATCGAAACGTTAAGGAGATTGAAAAATGTATCTATGCGCTGTTATATGCTGGAATCTGCATATGCAAATGAAACAAGGGGACGTTACACGTTTCTCGGTTTTGATCCCATTATGGAGATACGTTGTGCGGACGGAGAGATGACCGCCGGAATACTGAAGTTACAAACAGAGCATCCGTCAGCGTATTTACGCCAGATTCTCTCTGAATACAAAAGTCCTTGCTTTTCTTATCTTCCGCCGTTTACCGGAGGTCTTGCGGGATATTTTTCCTACGATTATTTTGGATATAGCGAAGCGTCGGCAAAAGGGCAAGTGGAAGATACAGAAAAATTTCCGGATGTAGATTTGATGCTGTTTGACAAAGTAATAGCGTTCGATCATTTCAGACAGAAGATCATTCTTATTGTCAATATGAAACTGCATGATGTTGAAAGTGAATACAATAAAGCGGTCATGGAACTAAAACAGCTTGCTCATCTGTTAAAAAACGGGGAAAAGAAGAAAGAAACCGGCGGAAAGCGTCAGGAAAAAGTTACGGCGGCGTTTGGAAAAGAACAGTTTTGCGATATGGTTCAAAGCGCAAAAAAACATATTTATGAAGGAGATATTTTTCAGATCGTATTATCGAATATGTTATCAGCGCCTTATGAGGGAAGCCTCATCAATGCTTATCGGGTTCTTAGGACAACGAATCCTTCTCCGTATATGTTTTATTTTTCAGGAACAGATCTTGAGGTGGCAGGCGCTTCACCGGAAACATTGGTTAAATTGGAGAACGGAACGCTTCATACGTTTCCAATGGCAGGAACGAGACCAAGAGGAAGAGATGAGACGGAAGATAAAGCGCTGGAAAAAGAACTGCTGACAGATGAAAAAGAGTTGGCAGAGCACAACATGCTAGTAGATCTGGGGAGAAACGATCTTGGGAAAATCAGCCGGTTCGGCACTGTGAAAGTAGAAAAATTACATTCTGTGGAGCGGTTTTCCCATGTCATGCATATAGGCTCTTCGGTGAGCGGGAAAATAAAAGAGGAGTACGATGCTTTGGATGCCATAGAAGCGGTACTGCCGGCAGGAACACTTTCAGGAGCGCCGAAGATCCGGGCTTGTCAGCTGATCGGCGAACTGGAGAACAACAAACGGGGCATTTATGGCGGCGCCGTCGGTTATATTGATTTTGCGGGAAATATGGATACCTGTATTGCAATCCGCATGGCATATAAGAAAAACGGAAAGGTTTTTGTAAGAAGCGGAGCCGGGATCGTAGCAGATTCCGTACCGGAACGAGAATATGAAGAGTGTTTAAATAAAGCAAAAGCTACATTGAAAGCGCTGGAACTTGCAGAGGAGGTGGAAGAATGATTTTACTCATTGATAATTATGACAGCTTTTCCTATAACCTTTATCAGATGATCGGCGAGATAGAACCGGATGTGAAGGTTGTCCGTAATGATGAAATATCTGTGGATGAAATCCGACGTCTGAAGCCGGAGAGGATCATTCTTTCACCCGGACCCGGCAGACCGGAAGATGCAGGGATACTCATAGAAGTTGTAAAAGAACTTGGGAAAGAAATTCCAATCCTCGGTGTCTGCCTGGGACATCAGGCAGTCTGCGCGGCCTTTGGAGCGAAAATTACTTATGCAAAAAAGCAAATGCACGGAAAGCAGTCTCAGATAAAAGTCGATACCGAAACGTTGTTGTTTTCAGGCTGCTCACAGAGCATTTTGGCTGCAAGATATCATTCTCTTGCGGCAGACGCCGACACGATTCCGGACAGTCTCTATGTTACCGCCTCCACAAAAGACGGAGAAATCATGGCGATACAGCATAAGGAATATCCGATTTACAGTGTGCAGTTCCATCCGGAATCCATTATGACACCGGAGGGAAGACAAATACTTAGAAATTTTATACAAGGAGGAATAAGATATGATCAAAGAAGCGATCGTAAAAATTGTAAATAAGGAAGATCTCACATATGACGAGGCATATACAGTTATGAATGAAATTATGAGCGGACAGACATCCGAGACGCAGAATGCGGCTTTCCTTGCTGCACTGTCAACCAAAAGCGCCAGAGCAGAGACGACAGATGAAATTGCCGGATGTGCGGCTGCCATGAGAGCACATGCGACTCGTGTGGAGACCGGAATGGAATTGTTTGAAATCGTAGGAACAGGCGGGGATCATGCACAGAGTTTTAATATTTCGACTACAGCGGCATTGGTGGCAGCGGCGGCAGGAATGAAGGTTGCCAAGCACGGAAATCGGGCGGCATCCTCCCAATGCGGAACGGCAGACTGTCTGGAAGCTCTCGGAGTTAATATTCACCAGAATCCGAAAAAGTGTCTGGAACTGTTAAATGAGGCAGGAATGTGCTTTTTCTTTGCACAGGAGTATCATACTTCCATGAAATATGTGGGGGCAATACGAAAAGAATTAGGTTTTCGTACCGTTTTCAATATTTTAGGCCCGTTGACAAACCCGGGAACACCTACGATGCAGCTGCTGGGAGTATATGACGAGTATCTCGTGGAACCTTTGGCGCAGGTATTGCTCGATCTCGGCATCCGACGGGGGATGGTAGTATACGGACAGGATAAGCTGGATGAAATTTCTATGAGTGCAGCGACGACCGTATGTGAGATTCGGGACGGATGGTTTCGGACTTTTGTTCTCACACCGGAAGAATTCGGGTTTGAACGCTGCAGTAAAGAAGATTTAAAAGGCGGCACACCGAAAGAAAATGCAGAGATCACGCTTGCAATCTTAAAAGGGGAGAAAGGTCCTAAGAGAAATGCCGTATTGCTCAATGCCGGAGCGGCGCTTTATATCGGCGAAAAAGCGGACAGTATAAAGGCGGGAATTGCACTGGCAGAAGAACTTATTGATTCAGGAAAAGCATTGGATACGCTGCAAAAGCTGATCGAAGGAAGCAATCGTGGGGAGGGGTGTGTATGACGATTTTAGAACAGCTTGCCGGCTATGCCAGAGAACGAACCGAAAAAGCAAAACAGAAACGCCCGCTTTCGACGTTGAGGCAACAGGCCTTTTCAATGCCGAAAGGAAGTTTTGCATTTGAAAATGCGATAAAAAAGCCGGAGCTTTCTTTTATCTGTGAATGTAAAAAGGCGTCTCCATCCAGAGGGATCATCGTTAGTGATTTTCCATATATACAGATTGCAAAAGAGTATGAGAACGCCGGAGCAGACTGTATTTCCGTATTGACAGAACCAGGATGGTTTTTAGGGAAGGATGCATATCTTAGAGAAATCGCCGAAGTAGTATCTATTCCTTGTCTGCGAAAAGATTTTACCGTAGATGAATATATGCTCTATGAAGCAAAAGTGTTGGGGGCATCAGCGGTACTTCTGATCTGTTCTATATTAAGTGAGCGGCAGATTCAGGAATATATCGGTATCTGTGATGAGATGGGGATTTCGGCTTTGGTAGAGGCACATGATGAAAAAGAAGTGACAATGGCGGTTCGTGCCGGGGCGCGTCTTATAGGAATCAACAATCGGAATTTAAAAGATTTTACAGTAGATACAGACAATAGCCGCAGGTTTCGTGAAATGATTCCGCCGGAGATACTGTTTGTTTCGGAAAGTGGAATTTGCAGCGCCGAAGATGTGAAAAGATTGCGTGAGATCGGCACAGATGCGGTGCTGATCGGAGAAGCGCTTATGAGAACAGAAAACAAGGCGGAAAAGCTGGCTTGGCTAAGAGGTGCTATATGACAAAAATAAAATTTTGCGGTTTGTCCCGTCGGTGTGATATTGAAGCGGTAAACGAACTGAAACCGGAATATATCGGATTCGTATTTGTAAAGACAAGTAAAAGATATGTTTCCTTTGAAAAAGCGGAGGAATTAAAAAGCCTGCTGGATCCAAAGATCAAGGCGGTCGGAGTTTTTGTAAATGAAGATTTAAAACGAATCGAAGAAATTTGCGATAAAAAGGTGATCGACATCGTTCAGCTTCATGGGCTAGAAGAAGAGAAGGAACTGAACTATCTGAGAAGCCGTATTGTTCAGCCGGTCATCAAAGCTTTTTGTATAAAAAAGGAAGAAGATGTCAGACAAGCGGAAAGAAGTCCGGCGGATTTTATTTTATTGGATTCCGGTGCCGGAACCGGAAGAACTTTTGAATGGGAGTGGATAAAACATATGGAAAGACCGTATTTTCTTGCAGGAGGAATCCATATAGATAATGTAGAAAAAGCGCTGGAGCAGTTAAAACCTTATGCGATCGATGTAAGCTCCGGAATCGAAACAGAGGGACGAAAAGATAAAAGAAAAATGGCAGCGATTATGACAGCAGTCAGAAAGGAACGAAAATTATGACGAATCAAAAAGGACGTTTTGGTACTCATGGCGGGCAATATATCCCGGAAACATTGATGAATGCAGTGATCGAATTGGAAGCAGCATATGAGTATTACAAAAATGATCCGGAATTTAACCGGGAACTCACAGAACTTTTCAACGAATATGCAGGCAGACCTTCCAGACTGTATTATGCAGAGAAGATGACGAAAGCTCTTGGGGGAGCAAAAATATATCTGAAACGAGAGGATCTCAACCATACGGGCGCTCATAAGATCAATAATGTGCTTGGACAGGCATTGCTTGCAAAAAAAATGGGAAAGACAAGATTGATCGCGGAAACCGGAGCCGGACAGCATGGAGTTGCAACTGCAACGGCTGCCGCGCTTATGGGGATGGAATGTGTCGTGTTTATGGGAGAAGAAGATACGATCCGGCAGGCTTTGAACGTATATCGGATGCGGCTGCTTGGAGCGGAAGTGATCCCTGTAACGACAGGGACGGCAACTTTAAAAGATGCCGTTTCGGAAGCGATGCGTGAATGGACCTCCCGGATCGCCGATACGCACTACTGTCTCGGATCGGTTATGGGACCCCATCCGTTTCCTACGATTGTCCGTGATTTTCAGGCAGTTATTTCAAAAGAGATCAAAGAGCAGATCCTTCAAAAAGAAGGGCGGCTTCCGGATGCGGTGATTGCATGTGTCGGAGGCGGTTCAAATGCGATCGGCAGCTTTTATCATTTTATTGAGGACAAAAAAGTCCGCCTGATCGGCTGTGAAGCGGCAGGCAGGGGAATTGATACCGATGAAACCGCGGCTACGATCACGACAGGGAGACTTGGGATTTTTCATGGTATGAAATCTTATTTTTGCCAGGATGAATATGGGCAGATCGCTCCGGTATATTCTATTTCCGCCGGACTGGATTATCCGGGAGTAGGCCCGGAACATGCCTATCTGCATGATATGGGAAGAGCGGAATATGTGCCGGTGACGGATGAAGAAGCCGTTTGGGCGTTTGAATATCTGGCAAAGACAGAAGGGATCATTCCGGCGATCGAATCGGCGCATGCAGTTGCTCATGCAATGAAAGTCGCGCCGTTGATGAGTCCGGAAAAGATAATCGTAGTTACGATTTCCGGCAGAGGAGATAAAGACTGTGCGGCGATCGCCCGATACAGAGGGGAGGATATTTATGAGTAATATCAAGAATGCGTTTAAGAACAAAAAAGCATTTATTGCATTTTTCACCTGTGGAGATCCGGATCTGGAAACAACGAAAAAAGCGATCCGATCAGCAGTAAAAAACGGTGCGGATCTGATAGAGCTTGGGATTCCGTTCTCTGATCCGACCGCGGAAGGCCCGGTTATTCAGGCGGCAAATTTAAGAGCTTTGAAAGGTGGGATCACTACCGATAAAATTTTTGCGTTCGTAAGAGAACTGCGCAAAGACATAGATGTACCGTTTGTTTTTATGACGTATACGAATGTGGTATTTTCTTATGGTGTAGAAAAATTTGTTTCAGAGTGTCAAAAGAGCCGGATTGACGGACTGATCCTGCCGGATCTTCCATTTGAAGAAAAGGAAGAATTTCACCCGATCTGTGCCGGATATGGGGTGGATCTGATCTCTATGGTTGCTCCGACTTCTGAAAAGCGGATCGCAAAGATAGCAGGAGAGGCGGAAGGATTTTTGTATGTTGTCTCGAGCCTCGGCGTGACGGGGATGAGAAGTGAGATTACGACAGACCTGACTTCCATTGTGGCGACCATTCGTGAAAACACCCGGATTCCGTGTGCGGTCGGCTTTGGAATCTCCACGCCTCAACAGGCAGCCGCGATGGCAGAATATGCGGATGGAGTGATCGTAGGATCTGCGATCGTAAATATAATGGAAAAGTATGGGAAGGATGCGCCGCAATATGTCGGCGATTATGTGAAAGAGATGAAAAAAGCGCTGTCTGTATATTGATATAGAGGGCAGAAAAACTGGAAAATATGTTTTTCCTAAGATATACTATGTCATAGTAACAGCATTTTAAAGTAGGATTAAGGTGATACGTTTATTTTTAAATAGAAATATAGTTCGCTGTGAGTAAAGGAAAAAGATAAGTGAAGCGGGCGGAAACAGGAGATATATATTATGCGGTTATTATTGGCAGAAGATGAAAGAGCGCTGTCAAAAGCGCTGACAGCGATTTTGGAAAGAAATAATTACTCAGTGGATGCAGTTTATGACGGTCAGAGCGCATTGGACTATCTGGAAGCGGATAATTATGATGGGGTAGTCTTAGACATTATGATGCCTAAAGTGGATGGACTGACAGTGTTAAGGAAAGTTCGGGAAAGGGGGAATCTGATTCCGATTCTGTTGTTGACAGCCAAATCAGAAGTGGATGATAAAGTAGAGGGATTGGATGCCGGAGCAAATGATTATCTGGCAAAACCTTTTCATTCAAAAGAACTGCTGGCAAGAATCCGGGCAATCACAAGAGCGCAGACGGCACAGGCAAATTCCAAATTGAAGATGGGAAATGTCACGCTGGATCGGGCGGCATTTGAACTTTCTACAAGTAAGGGAAGTTTCCGCCTTGCCAATAAAGAATTTCAGATGTTGGAGCTTTTAATGTGCAATCCGCATCAATTAATTTCTTCTGAACGGTTTTTGGAAAAAATATGGGGATATGACAGTGAAGCAGAGATAAATGTAGTTTGGGTATATATTTCTTATTTGAGGAAGAAGTTGTCTGCTCTCCACGCAGATATTCAGATCAAAGCGACGAGAAATGCAGGATATTCTCTGGAGGAGCGGTCATGATAAAAAAACTTCGTATTAAACTCATCGTAGCGTCCATGATATCTTTGTTTCTTGTACTTTTTATCATAGGAGGGATTGCAGGTGTTTTAAACTACAGGAAGATCGCAGAAGATGCTGATCGAATTCTTGAAGTTTTGGAAAAAAATGCAGGACATTTTCCGAAAATGATTCCGGGAAACGAAAAAGGGGACAGACATGGGATCTCACCGGAGATCCCTTATGAATCCAGATATTTTTCTGTTCTATTGGATGAAAAAGGAGAGGTTATTTTAACAGATACGTCAAAGATTGTATCCATAGACACAGAAAATGCAATAGAATACGCATCAGAAGTTTGGGCAAGAGGAAAAGAAAAAGGATTTATGGATCATTATCGCTATTGGAAGACGTCTTATGGCGGGGAGATACGTGTTATTTTCTTAGATTGCAGGAGACAGCTGGATAATTTCCTGAACTTTTTGTTTACTACAATGATCGTATCTTTCATAGGGCTATTATCGGTTTTGTTTTTGATGATTTATTTTTCCGGGCGTATTGTCAAACCGTTTTCTGATAATTATGAAAAGCAGAAGCGGTTTATTACGGATGCGGGGCATGAATTAAGGACACCCTTGACGATTATTGAAGCAGACACGGAGGTTTTGGAAATGGACTTCGGTGAGAATGAATGGCTGCAGGATATTCGGGAACAGACAAAAAGACTTGCGGATCTTACAGGTTCTTTAGTTATGCTTTCCCGTATGGAAGAAGGGCAGAATGGAAATTTGAAAGTAGAGTTTCCTTTATCTGATATGGTGGAAGAGGTATGTCATACTTTTCAGGCGCCGGCGAAGATACAGGGAATCTGTATGAAAACTGCGATTACACCTATGATTTCTATAAAAGGCGATGAAAAAGCAATCCGAAGTCTGATAACGATTTTGCTTGATAATGCCGTCAAATATACGAATGAAAGGGGGAGGATTGACGTTACTCTCGGGAAAAAGAAAAACCGTATTTATCTGTCTGTATTTAATACGACAGAATATATTTCAAAAGAACAGACTTCTCGTTTATTTGATCGTTTTTATCGGACAGATATTTCCAGAAATTCCCAGACAGGAGGATACGGACTTGGACTTTCTATAGCAGCGGCGACAGCAGATTCTCACAAGGGAAAGATCATGGCAGAAACAGAAGATGAAAAATCGCTGCGTATTACAGTGACTTTTCCGGGGCAATGATGAATAAACAGTACATGAGAAGCGTCAAAGAGATCTCTGTACTGATAATATCGAATATGCAAAAGGCAGTAAATCTCAGGTTAATAACCTAGGGTTTACTGCCTTTTTAAGATGATTTTGTCTTAAAGTACAATTAAGGTACAGCGTGTACGATATTCCTGTCAATAAAAACGGATAATTTATTTCATCAAGGAGTTTGACGTGGGAAGTTGAAGGTTTTGATGGGATAGAACAGATGGAGGGAACATTTAGATGGAGATGAAGAAACAAAAAAAGATAATAGGTGGGATGATTTTAGTTTTGGCAGTGACAGCCTGCGCCTCTTTTTTTAAATCGGCGGCAGAAGAAATTGCACAGGAAGAAACGTCAGAAATATATCAAAATGAAATAAAGACCATTTATACCGAAGCGTATCAAGATGAAGTGGAAACACAGATTGAAGAAGAAAAAAGCAGCGGAGCATACACAGAGGATAATATGCTGATAAAAGAAAATCCATATGGAACAAATACCTTGTCTTTATACGTTTATTTTACTACGCAGGAGCCGGTATCTGTTTCTTACAATGTTTCAGTTCCGGATTTGTCTATCGGTGACTTTTCACAAACGCCGGAAGGGGAAGGAAGATTTGATACGGAACATGAGTTTCAGGTTATGGGGTTGATACCGGAAGAATGTAATACTATTACATTTACTTTGACAAAAGAAGATGGAAGCGTGGAGATATATTCTTATGTACATGAAATGGGAGAATTGTCCGGAAAAGAGGAGATTCAGCTGAAACAAACAGAAGCAGCCGAAGGGAGTGAAACTGTTTTAGACGGGTTATACGTCGTTTTAGGAAATGACAGTGATGAAGAAGATTTCATGTATTATTACGATAATTCCGGTGTGCTCAGAGGAGAAATTCCGTTGATCGGTTACAGGAGCCACAGGCTTTTATTCCGGGATGATTGTATGTATTACAGTATATCAGAAAGCAAAATTGCGGCGGTGAATCATCTTGGAAAAGCAGAGAAGATTTATGATACGGGTACATACAGTCTTCATCATGATTATGTGTTTGATGATGATGGAAATTTGCTTGTTTTGGCAACAGACACTGAAAGCGACAGTGTGGAAGATCAAATTATTCAGATTAATACGCAGACAGGTGAAGTTAGCTGTGTGCTCGATTTGGGAGAGTTATTTTCTGATTATAAAGAAGAATGTACGGAAAATGAAGATGGAGAATTGGATTGGATACATATAAACACGATACAGTGGATAGGGGACGATGCCGTTTTACTAAGCTCCAGAGAGACTTCGACTATTTTGATGATCGAAGATATTTATGATACTCCTCAGATAACATATATGATTGGGGAGGAGAGTTTCTGGGAAGGAACAGGATATGAGGAATTGTTGCTTGAAAAAGATGAGAGTGCGGGAACATTTTCCAATACGGGAGGGCAGCATTCTGTCACATATGTACAAGATGATTCTTTAAATGCAGGAGAATATTATCTCTATCTGTTTAATAATAATTTCGGAGTAAGTAAGTCGAAACCTGCTTATGATTGGGAACAGATAGAAGGAATCGAAACATCGATGAAAGAAGGAGAGGAATCCTATTATTATAAATATAAAGTAAATGAAAATAATGGAACCTATTCCCTGATACAATCTTTTAAAGTTCCATATTCTGCTTATGTCAGCAGTGCACAGGAGTATAAGGGAAATATTATTATAGATTCCGGTATGCAGGGAATTTTCGGAGAATATGACGCATCGGGGAATATCATTCAAGAATTTGAGATGGAACTTGCCGATGAATATATTTACCGTGTATATAAGTATGATTTTGCGGACTTCTATTTTGAAAAGCAGTAGAAATATATGGCGGGATTTTAAGTAAAATTAAGGTGAGCAGTATATGATCTGTCTGTAAAATATAAAACATATGGAGGAATATTATGGCCTATCAAATGACTTTTAAGCGTTATGAATTAAAATATCTGCTTAATAAGAAAGAAAAAGAAGAGATTCTTCTTGCAATGAAACCGCATATGAAATTGGATGATTATGGAAGAACGGTGATAAGAAATATTTATTTTGACACAGAGAATTTCCGGCTTATCCGGCGGTCGCTGGAAAAGCCGGTATATAAAGAAAAACTTCGCATCCGAAGTTATAAACCGGTACAGATTACGGATCCGGTATTTGTGGAGATTAAGAAAAAGTATAAATCGGTTGTGTATAAGCGCAGACTTCTGCTTCCGGAAAAGACAGTGATGGAAAGTTTTCGGACAGGAGAGCCGCTCCCGGTATGTTCGCAGATAGGAGATGAAATACAGTATTTCCGCGAGTATTATAAAAACCTTCAGCCATCCGTGTTTTTGTCTTATGAAAGGGAAGCGTTTTATTCCTTAGACGGAAGTGATTTTCGGGTAACGTTTGATGAAAATATTCTATACCGCAGAAACGACATTTCTTTAGGAAGTGAAATTTATGGACATCCCTTACTGGGAAAACAACAGACATTGATGGAAATTAAAACATCCGGTGGAATTCCGCTTTGGATGAGTGAAACGCTTACAAAACATCATTTGTATAAAACATCATTTTCAAAATATGGTTCTGCTTATCAACGTATGATGGAAGCGGCTATGCAGGGAGAATACTGTTATGCTTAATACTTTATTTCAAGGGATTTTTGATACAGATATGACCAGTGTGATTTCCGTTTCGGACTTTTTATTGTGTGTGGGATGCGCGCTTGCAGTTGGATTGATCCTGGCGGGAACTTACATGTATGGAACAAAATACACGAAGAGTTTCGTGGCAACGCTGGCGTTGCTTCCGGCAGTGGTCTGTGTAGTGATCATGATGGTAAATGGAAATGTAGGAACCGGCGTAGCAGTTGCGGGAGCGTTTAGTCTCGTACGATTCCGCTCCGTTCCGGGATCGGCAAAAGAAATCGGGGCTATTTTTCTTGCTATGTGTTCCGGTCTGGTAGCGGGAATGGGATATTTGGCTTATGCGTTATTATCAGCAGTGATTCTCGGCGCCATTATGCTGTTGTATAATCGGATGGATTTTGGAACGAGAAAGCATGGATTACGTTATAAAACATTGCACATTACAATACCGGAAGATTTGGATTACAGCGGAGTGTTTGACAAGATATTAAAGCAGTACACTGAAGATTATGAGGTAGTACAGATTAAAACAACAAACATGGGAAGTTTATTCAAATTGACATACAACCTTACGTTGAAAAAACCGGAAACGGAAAAAGAATTGATCGATAAACTTCGATGTAGGAATGGAAATCTGGAAATTACAATGTGCAGACAGGAGACGGTAATCGGAGAATTATAGGAGGCGATGAGAAATGCGGAAAAGAGAAGTTGTATTATTTTTTGTAATGGGATCGTTTTTGCTATCCGGCTGTCATACAACAAATCAGGATATACAGCAAAATACAGACAGTACAGCGTCTGAGAGTACCTCTGCGACGGAAATAGATACTTCTGCTATGTTTTCCGATAGAGACAAAGAGGTCGGATATGAAGAAGAGGAGAGTGTCGCTGTTTTGTTGGCGGACAAGGGATCTTCCTGTGAATCTGATTCAGTGTCGATTGATGAAAACGTAGTGACTATTACAGAGGAAGGGACATACATACTTTCAGGTTCTCTCTCAGATGGAATGGTGATTGTAGATGCGGAGGATACAGATAAAATTCAGCTTGTTTTGGATGATGTATCTATTTCTAATTCTCAGTCGGCTGCTTTGTATATACGGTCTGCAGATAAAGTATTTGTCACTACTGCAGCGGGAACGGAAAATGAGCTGATTAATTTAGGAACGTATATTGCTATAGATGAGAATAATATTGATGCAGCGGTATTTTCAAAATCAGATCTGACTCTCAATGGGGAAGGAATACTTACCGTTACCGCTCAGGAAGGACATGGAATCGTATCAAAAGATGATCTTGTCTTTACAAGCGGTGACTATACGATTACAAGTGCAAAACATGGGATATCGGGAAAGGACAGCGTCCGGATTGCTAATGGTTCTTATAAGATTATATCCGGAAAAGATGGGATACATGGAGAAAATACCGAGGACAGTAGTTTAGGTTTTGTCTATTTGGCAGGAGGTACTTTTGATATTACCTCACAGCAGGATGGAGTCAGCGCCGGCGCATGGCTTCAGGCAGAGGAGGGAACTTACACTATTGTGGCAGGAGAGGGAAGCGCCGGGGTACAGAATCAGGAATTAGAAACGAAAATGCTGCCGGAACAGTTGCCGCAAGATACAACAGAGGAAAACACAACCAGTATCAAGGGAATGAAAGCGTCTGCACAGATTGTATTAAAAGGCGGAACCTATACAGTTGATACAGAGGATGATGCATTTCATTCCAACGGGAATTTTGTTGTCAGTGGAGGTACTTACAGTGTGTCATCGGGAGACGATGGGATTCATGCAGATGGGAACGTTACGATTTCCGGAGGGAGTATAGATATATTAAAAAGCTATGAAGGAATCGAAGGATTGAGTATTGATATTACAGGGGGCGAGCTTTCTGTACTGGCCTCTGATGACGGAATGAATGCAGCAGGAGGAAATGACGGCAGCGGATTTGACGGACCCGGAGGCGGGGGAGATCAGTTTGCGGTTACGGAAGGCGCCTATATTCACATTTCCGGAGGTAAGCTCCATGTCAATGCGTCGGGAGATGGCATTGATTCCAATGGGGATCTTACGGTTTCCGGTGGAGAAACTTATGTTTCCGGTCCTTCTAATGATGGAAACGGAACATTGGATTACAGTGGCAGTGCAGTGATTACGGGAGGAGTCTTTGCAGCGTCAGGATCATCGGGGATGGCGCAAAGCTTTGATGATTCTTCCACACAAGGGTGCATGATGGTCAATGTAGAGGCGCAGGAAGCCGATACGGATATTGTACTTTTGGATGACAGTGGAAATGAAATTTTGAGCTGGAGCGCTGAAAAAACGTATTCATCTGTCATTATAAGCTGTGAGGAAATCAAAGAAGGAGAAAATTATACCGTAAAATGTGGAGAGACAGAACAGAGTGTTACGATGGACAGTTTGGTTTATGGAAGTAATTCTCCGTCAGGAGGAAATCCCGGAGGCGGCAGCTTATGAAGTCATGTTCAAAAATCGCATTGATTCTGGCATACAATCCGGAGTATTGTCTGGTAGATTTGGTACAGACATTAAAGAAAAAGGGATTTTGGAGATCTATGGAACAACGAATCGTTTGACAAATATATATTTTATTATCGGAGGAATGTTTCTTATTCTGGGAGTTTTTCTATATTGTTTGAAAAAGTAGTCGGAACTATGCCGGGAGGTGGAAGCGTGACACAGGAAGAATACTATGGTGATGTATTTGCTTTACTGAAACAAGGAGAAGTATACTTAAAGAAAGTAATGGAAATGTATCCAAATGATAACACACAAGATGAGCTGCAGTCGATTTTATACACAAAGACAAGAATAAAAACACCGGAAAGCATGATGGAAAAATTAAAAAGGCGCGGATTGGAGACAGATTGTCGTACTGCATTGGCAAATACTCATGATGCCATAGGAATCAGAGTGATCTGTTCTTTTGTAGAAGAAGTATATCGTATCGAAAGATGGCTGCAAAAAAGAGAGGATATTGAAATCCTGGAAAAAAAAGATTATATCGCTTATCCGAAGGCAAATGGTTACAGGAGTCTTCATCTGATCATACAATTTACAAAATTTGATTTACAGGGAGTTGAAGCGGAAATACAGATTCGTACGATTGCCATTGATTTTTGGGCAACTCTGGAACATCAGATAAAGTACAAAAGAAATGTTCCACATGAAAAGACGATACGGAGGGAACTGAAAAGGTGCGCAGATGAAATTGCTTCTGTGGATTTGTCTATGCAGACTATCCGGGATATTTTACAAAGTGATACATGGAAGCACGTAGATGAAAGAAGTCGGTGAACTGCCGGCATGTAATTATACAATCTTTAATATGTATATAAACGGAAATCATGTAAAATATTGTAAATGATTTATGGAAAGGAGTATAATATGGATATATAAAAAATAAAAGGGAAAGCGGGGAAAAGAATGAGGAAAAAGAAAGTTTTTGCGCTTGCAATGGCGGGATGCATGATGTTCACACAACCGGTATTTGCAGAGGAATTGCAGAAAGAACTTACAGATGCAGTCGTGATATCAGATGACGCACAAAAAGAAGGTAATTTGGATGTGCTCTCTGAAGATGGAGAGAAAACGTTTTTTGTGAACGGTTCGTCATCTGAAGCTGCGGAAGCGGAAAGGGCAAACTTTGCAGAAAGAGCTGCGGAAGAAGGGAAAACAGGAAATTCGGTCTTGCTTGACAGGAATGCCGTCACATATTTGGAAGGGCATCGGGAAATTCCGTGTGAGGAACAAGGAGGAATTTATTTTCTGAATCGGAACAAATTATCGTTGTACAAGCCGGACAGCAATGAGTTGACAGAAGTACATCAGTTTGACAATGTGCAAGATGTTTATGTGGCAAATGACAGACTGTATATATTGGACCGCAGTTCTAATATTACGATCTATAATTTGCTTACGCAGCAGGAAGAGAAGAAACTTCAGTATGGAGATCACGCAAGTTCGATCGGCGCAGATTCAAAGGGAAGGATTTATCTTGCCGAATCGAATGGCAATGGTGACGATTATGATCTGTATCTTTTATCGCCGGAAGGAACGCTTTTATCGCAGGCTTTATCCGAGGAGGCAGTGTACGGTTTTTGCGGCTTCGATGAAAGTAACGGGAACTATTATGTAGATACTTATAATAACTGGCGGTACTGGGGGTATGACCATGATATGCATGCCCTTCGCGCCGGAAATGTAACCGGAGATCAGCTCACCTTTCATAATAAAAAATTGATGATGTATATTTGTCAGTCATATTTCTATGAACGTGAAGAACAGGCCGGTATGCTCGGGGATAAATATATATGCGTAGACAGTACATTTAATTCAAGACTAAAGGTTTGGGATTCTGATGTGTATAAATCAGAAGAACCGGAAGATACGGAAGTTTTCTTCTTACCGCGCAATAATGAAGAAGGAGGAGCGTTTGATCCGAATGCGAGCGTCGGAACACGAACGATCTACCGCGAGGAGACGGATTCTATTGTTACATTTAAAGACAATTCATACATAGCGGAATATGACATCCAAAGCGGAGAAGAGATTTATTCTGCAAAAACAGATTATCCGGTATTCTGTCTGATGGAATACGAAGGCGGGGTTGCAGCGGTTGAAAAATCCGGCGATAATTATTATTATGAATTTTTCCCATGGAAGAAAGCGACCAGCCTGGAAGTGGAAGGAAGCAGCCATACGGTAAATATAGGCGATACATTGCAGCTTACACCTGTGACAAACGGAACAATGGAAGAAGTCTACAGTTGGAAGAGCAGCGATCCGAAAATCGCGAGCATCAACCGGGCGGGACAGGTATTCGGCTGGAGCAAAGGAGAGGCAGTGATCACAGTCAGTACAACAAGCGGTCTGTCGGCGCAGTGTACGGTGACGGTGACGGGAGAACCTTCTGTTCAAGACCCGGATAAAACAGCGACGGTTACAGATGGTTATGCTTCTAATAATCATTCTTTGAATGATTATGCAATATGGAGTAAGACAGTTAATTCTTATTTGATTCCGAATGCAGACGGAACATTTACGAGAGTGGAGCATTGCGGCGGAAAAATGATCGTTGAAAACTATTCTGCGGCAGGCAAGAAGACCGGAAGTAAAACGGTTGCAATGGAGCTGAGTCTGTTTGGCGGATTTTACAGTGGAAGCGATCATAATTATTTCGTGTTCGGACAGGCTAATCCAAATGACAGCGATGAAGAAGAAGTAATGCGAATCGTAAAATATTCCAAAGATTTTCAGAGAATAGGGGCGGTTTCCGTATACGGAGCGAATACGAATATTCCGTTTGAGGCAGGTTCGCTGCGGATGACAGAGACAGCCGGAAAGCTTTATATTCATACATGTCATGAGATGTATACTGACAGCGACGGATTGAATCATCAGGCGAATATGACGTTTGTGATCAATGAAAATGACATGAGTGTAGAACAGTCTTACTATGATGTGCTGAATCTTGCACAGGCAGGATATGTAAGTCATTCTTTTAATCAGTTTATTCAGACGGACGGAGAGAATATTTACAGAGTAGATCACGGTGATTATGCACCGAGAGGAATCGCTCTTATTAAGTCACAGGTTGGCGGATCGATCACTAAAGTCGATTATGCGATTCCGGTTGGTTTAGGCAAGGTGACCGGAGGGCATTACAATTCTACGGGAGCCTCTGTCGGCGGGTTTGAAATATCGTCTGAAAACTGTATTATCGCAGGAAATGCAGTAGATTTCGAGAGCGAAAGTGCCAATACTTCAGACCAGAGAAATATTTTTATCAGCATTACCGATAAACAATTAACTCAAGCGAAAACGGTATGGCTGACAAATTACGATAAGCAGCAGGGTATAAACGTACAGACACCTCAGCTTGTGAAGATCGGAGAGGATCAATTCCTTGTAATGTGGCAGGAAGGCAGTAAATCCGAGGGGAATCTGACGACGAAGATCGTAACGATCGATTCCGAAGGAAATAAAACTTCTAATATAAGGTCAAAATCGATGCCGCTTTCCGATTGTCAGCCCGTCGTAGGACCGGACGGGGTTGTAAGATGGTATGTGACAGACGGCAAGGCTCCGACGATTTATGCGGTCAATCCGTTTGAGCAAAGCCAGTCATATATAAAGGGCGACGTAAATGAAGACGGGAAAGTTGAGATCAGTGATCTGCGCCTGATCCTGCGCAGCGTATGTAAAAAAGTAGAGTTGACAGAACAGCAGAAACTTGCTGCGGATGTGACGGAAGACGGGAAAGTCGAGATCGGTGATCTGAGGAAAGTGTTAAGATATATTTGCCATAAGATTCCTGAGTTATAACAAGAAAAAGGCGTTGATTCGTTTTTTACGGATCAGCGCCTTTTTAAGCAGAAAAAGTTGTGAAAACAGAACTGCTTACAACCGGAACATTAATGATGCAATATTAAAATAAATCAATATAGAAAATGTATCGACAAGCGTTGTGATCAGCGGAGAAGCCATAATAGCCGGATCAAGGTGCACCTTGCTTGCAACAAGAGGAAGAATACATCCGATCAGTTTCGAGATGATAACAGTTGCGATCAGCGAAAGCGCAATGACTAAAGCAAGATTCGGATTATGATACTGGATCAGGATACGAACGCCGTTTGTAAGAGCGAGTACAGCTCCTACAATTATGGAGATACGGAATTCTTTAAAAATAACTTTAAAAATATCTTTAAAATGTATTTCCGAAAGAGCAAGTCCCCGAATGACCAGTGTTGAGCTTTGCGAACCACAGTTTCCGCCTGTATCCATCAACATAGGGATAAAGGATACAAGAAGCGGGATCGCAGCAAATGCGTCTTCATATTTTGTGATGATCGTACCTGTGATAATGGAAGTAAGCATAAGGATGAGAAGCCATGGGATCCTGTTTTTTGCGTGGGCGAAAGTGGATGTATTAAAATAAGTTTTTTCGCTTGGATTAATGGCGGCCATCTTAGTGATATCTTCTGTTGCTTCTTCAACCATAACGTCCATAGCGTCGTCAAATGTGACGATTCCGACCATAAGTCCGTCTTTATCAAGTACCGGAAGCGCAAGCAGGTCGTATTTTCTGAATAATTGAGCCACTTCTTCTTTATCGGTATAAGTTCTTACGGAAATGATCTCTGTTTCCATCAGTTCACTGATCAGAATGCCATCGTCGGTCGTCATGAGATCTTTTGCGCTGACGATGCCGATCAGCTTCCTTTTATCTGTGACGTAGCAGGTATAGATCGTTTCTTTGTGAATACCGGTTTCCTTGATGTGAGCCATAGACTGTGCGACAGTCATAGACTGACGGATATCGACATATTCGGTTGTCATGATGCTTCCTGCGCTGTCTTCCGGATAATTAAGAAGTTGGTTGATCAGCGTTCTGTCAGACGGCGAAACCGTATCAAGAATACGATTTACGAGGTTTGCCGGAAGCTCTTCGAGAAGATCGACAGTATCATCCATGTAAAGGTCATCAAGGAGTTCCTTTAGTTCTTTTTCGGAAAACATGTCTACAAGGTAGGTCTGCATGGAAGTTTCCATATTGGCAAATACTTCCGCTGCCTTATCTTTCGGAATCAGCCGAAATGCAAGAGCAAGCTCTTTATCGTCAAGTTCTGACAGTAATGAGGCTATGTCCACTTCGTTCATTACATCTAAAATGCTTCTCACAGCTTTGAACTGACGCTGGCCGAGAAGCTGTACAAAAATGTCTTTGTTCATGATAAATACCTCTCTTTATGTAATTTTTTTCGATCAGACTGTGTATATGACAACTGACACCGGAGTCCATAACCTCACCACCTTTCAATATGGAACGCACAGGGCGCTTCCGCAAAATAAAAACCGTCATTTTTAAAGTGACGGAATCATAACAATATTTTTACTGCTTTATTTTAGTTTACAGGGGAAAAAGTGTCAAGAAAAACATATGTAAAAATGGATGAAAAATTAAGAAAAATCTGTTATAATCAATAAAGCATATGGCAATAACTAATAGAAAAGAGGATTTATTATGGAGTACAAGATCACAGGCTGCAAGCCGGAGAAATTATTTCATTTTTTTGAAGATATCAGCGCAATCCCGAGAGGATCGGGAAATGAGAAGGGTCTTAGCGACTATCTTGTGAAATTCGCAAAAGACAGAAACCTCTGGGTTTACCAGGATGAAAGTAATAATGTGATCATAAAAAAAGAAGGAAGCGAGGGGGCAAAAGACAAAGCTCCTGTTATGCTTCAGGGACATATCGATATGGTATGCGATAAACTTGCCGGAGTCGAGCATGATTTTGAAAAAGACGGGCTTGATCTCATTGTAAAAGACGGCGTTCTTTACGCAAACGGAACGACTCTCGGAGCAGACAACGGAGTAGCGGTTGCCCTTATGATGACAGTTCTTGACGATAAAGAATTAGAGCACCCTCCTGTAGAGTGTGTGTTTACGACGTCGGAGGAAATCGGACTAAACGGCGCTCAGGCGCTTGATAAGTCTCAGATCACAGCGCGTACGATGATCAACATGGATTCAGAAGAAGAAGGAGTCGCAACAGTTAGCTGTGCCGGCGGACTTCGTGTTCAGCTTACAAGAAAGATAGAAAGAGTGCAGGCAGAAGGAACATTAGTTCAAATAAAAGCAGAAGGCCTTCTCGGCGGACATTCGGGAACGGATATTGATAAAGAGCGTCAGAATGCGAATCTTCTGATGGCTCGTATGGCAGATCATCTTCTGAAAAATACAAAAGGACTTCTTGTGAACTTTGCAGGCGGAACAAAAGATAATGCAATTACAAGAGAGTGTGAGATGTCTCTTATCTATGCAGATTCGGCAGAAGCACAAAAAGCAGAGAAACTTGCATGTGATCTCGCAGAAGTATTTGCAGATGAAATCACATCTTTTGAGCCGGATTTCTCCTGCGAGATCGCAGTGACGGAAGGCCAGAGCGCAATGGCGGTTCAGGAAGAAGATGCAAAGGCATTCGTAAGTCTGATGCGTCTTGCTCCAAACGGAATTTACAGACGAAACATCAAGATGAACGGGTTTGTCGTTGTATCGTCTAATATGGGAGTAGTCAGAACAGAAGAAGATTATATTATGGTTGCGGTTTCTCCCAGATCGTCTGTTGCAAGCCTTCAGGAAGATACAAAATCGCGTTTCGCACTTCTTGCAGAGACGTTTGGATTTGAGATTGAGTACAGCGGAGAATATCCGGGCTGGAGTTATGCGGAAGAATCTAAGATCCGCGATCTGTTTGTAGAAAGCTACCGCGATCTGTTCGGAAGTGAACTTCGTTTGGAGGCGATTCATGCAGGACTTGAATGCGGACTTTTTTCAGAAGCAATTCCGGGACTGGATGCGATCGCAGTAGGTCCGACACTGAATAATGTACACACTCCGGATGAGAATGCTCCGCTTGATTCGCTTGAGCGTTTCTATGAGCTTCTTAAAGATGTTCTTTCAAGATTGGCCAGAGCATAAGAAGAACAGGGAGATTTGATTAAAAATAAGTGTTCTGTAAAAGAATGGGCGGGATCTTGAAGATGCCGCTTTTTCTTTGCGACCGGGAGTTTGTTTCAGATCAGCGCTGGAGAGTAGATATGAATGAGTTTTATGAAGAATTAAAAAAGGTACTGGATCTTTCTGACGGGGATGTTTGGACGGAGACTGTTTTGTGCGGCAAAGATGCCGGAAAGAAGCGGATTCTTTCCGGGATTTTTGCTCAAGACGAAGAACAAAATGAAAGACCGGACGAAAAGAAAAAGGAAAACAGAGAAAAAAGCGGATGTGAAGGCAAGAGCAGAATCTTCCGTGAACGAATCGGAAGAATTCCCCGTCTTGTAATTTGCGGCGGAGGACACGTTTCGGCTGCGGCTACGAAACTCGGGAAGATGCTTGGGTTTGAGGTGACTGTTCTTGAGGATCGTCCGAAATTCGCAGATCATGTAAGAAAAGCCGGAGCAGATAATGTCATTTGCGCTCCTTTTAAGGAAGGACTTGCAAAGATCGGCGGTGACTCGGATACATGGTTTGTCATAGTGACGCGCGGTCACAGATACGATGCGGAATGTCTGGAAATAATCGTGGAAAAGCAAAATGCATATATCGGGATGATGGGCAGTAAACGGCGGGTTGCAATCGTAAAAGATCAGCTTGAGAAAAAAGGTATCGACAGAGAAGATTTAGAGCGGGTACACACGCCGATAGGATTGAAGATCAAGGCAGAGACTCCGGAGGAGATCGCCGTTTCGATCATGGCGGAAATAATCGAAGTAAAAAACAGCAGAGAAAAAGCGGGCGGATATTCAAAAGAGTTGTCGGAGAAGCTTTTTGAAAAGAAAAATGATACAAAAGAAAGTTTTAAGGAACCATCATTGAAAAAAGTGCTTGCGACTATCGTTTCCCGAAAAGGATCTGCGCCTAGAAGCGTAGGAACGAAGATGCTGATAATGGAAGACGGAAGCATAACGGGTACGATAGGCGGAGGATGTGTAGAAAGTGAAGTCATGCAAAAAGCCCTGCTTATGATGCGAAAAGGCGAACCTGTATTTCAACTTTGTAAAGTCGATATGACGGCAGACGACGCAGAAGAGGAAGGAATGGTATGCGGAGGCGTCGTAGAAGTGATGCTTGAGATGATATAACCGAAAAGGAAAGGAGGCAGTGAAATGAAAAGAAAATCGGTTTTTATTTTAAAAGGAAATATTGTATACAGCAAAAATCAGAAAGAATTTTCGATTTGTGAAAATGGATATGTAGTCTGCAAAGACGGAATCGTGGAGGGCGTCTATAAGACGCTTCCGTTTAAATTCGGAGGAAATCCGATACGGGATTACAAAGACGCGCTGATTATTCCGGGATTTACAGATCTTCATGTTCATGCGCCTCAGTATTCGTACCGCGGTCTGGGAATGGATATGGAATTGTTAGAATGGCTCGAAACGAATACGTTTCCGGAGGAATCGAAGTTTTGTGATTTAGACTATGCAGAAAAGTCATACCGGATTTTCGTGAAAAATATGCAAAAGAGTGCAACTACAAGGGCGTGTGTATTTGCGACTCTTCACAGGCCGGCGACTGTTTTGCTTATGGATATGCTTGAACAAAGCGGGCTGAGTACTTTTGTCGGGAAAGTGAATATGGATCGGAATGCGCCGGATTATTTAGTTGAAGAAACGAAAAAGTCGACAGAAGAAACTTTAAAGTGGATTGAGGAGACAATTCAGAAAAACTACAGTCGTACATATCCGATCCTTACGCCGAGATTTATTCCGACGTGTACCGATGAGGTTATGAAAGAACTAAAAAAACTTCAGAAACGTTATGAGCTTCCGCTTCAGTCACATTTGTCGGAAAACTTCGGGGAGATCGCATGGGTAAAAGAACTTTGTCCGTGGTCTGAGTTTTACGGAGACGTTTATGATACATTCGGATTGTTCGGTAAAGATACACGTACGATTATGGCGCATTGTGTACACAGCGATGAAAGAGAGATCAGCAGGATGAAAGAAAACGGCGTATTTATCGCACACTGTCCCGAGTCTAATATGAATGTGTCTTCCGGGATCGCGCCGATAAGAAAGTTTCTTGAAGAAGGACTTCATGTCGGATTGGGAAGCGATGTGGCAGGAGGAAGTACGGAAAATATGTTTCGGGCAATGGCTCATGCCGTTCAGGCGTCAAAACTGCGTTGGCGTATTTGCGACGATAGTTTAGAAGCGCTGACGTCAGAAGAAGTTTTCTTTATGGCGACAAAAGGAGGAGGAGAATTTTTCGGGAAAGTTGGAAGCTTTGAACCGGGATACGAATTTGATGCAGTCGTTCTGGATGACAGCAGGCTTGCGCATCCCCAGGAACTTGATATAAGAAGCCGACTGGAACGGATGATCTATCTGGCGGATGAACGGGAAGTAGTCGGAAAATATGTAAAAGGAAAAGAAATCGATCTTTCTTAAGGAAAAGAGAAAAATAAAAGACAAATAAAAGATAAATAAATGAAGAAACAGCCCGCGGAGAATGAAACCTTCGCGGGCTGTTTCTTGAAAAGAATTCGGCTTATCCTTTCGATGTTTAATTTTCTTCAATGACCGCGATTGTTTCCACCTCGCACAAAACTCCTTTCGGGAGATCTTTTACGGCGACGCAGGAACGGGCGGGTTTCCTGTAAAATATTTTGCATATACTTCGTTAAATGCGGCAAAATCAGACATATCGGCAAGAAAGCATGTCGTTTTTACAACATCTGTAAAAGAAGCGTTTTGGCTTTCGAGAAGTCCTTGTATATTTTTCATAACTTGCTCTGTCTGTTCCCGGATCGTTGTTCCGATGACTTCACCGGTTTCCGGAGAAAGAGGAATCTGACCGGAGAAAAACGCAGTTCCATTTACTACAATACCTTGTGAATATGGTCCGATCGCTGCCGGTGCTTTGTTTGTTTCAACATATTTTAACATTATATCTACCTCCTGAAAAAATATTTTGCATTCTCTTATCATACATCAAAAAATTCGCCTTGTATATATTTTTAGGCGAATCCGAAAGTGTACCGTGCTTGTTTTTGAGGTGTGCTCAGATGAAAAGAAGAGGGGGAAAGCATAATGGGCGATTATTGCATTTCATTATATTTAATGATATTCTAATAGAAGATAAAAGGCGGTATGAACAGGAAAAACGGGAGAGGAAAAAGAGAAAAAATCTTCGGAGATTTTCCTGTATCAAGGAAGGATAAAGATCAGTCAGAAAGAGGAAAAGTAAGATGGGTATACGAGAGACAAAAAAAGATAATTCAGAGTTGTTTAAGTGGGACGGAAAGCCGTCGGCGGGACAGGTATTTCCCCTTGCGGCGCAGCATGTGCTTGCGGCGGTAGTCGGATGTGTGACGCCGGCAATTTTGGTTGCAAATGCGGCGAATAATGCGGGAGGCAATGTAGATATGGGACTTTTAATACAGATGTCTCTTGTCTTTGCGGCGCTGTCTACGCTGCTTCAGTTATATGGAAATAAAATCAGGATCGGATCGGGGCTTCCGGTGATCATCGGCGTGAGTTTTGCTTACGTTCCGACGATGACGGCAATCGCCGCACAGGCAAAAAGCATTGATACGATTCTCGGAGCGATGCTCATAGGCGGCGTGATAGCGATTATTGTAGGATTGACGATCAAACAGATCAGAAAAGTATTTCCGCCGCTTGTGATCGGCACGGTTATTTTTGCGATCGGGCTGTCTTTGTATAAAACAGCGATCAATTATATGGCAGGAAATCCGGCCAATACATATGAGCTCGTAGTAGAACAACAGGGAAAGACGCCGGCGCTTGTGTTTGGTTCCTGGCAGAATTGGGTCGTTGCTTTTGTGACGCTTGCAATCGTCGTTGCGTTAAATCATTATGGGAAAGGTCTTTTTAAACTGGCGTCAATATTGATCGGGCTTTTGTGTGGATATGTGCTCGCGCTTTGCTTTGGAATGGTAGATTTTTCAGTTCTTTCAAGCGCGGGATGGTTTCAGATCCCGAAACCGATGGAGTTTGGTATGAAATTTGAAATATCGGCGATCATACCTTTGGCAATTTTATTTTTAGTCAATTCCATTCAGGCGATGGGAGATTTTTCCGCAACTACAAGCGGCGGAATGGATCGTCTCCCGACAGACAGGGAATTAAACGGCGGTATCATCGGATATGGAATAGGAAATATTATCAGCGCTTTTTTCGGCTGTCCTCCGACGGCAACATTCAGTCAGAATGTCGGCATTGTAGGTACGACGAAAGTGATTTCAAGAAGGGTGTTTGCGACATCGGCGGGAATCCTTCTTGTAGCCGGTCTGATTCCGAAGTTTTCGGCTTTATTAAGGACGATTCCGCAATGCGTGCTTGGAGGCGCGGTCGTTTCGGTGTTTGCTTCTATCGCAATGACGGGAATCCGACTGCTTGTAACGGAAAAACTGACTGCCCGTAATGCAACGGTAGCCGGACTTTCTATTGCGATCGGAATGGGTGTTTCATTAAGCGGCGGATGTCTGGATCAAATGACGCAGAGTATCCACAGCGCTTTGAACCTGAGTATGAATCTTGAAAACTTTCAGGCGATCATAAACAATACATTTGCATCCTCTCCGGTTGTTTTGGCGACAATTTTCGCCGTAATACTGAACTTGATCCTTCCGAAGGAGAAAACGACGGAAAAGGAAACGAAATTACGTTAAGTAAAGAACGAATTATTTTTATAAAAGGTATAAAATCAAGTAGAAAGAAGGGGATTAATGATGAAACGGTTATTCAAAGGAGGAACGGTAGTCAGCGGGGAAGGTCTGAAAAAGATCGATCTTTTGGTAAAAGGGGAAAAGATTCTTGCGGCAGGGAAAAATCTTGAATTTCAGGATGCGGAAACGATCGATGTGAGAGGAAAGCTTCTTTTTCCGGGTTTTATAGATGCTCATACGCATATGGCGGCAAAGTTTAATGATATTACGGCGGCAGACAAGTTTGAAACCGGAACAAAGGCAGCGCTGGCAGGCGGAACGACGTGCATCATAGATTTTGCAGAGCAGAAGAAAGGAAAAAGTCTGAAAGAAGCGATTGACGATAAACGTCAGGAAGCAGAAGGCGAGGCATCATGTGATTATGCGCTGCATCTTACACTGAATGAGTGGAACGATGACGTTGCAGAGGAACTGGGGGAGATTGTAAAAAAGGAGACTTGTTCTTTCAAATTATATACGGCGTATGACATGATGCTGGATGACGGACAGATTTACGAGATTTTTTCAAGGGTGAAAGAACTAGGCGGCATTGTCGGAGTTCATTGCGAAAATCACGGGATTGTACAGTCTCGTTTAAAAGAACTTGAGAAAACAAAAGGAAGAACGGATATTGCGGATTATTCATGGATACACCCAAAAGAAGCGGAAGCAGAAGCGGTGGGGCGCATCCTGAAGATTGCCAAATGTGCGGATGTTCCGGTGATCATTGTGAATTTAAGTACGGCTGCCGGATACCGGGAGATTTTAAAAGCGAGAGAAATCGGTCAGACCGTCTATGTCGAGACGTGTCCGGAATATCTTCTTCTGAATGAGGAAAAATATGCTCTTGCGGCAGAAGAAGCGCGAAAATATGTAACTGTTCCGCCTCTTAGGAAACAGAAAAACAGCGATATATTGTGGGATGCATTGAAAGAAGGAAGGATTCAGACGATAGCGTCCGATCATTTTGGATTTACAAAAGAACAGAAAAATGCAGGAGAAGAGGATTTTATGCTGACGCCTTCCGGTATGCCGGGAGCAGAAGAACGTCCGGCGCTTATGTGGCAGTTCGGAGTGAATGAAGGAAAGATAACGGCAGAGCAGATGTGTGCATATCTTTCGGAGAATCCCGCAAAATTATTTAAATTATATCCGTGGAAAGGGGCACTTATTCCGGGCAGTGACGCGGACATCGTCATATGGAATCCTAACACGGAATGGACGATGACTGCGGCGGATCATCAGTCTGCATGCGACTATTGCCTGTTGGAAGGAGCAGAGATCGAAGGAAGGGCAGAACAGGTTTATTTGAGAGGAAAACTTGTGGCAGAGAACGGAAAAATCATAGAAGAAAAGACAGGAATGTATATCCGTCATGGCGTAGAATAATATGGTGTTTATCTATAAAAATAATGAATTGTGTGAACGTATGTCTTTGTCAGAGGCGCTTTCTGTGAACACATCAGTCATCTCGGTCGTGGGAGCGGGAGGAAAAACAACTCTTTTGCATCGTTTGGAAGACGAGTGTGTAAGAAAAAAACAACATGTGATCATTACGACTACAACGAAGATCATGCATGAAAATAAACCATATTTTTTAGAAGATACATCTATCGGTAAAATAAAGGATACGTTGGGAAAGTTCGGGAGAGTGTGGATCGGAAGCAGGGATTTGATTTCCGGGAAAACGGCGCCGCCTGCAAAAGAAATTTTAGACGAGATCTTTTGGTGGGAGTTGCCGATACTGGTCGAAGCAGACGGAGCAAAACGACTTCCGTTAAAAGTTCCCGCAGAACATGAACCGGTCATTCCGAGTCAAACAGGACATGTTGTTTCCGTATATGGGTTAGATGCAATAGGCAGGACGTTAGAATCAACCTGTTTTCGGTGGGAAAGAGCAGCACAGATCTTAGAAAAAGGCGGAGAAGAGTTCGTTACGGCAAAAGATATCGCGATACTTGCGTCATCGCATAAGGCGGGCAGAAAAGGCTGTCCGCCTTATGCGCAGTATACGGTTGTTTTAAATAAAGCAGACAGTGCATCTAAAAGAGAAGCAGCGCTTGAAGTCTGCAGAGAATTGAATGTTCGGGGAGTGGAAAATATTGTAGTGACATCTTTGCATTCAAAGAAACTTTAGAATAAAAATAAGAGGAAAAAAGTGTGAAAATATTAATTAAAGGCGCAGGGGACCTGGCGACGGGAATCGCATCGAGACTGTACGGAGCAGGTCATCAGATTTTGATGACAGAGATCGCACAGCCCCTTACGGTAAGGAGAACGGTTGCTTTGTCAAGGGCGGTATATGACAGGCGGGCGATTGTAGAAGAGATGGAAGCGGTATCTGCAAAGACACAGGAAGATGCGGAAGCGATAATGGAGGAAGGCAAAATCCCTGTTATAGTTGATCCAAAGGCGGATTGTCGAAAATGGTATAAACCGGATGTGATCGTTGATGCTATTATTGCAAAGAAAAATACCGGAACTAAGATTACGGACGCTCCTTTTGTGATCGGAATAGGTCCGGGATTTACAGCGGGAAAAGACTGTCATTGTGTGATCGAGACAAAAAGAGGTCATACTCTCGGTTCGGTAATATGGGAAGGAAGCGCTATTGCGGATACAGGAGTTCCGGGAAACATAGGAGGATATACGACCGAGCGTCTCATTCGTGCTTCGGAAGACGGGATAATAGAACCGAAAGTCCGAATCGGCGATATAGTCGAAAAAGGGCAGATTGTTGCAGTAACCGGAGGAAAACCGGTTTTCGCCCAAATGGGCGGGATCGTGAGAGGAATGCTGCAGCCGGGGGCGTATGTGAAGAAGAATCTGAAAATCGGAGATATAGATGCCCGCGCGGAGCGTTCCCACTGCGAGACGATTTCGGACAAGGCAAGAGCAATAGGAGGCGGAGCGCTTGAAGCGGCAGAGCGCTTTGAAAAAATAAAAGGGCATTATGCAGTCGTTATATTGGCGGCGGGAAAGGGAACAAGATTCTCAGGGGAACGTGGGGAAAGCAAACTTCACGCAAAGATAGATCAAAAGCCGATGTATATGCATATGATGGATAAAATGCAGGCTTTTTCATCCGTTGAACTGTTTATTGTTACAGGGGATGAGAAGATTATAGAGGAAGCCGAAAAAAGAGGAATCTTTGTTGTGAGAAATAAAGAGCCGGAAAAAGGCATCGCACATTCTGTCGTACTTGGCTTAAAGGCAGTATCTCATAGTTTTAAGAGCGGGACAGACAGAAAATCGGGTGCACCGGACGGAATCCTGTTTTCAGTGTGCGATCAGCCGAAACTGAAAATATCCACAATCCAAAGAATATTAAACGATGCGGCGCTGCATAAGAAAAACGTTATTTGTGCGGGATATCGGGGACAAAAAGGAAATCCGGTTTTGTGGCCGGCTCACTGTTTTGCGGAATTATTAGAATTAACAGGGGATGAAGGCGGCAGACAAATGCTTACAAAATACGAAGAAAAGGTACGTATCATAGAGACAAGCCGGGAAGAACTCAAAGATATCGACAGCAAGAGGGATCTGGAGAATCTGGGGAAAGAAACGGAAGAAAATAAAAAAGCGTAAATAAAAGAAAAGGAAATAATATGAAAAAAAGAGTCATTGCAGTGATTGCTGTTCTCGCCCTTTCAGTTGCCATGTTTGGCTGCAAAGCGGGAAGCGATACCGGAAACGGCAAAAAGCAAAGAGAAGAATCTGCCGGGGATATGGGTACAGAAGGAAAGGCTACGGCAGAGGAGGAAACAGAAATACAGGTTTTTATTGCGGCGAGTCTGAATACAGTTATGACGGAACTTGCAAAGGAGTATCAAAAGGATCATCCGAATGTGAAGATCATATACAACGCGGATAGTTCCGGAACTCTTCTGACGCAGATTGAAGAAGGATATGAATGCGATCTTTTCTTTTCGGCAGCTCAGAAACAGATGGATGTGCTTGAAGCAGACGGATTTCTTGTAGACGGAACGAGAAGTGATGTGGTGAATAATCAGGTTGTCGTTATAACGCTTAAAGACAGCAAAACAAAAGTCAAAGGGCTGGCAAACCTTCAGGATGCAGAGAGCATTGCGCTGGCAGGAGGAAGCGTTCCTGTCGGAAAATATACAAGACAGGCTCTTGTGAATATGGGAATTATCCATACTTCAAACGATCCGGATTCTATTACGGCACAGGAAATTTCCGAAGCGTTTGGAGGAGTTGAGATCAGCGAGCAGGATAACGTAAGCAAAGTGCTGATGGCAGTCGCGGAAGGTTCATGCGAAGTGGGAACGACTTATTATTCTGATATATACGGATACGAAGACGATATTAAGATTTTAGAAAAAGTAAGTTCTGATCTGACCGGAGATGTGATCTATCCGATCGCTCAGATTGTGAATAAAGAAGCTGATAAAAAGCAGACCGAAGCGGCGGAAGATTTTATGGATTTTCTTTTATCTGATGAAGCGGCAAAAGTGTTTGAGTCATATTATTTTGATACGGATATAAAATAGTGTGCATTCAGATCAGGTTAAGGCAGGAGATAATGCATTCGTACGCAAATAGATGTGGAGTATAAATAATGGATGAAGTAACAGAAATATTGAAAAATCTGGATTGGAGCCCTCTGTATATTTCTTTGAAAACAGGTGTGGCAGCTACGGTGATTTCGTTTTTTCTCGGGATATTTGCGGCTGGAAAAGCAGTAAAAGCTTCCCCGGGGAAAAAAGCGGTGCTAGATGGGATTTTGACGCTTCCTATGGTGATGCCTCCTACGGTAGCAGGCTTTTTTTTACTGTTGTTGTTTAGCAGGAGAAGACCGGTCGGAGCATTTTTATTTGAAGAGTTTGGTTTTAAAGTCGTGCAGACATGGATTGGATGTGTGATCGCCGCGATTGTAATTTCGTTTCCGCTGATGTATCGAAACGCAAGAGCGGCAATGGAGCAAATTGATGTGAATCTCGTGTATGCAGGCCGTACACTCGGCATGTCAGAGACGAAAATTTTTTGGAAAATCGTTATACCGACTGCCGGTCCGGGAATTGCGTCAGGAACAATCCTGACATTTGCAAGAGCGATGGGAGAATATGGGGCGACGTCTATGCTGGCAGGAAATATACAAGGAAAGACGGGGACGATCGCTCAGAAGATTGCGATGGTCATTCAGGACGGAGATTATGTTACGGCAGGAATTTGGGTTTCGGTTGTAGTTCTGATCGCTTTTGTCATTATTTTTCTTATGAATTTCATTTCCGGACGAAAGATGAAAAATATCGGGAGGTGGTAAAAGATGGCGATTGATATGCTGATTCGGAAAAAATGGGATAAATTCAGTTTGGATATCAATTTTAAAAGTCAGTCAAAACGAATCGGTATTTTAGGGGCATCAGGCTGCGGTAAAAGTATGACATTAAAAAGTATTGCGGGAATAGAGACTCCTGATAGTGGTCACATTAAGATAGACGGAAATATATTATTTGATAAAGAAACGAAAACAAATCTAAAAACACAGAAACGTAAAGTTGGATACTTGTTTCAAAATTACGCGCTATTTCCGACGATGACAGTAGAGCAAAATATAGCGGCCGGGCTAAAAGGAAATAAGCAGGATATACATAAGCGGGTCAAAGAGATGATTCAAAAGTTTGGTCTGGCAGGTCTGGAAAAACATTATCCAAAGCAGCTTTCCGGAGGACAGCAGCAAAGAACGGCGCTTGCTCGGATTATGGCTTATGAACCGGAAGTTATTTTATTAGACGAGCCCTTTTCCGCTCTTGATCTGTATTTAAAAGACCGATTGGAGCAAGAAGTGCTTCAGATGTTAGAGTCATATATGGGAACTGTGATTATGGTATCACATAATCGAGATGAAATTTACCGTTTTAGTGAAGAGCTTTTCGTTATGGATAAGGGGAGGATTGTCGCATCCGGCAAAACCGAGGAGCTGTTTCAAAATCCGAAAAATAAGACTGCCGCCATACTTACAGGATGTAAAAATTTCTCAAGTATTATCTATATAGATGATCATACAGTAGAAGCAAAGGAGTGGGGAATTTGCTTAAAGACAAAGAGAAAAGTACCAAAAGATGCGAAATGGATTGGGTATCGGGCACATGATTTTATTCCTGTGTGGGGAACAAGGGGAGAAAATATGCTTAAATTTCAACTTGAGAGCAGCGCCCGCCTTCCGTTTGAGCAGAACTATTATATTGCGGCAGAGAATAGAATAGGAAACAGTACAGAAAAAAACGGTGAAAAAGACAAAACTATGATTTGTTGGTTTGTTCAAAGGGAAAAAATGGAAGAAATAGAGAAAAAAGGATTTCCTGACTATTTGTGGATCGATGAGGGGAAAATATTGTTTTTGAATGAATAACAGTCGATCCTTAACAGATAATAAGATACCGCTGTTTTAATATTTTTCATATTTAGGCGAAGTCCGACGACTGTACATACCGACTGCATATACAGTCGTCGTCTCCTTTTATGGAAACAACAGAAACTGAATTTTGATCATGCTTTCTGTTGTTATGGACGATGGGGAATACACTGTTTTGTGTTTCCTATCGTTTTCATATATTTAAGATAACACGTAATTGTGAATGTGATGTGACAATATATGGAAGAAAAATTAAAATTTCTAAAAAGAAACTAAAGTGTATGCTTTTTGACAGTATGCATTATTTCCTGTGATGCCTGCGTCCAACGGTCACGTTCGGCTTCAAACCGCTCCCACAACCATGTGATCGCCAGATCAAGCCCTTCTTCGGAAAGGTCAAAAGTATGACTTTCAATTTGATCTTCCGGCGTTTGTTCAAAACACCATGGTTCAGGATAGACAAAAACGGTGAATGTTGTGCTGTCTCTGCCATTGTCTGAACGCATCATGTACCGCATTCCGTTATGGCTGCCTGAAAAAGGTTCTTTTTTTAAACCGCTGTAAGGAACAAGTCTTTTGTCAATCATAAAAATCTCCCGTTGTTTTAGTGTTTGTCACATCAAATATAAGCTATTATATCATTTGGCGGCATTTTCTGCAAATTCAGTCGTTATAAGATCTTTATACGGAGCTCTTTTTTCAAGCTCCCCGGCGCTTTCTAGGATATCCTGAAGCAGATCAAAGCTGCTTTCTTCAAAAATCAGATTGCTTTTCCACGTGTCTTGTTCATAGTAACGTGTTACGATGGTCGTGATCATCTCAAGTGTTGTTTCCGGAAACTGAGGCTTGATTACAGATGCGGTTTCGGAAGGACTGTGAGAGCGGACATAATCCATTCCCTTTTGAAGCGCGTTTGTAAAACGCTGGATCACATCAGGGTTTTCTTTCAGATAACTTTTTTTGGCGCTGAATGCGGTGTAAGGAACATAGCCGCTGTCTTTGCCAAGCGATGCAATAACATGACCTTTTCCTTCGGATTCAAGAGAAGTCGCTCCGGGCTCAAATTCAATCGTAAAATCTCCGCGGCCATCCGCAAAAGCCGGAGCTGTAGATCCGAAATCAATATTTTGGATAATTGTAAGATCTTTTTCAGGGTCAATTCCGTTCTCTTTTAAAATATATTCAAATACCATTTCCGGCATACCGCCTGTTACCACCATAATAATGTAAATAATTGTCCGATAATTGTTTAGAAGTCATTTGAGCCGGTAAATCCGGTAGATATTGATGCATCAATATCATAATCTCTTTTTTTGTTTTCACAATATTGTAAGGTTTCAGCGGATTATCCGTATCTTCCAAAATTCCTAATTCTTTCATCAAATTGATATAAGGTAAAATACTTTGTTTCGTTTTCTTAAATCCCAATGCTGTGATATGTTCTGACAAGTATTTTGCAGATGTATATCCACGTTCATCTTCTATAATCAGCTTCATTACAAGAGCGATTACAGTATTTTCCCGGCGATTCATCTCATCAGCAGGACTGTAATTGATTAAATCAGACAAACCATATTTTAAAGTAATTTCCGGCATTCCTTCTTTATCTACGTCAATTCTCTCAATCAACAATTCAATATCTCTTCGGTCAAGAGTTCCACCTGCAATGATTTTATCAACTACATCCAATGCATTTCTCAATTTGTCCTTTACATCCGGTGTTTCTATAGTAGTTTCGTTCAGTTCTTTTTCCTGTATCTCCATACCATGAATCTGCGCCAGTAGATCTTTTTGCATAGAATTATAGGTTTCATGGATCAAATCCTCATTTTCAGATGCTATGGATAAATCTTTTATTTTTTGTGTTAAAAGTATCTTCAGTTGATTTCTTCGGTTTTGAATTTCTTCTTGAATGTCCTGTCGTTTTTCTGCCAGTGTTTTCTTTTCTGCATCAAAGTCCCTCATATCATATGTGGAAATTACTTCACAAAGCGCTTCTCTGCACAGTTTAATATAATTCAGCACATCTTCCATCAAATCATTTTCCTCAATCAGATGCGCTTTCTCGCAATACCGCCTGCCTTTCGTATTATAGGTAGTACAAATATAATATTTTCTTTCTCTGCTGGATGTTTGACGCTTAATCGGTGTCAAACGACTTCCACAATCTTTACAAAACAAACAGCTTCCAAAAGGATTGGGAATTTCTGAACCGATCCATTCCCCCCTGCTTCCACGATAATTTGTGCGATTACGCTTTTCTTTTAATTCCTGCACAAGAGAAAAAGTGGATTTATCAATAATTGCCGGATGATGATCTTCAAAAATACACTGTTCTTCTTTTGGAACACGTTTATCCTTTCCGTGTACTGTATTTCTGGCACGTTTTCTCAAACGAAAAGTTCCAATGTAAAAATCATTATCTAATAATTCCTTCACCATGCTGTCAGACCAAATGGTTGCAACTTTCTTTTTGCTTATGCGACCTTCTTCAATTTCTCGTTCTCGCTGTACCATAGAAGGCGTTGGGATATCCTGGTCGGTCAAATAATTTGCTATTTTGCGATAACCTGATCCTGAGATATAAAGATCGTAAACCATTTTGATAAATTCTGCCTCTTTGGGAACGATTTTGATGATACTTTTGTCTTTCGTATCCCGGCAATATCCGAAAGGCGGTTTTGTCATAAGAGTGCCTTCTTTTTGTCTGGCTCCGATCGCTCTTTTGATTTTCTTACTGGTATCTTTTACATAACGCTCATTGAACCATGTTTTAATTCCAATGGTGTCGTCGCTGGAATCAAAAGAATCGTAATTATCATCAATGACAATGAGATGTTTTCCCCGTTCCTGAAATTCATCCAAAAGCAAAAGAACCTTCGCATTATGTCTGCCAAGACGCGAGAAATCTTTCACATATACGGTATCAATATCTTTATCCAAATCAGCCATCATCTGCCTAAATCCCGGTCTGTCAAAAATATAACCTGATACTCCGTCATCTTCATACCATCGGTCAATAACCATTCCATTGTTAGATGCATACTGATTGATAATTAACTTCTGATTTTCTATAGAAACATAATTTCGCTTATCGTCATCTCTTGAAAGACGCACATATCCGGCATTCATGTCCTTATCCTTTCTGAAATATTATTTATAGAATAATGTAATATAATTATATATTGAAAAATCTTTTTCGTAACCGGAGTCTCATATAAATTTTATATATAATTTTCGATCATCCATATAACCACTGTACTTTCGGACCTTTTGAAGTATATCGAAACACCCATTTTATCACGAATTTACCACGATTGAATGAGCCTTAATATATAAAATAGCACTAAAAAGCAGTCAATCGTAAAGACCAACTGCTTTGTGTGTATGGATATTAAATTTTGTTAGAATCTATCAGTGCCCTAAATCTTAAATACTAATATAGCTTTATCTGTTCCGACCATAGACATAGTTACTAATTTATATCCTTTGTTCAGCATTTCCTCTGATTTTTTCTCAATAGCTTTTGCTAAATCTTCTACACCAGTAGAACATTCTACAACAACCGATTTATAGACTAAATTGAACATTTTATCTACCTCCTTATTTGATTTTAGAGCAAATAAAAATTACAACAAAACATATAATAAGTGCGATTACACCTGCAATAAATGCAAATATGATTTTTTGATAATTTCTTTTTCCTATTTCTTGTTGTGTTTCATCATGCGTTAATTGTTTTCCGTCAATAAATGCCAAAATTTCTTTGTAGGTTTGAATATCATATCTCTTTTTGAATTTTTCAATTTTACTTGCCGTATAGAGCGTTATTGCGAACAAGAATAACCAGATAACAATTCCTATATTTCCCTTAATACTAAATAAAGGATAGGCACTTACGGCTACAACTATTAATTCGATTAGGAAAACTACACTTATCACATTAAACTTTTTAATTGTTGCTTTTTCTACAATCTCCTTCATCTCCTTTATATCTTCTTTTATAAAATTATCTAAAGACACATTGAAGATATTAGATAAAGTAATTAAACTTTTAATATCTGGACAACTTTTATTTGTTTCCCAATTAGAAATTGTTTGTCTTGAAACAAATATTTTAAGAGCCAGCTCTTCTTGAGAAATTTTTTGTTGTTCCCTAAATTTCTTGATTTGTAATCCAATATCCATCTTGAATCTTCTCCTTTATTGTATCTGCATATAGCTATTTTGTCTGTCAAAAGCCTTTGACATTGCCCTTTTTCCCTTGTCAAAATAGTTTTACATGGTTTAAAATTGAATTTTTCAACTAATTATACTCGGTTTTATATATAAGTTACAAGAAAAATATGATCTTACATTTATTTTTTCGGTTGCTCTCTGTATAGGTTTCCCCATCGCATTTCCTTATGTACTTTCATCATGCGTTCTATTTTTGACGCTATATTAACTGCTTAAGCAAGAGAATACCTCCCCCCCCATAGAAATTACTGACTGATTTCTTTTATATGGTTTCGAATCAACGCTTTTATTCCATTATGTATATTTTTATCCGGCTGTCCATCCGCAAACGCGACAACCCGAAAACCTATTTTCCTATATTTCTCCTTATCTGCTTCAAAGTCTTCTGAAGATGTATAATCTGTTCGCCACAAGTAATATGTAGGTTTCTGCAGAGCTATCACACTCTTTCTATTTCTGATGTCTATACTAAGATATAAACATCAGATTGTTTTTGTGCCTGTCTGCTCTATAATATTTTCAGTCTGACTTGATTCGGCAGTAGCAAAAAAGGTTTTCATTTTTCCCATTTTTTCATGGGCAATATCACTCCGATAGCTAGAACCGCCAACATATAACGGAACACACATTTCTAAAATACGATCATAAATTCGTTTCTTTTCTATGTTCGTTTCTTCTTTTAATTGTTTTATCGGAAGATTGGTAGTTACGATCAATGGTCTGCCAGATCGATATCTTCGGTCAATTACGCTGAATACAATTCCAAGAGCATACTCAGAATTTCGTTCTGTGCCAAGATCATCCAAAATTAAAAGTTCATATCGCGCCAGAGCATTGATATATTCTGTTTTATCCTCTAATGGAAACATATCATCAATAATTGTATTAAAATTTGTCATCTTCACAGTAATTTCCCGATTCAAAAGTGCGTTGGCAATGCAACCGGCTATGTAACTCTTTCCGGTTCCTATTGGTCCCCACAAGAGAAAACCAATATGATTTTTCTTCATATCATTCCAGTTTGCTGTGTATTCTTTGGCCTTCTCGATGGTGGTAGTCTTTTCTGCCAGTTCAAAATTCCAATCATACATTCGTGGTTCTTCAAAACAGATTTTTCTATTTCTTTCCACTAATTCGCGGTGTTCTCTTTCTTTATATGCCTTTTCCTCTACTTCACGCTTTTGACGGATACATGCACATTGTCTAAAATGTTTTTTCATACCAAGAATACTGTCTGGAGGGAAAAATGCCTCTACAGGTTCTCCACAAATCTTGCAATATGCTAATCCATCTGCACCTAAATATGTGTTTTCCTGATTTATCATAGACTGTCGCCCTCCTCATATTCGTAATTTACTCTAATCTTATTACTAAAATTATATTTTTCTTTTACTTTACTAGGTGGCACAATTCCGACCATAGAAGAGGCTGTTTTCCGACTGAATGAAGGACAGCTTTTCATCCCAATGGAAGTTTTATTTTCGTCTGTCTGCTTTACATCCGGTTCAGAAATCAACTCTATACAGGGGATTCGCATATATAAATGATTTGGTTTTGAAAATCCTCCGGAACTGCGAATCAACAATCCATACTCATCTAATTCCTTCATGGCAGCTTTTACAGAAGTACAACATTTTCCCCATTTCAAAGAAATTTCTGTAATCGGAAACACGAAATATACATATCCGTCTTCATTGAGCCAATGGTTTTTCTGTGAAATTCTGGCTCTGTCATATAACAGCATATAAAGTATTTTTGCATTTTGAGAGAGTGGTAGCTCTAACAAAAATTTAGGGAACTGATAATAAGGAAGTATCTTTTCCGTTTCCATCATATATTCAAATTTCATATTTTCTTTTACCTTTCTGAAAAATTAAGGAGACGGATGCCGGCTTTCCCAAAGAGATTTTTATGCTTTATTAAAATTCTCTTTTTATATCTCCCTATATAACGAAAGGGAAAAAGCTCATTTTACAGGGTACAGAGAGAAAAAATTTTACAAGAGCAAGATCCACCCATGTTTAACGTTATCGCGTTTCCACCTCCGTTCACCTTATGGGTGTTCTCTTGATGGGGAGTGACAATTCCCCATACCCTTGCTTATATAATTGGTTTACAAAAGAATTTGTTCGCATCACCATGTGTATTTTCAAATAGAAAAAGACATTCAATTACTTATTGAATGCCCAAAATAGAATTATGTTAATTATGATATTTTGCTGCGTACACCGCCGGTGTAGCTAATAAAAAAGTGGTTATGGGGAGGCCAGTTCCCCAGCAAGATAAAACTCCGGAATATTACGTATATGGAAGAATGACGATATGGTAATACCGGGGTGGATCTTGCTCTTGATAATTTGAAAAAGAAAAAATGTAGAAAATACTTTTTTAGATAAGTGATATTCAGAGTGTGTTTGATTTTTTATGATACTCTTACAAAGTGATTCTGATAATTTTTGATTATAGCATTCTGTGTTTTAAAATTCAATTTTGAATTATAATTCTCAATCATACAAAATCGAAAATCAAATGCAATTTTTCAAAAGACAAGTATTGAGAAACAGAACTGCTTATACTATAATTTACTTATGTCAAAGTGGAGGAATATGACAATGTCAGAATACGGATTTACTAAAAAAGATTGGGTTTTGTTCAGAGAGAAAATTGCAGACTGGCAAGAAGCCTATATGGATAAGTTGAATAAAGAATATATTGAATTGCTAAATGGTGAAGGAACTCCTTCCGAAAAATTTTGGACTTTAGAAGAACGTATTCGCAATGATAAAAAAGATACCGGTGTACAGTTAAGAATGAGTCGTTCTGTATACTATTTATAAATTGTAACAAAGTTAAGGAGGGCGCGAATGAATTTAGAAATATATCAAAAATTGTGTTCAGAATCAAAGGTTCTCTGGACATAGCATTGTCTGCAACGAATGCAGGAAAGAGATATCAGTCGTGCCGATGTAAAAAATGGAATTGCAACTGGTGAAATTATAGAAGACTACCCTGAAGATTATCCTAATCCAAGTTGCCTGATTTTTGGATATAATGTAAATGGACGAATTTTGCATATTGTTGCCGGATGTGATAATATAAATATATATATCATAACGGCATATTACCCAGATACAAAGAAATTTGAAAATGATTTAAAGACTCGAAGAAAGAGGTGATGGATATGTGTATGTATTGTAAAAATAGTACCACTTTCAATAGCACAACAACACACGTCGTAAACTATAAAAATTGTATTATTGTAATTAAAAATGTTCCATGCCTTGAATGTGATCAGTGTGGAGAAAAATATTATACAGACGAAGTTGCTGAACGCCTTGAATTGATTGTTAATATGGCGAAAAAATTAATGCAGGAAATTGCAGTTATTGATTATCCACAAGTAGCTTAATAATTTCGGCGGAAATATCATTGATGGTATTTCCGCCATTTCTTTTTATATACTCTTCGCACTATTCATTCTAAATGAATTATATTTTCTTAACTATTTATTCCCACTTAAAGCATTTTACAGAAATCCCAAAACAAATGAATATAACAGCTCCCATAAATCCAACAGGAAGCAAAACGTTTTCGATTGGCAATCCAAGAAATGTTGCTTTCATTAATTGAATACCTTGTGTCAAAGGAAACATACTGATGATCTTCTGCATAGCAGCAGGCATAACTTCAAACGGAAGTGTTGTCCCAGAAAAAATCAGCATAGGAAAATACAAGATACAGGCAATGACACTTGCACTTTTCATATTTTTAGCAATACCGCCGACTAACAGACCAATGCTTAACGTAGATACCATAGTCAGCAACCAACTTCCCAAAAATAAAAGCAAAGAACCATGTATCTTTATTTTCCAGAACAGCATAGCAAATAGGAACAAAGTGAGCATGGATACCACGCAATATATGACATAAATTGTAAACTCCACGACAAGCAATTTTACCGGATTGACAGGGGTAACTTTAAAACGCTTTAAAATTTTTCGTTCTCTGTATTCTGATACCACAAGGGGTAACCCCATGAGTCCTCCAGCACAAATGGAAATACAACAAAGCGCCCCAAAGGATTGCTCCAAAAAAGTGTATGCGGTTCCATCAGCAGCAGGTTTTGTGCCGTAAATAAATCCGAGAATAATCAATACGACTAATGGTATGATAACGGCAAATATAACCATATTCATGTTTCTAATATTGAGTTTTAGCTCATTCTTTAAAAGTGTTACAAATGATTTCATTCTTCTACCACCTCTCCGAAAAGCATAAGGTAAGCGTCTTCAAATTTTTCGCAGCCGCTGGCTTTCTTTGCCTGTTCAACAGTTCCGTAAAATACAGCCTTTCCTTTTTTCAGAATACATATCTCGTCACATAAAGCTTCCACTTCATCCATGAAATGAGAAGTCAAAAAGATTGTCAATCCGTTGTCCTTTAATTCCGACAGGATTTTCCAAACATCACGCCGGGCTTTTGTATCAAGTCCGGTAGTCAGCTCATCAAGAAACACAAGCTTCGGATTTGGAATTAGAGCAAGTACAATAAATAAACGTTGGCGTTCTCCACCAGACAGATTTTTGACTGCATGATCAATCTTGCTTCCGATCCCGAATTTCTCACAAAGTGTTTTCCAATCTGCCGGAGCCTTGTATAAGCAGGCTGTTTCATCGCATAACTCGGAAACCTTGATTTCCGGCTGATAATTGTTTTCCTGAAACTGTACGCCGACATTTTGGAACAAGCGGCGTCTGTCTTCTTTCGGGTTCAAACCTAAGACGGATACCGTTCCGCTGTCTGCCTTTTTTGTTCCTAAGATACATTCAATCGTTGTACTTTTCCCTGCGCCGTTTGCGCCAAGCAGCCCGTAAACGGTGCCGTATTTTACGGATAGACTGATTTGGTCTATTGCAAGCAGATTGCCATAACTTTTTGACAACTGCTCGACTTTGATTGCAGTTTGCATAGTAATACCTCCTGGTTTATTTTTCTCTATAAAAATACCACCAACGATAACATTGGTGGCAAAGTGTAGGGTTTATGAAAATAAGATTTTCATTTCTTGCAACATTTCTAAAAGAAATTTTGCATTTGTTTCCGCATCTGAAAGGGATATGATAAGTCTATCGCAAACAGAAATAATATCTTCCGTCTGTTTTGGGGTATTTAATGCAACACGAATGTCTGTGTTGGGATTTTTAGATAATTGCTGCAAAAGCCGTCGGATTGCTTCTAAAGAATAATTTGCACATCTTAATGAGCGAATGATTTTTAGCCGCTGTATATCCTCGTCCGTATAAACACGATACCCGTTATTTTTTCGCTTAACAGTAAGCAGACCGTTCATTTCCCAATTTCGGAGTGTATCCATAGAAATATCAAGTAGATTTGATACGTCTTTCCGTTTCAGATTGTGTGAGTTTTCCTGCGCACCGCCGGACAAAAGCTGTTTCACAATCTTAATTGCTTCTTCGGCATTTCGTCGTTCCTGTCTAAGCTGCTTTAAGTATTCCTCTGTCAGTATGATTGCTGTGTCGAACTCACCCGCAGCAGACACCGTAACCATTCGTACAATTTTCTTTCTCAAACCATTTTGCAATACTTCTACTTGAAACGCCAGCCGTATTAATTTGCATTGCCATATATGAAAATCTGTAAATACGCGATAACCATTTGACAGCCGTTCCGGTTTGGGTATCAACTTCATTTTTTCATATAAGCGAACTGTATTTGGATGTACTCCAATCATTGCAGCAACTTCCGCAGTTTTATATGTAGCCATTATTTCTCGCCTCCATTCTCTTAAGAATATACCACAATCGAAAAGTCTGGTGTTATAGTGTAGGGTTTATTATATTATAGCTGTTTGAAAAGCGAAACAGTAAGATAGGAGCTTTTATCACTTGACAAGTAAACGACTGTTCACTATACTATTCAAGTAAACAATCGTTTACTAATTGGAGGCTATGATGATGAATACGAAGGAAAAAATATTAGTGGCTGCTTTACGGCTGTTTGCTGTTAATGGATATGAGGCAGTATCTGTAAGTCAGATTGCAGGAGAATTAGGTATAACCAAGGGCGCTTTATATAAACATTATAAAAACAAAAGAGATATTTTTAACTGTATATTTGAATACGTTTGCCGACTGGATGTGGAACGCTCTCGAAAAAGCGGCGTCCCGGAACAGGATTATTCGGATATGCCGGAGGCTTTTTCCCATGTATCCGCAAAAAGTTTAGGCAATTATATGAAAGAGCAGTTCCGCTATTGGAGTGAAGATGAAATTGCTTGTAATTTTCGTAAAATGCTTACTCTGGAACAATACAAATCTCCGGAAATGAGTGCTTTATATCAAAAAGTTCTTGTCAGCGGACCTTTGGAGTATATTGAAAATTTACTTTGCGAGATGTCAAAAGAACAGGAGAAACTGCTGCCCTCTCCCCATGCATTGGCAATCGAGTTTTATTCTCCCTTTTATCTTCTGCTCAGTATGTCAGATGGGACAGATTGTAAAGAAACAAAAGAAGAAATCGCCCAAAGGTATATGCGTTATATCGATGATTTCTTCCAAAAATATTTTTCATAAAACGGAAAGAAGAAAGGAAATAAGAATGAACAATTTCATCAACATAAAACAATACGGATTTTCTGAAATGTTTTCAAAGGAAATCCCACAAGATAGTCCATTAGAACCGGCGCGTGTTCTTTCACAGGAAAAAGGGTTCTATCGGATCATAACAGACAAAGGAGAAAAATTGGCGGAAGTATCCGGAAAGTTCCGGTATCAAGCCACATTTTCTTCAGAATATCCTGCCGTTGGAGATTTTGTACTGGTAAATTGGAATGAATCCGGCAACAGCGCAATTATCGAATCTCTGCTGCCGCGAAAAAGCGCTTTTATCCGAAAAGCAGCAGGAGAACCTCAACAGGAACAGATTGTTGCTGCAAATATCGATACGATATTTCTTTGCATGGCATTAAACAATGATTTTAACATCAGAAGGTTAGAACGATATCTTTCCATTGCATGGGACAGCTGCGCTATGCCTGTTGTGGTGCTGACAAAATCTGATCTGTGTGATGATTTAGATTATAAACTTTCTGAAGTCTCTTCCATTGCTTTTGGGCTGGATATTTTGGTTACAACTTCAACAGAAGAAAATGGATACAGGGAACTTCTGCCATTTATTTCGGAGGGAAAAACAATTGCGTTTATCGGTTCTTCCGGCGTGGGAAAATCTACTCTTATCAATCTTCTATTGGGTAAAGAGCAGCTGAAAACGAACGGACTACGCAATGACGATAAAGGCAGGCACACCACAACTCACAGAGAATTGTTTTTACTTCCTTCCGGCGGTATGGTCATCGACACTCCGGGTATGCGTGAATTGGGAATGTGGGATAACGATACAGGAATTGATAGAACCTTTACAGAAATTGAAACGCTTGCATCTCAATGTAAATTCCGTAATTGTACCCATAAAAATGAGCCGGGATGCGCAGTTTTAAAAGCGCTGGAAACGGGCGAACTGGAAATTGACCGCTGGAATTCTTATCAAAAACTAAAAGCTGAAAGCAGCTACATAGAAGATAAAGAAAGTTATCTGATTGCAAAAGGAAAACGCGAAAAAGAAATTTCCAAGTTAATAAAAAAAATGCCGATCAGAGTATAAAGAGGAGCAGTTATCTTATGAAAGAAAATGTTATTATAAGAAATGAACGAAAAGAAGATTGGGAAATTGTAGAAACTATCACAAGACAAGCCTTCTATAATCTTTATGTACCGGGATGTGTAGAACATTACTTAGTTCACAATATGCGAGAACATGAAGACTTTATTTCAGAACTGGATTTTGTTTTGGAGCTGAACGGTAATGTCATTGGCAATATCATGTACACAAAAGCAAAACTAATTGACGAAAATAAAAACAAAAAAGATATTTTAACATTCGGTCCGATTAGTATTCATCCGGCTTATCAAAGGATGGGCTACGGAAAAATGCTTATAGAACATTCATTCCAGGCAGCCATACAGTTAGGCTATGATACGATTGTTATCTTTGGAAGTCCTGCCAACTATATCAGTCGTGGATTTAAAAGCTGTAAAAAATATAATGTTTGTATTGAAAACGGGAAATACCCTGCGGCAATGATGGTCAAAGAATTGATTCCTCATGTACTGGATGGTCATAAGTGGATTTATCAGGAGAGTCCTGTTATGGCGATCAGCGAAGAAGCAGCGGCACACTATGATAGCACATTAGAACCAATAGAAAAGAAGTATCTTTCAAGTCAAGAGGAATTTTATATTATGAGTCATTCTTTTGTGGAAGAATAGAAAATTGGATTTGAGATAGGAGGTATCAATCATGAGTCAACATATTACAGTTGTAGACTATAATCCTTTATGGCCAAAAAAATATGAAGAAGAAGCTTTACTAATTAAGGATATTCTCGCAGATAACTGCGTTGCCATTTATCATATCGGGAGTACGTCTGTCGAAGGTTTAGCCGCAAAACCTATTATAGATATTATGGCAGCAGTACAAAATCTTGAAAAGGTTGACGATGCTGCAGAAGCCTTTTCTAAAATAGGTTATGAATATCTCGGCGAATTTGGGATAGCAGGCAGACGGTATCTTCGTAAGGGTGGAGATGAGAGAACTCATCAAATTCATATCTTTCAAACAGAGGATTGGAATAATATTGGAAGACATCTTGCCTTTCGTGACTATATGCGTACTCATAAAAAAGAACGAGACGAATATGCAAAAATCAAAAAAGTTCTTGCACAGAAATTCCCTTATGATATTGATGGATATTGTGACGGAAAAGAAGAATTTGTGCGTAAAATTGAGAAACTCGCTCTCTCCCAATTTGATGGAACATGGGATAAAATGTACCTTGCGGCACGAAATGTACAGAAAAAAAGAGAGATTTCTCCGCTTGTAGAGGCTGGCGGCGTCTCCGCTGCAATTCTTACTGAAAAAGGGAATATCTATGTTGGTGTTTGTATCGATACTGCTTGCTCTTTGGGAATGTGTGCAGAAAGAAATGCGATTGCCAATATGATTACAAATGGCGAGAATGGCATTTGTCGATTGATAGCGGTTGATCGGAATGGAAAAGCAATCCCGCCTTGTGGTGCCTGCCGGGAATTTATGGTACAGTTAATGCCGGACCATTATCACTCTATTCAGATCATGATGGATTATGAAAATAAAAAAATGGTTACATTAGGAGATATCACTCCTAACTGGTGGATATAAGTATGGCGGAAATATCATTTTTGGTATTTCCGCCACTTCTTTTATATACTCTTCGCACTATTCATTCTGTCCACCCAGTTACATAAAATCACAATACTCTCTAAATTTACATTAATATATGTACGCCGCCTTTTCTACCGCCCAGAACAGTTTTTCCTTTGAGATCTGCCCACTGAAAATGCTCGTTGTCTTGCCGTGCAACGAGAAAGTTTCCGGCTCGCTGTGTGAGCTGTGCAAAATTAACGACATAGTCGGAAGCTCCTTCGCTGTACATATAAACGGAAGCTTCAGATCCCATAAATCCAATATCGGCTTCTCCGGAAATAACGGCAGTCATTGTTTTATCGGCTCCAAATCCGGTGACAAGTGTGAGGTCGATGTTTTCATCTTTGAAGTATCCTTTCTCAATCGCCACATATAGTGGAGCATAGAAAACAGAATGAGCCACTTCGTTTAGTGTGATTTTTACAGGGGAAGTTTTTTGAGACGATACTTCAAAGGAGTCGGAAGCTGTCGTTTTATCTCCGGTTTCGGCTTTAGAGCATCCCATACACAAAGAAAATACAAGAAGGAAGGCAAAAAGAGAGGTTAAAAGTTGTTTTTTCATGAAATCTCCAGATGATTTGGTTTTATTGTAATATATGTAAAATATAACCGTACAGTGAAAAGGATATAAAAACAGAGCGATACGCAAGTCTCCCGGTTTTGGGGATTCCTGTAAGTAACGCTCTGCTTTTAAATTTCAGTTTTTCTAAAACAGTTATGGCTTTCTAATCGTCAAATTCTTCCTCGGCATAATCGTCTTCAAAGGCTTCATCATAATTTTCTTCACTATCATCATAATCAGATCCTCCGCGGGAAGTGATCGCAAGTATGAGTGAAATAATTGCCAATACTCCGCTTACAATAGCTGCGATGAGAAGCTGCAGATCATCTCCACGTTTCAAAAATGCAAATACGCCGCTTCCGAGATAAAAAAGCATCGGAAGAAGGAAAGCAAAAATCGTATTTGACTTTTGCATGATAAAATAGAGAAGTGAAGATACGAGCATACAAAGGGCAAGGATAATGTATAAAGTGCCGCTTGTGCCGCCGCCGTCTGTTGTGCCGTTAAGTCCGGTCATGAATCCTTTATAAGTAAAGAATCCGAATCCTGCGAGAGAGATGATCCCGAGAATGATGCGCACTGCGCGGAATCTCGGAACGCTTTCGTAATAATCATCTTCATAATCGTCGATTTCCGGTTCAGGCATTTTACGCGAAGCTTTTGTGTCATATTTGTCGTTTTTATTTTTGGATGATTTTGAGGAGGCTTTTTTTACTTTGTCAGTATCAAGAACTCCTGTTGCAAGCATATCATCATAGCCTTTTTTAACAGCTTTCTCCCGTTTTGTGCGGACTTGTTCCGGTGGGATGTTACTGTACCGTTTATCTTCGTTCGGAGCTGATTTTTCAGTAGTTTGTTTGGATGAAGGCTTTCTTTTCGGGACTTTCTTTTCGGGATTTTCCTGAATCCGAACTGTTTTCTCGTCAGTTGCTTTTTCATCAGGCCGCCGTTTTTGATTTTGCGCAGGTGACTTCACCCGGTCGGAAGCTTTTGGGGAAGCTTCTGCAGCAGCGCGTTTTTTGGGGCTGCCGGTATGAGCTGCTTCCGGCTCTTTGTGCGCCTTTTTGATTTTGTTTTCGTCTTTTTTTTGAGCAACGTCGCTCTCGTTTTTTTTGCGGCTGGTCTTATCTGCCGCTTCGGCTTTTTTGGCAGATGCCTTTGCCGCTGCTTTTTTTGCACGTTGCTTGTCTAAATTCCACTGTTTTTTACAGTCACGGCAGACTGCATATTCATTAAAGACAGGATCTCCGCTGTTGTCAGTGCCGATTTGTTTGTTTTTGATCTCAAGTTTGTTTCCGCATATCGGACATTTCATAAAAATCAATACTCCTCTCTCTTCGTTAAATCGAATTTATAATGGTTTTATTATAACATTTCAAATGAGTTAGAACAATGAAAAATGTAACAATAAATCGAAAAATATCAAATATGATCGAAAATATAGCGCGATATGTGATATGATATCAAAATTAAAAGATAAAAAACAGCGTCATAATTATACAGATATTGCAAAAAATGACAGCAGAATTTGTAACAAAGGCGAAAGGAGAAATTATGAGATTTGAAGCAGATACACATTCACACACGCTGGCAAGCGGACATGCATACAGCACGATAAAAGAAATGGCGGCGGCAGCAGAAGCAAAAGGCTTAAAAGCGCTTGCGCTTACGGAACATGCTCCGAAAATGCCGGGAACGTGCGGGTTGTTTTATTTTCAAAACCTGGATGTCGTTCCAAGAAAATGCGGAGGAATTCGCCTCTTAATGGGAGCGGAAGTAAATATAATGGATGAAACAGGCAGGATCGACCTTCCGGAAAGTACCTGCCGTGATCTGGATATAGTTATTGCGAGCATTCATCCGCCATGCTATGGGATGGGGCACACAGAAGAGGAAAATATGAGAGCATACGAGGCTGTGATGAAGAAACCGTATATTAACATTATCGGGCATCCTGATGACGGTCGTTTTCAGATTGATTACGAACGTCTTGTGAAGATGGCAAAAGAGACGGGAACGCTTTTGGAAGTAAATAATTCTTCCATGAGACCGTCAAGCAGCAGAAAGGGAACTCGTGAAAATATTCTTACAATGCTTGATCTTTGTAAACAGTATGATGTTCCGGTTACGACAGGCAGTGATGCACATGTAGATGTAGATGCAGGCAATTTTACTTATGTAAAAGAAGTGCTTAAATTTTGCGATTTTCCGGAGGAACTTGTTGTTACGACAAAATTTGATGTATTAAAACAATATTTGAATATGAACACTTTCGGTATGTAGGAGAGAGCGGACTTTTGTATGCAGATGAAAGGGATAAGGTACTTTTGTAAAACTTTATAAATTTAACTGATTAACGTATGGACTTCAAGAATTTAATGTGCTAAAATATAACAGTGCTTGAAATAATTGCTGTGGATGCAGAGGTTGCTCGGATATATGCCACGGTGTTGAAAAGGAGAAGTTTATATGAGTAAAAAAATCAGGACAGAGGCAGTTGACTATCTTTTTGAAGCGATTCTCAGTCTGAAAAATAAAGGAGAATGTTATACTTTTTTTGAGGATATTTGTACGATTAACGAGCTGCTGTCTCTGTCACAGAGATTTGAAGTGGCAAAAATGCTCAGAGAGCAGAAAACTTATCTTGAAATTGCGGAAAAGACAGGCGCTTCAACGGCAACGATCAGCCGGGTGAACCGTTCTCTTAATTACGGCAATGATGGATATGACATGGTTTTTGAAAGAATTGATAAAAAATAAAAAAATGCCGGAGCGTTCATGCGTGTCCGGCATTTTTAATACGTACTTTTGTACTCGTCAATCTTCTTTTTGAGCAGAAAGTTCGTCTATGATTTTCTCTATCATAACTTTTTTCAAATAGACGTCAAAGCTTAAAGAGCAAATAAATGCAAAAAGACGAAGTTCTTTTTGATCGGCGTCATCTTCTATATTTGAAAAAGCAGAGAATGAACTTTCGTATGCTTCTTGAACGGATTCGGAAAGCGGCTTGATACGGGATTTTTCAAGCTTGCAAACTTCGGTATACAGTTCGGAGAGGCTAAGCGCCGCCTCGTCTGAAAAATATTTGTCCCGCAGAGGAGCAAGTACGGTTTCAATATCTTTGATAGAAAGAATGCTTTTAAAGTAGTAAATAAATATAAGAAGAAGTACATGTTCTTTAGAATATTTTTTCTTGACGGACGGAGGAAGAAGATTATTTTTTGAGTAGTTGTTTATCATTGTTTTTGTCAAAATCTTATCTTCGTCACGGCGTTTTGTTCCGGCAAGATGTTCGTCCATAAAAGTTGTTACCTGATCCATATATAAATCAATATTCGGTATTTCTTCCGGTTTGATGTAATCAATACGTTTTAAGTTTTCTGTTATGCTGTTTAACAGATCTGTCATGTCTATTTTCATAATATCACCTCGATATCCTTATTATATAGTAGTGAAAACTAGATGGCAAGCCTTTTCTAAACCTTTATTAACCGGGATTTCCCATCGTTGTTTTTGTATAAAAATGTAGTTATCAGCCGTTTTATCAGGAGTGCGCCTTGATAAATGATAACGATATGGAAGCGTTTGGCATGGGATAAATGAACGAAAAAAGAAGGTTGACTTTAACGAAAATATGTTCGATAATAAGAACAATACACACTCGTTATTTGAACTAAATATTTTACGGGTAATTGAGAAAAAGAAAGATAAGGAGCATATAAATGGCTGTATATGATACGTTGAATAAACCTCAAAAGGAGGCTGTATTTCATACGGAAGGTCCGCTTTTGATCCTGGCGGGAGCGGGTTCGGGAAAAACAAGAGTTTTGACTCACAGAATTGCATACCTGATTGAGGAAAAGGGAGTGAATCCATGGAATATTCTTGCCATTACGTTTACAAATAAAGCGGCGGAAGAGATGCGTCAGAGAGTAGACAGCCTTGTCGGGATCGGAGCAGAGAGTATTTGGGTCAGTACGTTTCATTCCATGTGTGTACGGATCTTAAGAAGATACATAGATCGTCTCGGATATGACAACAGATTTACGATTTATGATACGGATGATCAGAAGACGCTGATGAAAGAAGTATGTCGTAAGACAGATATTGATACAAAGCGGTTTAAAGAAAGGATGCTTTTATCGGTAATTTCTTCTGCTAAAAACGAGATGATCCTTCCGGAAGAGTTTGAATTGAATGCCGGAGGAGATTTTGTACAGCTTAAGATCGCAAAAGTCTATAAAGAATATGAGGCGCAGATGCGGGCGAATAATGCGTTGGATTTTGACGATTTGCTTGTAAAGACAGTTCAGCTTCTGGAAACGCAGCCTGATGTGAGGGAGAATTATCAGGAACGTTTCAGATATATCATGGTTGACGAATATCAGGACACGAATACCGTACAGTTTCGGCTTGTCAGCCTGCTTGCGGGAAAGTATAGGAATTTGTGTGTAGTCGGCGATGACGACCAGTCGATCTATAAGTTCCGCGGAGCTAATATACGAAATATTTTGGATTTTGAAAAAGAATTTTCAGATGCAAAAGTAATTAAACTGGAACAGAACTACCGCTCTGTCGGGAATGTATTGGAAGTTGCGAATAGTGTGATCCGCAACAATAAAGGCAGAAAAGAAAAGACTCTTTGGACTGATAATGAAAAAGGGGAGAAGATCCGTCTGCGGCAGTTTGATACGGCATATGACGAAGCGCAGTTTATTGCAGAGGATATTAAGGACGAAACGGCACAGGGAGCAAATTACAGTGATCATGCAGTTTTATACCGAACGAACGCGCAGTCGCGTCTTCTTGAGGAAAAGTTTGTCGCGATGAATATTCCGTATAAGATTGTCGGAGGCATCAATTTTTATTCCCGAAGAGAGATTAAGGATGTTTTGTCATACTTAAAAACGATTGATAACGGAAAAGACGATCTGGCTGTGAGAAGGATTATTAATGTTCCGAAACGGGGGATCGGTTTGACAACGATTAATCGGATTCAGGAGTCGGCTGCTGCGAGAGGAATAGGGTTTTATGACGCCCTTTCAGCTCCGGACCTTATTCCCGGGATCGGACGCAGCGCATCGAAACTTGATTCATTTGCAGCTTTGATCGAATATTTTAAAGGAAGATCGGAAGAGAGCGGGGTGACAGATCTTCTGACGGAAGTGATCGAGAAGACAGGGTATACGGAAAGTCTGGAAGCGGATGATCCTGAGGAACTGGAAGCAAGAGTGCAGAATATAGACGAACTTGTCAGTAAGGCGGCCGTATATGAGGAAAGCTGCAGTGACAGAGGAGAAAGACCGACGCTGAGCGGTTTCCTTGAAGAGGTGGCTCTTGTCGCTGATATCGACAGCGTAGCGGAAGATCGGGATTACGTGATCCTTATGACTCTTCACAGTGCGAAAGGTCTGGAATTTCCACATGTATATCTTGCGGGAATGGAAGACGGATTGTTCCCAAGTTATATGTCGATCAGCGGAGATGATCCGGAAGAGTTGGAGGAGGAACGAAGACTTTGTTATGTGGGCGTGACCCGCGCTGAAGAAAAATTGACTCTTACCTGCGCGCGTATGCGTTTGGTCAGAGGTGAGAGACAATATAACAGTATGTCCCGTTTCATTAAAGAGATGCCTTCTGCATTGATTGATACAGGAAAGCGAGAAGGCGGTTTTTCTCAAAATGTTTCTTTGGGAGAGAAGAGGACGTATTCGTCCGAGGTCAGTGGATACAAAAGATCTGCGTATGCTCAGAAACCGGCATTTGCCGCGATCCAAAAGGGGAGCGGACTGATGGCGAAAAAGTCGGAGGGACTCTCTTACGGAGTCGGAGATCGTGTACGGCATGTAAAGTTTGGAGACGGCACGGTGACGGAGATTAAAGAGGGTGGAAGAGATTATGAGGTGACGGTGCAGTTTGATACTGCAGGAGTCAGAAAAATGTTTGCTTTGTTTGCAAAGCTTATAAAAATATAGATTGGAGGATAACATTGTGAAAATAGGTTCACATGTCGGAATGAGTGGTAAGGAGATGCTGCTTGGTTCTGCAAAAGAAGCAGTATCTTACGGGGCGGATACATTTATGTTTTATACGGGAGCGCCTCAAAATACGAGGCGGAAAGAAATCGAAGAATTAAATATCGATCCTGCATGGGAATATATGAAAGAGCACGGGATTCAAGAAATCATTGTTCATGCTCCGTATATTATTAATTTAGGCAATGCGGTAAAGCCGGAAACATTTTCTCTTGCGGTTGAGTTTCTCGCAAAGGAGATAGACCGTACGGTAAGCTGCAGAAGCCATACGTTGATTCTGCATCCGGGAGCCCATGTAGGAGAAGGAGTCAGCATAGGAACAGAGCAGATCATAAAAGGACTAAACGAAGTTCTTACGCAGGATATGGATTGTTGTGTGGCGTTAGAAACAATGGCGGGGAAAGGATCGGAGATCGGTCGTACGTTTGAAGAATTAGCCAGGATTTACGACGGGGTAAAATATAGCGATAAATTGAGAGTTTGTTTTGATACATGTCATACGAGCGACAGTGGGTATGATATTATTCATCATTTTGATGATGTGATAGAAGAGTTCGATCGTATTATAGGAAAAGATCAGATTGCCGTATTTCATATTAACGACAGTAAGAATGTTCCAGGCGCTGCAAAGGACAGGCATGAGAACATCGGATTCGGACATATCGGTTTTGAAGCGATCAATTATATCGTTCATCATGCGGACTTTAGGGATGTTCCGAAAATACTTGAGACGCCATATATACCATCTGTGGAAAATCCAAAGAAATCATATGCTCCTTATAAATATGAAATTGAGATGCTTCGGGCAGGGAAATTTGATCCTGATATGAAAGAACGGATTGTAAAAGAGCATGAAAAAAGCGTCTGAACGGAGTCGAACCGTCGCACATGCCTCCGGAGGGCATTGCTCTATCCACTGAGCTACAGACGCATCGTTGTGTTAAACAACTTTAATTATCCTAGCATAAAGTAAGCAAAATGTAAAGTGTTTTCAAGTTGTTTGTTGCCGTGAAAACTGATACATGTTAGAATAGCATTCATATGATAAAGAGTTTCTATATAAAGGAGTGTGGAAAAATTGAAAACAATGTTGGAATTGATCACAACGGAAATGGAAGCGGCTTTTGAAAAAGCCGGTTATGATAAAGAACTTGCAAAAGTAACTCTTTCAAATCGTCCCGATTTGTGCGAATATCAGTGCAACGGCGCGATGGCAGGAGCAAAGAAATATAAAAAAGCCCCGTTTATGATTGCGGAAGATGTGGCGGTATATTTAAAGGAAAGTTCTTATTTTGAGACGGTAGAAGTTGTAAAGCCGGGATTTATCAATCTGAAACTTGCTCCGCAAAGTGTTGCGGATTATTTAAATCAAATGTCAGAAACAGAAAAACTCGGAGTAGAAGAAGCGGAAGAACCAAAAACGATCATGATAGATTACGGCGGACCGAATGTTGCGAAACCGCTTCATGTAGGACATCTGCGTTCTGCAATTATCGGCGAAAGCGTAAAACGGATTACTCGTTTTAAAGGAAACAAAGTGATCGGTGATATTCATCTGGGAGACTGGGGATATCAGATGGGACTTATCATCACGGAATTAAAGAAACGCAAACCGGAGCTGCCGTATTTTGATGAAAATTTTACGGGAGAATATCCGGCGGAAGCTCCGTTTACGATCGGCGAACTGGAGGAGATATATCCGACAGCAAGTTCATATGCAAAAGAAGACGAAGAATACAGGAAAGAAGCGTTGCATGCGACATATTTGCTCCAGAACGGCCACAGAGGATACAGAGCGGTTTGGAATCACATCATGAATGTTTCGGTTACAGATCTTAAGAAAAATTATGAGAGACTGAATGTAGAATTTGATCTTTGGAAAGGCGAGGCGGACGCGCAGAAATATATACCTGATATGGTACAGATGTTAAAAGAAGAAGGCTATGCGCGTTACGACGAGGGCGCTCTTGTGGTCGATGTTCAGGAAGAGTCGGATAAAAAAGAAGTTCCTCCGTGTATGATCTTAAAGTCAGACGGAGCGGCGCTCTATGATACGACAGATCTTGCAACACTTGTACAAAGGGAAGAAGATTATCAGCCGGACGAAGTTATCTATGTAGTAGATAAACGTCAGGAACTTCACTTTACACAGGTGTTCCGCTGTGCAAAAAAGACGGGGATCGTGAGCCCGAATACAAGATTGGAATTTCTCGGATTCGGTACGATGAACGGGAAAGACGGAAAACCGTTCAAAACCCGTGAGGGCGGCGTTATGCGTCTTGAAAATCTGATCCGCGAAATTAACGATGAAATGTATAAGAAAATTATGGATAATCGTACAGTGGAGGAAGAAGAAGCGAAAAAGACGGCCCGCATAGTCGGACTTGCGGCAATTAAATATGGAGATCTGTCGAATCAGGCAGGCAAAGATTATATATTCGACGTAGACAGATTTACTTCATTTGAGGGAAATACAGGTCCGTATATTCTTTATACAATCGTGCGTATTAAGTCCATTTTGGCAAAGTATAAGGAAAACGGAGGAAGCGCAGAGAAACTTTCGATCCGTCCGTCGGGAAATGTATATGAGAAGGCGCTTATGCTTCAAGTCTTGAAGTTCAACGATGTGTTTGAGGCAGTATGCGAAGAGACTGCTCCGCATAAATTGTGCGCTTACATTTATGAGATCGCGAATGAATTTAATAAGTTTTATCATGAGACGAAGATCCTCTCCGAGGAAGACGAAGAGAAACGTTCCGGTTATATTGCGCTCCTCGGACTGACAAAGCGCGTGTTGGAGACGTGCATTGACCTGCTTGGATTTGAAGCGCCGGAAAGGATGTAATGGAAAAATGACGGAAAAACTGTTTTATAAAGACAGTCATCTTTCAAAGTTCGATGCAGAAGTTCTTTCGTGTGTCAGAGCAAAAAGGCAGCAGGTGAAGGATTCGTTTGGCAGGCTGGACGGAAAAGCAGGCGAATATTATGAAATAGAACTTGACAGGACAGCCTTTTTTCCGGAAGGCGGAGGTCAGTATGCCGATACGGGAGTGCTATATATGGCAGACGATGATACGTGCGGCTTGGATGAAACGGCTCGAAAGAAAGTTCAAGTGCTCGATGTCCGTGAAAGGAACGGGCGTATCTTTCATATAACGGACGGTTTCATTGAAGCCAAAACTGCGGTGAAAGGAAGTATCGACTGGGAAGAACGCTTTATGAAGATGCAGCAGCATACGGGAGAGCATATCGTTTCAGGGCTGATCCACGCCGCATACGGGTATAATAATGTCGGCTTCCATCTTGGCAGTGAGGACTGTACGATGGACTTTGACGGTGAGATCACAGAAGAGGAACTTCGCCGGATCGAGGCGGAGGCAAATAAAGCTGTGTGGAAAAACCTGAAAGTATTTACGCATTATCCGAAGAAGGAGGAACTGTCTCAGATAGAATATCGGAGTAAGATCGAGATCGAGGGTCAGGTACGTATTATAGAAATTCCGGGGTATGACTGCTGTGCCTGCTGTGCTCCTCATGTGACGTATACAGGAGAGATCGGACTGATCAAGCTGGTTCAAGCGCAGCGTTATAAGGGCGGAGTGCGGATCACTATGCTGTGCGGAGTCCGCGCGTTTTCGGATTATGTGAGAAAGGAAGCGCAGGCAAAAGAAATTTCCAGGCTTCTTTGTGCGAAAGAAAATGAGATTGCAGATGCGGTTGCGCATTTGGCAGAAGAGACGAATCAGCTGAAATATGAACTTGCAGAAAAAGAGCGGCGCCTAGTGAAAGCGTATGCGGACATGATTTCGGAAAGTAAAGATGCAGTTTGCATTTTTACGGAAGAATTCGGCGGTGATTCCATGCGTATGTTGATGAATTATGTTTTAGACGCAGGGCATTGTATTTGCGCAGTGTTCTTTGGAAATGAAAAAGACGGGTATCGATATGTGTTGGGAAGCCGTCAACAAGATGTACGTGAAATGGCGAAAGAGTTTAATAAAAGATTCGACGGACGCGGCGGCGGAAAACCCGAGATGGTTCAGGGAACAGTCCGAGGCGAGAAAGAAGCGATCGAGCGATGGCTGATGAAATATGAGTTTGTTTGTATATAGGAAACAGTGAATGGTAATAAATAAAGAAAAATGATACAAAACATTTGAAATGTTACAAAAATATTAAAAAGTGTTGAAAAAATGCGGGTGATTTGTTATTATTTATTCGATAGTGAATCGTAAAATAAGAAGAAAAACCTGCATTTTTTTTGATTGGCATCTATTACAGTACAAGTTTCCGACAGATGTTTTTCATTTTTTTAATTAAGTTTGTTGAAAAGCGGACGGTTGTGTTGTATGATGCTGTTATGTGGGGAAATAGATAATAAAATGAGGAAAGGTGGCAGTATGAGATTAAAAAAGGTACATAGCACATTTCTGACGGCGGCTTTGGCTTGCTCATTAGCAGTGACGCCGGTGTTTGCAAATCCGGCAGAAGATGCGGAGAATTTGAAAAATCAGAAAACAGAAGCGGAAAGCGAGCTTTCTAATCTTCAGACGCAGTTTGATACATTGATCCAAAAGGCGAATGAACTGGAACTTAAGCTGATTAAGACAGGTGAGGCGATTATTCAGGCGCAGGCAGATCTGGAAGCTGCGGAAGAAAAAAAAGAAGAACAGTATGAGGCGATGAAAAAGCGGATTAAGTTTATGTACGAATCCGGAACAGGCAGCGCTACAGTCGAGAAAGTTATGACATCCGGCGATATGTCGAGCATGCTCAGTCAGGCAGAGTATTCGCAGAAGATGCATGAATATGATCGTGAACAACTGAAAGAATATACAAATACAGTAACAGAGATTGAAAATTTGCAGAAGACACTTGAAGAAGAGCAAAAGAATCTGGAAGCAACGGAAAAAGAGTACGAGGCTGAGCAGGCGACTCTGACCGAGACGATCAATTCTAAAAAAGATGAGATCACCAATTTGGACGGCATGATCCAGGAAGCTGCAAGAAAAGCCGAAGAGGAACGAAAAGCAGAGGAAGAACGCCGCAGACGGGAAGAGGAAGCAAAGAACAATGTGACTCCGGAACAGCCGGTGACACCTTCCAATCCGAATAACGGAAGTTCAGGCGGTTCAGGAGCGGCGCCGTACGATCCGGTAACGGGAAATGTTATTGTAGACCGTGCATATGGATGTATCGGACTCCCTTATGTGTGGGGAGCGACAGGACCGAACTCTTTTGACTGCTCGGGACTTGTAGGATATTGTCTGACAGGCGGTTATGGACGTGTAGGAACAACGTATACATTTATGGGATGGCCTCGCGTCAGTGATCCTCAGCCGGGCGATGTATGTACGAACTGGGATCATTGCGGTATTTACATTGGAAACGGTATGATGATCCATGCGCCTCAGCCGGGAGAGAATGTTAAGATAGGACCGGTACAGGCAGGAATGGTTTATGTTCGTCGCTAGGCGTACAAAGTCAGTCGGTAAGTTATGATAAGATGTATAAAATCAAGTGAATAATACATAGGTCGATCGCAGGAGTTGTGAATTTTACAGCTCCTGCTTTTTTTAATAGATTTCATTTTTAAGGATTGACAGAGAAAAAAGATAGGTGTATAGTAAAAGCATAACAATTAAATAAATGCTTAATTGTTGAAATAAAAAGATTTTAAAAGAAAAGAGGTATTTAATATGAAAAAGACTTATAAAATTGAAGTAGATTGTGCAAACTGTGCGAATCTGATGGAAGATGCGGCGAAAAAGACCGGCGGAGTAGAAGATGCGGTGGTGAATTTCATGACACAGAAAATGACTGTACAGTTCGAGGATGGGCGAGAGCCGAAGTCGGTTATGAAAGATGTGCTGAAAGCCTGCAAAAAAATAGAGCCGGATTGTGAAATTGAATTTTAAGAAACTTCTCAAAGATTGAATGAAAGTGGCTAAAAAGAAAAAGGAGCGCCCGATATGCTGATGGCAAAGGGCGCAGATTTATATACAACATATGAACGAATGAACATATGTGTATATTAAATAGCGAGGAGGATGCAAGGTGTAATGAGTAAAAAACAGAAAAAAATGTTGACGAGGATCATGGCAGCGGCATTTGGTGTTATTCTATTGAATTTTGTACCTGTAACGGGAATTTTGCGGTTCACACTTTATTTAGCAGTATATTTAGTCATAGGATACGATATTTTGAAAAAGGCAGGCAGAGGTATTTTGAACCGGCGCATGTTTGACGAGAATTTTCTGATGGCAGTCGCAACAATCGGAGCTTTTGCTCTTGCCGTCTATTCAAAAAGCGGCGATTATAACGAGGCAATCGCGGTAATGTTGTTTTATCAGATCGGAGAGTTGTTCCAAAGTTATGCAGTCGGGAAAAGCCGCAGAAATATCAGTGCATTAATGGATATCCGACCGGATTATGCAAATGTAGAATGTGACGGGAAACTGGAAAAAAGAGATCCTGATGAAGTCGGAATAGGAAGTATCATCGTAGTACAGCCGGGTGAAAAAGTTCCGCTTGATGGGATTGTCGTCGAAGGAAGCTCCAGTTTAAATACAAGCGCTTTGACAGGAGAAAGCCTTCCGCGTGATGTGCGTCAGGGAGAAGAGGTGATCAGCGGCTGTATTAATATGACGGGAGTACTGAAAGTTCGGACTACGAAACAGTTTGAAGAATCAACGGTGTCTAAGATTTTGGAACTTGTGGAAAATTCCGGTTCCAGGAAATCAAAATCCGAACATTTTATCTCCAAATTCGCCAAAGTGTATACTCCGGCAGTTTGCTACGGGGCATTGGCGCTGGCACTCTTGCCTCCGGTAATAGAGATGGTCTTTCTCGGACAGGCGGCTCAGTGGGGCGTGTGGATTTACAGAGCTCTTACATTCCTTGTGATTAGTTGTCCCTGTGCACTTGTGATCAGTATTCCTCTTAGCTTTTTTGCGGGAATCGGCGGGGCAAGCAAAGCAGGAGTGTTGATCAAAGGCTCTAATTATATGGAAACATTGTCTCAGACAAAATATGTTATGTTTGACAAAACAGGAACTTTAACAAAAGGCGCTTTTGAAGTAAGCGCGGTTCATCACAATGAACTGGAAGAAGAAAAATTATTAGAATATGCGGCGCTTGCAGAATGTGCGTCATCACATCCGATCAGCAAAAGTCTGCAAAAAGCATACGGAAAGGAAATTGACAGAAACAGGGTTTCGGATATCCGGGAAATCAGCGGTCATGGGATTACAGCCGTCGTGGACGGTCATGAAGTTGCGGCAGGTAACGACAAGCTGATGAAAAAACTCGGTTTGAAGTATCATGAATGCCATACGGCAGGTACGATCATCCATATGGCGATTGATAAAAAGTATGCAGGGCATATCGTGATTTCCGATGTTGTGAAAGAACATTCCAAAGAAGCGGTTGCGGAATTGAAAAAAGCAGGGATCAAAAAAAACAGTCATGCTTACCGGGGATTCGCGGAAAGCTGCCGAGCAGACGGCAAAAACTTTGGGAATCGATCAAGTGTACAGTGAACTGCTCCCCGGAGATAAAGTACAAAAAGTAGAAGAACTGCTCTTGGAAAAAGAAGGAAAAGAAAAGCTTGTATTCGTAGGTGACGGCATTAATGACGCACCGGTACTGACTCGGGCGGATATCGGAATTGCAATGGGGGCAATGGGATCGGACGCGGCAATCGAAGCGGCAGATGTAGTGTTGATGGACGATGATCCGTTAAAGATTTCCAAAGCGATTAAAATCTCTCAAAAATGTCTGAGAATCGTATATCAAAACATTATATTTGCTTTGGCAATTAAATTTGCCTGTCTTGGACTTGGCGCTCTTGGAATTGCAAATATGTGGTTTGCGATCTTTGCCGACGTAGGGGTTATGATCATTGCGGTCTTAAATGCAGTCAGGGCGCTTAGAGTTCAAAATCTATAGATCTGAGTTAAATTTTGATTTATACGTCTTTGTTTATGCAGGAAATATCCATGATCTTTTCGATCATATGATGAAGCGTTTGTGTTTTTTTCGAGTCGACGGCACGGTAATATGTTTCTTTTCCGTCCCTGCGGGATTCGATCAGACCGCTTGAACGAAGCAGACGTAAATGATGCGCGACGGCAGGACTGCTCATTTCCATCATAGAAGCGATGTTGATAACACATTCTTCGCAGTGGCACAAGATCCAGAAGATGCGGATGCGGGTAGGATCGCTTAGTTGTTTAAATATATCTGCGGTCGTCTGAAACTCTTCAATATTCGGTAAATGACTCATTAACTGAGACATTGACTGATTGTGCCGATGGGGCAATGTATAATGTTCCATAAGAAAACTCCTTTCGGACATAGTTTGTATAATATATTTTTTGGAAATCGGAAAACCCGGCGTCTCTGTGCGCCGGGTTTTTCAGCGATCATAAAAAACTGCCCTTTTTAATATTATAAATTTTTAGGTACGATCTCCAGCCAATATCCGTCAGGATCGGAAATGAAATAAATCCCCATCCCCGGATTCTCAAAACAGATGCATTCCATCTCTTTGTGTTTTTCGTGTGCCGCATCAAAATCATCGGTTTCAAATGCAAGATGGATCTCGTTATCTCCCAAATTGTAAGGGCGGTCCATATCCCGAAGCCATGTCAGTTCGAGTTTGTGAGGAGTTGTCGAGTCACCGAGATAAACAAGTTTGAAGCTGCCGTCGTCAGCCTCTTTTGTACGTGTGACAGTAAGACCGAGAGCTTCTTTATAAAATCGCAAAGATGCATCCAGATCGTAGACATTTAAGTTGTTGTGGGCAAAAGTAAAGTTCATAATGCTCCTCCTTATCATTTAATCATAGTTTTTGATATTACATTCATAAAGACAGTTCCGATAATATAAATACGGAAAAGTTATTTTTATGTACGGTGTATACCGATTCAGCTTAGTATAACACAAAATGTTGTCACAGAGTGTATATTTGTGGTAAAATATAAAGGATTTTTACAGAGAGGTAAAAGACGATGGAACGAGGTTTGATTCATATTTATTGTGGAGACGGCAAAGGAAAGACGTCCTCAGCCGTCGGGCTGGCGGTCAGAGCTGCGGGCTGCAAAAAGAAAGTGCTTTTTGCACGTTTTCTTAAAAATGAGAATTCGGGAGAATTAAACATTCTCGACAGCATTTCGGACATTGAAGTTTTACATCTGGAGAAATCTTACGGTTTCTATAAAACACTGACAGAAAAAGAAAAAAAAGAGGTAAAGAAGCTATATGAAGCTCTGTGGAATGAGGTCTTGAGAAAAGTTTCCGGCGGATCTTATGACGTACTTGTTATGGATGAATTTATGGCGGCATACCGGTATGGATTGATACCAAACGAGGAAGCTCTTTGTTTTCTGGAAAAGAAACCGACAGGTCTGGAAGTTGTCTTAACAGGACGGGATCCTGACCTTCGCCTTGTAGAGAAAGCGGATTATGTATCTGAGATCTGCAAGGTGAAACACCCTTACGACCGGGGAATCCGGGCTAGAAGAGGGATTGAGTATTAGTCGGGCTCGGCATACGTTTGAAAGATAAACAGATAGAGAAGTATAGATTGCTCTTTGTACCGGACTTTAGATAAGGTTAGGTTACTTTGAGATATCTGTGAGGAAGTCAGGTGAGAATCCTGCACAATACCCGTTGCTGTATTGGAGGAGCGGTATTCCATATTGCCACTGCGGAATAAGATTCTGTGGGAAGGCGGAATATTTGCATCGATCCCTAAGTCAGAATATTCACTTTCAAATGAGTCCGTAGATTACGGGATTATGATCAAGGAGAGGAAAAAACATGTCAAAAAAAGAAAAAATCTTACTAAAGGCATCTATCGTGTTTGCGGCGGTATTTGCCATAGTCCCGGCAGCGAATGCAATGCATATTATGGAAGGGTATCTTCCGGCTAAATACTGCGTTGCTTGGGGCGTCGTCTGCCTGCCGTTTCTGATTGCAGGATTTATTTCATTGAAAAACAAAGTAAAAGAAAATAGAAGAAATTTAACGCTGATCGCAATGTCGGGAGCGTTTATTTTCGTTATTTCATCGCTTAAGATCCCTTCTGTTACAGGGAGTTGTTCGCATATGACAGGAACAGGGCTCGGCGCGATTTTGTTTGGACCGGCATCTGTGAGCGTGCTCGGTGTCATTGTATTGCTTTTTCAGGCATTGCTTTTAGCTCACGGAGGTTTGACAACACTTGGAGCAAATACATTTTCCATGGCGATCGCAGGACCGGTCGTCTCTTTTGGAATTTATAAATTATGTCAGAAAATAAATGTAAACAGAAGAGTCGGTATTTTTTTGGCTGCATTTTTAGGAGATCTGTTTACATATTGTGTGACAAGTATCCAGCTTGCTTTTGCCTATCCGTCTGAAGCGGGAGGCGTCGGAGCGTCGGCTGTTAAGTTTCTCGGAGTATTTGCGCCTACACAGATTCCGCTTGCCGTGATAGAAGGTATCCTTACAGTTGTCATTGTGATAGGTCTGGAAACATATGCAAAACCGGAATTAAGAAGTATAGGATTTTTCAAAAATAAAAAGGGGGAGACACAAGATGAGTAAAAACAAAAAAACAGTGATTTTATTATTGATCGCCGCTGTTTTAATCGCCGTTGTTCCTCTTTTCGTTTTAAAAGAAGCAGAATTCGGCGGTTCTGATGATGCGGGAAGCGTGATGGTAGAAGAAATTCACGGAGAATATGAGCCGTGGTTTACTCCGGTTTTGGAGACTGCGTTAGACAGAGAACTGCCCGGAGAGATAGAAAGTCTTATTTTCTGTATTCAGACAGGGATAGGCGTGGGAATCATCGCATTTATAATGGGACGGTTCGTGGAACGTAAAAAATGGACGGATAGTCTGGGCGATAATGCTTTTGAAGTTTTGAGGGAAAAACAAAAGTCATAGGAGAATAAAAAGGAGCGATGAATGATCATTATAGATAAATTGTGTTACCGGTCAAAATTAAGATATGTCAGTGCGGCAGAGAAGTTACTGTATGCCGTTTCTTCTCTTATGATCTGTGTTTTGACCCGCTCCTATGCGGCGGCTTTGATCGTATTTATCGCAAATGGAATTTTGACGGTAGGAAAGGGGAAGATTCCTCTTTCCTGCTATGTTCGACTGCTGATGATTCCGATCGTATTTTTGATCGTCGGAACAGGAGCTGTTTTTTTAAATCTATCGAAAGTTCCTATGGATGCATTTGCCGTGCCGGTCGGGGAAATATATATAACGGCAAGCCGTGAATCGGCTTTTTGGGCAGTCAATTTATGTATCACGGCGCTGGCGGCAGTGACATGTCTTTATTTTCTGTCGTTGAACACAACGATGACAGATATACTGGGAGCGCTCAGGAAAATGCATATGCCGAGGCTTCTGATTGAGTTGATGATGTTGATCTATCGTTTTGTATTTATTCTTCTTCATACTGCGTCTGCAATTATGACAGCACAGGAGGCAAGACTTGGAAATAGAGATTATCGGACACAGCTTCGTGCATTCGGAAAGATGCTGACCGCTTTGTTCTTTATTTCTTTGAGAAAAGCAAATGCGCTGTATGATGCAATGGAAGCAAGAGGGTATGACGGAACAATCAATGTGCTAGAAAGGAACACTCCGGCGAAAAAGAAAGAAATGATATTGTTGGCTGTATTTGAGCTTGTTTTGATAATTGTAGCTGCGGCGGAACGGATGATATGATGGATAAAATGAAAGATATGAAAACAAAAAAGAGAACATTGAAAAAGGAAGAAAAAAAAGAATCAGAAACGGAATATGTGATTCGTGCAGAAAATGTAGATTATACATATGAGGGAAGTAAAATAAAGGCATTGGATCACTTGAGTTTGAACATTCGTAAAGGGAAAAAAGTCGCGGTTATGGGAGGAAACGGCTGCGGAAAATCTACTTTTTTTCTTTGCCTGAACGGGATCAGAAGACCGGAATCCGGAAGGATTTTTATAGATGGAAAACCGATCGAATATACAAAAAAAGGACTTTTAGATGTCAGACGAAAAGTCGGGATCGTATTTCAAAATCCGGATGAACAGCTTTTTTCTGCAAGTGTTTATGAGGAAATCTCTTTCGGGATATTGAACATGGGGGCGGATGAAGAAACTGCCGAAAAGGCGGTCAGACAGATAATCGAGGAACTGGGGCTTTCTGCGTTTCAGGAAGAGCCGACTCATGCTTTAAGCGGAGGACAGAAAAAACAGGTTGCGATTGCAGACATTCTGGTTATGCATCCTGAAGTGATGATTTTAGACGAACCTGCGGCGGCGCTTGATATGAAACATACGAAAAAAGTGAATGAGATGATCGAGAGGCTGACGGAAAAAGGAATTACGGTGCTGATCGCAACACATGATATAGAGTATGCCTGTGGATGGGCAGATGAGATTGTGCTTATGCATGAAGGAAAAGTGATACGCCATGCAGAGACGATGGAAATCTGTCAGGATGAGGAAGCGTTGAAAGAAGCAGAATTGGAAATACCGACAGTCATTCGTATGTATCGCAAATTAACAGAGAAAAAAATCTTATCAGACAAAGAAGAGCCTCCGCGCACATGGGAAGAACTGGAGTCAAGGCTTACTTGATCTGAAAAGTTTGAAATAGAAAACATCAAAGGGAATTTAAGAAAACAGGGAAATAATAAAATAAATAAAAATGAGAGGAGATGTAAAATGAAAAAAGGAATTCTGGCAGTCAGTTTCGGAACAAGTCATATTGACACGATGGAAAAGACGATTGACGTGCTCGAAAAGGAGTTTGCAAAAACGTTTGAAGAAGCTGTTGTATACAGGGCGTTTACAAGCAATATGATTATAAAAAAATTAAAGCGCACTGCAAATATAAAGGTGCAAACAGTAGGCGAAGCTTTAGAAAAAATGGCGGCAGATGGGATCGAAGAAGTTATCGTTCAGCCGACTCATGTGATCAACGGGATAGAAAATGACCGGATGCTGCAAGAAGTCATGGAACATATGCACCTGTTCCGAAAAGTATATGTAGGGAAACCGCTTCTTAGTTCTGTGGAAGATTATAAAAAAGCAATTCATGCCGTGATGGAAAAAACGGTGATCGGCGAAGATGAAATGCTCGTTCTGATGGGACACGGAACAGATCACCATGCAAATTCCGCATATCCTACGTTAGAGTATACGTTTCACTCGCTTGGATATCAGCAGGTTCTTGTCGGAACAGTGGAAAGCTTTCCTGATTTGAGAAATGTAATGGCAAAGCTGGAAATATCGGGCAGAAAAAAAGTCGTACTTATGCCGTTTATGTTTGTTGCCGGAGATCATGCAAAAAATGATATGGCAGGAGAAGAAGATTCATGGAAAAGCGAGCTGGAGGAAAAAGGATATGAAGTCCGGGTTATTTTAAAAGGACTCGGAGAATTTGAAGGAATCAGAAAAATATTCGCAGAACATATCGAAGAAGCGGAAATGTAAGAACAAGCTAAAAAGAATAAAATAAAAAACAGGAGGAAATACAAATGTTAGAAGCAGGAATGAAAGCGCCGGAGTTTGCATTGCCGGATCAGAACGGAAAGGTACACACATTGGAAGAATACAAAGGGAAGAAAGTGATCTTATATTTTTATCCGAGAGACAACACTCCGGGATGTACAAAACAGGCATGTGGTTTCGGAGAATTATATCCTGAATTTTCAGAAAAAGGAGCGGTTGTGCTTGGAGTAAGCAAGGATAGCGTCGCATCTCATAAGAAATTTGAAGAAAAATACGGTTTGCCCTTTACACTTCTTTCAGATACAGAGTTAACATGTATTCAGGCTTATGATGTATGGAAAGAAAAGAATATGTACGGAAAGAAAACAATGGGTGTTGTCCGCACTACTTATTTGATCGATGAAGAAGGTGTGATCGAGAAAGTGTTCGGTAAAGTAAAAGCGGCGGAAAATCCACGGCAGATGCTGGAAGAATTGTAAAGCATATCAGGAGAATAGCATAAAATGAAACAGGAGATCGGGAGGAACCGGTCGGGACTTCGGCTTGGATATACGACAGGAAGCTGTGCTGCCGCAGCGGCAAAAGCTGCTGTGGCGATGCTTCTTAAAGAAGAAGAGATTACTCATGTGAAACTGATCACTCCGAAAGGGATCGAGCTGTATTTGGAAGTAGAGTCAACGATCAGAACTGCGGATTATGTGCAGTGCGCTGTTGAAAAATACAGCGGCGATGATCCTGATGTGACAGATGGGATGAAAGTATACGCAAAAGCTGAGAAGATCGAGTCATTTTTAAAAGAGGAAGAAGCGGAAGAACGCTGTTTTGAAATCAAAGATCATATTGTTCTTGCCGGAGGAGAAGGAATCGGCCGGGTCACAAAAGCAGGATTAGAGCAGCAGACAGGCTTTCCCGCGATCAATAAAATACCTCGCAGGATGATTGCCGATGCGGTAGACGAAGAGTGCCGTCAATACAAGTACGGTGGGAAAATAAAGATTACGCTGTCTATTCCGGGCGGGGAGAAGATCGCAAAGAAGACGTTTAATCCGAGGCTTGGCATTGTAGGAGGCCTGTCTGTTCTTGGAACGACAGGCATCGTAGAGCCGATGAGTGAAAAAGCGCTGACTGATACGATATGGCTGGAAATGAAAATGTTAAAAGAGACAGGGTATGACAGGTGTTATGTTGTTCCGGGAAATTACGGAATGGATTTTTTACGTGAAGAACTCGGCGTGGACGAAGAAGTAACAGTAAAATGCAGTAACTATATCGGAGATACGATCGACGATGCAAAATTACTCGGGATGAAGGGAATTCTATTTATCGGTCATATCGGAAAATTTGTCAAACTGGCGGCAGGAGTAATGAATACCCATTCAAGACAGGCAGACTGCAGGATGGAAGTGTTGGCGGTACATGCGGCTTTAGAAGGGGCAGATTCGCATACGGTGCGTTCGGTCATGGACTGTGTGAATACATCGGAGGCATTAAGAGTACTCAAAGAATGCGGACTTCTCGAAAAAGTAATGGAAAGCGTAATGGAGAGAATAGAATTTTATCTGACAAACAGAGCAGGGGAAGCGTTGGATATTGCGGCTGTTGTTTTTTCAAATGAAGAAGGGGTTTTGGGGAAAACCTCGAAAGCAGACAGTCTGTTTGAGCAGACAAGTCGTTTTGTCAGGCAAAAGAAAGGAAGATAAAGAGGCTATGAAAGGAAAGTTTACAGGCGTTGGAGTTGGGCCGGGAGATCCGCAGCTTCTGACATTAAAAGCATTGCATGCGATACAAGAAAGTGATGTTGTCGCGATTCCCGTATCAGACAGCGGTTTGAAAAAGCCGGGTGAAAACGCAGATCCAAAATATATGCAGCAGTGTACGGCTTATCAGATCGTCAGACAAGTTTATTCGCAGATCGGGGAAAAAGAGGTGATCTTTCTGCCTATGCCGATGATCAAAGACAGGGAGAAACTGATAGAGATTCATGACGAAGACGCGGCGTTTACCGCAGAGAAGTTAAATGAAGGAAAGGATGTTGTGTTTCTTACGATCGGAGACCCGAGCATTTATTCTACCTGTATGTATATACACAAAAGACTGAAAAGGATGGGATATGAAACAGAGTTGATTCCCGGAATCCCTTCTTTTTGCGCGGCGGCGGCTCGCCTTGACATTTCCCTTTCAGAAAACAGCGATGAACTGCATATCATACCTGCTTCCTACGGAGTAGAAGAAAGTATGAGGCTGCAGGGAACGAAAGTATTTATGAAAAGCGGACGGAAAATGGCGGAAGTGAAACGTTTTCTTGTCGAGAACGCTTTAGAGGCAAAAATGGTGGAAAACTGTGGTATGGATTCGGAGAAGCTTTATTTTTCGACGGAAGAAATCCCCGAACAGGCGGGATATTATTCGTTGTTTATCATAAAAGATGAAAGCGAAACTCAGCGGAAAGATCGGAGAAAAGATTAAAAAAGTAAAGAGGCTAAGAAAGCGAAAGGAAAGAGAAAGATGGTCACATTTGTTGGAGCAGGTCCGGGTGCAAAAGATTTGATCACTGTGCGTGGACAACGCCTTTTAGAAGAGGCGGATATTGTTATTTACGCAGGATCGCTTGTGAACCCGAAACTTCTATATGGCTGTAAAGAAACGTGTGCAGTTTACAATAGTGCGAAGATGACACTGGAAGAAGTGCTGGAAGTGATAAAAGAAGGTGAGACTCAAAGAAAGAACATTGTCCGGCTTCATACAGGCGATCCTTGCCTGTACGGGGCGATCAAAGAGCAGATGGATGAGTTGGAAAGACTTGGGATCGGATACGAAGTGTGCCCCGGCGTCAGCTCTTTTTGCGCGGCAGCAGCTGCGCTCGATGCAGAATATACACTTCCGGGAATTTCACAGTCGGTTGTAATTACCCGTATGGCAGGAAGAACGCCGGTTCCTGAAAAGGAGTCGATCAGAAGTTTTGCGGCTCATGGCACAACAATGGTTATTTTTTTAAGCACAGGGATGCTAAAAGAACTTTCCGAAGAGCTGATCAGCGGAGGATATGAACAGGACACTCCTGCCGCGATCGTGTATAAGGCGTCATGGCCGGAGGAAAAAGTACTCAACTGTACGGTAAAAACATTGGCGCAGACTGCAAAAGAGGCAGGCGTAACGAAGACGGCGCTTATTGTAGTAGGCAGGGTTTTAGATGGAAAGTATGAACGGTCAAAATTATATGATCCGACATTTACAACAGAATTTCGGAAAGCATCTTCTCATGTTGGAAAGGCAGAAAAGGAGAATACTAAAGAATGAATAAAATATATGTTGTAGGACTCGGCCCGGGAGCAGGAGATCAGATGACAGTACAGGCAAAAAAAGTTCTTGACGCATGTCCGGTCATTATCGGATATACGGTATATATTGATCTTGTCCGTCCTTTATTTCCGGAAAAGCAGTTCTTGAGCACTCCGATGCGAAAAGAAGCCGACCGCTGTAAGATGGCGTTTGAGGAGGTAAAAAAAGGCGTTGACGTGGCAATGGTATGCAGCGGTGACAGCGGGATTTATGGAATGGCAGGTCTGATTTATGAGATCGGGAGAGATTACCCTGAGATCGGGATTGAGATTGTTCCCGGGATCACGGCGGCATCAGGAGGAGCAGCCGTTTTAGGCGCGCCGTTGATGCATGATTTTGCAGTGATCAGTTTAAGCGATCTCCTGACTCCGTGGGAGCTGATCGAGAAGAGACTTTGCGCCGCGGCAGAGGCTGATTTTGTAATCTGTCTTTATAATCCGTCCAGCAGGAAGAGAGCGGATTATCTTGAGAAAGCCTGTGAGATCATTCTAAAATCACGGTCGGAAGAGACGGTGTGCGGTCTTGTGAAAAATATAGGAAGAGAAGGCGAGTTATATGAGATCATGACTCTTAAAAAGCTGAAAACAACACAGGCAGATATGTTTACGACTGTTTATATCGGAAACTCAAATACGAAAGAGTTAAACGGGAAAATGGTAACTCCGAGAGGCTATAAAGATGTGTGATAAAAAAAGAAAAGTATCTTTGATCGGGATTGGGACAGGCGGAGTAAAAGAAATGACCGAAAGAGCGAAAGAAGAGATCCTTGCAAGCGATTGTCTGATCGGAGCTTCACGGATGCTTGAAAGCGCCGCATGTTTTTTAGAGCAGAAAAAAGATATAAAACGGCGGGATATGTTAAGTGAATATCGGTGGGACTTTATTTTTTCTTATGTAAAAGAGCATGAGGAGTGCAGCCGGACTGCGGTTTTGTTTTCCGGTGATATCGGGTTTTACAGCGGAGCAAAAAAACTGGAAGCGGCCCTTTTGCATTCAGAGATCGATTGTACGGTTGAATTGATTCCGGGGATTTCATCTGTTGTTTATTTTGCCGCAAAACTCGGTGTTTCATGGGACGATGCAAAGATCGTAAGTCTTCATGGAAATGAAACGCTGTTTATACAGACGGTAGATACGAACAGAAAAACGTTCTTTCTTCTTGGCGGAAAAGATGCGGGAGAACGACTGCTGAACGCACTTTTGGAGTATGGAATGGGAGAACTGTTCCTTTCGGTCGGAAGAGATCTTTCTTATGAAGATGAAAAGATCATAAGGAAAAAAGCGGCAGATTTTCAAATAGAAGAAGTGCGGGGGTTATGTACTGCATTGGTGGAAAATGAGAATCCGGCAAAGCGGCGTGGTCCGCATATCCGTGACGATGCGTTTGTCAGAGGAAAAGTTCCAATGACGAAAGAAGAAGTGCGCGCCGTCAGCATCGCCCGCATGGAGCTTACAGAAGATGCGGTTGTGTATGACGTCGGCGCCGGAACCGGCTCTGTATCTGTGGAGGCGGCTCTTTCAGGTGAGCAGATAAAAGTGTATGCCATTGAAAAGAATCCGGAGGCGGTGCTTCTTTTGGAAAAAAACAGGAGAAAATTCAGGACGGACGGAATCCGGATCATAGAAGGAAGCGCGCCGGAGGCGCTCGTGCATTTGGAACCGCCGACTCATCTGTTTATCGGAGGAAGTTCCGGTAATTTAAAAGAAATATTGACTGTTGTGAAACAGAAAAATCCAAATGTAAAGATTGTGATCAGCGCTATATCGCTTGAGACAGTCCGGGATGTGATGGACGCGGAAAAAGAAGGGTTACTGACCGATATGGAAGTTACACAGATATGTGCGTCGCGTTCTCGTGTTCTGGGGCAGTATCATATGATGACAGGAATGAATCCTGTCTATATTATTTCAGCAGGAGGAAAGGAAGATGGCTTCGGGAATTTTGATCACGGCGATCTCCAGCGGAAGCGGGAAAACAGCGGCGGCGTGCGCACTTATGGCGGCATATCAGGCTCAAAATAAAAAAGTATCATCCTGTAAATGCGGACCTGACTATATCGATCCGATGTTTCATAAAGAAGTGCTTGGCGTAGATTCAAAAAATCTGGATTTATTCTTTTCTTCGGAAGATGAGCTGAGAAAAGAATACGCAAAACATGCGGCAGATGCTGAACTTGTTATAACAGAAGGCGTGATGGGATATTATGATGGGATGAGACTGGATTCTGTTACGGCAAGCTCATATGATGTAGCAAGAACACTTGACATTCCCGCAGTATTGATTCTTCCTTGCAAAGGGGCGGCGCTTTCCCTTTGTGCTGTTGTCAGCGGGATTGTATCCTTTCAAAAAGACAGCAATATTCAGGGGATCATTTTAAACCGGGTGTCAAAAATGTTGTATCCCAGGTTGAAGAAAATGCTGGAAGATCATTTGAAATCAGAAGGGTATGATATTCCCGTATTAGGATACATTCCGCAGGATGAAGCGTTTTGTCTGGAAAGCCGTCATCTAGGCCTTGTTACTCCGCAGGAGATCTGTCATCTGAAAGAACAGATGACAAAGGCAGGAAATATTGTGACAGAGACGGTTGATCTTGACAGATTGTATCAGATCGCACAAGGGGAACAGAAAGCAAATAGCCCGGAAAAAGGGCAGATCAAGCAGAATATGCGAAACGGGCAGAGCCGGGAGCCGTTTCAATGCGATATGGAAAAGTATAAAAGCTCAGACGACGGCAAGGTTCGGGTCGGGGTAGCAAAGGATGCGGCGTTTTGTTTTTATTATAAAGAAAATTTAGAACTTCTGGAAGAAAGCGGAGCAGAACTTGTGTTTTTCAGTCCGTTGAGAGATCAAAAGATTCCCGAAAATATTTCCGGTTTGATTTTCGGGGGAGGTTACCCGGAACTTAACTGTAAGGAACTGTCCGAGAACAATTCTATGCGTCGGTCGGTAAAAGATGCGATCAGAAGCGGAATGCCCTGTCTGGCAGAGTGCGGCGGTTTTATGTATCTTCATGAGGAGATGGAAGATGAGAGGCATATTGTATGGGAGATGGCAGGAGTTTTGAACGGCAGGACTTATCCGGCGGGAAAGCTTGTGCGTTTCGGCTACGTGGAGTTAAGTCATGAAAAGGAACAAAAGGAAAGCTGTTATCTGAAACAAGGAGAAGTGATCAAAGGGCATGAGTTTCATTATTGGGACAGTTCGGATAACGGAGAAGGTTTAACAGCAGCGAAGCCGGATCGAAGAACGTCCTGGAAATGTGTTCATACAGAAGGCAGTTTGTTTGCGGGGTATCCTCATTTATATATGCCGTCCTGTCCGCAGTTTGCAAAGCGTTTTACAGATCAGTGCAGACTGTTTGCCAAAGAAAACGAAGCAAATAAGAAGAAGCAGAGAAGGAATCATATGTCAGAAGACAGGAAAAATATGAAAGAACAATCAGAACCGGAATTAGAAAAAGTGACAAAGCGGCTGAACGAATATCTTGAACAGATCTGTCCTCCGGATCAAAAGGCGGCGGCGCAGGCAAAAAAGCGATGGAAACAGATCGCAAAGCCTTTATTTAGTCTTGGGAAATTGGAGGATGCCGTCACGAAGATTGCGGGAATGAAAGGAAGTCCTGCGTACAGTTTGGACAAAAAAGGTCTTGTCATCATGTGTGCGGATAACGGAGTGGTAGAAGAAGGCGTTACACAGACCGGGCAGGAAGTGACGGCTGTTGTCGCCGAAAATTTTACAAAAAGCGAGACAAGTGTATGTAAGATGGCTCAAATCGCGGGAGTGGATCTGTTTCCGATCGATATCGGGATGGTGTCTGATGTGCCCGGTGTTACAAAGAAAGAATATAAAATTGCACCTGGTACAAAAAATATGACCCGGGAAGCAGCCATGACGAGGACGGAAGCAATCCGGGCAATCCTTACGGGAATTGAGATTGTGGGAATGTTGAAGTCGAAGTCATATGAAATTTTGGCAACAGGAGAAATGGGGATAGGAAATACGACGACGAGCAGTGCGGTTGCATCGGTATTGACGGATATTCCGGTAAAATTAATGACAGGAAGGGGAGCGGGACTTAGCGCAGACGGATTAAGACGAAAGATTGCCGCAATCGAAAGAGCAATATCGCTTCATGCCCCTGATCGGGGTGATCCCATCGATATAATCTCAAAAGTGGGCGGTTTTGACATTGCAGGTCTTACGGGCGTATTTCTCGGAGGAGCAATCTTTCGTATCCCGATCGTCATTGACGGTTTTATCTCTTCTGTGGCGGCGCTTTGTGCGGCTCGTCTTGTTCCTGACTGTATCGGTTATATGCTTCCTTCGCATTGTTCGGGCGAACCGGCGGCGTCAAAAGTATTGGATGAACTTGGACTATCGGCGCTGCTTGACTGCGGGATGTCTCTCGGAGAAGGAAGCGGAGCGGTCGCCGTAATGCCTCTTTTGGAAATGGGGTTGTCCGTATATAAAAGCATGAGTACGTTTGAGGAAATACGAGTAGAACAGTACGAAGAATTAAAGTAAGGGCAGGTGTGTTGTAAGAGTGGATAAGATGTATGAGGAGACAAAAAGAAAATGAATATGCTGAAATCTTTGATAATTGCATTGGCTATGTATTCAAAACTTCCTGTTCCGAATATAGATTGGGATGAAAAAAATATGAGGTATGCCATGTGTTTTTTCCCGGTCGTAGGGGTGATTATAGGAGCGCTGGTATTCGGCGCAGGTCAGCTGATTCTGCGATATACAGAGTGCGGAAAACTCTTTTTTGCGGCGGTAATGACGATGATACCGGTCGCTGTGACAGGGGGGATTCATTTGGATGGGTTTGCGGATACGATCGATGCCGTCAGTTCTTATAAAGACAGAGAGAAAAAATTAGAGATTTTGAAAGATCCTCATACAGGAGCGTTTGCAGTGATCGGTCTGTGCGCCTATTTTCTTATTACGGCAGCTCTTTGGAGTGAAGTGAATCTTAAAACGCTGTCTCTTGCCGTATGGATGTATCCGATATCGAGAGCGCTGAGCGGACTTTCAGTCGTAAGTTTCAGATCAGCGAAAAGCAGCGGCTTGTTGAGAACATTTCAAGAGAGGGCGGATAGGAAGAGGACGCGGATCGTCTTATCTATATGGCTTATGTCTTTGGCAGCAGGAGCAATCTATATTTTTCGTGTTCAGGGTGCAATAATTGTAACGGCCGCGCTGCTTGTATTTTTCTATTATTATAAAATGAGTTTTAAACAGTTCGGCGGAATTACCGGAGATTTGGCGGGATATTTTTTACAGATATGTGAACTCGTCATGCTGACTGTTGTCGCCTTTTTGGGAGGAATATGTTGAAAATCATGTTAATCCGGCATTTTGCTACGCCGGGAAATGAAAAAAGACAGTATATCGGAAGTACGGATGAAGTGTTGTCGGAAAAGACCGCTTTTTTAAAGCGGAGTTATCCCATACCGGAATATATTATCGCAAGCCCCATGAAACGTTGTGTACAAACGGCAAAGCGGATTTGGGGTACGGATTTATCAGGGTGTCCTATCGTTTTGGAACCTTTGATGAGAGAGTGTGATTTCGGACAGTTTGAAGGAAAAACATATGAGCAGCTGAAAAAGAACGCCGCTTATATAAAGTGGCTGAAAAGCGGAGGGATAACGGCGTTTCCGGGAGGAGAGGATCAGGAAGAATTCCGAAAGCGCTGTGTGGAAGGAATGAAAAAACAGGTCAGATTTTTGATTGCCCGACATGTGAAATATGCGGCGTTTGTCGTTCATGGCGGTACGATCATGGCGGTGATGCACGCTCTTTACGAAGAAAAAAAAGATTTTTATAACTGGCAGGTGGAGAATGGAAGCGGTTATCTTGTATCTGTATCGGAGAAGGAATGGGAGAATGGAATTGAACTGCTGAAAAATGCGGAGAAAAGGAGCGGAAGATGATGTCGTTGGCTGCTTGTGTGACCGGATTTTTTTTGGATCGTCTGTTTGGAGATCCGGTATGGCTGTATCATCCGGTGAGAATGATCGGAAATATGATTTCATTTTTGGAAAAGAGACTGAGAAAAGAAAATGATAAGAAAAATATGACGGCAGGAGGGGTCTTATGGATTATTGTAGCGATCCTTTCGTTTGGGATTCCGTTTGCGGGACTGAGGGTGGCGCAGAATATCCATCCGTTGATCTGCTTTTTCTTAGAGTCGTTTTGGTGCTATCAGATCTTTGCGGCAAAATCTCTGAGTGAAGAAAGCAAAAAAGTGTATTACTGTTTAAAGAGAAATGATATGAAGGAGGCGCGAAGAGCGGTTTCTATGATTGTCGGGAGAGATACGGAAAACCTGACCGAAGAAGGTGTGACAAAGGCTGCGGTTGAGACGGTAGCGGAAAATACATCTGACGGAGTGACAGCTCCTCTTCTTTATATGATGCTTGGAGGAGCGCCTCTTGGGTTTTTATATAAAGCGGTAAATACGATGGATTCTATGCTCGGGTATAAGAATGAAAAATATTTGTATTTCGGGAAAATACCGGCGAAGATGGATGATGTATTTAACTTTATTCCTGCCCGTGTGACGGCGATGTTTATGGTATGTGCAAGTTTTCTTGCGGGATTAGACGGGAAAAATGCATGGAGGATATATTTGCGTGACAGACGAAAACATGCAAGTCCTAATGCTGCCCAGACAGAATCGGTCTGTGCCGGAGCGCTTAGAATCCGGCTCGCCGGAGATGCAGTTTATTTTGGGAAAGTTTATAAAAAGGAGTTTATCGGAGATGATCTTCGTCCGATTGACCCGGAAGATATTATAAAAGCAGGGAGATTAATGTATGTTACGGCATTGTTAATGATGTTTGTTTTCGGAGGAATAAAATTATGCACTGTACTCATCATGTGATCTTTTGCCGGATTTTCGTCAGATAAGACAAAAGAAGGAGACTGAATATGCAATATACACATGGAGGCGATATATATACATATGGAGAGATGATTGATTTCTCCGTAAATATCAACCCTCTCGGTCCGTCTAAAAAAGTGATCGAGGCGGCGAAAAGAGCGCTTTTGCAGTCAGCGGCATATCCGGACTGTAAATGTAGGAAATTAAGGGAAAAACTGGCAGACAGGCTTCGGGTGGACGAGAGGATGTTTGCATTTGGAAACGGGGCGGCAGAACTGCTCTATACTCTTGTCCTGGCAGAAAAATCGAAGAAAGCTCTCCTCCCCATTCCCTCGTTTTCAGAATATGAGCAGGCGTTAAAAACAGTTGGATGCGAAATAAAATACTATCAAACGAAAAAAAATAATGGTTTTTGTATAGATTATGATTTCTTAGAAGAACTAACAGAAGATGTGGATATCATTTTTTTATGTTCTCCTTGCAATCCGTCGGGGAAAAAAACGGATATCGAACTCCTAAAAGAAGCCGCAAAACGATGTGAGCAGAAAAAGATTCGTTTTGTGTTGGATGAGTGCTTTCTTGAATTTGAAAAAGAGCCGGAAAGTCTTTTTGATAAAATAAACATCGTTCATTATCCTCACTTGTTTTTGCTTCGGGCTTTTACGAAGACATATGCGATCCCGGGGATCAGGTTAGGGTATGGGTTGACATCTGATGAAAAATTGTTGGAGAATATGGAGAAGATGCGCCAGCCGTGGAATGTGTCGGTGATCGCCCAGGAGGCGGGCATAGCGGCGCTTGATGAAAAAGACCGGGTAGAAAAAATGCGCCGTATGATACAGATAGAACGGATGGAGATAGAGAAACAATTAGATATATTAAAAATTGATTTTGTTTCTTCAGATGCTAATTTCATTCTTATATATAGTGAAATCAATCTGTTTGAAGAACTTTTGCAATACGGGATCTTGATCAGAGACTGTGCAAATTACCGTGGACTTGAAACAGGGTGGTATCGGATAGCAGTGAAGCAAAGACATGAAAATGAACAACTGCTGAAAGCATTGAAGGAGATTATAGAAAGAAACAGACAGGAGGCGGACATAGATGGCAAAACCGATCATGATACAGGGAACGATGTCGAATGTAGGGAAGAGTGTGCTGGCAGGCGCTCTTTGCCGCATCTTGAAGGAGGACGGTTATAAAACAGCTCCCTTTAAATCACAGAATATGGCATTAAATTCCTATATTACAAAAGAGGGACTGGAGATGGGAAGGGCGCAGGTAATGCAGGCAGAAGCGGCAGGAATCGAGCCGAGTGCGGATATGAACCCGATCCTTTTAAAACCGACAAATGATACAGGATCACAGATTATCGTCAGAGGCAGACCTTTCGGAATGATGTCTGCGTCTGAGTATTATAAGCGGAAAAAAGAATTTATTCCTTCGATTATGGAATCATACAGAAAATTGGACGAAACGTATGATGTCATTGTGATCGAAGGAGCGGGAAGTCCGGCGGAGATCAATTTAAAGAAAGACGATATTGTCAATATGGGGTTTGCGAAAATGGCAGATGCTCCGGTACTGCTTGTCGGAGATATTGACAGAGGCGGTGTATTTGCACAGCTTGCGGGAACGATGCTCCTGCTTGAGGAAGAAGAAAAAAAGCGTGTTAAAGGAACGATTATCAATAAATTTCGCGGAGACGTATCGATTTTAAAACCCGGACTTCGGATGTTGGAAGAAAAGATAAATACTTCTGTACTTGGAGTTATCCCGTATTTTCATCTTGATATTGAAGATGAAGACAGTTTGACAGAGCGGTTTCGGAAAAAGAGCAGATCAGGTCTTGCAAAAATCGCGGTTATACGTCTTCCCAGGATTTCTAATTTTACGGATATAGCTCCGCTTGAAGCAGTGGATGAACTCGACGTGTCCTATGTGTCAAACATTTCTCAATTTGGAGATCCTGATGTTGTGATCATCCCGGGAAGCAAAAATACGATCAGCGATCTTTTGTGGATGAGGCAAAACGGTTTGGAAGGGAAAATACTGCGCCATGCGGCAAAAGGAGGCATCGTATTCGGTATTTGCGGAGGATATCAGATGCTCGGACAGTCGATCAGCGATCCGACGGGGGCAGAACAAAAAGGAACGGTTCGCGGGATGGGACTTCTGCCGGTGACGACAGTGTTTGAACAGGAAAAAAGAAGGACAAGAGTTTCAGGAAGGTTTGCCAAAGTAGGCGGAGCGCTTGCAGAAATGAGCGGTGTATGTTATGAAGGGTATGAGATCCATATGGGGAGAACGGTTTTGTCCAAGGGGACTGTTCCGCTTGTCTATATGGAAGAGGAAGGAGAACAGCGGCAGGACGGAGCGCAGAGCGATCATGTATATGGCTGTTATATGCATGGGATTTTCGATATGTCTGAAACGGTCAAAACATTTTTGGCGGCAGTTTTAAGAAAAAAAGGAATAGATCCGTCGAAAATTACAGTGCGTGACAGAAACGCATATAAAGAAGAACAGTATGACCGGCTTGCGTCAATAGTAAGAGAGAACCTGAACATGGAGGCTGTGTATAAGATTATAGAGAAAGGAAACGAAGCGTCATGCAGTCTGTTATCAGAATAGGGAGCAGAGAAAGCAGGCTTGCGGTAAAGCAGGCGGAAATTATAAAAGATCAGATTAGGCGATGTGACCAAACGATTTTAGTTGAGATCATCACGATGAAAACGACAGGGGATAAGATCCTTGACAGGAGTTTGGAATCTGTCGGAGGAAAAGGACTTTTTGTAAAAGAATTAGATCAGGCTCTGGCAGACGGAAGGATCGATCTTGCCGTTCACAGTCTAAAAGATATGCCGATGGAAGAATCTTCTGAATTTCCGATTCTTGCATACAGCAGACGGGAAGATCCAAGGGATGTGCTTATTTATAAAAGTGAAAAAAAAGAACAGGGAACAGAGGAAGGGTCTATACTCACAAAAACAGGCGCTGTTATAGGAACTTCCAGTAAAAGGCGCATGATACAGATTCAGAAATTGTATCCGAATGCAGTGTTTCAAGGAATCCGCGGAAACATACAGACAAGACTTAGTAAATTAAACAAAGAAGAATACGATGCGGCGGTGCTTGCAGCCGCTGGGGTGAAGCGGCTGAATATGGAAGCGGTGATCGGAAGGTACTTTTCGGTAGATGAGGTGATCCCTGCTGCGGGACAGGGAATTTTGGCAGTTCAGGGGAGAAAAGAATTTTTGAAAGATACAGTGTGGCGTCAATATGTGGATGATAAAAAGAGCAGAGTACAGGCTCTGGCAGAACGTAGTTTTATCCGTGTGCTTGACGGGGGATGCACATCTCCGAGTGCGGCTTATGCAAAAGTAAAGGGAAATGAATTGGAACTGACAGGACTGTATTACAATGAAAAAAGCGGACAGTATTTTGTGAAAAAGGCAGCTTCTTATATTGAAGACGCTTCAAGTCTCGGAGAAAGACTTGCCTTGACAATGAAAAAGCAGTTTGGGGAAAGGTGAGAAAGATGGAACAGAGTTTATATGGAAAGGTATGGATCGCAGGGGCAGGTCCGGGAGATGCGGGATTACTGACTTTGCGGACTGCGGAATTGATCGAAGAGGCAGATGTCATCGTATATGACGCTCTTTTAAGCGCAGAGATACTAAGCCGTATTCCGCGGGAAACAGAAACAATTTATGTCGGAAAACATGCGGGAAACCATCCGGTTCCTCAAGAAGAGATCAATCAGATTCTCGTAAGAGAAGCAAAAAAAGGGAAAAGAGTATTGCGTCTCAAAGGCGGAGATCCATTCGTGTTCGGAAGAGGCGGAGAAGAAATAGAGATACTTAGAAATGAAAAGATTTCTTTCGAAATTATTCCGGGAATCACTTCTTCAGTAGCAGTTCCGGCTTATGCGGGGATTCCGGTGACTCATCGAGATTATACCTCATCCTTTCATGTGATTACAGGACATACGAGAAGAGATGTAAAACCCGACATTGATTACGAGGCTCTTGTAAAATTAAATGCAACTTTGATCTTTCTTATGGGTGTGTCGGCAATGGAAACGATTCTGACGGAACTGATAAAAGCCGGAATGCCGGAAGATATGCCTGCGGCTGTGATAGAGCGGGGAACGACTGCGAGACAAAGGCAGGTGTGTGCGACTGTAAAAACATTAAAGCAGCAGGCAGATGAGGCGAAGATCAAAGCGCCTGCGATTATCGTAGTAGGAAAAGTGTGTTCTTTGTCAGAAGAGTTTCACTGGATAAAAGACAGGATTTTGGGAGGAAAGCAATTTTTGGTGACAAGACCGAGGCAGAATAGTTCCGCTCTGGCAAAACGCCTGCGAAATCTCGGGGCACAGGTGATCGAGATGCCGTCTATTCATACAGTAGCGATCGATCCGAATGAGAGGCTGAAAAAGGCATTAGGGGAAATTCAACATTCCGAAAAAGAGGAATGGTTTGTTTTTACAAGTCCTATAGGAGTACATGTATTTTTTGAACAATTAGAAAAAGAAGCATGGGATATGAGAAGGCTGCTCGCAGGAAAAGCACAGATAAAAATCGCGGCCATCGGTTCTGCGACGGCGGCTGCATTAAAAGAACACGGACTGTTTGCAGATATCGTGCCGAAGATTTATAATGCAGGAGAGTTGGGAAAAACACTTGCAGAAAATATTTCAGAGTATAGTGCGGTTACGATCTTTCGGGCAGAGGAAGGATCTTTAGAACTGCTTCCGCCTCTTATGGAAACAGGCGTCCCGGTAAACGATATTGCATTATATCGGACCGAATATGAAGTCTCCTCTTTACTTAGGCACAAGATAGAAAAGATGTTCCAAAAAGAGGAGATCGATGCAGTTACTTTTACAAGCGCCTCAACGGTAAAAGGGTTTGTCAAAGCAATAAAAAACGTAGAACTTCAAAATGTGTCTGCCGTTTGTATCGGAGAACAAACAGCGGCCGAAGCAAGGAAATACGGAATGAAGATTCAAGTCGCAAAACGGGCGGATATGGATGCAATGACAGAGAAGATTGTGGAATGTTTCGGAAATGTGAATTTTTAAAAATTTAAAATGACGAGCAGGTTATCCGGTTTGAAAATTATGGAAAGAAGGAATAATTATGTCGTTTTTAAACAGTAGAAAAGTATCATGGATTATTTTTGGAATCACTCTTTTGACTGCAGTAGTAAGTTTATTTTTTCTGCCGGATATTATACCGGTTCATTTTGGCATATTAGGAACGCCGGATGGATGGGATTATAAAATGGGAATTTTGTTATTTCCGATTTTGCAATTTTTCCTTTTGTTTTTGACAGGCAGGAAAAAAGTAAAAGATTTTATGTTTCGTTTTGCTCGGACTCCGCTGAATAGCATTCAGTATAATTGGGCGGTAGATGGTCTGTTATTGTTTATTTTCTTTGTAGAAATTTGGATTATCACAGAAGCATTTCGGTATAGATAGAATTCGGAAGGAAGAATAATGGGAAAAAATAAAGAAAAAACAAATGTAATGAGGATTTTAGATCAGAAGAAGATTGCATATGAAAGCTATAGTTATGTTGATACGGGAGCGGTAAGCGGAATTGAAGTAGCGGAAGTTTTGGGTGAAAATCCTGATATGGTGTTTAAAACTCTTGTGACGGTCGGAAAATCAAAAACGAATTATGTCTTTGTCATTCCGGTTAACTGTGAACTGGATCTAAAGAAAGCGGCACATGCCGTAAAAGAAAAAAGTGTTGAAATGCTAAAATCAAAAGAACTGCTTCCCCTTACCGGATATGTTCACGGCGGATGTTCTCCGATTGGAATGAAAAAACAGTTTACGACAGTGATACATAAAACGGCAAAAAACTTTGAAACGATGATTTTCAGCGGCGGCAAGATCGGATATCAGGTAGAACTTAGTCTGGAAGATCTTCTGAAAGTCATTCCGGCAAAGCTGGAGGATGTGACGGAATAAAACGGCAGAGCAAAGAAAAAAACAGGGTCTGAACAAGGAGGTGAAAGGGCAATGATGCGTTACACATGGAAAAGAATATTGACTGGGATAGTATCATTGTTCCTTCTTGCCACGGTCACTTTTTTTCTCGTAAGGCTGATACCGGGAAGTCCGTTTCAAAGAGGCGGCGTTTCGGAGCAGGTTGTGGAAGCTGTGGAAGAAGAATATGGGTTGAACGATCCGCTGATCGAGCAGTATCTGTCATATATGGGAAATCTTTTAAAAGGAGATCTGGGGATTTCTTATCAGGATCCGGGTACATCGGTGGAAGAGATTATCGGACGGGCAGCTCCGCTTACGGTGTCGCTCGGACTTTCGGCATTGATCGTATCAGTGATCGTCGGTACGGGATGCGGGGTGTTCTATGCCGCGTCGGAAAAAAGGGCAGTGAAAAAGGTAATCGGATCATTAGGAATGCTGGCGGCGGGCATTCCCGGTTTTGCCGCTGCGATTCTTCTGTTAATGGTATTCAGTGTAAAATTAAAATGGTTTCCTTCGTCGGGTTTATTTTCTTTTTCACATTATATTTTACCGGTTACGGCATTGTCGCTTTATCCGACGGCTGTGATCACCCGAATGACAGGACATGCATTGGATGAGGAGATGGCAAAAGATTACGTTCTTTTTGCCAGGGCAAAAGGATTGAAAAAGAGCAGGATCATTTTTACTCATGCGTTAAAAAACGCATGGTTTCCGGTATTGAATTATATCGGTCCGGCATCGGCGTTTCTGCTTACGGGAAGTTTTGCCATAGAGAGCGTGTTTACGATTCCGGGTCTGGGAAGAGAGTTTGTCATGTCGATTGCAAACAGAGATTATACTCTTATTCTCGGATTGACTGTATTTATGGGAACAGTTGTTATTCTTCTTAATTTGCTCACAGATCTGCTTGGGGCATGGCTTGATCCAAGTGTCAGAAGAGCTTACAGAAAGAAATAAGAAAAAACTTGTGTCAGGAACCGGCGGGAGGTGTGACAAAAATATGCGGAAAGAAAACAGAATAAGCAGTAAAAAAAGAAAGGGATATAGGGATGAAAAAGCGGCGCTTATCATCCTTTTGATCTGGATCTTTCTGGCAGTATGCGTACCTTTATTCGGGCCTTATTCTCCGACGGAACAAAATGCGGAAATACGGAACCAGCCAATGTCGTTGATTCATTTTTTCGGTACAGACGAGTTTGGAAGAGATAATTTTACACGGGTTTGGTATGGAGCAGGCATTAGTCTTGTGATCGGCGTGGGAAGTTCTCTGATCAATGGGATGATCGGTATTTTGTACGGTGCTGTAGCGGGGTATCGTGGGAAACGCATCGATATGATTCTGATGAGAGCAGCGGATGTGATTGCCGCGATCCCGTCGATTTTATATGTTATACTGATAACGCTCGTTATGGGACCGGGGATAAAAAGCATGATCTTCGGGATTTGTATTGCCGGCTGGATCGATATGGCGCGTGTCGTACGGGGGGAGATGATCCGTTTAAAAGAAACAGATTTTGCGGCGGCGGCAAAGATAGATGGTATATCGGGCATTCGGATTTTGTTTAGACATCTGCTTCCGAACGCACTGGGGATGATAGTCGTAAACTTCTTGTTTCTGATACCGCAGGCGATTTTTACAGAAGCATTTTTAAGCTTTTTGGGGGTGGGATTATCTGCGCCGACGGCAAGTCTCGGAACATTGATACAGGAAGGACGAGACAGGATGATTCTTTATCCGTGTGAACTTTTGGCGCCTCTTATTACGTTGTGTGTGCTTTTGGTCGTGTTTCATATACTTGCAATGGCGATGGAAAGAAGAGGAGGGCAGACAGATTGAATATGCTGGATGTAAGATCACTTTATGTAACGTATTTGTCTGAGGAAGAACGCGTTGAAGCTGTACGGGGGATAGATTTTTCGGCGGAAGAAGGAAAAGTGACGGGAATCGTAGGCGAATCCGGTTCAGGCAAGAGTACGGCAATGCTGGCTGTGATGGGACTTTTGGATCATAAAGCCGCTGTAGAGGCAGAGAAAGTGTCTCTTTTTGGAAATACTGTCAGAGCAGGAGACAATGCGGCCATTATTTTTCAAGATCCTTTAAAATGTCTGAATCCGACAGTGAAGATCGGCAGACAGATTGCCGAGACTGTGCGGAATAGGAAAAAATGTACATGGCGGGAGGCAAAGAAAAGATCGGAAGAACTATTGGATTCGGTTGGTATCCGCCACCCCAGGTTAAGGATGAAACAATATCCTTTTGAACTTTCCGGAGGAATGAGACAAAGAGTTGTTATTGCGATTGCCCTTGCCTGCGAACCGAATCTGATCGTGGCAGACGAACCTACGACGGCGCTTGACGCGGCGATGCAGGTCAGAGTAATCCGGCTGTTGAAAAAAATAGTAAAAGAAACAAATACAGCTCTTCTTCTTGTAAGTCATAATATGGGGGTGATCGCTGCAGCTTGTGATTACGTTTATGTTATGAAAGACGGAAAAATGATAGAGAACGGATGTGCAGATGATATTTTCTACAATCCACAGACTGAATATACAAAGAAACTTCTGTCTGATGCAACGGCAGAACAGCTTCTTGTAAAAGAAAAAGTGTTTGCTGCTCAGGAAAATCCGCTGTTTACGGTAAGACATTTGAAAAAGCGGTTTCAAAACGAAGAAGGGGTGAACGATGTGTCGTTTGATATTTGTGAGGGTGAAGTGTTTGCTCTTGCAGGAGAAAGCGGCAGTGGAAAAACGACGCTGGCAAAAATACTTACAGGGCTGGAACAGCCTGACAGTGGGGAAGTGTTTTGCAGGGGAGAAAGAGTAGATCGAAAAAACAGAAAAAGAAACAAAAATATGCATGGGAAAGTCAGGATGATATTTCAAGATCCGTATTCATCCCTGAATCCGTGCATGACGATAAACGAAATGTTGACGGAAACGCTTCGGGCGAAAGAAAAACAAATAAAGTTTGATCAAAAGGAAAGGAAAAAAGACCGGCAAAGACAGATAGAACAGATGCTTACGCGCGTAGGATTGAGTAGTTTAGACGGGAAACGGTATCCAAGAGAACTTTCAGGCGGGCAGCGTCAGAAAGCGGCAATCGCCAGGGCGCTCCTTTTAGAGCCGGAACTTCTCATTTGTGATGAAGCTGTTTCTTCATTAGATGCAGCGACAAGAACGCAGATATTGGATCTGCTGCTGCGAGTAGTAAAAGAAAAAAAGATCGCCTGTTTGTTTATTTCGCATGACATGGCGCTGATTCGCCGGATCAGTCACAGGACAGGCGTTCTCTACAAAGGAACACTGGCGGAATGCGCAAAAACCCGGGATTTATGCAGGGATCCGTGGCATCCGTATACGAAAGCACTTCTCGATTCGGTAATGCCGCCTGATCCGTTGAAGGCAAGAAAACAAAAAGTACCTGCAGTGCATGAAGGAAAATCAGAAGGAGGCTGTCCGTATTTCGGATCTTGCGGATATAAGATGGAAATGTGCAAAGACGCAGCCCCTGAAATGTATGATTTTGAAGGCAGAGCAGTTTCCTGTCACCTTTATTCCAAACAACAACGCGCCGGAAGAAATCCGAATTATAAGATGACATCTCAGATATAAAAAAGCAAAATTACGAAAACTACAGATATAGAAACGGACATCGGTATAGATGAATTGTTGCACAAAGAATCGGGAATCATGAAAATAGGAGATAAATAAAAGTGAGATACAGAAAAAATATAAAAGGCGGGGAAAAAAAGATTATAGATCAGAAGGCCATCCTGAAAACAGTGTCGAGAGGAACAGCTTTGTTTTTGGCGGCGGTATTGTTTGCGGGAAGTATCCTGACAGGGTGTGCAAGTACAGAAAAATCGTCAAAAAGCAGGAAAAACAACGGCAGTGCCGATCATGAGATTACAGTTGCGATCAACAGTGAAACCGGATCGTTAGATCCGGCAGGATCAATCGCTTTGACGTATCTTGCATATTCGGTAAGCGCTTTAGACGAACTGCTGACCTTTGATGAAAACGGAGAAATCGAGTACCGTGCGGCACAGTCTTACGAAGTAAATGAAGATTTTACAACGTGGACGTTTCATTTGCGAAAAGATGCGCTTTGGTCTGACGGAGGAGAAGTGACATCGGCAGATTTTAAGAATACGATCGTAAGAGCGTTAGACCCTGAATCGGGAAGCGGATATGCAGTTTATCTTTTTCCGATTTTAAATGCAGAAAAAATTTATAATAAAGAGGCGGATATAGAGACGCTGGGAGTTGAGCTTCCCGATGATAAGACGATTGTTTTTCATCTTGAAAAGCCGTGCGTATATTTTCTTGATCTTCTCCGGCTCCCGGTATATACGCCTTCCTGCTCGAAATATGCGGATGCTGCTAACCGTGGCTGGGAGAAAGATCCGAAGACGAGTTTATCAAACGGTCCTTTTTATTTGGCTGAATATGTACCGAATCAGTATTTTACGCTGAAAAAAAATGAATATTACTGGGGAAAGGACAATATCAGCTTAGAGAAGATCACCTATCGTTTTTTTGATGACACACAGTCTATGGCAGCGGCTTATGAAACGGGAGAAGTTGATGTGGCAACAGCGCTTCCTTCTTCGGTCATGGAATTATATGACGGAAAAGAAGATCTGTTTGTGACAGATCAGATTGCGACACGATATATTTATTTTAATCTGAATGTGAAGCCGTTTGACGATGTCCGTGTGAGGGAGGCGTTTAATCTTGCGGTTGACAGAGAAGAGTTGTGCAAGATTGTCGGAGAAGACACAGAGCCGACGTATAATCTGGTGGCAAAATATATGAAAGACAAAAATACGGGGAAATATTTTACGGAGGAGGCAGAACAGCCTTTTGAAGAAAATATAGAACGGGCACAGAAACTTTTGGCAGAAGCCGGATATCCCGAAGGAAAAGGATTTCCTGAACTGACATATAGCTATCCGTCTTTGGAACTTGACTCGGACACGGCGCAGGTTATCCGGGAACAGTTGAAGAAAAACCTCAATATAGAGATCAAGTTAAACGCTCAAGAATTACAGACAAATTACAGTATGCGTCATGCCGGTAATTTTGATCTGTGCCGGATGAACTGGACGGCGGACTTTTCTGATCCATACACATATCTTTCGATGCTTCTGTCGGATAGTACGTATAATTGCAGTGGGATCAAAAATGAACAGTATGATGAACTTGTCCGAAGATCGGATTCCGAAACAGATCCTGTAAAACGGTCTGCGCTGATGCATGAAGCGGAACAACTGGCAGTCGGAGAACAGTTTTATATACTTCCGCTTTACGCGATGAAGAGCGTTAATCTTGTGAACCCGAAGATCGAAGGAATTCGTCAGATTCCGGCGAGCGGCGCTTTGGAATATCGATATGCGAAAATCAGGACCGGTCATTCGGAGAAATAACCGGTCTGCACGCTGCAAAATATTTTCTGCTCACTGACAGAGGGAACATCCCGTAGAAGTAGCTGCACAGCCGCCGAGAGCGGTTTCGCGGTATTCGGCAGGAAGTCTCTTTCCTGCGGTATACATAGCGTCTAACATTTCGTCAAAGGGGATGAGTTGCCGGACTCCGCTTAAAACAATTTCGGCTGCGGTTAATGCGTTGGCGACACCCGATGCGTTGCGCATCTGACAGGGGCATTCCACAAGACCGCCGACAGGGTCGCATACAAGTCCGAGCATATTCATCAGTACGGTGGACGCGGCGTCAAGGCATTGCCGCGCAGTACCCTGCATCAGTTCGACTGCGGCAGAAGCGGCCATTGCCGAGGCGACTCCGACCTCTGCCTGACAGCCGCCCACAGCGCCGGCAACAGTAGCGTTGCGCATGGCAAGACAGCCGACGGCCCCTGCATTAAAAAGGACACGGATAATATCGTTGTCAGAGAAATCATATGTCTCCTGAAGCGCAAGAAGCAGTCCGGGAACGATTCCCGCAGACCCGGCTGTAGGCGCGGCAACGATCAGTCCCATAGAGGCGCTTGTTTCGAGGATTGACATGGAGTAAGTAATTGCCCGGCTTAATGGGTCTTTACAGATGCTTTTCCCGGAACTGAGATGTTCACTTAGAAGTTTTGCTTCGCCTCCGATGAGTCCGCCTATGGAATGTTTTGGATTTTCAACAGAGGAATGGGCAGATTCTTTCATGATCTGCCATGTTTTTCCCATCTGGTTTATAATGTCCTTTCGTGTTCTTTCCGTAAAAGTTTCTTCCCGTATCAGCATGATCTCTGAAATAGGACATTCGTTTGTTTCACATAATCCGATCAGCTGCTGTCCGCTTTTAAAATCCATTAAAATTCTCCTTTCTCATTCGGAAGTACGAGCATGACGTCATGTACATAAGGATTTTCTTTGATTCGTCCGGCTACTGTCTGAGGAACGATTCCGTCAGATTCGACGATGCTGTACGCCGTACACCCTTTTTCTTCCCGGTAAAGCTTCATATAAGCTATATTGACGTTCATTTCGCTTAAGCAGTTTGTGATGTGTGCGATCACTCCGGGTTTGTCCTGTTGAATGACGATAAGAGTGCTGTATTCTCCGGTAAAATCAACTTCCACTTCGTTGATTCTTGCGATTCGGATTTTTCCTCCTCCGACCGATTCTCCTCGAACGATGAGTTTTTGTCCGTTTTCGTCAGTCATATGGATGTCTACTGTGTTAGGGTGAATTTCGGTTTCTGTTGTATTTGCCGTAAACGAATACTGAAGTCCGCGCTCATCGGCGATAGAAAATGAATCCGGAATCCGTCTGTCGTCGGTTGAAAATCCCATGATCCCTCCGAGCAGGGCGCGGTCTGTTCCGTGGCCTTTATATGTGCGGGCAAAAGACCCGTAAAGAATAAAATCAGCTTTTTTAATGGCGGCGTTCGGCATCTTTCCTGCAAGAAGGGCGATTGCCGCAGCGCCGGCCGTGTGCGAACTGGACGGACCGATCATGTTCGGACCGAGCACATCGAATACACTGATAAATGACATAAAAGTTCCTCCTGTTCTTTTTGTTGACGCTCATATAGAGGTAGTATATCATGTTTTCAAATAAGAATGTAGGTTCAGAGAAGAAAAGATGCGTTTATTGTGTATAGAAAAGCTATCGGGAAAGAAAAAAGAAAGGTTTTAAAAATATGATGGAGTTAGTAACAGGAGGAAGCGGAAGCGGGAAATCCGCGTATGCAGAAGACAGGATCTGCGCATTGTATGAAGAATACCGTAAGACAGGAAAGAAGGAACAAAAGCTGTATTATATAGCGACGATGTATCCGTATGGAACGGAAACAGAAGAGAAAATAGCCGACCACAGGAGACGAAGAGAAGGAAAAGGGTTTCGGACTCTTGAATGGTATACAAACATTACGGAAAAGATCCATCAGTTTGAAGCGTCCGGGGAGGCGCTTGGATGTGTTCTTTTAGAGTGCGTCTCTAATTTGGCTGCGAACGAATTATATATGGAAGAAGGGGCGAAAGACGAGGCTGTCCGGGTTGTTGCGCAAGCCATGGCAATGTTGAAAAAGAAAAGTTGTCATCTTGTTGTTGTGACAAATGAAATCTTTTCGGAATCGGCAAAAGATTCGGAAGAGATGAGAAAGTATAAGTATATTATGGGAGAGATCAACAAAGAGCTTGCGAAGATGGCAGATGAAGTGACTGAAGTCGTCTGCGGAAGACCTCTCAGAAGAAAAGTAAAGACCGCGGAAGATAAAACTGCATGCGGGAATACAAGACGGAATGAAGGGAACGAAAGACAGATGAAGACGGCAAAGTGTGAAATGTCCTGCGGCAAAATGAAAAGAGGAATCAGGATCGTGACAGGGGGAGCGTTTCAGGGAAAGAAAAACTACGCGCAGTTATGCTATCCGGGACTGAAATGGAGCAGCGGAGCGGACTGTAGTTTCGAGGATGTCAAAACATGGGAGGCTGTAGATGGGTTTCATCTTTTTATATGGCGCTGGCTGAAATCAGGAAGAACAAAAGAAGAACTGTTAGAAATGATAAGCGAAGAGAGAGATCTTGTTATCGTGTGTGACGAGATCGGGTGCGGTCTGGTTCCGGTTGATGCGTTTGAGCGTGAGTACAGAGAGGCAGTCGGAAGAATTATGACCGGTTTGACTAAAAAGGCAGTTCGGGCAGACCGCGTGATCTGTGGGATCGGATATGTTATAAAATGAAAAGAAACACTGAAAACGATCAAAGAAAAGGAGGAAAAGAAGATGTTGACAGAGATAGAAAAGGTGCTTCCGTCGGAGATTGAGAAAAGAAGTTTTGAGATCATTGCGGAAGAACTGGGGGATAAGCAGTTGATTCCGGGAACGGAATCGATCGTGAAAAGATGTATCCATACGAGCGCTGATTTTGATTATGCGGATAATCTTATTTTTTCGGAAAATGTAGTTGAAAAGGCGCTAAAAGCAATCCGCGGCGGAGCGTCTATTGTGACAGATACACAAATGGGAAAAGCGGGGATCAATAAAAAATGTCTTGCCGGCTATGGTGGAGAGGTATATTGCTTTATGTCGGATGACGATGTGGCGCAGGCGGCAAAAAGAAACAAAACAACACGGGCGGCCGCGAGTATGGATAAGGCGGCAAAATTAGGGGAGCAGGTAATCTTTGCCATCGGAAATGCTCCGACAGCGCTTGTGCGTTTATATGAGCTGATCAAAGAGGAAAAGATCGCCCCGGAACTTGTGATCGCGGTTCCGGTCGGATTTGTCAATGTTGTACAGTCAAAAGAATTGATCTTAAGTCTTGAAAATACTCCGTATATTGTTGCGAGAGGACGAAAAGGCGGCAGCAATATTGCGGCATGTATATGTAATGCACTTTTGTACATGGGAGACGGAGGAAAAAGAGAATGAAAAAGCCGTATTTTCCGATGTTTGTTGATCTTTCGGGCAGACAGGTTACTGTAGTGGGAGGGGGCAGTGTTGCGCTTCGCCGATCGGAGACGCTGCTTTATTTCGGCGTGGATATTAAAGTGATCGCGCCGGAGATCAGAAGTGAGTTTTATCGTCTGGATTCCGAAGGAAAAGTTGTTTTGTGTAACAGAGAATATCAGGAAGGGGATGCAAAAGGAGCAGATCTTGTGATCGCCGCATCAAACTGTCGGGAAGTAAACCGCCGTGTGTATGAAGAGTGTCAAAAAGCACATATTCCGGTCAACACGGCAGACGACAGAGAGTTGTGTGACTTTTATTTTCCGTCTGTCGTATTGGCAGAAGATATTGTCATCGGACTAAATTCCATAGATCACGATCCGAAGAAAGTGAAAGAAGCGAGAAAGATTATTGAAAATGTGTTTGATAATGAACGAGATTACCGTTCCTGATAATAAGATAAAGAAGGTGTTAAAACATTCTGTCAGCAGAAAAACTGCTGGCAGTTTCTGCATTGGCGACAGACTGAAGTGTGGATCCGTTCGATCCGTCGATGTTTCGGTAATAAATGTAAAAAGATAAAAGATATAAAAAATGAAAAAGAAACAGATGTATTATGTGTAAAATGTAAAAACAAAAGCGGTGCACATTGTTTTTGGTGATAAAAATAGACAAAAAATTAACAAAAAATAAGTAGAATTATGATATTTTGTATGATATGATATCTCTAATGGGCATTAACAGTAAGAATGGAGGTTGAAGAATGGCAGAGAAAAAGGCGACTGTTCCTTTCTCGGGAACAAAAGAACAGGAAGAAGCACTCATGAAAGTAATCCATGAGCTAAAAGATGAAAAAGGGGCGCTGATGCCGATCTTGCAGAAAGCGCAGGATATATATGGGTATCTTCCGATCGAAGTTCAGAAAATGATCTCAGACGAGACAGGTATTCCGATGGAGAAGATCTATGGAGTGGCAACATTTTATTCACAGTTCACATTGAGTCCGAAAGGAAAATACAGGATTTCCGTCTGTCTTGGAACGGCATGTTATGTAAAAGGATCGGGAGATATTTACAATGCTTTGATGGAAAAGTTAGGTATTGTCGGCGGAGAATGTACGCCGGACGGAAAGTTTTCTCTTGATGCGTGCCGATGTGTCGGAGCATGCGGATTAGCTCCTGTTATGATGATCAATGACGAAGTATACGGACGTTTGACAGTAGATGATCTGGATGACATTTTAGCGAAGTATGAATAATGCGGACATCAAAATCCCGGATAATATGAAAACGGGAATATGATACTTATTGATTTTAGAAAAACAGGAAATGGAGGAGTTATATGAAATCTCTTGAACAATTACATGAGATCTGTGAGCGGATGCGTAAAGTCGTGCAGCTTAGAGAAGAGAATGCGAAAGAAATACTTGAGAAAGCCGCAATGTGTGAAAGCGGAAAAGATGCCGATGGAAATACATACCGCACGCATGTGCTTGTCTGCGGCGGAACCGGATGTACGTCTTCCGGAAGCGCCCGGATCAGAGAGAGACTGGAAAAAGAGATCGAAGCGAACGGATTGTCCGATGAAGTCTGTGTTGTTAAGACAGGTTGTTTCGGCTTGTGTGCGTTAGGCCCGATCATGATCGTATATCCGGAAGGAACGTTTTATTCTATGGTTCAGGAAGAAGATATTCCGGAGATTGTGACAGAACATCTGCTCAAAGGAAACGTGGTAAAGCATCTGCTTTATGAAGAGACTGTAAAAGCAGATAAGATCATTCCGTTAAACGAGACGAATTTTTATAAAAAACAGCACAGAGTCGCTCTGCGAAACTGCGGTGTCATCAATCCCGAAAAGATCGACGAATATATCGGAACAGGCGGATACGAAGCGCTCGGTATTGTTCTGACGGAAAAGAAGCCGGAAGATGTGATTCAGATTCTTTTGGACAGCGGGCTTCGCGGCAGAGGCGGAGCAGGATTCCCGACAGGGTTAAAATGGAAGTTTGCGGCAGGAAATGACGCAGATCAAAAATATGTCTGTTGTAATGCGGACGAAGGAGATCCGGGAGCATTTATGGATCGTTCGATCTTAGAGGGAGATCCTCATGCGGTTCTTGAAGCAATGGCGATCGCCGGATATGCGATCGGAGCATCCCAAGGCTATATTTATGTTCGTGCAGAGTATCCGATCGCCGTGCAGCGTCTTGAGATTGCGATCGAACAGGCAAGAGAGTACGGTCTGCTCGGAAAAAATATTTTCGATAGCGGATTTGACTTTGATATTGAATTAAGGCTTGGAGCAGGCGCGTTTGTCTGCGGAGAAGAGACGGCTCTTATGACTTCTATAGAAGGAAACAGAGGAGAGCCGCGTCCGCGTCCGCCGTTCCCGGCGCTGAAAGGCCTGTTTCAAAAACCGACAATTTTAAATAACGTGGAGACGTATGCCAATATCCCTCAGATTATTGTGAACGGACCGGAGTGGTTCGCTTCGATGGGAACGGAAAAATCAAAAGGAACGAAAGTATTTGCTCTCGGCGGAAAGATCCATAATACAGGACTTGTAGAAATTCCGATGGGAACGACGCTTCGCGAGATCGTAGAAGAGATCGGCGGAGGAGTGCCAAACGGAAAGAAATTCAAAGCTGCTCAGACGGGAGGCCCGTCAGGAGGATGTATCCCTGCAGAACATTTAGATATTCCGATCGATTACGATAATCTGCTTTCAATCGGTTCAATGATGGGTTCCGGCGGTTTGATCGTCATGGATGAAGATACTTGCATGGTCGATATCGCGAAATTCTTCCTTGAGTTTACGGTAGATGAGTCATGCGGAAAATGTACTCCGTGCCGGATCGGAACACGCCGTATGCTTGAAATCCTTGAGAAGATCACAAAAGGTCAGGCAACGATGGAAGATCTCGATAAGCTGGAAGAACTGTGCTATCATCTCCAATCAAATTCTCTGTGTGCGCTCGGACAGACGGCTCCGAATCCGGTGCTTTCGACTTTGAGATATTTCAGAGACGAGTATATTGCTCACATTGTAGATAAAAAATGCCCTGCCGGAGTATGTAAAGATCTCCTTCAATATAAGATCGATCCGGATAAATGTAAAGGTTGTACGCTCTGTGCGAGAACCTGTCCGGCAGATGCGATCATCGGTAAAGTAAAAGAAGTGCATATGATCAATCCTGAAAAATGTCTCAAGTGCGGAGCTTGTATGGAAAAATGCCGCTTCGGAGCAATTTACAAAGAATAAGGAGGGCAGAGAAGATGGGAAATGTGAATTTAAAGATCAATGGTTTAAATGTGACAGCGCCTGCCGGCTCTACGATCCTTGAAGCGGCACAGGCTGCGGGAATTAAGATACCGACTTTGTGTTATTTAAAAGAGATCAATGAGATCGGCGCCTGCCGTATGTGCGTCGTGGAAGTAAAAGGCGCAAGAAATCTCGTGGCATCTTGTGTACATCCGGTTGCAGAAGGGATGGAAGTGCAGACGAATACGCCGAAACTTCTTGATTCGAGAAGAAGAACATTAGAGCTGCTTTTGTCGAATCATGACAAAAAATGTCTGTCTTGTGTCAGAAGCGGGCAGTGTGAACTTCAAGAGCTTTGTCAGGAACTCGGAGTGACAGATGAAAATTACTTCGAGGGCGAGACAACACATTATGAATTGGATGAAAGCGCGGTTCATATGGTGCGGGATAACAACAAATGTATCCTTTGCCGGAGATGTTCTGCCGTCTGTGAAAAAGTGCAGAGCGTAGGAGTGATCGGACCGAACAACAGAGGATTTGCCACGTTTATCGGCTCTCCGTTCGAGATGGGACTGGGAGATACAAGCTGCGTCGGCTGCGGACAGTGTATCGCGGCATGTCCGACGGGCGCGCTCTACGAAAAGAGCAATATCGACGACGTTCTTGCCGCTATTGCGGATGAGACAAAACATGTTGTAGTACAGCCTGCTCCGTCGGTGCGGGCGGCTCTTGGCGAAGAATTCGGTTATCCGATGGGAACAGACGTAGAAGGAAAGATGGCTGCGGCTCTTAGAAGGATCGGATTTGATAAAGTATTCGATACAAATTTCAGTGCAGACCTTACGATTATGGAAGAAGCTCATGAATTTTTAGACAGAGTGAAAAACAAAGGAGTCCTTCCGCTTATGACGTCATGCTCACCCGGATGGGTAAAATATTGCGAGCATTACTATCCGGATCAGCTCGATCATCTTTCAAGCTGCAAATCACCGCAGCAGATGTTCGGAGCGATTACGAAAACATATTATGCGGAAAAGATGAACATTGCGCCTGAAGATATTGTCTGCGTCAGCGTGATGCCGTGTACGGCGAAGAAGTTTGAAATCCAAAGAGAAGATCAGGACGCAGGCGGCGTTCCTGATGTAGATATTTCGATCACGACAAGGGAACTTGCACGCCTGATCCGTAAAGTCGGAATTAATTTCCGCAGTCTTCCGGATGAAGGATTCGACGATCCGCTCGGAGAATCTACAGGAGCGGGAGTGATCTTCGGCGCAACAGGAGGCGTTATGGAAGCGGCTCTTCGTACCGCAGTGGAAGAACTGACAGGCGAGACGCTTGAGAAAGTAGAATTTACAGAAGTTCGTGGAACAGAGGGAATCAAAGAAGCGGTTTACAACGTAGCAGGAATGGATGTGAAAGTCGCCGTTGCTTCCGGACTTTCCAATGCGAAGATTATCATGGATAAAATAAGAGCTAAAGAGGCGGACTATCATTTTGTTGAGATCATGTGCTGTCCTGGAGGATGTGTCAACGGCGGCGGTCAGCCTCAGGTGCATGCGGATGTGCGTAATTTTGAAGATGTAAAGGCAATTCGTGCAAAGGTACTTTATGATAACGATGCCGCAAAAACATTGAGAAAATCTCATGAGAATCCGTCCATCAAACGGGTTTACAGCGAATATCTCGGCGAACCGGGAAGTGAGAAAGCGCATCATATTCTTCATACAACATATGTAAAACGTACAGTGAATTAAAAAGTCCGAGAAACAACTGATCTTAGTTGTTATGGACCGCGCTGTTACTATATGTCAAATATTTTATAACACAGGGAAGTCTTTTAGATTTTCCTGTGTTATAATTATAAAAAGCTGTTTTATTAAAAAGATAACTGACAGGAAATGAAGATAAAACAAAAAGTTGTGAACAATGTGACTTTGCCGGTCGGTTTATCGGGAAAGGGGAACGGAATATGGGATGGGATTGGCATAAGTTTCGGAAAGATACGGCATTTGCGACAAGAAATCTGGTCTGGTACACTTTGATCATGTCGGTTGTGACAGAGATGGTCTCCGCAATGGTTTCGGCATTGACGAAGACAGGCGGTTCGTCAGAGTCGCTTATTTCGGAGGTGACGGGAACGGCAGCTTCCGCAGGGATGATCGCAGGAGTTTTGATCGGAGTTTTCTGTCTTTTTAAGATTGACGGTACAAAAGCAGAAAAGATCGATATTTTCCAAAAATCGAAACGAAAGATGACAGCAGGCGCATTTTCAAGATTTTGCATCTACATGATCATGGCTCAGATGGTCTTTTCGTTGATCGCAGCAGCAGCGGAACTGATTTTGAATCAGTTGGGGCTTTCGATGGATACGCTGACAGAGCTTGCTTCGGTCGGTTCTGATATGGGGATTATGATGATGATCTATGCCGGATTCGTCGGACCGGTTGTGGAAGAACTCGTTTTCAGAGGATTTCTTATGAGACGGTTTGAAAAATATGGTAAAGGATTTGCGGTTATTGTCTCGGCAGTTTTGTTCGGTGTTATGCACGGGAATCCGCTTCAGATCGTATTCGGAACGCTCGTGGGACTTATTTTAGGATATATAGCAATCGAATATTCGATAAAATGGTCGATCATCCTTCACATCGCGAATAACTTTATTCTCGGAGATGTGATCGGCGGCTTGTTCGGGCTGCTTCCCGATGATGTGGAAGGGATTGCGTTTACTGTATTTTTAGGTATCGGTTTTGTGATCGGTTTCGTTCTTCTGATTATAAGAAGAAAAGAGTGGATTAGCTGGCTGAAAGAAAACGCTGCGCCCGGGAGTTATTATCTTAATGCTCTTACAACGCCTTCGGCAGTGATCTTTATCGGTTATAATCTGTTGAACGGGCTGATGCTTTTGACGCTGATATTTATGGAACCGTTTTTGTGAAAAAGGGAACGTCCTACAGGAGGTATGAGGAATGAAAGTCATTGATTTTAAAGATGCAAAATGCCGTCATTGTTATAAATGCGTACGAAACTGCGCGGTAAAAGCGATCAGTGTCAAAGACGAGCAGGCGCGCATTATGGTCGATCATTGTATCAACTGCGGGCGCTGTCTGGAAGTCTGTCCGCAGAACGCAAAAACATTTGCAAGCGATCTGGAAAGAGTGAAAGGATATTTGGCACAAGGGTTTAAAACGATCATATCGATCGCTCCGTCCTATGCGGGAGTTCTTGATTTTGATCAGCCGGGGCAGGTCGTGGACGCGCTTTTGAAACTTGGATTTTATGAGGTGAGAGAGACTGCGGAAGGGGCGGCTCTTGTGACAAATGAATATAAAAAACTTGTGCGGGAAAATGAGATGCCGAATATTATTACGACATGCTGTCCGAGTGTGAACGATCTGATCGAAAAATATTATCCCGACTGCGCGAAGTATATGGCTCCTGTCGTATCGCCGATGGTAGCCCACGGCAGATATATTAAGAAAATATACGGATCGGATGTGAAAGTTGTATTTTTAGGTCCGTGTATCGCGAAGAAGCAGGAGGCGATCGGAGACGAGAGAGTATTCGGCGCGGTCGATGCGATCCTGACATTTGAAGAGCTGGCAGATTGGTTCGCCGAAGAAGGGATTGATCTTCGTCAATGCGAAGAGAAACCGATGGGGAACCCTGATCCTAAGATCAACAGACTCTATCCTGTCAGCGGAGGGGTGATCCAGTCTGTGATCACAGAGGAAGATGCAGACGGATATCATAAAGTATTTGTAGACGGACTGGAAAACTGTATGGAGATGCTGGAATGTCTAGGAAAGGGAGAACTGGATCATTGCTTTATCGAGGCGAACGTCTGTGAAGGCGGATGTGCGAAAGGACCTGCGTCGGCACATTGGAACACATCTTATGTAAAGACAAAAGTAAAAATAGAAAACGGAGTTTCTTATAAGGCGGCGCGTGATCTTCCGGATATGACGGCGGAAGAACTGCACAAAGAGTTTAAAGACTGTAGTCTTTCAGATGCGATGCCGTCCGAAGAACAGATCCGTCATATTTTGAAATCTACCGGAAAATATTGTGCGGAAGACGAACTGAACTGCGGGGCATGCGGATATTCTACATGCAGGGAAAAAGCGGTCGCAGTCTTTCAGGGAAAAGCGGAATTGTCTATGTGTATGCCTTATGCATTGACACAGGCAGAGTCGATGTCTAATGTCGTGATGGATGTGACGCCGAATATGATCTTTGTCATCGGAAGCGATATGAAGATATTAGACTGCAACAGGAAAGGGCAGGATCTTCTCGGAGTCGGACGGGAGGAAGCGGTACAACGGTATATTTTTGAATTTATCGAGACAGAGGATATTGAAGAAGTGCTGGACACGAAAAAACCGGTGATGCATAAAAAGATCAAGATTGATAATGACAGGCTGACAGTGGAAGAGACGATCGTATACATTGACAATCTGGATGCCGCTTTGGTGACATATCAAGATGTGACGCGGGAAGAAAAAGTGAGGGAACAGCATTATAAGCTGAAAGTCGGAACTGTGGAAATGGCGCAGAAAGTGATCGAAAAGCAGATGATGGTCGCCCAGGAGATCGCGGGGCTGCTTGGCGAGACAACGGCAGAGACGAAAGTTACATTGACGAAATTGAGAGACTCGATATTGAATGAAGAAGATTAAAGGTAACAGTTCAGCCATGATAAGCACGTAGTGCGGTTTTACGAATGGCGCGGTTGAACTGTTACGATTAAAGATGAAACAGATGAAAGTCAGAAAAAAGAAGTAGGACGGAGAGAGGTTCATGAGTGTAAGTATTGATGTAGCTTGGAAGAGTTTGAATAAACATCACGAAGAATTGTGCGGAGATAAAGTAGAAGTGTTAAAGACGGACGATTCCGATATACTGATCCTTGCAGATGGGATGGGAAGCGGTGTGAAGGCGAATATTCTGGCGACATTGACGTCGAAAATTCTCGGAACGATGTTATATGAGGGGGCGGCGTTGGAGTCGTGTGTAGAAACGATTGCAAAAACGCTTCCGATATGTCAGGTGAGAAAGGTGGCGTATGCGACATTTTCTGTTTTGCAGATCTTTCACAGCGGTGAGGCGTATCTTGTAGAGTTTGACAATCCGTCCTGTGTGTTTATCCGTGATGGGAAGATTGTGAACTATGCATATGAAACCCGCGAGATCGAGGGAAAAAAGATACATGAATATCGGTTTCAAGTACAGAAAAACGATTGCTTTGTCCTGATGAGCGACGGTGTGATCTATGCCGGAGCGGGATCGATTCTGAACCTTCAGGGATGGACGTGGGAAGCGATGGCGGAGTATACGCTTAAATGTACGAAAAAGACGATGTCTGCGTCCCGTCTGGCAGTTATGTTAAGTCAGGCATGCGACGAACTGTATGAAGAAAAACCGGGAGACGATACGACAGTTGCGGTTGCACGCGTGATTGACAGAAGAATTGTAAATGTTTTTACAGGACCGCCGAAAGAGAAAAAAGATGACGAGCGGATGATGTATGAGTTTATGCATACGGAAGGAAAGAAAGTTGTGGCAGGAGGAACGAGCGCTAATATTGCGGCGCGTATCCTCGGAAAAGAGATTGTCACAAAGGTGGACAGCCGTAATCCCGATATTCCTCCGATGGCAGTTATAGAAGGAATCGATCTTGTGACGGAAGGAGTGCTTACTCTCGGAAAATGCATAAAGCTTTTGAAAAAATATGTAAGAGATGAGTTCGATGCAGAATTTTTTGATGAGCTTGATGCGGAAAACGGAGCGTCTAAGCTGGCAAAACTTTTGATTGAAGAATGTACGGAACTGAATCTGTTCGTAGGAACGGCTGTGAATGACGCCCATAGAGAGTCGGAACTGAACTTTGATCTGAGTATGCGGCAGAATCTTGTAGAACAGCTTGTTTCTACAGCAGAAAAAATGGGAAGAAGAGTAAAAGTAAAGTATTATTAAAATATTTTCCGAAAGGCAGGAAGCAAAAAAGCAGGAAATAAAAAGAATAAAAGAAAAAACCGGCATTGCTTCCGTGGGCAGATGAAGAAAAAAGTCTGCTGTTGGATGCAATGCCGGTTTTGTCAGAAATATCAGACAAAAATGTTTACTTCAAAAGATAAGTGAAAGTATTGTTTTCTTTTTTAAATGTAACTTCTGCATAATCACGTGACGTTCCTCCCCTGTCGAGAAAATCAGAAGGATTAAGGTAAAGATGTTCTGCCAGAAGCCGGAAATCTTCGGGAGCTGTGATCGTGAACATTGACGTTGCATCTTTTTCATCTGATTGTTCGTAAGCAGCTTTATCCGGATCGGAATTGTTCTCATCTTTGGCAGAAGAAAAGGATGCTAAAAGATCGTTCCATTTTTTGTTTTTCATTGAGTCGCCGCTTAAGTATAGAGTGACAGAGTCGATATCTTCTGCACGGATAAGTCTTTTTATTTTGTATCCGTATTTTTCAAGACAGGAAAGTGTATTTTCATAGTCTTCGTAAATGTACAATGATCCGATCGAAAACGTCTTGTAATTGGTTTCATCTTCGGAGGAAGTTACCGGAAAAGCTGTATTGACTGCAGCATTCCATTCACGCGTTCCGTTCACCCATGAATGGAAAGGCTGATTCGTATTCGTCTCTTTGTTAGGAACATGGCGGATCGTAAGGGAAAATTCTCCAATCGGAACTTCGCTTCCGAGTTTTCGGATATCTGTGTTTAATACGTCTTTTTCATATGCGCTTAGAAGTTCTGTTCTTTGTTCGGCAGTCAGAAGTAATTCTTCGGGCGTTATATAAATATCCTGAAGCGAGACAGAAGATACGTTTTCTTTCTCCACATGGAAGATCGGGAAAAGTTCCTTGCGGTAATCTTCTTTTTGGCAGAGCTTTGTGAATGCCTCAAGCGTTTCATTATAGGAAACACAGTAGTTTCTATAAACTTTCTTCCCGCTTTCCAGTTCAAAGCAAAATGCGGCGCATATATAATTGTCGGAATCTTTATCCGTCTGCATCGATGTCTGAGAGGAGTAAAGCGTGTTTGGAGTAATGCCTTTTTTCACGTTTTCGATTCCCGATTGCGCAAGATTGTATAAAACGTCAACGTCATCGGAAAGAACGAAACTTTCCCTGTCATCCTCTGAAGTATAGTCTTCGGGATACCAGAAATAGGATGCGAACGAATCGGGAAGCGTTCCGATCCGGGCAATTTTTTTTTCTTTCGGAAGGTATGTGTCATATCCGGTAAAATCAAATTGAAACACTGCAAGCAAAACGGCTACAAACCCGATGGCAATTACGGAAGAACGCCATCCTTTTAATAGCATTTTCAGATCCTGCCAGTAAATAAACTCGATTAATCCGCATAGCAGGACAATGGCGAGCATACTTAAGATAATGATCCATTTTGTGCCGGAAGCTCCGATAAATGATTTTACAAGAAGACTGATAAACACTGCGGTCGGAATACTGATCAGTACTTTAAATACAGGCGGTGTAAATTTAAACGCAAGGGCATTTCCGGCTGATTCCGAAGGGTAAATGCGATACAGCATGATCGAGGCCGCCAAAAGAAGAACGATCAAAACAAGAGCAGCGGTGATCATAAACACATTCGAGTAAGAATTATTTTGTTCAAGCATGCGGATGAACAACGGAAATGGCGAAAGATATTCCGAAAGTTTTTCAGGTATACTGTCGTGTACGTTATAAGTTGTCTGGAAAAACGCATCTCGCAGCGACGGAAGCAGTGTCAATACGAGGCTTGGATAGACTCCGATGACAAGTGTTCCGAGGAACATCGTTACGCTTCGTCCGGTCAGCATTCCCGCAAAAATACATGTGTGATAGATCAGAAGGAATGCGAGGATTCCCGTCCCCATTGTAAGAAAACATTCTCCGGCGAGAGAAAGAGTCATAATTCCTTTTACAGCGCCGACAAGGATCGTCAATACAGTACATACTATATATGGGATGAGAAAGAGGAACAGTCCTGCCAAATAAGAGATTGCGAACAACTGATGACGTTTGAGCGCAAGTCCGTGGTAAAAATCAAGTTTTTCTTTTTTATGCATGAACTGAAACCCGCTTATTCCGACTGCGAAAGCGAGAATTCCGATCAGTATGATGAGAAAAGCGGAATTATATCCGTTAATGAATCCGGAAAATGTATCCGCGAACTCTTTTAATACTTCAGGATCTTCAGAATAACTGTCAAGGTAGATCAGTGTGTAAACAGGCATTGAAAGAAATAACAGGACGCCGGAAAGGGCGGCGAGCCATCCTCTGTGCCGTATGTCCTCTCGTATAAGTTTAATATAAGAAATCTTTGATATCATAACCGGCTGCCTCCGTTTCGCTTATAAATATTTCTTCGAGTGTAAGCGGAAGGACTTCTGCAAAAACAGGATCATAAGTCTGTACCGCAGAAAGAATATCTGAGTGGCTTCCGCGAAGTGTGAGCGTAAGTAAAGAACCGGAACGCTCCATTTTTAATATCTTTATAGAAGACAGAAACTGCTGTTCTTTATGTGGATCTGAAATGACACACTGCAGTTTGCAGACGGAACACTTTATCTGATCCAGACTTTGGGTAAGCAGAAGCTGTCCCTGATGCAAAAGTCCGATGCTGTCGCAGAAGTCTTCTAACTCCCGCAGATTATGAGAAGAAATGATCGGTGTGAAATCCCGATTCAATATCTCTGCGGCAAAAAGACTTTTAACAGCCTGGCGAACGACCGGATCAAGTCCGTCGAACGTTTCGTCACAGAGGAGATATTTTGTTCCTGAACAAAGACCGAGCAAAATGGAAACTTGCTTTTTCATACCTTTTGAAAAGCTGCTGATCTTTCGTTTTGGATCAAGATTAAATCTGTCTGTAAGAGAGTCAAACAGTTTTCTGTTAAACGACGGGTAACAGAGCATGTAATAATTTCTCATCTGTTGGATATCTGCATTCGGAAAGAAGTAAGGGGTGTCCGATAAAAAGCAGATCTGTGATTTTACGGAAGGATTTTCAAAAACAGATTCTCCGTCAATGAGAACTTCTCCTTCGTCCGGTTTGAGAATACCGGATATCATACGCAGAAGCGTACTTTTTCCGGCTCCGTTTGATCCGATCAGTCCGAATACCATACCGTCCGGGATAGTAGCGGTGATGTGGTCGGAAGCATGGATCATCTGAAATGTTTTATCAAGCGTTTTTAACTCGATCATGAGAATCCTCCTTTCGATAGATCCGGTCAACAAGCTGCGTGAATTCTGCGCGCTTTACTCCGAGTTCTTTTCCGTTTGCGATAAGGCGAGAAACGTTCTCGAGAAGTGTTTTCTTTGTCTGTTCAACGAGAAGCGTCGTATCGGAAACGAAATTTCCGCGTCCTTTTACCGGATAAATATAGCGTTCCTGTTCCAAAAGCGAATACGCTTTCTGTATCGTATTCGGATTGATGGAAAGATCCATTGCGAGGGAACGAACGGAAGGCATCTGCGAATCGGGTGGAAGCGCGCCTTTTAAGATGAGCGTCTGAAATCTTTTAGCAATCTGTTCATATAAAGGCAGTTTGCTTTGATAGTCAATCGTAATCATAATTGTCCCTTCCTTAAAATGAGTGTATTAAGTGTATTATTTAATGTAGTACACTTATCGTAACACAGAAAGGAGCAAATGTCTATACAAAGTAAGAATTGTTGCAAATATGAAGCTTGTACAATGAAACGAATAGTGCTATGATAAGTCTGCTCGGCAAAAAGCAGGGCGGAAAATGAAATTGATTCAGGAAAGGAACAAAAGTGTGACCTATAAAGAAGCGAGGGTATATTTAGATGAATTGTCTAAATACGGAAGTGTACTTGGCTTAGATGCAATTCGAGGTCTGCTGCGTGAACTTGGGAATCCTCAGGATGATTTAAGGTTCATACATATCGCAGGAACGAATGGAAAGGGATCTGTGCTTGCCTACACTTCCACAATATTAAGTGAAGCAGGATACAGGATCGGGCGTTATGTATCACCGACAGTTGTCTCATACCGTGAGAGGATACAAGTTGACGGAGAAATGATATCAAAGCATGCTTTTGCAGAAGAGACAGAAAAAGTTCAGGATGCTATCGTTCGGTTAAAGGAAGCGGGAAAACAGCTTCCGACAGTCTTTGAGGCTGAAACGGCGATAGCATTTTTATATTATAAAAGAATGAAGTGCGATTTTGTCGTTTTAGAATCAGGGCTGGGAGGGATGGAAGACGCTACGAATGTTGTGAAAAATACAGTCTGCGCCGTGTTTTCGCCGATCAGTATGGATCACATCGGTGTGATCGGCAATACACTTTCCGAGATCGCCGAAAATAAGGCGGGGATCATAAAACCGGGATGCATCGTTGTATCAGCGCCCCAGAAGCAGGAAGTAAGAGAAATTTTAGAACAAAAAGCAAGACAGTTTGGCTGTCCGATTATTTATGCAGAGCCGGAAAAAGCAGTTGTCTTGGAAGAAGATTATCGCGGGATGCGGTTTTCTTATAAAGATTCCGAAAATATAAGCATCCGTCTTTCGGGAAAATATCAGCTCATAAACGCTGTTACCGCATGGGAGGCAGTACATGTTCCGGGGCTGCTGAAAAAAGAGGAAAAGAGAGCGGTCGAGACGGGTTTTTTCGATACAGAATGGTTCGGAAGGTTTACATGTATTTCGGAGTGGCCTGTATTTCTCGTAGACGGAGCGCACAATGAAGATGCGGCAAAAAGACTACGGGAATCAATAGAAGCGTATTTCCCGGGGAGGAAGCTTATTTACATAATGGGTGTGTTTCAAGATAAAGAATATGAAAAGATCATCCGTTTGACGATTCCGTATGCAAAATGCGTATATACGGTCGATCTTCCGAATAAAGAACGTACGCTAAGCGCGCAGAAACTAAAAGAAGCTGTTGAAGCACAGTCTGAATATGTGCCCGCGTATGCTGTCGGCGAGATTAAGCAGGCGGTAAAAGAAGCGCTGGAAAACGCAGACGAAGACGACGTGATCCTTGCGTTTGGCTCTTTGTCCTATTTGGGAAAAGTAAAGGAAGCGGTTGAAAAAGAACAGGATAAGCGACAGATGTATTGATAGAAAAAGATAAAGGATGAAAAGATGATAGATCAGGAAAAAGTAAAGAAAGCAGTCAGATTATTATTGGAAGGGATCGGAGAAGACGCCGACAGAGAAGGCTTGATCGAAACACCGGATAGGATCGCCAGAATGTGCGAGGAAATATACGGAGGTTACGAAGAAGATGCAAAAGAGCATCTTTGTAAGACGTTTCATGTGGAAAACAGCGATATGGTCGTAGAAAAAGATATTACGTTCTATTCCATGTGCGAGCATCACCTTCTTCCTTTTTACGGCAAAGCGCACATTGCGTATATTCCGGACGGAAAAGTTGCGGGGCTTAGCAAGCTGGCGAGAACGGTAGAGGGGTTTGCAAGAAGGCTTCAGCTTCAAGAACAGCTTACGGGTCAGATTGCAGATGCGCTGATGAACGAACTGAAGGCGAAAGGCGCGGCGGTTGTGATCGAGGCAGAACATATGTGTATGACGATGAGAGGAATAAAAAAACCGGGCAGCAGGACGGTGACATTTGCAAAAAGAGGGCTGTTTGAGACAGATCCGGCTTTGGAAGAACGTTTTTTCAGAATGCTTGAAAGAGGGTAGACCGGACGCGGGAAACTGACCGGTAAAGGAGGAAAAATGGACAGAGTAAATGCAGTGATTTGCCATCCGCTGTATTTGGAATACTATCATAGGCTGGAGCGCGCGGAAAAGGAACGTATTTTTTGCAGGCATCAGATGTCGCATCTGTTGGATGTGGCAAGAATAGCATATATCCGCAATTTAGAGAAGGAATACGGTTTTCGTAAAGATGTAATTTATGCCGCCGCGGTTTTGCACGATATAGGAAAAGCGCTTCAATATGAAGAAAAAGTTCCCCATGAGATTGCGGGAGAGCGGATCGCCGGGGAAATACTGGATACACTTCCAAAAGAAACGGGATTTTCTGAGGAAGAAAAAAGAACGATAAAAAATGCGGTGCGCGGACACAGACGGCTTCGTGACGGGGCGGACACATTGGAAAAGCTTTTGTATGAAGCGGACAAAGCGTCGAGGCTGTGTCTTTCATGTCCGGCAAACCGGGAATGTAACTGGAGTGAAGAGAAGAAAAATATGGAGATAAAAATATGATCATAGGCAGAAGAGAATTTGACACAGAACACAATACATATATTATGGGCATCTTAAATGTAACTCCGGATTCTTTTTCGGATGGAGGACGTTTTGATAAGATGGATGCAGCCCTTCTTCATGCAGAAAAGATGATAAAAGAAGGAGCGGATATTTTAGATGTCGGCGGTGAGTCTACCCGTCCGGGACATGTTCAGATTACGGACGAAGAAGAGATCGCGCGCGTCGTTCCGGTCATTGAAAAACTGAAAAAGGAATTTGACGTACCGATCTCTATTGATACATATAAAAGCGCGGTGGCTGAAGCTGCGGTTTGTGCGGGGGCAGATCTTGTAAATGATATATGGGGATTAAAATATGACGAGAAAATGGCAGATGTGATCGCGAAACATGACGTTGCATGCTGTCTGATGCATAATCGGAACGAGGCGGTATACGATAGTTTTCTTTTTGATTTTATGAAAGATATGAAAGAGTGCGTTAAAATTGCAGATAAAGCAGGAATTGCACGGGATAAGATCATCCTTGATCCGGGAGTCGGTTTTGGAAAGACATATGAAATGAATCTGGAGATCATACAGAAACTGGAGATCATGCATGAATTTAAATTACCGATCCTTCTTGGAACGTCACGCAAATCTGTGATCGGTCTTACATTAGATCTTCCGGCAGACGAGCGGGAAGAAGGAACGCTTGTGACAACGGTTTATGCGGTGCAGAAACGATGTGCGTTTGTCCGTGTTCATGACGTAGAGAAGAATAAAAGAGCGATACTTATGACGCAGGCGCTCATGCGGGAACATGAAGTGTAATCAGGACTGTAAAACAGGCAAGCGAAGCTGTCGGACTGACTGCTTCGCTTTCGTATAGTTAAGGTGAAGAAAGAGTTGTCATACAGAAAAATGTACGGTAAGGAGGAAGGAAGACAGAAAATGAAAAAAGATTATGATGAGATCAGAATAGAAGATCTGGAAGTATTTGCGAATCACGGTGTATTTCCGGAGGAAAATGTGTTGGGACAAAAGTTTCTAGTCTCGGCAGTTCTTTACACCGACACACGAAGGGCGGGACTTACGGATGATCTAAGCGCTTCTATTCATTATGGGGAAGTGAGCGCTTTTATAGACCGCTACTTGCGGGAGCATACATTTCAATTATTGGAGAGGGCGGCAGAAGCGCTTGCAGAAGAACTTTTGCTGCATACAGCCGGACTAGAGAAGATCAGACTGGAGATCAAGAAACCGTGGGCTCCGGTGCGCCTTCCGCTGAAAACGGTCAGCGTTGTGATCGAGCGGCAATGGCATACCGCATATATTGCACTTGGATCTAACATGGGAGACAGAGAAAAATATATTACAGATGCAGTTGAAGCACTTGGCGCTTTAAAAGGATGCGTTGTCGAAAAATGCTCTTCTTTTATCGAAACGCCTCCGTATGGGGTGACAGATCAGGATGATTTTCTGAACGGATGTCTGAAATTAAGAACCTTGTTTTATCCGAAAGAACTGTTAAGAGAATTAAATAGGATTGAAATGGAGGCGGGAAGAGAACGGATCGTTCACTGGGGTCCGAGAACGCTTGATTTGGACATTATTTTGTATGATGATCTCGTATATGAAGGAGACGAGTTGTGCATCCCTCATGTGGAAATGCACAAGAGAGATTTTGTGCTGCGGCCTCTTTTTGAGATCGCGCCGTATGTGCGCCATCCGGCGTATGGAAAAACAGTGGCTGAGATGTTGGAAGAAGTGAGAGAAAATGCTCAAAAAGAATAATAAAATACAAAAAAACAAAGAAAAAACGACGGGGAAAAGTAAGGGAGATAAGAAATAGACAAAAAAACGCTAAAAATATGAATAATACATTGTAAAAAATTGGTAATTTGCTATAATGGAGGATGTGATATATTGGCTGAAATATAAAATCAGCCTGAAGGGAAGGAGAAAAGGTATGAAAAGAAAAGTAGTCTTAAGACTCTTGAGTCTTGTGATGGTTGCATCTATGACAGGTACTATGCTTCCGTCAAACATTCAGACCGCATCTGCCGAAGAAGTTGATGTTACAGAAAAAACAGCAGCTTTAGAAGATGGGATCAATGATGCATGGACTCAGGATAACAAAGCAGACGGAGACACAGTCACTGTGGAAAATGGCTAGCTGCATATTAAATCAGCTACGGGCAATCGGAATAATCCCGGAACAAGACCGCAGATGGTTGTAAATCCAAATACATTTGATTTTAACAAGCCGGGATATTTTTCATTTACTTTAAAATCAAATAATGCAAATACAGGAATAAGCGACAGTGACAGAGTAGGCGTTTACCTCGGATATAATACGGATCAAAACGGTATGTACATAGGATATGACAATGGCGGCTGGTTCTGGCAGAAATACAAAGGCGGCAACGGAGACTATTATCAGCAGACGAGAAAACCTGCGCCGACGAAAGATCAGGAAGTAAAGGTTCGCATCGACTGGACAGCAGACCATAAGATGACGTTTACGCTCAACGGAGAAGTTGTGTTTGATAAAGAAGACTTTTCCGGTATCGCAGATTCTCTCGGAAACAAAATTGCGATCAAAGCAGGTTCTTGGGGTCAGATCGGTTCAGATGTTCTTTTGAAAGATATTCATTATACAGGTCAGGAAGAAGCGGTTACATATACTGTTACGGGAAGTGTAACAGATGAGAGTGGAAAAGCGTTGGAAGGCGCGGTTGTAACGACAGGAAATCTGACGGCTGAAACGGATAAAGACGGAAAATATTCCTTACAGTTAGGAGCCGGCAAGCATGAGCTGACGATTACGAAGGCAGGATATCAGACGGCGACGACATCTGTAACTGTAACAGAAGGCAACGTGGAAGCAAAAGCCGTAAAACTGGAAAAGACAGCAGAGATAGAGACAGAGAAGCTTTCTACAGCGGATATGGACGTTTATGTAGCGAAGAATTTCCCGAGCGTTGTAAAATACGAGATGAAAAAGGGCGATTTAAACGGCAAGACGTTCTACGGTCAGACTTCGGCTATCAATACGGTGCGTATCAACGGAACAGATGTGAAACTTTCCAAAGGTGATGTAAAAGCAACGATCAAGGGTGACAAAGCAACGTATGAGATGACTGTGAAAAATGAAGAAAAACATATTGACGCAGTTCTTACGGCAGAATTGACAGCAAAAGACAATACGGTTTCATTTGAAATTACGAAAGTGGAAAATAAGCTGACAGAAGGAAAACCGGGCACAGCATTGGAAAGCGGCAAGGTGGGAAATCCGATCCAGACGATCGAAATCCCGAATCACAGTCTTGTATCTGTAAACAGTACACAGAAAAATGCCAATTTAATAGGCGCTGCTATGTCCACACAAACAAAGGTAAGCGGTGACGAATATGTAGAAGTAAAGGCAAATACGCCGGCTCGCGAAAGAGATTACATGTATGCTTTCGTTTCTAATAATGAGATGAGCGCCGGACTTTGGAGTAACTCCGAGTATGAAGGCCGTAATGCGGGGGCAAGTTCTTCCGGAGGATCTAATAATACAAGAGTTATGTCTGTTTCAGAGAAAAAAGACGGCTATGTATCGATGGGACTTGGAAGTTCTGCATGGTACTGGCACAGAGTGATGACAGATTCTCATAATCGGACATGGGTTTTGGAAGAGACAGAAAATCCGAAGATGAAAGTCGTGATCACAGGAAACTGCAACGGCGATAAAAATGTTGACTGGCAGGACGGAGCGGTTGCATTCCGTGATATTATGAACAATCCGTTCAAGAGCGAGGAAGTTCCGGAATTGGTTGCGTACCGTATTGCGATGAACTTCGGTTCTCACGCGCAGAATCCGTTCCTGACAACATTAGATAACGTAAAACGTGTGGCAATGCACACAGACGGTCTTGGACAATCTGTCCTGCTGAAAGGTTATGCGAATGAAGGACATGACTCGGCGCATCCGGATTACGCAGATATAGGAAAGAGAATCGGCGGACCGGAAGATATGAAGACATTGCTTGAAAAAGGCGCGGATTACGGAGCAAAATTCGGTATCCATGTCAATGCAGGCGAGATGTATCCGGAAGCAAAAGCGTTTAAGGATGATAATGTTCGCCGTAATAAGGACGGAAGTCTTCGTTATGGATGGAACTGGATCGATCAGGGAATCGGACTTGACAGTATCTATGACCTTGCCACAGGAGAAAGAGAAGCGCGCTTTGATGAACTTCATGAGATCCTCGGCGGCGACGGAAAAGATATGCTTGACTTCATCTATGTAGATATTTGGGGAAATAATACGGGAAGTGACAATGATGATTCCCAGCAGACCCGTAAGCTGTCCAAAGAGATTAATGACAACGGATGGCGTATGTCCAACGAATGGGGTGGAGCAAACGAGTATGACTCTACATTCCAACATTGGGCAACAGACCTTACATATGGCGGGGAAGGCGCAAAAGGAGAGAACAGTGATGTGATGCGTTTCCTGCGTAACCACCAGAAAGATTCATGGGTAGGAGATTATCCGACTTACGGAGGCGCGGCGGTTGCTCCTCTTCTTGGCGGATATAACATGAAAGACTTTGAAGGATGGCAGGGACGTAACGATTATGACGCGTATATTACGAATCTTTACACACATGACCTGACGACAAAATTCATCCAGCATTATCAGATCGTAGATTGGGAAGACGGAACACCGGTCAACGTAGGCGGAGCGGTAAACTGGACGCCTGAAATGAAGATCACTTTGAAAGATGAAGATGGATCTACGCTTGTTCTTGAGAGGGGATCAAACGATCCGGCTCAGGCGGCATACAGAGACAGAACGATGACTTTGGACGGAAAAGTGATCGCAAGAGGCGCGGTATCACAGGGAGACAGAACAGACGACGATATCCGCAACGGAAACAAAAAAGGAACAGAGTCTTATCTGCTGCCGTGGATCTGGGATGCGAAGACAGGAGAAAAAGTAAAATCAGAAGATGAAAAGCTGTACCACTGGAATACGCAGGGCGGAACAACACAGTGGGAGCTTCCGGACAGTTGGGCAGACTTAAAAGACGTCAAAGTATACAAACTGACAGATCTCGGAAAGACAGAGGAGAAGACGGTCAATGTTGTTGACGGTAAGATCACATTAGAAGCAGAATCAGAAGTTCCGTATGTAGTATGCAAAGGCGAAAAAGAAAATATCAAAGTGACATGGAGTGAAGGAATGCATATCGTAGATGCAGGATTCAACAGTGGAAGCCTTGATATGTGGACAAAAGCAGGCGAAGGAACAGCGCAGATCGCAAAGAGCCAGCACAGCAATCCGATGATGAAACTGGACGGAAAAGTTTCTATGACACAGAAACTGACAGATCTGGAAGCAGGAAAACAGTATGCTGTTTTAGTAGGCGTAGATAACAGAAGCGACGCCAAAGCATCTGTAGAAATTAAATCAGGCGATAAAGTACTTGGATCAAACTACACAACACGTTCTATCGCTAAGAACTATGTAAAAGCATATACACATAATACAAACAGTTCGACAGTAGACGGAAGCAGCTATTTCCAGAATATGTATATATTCTTTACAGCGCCGAAATCAGGAGATGTGACTCTTACGATCGCAAGGGAAGCAGGAGAAGGATCTTCATACTTCGATGATATCCGTATCGTGCAAAACGATTCTAAGAACATTACGACAAACGAGAAGGGCGAAGTTGTAAAATTTGAACAGAATTTTGAAAAGAGCGTACAGGGACTTTACCCGTTCGTAGTCGGAGGAATTGAAGGAGTAGAGGATAACAGAATCCATCTTTCTGAAAGACATGACAAGTACACACAGGCAGGATGGGATGTGAAGAAGATGGATGATGTTCTTGACGGAGACTGGTCTGTGAAGATCAACGGACTGACACAGAGATCTACGCTGGCATACCAGACGATCCCGCAGAACTTCCGTTTCGAGCCTGGTGTGACATACAATGTAAGCTTTGATTATCAGGCGGGCAGCGACGGAATTTACGCGGCTGCAGTCGGTGTCGGCGAGTATAACGGAAACGTTCAGCTCAAAGAACTTCCGATGAGCATGGGAAAAGAGAAAGACGGACATTTTACAATGCAGGTTACGGGAGATTCCACAGGACAGACATGGTTCGGTATCTACTCTACAGAGAAGGCTCCGGATCTTCAAGGCGTGAGTCCGGATGCGGCAGAGGCGAACTTCGGCGGATACAAAGAGCTTGTTCTTGACAACCTCGTGATCGAAAAAGTAACAGAAGAAGTTACAAAGGAAAAACTTGCCGCATTAGTTGCAGAAGCAGAAGAAAAGTATAAAGAAATCGATTACAGACCGGAAATTTGGAGCAGCTTCCAGGACGTACTTAAAGAAGCAAAAGCGGTTCTTGACAAAGAGGGAGCTTCACAGGATGAAATCGAGAAAGCATACTATGAATTAAAAGCTGCTATGGTTACGATGGATAACTCGGCTGGAATCGATGCGACAGATGATTCCAAAGATCTTCCGAAAGAGCAGATGACTGCTACAGCAGGAAGCGAGCAGGCGCAGGAAGGCGGAGAAGGACCTGCAAGCAACGTCTTAGACGGTAATGCCGATACAATTTGGCATACTGTATGGGCAGGAACACCGATTGAAAACCACTGGTTAAATCTGCAATTAGATAAACCGGCGACAGTAAGCGGATTAAGACTTCAGCAGAGAAGCGGAAGAAACGGTATTATCAGGGAAGCGGAAATCTGGGTGAAAAAAGCAGGCGCTGCCGACTACGAAAAAGTAGCGGATGCAAGCTTCGGAGGAACCGGATGGCAGGCGGTTGCTTTTGAAGAAGTGAAAGATGTAACAGACGTAAAACTCGTACCGACTGCGACTACAGGAGATGAGGCAAATAAATTCTCGGCAGCGGCAGAGATCCGTGTGATGGGAAGATTCCAAGACGAAGAAGTTGAAGTAAATAAAGCTGACTTGACGGCATTAGTTGAAAAAGCAGAGGTTTTGAAGGAGAAAGATTATACATCTGAAACATGGAAGCCGTTTGCAGAGGCGTTAAAAGAAGCGCAGGCTGTTCTTGCAAAAGAAGATGCAAGTCAGGCGGAAGTTGACGCGGCACAGACAAGTCTTCAGACAGCGATGGATGGTTTGAAGAAACCGGGAACAACGGACAATAAGAACCCAGGAACAACGGACAATAAGAACCCGGGTGCACCGAATAAAGGTCAGGCTGTTCAGACGGGAGACGCGACATCCTTCTTTGGATGGGGAGCGGCAGGTATCTTCGGATTATTTGCAGCGGCAGCGGCATTTTTTGAGAGAAAAAGACGTCGTCAGTAATTGTGTCGATCGCAAGGCACGGTATAAAAGAAGGTTGCAAAAGCCTTTATAAATAGAAAAATCGCTCGGATCGTTTGAGGTTCGGGCGATTTTTCTTGCTTTTTTATACTTTCCATGTTATTCTGAACTATGTCGTGTTAAAGCGCGAAAGAGAAAACTCAGGAGAGTCTCTTTATCGGCTGTGGCGAGGCCGGTGAAAGAGCGCCGAAGGTGTAAGCGGTATATTCTGTTTTTAAGGCAGACGCCGCGAGTCTCTCAGGCAAAAGGATGGAGGTATAAAGGAATGTTAGAGCAAATCGACCAAATCATTAAGGTGATCGACGGAGCGGTGTGGGGTCTGCCGTTGATCATTCTGATCCTGTTTACAGGATTTCTTCTCACAACCCGGCTGGGTCTTTTACAAATAAGACATCTCGGGAAAGCCCTAAAGTTTATGTTTAAAAATGAAGAGGACGGACAGGGTGAAGTAACCAGTTTCGGAGCGCTTTGTACGGCGTTATCGGCAACGATCGGAACGGGAAACATCACAGGAGTCGCAACTGCATTGGCAGCAGGAGGTCCGGGAGCGCTGTTTTGGATGGTTATCGCGGCGTTTTTCGGAATGGCTACAAAATATGCCGAAGGTCTTCTGGCTATCAAATATCGCACGATCGACAAAGACGGACATGTTCTCGGAGGACCGTTTTACTATATTGAAAACGGAATGGGAAAGAACTGGAGATGGCTGGCTAAAATCTTTGCATTTTTCGGAGCCGGTGTCGGCCTTTTCGGTATCGGTACTTTTACGCAGGTAAACAGTATTTCGTCAGCGGTGAAAAACTTCTTTGATCCAGAGTCATCAAACGTTGTTTTTTCTGCCTTTGGTCATGACTATACGATGGCTACGGTTGTGACTGGGTTGATCTTGACACTTTGTGTCGGCCTTGTCGTGATCGGCGGAATTAAAAGAATCGCGAAAGTATCGGAAATTGTCGTTCCGTTTATGGCAGTGCTTTATGTGGCGCTTGGAGCGATCATTATTATTACAAATATTACGGCTGTTCCGGCAGCGCTTGTATCTATTATAAAATCAGCTTTTACGGGCAGCGCTTTGGCAGGCGGGGCAATGGGAACAATGGTCGTTGCGATGCAAAAAGGAATCGCCCGTGGTATTTTCTCAAATGAATCCGGTCTTGGAAGTGCGCCGATCGCAGCAGCGGCGGCAAAGACAAAAGAGCCGGTTCGTCAGGGACTTGTGTCTATGACAGGAACATTTATCGATACGATAGTGATTTGTACAATGACAGGCCTTTCCATTGTGATAGCGGGTACATGGATGAACCCGGAACTGGAAGGCGTTGAAATTACGGTGGCGGCATTCCAAAAAGGCCTGCCGTTCCCTCCGATCGTAGCTTCGTTCTCACTGATGCTCTGCCTTGTATTTTTTGCGTTCACTACAATACTTGGATGGAACTATTATGGTGAGAGATGTATCGAATATCTTTTTAACAGAAATAAATCCGTAGTAAAAGGGTACCGCTGGTTGTATATTCTTGCAGTATTTATCGGACCATATATGACGGTTGCGGCCGTTTGGAATATCGCGGATATTTTTAATGCGCTGATGGCGTTTCCGAACTTGATCGCGATTTTGGCGTTAAGCGGTGTTGTCGTAAGAGAGACGAAAGATTATTTCGCAAGACAAAAAAAGCAAAGCAAATAAGCAGATAAGATTACATAATAAAGATTGTAAATACAAAAAGATCTGTACAGTATATAAGGCTGTCTGCAGTGGGAAAATGGCTTTTCCGCTACAGGCGGTCTTATTTTTGATATCTTTTTATATTATGATGAGCGATTGTTTTGTGAGCGATAAGATGATTTTTTATATTTGCTTGAAATCTGTCGGATTTAACAGGTTTGGGATTCGGATTGCGGGAAAGTGACAGATAATTTTATTTGTGAAGTTTATTTGTGTAAAAGGAAACGGAAATATTCCCTTAAAAACGACAATCTTTCATAAAAACAGGCTTGTTCTGAAAATACATTATCATGTGTTTTGGGGATTGCATTATACTATATTTTGTATTAGAATAGATTTTAGACAGCACGGGATATGACAGCCGTGCGATGCAAGACATGAGGAAAATGTTCCGTGAAATACGCAAAAAGGCGGAGAAAGCGGAAAAGCATCTGAAAAAAAGATAGATGAGGAGAGGCGAAATATGAAGATTATCAAGAGAAACGGAGCCGAAGAAGTATTTGACATTAAGAAGATCGTAATTGCAGTGACAAAAGCGGATTCATCATCGGAAGGGAGAAGTCTGACCGATTCGCAGATAGAAGATATTGCGGAGTTTGTCGAGTTTAAGTGCAATAAACTGAACCGTGCGGTTTCGGTTGAAGAGATACAAGATCTTGTGGAAGACCAGATCATGGCGACAGGAGCATTTGAACTGGCAAAACGGTATGTGAGATATCGTTATAAGAGATCGCTTGTGCGTAAGGCAAATACGACGGACAACAGGATCCTTTCACTTATTGAGTGCAATAACGAAGATGTCAAACAGGAAAATTCCAATAAAAATCCGGCGGTCAACAGCGTGCAGCGAGATTATATGGCAGGAGAGGTCAGCCGTGACCTGACGCAGAGAATGCTTTTGCCGGAAGATATTGTCGAAGCGGATAAAGAGGGTATCATCCATTTTCATGATTCGGATTATTATGCGCAGCATATGCATAACTGTGATCTTGTCAATCTGGAAGATATGCTCCAGAACGGAACGGTCATCAGCGGAACAATGATAGAGAAACCGCACAGCTTTTCAACGGCATGTAATATTGCGACACAGATCATCGCACAGGTGGCGAGCAACCAGTATGGCGGACAGAGTATTTCGCTTGCGCATCTCGCGCCGTTTGTTCAGGTATCAAGAGATAAGATCCGTGCGGAAGTCCTTCAGGAAATGGAAATGGTAGGGATCGATTATCCGAAGCAGGTGCTCAATGATATTGTGGAAGGCCGCTTAAAAAAAGAGATCATAAAAGGCGTTCAGACGATCGAATATCAGGTGATCACGCTTATGACGACGAATGGTCAGGCTCCGTTCCTTACAGTATTTATGTATTTGAACGAAGCGAAAGATGAGCGGGAGAAAAAAGATCTTGCGATGATCATCGAAGAGACGTTAAAGCAGCGTTATAAAGGCGTGAAAAACGAAGCGGGCGTATGGGTGACGCCGGCGTTCCCGAAGCTGATCTATGTGCTTGAAGAAGATAATATCGACGAAGGTTCTCCGTATTTCTATCTGACGGAGCTTGCGGCAAAATGTACGTCAAAACGTCTTGTTCCGGATTATATTTCCGAGAAAAAGATGAAAGAACTAAAAGAAGGAAACTGCTTCCCGGTTATGGGATGCCGAAGCGCTCTTAGCCCGTGGAAAGACGAAAACGGAAATTATAAGTTTTACGGACGCTTTAATCAGGGAGTTGTGACGATCAACCTTGTGGACGTAGCATTGTCCTCCGGCGGAGATGAGGACAAATTCTGGAAAGTGTTTGACGAGAGACTGGATCTTTGTTACCGGGCTCTTATGTGCAGACATAACCGTCTGAAAGGAACTCTTTCGGATGCGGCTCCGATCCTTTGGCAGTTTGGCGCGCTGGCACGTCTGAAAAAAGGGGAGAAGATCGATAATCTGCTTTATGGCGGATATTCTACGATCTCTCTTGGATATGCCGGACTTTACGAATGTGTGAAATATATGACGGGAAAATCGCACACAGATCCGTCGGCTACACAATTTGCGCTTGACGTAATGAAATACATGAATAAAGCGTGCGACAGATGGAAAGAGGAGACAAATATAGGTTTCAGTATTTACGGTTCTCCGATTGAGAGTACGACATACAAATTTGCAAAATGCCTTCAGAAACGATTCGGTATTATTCCGGGTGTGACGGATAAGAGTTATATCACGAACAGTTATCACGTTAATGTATGTGAGCCGATCGATGCGTTTGACAAACTGAAATTTGAATCCCAGTTTCAGGCGCTTTCTACAGGCGGTGCGATCAGTTATGTAGAAGTGCCGAATATGCAGGACAACATTCCGGCGGTTCTTCAGGTAATCCGTTTTATTTATGATAATATCATGTATGCGGAACTGAATACGAAGAGTGATTATTGTCAGGAATGTGGATTCGACGGAGAAATCCAGATCGTGACGTCTGAAGATGGAAAGCTTGAGTGGGAATGTCCGCACTGCGGAAACCGCAATCAGGATACTCTTAATGTAGCAAGACGTACATGCGGTTACATCGGAACACAGTTCTGGAATCAGGGAAGAACACAGGAGATCAAAGAAAGAGTGCTTCACCTGTAAAATATCGGGTGACAAACAAAGAGGGATAAATGAATCAAAAGAAACAGGATGCCCTGCTTGGTATCCTGTTTTTTTAACGGCGACCGATTACAATCCCGGAATGTACCTTTTGGCACTTCCGGTGATTCATTGCATATATAGATCAAACGGATAAGAGAGTATAGAGGAAAGGTGTGAATTCAGGTGTATTACGGCGAAATAAAAAAGTGTGATATTGCAAACGGTGAGGGCGTAAGAGTATCTTTGTTTGTTTCAGGGTGTACGCATCATTGTCCGGGATGTTTCAATGCAGATACTTGGAATTTTAAATACGGAAGCGAATATACAGATCAGACGGAAAAAGAGATTTTGGAGGCGCTCTCGCCAAGTTATATTAATGGATTGACATTACTTGGCGGCGAACCGTTTGAGCCGGAGAATCAAAAGACGCTTGTCGGACTTCTCCGAAAAGTAAGAGAGAGCTATCCTGAAAAAAATATATGGTGTTATACAGGGTATTTGTATGATGAGCAGCTTTTAAATAACAGCCGCGCAAGATGTGAATACACAGATGAAATGCTCTCTATGATAGATGTGCTTGTGGACGGAGAGTTTGTAGAGGCGTTAAAAGATATCCGTCTTGTGTTCAGAGGTTCATCGAATCAAAGAGTCATCGATGTGAAAAAAAGTCTTGGTCAGAATGAGATTGTCATGTGGCAGCCAAAGGTAGAGCGGGGCGTGTAGATGAAAAGAATGATTTAAGACCAAAAGAGAATCACGGATATCATACAAAATATAAAGGCTGGGAAAGTTATTTCGGTATACCGGCAGTTAAAAAAACATAAGGATAAATTAACGGCGCCTTAATTGTATAAGTGAAGAAGAGATGTTATATTTGATTTAGACATGTATTTGAGCTTAGACAAGAGAGGTGCCTATTATTATGCGAATCAATGAAATTATAAAAGAACGCCGTCTGGCAAAAGGATTTACACAAGAGCAGATTGCGAATTATCTTGGGGTGACGGCTCCGGCTGTCAATAAATGGGAGAAAGGAACGTCGTGTCCCGACATAGTCTTGCTTCCGGCGCTTGCCAGGCTTCTTGATACGGATCTGAACACCTTGCTGTCTTTTCAGGATGATCTGTCGGAGAAAGAAGTTGCGCTGTTTTTGAATGAAGTGTCTGAAGCGGCAAAAAAAGACGGTTTTGAAGCGGGATATTCTCTTGCGATCGGGAAAATTAAAGAATACCCTACCTGTGATCTGCTGCTCGGTAACGTGGCGATGCTGCTAAACGGCCTGCTGTTGTTTCAAGGAAACAGAATTGATTCATATGAAAAATACGAAGAGGAAATCGAAGCTTTATTTCAACGGGTAATGCAAAGTGACCGGATTGATATCAGAGAACAGGCGCAGGCGTATCTGATCTCTAAATTGATGGAAAAACAGGATTATGAACAGGCCCAGAAAGTGTTGGATACGATTTCAAAAAAGAGGGTGCTCGACAGAGAACAGCTTCAGGCAAATTTGTACATTGCGCAGGGAGAGTTAGAAAAAGCGGCAAAGCTGACAGAAGAAAAGTTTTTGTCTGCCACAACCGAAATTCACGGGGCGCTGATGACGTTAATGGAGATCGCATTGAAAGAAAAGCGGATGGAAGACGCGGAATATATTGCGGATATCGACAAGCAGGCGGCGCAGGTATTTGATCTGTGGGAATATAATTCTTACGGTGCACAGTTTCAGCTTTATGTGGCTACGAAAAAAAGAGCGAAGGCGGTAAAGATACTTTTGCCGATGCTGAGATCACTTACGAAAAAATGGGATATTAACAGTTCGCCTTTGTATCGTCATATTCAGACGAAAGAAGTTGATAAGTCGTTTGGTTCGCAGTTACAAAAAGCGCTCGTTCAATCGATCGAAACAGATGAAGAGATGAAATTTTTAAAAGACAGCGAAGAATTACAAAGCTTTATAAAAGAGGCAGAGTTGAAGTAGATAACTGAGGAAAAGAAAAAAGCAGTTTTCCGATAGAGGTTTTGAAAATATAAAAACCTGAATTCGGGAAACTGCTTTCTCTGTATAGATGTCATAGATATCTTTATTACAGGCAGTCCTTATTTCCGACAAATAAAGTTCCCGCCTGTTTTCCGTTTACGATATCGTACAAAGCTTCAGGGTGTTTTCCGTTCGTCACGATCGTATCGATGCCCTGTGAAGCGGCAAGTTCGGCAGCCTGAAGTTTTGTCCTCATACCGCCTGTTCCGCGTCTTGATCCTGCGCCGCCTGCGAGAGAATAGACGCTTTCATCGATCTGGCGGATCTCTTTGATCAGTTTCGCGTTCGGGTGAAGGCGGGGGTCGCTGTCATAAAAACCGTCGATATCAGAAAAAATGACAAGTCGCTTAGCGCGGCAGAGAACGGATACGACAGAAGAAAGCATATCGTTGTCGCCGAAAAGTCTGTCTTCGGATTCAATTTCCTTATAACTTACGGAATCGTTTTCGTTTACGATCGGAATGACTCCCATTTCAAGCAGGGCGTCAAATGTGTTCGTTAAGTTTTCTTTCTTTTCTTCCTGCTCGATATCTTCTGCATTGAGAAGGATCTGAGCGACTGTTTTATCATAATCTCCGAAAAATTTATCATATAAATACATCAGACTGCATTGTCCGACTGCTGCGGCAGCCTGTTTCATACGCATGCTGTCCGGCTTTTCGTGCATATTCAGCTTGTTACGGCCGACTGCGATCGCTCCCGACGATACAAGGATGACCTCATATCCCATATTCTGGATGTCGGCAAGTGTGCAGACAAGGCGGTCGATGGCGCGAAGATCACTTTTTCCCGCGTCGTTTGTCAATGTGGATGTTCCCACTTTTACTACAATTCTGTTGTTGCAAAGTCCCATGATACTTATTCCTCCGGATTAAACTGTAAGCTGCCGTGTAAAAACGGTGATCGTATGCGTACATCTAACTAAAAAGAGCAGATGCAGAAACGATTTACTGTAATATAGTATCACGACAGAGAACGCATGTCCATGAAGAAAATAAAAATAATATAACGATAGTAACTTGAAAAATCAAAAGACAAGGGTGAACTGCCCATTGTCTGAAGCCGATGAGTTTCCTGTTTCAATCTTTTTTGCTGAGGGTGCTGTTGTGATATTCGGAAGAGTAGGTTACGTCTTCTTTGAGCCATGAAGGAGCCTGATAAGCTTTGGCAAACGCTTCATCGGGAAATTCGATCTCAGCGAGAACGAGAGGGGCAAGGTCGCCTTCAAAAATGTCCAGTTCAACAAAAAGGCCGTTTTCGATAGGGATGACATAGCGGGTTTTCGTAATGATCCTTCCGTCGGCTTTTAACAGGAGGTGATAGTAACTTTCTTTTGTGAGAGGAAGGTTGTACTCTTCTCTTACCATCATTCCTTTTGATTTGTAAGTAAGGAAAAAATCGTCATTATCTCTTCGGATACGGACGACCGGGGCAGTACATAGATAAGCCTGCTCGATCTTTCTGGCCGGATAATCTTTCGGATCAAACGGAAGATCGGAAAGATCTACAAGAAATTTTCGTTCGATTTCCATAAATATTCTCCATTCCGCCGCATTTTTGCGGCATAAATTTTATTGCAGCGGCGATGAGCCGGTTTTTACCTGTAAAAACTATGCAAGGAGCAATGCTTTGAGTTGAATTCGCCGCTGATTTTAAGCTATAATGATTATAGCAGAGCGAATGCGGAAAAGAAAGAAAAAGTAAAATACGGAGGTAGTAATTTGAAAGTATACATTTTTTTGGCGGACGGATTTGAAGAAATTGAAGGATTGACGGTTGTTGATATTATGCGCAGGGCTAAGATCGATGTGGAGACGATCTCGATTACCGGACAGAAACAGATTAACGGGGCACACAAAATCATTGTGGAAGCGGATCGGCTGTTTGAGGAGACGGATTTTTCGGATGGGGATATGCTCGTACTTCCGGGCGGAATGCCGGGAACGCTGAATCTGAAAGAGCATGAAGGCCTTCGGAATCTGATCGGTGAATTCGATAAGAAGAAAAAGTATCTTGCGGCAATTTGCGCAGCTCCGAGTATTTTGAGCGAACTTGGTATTTTGAAAGGAAGAAAAGCATGTGCATATCCGTCTTTTGAAGAAGGACTTGACTGTGCACAGGTCGTGCACGAGGCGGCGGTTACAGACGGACATGTTACGACAGGAAGAGGGATGGGAGCGGCGATTCCATTTGCTTTGAAATTGACAGAACTGCTCTGCGGAACAGAAAAAGCGAACGAGATCGCGGAATCTATCGTATATGCATAGACAGTCTGCAAAAATATTTTTCCCGTGTGTTTCATGTATGTCTGAACTTGGACGAAAAAATACTGGAAATATGCGGATGTGTATGCTATACTATGACAATGACTGCGAGTGTATATTTTTTTATAAGTGCGATATGACGAAGAGGCAGTTTTGAAGTCAGCACATTCAAGGAGGAAAAAAATGAGTTTACAGGTAGAAAGATTAGAACATAATATGGCAAAATTAACGATCGAAGTACCGGCAGAGGAAGTGGAAAAAGCGCTTCAGGCAGCTTATCTGAAAGAGCGCGGCAAGATCAGTCTTCCGGGATTCCGTAAAGGAAGAGTTCCGCGTCAGATGATCGAAAAGATGTACGGACCGGAAGTGTTCTATGATGAGGCGGCAAACCGCATGATCTCAGAAGCGTATGCGAAAGCATATGACGAGTGTGAGCTTGAGCTTGTGTCACAGCCGAAGATCGAGATCACACAGCTTGAGAAAGGTAAAGAATTTATCTTTACGGCAGAGGTGGCTGTAAAACCGGAAGTAAAACTCGGTGAATATAAAGGTCTGAAAGTTGATAAAGTTTCTACAAGAGTTACACAGAAAGAAGTAGATGAGGAGATCGACAAAGAGCGTGAACGCAATGCAAGAACGATCGATGTAACTGACAGAGCGGTTCAGGATAAAGATCAGATCACGCTTGACTTTGAAGGTTTTGTCGACGGAGTTGCTTTTGAAGGCGGAAAAGCTTCCGATTATCCGTTGACGATCGGATCCGGAGCGTTTATTCCGGGATTTGAAGATCAGTTGATCGGAGCAAACATTGACGAAGAAAAAGAGATCAATGTGACATTCCCTGAAGAGTATCAGGCGAAAGAACTTGCCGGAAAAGCTGCCGTATTCAAATGTACAGTGCATTCGATCAAGGCAAAAGAACTTCCGGAGCTCGATGATGAGTTTGTATCCGACGTATCTGAGAAGAGCGAGACTGTTGACGCATATAAGGCAGAAGTAAAAGCGAAGATCAAAGAGCGCAAAGAAAACGAAGGAAAGCAAAAGAGAGAAGACCAGTCTGTAGAGCAGGCAGTTGCCAATGCAGAGATGGATATTCCGGAAGCTATGATCAGCTTCCAGTCAAGACAGATGGTAGACGATTTCGCTCGCCGCATTATGCAGCAGGGTATGACGATGGAACAGTACTTCCAGTTTACAGGTCTTTCGGAAGAAAAGATGATGGAAGAGTTTAAGCCGGAGGCAGAGAAACGTATCCGCACAAGACTGACTCTTGAGGCAATCGTTGCAGCGGAGAATATCGAAGTTTCCGAGGAGCGTCTTGATGAGGAACTTCAGAAGATGGCGGATTCCTATAAGATGGAAGTTGATAAGCTTAAAGAATACATGGGCGAAAACGAAAAGAAACAGATGAAAGAAGACATTGCGATCCAAGAAGCAGTTACCCTGATCGCAAATGCCGCAGTAGAAGGTTAAGCAAGATACAAAGGTGTGCTGTATGGCGCACCTTTTTCAAAAAAATATGTATATGCAGCAGTTTGGCCTGTAGAACGGCCGTTGAAAACGGCGTTTATACAAACAATATTATAAGTGCCAAAGAAGGCTGACAGATTGAAAGGAGTATTGACCATGAGTTTAGTACCTTATGTCATCGAGCAGACGAGCCGCGGAGAGCGCTCGTATGATATTTACTCAAGACTTTTGAAAGAGAGAATCATCTTTCTCGGAGAGGAAGTAAACGATGTGTCCGCAAGTGTGATCGTGGCGCAGCTTTTATTCCTTGAGGCGGATGATCCGGACAAAGACATCCAGCTTTATATCAACAGCCCGGGAGGGTCTGTGACGGCAGGAATGGCAATTTATGATACAATGCAGTATATCAAATGTGACGTATCTACAGTATGTATCGGAATGGCGGCAAGTATGGGAGCGTTCCTTCTTGCAGGCGGAAAGAAAGGCAAGCGTTTTGCCCTCCCGAATGCGGAGATTATGATCCATCAGCCGTCAGGCGGAGCGCAGGGACAGGCGACAGAGATCCAGATCGCGGCAGAACACATTCTGCGTACGAAACAGAAATTGAATGAAATATTGGCTGCAAATACAGGACAATCACTTGAGACGATCAAGGCAGATACAGAGCGTGACAATTTTATGTCTGCCGATGAGGCAAAGGCGTACGGTTTGATCGACGAGGTGATCGCAAAACATTAATTTGGCTTTGAGGTGAAAGAATATGGCAGGAAAACCGACAGACGATATCGTCAGATGTTCCTTTTGTAATAAAACGCAGGCGCAGGTAAGAAAGCTGATCGCAGGTCCGAACGGCACATATATTTGCGACGAGTGTATCGGAATCTGTTCTGAGATCATAGAAGAGGAATTAGATTATAACGAAAGAGAATTGTTTGATGATATTAATCTTTTGACACCGGAAGAGATGAAAGCTTTTCTTGATGATTATGTGATCGGACAGGATGAGGCAAAAAAAGTACTTTCAGTGGCAGTTTATAACCATTACAAAAGAATTATGGCAGAACAGGATCTCGGGGTAGAGCTGCAAAAAAGCAATATTTTAATGCTTGGTCCGACAGGCTGCGGGAAAACGCTTCTGGCCCAGACACTTGCGAAAGTGCTGAACGTGCCTTTTGCGATTGCGGATGCGACGGCGCTTACAGAGGCAGGATATGTGGGCGAAGATGTGGAAAATATCCTTTTGAAGATTATTCAGGCGGCAGATGGGGATATTGAGAGAGCAGAGCACGGCATTATTTATATTGATGAGATTGATAAGATCACAAGAAAGTCAGAAAATCCATCGATCACCCGAGATGTCTCAGGAGAAGGTGTACAGCAGGCTTTATTGAAGATCATAGAAGGAACGGTTGCATCAGTTCCTCCGCAGGGCGGAAGGAAACATCCTCATCAGGAGCTGATTCAGATTGACACAACGAATATTCTTTTTATATGCGGAGGCGCATTTGAAGGAATCGACAAGATTATCGAGACTCGTCTTGACAGGAAGTCGATCGGTTTCAATGCAGAAATCGCGGAAAAGCATGAGTATGATATGGATGTACTTTTACAGGAAGTGCTTCCGCAGGATCTTGTGAAGTTCGGACTGATTCCGGAGCTGATCGGAAGACTTCCGGTGACGGTTACGCTTGACCTGCTTGATAAGGATGCGTTGATCCGCATTTTGACAGAGCCGAAGAGTGCGATCGTAAAACAGTATCAGAAGCTTCTTGAGCTGGACGGAGTAAAACTGGAATTTGATCGGGACGCTCTTATCGCAGTGGCTGAAACGACGCTGAAAAGAAAGACAGGCGCCCGCGGACTCCGTGCGATCATGGAAAAGATCATGATGGATACGATGTATCAGGTTCCTTCTGATGAAACGATTAAAGAATGCAGGATCACAAGAGATGTGGTAGAAGGAAAAGGCGAGCCGCTGTATCTTCGAGACGGAGAAGAGCGAAGATCTTTTTTGACATCGCAGAGCGCATAGCTGCGAACAAATATACAGAACATCGATAACTGTATAAAAGGGAACTGTGTAAAACGGGTGTGATGGGGGCATCACACCCGCTTTTTGCAACAGCGACGAGCCAAAGTCCTGGCTTGCCAGAGACCTTGGCGACTGCTTACAATCCCGGAACGTGCCTTTTGTCACTTCCGGCGATTGTTACTATGTATACGATAAAATGTCCGAAAAATATAAGACAGCGCAGGAAAAGATCTGCGCGATGAGATACAGCAGGAGGTTACAACATGGAAAATACGATAAAAAGCCTGCCGATGGTAGCTTTGCGTGGGATGACTATTATGCCTGAAATGGTTGTTCATTTTGATGTAAGCCGTGAACGGTCGGTTGCTGCGATACAAGAAGCGATGGCGGAAGAACAAAAGATTTTCTTGACTGCACAAAAATCGATCGACACAGAGGATCCTAAGATGGAGGACGTATACGAGATCGGCACGGTAGGAACGATCAAACAGATCATTAAACTGCCGAAGCATATTGTGCGTGTGCTTGTATCCGGCGAAATGCGGGGAAGACTAAAAGAGATTGAATATACAGATCTGTACTTACGGGCAAATGTAGAACTTCTTGATGATTCTGAAGAGATTCTTCCGGAAGATGTAAATACAGAAGCTATGGAGCGGGGACTGAAAGATATGTTTGTCAGTTACGCGGCAAAAAACGGAAAGATGTCTAAAGAAGCTGTTTCCCAGTTAGTCGAGATGAAAGGCCTGCGGAAACTGGTAGATGAGATTGCGGCGAATATTCCTCTTTATTACACAGATCAGCAAGATATATTGAATGAGACGGATCTGCTGAAACGATACGAAAAACTAGCGTTTAAACTTGTGAATGAAGTGCAGATCATCGATATCAAAGAAGAGATACAGCGGAAAGTAAAAGAAAGAGTCGATAAGCATCAAAGAGAATATATTTTGCGCGAGCAGTTAAAACTGATCAGGGAAGAACTCGGAGAGGAATCGACCGCATCTGACGCAGAAGAATTTGAAAAAGAACTGAAAAAGTTAAAAGCGCCGGAAGAAGTAAAAGAAAAGCTGAAAAAGGAAATCGGGAGATTTAAAAGTTCTTTGAATTCACCGGCGGAGAGCGGTGTGATCCGCACATATATAGAAACTCTGCTTGAGATGCCGTGGGACCGCTCTACGCAGGATCATAATGATCTGGAATATGCCGGCATGGTACTGGAAGAAGATCATTATGGGCTTGAACAGGTGAAAGAGAGAATCTTGGAATTTCTGGCAGTACGTGCGCTTACAAAAAAAGGAGAAAGTCCGATACTTTGTCTTGTGGGACCGCCGGGTACGGGAAAAACATCGATCGCAAAATCGCTTGCACGGTCTTTGAAAAGGAAATATGTCCGCATTTCTTTAGGCGGAGTCAGAGATGAAGCGGAAATACGAGGACACAGAAGAACATATGTCGGAGCAATGCCGGGGCGGATCGCTAACGGACTTCGGACTGCGGGAGTAAAAAATCCCGTCATGCTTTTGGATGAAATCGACAAAGTGAGTACAGACTATAAAGGAGATACGTTTTCGGCTCTTTTGGAAGTGTTGGACAACGAACAGAATCATAAGTTCAGAGATCATTATCTGGAAGTTCCGCTTGATCTGTCGGAAGTGCTTTTTATTACGACGGCAAATACGCTGCAGACGATTCCGCGTCCGCTGCTTGATCGTATGGAAGTGATCGAAATCAGCAGTTACACGGAAAATGAAAAACTCCATATTGCCGAGGAGCATTTGATTCCGAAACAGATAGAGAAGCATGGTCTGACTCCGAAGCAGATTACGTTCAGTAAACATTCAATCTGGAAGATAGCAAGAAATTATACGAAAGAAGCCGGAGTGCGCCAGCTTGAACGAGAGATCGGAAATGTGTGCAGAAAGGCTGCAAAAGAAATCTTTACGACAGAACGAAAAAAAATTGCAGTGACAGACCGAAATATCCATCGTTTTCTCGGAAAAGAGAAGTATACTTATCAGATGGCAAATATCGCTGCGGAAGTAGGAATTGTCCGGGGACTTGCATGGACAAGCGTCGGAGGCGATACGCTTCAGATCGAAGTCAATGTAATGCCGGGAAAAGGAGAACTTATGCTTACGGGGCAGCTCGGAGATGTGATGAAAGAATCTGCCAGGACGGGGATCAGTTATATCCGTTCGGTAAGTAAAAAATATGCCATTTCGCCGGATTTTTTTGAAAAACATGACATTCATGTGCATATTCCCGAAGGCGCAGTACCTAAAGACGGACCGTCGGCAGGAATAACAATGGCAGTGGCGATGCTCTCGGCAATTACAGAAAAGAAAGTCAGGGCAGATTTGGCTATGACCGGAGAAGTGACGCTGAGAGGGCGCGTGCTGCCTATCGGCGGTTTGAAAGAAAAGCTTCTGGCTGCAAAGAGCGCCGGGATAAAAACGGTGCTCGTTCCGAAAGCAAATCAGGCGGATGTAGAAGAACTTTCGGCGGAGATTACAAAAGGAATGGAAATTCTGTTTGTAGAGAGCATGGATGAAGTGCTGAAGGCGGCTATGGGCAGAAAACGAAAATGAAAGGAAGTTCATTATGGTAATCAAAAATATTAATCTCGAAACAGTGTGCGGAATTACGAGTACGCTGCCGGAAAATGACAAGCCGGAAGTCGCATTTGCCGGAAAATCAAACGTAGGAAAATCTTCCTTGATCAATGCTTTGATGAATAGAAAATCTTACGCTCGTATTTCGGCGACACCGGGGAAAACACAGACGATCAATTTTTATAATATAAATGATGAAATGTACCTTGTCGATCTTCCGGGATATGGATATGCCCGTGTTTCGGAAAAAGAAAAAGAGCAGTGGGGGCGGATGATCGAGCGTTATCTGCACAGTTCCAAGCAGTTAAAAGCAGTATTTCTTCTGATTGATATCAGACATGATCCGTCGGCGAACGACAGAATGATGTATCAATGGATCGTAGAGCAAGGTTATCATCCGATTATCATTGCGACAAAGCTTGACAAGATTAAGAGAAGTCAGATACAAAAACATGTAAAAATGCTTAAACAAGGTCTGGATCTTGTTCCGGGAACAAAAGTGCTACCTTTTTCCTCGGTGTCGAAACAGGGAAAAGAGGATATATGGGAACTGATTGAAGCGGAATGTTTTAATGTGGAGGCGCAGGATGGAGAATAAACGTCCTTATTGGCAGGTCGGCATACGGCTGCTTTTTAGTCTGGCAGCGACGGCTGCATTTGTGATCATCGGAATAAAAGCGATCGGGTTTCTTATGCCGTTTGTGATCGGATGGATTATTTCCGCAGTGGCGGCTCCGCTTGTAAACTGGCTGGAAAAGCGGCTGCGTATAGTGAAAAAGCTTGGTTCGGCGTTGATCGTTATCCTCGTTCTAGGAGGAATCGTCGGTATACTCTATCTTGGCATCAGCCGGCTCATTCTGGAAGTCGCCAGCTTAGTCAGAGATTTTCCGTCGATATATGCACAACTGGAAAGCGGGTTGAGTCAGATCGGAGATACTCTTTCGGGAGTATTCGATAGGCTTCCCGAGGTTGTGCAGAACGGATGGAACACAGTTGCGTCGAATCTTGATCAATATATGGGAAAAGTTGTATCGGGAATCAGTGAACCGACTGTATCTGCCGCAGGAAATATTGCAAAAAGAGTTCCGTATTATCTTGTTTCGTTTGTCGTAGCTATTATGTCGGCATATTTTTTCATTGTTCAGAGGGAAGATGTGCTTGCATGGCTGAAAAAAGTTGCGCCTGTATCGGTTCAAAAGAGGATGACTCTTGTTTCGGATAATTTAAAATATGCATTAGGCGGATATTTTAAAGCGCAGTTTAAGATTATGGGAGTCGTATTTTTGATTTTAGCGGCAGGACTTGGATTTATGGGCATCGGATATTTTGTTCTTGTGGCATTTTTGATCTCATTTCTTGATTTCCTTCCGTTTTTCGGAACCGGAACAGCGATGATACCGTGGGCTGTGTATCAGTTTTTTATGGGTGATTACAAGATGACGGTATCTTTGGTCGTCCTCTATGTGATCACACAGGTTGTAAGACAGCTCCTTCAGCCGAAAATGGTTGGCGACAGTGTCGGACTGAATCCGCTTGTTACCCTGCTGCTTTTGTATGTAGGCTATAAAGCAGGAGGATTACTCTGGATGATCTTGTCAGTGCCGGTCGGAATGGTTTTGATCAATATGTGTCAGGCAGGAGCATTTGATTATATATTTAATGATGTTGAGATTCTTGTAGAAGGCGTTTTAGGTCTTCATGAAAATGAGGAAAAGATACAGGAAGAAAAAAGGAGGAATTGATGACAGAAACATTTGAGAAAAAAGGAATGACTTTGATAACAGACAGCTTTGTGTGCCGTACTTTGCAGTTTCAAGAACGGTTGGAAAAGCTTTTATATGACATACACACAGAATTTCCGGAAAAAGTTTATTCATTGGAACTTCTTTTTGAGAAATTTTCGGGATTTTTGAAAACGGATATGGACGATGGGGGAAGATTCGACGCGCTGATCAAAGCGGCGGCGGAACTTACAAGTCAGGAAGCGCCGCGTTGGGAAATGATCGCAGGATGGCTGCTTGATTTTCGCTTTTCGGAAAAATTGAAAGAAGAAGAGAAATCGATCGGGATTTCAGATCTGTATGAAAAGATTGTTTACCTGACAGAAAAAGGACTGTACGGTTCTTATATCATGGAAAATTACTCAAAAGAAGAGATCGTAGAAGCGGAGAGTTATATATGCAAAGAAAGAAACAGGCTGTTTAACTATTCGGGATTGGATCTTCTCATAAAGAGATATGTGATCTCAACACATCGGCATGTTCCGCTGGAGAGTCCGCAGGAGATGTTCTTAGGGATTGCCCTTCATCTTGCGATGAATGAGAAAAGAAAGATCAGACTTATGTGGGTGAGAGAGTTTTACGATATGCTCTCTAAATTAGAAGTGACAATGGCGACTCCGACTCTGGCAAATGCAAGAAAGCCGTTTCATCAGCTTAGTTCTTGTTTTATTGACACTGTTCCCGACAGTTTGAAAGGAATTTTCCGGTCGATTGATAATTTTGCCATGGTAAGCAAATACGGCGGCGGAATGGGGTTGTATTTCGGGAAAGTACGTGCATCGGGAAGTATGATACGAGGATTTGAAGGGGCGGCAGGCGGAGTGATACGCTGGGTCCGCATCGTGAATGATACTGCGGTTGCGGTAGATCAGCTTGGGGTAAGAGCGGGAGCGGTCGCGGTATATCTCGATGCATGGCACAGAGACTTGCCGGAATTCCTTCAGCTTCGGACAAATAACGGCGATGAGAGAATGAAAGCGCACGATGTATTTCCGGCAGTCTGTTATCCGGATCTGTTCTGGAAAATGGCAGGAGAAAACCTGGATCAGGACTGGTATCTGATGTGCCCGCATGAGATCATGACGGTAAAAGAATATTGTTTGGAAGATAGTTTCGGAGAAGAATGGGAGCGCCGCTATTGGGATTGTGTTCATGATGCAAGAATTAAGAAAAGGACAGTTCTTTTGAAAGATCTGATCCGTCTGATCATCAAATCAGCGGCGGAGACCGGAACTCCGTTTGCATTTAACAGAGATACAGTGAACCGTGCGAATCCAAACCCTCACAAAGGAATGATTTATTGTTCTAATCTTTGTACGGAAATTGCGCAGAATATGTCCGCGATTTCTACGGTTGAAACAAAAATACAGACAGAAGACAAAGACACAGTAGTCGTCAATACAACAAAAGCAGGAGAGTTTGTCGTCTGTAATTTGGCGTCTTTGTCACTTGGTAACCTTCCGGTAAATGATCCTGCATATGTCCGTAAAGTTGTGCGTACGGTTGTCAGGGCGCTTGACAACGTGATCGATCTGAATTTTTATCCTGTTCCCTACGCAAAGATCACAAACCATACATATCGATCTATAGGTCTTGGGGTAAGCGGATATCACCATATGCTTGCGAAAAATAAGATCAAATGGCAGTCGGAAGAACATTTGGCGTTTGTTGATAAATTGTTTGAGCAGATTAATTATGCGGCCATTGAAGCAAGCAGTGATTATGCGAAAGAAAAAGGTTCTTACCGATATTTTGAAGGATCGGACTGGGAGAGCGGAGCCTATTTTGAAAAGCGGGGATACTGCTCGGATGAGTGGAAGGAGCTAAGGGAAAAAGTACACAGACAGGGAATGAGAAACGCATATCTTTTGGCGATCGCGCCGACAAGTTCCACTTCCATTATCGCGGGAACGACAGCGGGGATCGATCCGGTTATGAACAAGTATTTCCTGGAAGAGAAAAAGGGATCTATGCTTCCCAGAGTTGCGCCTGATCTTAGCCCGGAGACGTATTGGTATTACATAAACGCACATCATATTGATCAGAATTGGTCTGTACGCGCATGCGGAGTCAGACAAAGACATGTGGATCAGGCTCAGTCGATGAATTTTTATATAACAAACGATTATACAATGCGCCAAGTGCTTAACCTGTATTTAAAGGCATGGGAATGCGGCGTAAAAACAGTATACTATGTAAGGTCAAAATCGCTGGAAGTAGAAGAGTGTGAGTCTTGTTCTTCCTAGAAAACAAGAAGTCGCTTTTTGCTGCCGGCAAAAAGAAAAAGGAGACGACTATGCAGCAATTTGATATAAAAAAACCGCTTCCGCACAAACCGCTTTTTAATCCGGACGGAGATACGGACGTACTGAAACGCCGCATGATCGGCGGGAATACAACTAATTTAAATGATTATAATAATTTGAAATATACATGGGCATCCGAATGGTATCGTCAGGCAATGAATAATTTCTGGATACCGGAGGAAATCAACTTGTCGCAGGATATAAAAGATTACCCGAATCTATCGCCGGCGGAGCGGAAAGCCTATGATAAAATTTTGTCCTTTCTCGTATTTCTTGATTCGATTCAGACGGCAAATCTGCCCTGCGTCGGAGAATATATTACGGCAAATGAAGTGAATCTTTGTCTGAACATTCAGACGTTTCAGGAATGTGTACATTCACAGTCATATTCTTATATGCTTGATACGATCTGCTCGCCTGATGAAAGAATGGATATTTTATACCAGTGGAAAACAGACGAACATCTGTTGAAAAGGAATACATTTATAGGGGAATGCTATAATGAATTTCAGGTAAAAAAAGATGCGCGGACTTTAGTGAAAGTGATGATGGCAAATTTTGTTCTGGAAGGGATCTATTTCTTTTCCGGTTTTATGTTTTTCTATAATTTGTCCAGGAACGGAAAAATGCCGGGATCTGCTCAGGAGATCCGGTATATTAACAGAGATGAGAATACGCATTTATGGCTTTTCCGTAATATTATCATCGAACTTCGCAAAGAACATCCGGAGCTGTTTGACGATCATATGGTGTCAGAGATGAAAGAACTGCTTATGGAAGCGGTTCGCCAGGAAATCGAATGGGCATGTTATGTGATCGGAAATGAAGTGCCGGGATTGAACGAAAAGATGATAACAGATTATATCCGTTATCTCGGCAATCTGAGATGGAAAAGCCTTGGATATGCCCCGATATACCCGGGATGTGAAAGAGAGCCGGAGACAATGAAATGGGTATCTCAGTATTCAAACGCCAATATGGTGAAGACGGATTTCTTTGAAGCACGCTCGACGGCTTATGCGAAATCAACAGCATTGATCGATGATCTTTAAAATTTTAAACGATTTAAGAGGCGCTTGAAAAAAGAAAAGTTCTATGCTATTATGAAAAAGTATTATCGGCAGATAATGAAAGAATAAGATGAGAATTTGCAGGAGGTATTATCATGAAAAAATATGTGTGTGACGTATGTGGATACATTTATGATGAAGAAATCGGCGATCCGGATAACGGAGTTGAAGCAGGAACAAAATGGGAAGACGTTCCGGAAGATTTCCTCTGTCCGCTTTGCGGAGTAGGAAAAGATGAGTTTTCCGAAGTAGAGTAATCATAAACGGCAGAGACATAAAAACGAGGAAAGGCGGTTCTCGGAAAGTGATTCCCGGAGAACGGTCTTTCTTTTTGTGCTGTCGCGTATACGTCAAGTGATATTGAAAAATGTTTTTGCATATTTTGACCTCTGAATTTTAATAAAGAAACTAAAAAAGAGAAAAATAAAAACAATGAGAAAAACAACAAAAAAGAAAGGGAAAAGAAAATGAGCAGATATGATGTGATTATTATCGGCGCCGGACCGGGAGGAATCTTTGCGGCATATGAACTTGCAAAAAAAGCGCCGGAACTAAAAGTCGCTGTATTTGAAGCGGGGAATTCTCTTGAGAAAAGAAAATGCCCGATAGACGGAAAGAAGATAAAAAGCTGTATTAACTGTAAAACTTGTGCGATCATGAGCGGTTTTGGAGGCGCAGGGGCATTTTCAGACGGAAAATATAACATTACAAATGATTTCGGCGGTACACTGTATGAATATATCGGTAAAGATACTGCGATCGACCTTATGAAATACGTCGATGAGATCAATCTTGCCTACGGCGGAGAGGGAACAAAGATGTATTCTACTGCGGGAACGGATATTAAAAAACTTTGTATTCAAAATGAACTGAAGTTATTAGATGCTTCTGTGCGGCATTTGGGAACAGATATCAATTATATTGTATTGGAAAATCTATATAAAGAGCTGAAAGAAAAAGTAGAATTCCGGTTTAATTATCGTGTGGATGAACTGGAGGCGGTTGACGGCGGCTATCGTGTGATAAGCGGGGACAGTACAGACGAGTGTGAGGAGTGTATTATTTCCGTAGGAAGAAGCGGAAGCAAATGGATGGAGAAAGTGTGCGAAAGTCTTGATATCGAGACAAACTCAAACAGGGTGGATCTAGGTGTAAGAGTTGAACTTCCGGCAGTGATCTTCTCCCATCTGACAGATGAACTGTATGAAAGTAAAATTGTGTATCGTACGGAAAAGTTTGAAGATAAGGTAAGAACATTTTGCATGAATCCCTACGGTATTGTTGTAAATGAGAATACAAACGGAATTGTGACAGTAAACGGTCATAGTTATGAAGATCCGAAGAAGCAGACGGAAAATACAAATTTTGCTCTTCTTGTGGCGAAACATTTTTCGGAACCGTTTAAAGACAGCAATGGATATGGAGAAAGCATAGCACGCTTATCCAATATGCTCGGCGGAGGCGTGATCGTGCAGCGCTTCGGAGATCTGACAAGAGGAAGGCGAAGTACGGCAAAACGTATTGAAGAAGGATTCGTGCGCCCGACACTGTCAGCGGAGCCGGGAGATTTAAGTCTTGTTCTTCCGAAACGTATTTTAGACGGAATCATTGAGATGATCTATGCTCTTGATAAGATTGCGCCTGGTACGGCGAATGACGATACGCTTCTCTATGGTGTGGAAGTGAAGTTTTATAATATGGAAGTGAAGTTAGATGAGCATCTTGAGACAAATCACAAAGGATTATATGTGATCGGGGATGGAAGCGGAGTGACTCACTCTTTGTCCCATGCTTCTGCCAGCGGAGTTTACGTTGCGCGTAGTATCGCAAAAAGGAAGTAAGAGATTATGATAAAATTACTTGCAATCGATATGGACGGAACATGTTTAGATCAGAGAAGCCGTATGACGGACAGAACGCTGGATGTACTGCGAAAAGCTGCGAAAGCCGGGATTACGGTTGTTCCGTGTACGGGACGAAATTTAGGGTGTATTCCGCACAGGCTGGCGGCAGGTGTGCTAAGGGAGAGCAAAACCGAAGATGACGAAAAAAACAAAGATCTGTTTCGTTATGTGATCACTTCAAACGGAGCTATGGTGACAGATGTAAAAGAAAAGAAGACATTGTTCAGGGCTCTGATAAAAAAAGAAGATGCGCTTTCGATCCTTTCCGACTGCCGAAAAGAAAAATTCGGCATTGCGGCGCATGTAAGACACCGCTATTTTGCTCAGGGAAAGCTTTTTACTTCGGCAGGCCGCATTGTTTACGGGAAAGATGCAGCGGCGGTTTGCTGCGTGAGAAACATGGAAGAGATTCTTTCAAAAAGTGATTGTGATGTAGAAGAACTTCAGTTTTATTTTCCTACGTCAAAAGAAAAGGAAAAATTAAAAGAGATCCTTTCGGTGTATCCTCAGGTGAAAGCTGCGTATACCGGGATTTATGCCGAAATATTTTCAAAAGATGCGTCCAAGGGGAATGGCCTGAAAGCGCTTTCTGCTCATCTTGGCATAGAGAAAGAGGAGATTGCCTGCATCGGAGACGGGGAAAATGATTCATTCATGTTTGAAGAATCCGGTTTAAAAATTGCTATGGGAAATGCAGAGGAAATGTTGAAACAACGAGCAGATTATGTAACGTCGTCGAATCGCCATGACGGAGCTGCGGAGGCGATTGAAAAATATATCTTATGAAAAGTTGGTTCTATAGTTGGATCAGGGTTCAGGCGGCAGTTTTTTATCGCCTGAACCCTGAACTGGCTTATTTTACGTTTAAAATAGATTTGACATGTTCGATTTCCTGCATAGATGCTTTTTCGGCAGGAACATAATAACTTTTTCCCGTGCGGCAGTGTACATTTTTTCCTGTGCCATCTCACACTGATTGCGGATCTGTTTTAAGCATTGTTTTAATTCTTTGTTTTCTGTCTGTGGGATCATATCTCCGAACATTTTCAGTTCACCGTTAATTCCTACAAGAGCATCTGAAACCAGTGTCTTTTCATCCATTGTGTTCACCTCGTTCTGTAATGATTTTGATTGTTTGTCTCATGAAAATTGTGGAAGATTACAGGAATTTCATCAGTTCCTGTTTATTTTTCATAGCGGAATCAGCCGCTTCCTGAAAAAGCTTTTTGATTTCCGGATCTTCGGCTTTTGAAGCATAATCTGTCATTTTACAGTGGGTAGTGGAATATCCGCCGATAAGATGACGAAGGTTTTGAAGATCAAGGATTGATATTTCTGTCATGAATATAACCTCCTTTATAAATAATATTTCAGGAAATAGTATGTCCGGAATCTTTGCTGTTTATAAGTGAATGTGCAATAAATTCATGGAAAAGAGAACGCATTTCAGGCGAGGTGCGATACATGCACTCGGGATGCCATTGAACTCCGAGGGCGAAAGGATGTCCGGAAAGTTCGATTGCCTCAATGACGCCGTCCGGGGAACGGGCGCTGACACAGACGTTTCTCCCGGGTGTTTTGACAGATTGATGGTGGAAACTGTTCACATAAATGCACGAGCCTACAAATTGTTTGAGCTTTGAGCAACGTTCGATTTTGATGCGGTGGCTGACATCTCCTCTGGATGCGGACTGCTGTGTGTGGTTGAGCGTCGGCTGTGGGATAAGGGAAAGATCCTGCCAGATTGTTCCGCCGCAGGAAACATTTAAAATCTGCATTCCTCTGCAGATTGCAAGGACAGGTTTTCGGGAAGCCAGAACGCGCTTCATGAGACGGATTTGAAAAAGGTCTACCGTAATGTCTGTTTTTCCGTTTCCGTTTTGCGGTTCTTCTCCGAATAAAAGAGGGGTGATATCTTCGCCTCCGCAAAAGAGAAATCCGTCGCATAAACTTACATAGTCATCGATCATCCTGTCGCTTCGCACAAGAGGGATGAGGAGAGGGATTCCTTTGGCGTAACGGACGGATTGAATATAAACATTTGGTACAAACTGCCGATTCTCATTGAATCCGCATATGATGATGCCGATTTTAGGATGCATATAGTCTCCTTTTGATGTATTATTTTGCAGAAGGCCGCCGATTGTACTGCGCTTGTGCTATAGTCAGAATATGTAAAAAGAGAACTGCTTATACATAAGAGAAGAAAATAAAAATTTGAAAAGAGGAAAAGCTATGAGATGGATCGATATGCACTGCGATACGGTGAGCGAGATTTATAAAAACAGAAAAGGAACGCTGATGAAAAATACATTGTGCGTAGATATGGAACGGCTTGAAAGAGCGGGAGCGCAGATGCAGTTTTTTGCGTGTTTTGTAAATTTAAAAGATTACAGAACAGATCTGCGGTATGCAGATGAAAAGAAAACAAAGAATCCGGGTATCTATATACAAAATGCAGATGGAACAGGTGAAGATAAGGAAAGTGAAGACAGAGCATATAAGGCGGTTCGCCGGATGATCTCATATGCCAAGGAAGAAATAGACAGATGTAATCAGGCGGATCGGAAAATAAAACAACAAAATACATGTTTTTTGAACCCTGTGCTGACGGTAGAAGAAGGCGGTGTCCTTGGAGGAAAAACAGAGCGGATCGATGAATTGTATGAAGAAGGCGTCCGTCTGATGACGTTGACATGGAATTATGAAAATTGTATCGGCAGTCCAAACAGTGCTAATAGAAAAGTGATGAGAAAAGGGCTGAAACCATTTGGAATAGAAACTGTCAGGAGAATGAATGAGCTTGGCATGATTGTGGATGTGTCACATTTGTCGGACGGAGGTTTTTATGACTGCGTTAAGTACAGTGAATTTCCGATCGTGGCATCTCATTCAAACGCAAGATCTCTTTGCCTGCATCCGCGGAATCTGACAGATGAAATGCTCCGCCTTCTTGGAAACAAAGGAGGAGTGGCAGGAGTGAATTTTTATTCTGCATTTTTAAGAAAAGAAGGAAGAGCGGAAATTTCTGATATTGTAAAACATATTTTGTACATGATCGATAAAGCCGGAGAAGATGCGGTTGCGCTTGGGACGGATTTCGACGGGTTTTCAAAAGAAGCGCTTCCGGGAGAGATTCGGGATGTGGAAGATATGTGGAAATTGTGGGAAAGGCTGGAACGCGCGGGATTGACGGGGAGACAGATTGAAAAATTTGCATCCGGAAACATTTTGCGGGTTATGAATGACGTGTTGCGGAAAAAGTAAAATTAAAGAAAACTTAGGATTTTGTTTAAAGAAAAGAAAGCTGTTTGCGGATATACTTTACGCTGTGAAGAAAAAACAGTAAGAGGGCGATAAAATGCGGAAAGAAAGCTTTGACAGAAAGAATGAAAAGTACGGTGCAGACAGAAGATTCCGAACACATCCCGCAGACAGAACAAAACGGCGGAACGTCGACGGAAGATATGAAGAGCAAAAGCCTAAGAAACGAAATGCAGATCGGGGCAGAGTAAACGAAAGCAGAAGAATAAAAAAACTTCGGAAGAGGAAAAAAGCAAGATTTCTGAGAAAAGCAGTGGCAGCAGTATTTTGCGTAGCTGCGGTCATAGCGGCAGTACTTTTTCTGAAAGAACGATTTTTGGATGAAAATTACAGAGCAGGAGGCTTAGGTCAGGCAGTCAATGGATTTCTGAAAGAAGGAAAAGAAATGTATAAAGCAAAAGAGGCTTATCAGTCTATTGACAAAACCGATGAGAATGCGGATACTCTCAAAGATCTCCTTGGTAAAAATCCTGAAACTTGGGAATTTGTAAAAAATTATTCTAAAATGAAAGATGCTTCTCCGGCAGATACGATCGGGGAAGTGGCTGCAGGAGAGATTCCGCTCCTGTTACAGTGGGATGAAAGATGGGGATATTCTGTTTATGGAGATAATATGATCGCAGTCAACGGATGTGGACCGACGGCGGTCGCTATGGTTGTTTCCGGACTGCTTTGTGATCCGTCCGTCACACCGTATAAGGTGGCAAAGTTTGCAGAGGAACAAGGATATTATGCGGGAGAGTCGGGAACAAGCTGGACGCTTATGTCGGAAGGTGTTCAGTCGTTCGGAATATGGGGCGAAGAGCTTGGTCTAAGCCGGTCGGAAGTATTTTCGGCATTGGAAAGCGGCTGTCCGATCATATGTAGTATGCGGCCCGGAGACTTTACGACGACAGGACACTTTATTGTGCTTACGAAGGTCGAAAACGGAAAAATAAAAGTGAATGATCCGAACAGCAGGATCAGAAGCGGGCAGCTATGGGATTATGAAAGACTGGAACCGCAGATTCAGAACTTATGGGCATTCTCGAGGATGTAGAGAGAATGAATAGAAAGACAGCGTTTTGCTTTGAAAATATTAAAGCAAGACGCTGTCCGATTTTATGACATAAACAAATTGTCGTATGGATAAATTTTATTTCTCGAGTTCCTGCATTTTCATTGCACGGACTTTTAACGGAAGACCGAACAGGTTGATAAATCCTTCTGCATCGTGGTGATCGTACAATTCGCCAGTTGTAAAGCTTGCGAGGGATTCGCTGTACAGAGAGTACGGAGATGTTTCGCCTGCTTTGATGATGTTTCCTTTATATAATTTGAATTTTACTTCACCTGTCACATATTGCTGTGTAACATCGATAAATGCCTGAATTGCTTCACGAAGCGGTGTAAACCATTTTCCTTCGTATACAATCTGTGCAAATTTATTGCCGAGATCTTTTTTGACTTCGTATGTAGCACGATCGAGAACAAGTTCTTCGAGTTGTTCGTGAGCAGCCATAAGGATCGTTCCGCCCGGTGTCTCGTATACGCCGCGTGATTTCATTCCGACAACGCGGTTCTCGACAATATCAACGATGCCGACACCGTGTTTTCCGCCAAGTGCATTCAGTTCGGTAATGATTTCGGAAACTTTCATTTCCTTTCCGTTCAGAGTTTTCGGAACGCCGGCTTCAAATGTCATTGTCACGTACTCGCCTTCGTCAGGAGCTTTTTCCGGAGTTACGCCAAGAACGAGCAGATCATCGTAATTCGGTTCGTTTGCAGGATCTTCTAATTCCAGTCCTTCGTGGCTGATGTGCCATAAGTTTCGGTCGCGGCTATAGCTGTGTTTTGCGTCAAACGGAAGATCGATTCCGTGCTGTTTACAGTATTCAATCTCTTCTTCACGAGACTGCATTGTCCAAACGTCAGTCATTCTCCACGGAGCAATGATCTTCAGATCCGGTGCGAGCGCTTTGATTCCGAGCTCAAAGCGGATCTGGTCGTTTCCTTTTCCTGTTGCACCGTGACAAATAGCTGTCGCGCCCTCTTTACGTGCTATTTCAACAAGTCTTTTTGCAATGACCGGACGTGCCATCGACGTACCGAGAAGATATTTATTCTCATAAACGGCGCCGGCTTTCACGCACGGCATTACATAATCGTCGCAAAATTCATCGATGATATTTTCAATATATAATTTGGAAGCGCCTGAAAGTTTAGCTCTTTCTTCCAGTCCGTCCAGTTCTTCGCCTTGTCCGCAGTCGATGCAGCAGCAAACTACATCATAGTCAAAATTTTCTTTCAGCCATGGAATGATTGCTGTCGTATCAAGACCTCCTGAATATGCAAGTATAACTTTTTCTTTGCTCATTTTAATTGCCTCCTGAAATATATTTTTCTTATTTAAAAGTTTGTTTTTGCTTTAACTATCCATACTATACACCTGATTTTATAAATATGCAATAGAAAAATGAAAAATTAAATAAAAATGCATAAAATATACAATAGATGCATAAAAATGCAAAAATGGAGTGGTAAATATACAAAAGATCACAAGTAGTATTATAAAAATGTAAAAATAGGGAGATTCAGAGGCGGAATTTGTGTTTCTTCTATATTAAATGTGAAAAAATGTAAAACAAAAGAGGTTGATTGTAACTTTTGTGATAAAAAAATAAAAAAAGCATAACTTTTTCATTAAAATTATCTAATGCAAAAATGCAAATGGATAAATAAAAAGTGCAAACTAATCAGGCGGGAATTTGGTATAATAAACTTCGTAAGCAGATTTACTCTTTAAGTGTTTTATTTTCTTAAAGAGAGCTTGTTGAAACGGCATGAGGAAAGGGGCTTTGACCTGTCCGATGAATGCTAATCTTAATAAGGAAGGAGGACACGAAAAATGCCAGATATTCGATTGACAAGAATTGACAATCGTCTGATTCATGGTCAGGTGGCAACACAGTGGTGTGGCGTTGTAGGCGCGAACTTGTTGCTTGTTGCGAATGATGCGGTTGCCGCGGATGAATTCCGTCAAGGTTTGATGAACATGGCTGCTCCGGCTTATGCGCAGACACGTTTCTTCACAATCGAGAAGACAATCAATATCATCCACAAAGCTTCTGCAAATCAGCATATTGCAATTATCTGCGAATCTCCGCAGGATGTGCTTAAGCTCGTAGAGGGCGGCGTACCGATCAAAAAATTAAATATCGGTAATATGCACATGGCTGAGGGTAAACGTCAGGTGGCAACTTCGGTTGCAGTTGATGACGACGATGTTGCAACATTTAGAAAGTTGCAGGATCTCGGTGTGGAACTGGAAATCAAACGAGTTCCTGATACACCGGCAGAAAGTACAGAAAAATTATTCAAATGATAATTAAGTTTTATCGGTTAATTGGAAAGGAGTAAACATGGGAGATATTTCAATCATCCAAGCTCTTCTGGTCTTCGTAGTAGCCTTTATCATGGGTATTGACCAGTTCAGCTTCTTAGAGTCCCTGTACCAGCCGATCGTTACTTGCCCGATTATCGGAGCAATCCTTGGTAACTTTGAGCTTGGTATCGTAGTAGGTGGTGCTTACCAGCTTATTCAGATCGGAAGTATGCCGATCGGTGGAGCACAGCCGCCAAACGCAATTCTTGGTGGTATTATGGCAACTATTTTCGCAGTTTCACTTGACATGGAAGCTACAGCAGACGGTGTAGGCGCAGCAATGGGTCTTGCAATTCCGTTCGCAGTATTCGGACAGTATGCAGTTACACTGACATTTACATTTATGTCCGGTATGATGGCTAAAGCTGACAAGTACGCTGAGGAAGCTAATGTTAAAGGTATCCGCAACATCAACTTCCTTGAGATGGCAGTACTTGGATGTCTGTTCGGAGTTCTTGCAGTAGCAGGACTTTACGGCGGAACAGCTCTTGGTGAAACACTGAAAGACTTCTCTTACCAGTTCTCATGGGTAATGGCAGGTCTGGATGCAGCAGGCGGCGCTATGAAGTTCGTTGGATTTGCTATCCTGATGAAAGTTATGATGTCCGGAGAAATGTGGGGATTCCTTCTTGCAGGTTTCGCAATGGCACTTATTTGTGCAGCAAACGCATCAACAGCAGGAGCAACACTTCTCCTTTGTGCATTCGTAGGTGCAGCTATTGCAATCTATGACTTCACAACACAGACAAAGATCAAACAGAATGCCGGCGCAGGAGCAGGCTTTGTAGGAGGTGACCAGGATGGCATATAATATTCCAGAGAAATATCAGGATTTGACTCCGGCACCACAGCTGGATAAAAAAACTTTGAACAAAATGGTTTGGCTGTCCTGTTTCTTACAGGCATCCTTCAACTATGAAAGAATGCAGGCTTGTGGATGGCTTTGGGGAATGCTTCCGGGTCTTCAGAAAATACATACAAACAAAGAAGACCTTAAAGCTTCCATGGCACACAACCTTGACTTTTTGAACACTCACCCGTTCCTCGTAACATTTGTAATGGGTATTGTTCTTTCACTTGAGCAGAACAAGGCTGATACAGCTACAATCCGTTCCGTACGTATTTCCGCAGCAGGACCGCTCGGTGGTATCGGTGACGCTCTTTTCTGGCTGACACTTGTTCCGATCACAGCAGGTTTGACAGCAAACATGGCGATGGAAGGACAGATTATCGGTGCGGTTCTCTTCCTTATCATCTTCAACGCTGTTCAGTTTGCAGTTCGTTTTGGTCTTATGTACTGGTCTTACGGACTTGGTACAAAAGCAGTTACACTGTTGACATCAAGCGCAAAAGAGTTTACTCGTGCAGCAAGTATCCTTGGTATCTTCGTTGTAGGTGGACTTATTGCTAACTATGGTGGAACATCACTGCGTATCGTTGTTGGCGATCCGGCAATCAACATTCAGGGACTTCTTGACGGAGTACTTCCGAAATTGATTCCGTTGTTGATCACACTTGGAATTTATGTTCTGATCAAAAAAGGCTGGACACCGGTTAAATGTATCATCCTTATCCTTGTAGTAGGTATCCTTGGTTGTGCATTCGGTATCTGGACAGGTGATTCTAAAGCTATGGACGCTGACGGAAACACAATTCCGGGAGGATATACACCGCTTGTTGAGTGGTATCAGCTTCCGGAGGAGCCGGCTGAATAAGTCGATTCATTATGAAAATGCCGATATAAATCTATATCGGGTATAAGTAAGGGGAGGGATTTTAATCCCCCCCTTACATTATTTTACAGAGAAATTAGGTGGCTGTTTGAACACAATAACAATTTTTATTATATTGATTGCCGCTGTCGGATATATTATTTTTCAGGGCATCAAAAATTTTCAACTGCATAATATGAATGTCGGACTTAAAAACAAGGACAGTGTCCTTGTGGAAAAAACGGCAGATATGTGGATCACGAGAAAACTTCTTGGAGAGTATGTCTGTGACCTCTATAAATTAAGAGTGTTATATGTGACGAAAGACGAAGAAAAATTCGAGAAAATGCTCATACATATGCTGGATACGACATATCCGCGTCCTGATGATAAGCAAAGCTTTTTGGAAACGTATTTTCATACATTCCTGATCAAAGGTAACAGGAAATATGCGGACTGGATCTTAAAGGAAATTAAGAAAACAGGGGACGAGGCATTTATTCATTACAACGAGAATGCATATGCGGTCATGCTTGACGGCAGAACAGATCTGATCGAGGAGATGGACGAGGATATCAATTCAAAGCGGTACTATGGATTTGCACTCGGAGTGATCTTGGTTATGATTTCAAAGCAATATTCTGCTCTGGGGGATGACAAAAATGCACTGATTTACATGCAGAGTGCAAAAGCTTGTTTACATCCCAAAGCTGTTTATATGCCCGTTGTCGATCGTTATCTTAGAGAGGCTGAGGCTCAGGAGCAAGATAGTTAAAGCAAAATACTGCAGAAAATGCAGACAGTAATATAGAACAGGAGAGATATTATGATAGGATTAATCGTTACAGGACATGCAAATTTTGGTTCGGGTATGACAAGCTCTGTGAATTTGATCGCAGGAGAGCAGGAAGCATACCGTTATGTAGATTTTCTTCCGACATATGGAACAGAAGAACTGACAGAAGAGATTGCGAAAGCAATGGATGAGTTGAAAGATTGTGAAGGAATTATTATCTTTACAGATCTGATGGGTGGATCGCCGTTTAACGTTGCTGCTTCACTCGGACACGGAAAAGAAAATGTACGCATTGTTGCGGGTACAAACCTGCCGATGCTCGTAGAGATCGTAATGTCGCGTAAATTCATGGACGATCTGGACGGACTTGTGGAGTCTGTACTTGAGACAGGAAAAGAGCAGGTAACAAAATATGAATTCAAGCAGGTAGTACAGGAAGAGTCTGAAGACGGAATTTAAATCGACTTTTTATAATGGCTGATATTCGCGGAAAAGACGATACAGCCGTAAGTCTGAATATTAACTGCATACTATAAAACACGCTGCAAAAAGCAGCACGAAAGGAGATAAATCATGAGTACAATTTTTGGTATTACAGAAGACAAAATGAAAGAAACATCTTCAACATTTACATTAACGGAGATCTATCAGCAGCCGGCGACATGGGAGAAGACATGCCGTCAGATCGAGGAGAACAAAGAAGAACTTCAGAAATTTATCGATCAGGTTATCAAATGTGATGATTTCGATGTGATCCTTACAGGAGCAGGAACAAGTGAATTTGTAGGAAATGCATTATTTGCACATCTTTCCGGTCTGCTGAATCACAAAGCAAAATCTTACGGTACAACAGATATTGTCGCTACGCCGGAAGCATATTTGTCTCGCACGAAACCGACTCTTCTGATCAGTTTCGGACGTTCGGGAAATTCACCGGAGTCTGTCGGAGCGGTAGATGCGGCAGAAAGCGTATGTGATAATGTTTATCACCTTTTTGTAACATGTAATAAAAACGGAGCTCTTTCCAAACGTGCGGCAGAGACACATAACTGCTACGCAATCAATCTGACAGATGAGACACATGATCAGAGCTTTGCAATGACATCAAGCTATTCTAACATGTATCTTGCAACATATCTTTGCTTCCACCTGAACGAGCTGGAAGAGACAGTTGAAAAAGTTCGCAAGATCGCAGCAGCAGGACAGAACTTCCTTGACAATCATTACAGTGTCGCTCAGCAGATCGTTGATGAATACAATTTTGAACGTATCGTATATCTTGGAAGCAACACATTAAAAGGAACATCTCAGGAATCTGCCCTTAAAATGCTTGAACTGACAGCCGGACGTGTTGTTACAATGTATGACACACCGATGGGATTCCGTCACGGACCGAAATCAATCGTTGACGATACAACATTAACAGTTGTATATTTGAGCGATGAAGCTTATACAAGACAGTATGAAGTGGACCTTCTCAAAGAAATGAGCGGACAGAGAAAAGGAAACAAGATCGTAGTTGTTATGAGCAGTGCAGATGAAGCTGTTTCAGCACTTGCAGACTACACAGTTGTATATGACATGAAAGAAGAGAATGAAAACATTCTTCTTGGATTGGATTATATCTTGTTTGCACAGACACTGGCAGTTCTTAAATCACTTTCACTTGATATCACACCGGATAATCCGTGTCCGACAGGTGAAGTAAACCGAGTTGTAAAAGGTGTTACACTTTATCCGTATACAAGAAAATAAGACTGACCGAAAGAATTACCGGAAATGCCAAAAGGTATATTTCGGGATTGTAAGCGGTCGCCAAGGTTTTGGAAAAGTCCGGACTTTGGTTTGTCACCGTTACAAAAAGAACATGGTTTGCCGAAAGGCAGACCATGTTCCGATAAGGAGGATAAAATATAATTATGGCTATTAACAGTGAAGTTATCATATGGACTTGTGTTACAGTTGCGGTACTTGTCGGCATCTGTGCAATCGTTCTGATCGCAATGTCTTCAAGAAACATGAAGAAAAACCGCGAAGCGATGCGCGATCTGCAAGGTGCAATCAAAGTTGGAGCGCGCATCATGTTCGCGGGTGGTATTTACGGAAAGATCGTTAAGATCAAAAACGATGTGATCGATGTGGAGATCAACAAAAGCACTGTGATCCAAATTTCCCGATACAGCATTCAAAACGTAATCACAGACTAAAATATCATTCAGATGTGATCAGGGTTTGTTTTGGCGGTTTTGGTTTTCGGCTGCTTTTCTGGCATAGTCGCTTGGCGTTGTGTTAAAATATTTTTTAAACAACCTCGAAAAGTAGTGGATAGAGCTGAAACCGAGTCTGTATGCGATCTCGCTGATTGTGTATTGATTCTCGCGGATCAGCTCTTTACTTTTTTGAAGTTTAATATTGAGCAGATAGTTCTTTGGCGAGGTGTTCAGGTGAGTCTTGAACAGCGCTTGCAGAGAAGAACGTGAGATAAAAAATTCATGACAGATGTCTTCTATCGTGAGCGGTTCGGTAAGACGCTTGTTCATGTAAGCAAGAATCTCAGACAGAAGGTCGTTTTGAGCCGATTTGCTGTCAGTTAAGAGTGTTTTATGGTTCATTGTCTCATAGAACTGCATGATCAGCAGGAGAACTTCCTGAAGATAGCAGACCATTAAAGTATGAGTATAGTAGGAATGTTCTTCGCTTTCGATCAAAAGTTTCCAAAGGATCTGCTGCATTTCGCTTGTACAGTGAAATGTATGATTAAGGATATGCAGAGAACGCCTGTGATTTACTTCAAATACGACTGTGAGATATGAGCAGCCGTTTTGTACGGATAAGTCGGCTTTGTCAGAGCGGTATATGATCAAGTCATGAGGCTGAAGTGTGTTCGTTCCGGAAGAGAGGGTGATATCCAGACTGCCTTCGTACACATAGATCAGTTCATATGATTTGTGTGCAGGCTGTACAATGTGGCATGCTTTGGACTGCTTTGTAAACCAGCAATCAAGGATTCGCCTTAAGTGGAACGGCACAGATACAGGCTGATATGTATACGGAGTTGACAGTGGTTTTGTAAAATCTGTCAGTTGCTGTTCTTTACAGCAGTTTTTCCCGATAAGGATATTCCACGTAAGAGAAGAGGCCAGTGGAATCACATTAAATGCGGTATTCGGAGCAAGTTTTAAATTGTGACGCAGAGGAAATGTTTTTAACTCCGTCATGTCAGGATCTGTAGCGATAAGCAAAAGTCCCAATCCGGCGGGGCATTCTATATATACTTCGCACGGAAAAAGAAAGAGAGTATCTAGTTTTTTTGAAGATGCAGAAAACTCCCATTGATTTAAATTATGTTTTTGAGTGTCGAGCGGTTCATCATAAAACGCCCCAAAAGGTTCAAATTTATTTGTTATCTGTTGATTTGTCATGATGGGATACCTCGGTTGTAAAAAACGATTTGTACTTTTTAAATAATACAACATTTTTTAACAAAAATCAAGATGTGGGATTTGTATGTCCCGCGAAAGACAGGAGGAATTGTAATGATTATTCAAAGTAAAAAAGTTTGGTTTGCAGATCAGTTTGTAGAAGCACAGATTGAAGTGAAAGACGGAAAAATTGTCGATATCTATGAGTACGGAACTCATCCGGTAGATTGTGATTACGGAGATAACCGTATTTTGCCGGGATTCATTGACGTGCACTGTCACGGAGCTTACGGCTTTGATACGAATGATGCGAAAGAAGACGGACTTCGTTACTGGGTGCGCAATATTGTAGATGAAGGAGTGACGGCTCTTCTTGCGACAACTATCACGCAGAGTGAAGAAGTGTTGACAAATGCCTTGAAAAATGTGGCGAAAGTTGTTGAAGACGGTTATGAAGGAGCAGAGATTTTAGGAGTTCACTTTGAAGGTCCGTATCTTGATATGAAGTACAAGGGAGCACAGCCGGAACAGTACATTGTAAAACCTACGGTAGAGCAGTTTAAGAAATATCAGGAAGCGGCAAATGGATTAATAAAATATATTACGATGGCAACAGAGACAGATGATGATTTCGCATTGACACGTTACTGTGCGGAAAACGGGGTAGTTGTGAGTATCGGACATTCGGCGGCAACGAGCAAAGAAGCGGTACAGGCATTTGCCCATGGCGCAAGATCGATGACACATGTATATAACGGAATGACACCGTTTAATCACCGTGCGAACGGACTTGTAGGCGCTGCATATAGAATGAAGAGCATGTATGGCGAGATTATTTGCGACGGCAATCATTCAACACCGTTAGCACTCCATCAGTTCTTTGAAGCAAAAGGACCTCATTACGGAATCATGGTCAGTGATGCGCTTATGGCAAAAGGATCACCGGCAGGATCGAAATTTATTTTCGGAGGAAACGAGATTGAGATTTATGAAGACGGAAGCGCACATCTGACGTCTTCAAAAGGTTTGGCGGGATCGACTCTTCATATCAATGAAGGACTGCGTATTCTGATCGAAGAAGCGCTTGTTCCGGTAGATACGGCAATTAACTCATGTACAAAGAACCCGGCTGCCTGCCTGAAGATCGATGATCGCAAAGGTTCTATTAAAGTGGGATTGGATGCGGACCTTGTTGTTCTTGACCGTGATTATCAGGTACTTCAGACATATTGCATGGGAAAAGCAATGTTAGATAAAAACTAGAAAATGAAAGATTGTGGAATGATTAAAAATGGCTAAGAAAAAATCGAAACCGGTGGAGAAGATCCGCCTTTCAGGAAGAAATATTTATACAGATAAAAAAGGACGGGTTATTTTTTACGATATGATTACCAAAAAAGGGTATCTCGTAGATAAAAAACATGAAAACTCGGCTCTGTTTTTTAAAAACCGTTTTGTTGTACTTTTGTTTGCGGCAATTTTGTTTGGGGCAACGTTTTTGACATGGCTTCAGGCTGCGGTTGCCTGGGCAGTGATGATGGCGATTGCGGAATTTGCTTTTCGGCGGGGATTTTTGAAAAAGCTGGAAGTGGTAAACGATGTGGATTTTGAACGTCGTGTTTCAGCGCTTCAATACATCGTGGAAAACAAAGCAAAAGGAAAAGTGATCGTTCTTATTGTTTTGTATCTCCTTTTAGCAGTGCTTGTAATATTAAATGCATATGTAGAAAAGTATTCTGTTGGGTTATGCGTACTCAGCGGAGGAATCGCACTTGTCGGTGTGTACTTTGCGATTTTGCATATCGTTGCTCTGACTAAAATGAAATAAATGTAGAGAAGATGAACATAAAAATACAGACCGGAGAAGTTTGAAATCTCCGGTCTGTATTTTTATGTTTTTGCAAAGGAGAAGCTTATGATTAAGCCTGTCCTTCAGATCCGCATACGCTGATTTTTTCTTTTACGAGAGCTGTAACATTTTCCATACCTGCAGCTCCGTATTTTTTCGGATCGAAACCGTCCGGATTTTCCGCAAGGTATTTTTTCACACCGTCGCTGTATGCGATACGAAGTTCTGTAGCAAAGTTTACTTTACAGATACCAAGGCGGATGGATTCGCGTACTGCGTCGTCCGGTACGCCGGAAGCTCCGTGAAGTACAAGCGGAATAGACACAACTTCGCGGATTGCCGCAAGGCGTTCAAAATCAAGTTTTGGTGTGCCCTGATACAGACCGTGTGCTGTTCCGATTGCAACTGCAAGTGAAGTTGCGTTTGTACGTTCTGCAAACTCTTTTGCCTGCTGAGGATCTGTATACGGAGAATCATTCTCTGCTTCAAGGTCATCTTCTTTACCGCCGACTTTACCGAGTTCAGCTTCTACGCTGATCTGAGAAGGAAGACATGCGTCTGCCACTCTGCGTGTCAGGGCAACATTCTCTTCAAAAGAGCCGTGAGAACCATCGATCATGATAGAAGTATATCCTGTGCGAAGAGCCTGCATTGCCAACTCAAAGCTGCTGCCATGGTCAAGATGGATCGCTACCGGAACGCTTGCGCGCTCAGCCGCTGTTCTTACCATTGCAAGATAATAATCAAGTCCTGCATATTTTACTGTGGATGGAGTCGTCTGCATGATGACCGGGGAGTTCATCTCTTCGGCTGCTTTAATAACCGCCATGACCATTTCCATATTTTCCACGTTGAATGCGCCTACTGCGTAATGTCCTGCCTGCGCTTTTTTCAGCATTTCATTTGTTGTAACTAATGGCATAATATCAACCTCGATTCTTTAGAATTTAATGTAATGATTACATTATTATTAATTATTTTCGGTATAAGTATAGCACAGAACATGTGATTTCGCATTTTCATTTTGCACTTTCTTAAAAAATGCAAATGATTGTTTAATTAATCCAAAGTAGGCGCAAATTGAAAGTGCTACGATAAATATAACAAAGCAAATTGAAAAGGAGAGTTTATCATGCGTCAAAATCCATTAAAAAAAATTGTTGAATTGCAGAAACAGGGTAAAAATGTCGGAATCTATTCTGTGTGCAGCGCTAACGGATATGTTATCGAGGCGGCATTTAAAAGAGGACTTTCAGACGGATCCTGTGTTTTGATTGAGAGTACGGCAAACCAGTGTGATCAAAACGGCGGATATACAGGTATGACACCTGCCGATTTTAAAAAATTTGTTCTTGAGATTGCTGATCGTAACGGATTTGACCGTAACAGAATCTTCCTTGGAGGAGATCACTTAGGACCGCTTACATTCGCGTATAAAGATGAAGCAGAGGCGATGGCTGATTCGGAAGAACTGATCCGTCACTATGTTGCAGCAGGATTTACAAAGATTCATATCGATACAAGTATGAAAGTAAACAGCGATCCGGAAGACGTTCGTCTGTCCGACGAGATCATTGCAGGACGCGGCGCTCATCTTGCAAAAGTTGCGGAAGAGACATATAAAGAGCTGTTGGAGCGTGATCCGGAAGCAATTCCGCCGGTATATGTAATCGGAAGTGAAGTGCCGATTCCGGGAGGAGCTGTCGGAGCGGAAGATAACGGAGTTCAGGTGACGAAAGTAGAAGATTTTAAGAACACAGTTGCGGCATTTGAGAAAGCTTTTGCAAAAGAAGGTCTTGACAAAGATGTATGGGAGCGTGTAATCGGAGTTGTTGTTCAGCCGGGTGTAGAAGAAAAAGACAGCGGATGTACAGAATATGATCGTGAGAAAGCAAAAGATCTGATGGCTGCGATCAAAGATTTCCCGACATTGGTATTTGAAGGACATTCTACAGATTATCAAACAAAGATCAAACTGCGCGAGCTTGTAGAAGACGGAGTCGGCATTTTGAAAGTAGGTCCGGGACTTACATTTGCTATGCGTGAAGCAATGTTCGCACTGGAAAATATCGAAAAAGAGCTGATATACGGAACTGATACAGAGCCGAGCAAATTTGCGGAAGTTCTTGATGCGGAGATGCTTAAAAACGATAAAAACTGGAAGAAACATTATCAGGGAACAGAGCTTGAGATCCGTCTGAAGAGAAAATATTCTTTCTCAGACCGCTGCAGATACTATATGCCGACACCGGCTGTAGAAGCTGCCGCAGATCGTCTGCTTACAAACTTGCGTACACTCGGAATTCCGCTGAACCTGCTCAGCCAGTTCATGCCGATTCAGTATACGAAAGTACGTGAAGGATACTTGAAAAATGATCCGGTAGAACTGATCGAAGACCGTATCATCAATACGATCGACGAGTACCTTTACGGAACACATCAGAACGAACTTCTCTAAAAAGAAGAACAGAAAAATAACGAAGCGTCTTGGAACAAAAAGTTTTGTTCCGAGACGCTTTTTTGATAAGAGAAAAACTCGACAGCTTTGACCTTAAAGACTCGAAAGTAAGAAACAGGCTGGCTTTGTGATAATATCACTGTCTCATATATGAAAAATATGTTATAAATTATTTAAAAAGAAAAGAAAACGTACAAAGCGAAGCAAGTACAAAAGAAAGACGGAAAGAAAAGATAAATAATAAAAAGAATGGAGAGAAACATATGGGATTTTCGATAGAAACCGGGATTTCGGCTTTTACAGTTTTTATGCAGGGGCTATTAAGCTTCTTTTCCCCTTGCGTATTGCCGTTAGTACCACTTTATCTTGGCTATTTGTCAGGCGGTTTGAATACTGCGGTCAGAACGGGTGAAAACAGTGAGAAGAACAAAGATCGGCTGAAACTGTTTTTAAGAGTTTTGTTTTTTACCGTAGGCATAGGAAGCGCATTTTTTATACTCGGTCTGGGCGCGTCGGCGGCCGGAAGTTTCTTCCATGAGCAGAGGATGCTGTTTGCCAGAGTCGGGGGAATATTAGTCGTATTATTTGGTCTGTATCAGCTTGGAGTATTTGGAAGTTCCAAAGTTCTCGGATCAGAACATAGATTTCCGATTCGGCTTGAAAAAATGACGATGTCGCCGATCACAGCTTTTATTATGGGATTCGCATTTAGTTTTGCATGGACGCCGTGTGTAGGCCCTGCGTTGACAAGCGTTCTCCTTATGGCTGGAAGTGCAGAGTCGGGAGCGAAAGGTTTTCTTTTGATCGGAGTGTATACGATCGGATTTATTTTGCCGTTTTTATTGGCAGGCATTTTTACTGCACGGCTTTTAGATCTTTTCAAAAAGCATATGAAGATCGTCCGTTATACAGTGAAAATCGGCGGAGTACTCATGGTGCTGATGGGACTGCTTATGTTTACAGGGAAAATGAATGATATTACAGGATATTTGTCTTCGGCAGGGCAGAAAACAGAATCGGGAAAGCAGGAAAACGGTAAAAAGCAGGATGAAAAGGATGCTTCAGGAGGGGATGAAGAGCAGACATCCGGAAAAGATACGTCCGGAGAAAATGCAAGTGGGAAAGCAGATAAAGAGGAAAAAGATCAGGACCCGGAAAAAGTCCGTGCACATATGGGTGAATTAAAAGATCAGTTCGGAAAATCTCATAAGTTGGAGGATTACAAAGGAAAGGTTATCTTCTTGAATTTCTGGGCAACGTGGTGTGGACCATGCCGCAGCGAAATGCCGGAAATACAGAAACTGTATGAAGAATACACCGTTATGGGGAATGATTCGGAAGTGGTGATCTTAGGAGTCGCGGGACCCGGAATCGGACAGGAAGGAACCGTTTCGGATATTACGAAATTTATGGAGGAAAACGGATATACATATCCGGTACTTATGGATGAAACGGGAGAACTGTTCGAGTGGTACGGAATTTCAGCATTTCCGACGACATATATGATCGATCGTGACGGAAATTTATATGGATATGTGACAGGACAGCTTACGGAAGATATTATGAGAAGCATTATAAAACAGACGTTAGAAGGAAAAGCACCGTAAGGAAAAGATAAGGAAGAGACGATGGTTATAATAGAAAAAGAAAATTTTTCCGTGTCGCAGATTTGTTCTTCGGGTCAGTGTTTCAGACTTGATCCGGCAGATGAAACGGGAAAAGTATACGAATTGACGGCGGGAGACAGATATTTAAAAATCGAGGTGGCGGAAGATCAGAAAAAAGTAAGATTTTACTGTACACAAGAAGAATTTGAACAATTTTGGAAAACGTATTTTGACCTCGATACATGTTATGCAGATTATCTTTCGCTTATAAAAGACGATGAATATTTAAAAAAGGCGGCAGGATTTGGAAGCGGTATCCGTATTTTGCAGCAGGATTTATGGGAAATGATCGTAACATTTATTTTATCCCAGCAGAGCAATATACCGAGGATCAAATCGATGATACAAAGAATCAGTGAACGGTATGGAGATAAAAAAGAAACCGGCGAAGGACATGTATATTATGCATTTCCGAGAGCAGAGCAGCTTGTACAGGCGTCCGAAGAAGAACTTCGGGCGCTTAAGCTCGGTTATAGAAGCAAATATTTATGCAATACTGCGGAAATGGTGGCAGAGGGAACTGTTAATCTTGAAAAAATAAAAGAGATGTCTTATGATGAAGCAAAGAAAGAATTGCTGAAACTTTCAGGTATCGGAAGCAAGGTTGCCGATTGTATCTGTTTGTTTGCACTTCATAAGCTCGATGCATTTCCGGTTGATACACATATACAAAAAGTAATTGACACCGTATATGCCGGGAAGTTTCCGTTTGAGAAATATAAAGGATGTGCGGGTGTGATGCAGCAGTATATTTTTTATTATGATCTAAAAGGAGGAAAGAAATGATGGAAAATTTTCAATATTATGCGCCGACAAAAGTTGTGTTTGGAAAAGGTACGGAAAATAAAGCAGGACAGCTTGTCAAAGAGCAAAACTGCCGGAAGGTGCTTATTCATTACGGGAGCGGAAGTGTAAAAAGAAGCGGCCTTCTTGATCGGATCTTCGCATCGCTTGATGAGGAAGGGATTTCTTATATTTCTCTTGGAGGCGTCGTTCCGAACCCCAGATTGTCGCTTGTATATGAAGGAATCGATCTGTGCCGGCGAGAGGGCGTAGATTTTATTCTGGCAGTCGGAGGCGGAAGTGTGATCGACTCGGCGAAAGCGATTGGATACGGCGTTGAGAACGAAGGGGATGTATGGGATTTTTACGAGAGAAAACGTCAGGCTTGCGGATGTCTGCCAATCGGAGTTGTACTTACGATTGCGGCGGCAGGTTCGGAGATGAGTGATTCGTCTGTGATCACAAATGAAAACGGGTGGCTGAAACGGGGATACAACAGCAGTTATTGCAGACCTAAATTCGCGGTTATGAATCCGGAACTGACAATGACGCTTCCGAAATATCAGACTGCAAGCGGATGTGTGGATATCATGATGCATACGATGGAGAGATATTTTAATCATTGTGACAATATGGAACTGACGGATGGAATCAGTGAACATCTACTTCGTACAGTGATGAAAAATGCGAAAATCCTCATGGATGAACCACAGTGCTATAAAGCAAGGGCAGAAGTAATGTGGGCGGGAAGCCTTTCACATAATGGTTTGATGGCGTGCGGAAATGATGGCGGAGACTGGGCGTGTCATCAGCTTGAACATGAGCTCGGAGGAATGTTTGATGTGGCGCACGGCGCAGGACTTGCAGCGGTATGGGGAAGTTGGGCGCGTTACGTTTGTGACGCTCTTCCGGATCGGTTTGAACAATTTGCGGTTAATGTTATGGGCGTGGAAAACGGTGATGACAAAAATGCAGTAATACAAAAGGGAATCGAAGCTATGGAAAACTTTTTCAGACAAATCGAAATGCCGACGGATCTTGGCGGATTAAACATTGAAGTAAGCGAAGATCAGATGAAGGAACTTGCTTTAAAGTGCAGCCATTTCGGAAAGAGAACAATCGGATGTGTGAAAAAATTAAATCAGGAAGATATTTATCGAATCTATCAAAAAGCCGCGGACTGAACGATTACGTTTAAAGATTGTTTTACGAAGAAAGGGTGGCATAAAAGTGTGATAGGTGATACAATAAGAAAAATTTGTAGTAGCTAGCCATAATAATGCGTACTGCCTGATGTCGGGCGGGAAGAAAGGAGCATATGATGGAATCATATATGGAAATGCTTGCAAACCATGCAAAACATGCGGCTGTCGCAGCGGCAAAACTGGGAACAGCGGAGAAAAATAAAGGACTTTGCGCAGTGGCAGACGAGTTGATCATGCAGCAGGAGCTGATCCTTGCCGAGAATCAGAAAGATCTGAAGGCAGCAGAGGAAAAAGGTGTGAAACAGTCTTTGATCGACCGATTGGCGCTTTCTGAAAAAAGAATTGCAGATATGGCGGAAGGACTCCGGCAGATTGCCTCTCTTGACGATCCGGTCGGAGAAATATTATCGATGAAAGTTCGCCCGAACGGACTGCGGATCGGGCAAAAGAGAGTTCCGCTCGGTGTTGTGGGAATCATCTATGAGTCAAGACCGAATGTGACAGCAGATGCTTTTGGCCTTTGTTTTAAGACCGGAAATGCAGTGATCCTGCGTGGCGGAAGCGATGCGATCTATTCAAATCAGGCAATCGTGCGCGTGATCAAAGCAGGATTGCGCAAAGAAAAACTTTGTCAGGATCTTGTTCTTCTTGTTGAGGATACAAGCCGGGAAGTTGTGAATGAAATGATGAAGATGCACGGTTTGATCGATGTGCTTATCCCGAGAGGAGGCGCAGGTTTGATCGCAAATGTTGTGGCAAACAGTACGGTTCCTGTTATTGAAACAGGAACGGGAAACTGTCATGTGTATGTGGATGAGACGGCAGATATCAGTATGGCGGCAGATATTATCGAAAATGCAAAGACACAGAGGATGGGAGTCTGCAACGCATGTGAATCGCTTGTAATTCACAGCGGTATGTTGGAAAAGGCGCTGCTGCCTATCGTTAAAAAGCTGAGTGAACACGGGATCGAGATCCGTGGAGATGAAAGAGTTCGTGAAATATGTCCTGAGATCAAAGCGGCTTCGCAAGATGATTGGGGAACGGAATATCTCGATGCGATTATTTCGGTCAAGACAGTGGATTCGATTGATGAAGCGATCAGTCATATTAATAAATATAATACAGGACATTCTGAATCGATCATCACAAATGATTATAATCATGCGTTGAAGTTTCAGGATGAGATCGATGCGGCCGCTGTATATGTGAATGCATCTACACGTTTTACAGACGGTTTTGAGTTTGGTTTCGGGGCTGAGATCGGTATCAGCACACAGAAGCTTCATGCGAGAGGACCTATGGGACTCGAGGCGCTGACTACAACAAAATATATTATATTTGGAAACGGTCAGATCAGAAAATAATTATAGCTGTTAAAACAAAAAAGAGAGTTAGGGCGCCTTCCTTGAGGAAGGCGCCCTAACTCTCTTTTATATTGCAAATGTCATTGGCTGATCACAATGCAAAATCAATGTCGAGCAGGAAAGAGGATGGGAAATTGGCATGTATCAACTGCCATAAATACATATCGACTTCATAAATGGATATTATTATAATTAGTGTAACAACAGCGAAAAGGTATGGAAGGAGGACAAGAGCTTGAAGATGCAGGAAAAATACAAGCAGTTATTAGAGGCTCTGTTGGAATCCTCAAAAGAATTTTTGAATTCACAAGAACTTGGGGAGTTGGCTGGAATTAGTCAGCGGACAGTAATCCGATATATGAAAGAATTAAAAGAACAATCTTTAAAATATGGATTTTTTATTCATACCGTAAAAGGAAGAGGGTATCGGTTAGAGATTATTGAAGAAGAAAAATTCAGGGATGCGTTGGCGGTTGAAGAAGATGTGGAAGTGACGAAAGTACTTTTTAAATTGTTTTTCGAGCGGACATGTAAGTTGGATGATCTTGCGGAACTTTTGCATTATAGCAGATCAGGTATGTCCAGAATTATAGAAAAAGTAGAGAAAAAGCTGGAAAGAGAAGGGCTCAGACTCTTAAACAAACCGTATGTAGGTTTTTTTATAGGAGGCAGTGAAGTTTATATACGAAACTATTTGTATAAATTGCTGAAGAAAAAGTCATTAGAAGAAACGGAGAAGATTTTTCGTGTTCCAAGAGAAATGCTGGCAAAAGTGAGAAGTGAGATTGATGCGGAGCTTGCGCAAAAATCAGTGCATAAAAGGAAAGAAAATGAACTGTTCTTTTTGAAATACTTACTGATACAAAAGCAAAGGATTGCGATAGGAAAGACGATTAAAACTGACTATTTTGCAAATATCAGTCAGACAGTTCATTTAAATCATGATATGGAAGTTGTTCGTAACATACAAAAGAGAATTGAAACATCAGTGTGTCCGAAATCTGATGAGGAAATAGAAAATATTTATCTTGCTCTTGTTTACAGGCAGGCTTTTTGGCAAAACGGATATGTAGACAGCATTAATGAAAAAAATCTTCAATTCTATCAGGATATGACAGAAAGAGCATTTCAGAGGATTAAAAATGATTACAAGGTAGATCTGTTTCAGGACGATATTTTAGTAAACGGACTGGTGCTTCATCTGGCATCGAATTTCAGCAGATATCTTTTAGGGATGGAAACAGAAAATCTGTTTTACAATGATGTCTTGGAAAGTTATCCGACAGCGTATTACTATGCGATGGAAGTGGCAGAAGAAATTTCGGTATGGACGAAGCTTTCATTAAGTAAATATGAAATCAGTTTTTTGGGCATGCATTTTGCATCTTATTTGGAGAGAAGTCTAAAGTCGAAAAAGTGGAAATGTGCGATTATTTATGGAAGCGGAATCGGATCGGCAAAATTATTGGAAAGCAGACTGCATAATAAATATCCACATCTCGAAGTAATAGGAACAGGCCTTTTGGAAGAGGCGGGAAAAAAAGCGGAAGAAGCAGACTTTTTTATTACGACATTTCCGGTAGAAGAGCCTGAAATTATGGGAAAACCGTGGGTGAGGCTGTCGCCGATGTTGGATATTAAAGAACAGATTGCATTGGAACAGCTTGTCGGAAATTTAGCGCGTCACCGGAAGTGGAGATATGAGAGCGTCTCAAAAATGTATTTGTATATTGATCAATATATGGAAAAAATCGAGCTGTTGAATTATTTATGTGACTTATGCAGAGAAAAAAGATTTATTACGGAACAAGAAGCAGAGGGAATTGTAGGACGCGAAAATTTGGTATCAACAGAAATAGTGGAAGGAATCGCAATGCCTCACGGTTTGATCGAAGGAAGCAGCTTTCTTGTGTTTGCATTATTGAAAGAACCGATTATTTGGGGGAGAACATCGGTAAAGTTAGTTGTTATGGGATGTTTTCAGCGGGGAGATGAGCGTATGAAAGAAGAATTAGAATATATATTTCATCTCTTTTTGAACTTAGAAGATAAGAACAGATTGTTGTCCTGTAAATCGGCGGAAGAGATAGAACGCTGTATGGAGGTGTATTATGGCAAATAGATTGAAAAAGATGCTGACGGAAGAAATGGTACGGTTAGATCCGCCGCTTTTGTCTACACCGGAAGAAGTGATCGAATATTGTGGGAATATTCTTGTAGAAAATAAAAAAGCAAAAGCAGGTTATGTAAAAGAAATGATCGATTCTTATCAAAGGTTCGGACCGTACATGGTAATGGCTCCGGGATTGGCATTGCCGCACGCAAGACCGGGCGGAAATGTAAAAGAACCGTGTATTAGTTTTGTGAAGTTAAAAGAACCGGTTTGTTTTCATCATCCGTGTAATGATCCTGTTTGGGTTGTGTTCGCGCTCGGAGGGGTGTCAGATGATGGGCATATTGAGCTTTTGCAGGATTTGAGTTCTTTGCTGGCAGGTGAACGGATGATTGAAAAACTGGCAGCCTTGAATACATATGAGGAACTGGAAAAATTAATGGAAAAGGAGGCGAGAAGATGAAAGTTGTAACAGTGTGCGGAATGGGGTTTGGAACAAGTCTTATGTTGTTGATGTCAGTGAAAGAAAGTGGAAGAAAGTATGGGATTACAGTAGAAGGTGAGGCAACAGATCTAGGTTCTTATAAAGGAAAAAGCTGCGATTTGATTGTGGCATCGTCAGAGATTGCAAAACAGATCGAAGCAGATGTTCCGGTGTTGGCAATTACAAATCTCTTAGATAAAGCGGAAATCGAAGAAAAGATCAGACCATATTTGAATAAGTAAGGAGGCGGTATATTATGGTGAATTTTTTTGTTAAATTTTTAAGTGAGCCTACAGTTGTATTAGGATTAGTGGCGATGATCGGTCTTATTGCAATGAAAAACAGACCGTCAACCGTGATTCAGGGAACGATGAAAACAATGTTGGGTTTTCTTATCTTGAGCGCCGGATCAAGTTTGATCGCATCTGCGCTGACACCGTTTAGCACAATGTTCAATGCAGCATTTGGAATGTCAGGTGTTGTTCCGGAAGATAACGCATTAGTAGCGGCAGTTCAGACAGTGCTTGGATTTGAAACGCCTATGATTATGCTTTTATCGTTTGTGATTAATATTATTCTGGCGAGAATTACTCCGTTTAAGTACATTTTTCTGACAGGGCATATGATGTTTTCGTTTGCGGGAACTATGGCGATCGTGTTGGATCAGATGGGGATTAACGGATGGATGGCAGTTGCCATAGGTTCTGTTGTCCAGGGAATTTGTATGGTCGTATTTCCTGCAATCGCTCAGCCTTATACAAGGAAAATTTTAAAGACGGATGAAGTTGCATTTGGATTTTGGGGAAGTTCCCTGATTGTTTTTAGTGGATTTGTAGGTCGGCTGGTCAGAAAGAAAAATCGTGATGAAGAAACAGATACATGGGAAAAAGTGAAAGTATCGAATAAACTGGACTTTTTAAAAGATATGTCGATTCTTATGAGTATCGTCATGATAGTAGTTTATATTTTCACGGCTTTGATGGCAGGAACAGAGGTTGTTTCAGAATTGGCGGGAGGACAAAATATAATAGTATATGCTGTTATTCAGGCAATGACATTTGTAGCGGGAGTACTCGTACTTCTTCAAGGTGTCAGAATGTTTCTGGGTGAGATTATCCCGGCGTTTAAAGGAATCAGCGAGAAGCTTATCCCCGGTGCAAGACCTGCTTTAGATGTTCCGATCTTTTATGCAAGCGGTCCGGTTGCTACAACAGTCGGTTTCCTCTGCGCGATGGTAGGCGGGATTCTTGCAACTTTGATTTCAACTCAGTTGAAAGTTGTCGTATTACCGGGAGTGATCGGATTGTTTTTCATGGGAGGCGCTGCCGGAGTATTTGGAGATAAATTAGGAGGAAAAAGAGGATGCGTCGTTGCTTCATTTCTGTTAGGATTTTTATTTACGTTGATAGTTGCGTTGGCATACCCGTTAATTGATGTGACAGGATATGGAGTGGAAGGTCTGTGGTTTGCATCAACAGATGCAATTCTGGTAAGTGTATTTATGCGTTTAATAGGAATGATTGCAGGAGTTTAAAAGAAAAGCGGAAAAATGAAGAAAGGCGGTATGAGAATGAAATTTGCAAGAACAGTTTGCGGAGATATTCAGGCAGAGGAGATGGGATTTACATACCCACATGAACATTTGTATGCAGTTCCGCCGACATGTCAGAAAGACAGGGATTTGGAAGTGAGCGATTATGAAGGCAGCGTAGCAGAATTAAAGCTGTTTAAGTCTGTAGGCGGACAGACATTAGTAGAGGCGTCTACGTTAGATTATGGGCGCAATCTGTCTCTTTTAAAAAAAATGTCTGAAGAGACAGGAGTTCATGTCATTGCAACGACCGGATTTAACAAACATATTTACTATCCGAATTGGGTAGAAGAAAAAAGTACAGAAGAAATTTCCGATATTCTCGCAGACGATATTTTGGAAGGGAGAGACGGAATCAGAGCAGGATTCATAAAAATAGGAACATATTACAATATGATCCATCCACTTGAAGAAAAGACGGCAGTTGCTGCGGCACAGGCGCAGAAAAGGTGTGGAGCGCCGATCTGGGGACATACAGAAGCAGGAACAATGGGAATGGAATTGTTAGATATTCTTGCTCGGGAAAATGTAGATTTTTCCACTGTTGCTTTAGGGCATTTAGATCGAAATCCGGATGAATATTATTTGTTAAAACTTGCTGACCGGGGAATCTATATTCAATTTGATGGACCGGGAAAGGTAAAATACTATCCTGACAGTATCAGAGTTGCATTAATTAAGTCATTGATATCTCACGGATATGCTGATCAGCTTCTTATTTCGGGAGATATGGGGAGAGCCTCTTATCTGGAAGGATACGGAGGAGGTCCGGGATTTCGATATATCAAGACAAAATTTATTCCAAGACTTCTGGACGAAGGGGTGGATGAGGACGTGATTCATAAAATTTTTGTTGAAAATCCAAAGCGATGGCTGGCAGTTTATTAGGGAGAAAATGATGTTAGAAAGTGCAAGACTTGTCTCGATTATTCGGGAAGTGGAAGAAAAAGAAATTATTTCGATCATAGAAGGCCTTGTGGAAGAAGGGATCAGATGGTTTGAGATTTCGCTAAGTGACGGAGAAAACGGCATGAAGTGTATCCGAACAAGCAGAAAGTATTTTGAAGGTCGGGATGTTTATATCGGTGCAGGAACAGTTAAGAAAAAAGAGGAAATTGATGTACTTTCAGATATGGGAGTGCCGTATATTCTGACTCCCGGATTTGATGAGCAGATTGTTCGATATGCATTGGAAAAGAAGATAGAAGTTTTACCCGGAGTGCTGACACCGTCTGAAGTTCAGGCAGCGGTAAATTGTGGAATCCATCTTGCAAAATTATTTCCTGCCGATGCGTTTTCCGATCGTTATATTAAAGCGTTAAAAGGTCCTTTCCCGGAGATGGATTATGTGGCGGTTGGCGGGGTAACACCGGAAAATGCAGTGAATTTCTATAGATTAGGATATAAAGGTGTGGCGGCCGGAAGTAATCTTGTTCCGAAACATGCAAAGAGGAGTGATTTGAAAAAGATCAGAGAAACAGCGCGAAAGTATGTGGAGGTGTCCCAAATATGAGCAATCAAGTAAAAGATATGACATGGCGGGAAGTGCAGGAGCGGTTACGTGAGTTTCCGGTAGTAATCGTTCCTATTGGATCAACGGAACAGCATGGGTATCATCTTCCTATTGGAACAGATGTTTATTTGGCGGAAGCATTGGCTGAAAAGACAGCAGAAAAAACGGGAGCGCTTGTGTATCCAAGTATTCATTTTGGGTATTCTTGGAGTTGGCGTGACAGAATCGGAACTGTAACGATCCGACAGGATATTCTTCGGGAAATATTGAAAGATGTTGTTCGTTCTGTAGAAAGATACGGGGTAAAAATTCTTATTTTTATGAACGGACATGAGGCGAACAGGTCGGTGATAAAATATGCGATACGGGAAATACAAGATGAAACAGATGTGAAAGTGTTGGGGATGTTTTATCCGGGAATGGAAGAAATTTATGATAAATATATGGAAACTCCGACATGGGGAGGAATGTTTCATGCCTGCGAGTTTGAAACGTCACTTATGCTGGCAGTAAAGCCGGAGACAGTTCATATGGAGCGGGCAGTGCAGGAATATCCTGTCAGACCGACTACGTACGGAATGGACAACACATCGATCGGAGAGTTGAGCGTTTCGGGAACATACGGAAATCCGGTACCTGCAACAGAAGAAAAAGGAGAGATGATGCTAGAACAGTTTACAGAAAATATATCTGCTGTTATAGAGGAATGTGTGAAGAAACTGGTTAGAGAAGAAACATAGAAAAAAATAATAGAAAGAAATATAAAAATATCGGAAATCGAACCGTAAGCTGAAGTTTAATTCGGAGAGCGTCTCGATTTCCGATATTTTTTGTAAGTGGATATAAGTTAAATACAGATTAATGTATTTGATAACAGAAAAAACTTGCATATTATGCAAGAATGATGTATTATTATGCAAAAAGAATGCATATTCATTTTATTTTTTGTGAAGAAATATTGAGACAGGGCAGGTTTGTGAAAAGCAAACAGCAGAGAGGAGCGAATAGATTATGATAAAAGTTGGAATTATCGGTGCAACAGGATATGCCGGAGGTGAACTGGTCAGAATATTGACAGGGCATAGAGAGGCGGAAATTAAATGGTACGGTTCGAGAAGTTACATAGATAAAAAATATGCGGACGTATATCAAAATATGTTTCAGATCATAGATGCGGTCTGCATGGATGATAATATGGAAGAACTGGCATCACAGGTAGATGTGATTTTTACGGCTACGCCGCAGGGATTATGTGCGTCTCTTGTAAACGAAGAAATTTTGTCAAAGACAAAGATTATAGATTTAAGCGCGGATTTCCGTCTGAAAGACGTAAAAATATACGAGGAATGGTATAAGCTCGAACATAAATCCCCACAGTTTATTGAAGAAGCGGTGTACGGATTATGTGAAGTTAATCGGGAAGATGTGAAGAAGGCCCGTCTCGTGGCGAATCCGGGATGCTATACGACTTGTTCCATTTTGACGGCATATCCGTTGGCAAAAGAAGGGCTGATCGATATGGACACCTTGATCATCGATGCAAAATCAGGAACGTCAGGAGCGGGAAGAGGAGCAAAACTGCCGAATCTTTACTGCGAAGTGAATGAAAATATTAAAGCATACGGAGTGGCGACACACAGACATACGCCCGAAATCGAAGAACAGCTTGGATACGCATCCGGGAAAAAAGTCGTTCTTAATTTTACGCCGCATTTAGTTCCGATGAACAGAGGAATTTTAGTTACAGAGTATGCAAAACTTACGAAAGAAGTAAGCTATGAAGACGTAAAGGCTGTATATGATAAATATTATGGCGGTGAAAAATTTGTGCGTGTGCTTCAAAAAGACGTATGCCCTGAAACGAAATGGGTGGAAGGAAGTAATTATGTCGATATCGGGTTTAAGATCGATCCACGGACAAATCGGATTATTATGATGGGAGCGATCGATAATCTGGTTAAAGGAGCGGCAGGACAGGCGGTTCAGAATATGAATCTGATGTTCGGACTTCCGGAAAGTGAAGGCCTTGAGCTTGTTCCGATGTTTCCTTAAGATGTATATCGTGCAAAAAGCAGCAGGGCAGAAAGTAAAACCAAACGGGAAAAAACAGAGGAGATGATGCAGTATGGTACGGATCATGACGATAGAAGATTATGAGGGGGTATATGCCCTTTGGAAAAAAATAAAAGGATTTGGTATCCGAAGTATCGATGATTCAAAAGAAGGAGTGGCGCGCTTTTTGAAACGAAACCCGACGACAAGTGTCGTGGCAGAAAAAGACGGTCGCATTGTCGGAAGTATTTTGTGCGGTCACGACGGAAGACGGGGGTGTTTGTATCATGTCTGTGTAGATGAAGATTACAGACGTCACGGAATCGGAAAAAGGATGGTTGTTTTTGCGATGAAAGCGCTGAAAGAAGAAAAGATTAATAAAGTATCTTTGATCGCATTTACGGAAAATGATATTGGAAATGCATTTTGGAATACAATCGGATGGACGGAGCGTCTGGATCTGAATTATTATGATTTTACGTTAAATGAAGAAAATATAACTGCATTTAACGGTCAATAGTCTGTTTGAATAAAGTTATCATATGAGAGTTATACAAAAAACAGAGCTGTACAGATCGGCAGCTCTGTTTTTTGTATAGACATCTTTATTCGTGGATTTTGATTCCTTCAAAAAACGCTTCATAAGGGACATTGTAGATTGTTTTTAAGCATACAAGATCTGTAACTTTAAGATTTCGTTTTCCGCGTTCAATATTTGCATAAGCAGCCCGGTGAATAAAAGTTCCCATCTCATTCATTGCATCGGTTAACTGTTGTTGTGTATATTCATGGGATGTTCTTAAGAGTGCGAGATTATCGGTGAAAGTAGGATGTCTAAGTAACATAGTTATCGAAGTTCGTGGAAGTGTGGCAGGAGAAAGACCGACAAAGAAATCAGAGTAAGGAATACGATAGATATTTTTTAAAATAACTAAGTCAAAAACTTTGATATTGCCGGAACCGGATTCAATGAATTTATAAACTTCACGAGTAATAGTACTCCCGCGTATTTGCATCTGGATAACTAATTTTTCTTGAGAAAAATGATGCTTATATCGTAAATACTTTAGTGTGGACGCAAAAATTTGTTTTGGATTTTGCATATAGCGTCTCCTTTCGAGTGGTAGTTTGCTGAGTTTTTAGCGAAATTTTGGCAATAGATAGTTACATTTTCTCTTGAGTCTATAGGTTTGTTATGCTAATATTGGTAATGTCTAGTTACTATATGGGATTGACAGATAAAATATTCCGAAAAGTAACTTTTTCTGAGGGGCAAAAAGGAAGCGGCTTTTTGTTTTTGCAACGACGACGAGCTAAAGTCCGGATTTGTCCGAGAACTTGGAAGCCGCCTGCAATCCAAGAATGCGTCTTTTGGCACTTTGGGTGAGTGGAACAGAGGGAGAGGAAAAGAGGCGATGTGAAGGGAAATTCTCACTAATATCTTCTGCTTTTCACAGCAGTATAGTAGAAAGGAGTTGGGATGCGATGAGCAGAACAATAGAGAAGATGGGGAGAGGAGTAGATAATGAATAAAATAAAAAGGGGCGTGTCACTGTTATTATGCAGTTTGCTATTTGGTTCTGCCGTAACATTGGGGAATGTGGCCGATGTACAGGCAGGCAAACAGATAAAGACAGAGACAAAACAAACAATAAATAATACGAAAACAAAGAAGAAAGTTTCCGACGATCAGACATCAGGTAAGACAGGGCGGAATGAGGAAAATAAAGCAGGGGAAGGAGCGCAGACTGATATTGCTGAATCAAAAGTAACTTTTTTTGTGTTGCCTGTTTATACACAAGGAACTACGGCAATCAGTATAGACAGAGATATAGGCATCGGGCAGATTATGGACGTTGGTTTTACAGATCGTAATTTTGCCGTTGCAGTTTATGATTCTTTGTTTGAAGCAGGATGGATGGGAACACCGGGGCAAAGCGTGAAAGAAGTTTTAGGGTCTTTTACGGGGATGATAAAAGCAGACGGATATGCAAGGAAAGTAACATATATAGCATCTGCACAGATGGCTACGTTTATTCCATCGTTTGAAATTAAGGATATATCAAAAGAATTTAATACGCAGGAAGAGGCAAACAAGTATCTGGAGTCATTAGTGGATGAGCCCGGAGCTGTGCAATATGCAAATAAGAAAGTTGAGAAAAAAACAGAACAGTTAGACACTCAGAAGCCGGAGAATGAATTGATCAAAAGTATCGAAGGAATCGAGTGGCTTAGAAAAGCCGGAATGATCGACTTAGAGAACAATGCCATTTCGGATTTGTCGCCTTTATCAATAAATTATTTGGAATCATTAGGTTCTGCGGAAGGATTGACCGATATTGATGAAGGAAAAAAGTGGTTTGGAGAGCAGCTTAGAAATACACATCTTAATATATCTTTAAATCCGGTGCGAAAATATCCGGTAATAGCCGGAGGGCGTTTGATCATAAAGCAAACGCTCGACCAGGCGTTTAAATTAGGAGCAGATCCGGTAATTTTGATCAAACCGGAAGATAATTCAGATGAAAATATAAAGAATATAAATCTGTCAATTCCTTATATTGAACGCGGTGGACTTCGTATTGAAATATTAAAAGACCAAGATGCTACGATGATTCAGTCTACCAATATCGATGGCGCTTATTTGGACTATGATAAACTGACAGATGAAATATTTCCGGTGCGTAATGTTTCGTCAAGTGGATATGTGAGATGCGGTTTGGGAACAGATAATGTGTTGTGGTATTATGGCACGGCGGAAAATGCGGAAACAGATATGTCGACGATCGGAAGTTCAAGCATGAAATTTTTAATTAATCATATGATCCGTATTTATGTAAAAGTAAAACCGGAACCCGCAGAAACAAAGCTTACTTTGACAAAAACGGTAGCAGGCACCGACGAAGGAAGATTCAGACCTGTAAAAGATGCAAAATTTAAGCTGTATAAAGCCGTTCGGGACGAGGAAGGCAATTTTGTAAAAGGAGAGCTGTATCAGCCGGATGAGTATATAACAGATGAAGAGGGAAAGATAAATTTTAGTACGGAGATTCCGAACGGAGACTATTGTTTTGCAGAAACAGAAGCTCCGGAAGGTTTTGAGTTAAACAGTGATCCTGTCTTTTTCTCGGTTGGGGGCGGTGAAATGGAAATCACAGGCGGAGAACAGACGGTAACGCCTACAGAAGGAGAATCCACATCAGCCGGGGAAAACAGTACATATATCGATCGATATTCGCCGGATGTAAATATTAAAGTTACTCCGGGAACAGGGATGGTGTTAGATCAGATCATTGTAACGTATTTTGACCGGAAAACGCAGAAGAATACCGGGAAGACCTTTACAAATGAGACGGGAGAAGCGGCAAAAAACGCCGCTGAGTTTATTAACAAAGGAAAAGGTGATGAAAAAGAGGCCGGGGTGATTGACGGTACGGTAACAGTTCAACCGATTTACAGATTGAAGGCGAATCTTACAGTCGGAAATGACAGAGAAAAAACGGACTTTGTTTTTAAAAAGGTAAGCGCAGAAGATCAAACTGTGATGGAAGGAGTTCGGTTTAAACTAACATGTAATCATAAACATGATAAAAAGTGCAAAGGCTTGATTTCACCGGAGTCTTGTACACATGCACATAACGATAAGACGGGATTTGTGGATGAACAAGGATGTACATGGAGCGCGGAAGAGGTAAGCAAGGCTGATGGAATCGTGAAGTTTTCAGAACTTGTATCCGGCGAATACATATTATCAGAAGAGGCGACATTGGATGGATTCATTTTGCCGGAAGGAACATGGACAGTAACCGTCGATGCACATAAAGATGAAGTTAAAGTAGAAAAAACAGAAAAAGACGATTCCACAGTTCCGCAGTTCGAAAAAAAAGATGGAATTCTTCAAGTGGAAAATGAACCTACAGTCCCGTTTTCCTTCATAAAAGTAGATGAAAAAACAGGAAATGAGCTTGCGGGCGCGGAATTTACCCTTTATCAGGGTGATGAGAACGATGCCGACAAATGGAGCATTGTAGGAGGTCCGGTTGTATCATCAGAAGAAGGAATTGTTGATTTCGGTCGGTTGAAACAAGGGGAATATTTTCTTAAAGAGACAAAAGCTCCGAAAGGATATTTGAAACCGACGGGATATTGGAAGGTGACTATTGCTGTTACAGATGATGCCAGTAAGAAAGTCACTTTTGAAGCAAGAGGCGACGTACCGGCAATCAGTGGAAATCATATAGAAGGATTTAAGGTTTCTAACAGAGAGACAAGCCTCCTTCCGAAGATGGGAGGAAACGGTACGAAGATTTTTGTGTTCAGTGGATTTATGATCATCTGTTGTTCACTTGTATTATATTTTAGATTCAAAAGAAAAGGAGCTTAAAATTATGGGAAAGATTTTGAAATATATGACAACGATAGCTCTGGCAGCAGTAATGTTGTTTGGAACAATGACGACGGCGTTTGCTGTGGAAAATAGCGGACAAGTAGTGGGTAATGACCAGAAAGGTTCTATTACGATTCATAAATATAAGATGCCTGATGCAGAAAATGCGTTTGAATCAAACACAGAAAACGGCGGTATTGAAATGGATAGTCTTCCTGAAACGGCAGAACCGCTGGCAAATGTTAAGTTTCAGGTTACAAAAATGGAGCAGGACCAAGCGGGAAAATGGAACGAAACGACAATATCTCGTACGGTAGTTACGAATGAGTCCGGAGAAGCAGTTTTGGAAGATCTTCCGTTGGGCAGATACAAAGTAGAAGAGTTAGGTTTGGATTCATCCGATGGAAGTGATGCGGTTCTTCCGAATGAGAAAGATGATGCGATGGTAGGAAAAGCATTTTATGTTGATGTTCCGATGACGCAGGCAGACGGTCAGACACTTAATTATAATGTACATGTATATCCAAAGAATGAAGTGCTGTCTATTGAAAAGGATGTTACATATGCAGGAAATAAGCATGATTCTTTTGATATGCAAGAGAATCAGACGTGGATTATCCATACGGCGATTCCGGGTAATATTGCATTGACAAATGATAACGGCAGCTATGATACCGCAAAATTATACAAAGTGACAGATAAAATCGATTCTCAGCTTACATATAAAGGGAACATTGTTGTTAAAGCGGTAGATAAGGATTATAAAACGGTAATAGATGAGTTAGAAAAAGATACGGATTATTCAGTGGAAGAGCCGGCAGAAGGAAATGAGAATACATTGATAATAAGTCTGACCGATGCGGGAAAAATAAAATTGAAAAAAGCGATTAATAATCCGGATGCTCAGGCTGCATTTCTTCAGATCCGTTTTGATACGATGATCAATAAAACGGCAAAAACAGGGGAAGCAATTTATAATGACGCAGATTTGAAATTTACAACTGCAAAGGGTACGGCTGTTGATGTAAGCGTGCCTGAAAACGAGCGGCCGGAAGTACATACCGGAAAGATTGCCATTAAAAAGGTTGGGGAAAAGGCAGACGGAACACCTTTAAAAGATGTTGAATTTATGATTTTCGACAGTACGGAAAAAGCACAGGCAGCAGTAAAACTTCTCCAAAATAATAAGGCGGGAGAAATTACAGGAGCTTTGAAGGTATATGATCCGAATCAAAAGGAATTTACTACAGTTGTAAAGACGAACGATAAGGGCGTTGCAGAGTTTAGAGGTCTTGCATATTATACAAATAAGGCGAATGAAGAAAATAAAGTTCAAGGTGACGACGCAGCTACCGGAGCAAAGAAGTATTATCTTGTAGAGACAAAAACGGTAAAAGGATATCAGCTTCCGAGTAAATATTTTGAAGTGACAGTGAATCACGATTCATCTACTGCTACGGTTCCAAGCGATACGATCATAAACACAAAACCGAGTAAACTTCCGGCAGCAGGTGGAAATGGAACGATCATTTTTACGGCAGTCGGTCTGACGGTTATGGCAGCGGCGGGCATTATTATTTTTATGTCCAGAAAGAAAAAAGATCGCTGATCAATAGAAAGCAGATTGAAAGACTAAGAAGGAAGAGGGAGGGAGTCTTAGAAGACGAACCTCCCTTTAGGTGATTATGAGCAGAAGTAAAAAGCTAATCGTAACGGCTCTTTTTCTGATCGGAGCATGTATACTGTTGTATCCGGCAGTCAGTAACAAGCTTGCAGAGCGGCACCAGGCAGAGATGATCAGTCGTTATGAGCAGACGGTTGAAGAACTTCCGAAGACAGATATGAAATCAGAGTGGGAAAAGGCTGTAAAGTATAATGAATCTGTTACGGGAATGTCTGTAGAAGATCCGTTTATATTAGGAAGCGGCTCTGTTTTGCCCGGTAATTATAAAGATGTGCTCAATGTAGAAGAAAAAGAAGGAGTGATGGGATATATTGAAATTCCGGCGATCGACGTTATGCTCCCGATCTATCATGGAGTCAGTGAGAGGGTGTTGAGACGGGGCGTCGGACATATGGAAACAACGGCTCTTCCTATAGGCGGAAAAGGTACGCATTCGGTTCTTGCATCCCACAGAGGATTGTCTACTGCAAAATTGTTTACAGATTTGGATCGAATGAAGGAAGGGGATTTGTTTTATATCCATGTATTGGATCATCTTCTTACTTATGAGGTAGATCAGATTTCAGTGATAGAGCCGGAAGATACAGATGCATTGCGTCCGATAGCGGATAAGGAATACATAACGCTCTTAACGTGTACGCCGTACGGGGTAAACAGTCATAGACTGCTTGTCCGGGGAGAAAAAATATGTGATGAAATCGTGAAGGAAAGCGAAGAGAAAGAGTCGGATACGGCGAAAAAAGAGCGGGATATAACGGAGATGATCGCATATGGCGCAGCGGTATTTGCCCTCGTCAGTTTATTCGTTGCTGCAGTGGCGGTGTGTGTAAGGAAAATGAAGAAAAAACGAAGGACAAGGGGCAGAAAGAAAAAAGCCGGGAAGAGAAGTCTAAAAAGGAGAAAAAGATGAAAAGAGTGAGAAAACAAAGAAAACTTTTTATTTTCGGTCTGATTCTTCTTTTGATCGGATGCGGGATTCTGCTTTATCCGCATATTCTTCAGAAATTTTATAAGATAAAGACAGAGAGTATGTTTCGTCAGTTTGAAGAAACGACGGAGAATGTCCGGGATGCGAATCCTGAAAAATATGCCCGGCTTTATGAAGAAATGAAGAACTATAACGAAGAACTTATAAAAAACAATCAGGAAAATCTGGCAGATCCGTATGCATATGCAAACCCGGCAATCCGTTTGGAAGAGTACGGAGTAGAAGATGGAATTGCAGGATATATTAAAATTCCGGTTATGGATCTTGAGCTTCCGTTATATTTGGGCGCTAACGAAGAAAATATGTCAAAAGGAGCTGCTCAGCTTACGGAAACGTCGATGCCGATCGGTGGGAATAATACGAATATGGCGGTTGTCGCACATCGGGGATACAGTTATGCAAAGATGTTTCGTGAGATTGAAAAATTGAAAATCGGGGATGAAATATTTATTACAAACTTCTGGGAAACGATGACTTATAAAGTGGAACGGATAGAGGTGATATCTCCGGATGAGATTGATAAGATCAGAATACAGGAAGGCAAAGATATGGTGACTCTTGTGACTTGTCATCCATATCCTCACAATTATCAGCGGTATTTAGTTTATTGTGAGAGAGTTTGAATCCATGTCCGGTAATTTAAAAATGATTCGTATAGCCCGTAATTCAAAAGATGAAATAGTTGACAAAACAGATTTTATTTCATAATATAATAGCTAATAATATTTGCGTATAGAATTTAGACGGTTAGATGATTTAAAACAATCGTCGACACAGAAAAAGGCGGGGGGAGAACAAAAAACAGAAATACAGACGTTTTGATAAAGAAACGGTTCTTCTTTCATTAAAGTGAAATCGCGGATTGACTTCGCCTCTTTTAAGAGGCGGAGTTTTCTTTTATAGAAGAAACTTTGACAGAACATATAGGGTACAAAAAGGAGAGGACAAAATGAAAGTGATCGATGGCGGAGTAACAGCGGCAAAAGGATTTCAGGCAGCGGCAGCGGCAGCGGGCATCAAGTATAAAGACCGTACCGATATGGCGCTGATCTACAGTGAAAAGCCGTGTAAGGCGGCGGGAACTTTTACAACAAACCTTGTGAAAGCGGCTCCTGTAAAGTGGGATCGCGCGATCGTGGAGTCAAAGCGGAAACCACAGGCAGTGATCGTAAATTCCGGCATTGCAAATGCATGTACCGGAGAAGAGGGAATGAAATATTGTGAAGAAACGGCAAAAGAGGCGGCTTGTGTTCTTGGCGTAGAGGCGGAAAGCGTGCTTGTCGGTTCCACAGGAGTGATTGGTATGCAGCTTCCGATGGACCGGGTGAAATCGGGAATCAAAATGCTGGCAGAGGCAAAGAACAGCAGCAAAGAAAAGGGAACAGAGGCAGCAAAAGCGATCATGACAACGGATACAAAGAAGAAAGAAGCGGCAGTTACCTTTGAGATCGGAGGGAAGACCGTGACGATCGGCGGGATGTCAAAGGGATCGGGAATGATTCATCCAAATATGTGTACAATGTTAGCCTTTCTGATAACGGATGCCGCAATTACAAAAAAAGCGCTTCAGTGTGCGTTAAGTGAAGATGTGGAAGATACTTACAACATGATTTCCGTAGACGGAGATACATCTACAAACGATACGGTTCTTTTGCTGGCTAACGGAATGGCAGATAATAAGAAGATTAAATATGGAACAAAAGAATACGAACAGTTTAAGAAAGCTCTCCATTATGTCAATGAAACGCTTGCAAAAGAGATGGCGGGAGACGGAGAAGGCGCGACGGCGCTTTTTGAAGTAAAAGTCGTAGGCGCGAAGACGAAAGAGCAGGCAAAGGTTTTGTCGAAATCGATCGTCTGCTCAAATTTGACGAAAACGGCAATAGCAGGTCACGATGCGAACTGGGGCAGAATCCTCTGTGCGATGGGATATTCGGGAGCACAGTTTGATCCTGAGAAGGTGGATTTGTTTTTTGAAAGTGCGGCAGGAAAGCTTCAGATCATTGAAAACGGTGTTGCGCTAAATTACAGTGAGGAAAAAGCAACGGAAATTTTATCTGAGCCTAAGGTGACTGCGATCGCCGATCTGAAAGAAGGTGATGCCGCGGCAACGGCATGGGGATGCGATCTGACTCATGAATATATCAGCATTAATGCAGATTACAGAAGCTAGAACATGTCAGTGAAAAAAGAGTTATTTGCAGGATCAAAGATACGAGACAAAAAGATTGGAGAGAGAACATGAATAAAAACATGCAGCAATATCTTGATAAAGCAGAAGTTTTGATTGAAGCTTTGCCGTATATCCAGCGGTTCAACCGAAAGATCATCGTTGTGAAATACGGCGGAAGCGCTATGATCGACGAAGAATTGAAAAAGCGCGTTATTGAGGATGTGACGCTTTTGAAGCTTGTCGGATTTAAGCCGATCATCGTACATGGCGGCGGAAAAGAGATTAGCAAATGGGTTGAAAAAGCCGGTATGGAACCGAAGTTTATCAATGGGCTTCGTGTGACAGACAAAGATACGATGGAATTAGCCGAGATGGTACTTGGAAAAGTAAATAAAAGTCTTGTTCAACTTGTTGAGAGCCTTGGCGTGAGGTCGATCGGTATCAGCGGTAAGGACGGAGCTTTGTTAAAGGTGGCGAAGAAATACTCTGACGGTCAGGATATCGGATATGTAGGAGAAGTTACAGAGGTAAATGAACAGATTATTTACGATCTCCTGGAAAAAGATTTCCTTCCCATCATTTGTCCGGTCGGTATGGATGAAAATTACCATACATATAATATTAATGCAGATGATGCGGCGTGTGCGATCGCGCGCGCGGTGAAAGCGGAAAAATTAGCGTTTTTGACTGATATCGAGGGAGTGTATAAAGATCCGGAAGATCCGTCTACCTTAATCTCGGAACTTTGTGTAAAAGAGGCGGAAAAACTAATGACAGAAGGTTATATCGGAGGGGGAATGCTTCCGAAACTTCAGAACTGTATCGATGCGATCGAAGCAGGTGTTTCAAGAGTGCATATTCTTGACGGAAGGATTCCGCATTGTCTTCTTCTTGAGATTTTCACTAATAAAGGGATCGGAACAGCGATTTTAAATAGTACAGAAAGCAGGTATAATCACGATGAACAGTAAGATACAGGCGGCAGAGGAAAACCTTATTCATGTATATAATCGTTTTCCGATCGCACTTGACCATGGAAAGGGAATGTATCTGTATGATACAGACGGAAAAGAATATCTTGATTTTGCGGCAGGCTTCGCAGTGACAGGGCTTGGGTATGACAATAAAGAATTAAACGAGGCGCTGAAAAAACAAATTGATAAATTATACCATACGTCCAACCTTTATTATCATGAAAGCTGCGGGGAAGCGGCGGAAGCGCTGAATAAAGTCAGCGGAATGGATCGGGTATTTTTTACAAACAGCGGCGGCGAAGCAAATGAAGGGGCTTTAAAAGCAGCGAGACGATATGCATATACAAAAGGATCGGGACGATATGAATTTATCGCTATGGAAAACTCGTTTCACGGCAGATCATTTGGAGCGGTATCGGTTACAGGACATGATTCTTACAGAGAACCTTTTGAGCCGCTTGTTCCGGGGGTAAAGTTTGCAAAATTTAACGATCTTGACAGTGTGAAGTCGCTTGTGAATGAGAAAACGTGTGCGATTATTTTAGAACCGCTTCAGGGAGAGGGCGGCATTCATCTGGCGACACAGGAATTTATGGAAGGGATCAGAAAGCTCTGTGATGAAAACGATATCCTTATGATCTGTGACGAAGTACAGTGCGGCATGGGCAGAACAGGTACGATGTTTGCATGGCAGGGGTACGGAGTAAAGCCGGACATCCTTACGATGGCGAAAGCGATCGGAAACGGCATTCCGGTCGGCGCGTTTGCAATGACGGAAGAGGTTGCCGGATATTCTCTTAAACCGGGAGATCACGGGGCGACATACGGAGGAAATCCGCTTGCGTGCACGGCGGTAAAGACAGTTCTTTCCATTTTTGAGAGAAAAAATATTGTAGGACATGTCAATGAGATAGCTCCATACTTTACAGAAAAATTAGAAGAACTTAAAGCGGAATTTGACTGTGTGACAGAGCGAAGAGGAAAAGGTCTGATGCAGGGTCTTGTGATCACAAAGCCGATCAAAGAGATCAATGATCGTGCGATTGAAGAAGGTCTGCTTATCATACAGGCGCAGGGAAACGTAATCCGTTTTGTTCCTCCGCTGATCGTAGAAAAAGAGCATATCGATCAGATGGTTGAGAAGATGCGCAGAATACTTGCATAAAAGTGTTTCCGTAAAGATATTTCTCCAATGTTTTCATAAGAGAAAATGTTACATAAATAGACAGAATAAGAAACCGGTCGAAGGACATACTAAAGGAAGTTAGAAAAATTGTTTGATCTAAACAGTTCGGAGGTATGTATATGATCGGTTTTTTAATTGCTCTTTTGTCCGGAGCGCTTATGAGTATTCAGGGAGTATTTAACACACAGGTTACGAAGACAACAGGAATGTGGGTCGGAAACGGCTGGGTACAGTTTACGGCTTTTGCGGTTTGTCTTGCGATGTGGTTTTTTACCGGAAGAGATCAGGTTTCACAGCTTATGGAAGTACAGCCGAAATATATGCTGTTAGGCGGTGTGATCGGCGCAGGGATCACATGGACGGTTATAAAAAGTATCGAAGCGTTAGGGCCTGCGCGTTCAGCTCTTCTCATTGTGATCGCACAGCTTACGGTTGCTTATCTGATCCAGCTTTTCGGATTGTTTGGAATGGATCGGGAGCCGTTCTCATGGAGAAAAGCAGGTGGTCTCCTTCTTGCGGTTGCCGGCATAGCAGTTTTTCAATGGAAATAAAAGTAATAAATCTGTAATATATATGTTTTTTTGTAAAGAAAAAGAAAGTTGTCCTTAATAGGTTGACAGAGATGTAACAAGACGTTAATTGTCTATTGTAATTTTAGTAAAAATTCGTTACAATATTAATGTCCGACATAAAGGGGTAATTCTCCCGGCAAAGCTGAGGAGAAGAATATGCAAGACAATCAGAAAAAATACAGAAAAAAATACGCTGTCATGACAGTGTTCTTTCTTATTTCGGCAAGTTTCCTGTTTGGGTGCGGGAACAAAGATTCGGCCGTTCCTGAAACAGAAGAATTTTTATTTTCTGCGGAAGAAGAAAAGTCGGATCATACATCACAAAAGAGCGAAGAGCCAGCAGAGAAGGCAGAAAGAAAAAAGGCGGAAGCGGACAGCGGTACAGTGGAAGAAAATCCGGAGCGTAAAAAAGTATTCGTATATGTTTGCGGAGAAGTTCAGGCTTCGGGCGTATATGAACTGGAACAGGATTCCAGAGTGTTTGAAGCGATTGCGAAAGCGGGCGGGCTGACAGAAAACGCTGCGGCGGAAGCGGTTAATCAGGCGAGGGTTGTCGTTGACGGAGAACAGATTTATGTGCCTTCTTTAGATGAAGTGAAAGGCGCAGGGGTTGTATCGGAAGTGACCGAACGTACGGACGATGGGAAGATAAATATTAATACAGCCGAAAAAGAGGAACTCATGACGCTTACAGGAGTCGGAGAGGCGAAAGCGCAAAGTATAATCGCATATCGGGAAGAACACGGCGGCTTTCAGTCAATCGAAGAATTGATGCAGATTGAGGGAATCAAAGAGGGAGTATTTAATAAAATAAAAGAAGACATAACGATCTGACATAAGAGAGCGGTTTTGTATACCGCAGTGCATAAGGAGTCGAAAAAAGAGGAGTATGGGTAAGAGAATTTTAGTTGTTGATGATGAGAAGCTGATCGTAAAAGGAATCCGCTTCAGCCTCGAGCAGGAAGGCATGGAAGTAGACTGCGCCTATGACGGCGAGGAGGCTTTGGAATACGCAAAGGCATGTGAATATGATCTTGTCCTTTTGGATGTGATGCTGCCGAAACTGGACGGTTTTCAGGTGTGTCAGCAGATTCGGGAATTTTCGGATATGCCGGTTGTGATGCTGACGGCAAAGAGCGAGGATATGGACAAGATACTGGGACTGGAATACGGTGCGGATGATTATATAACGAAACCGTTTAACATTTTAGAGGTGAAGGCGAGGATCAAAGCCATCATGAGGCGGACGTCGAAACGGAAAGAACCGGCAGGCGGACCGGTGCTGATCAAAGGAAGCTTAAAGATTGATTGTGAGAGCAGAAGAGTATTTATCGGAGAGAGAGAGATCAATCTTACGGCAAAAGAATTTGATGTTTTAGAGCTTCTGGCAATGAATCCAAACAAAGTATACAGCAGAGAAAATCTGCTGAATCTGGTGTGGGGATATGATTACCCGGGAGATGCAAGAACAGTAGACGTACATATCCGAAGGCTTCGTGAGAAGATTGAGATGAATCCGAGTGAACCGAAATATGTACATACAAAGTGGGGAGTGGGTTATTATTTCCAAGATTAAATATCAATTTGTATCCAACCGTAAAATTATCGGGAACATGCGTTTTTGTGTGATTCTTTGTACAATGCTGGCAGGGCTGATACCCTGCCTTGCAACACTTTTCGGAATCGTAGCATTTTACGAGTCGCGTGCGGTCGAACTTCGGACTGCGGAAATCCAAAATCAATGTACAATATTAAGCAATCAGCTCTCGGCATACGGATATCTTTCCGATCCGACTTCGGAAGTGATCGATTCTAATCTGACGCAGCTGACGAATATATATAACGGCAGAGTTATGATCATGGATGAAGATCTCTGCGTAATTAAAGATACATATAATCTCGATGAAGGAAAGACGAATGTATCGGAAAGCGTCGTTCGGTGCATGCGCACAAAGCCGACGAACCACTATGATAAAAAGAATCATTATATCGAAGTGACTTCACCGATCAATATCCCGGGGAAAAAGAAGATAGACGGTGTGATTTTAGCAAGTGTCTCTACAGACAGTATTGAAGTTACAAAACAGGTATTTTATACGCATGGAGGTGTCGTAGTAGGAATAGCGGCGATTTTCTTGGCTGTTTTCGGGGTGGCCCTTGCCAATAAACTTGTAAAACCGATTCATAAGATTACAGGGGCGATTGAAAATGTGAGTGAAGGATACAGTGACGATGTGCTGCACGTAGACACGTTTGCGGAGACAAGTCAGCTAAGTGAAGCGTTCAACAAAATGCTCGGCAGACTAAAGCAGCTGGACGACTCCAGAGAAGAGTTTGTCTCAAACGTTTCCCATGAACTGAAAACTCCGATGACATCGATGAAAGTGCTGGCAGATTCGCTTCTTGAGCAGGAAAACCTTCCTGTGGAAATGTACCGTGAATTTATGGAAGATATCGCGAAAGAAATCGACCGGGAAAATCAGATCATAACAGATCTTCTTTCTCTTGTGAAAATGAATCGGACCGGTCAGACGATGAACATTCAGCAGGTGAATATCAACGACTTGCTTGAACAAATATTAAAGAGGCTGAAACCGATCGCGGAAAAGAAAAATGTTGAGATGGTCATGGAAAGTTTCCGTCCGGTGAGCGCAGAGATTGATGAGACGAAATTTACACTTGCCGTTTCAAATCTTGTGGAAAATGCGATTAAATATAATCATGAAAACGGATGGGTTCATGTGTCTTTAAATGCCGATCATAAATATTTTTATTTAAAAGTAGAAGATTCCGGTCTTGGAATCCCTCAGGAAGATCAGGCACATATATTTGAGCGGTTTTACCGGGTAGACAAGTCTCATTCCAGAGAAATCGGCGGAACGGGACTGGGGCTTGCGATCGCCAGAAACGCAGTGATCGTTCACAGAGGATCGATCAAAGTGCATAGTAACGAAGGCGAGGGAACGACATTTACAGTTCGGATTCCGCTGATCTATACAACAGTGCCGGAAGGAGTGGGGAGATGAAAAGGAACAGGAAACTTGCGGTCGTAATATGCATTTGTCTTATTTTGTCCTTGTGTCTGCCGTTTTTCCTTTCAGGCTGCCGGAAGAAGAAAATAGATTCGGAGATGTCAGTCTATTATCTTAATGAAGACAGAACAGGACTTGTTAAAGCGCCCTATGAAACCGGGAAAACGGCAAAAGGCAAGAAGATGACGGACAAAGAAATCTGCGGTATGGCAGAGGATATACTGGAAACGCTTCGGAAACCATCGGATAAAATCGAAAATGTTCCTCCGATTCCGAATGAAGTATCTGTACAAAAATGTGAACTGCGGGGGAGTATATTAGATATCGACTTCAATAAAGCGTATTTAAAAGTAAACAGTCTGGAAGAAAAGCTTATGAGGGCATCTATTGTATGTTCGCTTTCGGAAATTGAAGGGGTCAACGCAGTACTGTTTACGATCGACGGAGAGTCGCTTAAAGACAGTGACGGCAATTCGATCGGACTTATGACAGAAGATGATTTCGTAGAAAACACAGGATCGTCACCGAGCGCCTACCAGACGGTAGAATTAACGCTTTATTTTGCAAATGAAAGCGGAGATAAGCTTGTTCCGCAAAAAGTTTCGGCAAGGTACAGCAGTAATTTGTCGAAAGAGAAAATGATCGTTGAGAAACTGATGCAGGGTCCTGAAAGCGGAGCTTATCCGACGATCAACCCGAATGCAAATCTGTTGGGAGTGACGATCAAAGATGATATTTGTTATGTGAATTTCGATAGTACGTTTCTGAACGGAGAGTATGATATCCTGCCGAAACTTACGATTTATTCAATCGTAAATTCGCTTGTTGAGGGAACAGAGGCGACGCAGGTTCAGATTACGATTAACGGAGAGTCAAAAGCTAAGTATATGGGCACTGTGGATCTTTCACAGCCGCTGAAAGAAAATTTAGAGTTGGTCGCAGCCGATGACAAAAAATGAAAAGACGACCATTATGTATATTTTGCGTACTGTTTCTTACAGTACAGGCGATAAGGGTGCTGTTTTTCGGCGCGGGAGATTACACTTCCGCGCTTGGGCAGATCGTAAACCGAAACAATAAAGGAGAAATCAATCTTATATTGACGGGAACGGCAGATAGGATTGATGAAAAAGAATCTGTAACGGCAGTCCGTGTAAAGGGGAATGCCGTCTCTTTTTATAGTGGCAGCGATCGAAAGATCGCAAGGCAGTCTGTATTCGGAAAAAGCGACGGGCATCGTTCTTCCTATGATTTCAGTCAAGAGCTGCCAAGAAAAATATGGGAAGAGAAAGTGCTTGTTTATCTTGAAAAAGAAGATGCGGCACATATCAAAATCGGAAATAAACTAAAAATAAAAGGAAAGGCGTCTGCATTTGAGACTGCACGTAATCCGGGCAATTTTGATCAGAGAGCTTATTACAAAAGGCAGAAAATAGGCGCATATGTATGGGCGGATGAAGTCGGTATATTATCCGGGCAGACTGAATGCATCAGACAATTCCTGCATGAATTCAGGCAAGGTTGGAAGAAACTCCTTGTAGGGTGTTTGGGCAGTTATTATGGAAACACGATAAGTGCGATCCTTCTCGGAGAAAAAGGAGACCTTGATCCATATATGAAAAAGTTGTATCAGAAAAACGGGATCGGTCATCTGCTGGCCATATCAGGTGTTAAGACTCTAAAGTTGGGTATCCCCCTAGTGCCTGCAACCCGCATAAACTGGGCATTTGTGTCACTACATATCGCTATAATTTACATTCTAAAACTGTGCTTAGACGAGGAAATTATTCCCCGTTGTCGTTTCCCTTGTTCAAGGGGGTATCTCACAAAATGTATAAATTGGCAAAAGAAGCAATAATTCAGCGTAAGTTTAATCTTATGGCAGAAGTCTAAAAAATGGCAAAAGGAGAAGACGAATATGGCATATAAAAAATATAGAGAAATGAAGGTTTATGAAGCAAGTGGATATCAGTACAGGCGGACACCGAGCATTGTGTTGAAAGGAAAATGGCTCTCAGAACTAGGATTTGACATTGGGGAGCAGATTGAAGTGAAGTGCGAGGATGGACGCCTGATTATAACTAAAGCAAACGAAATATGGCAATGCGAATAGGAGCGTTTTATATATTCAAAGCAGAAAGAAAAAGTGCTTGAAACTGTTCGCAATCTCGAATATAATAAGAGTGTTGAATTGTAATTTTTCCTGTCCACGGAGGGCTAAAAATGGATTACTTAACATCAGCAGAAGTAGCAGAAAAATGGAATATATCACAGCGAAGAGTCGCTATATACTGTAAAGAGGGAAGAATTGATGGTGCAGTCTTAAAGGGACGAATGTGGATGATTCCTTCGGATGCAACAAAACCAGAGGATCCTAGGCGCATTCATAAAATAGAACACCAAAAGGGCATGAGATAATATGCGAATAGGAACTCTACGGGTAGATATGCACATTGATATTTAAACGATTTATGCTGAGAGTTACATAAAATATGACAAAGGAGCATAATCGAAGATGGGAAACAAAAATACAAACTTGCAAATGGCCAAGAATGCCAAGGACGATGAGTTTTACACAACATATGAGACTGTCGAAAAGGAGATGGCACATTATGTGCAACATTTTGAAAGAAAAACGGTCTTGTGTAATTGTGATGATCCATTTGAATCAAATTTTTGCAAGTTCTTTTTGAAAAATTTTAATGTCCTAAAACTGAAAAGGTTGATATGTACTTCCTTTAGTTCATCAAAAGTTATGGGTACTCAGGTCGCTCTTATGGATGATGATAGCGAAGTGCTGACTAAAGGAAATGGATATGTTCTGGATATTACCGGAATATGCGAGGGACAGGGTGAGTTGTCGGATGAGTATGTTACTCAATTTTTGCTGCAGTCTAAAGTTATAAAAAAATTAAAAGGAAATGGAGATTTTAGAAGTGACGAATGTCTCCAGTATTTGGCAGAATGCGATATAGTAGTTACGAATCCCCCTTTCTCGCTGTTTAAAGAAATTGTTGCAGAGATTGTTAAATACAAGAAGAATTTCCTAATTATAGGAAATCAGAATGCATTAACATACAAAGAAATATTTCCGTTGATTCAAAATAATGAAGTATGGACTGGATATCAATTTGGAGAGATGAAATTTAGAGTTCCGGATTCTTCTGAACCACGGTCAACCAGATATTGGGTCGATGAGACGGGGCAAAAGTGGAGAAGCCTAGGCAATGCAATGTGGCTTACCAATCTTGATAATGATAGAAGGCATGAAAGACTGAATTTAACGAAAAAATATACACCAGAAGAATATCCAAAATATGATGATTATGATGCAATCAATGTCAGAAGGATAACGGATATCCCATATGATTATCCCGGAATTATGGGAGTGCCAATAACAATAATTAATAGGTATAATAGTGAGCAGTTTGAAATTGTAGGGGAAGCGAATCACGGCTCGGATAATGAGTATGATTTGTTTAAGCCTACGATTAAGGGAAAATTACTGTTTAAAAGAATACTGATAAAAAATAAGCAACCAATGAAAGAGGAAACTCCAATGTTTAGAATACTAGATTTGTTTAGCGGAGCAGGTGGAATGTCATATGGAATGGAAAAAAATGAGCATTTCACAACTGAAGTTGCATTGGATTTTAATGAAAAGGCACTTCAGACATTTAAGCACAATATGCCAGATACAGAAACTGTATGCGGGGATATTACAGATGAAAAAATAAAAGCCAAGGTCATAGAATTGTGTAAAGCAAAAAAAGTGAATATGATTATTGGTGGTCCGCCATGCCAAGGATTTTCATTAAAGGGTAAAAAATTAGGACTGGATGATCCAAGGAATTTTCTTTTCAATGAATATTTACGTTTTGTAGAAATATTAAAGCCAGAGGTGTTTGTGATAGAAAATGTGAAAGCATTATTATCTACATCAGCCGGGTGGTTTAAAGATCAGATAATTAAAAAAGTAACGGAAATGGGATACCATGTCGAATATGGAGTATTAACAGCATCAGATTTTGGTGTGCCACAGGCGAGACAAAGGGCAATTTTCATTTGTTCAAAAAATAAAAGTATTCCACTTCCGGCAGCCACATGTGAAACTCCTGTTACAGTTAGAGATGCGATATACGACTTGGCTTATTTAAATTCAGGCGAGGGAGAATTTGAACAGGATTATATCACAGAACCAAGTAGCGAGTATCAAAAACAGATGCGAAGAGGAAGTAAGAAATTATATAATCACAAGGCATCAAATCATGCGGCGATTGCAATAAAAAAACTTGAGATGATTCCGCCAGAGTGCGGGAAAGAACATCTTCCATCGGATATGGTTGGTAATCAGCAGTTTTCAGGAACATGGGGAAGATTAAAGTGGGATGCAGTGTCACCGACTATAGATACTAGATTTGATGCATCTTCAAATGGAACGAATAATCATCCGTTTCTGCATCGAGCAATTACGCCAAGAGAAGCTGCAAGAATACAATCATTTGATGATAAATTCGTATTTATCGGACAAAAGCTATATATTAGGCAGCAGATTGGAAATGCAGTGCCACCTTTAATGGCAAAAGCAATTGCAGATCAAATAGACAATATTTTGCAAAAATAGTACATGAATGCATTGGGATGAAAGGAGACTTTTATGAATATTGAAATGGCTTATATGCTTGGAATGATTCTTGGAAATGGTGAGATACAGCAGAATGCTACCGAAACAACAGTGACCATAGATATTCCATATAAAAATTTGTATACTGATGATTTAAAAGATGTAGCTGTTTATGTTAAGGCAAGTATAGTAGATATTAGATCTATTGTAGAACCCTTAATAGGACATGCGTTAAACATTACTGAAGCACCGCATTCTACCAAAATGTCATTTACAAAGCCGAATGAAGAATATGTAGTAAGAGAAATGCTGAGACTTATTGGCGGTGGACGTCACCATTCTACTATGAAAATGAATGCCGAACTTTTTTCTATTACTACAGATCAAAAGAAGGCTTTATTGCGTGGTATCGCAGATGTAACAGGATATATAAGAAAAAGTAATATTGCTTTTGGTCAGGATGGAGCACATAGAGTCTATATAGAGATTCCGGGAAATTGGTATATGGTAATTGATATTGCCAATATGCTAAAAGATGTTGATGTTCCAGTCCAGACAATTGATTTCGGCCATCCGAATTTTAGAGATGGAAATTTGGTTAAGTATAACGCCGGAAAGCCAAATTTCTGGAAGAAAGAACATCAGGTAAAGATATTTGCAAATGAGTTTTTACCTGTGGGATTTAACATTAAGCATAAGCAGGATGCTTTGGAGAAGTATGCGGATGAGTTGCTGGAATTCATTGATCCTGTTAAAACACATAAATTTTATTGGGAAAAAAGAGTACGCAGGGCGAACAAACCTATCCATCCCGGCGAAAATGATCCGTCATTGCCAGAAGAAATCAGAGGAAAGCATTTTGACTCGTGGACTGATTTAGCGGGGTTCTTAGGATATGGCGAATAATGTAAAAAAAGAATTTGAATTATATGAGCCTATGAGATTATGGCTTCAGCAGTATTTGGAAGACAAATATAAAAACGCAACGGTAATTACAGTAGATTCTCATGCAAGAACTTTAGATTTATTTCTTGAACAATACGATGTGATAGATTATTATCCACAGACAATAGGACTCGATATACAGATAGATGTGCTTGGAATTGTAAAGAAAAATGGAAAACCACAAATATTTTTTATCGAGGCTAAAAAGACGCAGTTGAATTTGCATGATTTAGGACAGTTATGGGCTTACTGTAAATTGTGTGATCCAATGGAAGCATTTCTGTTATCCTCTGCAGGGCTTGGTAGCCTAAATAAAATAATGAATAATTTGCACAGGACAGATTTACTAGAGTTTGGAGATGGAAAGAAAATCAAAAAGATGCAAATTGGTAAATGGGATGTGGGGAAAAATTCAATTGATTATCACAGTCTTGTTCCGAAAATGTAGGTATTTATAATATATATCAAGAGGTAGAAGATGATAGAAAAAATTTTAGATAAAAATAATATAGCATATAAGGTTATTGATGGCGAGGGCAATACAACTATTATAAAAATAAATGGGAAATTACATATGCTTTATATACATAATAAAGGAAATCAATTTCAAGTGGAAAGGGATTTCTTTGAGTATATAGACGGAAATTCTATTCCATATGTTATTTTGTGTGAAGATGACAATACCCATGTATTATATTATTTGAAATTGAATAAAAAGGCTAACTGGGTCAAATCATGTTTTGATACATGCGATAAGGACGTTATATATTTAGGAAAGCAGGTTTTAAATTCTAAAGTTACAGAGACCGATTTGATTAAAGAACTGAAGAAATACTAGACAAAAGCATTTTGACATCGGTGATTCATCTCCTGTTACAGAACGAAAATTACGGAGGCATTAAGATATGGCATATGGTAAATCAATAGAATTATTTCTAGTTAATGGCACTGCTGATAGCTTAATAACGGCAGAATTGTCAAATTGGAATGGTAAAGCTATTAAAATTCCACGAATTGAAGTGCCTACATGCAGTAGGGAAGATATTAAGCAAGCGGGTGTTTATTTTTTGTTCTGTAAAGAAGATAACGGGAAAGATTCTGTGTATATAGGAGAGGCAGAGAATGTAAAAGAGCGGTTGATTCAGCACCTAAGAGATGCACAGGCTGAGAAGGAAAAATATTACTGGAATACTGCAGTTATATTTATAGGAAGAGACCTTAATAAAGCGTTGATTAGATATCTCGAAAACCGTTTTGTAGAAATTGCACGACAGTGTAATAGATATGAGGTTCTTACAAAAAATACATATAAAAATACTGTGCTAAAGGAATCCCAAGTTGCAAGTATGGAAGAATTTGTTGATAATGTAAGGATACTGATTAATGCACTTGGTTATAAGGTTTTGGATGCATACACTAATGCTATTCCAAAAGAAAATCCAGTTGGAGATACGGAGAAAAAAGAAGATATAAAGTTGTATTTGGAGCGTGTCATAAAAAATGTAGGAAAAATAGAGGCACAGGGTACAATCACATCTGAAGGATTTATTGTATTAAAAGGAAGCCAGATATCTCCAGTGGATGACAATACTGTTCCTGACACAATAAAAGAACAAAGGTGTATCAGTAATATCATAGATGGTATATTACAAGAAGATATGCTTTTTTCAAGTCCGTCAGGTGCGGCAATGTTTGTCGTCGGTAAAAGTGATAATGGTTTGACACGATGGAAGGATGAAAATGGTCGCACTTTAAAAGAAATTGAAAATCATGAAATGATGAATGAAAATTAATGTTTTGTAAGTGGAGCGTAATGACATTATGGTTATTTGTCCAAAATGCAAGTCAGACAGGACTGCACCAATATTATATGGTTATCCGTCACATGAGGCATTTGAAGCTGCAGAACGAGGAGAAATTCTTCTCGGAGGATGCGAGCTGATAGACAGCATGCCACACGAGGATTATGGTTGCCTCGAATGCGGATACTGCTGGTCAAAAGAACTGCTTCCTGCAACGAAAATTACAAAGATAAGATATAAAGTTGCTGAAAATGGCCCGTGTACATTAGACAGCCGGAATGTGCGAATATACGAAGTCTATCTTGATGGAAAGTGCGTAGAATATTTATATCAGGGGCAATGTCGGAGATATCAATTTAAAACAGAAGAGAAAATATCCAATCAAAGGGTTTATAAATTAGCATGCCGTCTTCAGAAAATTATTGGTGCTCCATTGTGGGAGAAGGATATTGTAGAAGGTCAAGTATGCGATGGATGCAGTTATGAACTCCAAATAACTTATGCGGATAAGCGGAAAGAGGTTATCAAAGGGGATGTGGCTGGCGGAACTTTCGATTCTATGTTAGAAGAATTTATACATAGTGTATTTAACGATGAGAGATAATAGTCGGCAGTTAGAAAAGAGGTGTGACGCATATGGATTGGAATCTGTTTTGGTCGGCATTCGGTGCAATTGGCGGTACTCTTGGTGCTGTTGCTACAACAGCAGCAGTTGTGGTTGCATTATGGCAAACCAAATATAGTCAAAAGAAAATTATAAAACTTGCTTTTTCGGATAATTTTCAATTGTATAATCCTAATACGGGAGAGTCGGTCAAATTTATCGGGTTAAGTGTTACTAATATAGGTAACAGAAAGGTTATCATCCGTACATGGGGAGTGCATCTTAAGGAGGGGAGTGCCATTGTAATGCCACCTATGGATGCGAATGGAATAGAAAAAATGGCATATACAAAGTTGCCACAAACACTGGATTTGGAAGAATCCATAGATCTGCAGTGGCAGAAAGATAAATTTCAATTATTTTTGGAAGCTAATGAGGATAATATAGAGAAGAATAAGCCGTTGGTCTTTTATGTGAATGATAGTACAGGAAAACAATATACGGTAAAAACAAAAAAGAATGCTTCGTACTATTTCAAACAATAGGACTATTGACAAATCGAACAAACGTTCTTATAATTAAAGCATCGCTACGTTAGGATACATATCGCAGAGTAACACTATCAGGTTGGTTCACTTTCCCTTGACTGACCACAGTATTAGGAGGCGATGGTTACATGACATTTGAAATCGGGTCGACAGCTTATATTGTCGAGAGCAACCGGATCATCCGTGAAGTGACTATAGTTAAGCGGAACGGAGATTTTTATATAATCCGGTTTGGCACAAGAGGCGGCATCCAAGTGAGAAGCAACAGGCTTTTTGCAAGCTATGAAGATGCGGATTCTTTCATACATAAAAAGACAGAAAAAATGACGGGATATCGTTCTCCATATGACTACATACACTAAAGTGAATAGAAGGGGATAATTTTGAAAAAATTTGATTGACAACCCCCTTCAAATTTTATATACTCTAGTTAGCAAGTTAGCGAACAAGCAAGCACGCTAATAAATGAACACCGATATAAAAAGTGAAAATGCGAAAAAGTTAAAAAGCGAAAAACAAAGCGAAAACGAAAAGAAAAGTGAAAACAGAGAAAAGGTGAAAATTATGATGTATGCGAATTTTGGAGAATTTATAAGCAAGAAGAGAGTTGAAAAGAAAATCACACTGAGGAAAATGGCTGATATGTTAGGCGTATCCGCACCGTTTTTAACTGATGTAGAAAAAGACAGACGCAACCCCTTCGATATGGAAAAACTTACACAACTCGCACAGATACTGAATTTGTCAAAAGAAGAAAACGCACAGATGCTTGACCTTGCTGGAAAGAAGAGAAATGCCGTAGCACCAGACCTTCCAGAGTATATTATGGAACGGGACTATGTCAGTGCAGCTTTGAGGACGGCAAGGGACTTGGATGCAGGAGAAGAAGAATGGAACCAGTTTGTCGAGGAACTGAGAAAGCGAAAGGGGTAAGAACCTATATATGTATAGACCTGAAATTAAAAGAAAGAGATCTGGGGCACCAGTGTTAAGCAGAAAAGAGATTGATGTTATCGGACAGAATATTGTCGGGGATTTTATGCCGGAAGCATTAAAATCTCCACAGGAAATAGATATCGATTTGTTGGCACAGGATTATCTGGGAATGGATCAGGACTTTCAGTACCTGTCGCACTGCGGTGTTTATCTTGGTATGACGGTATTCAATGACACGGACAAAGTACCCGTGTATGATCCGCAGAATAACTGTGCGGACTATATCAGTGCAAAAGCACATACCGTGATAATCGATAAGACGCTCTTGGAAGAAAATCAGGAACACAGATATCGTTTTACGATGGGACACGAGGCAGGACATGAGTTTTTACATAAAGAATATTTTGCCTATGATCCTGACCAGATAACACTGTTTGACCTGATGGGAGAAACTCCGGCACCAATGGTTCAGTGCCGTGTGGACACAAAGAAGATGGACTGCCGGACATCGAAAAGCTGGACAGACAGGGACTGGATGGAATGGCAGGCAAATGCGTTATCATCTGCAGTTCTGATGCCTGTTTCAATGGTACGGATGGTAGCTGAAAATTTTAAACGGCCCGGACTGCAGCAGATTTTTTGCCATTATGCATTGGCTGAAGAAGTGGCTTCCATATTTAATGTTTCATTTGAAGCAGCAGGATACCGATTGAAACAGCTTGGATATATTCCACAGGAGACACAACTGAGTACAGATATCCTTAACATGATTTCTTTTGATTTGGCTTGTAATTACTAGCAGAAGGTTGAAGTATGCGGATTACAGAATGATCCGCATATTTTTTTATCCTAAGTGTTAGCAAGTTAGCGAACAAATGAACACAAAAGAAAATATGAATATTATGTTGATTCATGGAATATATTACAGGGTTAATCAGTATAACAATAATATAGGTTTCAGAATAAGATATGAAGAAACTTAAAAAATATGAATACTTTTTGTTATAACTTTTCGACACGGCGCATATGATAAAAAGAAAAATGTCAGATTATGGAAAGAAGGTGAGAACACATGGCAAATGGAGTGATACATAGATGCACCAAGGAGTGCCCATACAACAAAAAATGCTTTGTATGCAAAACAGAGACGGAAGTATCAGGGAATGTTGTGGTGCTTCATAAATGCACGGTTACGAAAGAGGATATTCCAGTTCAGATTGGAAAAGAAGAAAATGCCTGTGTTTTATGATGGGCAGAACAGTAAACTTAATAATCGGACTAGCTTGTAAAGACAGCCACTAGGATGTGCTGATATTACAGTAGCCTACGAAACAGGGATGTTAGTAGAATGCTGTAAAAAATCAGGGGTTCTAGTGGCTTTCTTAAAGTCAGCCATTTTTAGCCAACAGCCTGTTTGTGTGACAGACTGTTGGCTTTTTTTGTTTCAAAAAAATGGAAAGCTGACGGATTAGGTTAATTACACAGGTAATTTTCTCCATTGCAGTGAACAAAGAATTAAAGATTTTCAGGAACAAAAGGGAGAACAAGTATATAGATGCCTGATTACGATACGCATTTGGATAATATTGATGTTCTTCTGATCGATGACATTCAGTTCAGCATTGGATGTAAAAATACCTAACCTTATATATTCTCTGCACACCTGATTTTATTTTACGAAAAATCTCAAATCACGAGGAGAATAAGTCATTAGGCATAAAAAGATGAAGTTTTGATGTATCTGAAAAAATTTTTGAAATTTATTTTTAATCGTGCAAAAAGTCTGCACCTTAAAAAATTATTCTTTAGTCACAAAGCAAGGGAACAGAAAGGAGGTGAGCGAGAGATGGCAAAGAAAAGCATGACACCAAGTGAGCGCAGGGAAGCAATCTTAAAAGTTCTGTGTCAGAGAAGACAGGACAAGATTGATAATCTGGCATTTGAGTTTGGCGTTTCAGTCCGGACTATAAAAAACGATATCGAAGAGCTGTCTCTTGCTTACCCGATTGAAACAGTTCGTGGCAGATACGGTGGAGGTGTAAAAGTGGCAGATGGATATTATGTCGGCCGCAATTACCTGAAACCGAAACAGCAGGAACTGCTCAAAAAGCTGCAAAGCACCCTTCAGGGTGACGATCTTGAGGTGATGAACAGTATCCTTCGTGATTTTGCTTTGTAAGAACTATATTTACGAGAACCCCACGGCCATGAGAGCCGAATGAGAAAGGATGAATTATTATGATGAAAATCTTTATCTGCAGCCCGTATCAGGGCAACATCGAGGAAAACAAAAAGAAGGCAGCATATTACGCAAAGATCGTTGCCAAATCTGGGAATGTCCCAGTTGCACCACATATCTATTTTCCAACCTTCCTTGATGAGAAGAATCCCAACGAGAGAATGACAGGAATTGAAATGGGACTGGAACTCATGGATACATGCGATATGGTCTATGTTTTCGGTTTTGAGATTACGGAAGGCATGAGATTCGAACTGGAACATGCCAAGGAAATGAAGAAGCCTGTAAGACTTTATGACAGAAATTTTGAACAGATTTGTGTCAAAACGCTTCCGATTGATGACCGTGCCAGTGATGAGTACCGTTCCCTGATCAAGGGGCAGAAGCTCATGAGATAGGAGATCCGCCATGTCAGGAAGAGTAAATGTCCGTTATGGACTGAATCAGGGTGCCCGAATTATGGTCACTCGTGGAAAAGAGAAGAAAAAAGCAGCCGTTGTAAAGGAGTACCCGTTCCATATTCTGATGGATTGGGGAAAGTACAAGTCCAGTGTAAACAAAGTTGATGTGTATACAGGCGATGTGAAATTGGCACGCATTTGAAAGGAGAGAATGCCATGAGCGAAGCATTATTATTGGTAGCCGAGGGCTACGAACAGATTGCTGCCGGAATCAGAAAGATGGTCGCAGCACAGAAAGATACATCTAAAAAGGAAGAGAAGCCTGTGAAGAAGGCAGAAAAGAAGGAAACTCCTGTGGCAGATACACCGAAAGATGAAGCTGCTCAGAAGGGGACAGCCGTTGACAGAAAGACGGTCCGTGCTTTCCTTGCGGACAAGTCCAGATCAGGAAAGACCTCCGAGGTAAAGAACCTGATCGAGCAGTTCGGTTTCCAGAAATTGTCGGATGTTCCTGATGAAAAACTGTCGGAACTGTATGAGAAAGCACAGGTGCTTTAATGGGCGGCCACGCAAGGTACTCGCCTTCGTCAGGCAAGAGACGTCTGGAATGCCCTCCATCGTTACTGTTGGAGGAGCAGTTCCCGGATGAAGAGTCACCCTTTGCAGCAGAGGGTACTGCCGGACATGCGATGGCAGAGTATCTCATCAATAAATATCTGAAGAAAAGAACCAAAAGACCTGTATCTGATTATTATTCGGATGAGCTGCTTGAAGCAGTGGATGATTATGTGGAATATAACATCTGCCAGATCGAACAGGCAAGAAAGGATTGTGATGACCCATTCATCGGAGTGGAACTGAAGGTCAGCCTTGCACACAGAATCAGGGACTGCTTTGGTACTGCAGATATGGTGGTGGTTGATTCCCATAAGATCCACATTATCGATCTGAAGCTCGGCAAGGGCGTGGTGGTCGATGCGGAACAGAATGTCCAGCTTATGATCTATGGACTTGGAGTTCTGGACATGCTTGGTTTCTTATATGAGATCGACACGGTGGAACTTACCATCGTCCAGCCGAGGATCGAACATTTTTCCACTTGGGAGATATCAGCCGAGGAGCTGCTTGTATGGGGAAAGGATGTTCTTGAACCGGGAGCAGCAAAGGCTCTTGCCGGAGAGGGAGAGTTTAAAACCGGAGACCACTGCCGATTCTGCAAGGCAAGATTTACATGCCGTGCAAGGGCAGAGGAATACCTGAAACTTGCCCAGATGGAATTTGCCGAGCCGGCCCTTATGTCGGATGAGGAAATTGCAGAGGTTCTTTCCAAGGCAGATGCCCTGAAGAAATGGGCAGAAGAAGTTTACACCTACGCACAGAATGAAGCAGTGGTCAACCATAAGGAATGGCCCGGATACAAACTTGTTCTGGGAAGAAGCAACCGTAAATATACGGACGAAGATGAAGTGGCAGAGGCAGCACAGAAAGCCGGATACACGGATATCTATAAAAAGAACCTGATCGGCATTACCGAGATGGAAAGGCTGATGGGCAAAAAGAAATTTAATGAAATCCTTGGTTCACTGGTGTACAAGCCTGACGGCAAGGTCACACTGGTGCCGGATTCAGATAAAAGAGAAGCAGTTAAAACAGCAACCGCAGAAGCGGATTTTAAGGAGGAATAATCTATGACAACAGCTAATTTAACCAAAGTGATCGTACCTTGCAGACTCAGCTATGCACACCTGTGGGAGCCGGACTCCATCAACGGAAGCGAACCGAAGTATTCCGTATCCTGCATCATCGACAAGAATGATAAGGAAACCATCGCCAAGATCAAGAAGGCAATCGAAACCGCTAAGGATGAGGGAAAAGGCAAGTGGGGCGGTAAGATCCCGGCGAACCTGAAGACTCCGCTCAGAGACGGTGACATCGACAGACCTGAAGACGAGGCGTATGCGGACAGCATGTTCCTGAACGCTAACAGCAAACAGGCCCCTCAGATCGTGGACAGACAGGTACAGCCAATCCTTGACCAGAGTGAGGTATATTCCGGCTGCTACGGAAGGGTATCCATTACATTTTACGCCTACAATTCAAACGGCAACAAGGGCATTGCTGCCGGACTTGGAAATGTGCAGAAGTTAAGGGATGGAGCGCCTCTCGGTTCCAGAGCAAATGCCAAGGATGAGTTCGAGGCAGTGGATGCAGAGGATGATTTCCTCGCATAGGAGCATAACGGCAGTATTAAACCGGGCGGTGGTTTCCACCGTCCGTGTACATAAAGGAGATGTTATTTCATGGAAGAACTGATGAAGGAACTTAACAGCATAAAAAAATATATCCCGTATAACACATACCGCACCATTAAGGGGCAGATGAAGTCCGGCAATATGGCAGCAGCAAGAACGGGAATCAACAGAATAAAGAAAAGAGTGGAGGGACAGGCTTATGGACACGCTTGCAATTGATATTGAAACTTACTCAGATGTATCGCTCCCAGACTGCGGGGTACATAGATATGCAGCATCGGAGCAGTTCGAGATTCTTTTATTTGCATACAGTCTGAATGACGAACCGACAAAGATCATTGACATTGCATCCGGGCAGACGATGCCGGAGGAGATCATGGAATGCCTTATGGATGATTCCGTGGTAAAAACAGCATTCAATGCTGCCTTTGAGCGTAACTGTATCAACCGATTCTTCGGACTTTCTTTAAAGCCGGAAGGATGGAGATGCACGGCAGTTCAGGCATCCATGCTGTCGCTTCCGCTGTCACTGGAAGGCGTGGGCGAAGCACTGAACCTTGATAAGAAAAAGATGTCAGAGGGAAAAGACCTCATCCGATATTTCTGTATGCCGTGCAAGCCTACCAAGGCAAACGGGGGCAGAACAAGAAACCTTCCGTCCGATGCTCCTGAGAAGTGGGAGCTGTTCAAGACATACTGCATCCGTGACGTGGATGTGGAAAAGCAGATCAGAAACAAGCTGGCAAAATTCCCGATACCAGACAGGGAACAGGAACTTTATTGCATGGACCAGAGGATCAATGACCGTGGGATCATGGTTGACCGTGAACTGATCAGCAATGCAGTAGCGTGTGACCTTTTATATAAGGAAGCAGCATCCAAGAGGGCATATGAGATATCAGGACTGGAAAACCCGAACAGTGTATCACAGCTTAAGGACTGGCTGAATGAAAAAGGCATCGAGGTGGATTCCCTTGCCAAGGCTGCAGTAGAAGAACTGGTGGAGAAAACGGAAGGGGAAGTATCCGAGATGATGAAGCTCAGGCTTTCCATGTCAAAGACCTCGGTAAAGAAATATGAGGCGATGGAACGCTCCGTCTGCCCAGATGGAAGGGTGCATGGATTATTACAATTTTACGGGGCCAACCGTACAGGAAGATGGGCCGGCAGACTCGTACAGATCCACAACCTCCCGCAGAACCATATGGAAGATCTGGAACTGGCACGCTCCATCGTAAAGGAAGGCAGATATGACCTTGTGGAGCTTTTATATGATTCCACCCCGGAGGTGCTGTCGGAACTGATCCGTACCGCATTCGTGGCAAAGCCGGGATGCAGATTCATTGTCAGTGACTTTTCCGCAATCGAGGCGAGGGTCATGGGATACCTTGCCGGAGAGGGATGGGTTATGGAGGAGTTCCGTGGTGCAGGAAAGATCTATGAGCAGACGGCATCCAAGATGTTCCATATCCCGATCGAAGAAATCACAAAAGGAAGCCCGTACCGTGCAAGGGGAAAAGTGGCATCACTCGCCTGTCAGTATGGCGGTGCGGAAGGTGCGCTTGTCAGCATGGGAGCATTAAATTTTGTGGAAGAAGAGGAACTGAAGGGGCTGGTACAGTCGTGGCGGACAGCAAATCCGCACATCGTGAATTACTGGTATGAAATTGACGGTGCGGTAAAGGCAGCCGTGAAGGAGCGGAAGATGACCACGGTCGGAAGGGTGACGGTATATTACCAGTCCGGGATGTTAAAGATTGCACTGCCGTCAGGAAGGGTGCTGTCCTATGTAAGACCGAGGATGACCGTGAACCGATTCGGTTCGGAGAGTGTCAGCTATGAAGGCGTCGGCACGAACCGCAAATGGACGAGGATCGAATCTTACGGGGCAAAATTCTGTGAGAATATCGTTCAGGCAACCGCAAGGGATGTACTGGCAGAAGCAATGCTCCGTCTGGAAAAGAAGGGATTTGATATCGTGTGCCACATTCATGATGAAGTGGTGCTTGAAGTACCGGAGGGGACATCTTCGGTGGAAGAAGTAAATGAGATCATGGCGGTATGCCCTGACTGGTGTGAAGGGCTTCCGCTTAAGGCTGCCGGATTTGAAAGTCCGTTTTACAAGAAAGATTAGGAGGAAGAAACATGTTTGTATCAATCGGAAACTCAAGAATGGATAAAAAGTTTAACTGCACGGATATGACATACGAAGATTTTGTCAGCCGTCTGTCCAAGACAAAATATACTGCGGAGACAATGGAGCAGTATAGGAAGATGCCGAAAGGGCAGCAGGACAATATCAAGGATGTCGGAGGTTTCGTGCTTGGAAAGCTGAAGGGCGGACGCAGGAAGAAAGACTGCGTAATTTCCAGATCTGCCATCACGCTTGATATGGATTACGGAACGCAGGGCATCATTGATGAACTGGAAATGTTCTTTGACATGAAGATGGTGGTGTATTCCACACATAAGCATACGCCGGAGAAACCGAGGCTTCGTATCATCATATTTCTGACAAGGGATGTGACACCTGATGAGTACGGGGCAGTCAGCCGTATGCTTGCATCGGATATCGGCATCGAGCTTTTTGATGATTCGACCTATGAACCATCAAGACTCATGTACTGGCCGAGCACTTCCAGTGACGGTGAGTATGTGTTTCAGGAAATCGAAGGGAACGAAGTTAATCCCGATGAAGTGCTGTCACGTTATAAGGACTGGCATGATGTATCAGCATGGCCGGTGAGCAACCGTCAGGCATCCGTTGTGCAGAGGGATATCAAGAAACAGGCTGACCCGCTTTCCAAGGACGGGCTGATCGGGGCATTCAACCGCACATACACGGTAACACAGGCAATCGACAAATTCATCCCGGATGTGTACAGGCATTCAAGGGCAATCCCCGGAAGATACGATTATATCCCGGCGGACTCTGCTGCCGGAGTCGTGGTCTATGATGACCTGTTTGTATACAGCCACCATGCAACAGACCCATGCTGCGGAAAGCTGATGAATGCATTTGATGTGGTAAGGCTTCATAAATTCGGTGACAAGGATGCAAGGGCAGCCGAAGGGACAGAGCCGGGAAAACTCCCATCTTTTAAAGCCATGCAGGATTTTGTTTCTGCAGATGAAGAAGTGAAGAACACGCTTGCCAAGGAAAGACAGGAGCTGGCGGTGCAGGAATTTTCCACAGAGCCGGATGAGGACTGGCAGAACAAGCTGGCACTTGACCGCAGGGGAAATATCAAGGATACACTGCAGAACATCGCACTGATCATCCGCAATGATGAGAATTTCAAGCACATCGTGTACAACGAGTTCAAGGATACCATTGATGTCATCGGTCCTCTTCCGTGGAAACAGGTAAAGCCCGGATGGAACGATTCTGACCTTGCGAATGCAAAGGTGTATTTCGAGAGGGTGTACGGGATCTGGTCACCGACCAAGTTTAAGGATGCACTGCTTGCCGTGGTGTCATCCGACAGGCTCTACCATCCGATCAAGGACTATTTTGCAACACTTCACTGGGACGGACAGGAGCGTATCGATACACTGCTCATCGACTATTTCGGTGCGAAAGACTCACCATACACAAGGGCGGTCATCCGCAAGACACTGGTGGCTGCGGTAGCACGTATCTATAAGCCTGGAGTAAAGTTCGACTCCATCCTCGTGCTGAACGGTCCGCAGGGAATGGGAAAATCCACCTTTTTTGCCATCCTTGGAAAGCAGTGGTTCTCGGATTCTTTATCCATTTCGGATATGAGGGATAAGACTGCTGCCGAGAAGCTGCTCGGAAACTGGATACTTGAGATCAGTGAGATGAACGGTATCCGCAAGACGGAAGTCGAGGTAGTAAAGTCCTTTGTCACCCGTCAGGATGATAAGTTCCGTCAGGCATACGGAGTCAATGTAGAGTCGCATCCGAGAAAATGCATCATCGTGGGAAGCACCAACTCCGAGGGCGGATTCCTGCGTGACGTGACAGGAAACAGAAGATTCTGGCCAGTGCATGTGCCGGGGACAGGAAAACACCATCCGTGGGAGCTTGACTGTGTCGACCAGATCTGGGCCGAGGCAATCCATCTGTATAACGAAGGTGAGGAGCTGTTCTTAAAAGGTGCGGAGGCAGAGGAAGCATATAAGATGCAGCAGGAGGCAATGGAGTCGGATGACCGTGAGGGCATCGTGCAGGACTATCTTGACAGACTGCTGCCGGACAACTGGTCATCAATGGATATCTACCAGAGAAGGGCATTCCTTGGCGGAGGAGAGTTCGAGACGGTAGGTGTCAAAGGGACGGTCATGCGTGAGCGTGTGTGTATCATGGAGATCTGGGTGGAGTGCTTCGGCAAGGAGCGCCAGAACTTAAAGAAGGCGGATTCCTATGAGATCGAAGGCATTTTGAACAAGATCGGGGGATGGAAGAAGTATGATTCCAATACCACTGGTAAGACCAAAGTCCCCCTTTACGGAGTGCAGAAGACTTTTGTGCGGATGGATGAGAAACCAGAGGAAACCCGTTAGGCGGTTTCCGAGGTTTCCCAGATGCAGATGGGCAACGGTAGTCGGAAACCGTGCTGACACCTTGGAAAATAAGGGGTTGCGGTTCTTAGTTTCCCAGTTTCCCATTAAATCCAGTTGAGAATTAAAAATAAAGATAAAAAGAGCAATTCATGTATATATGCGCGTATAGGAGTTAAAGGCATATGGCAACCGCAATCGGCAAAGGAGGTATCTGGTTTTGCTAGAAAGTACAGTAGAGAGACATTTGAGGGAAGAAGCTAAAAAGCGGAAAGGCATGGCGCTGAAGTTCGTATCACACAGTATGAATGGAGTGCCTGACCGCATCGTCCTGATGCCGGACGGGAAAATGGCATTTGTGGAGCTGAAAGCACCGGGGAAGAAGCCGAGACCGCTTCAGCTAAAGAGAAAGAGGATGCTTGAGAGGCTAGGCTTTCCCGTTTATGTAGTTGATAATATCGAACAGATCGGAGGTATCCTTGATGAAATACAAAGCACATGATTATCAGCAGTATGCAACAGATTTTATAATCAGACATCCCGTGAGCTGCCTGATCCTTGACATGGGACTTGGAAAAACGGTCATCACGCTTACGGCACTGTGGCTTCTGCTGTTTGACTATTTTGAAGTAAGACGGATCTTGGTGATAGCACCGAAGCGTGTGGCAGAGACCACATGGCCGGTAGAGATAAAAAAGTGGGAGCATCTTTACGGCATGACATTTGCAGTGGCAATGGGAACTGCAGAGCAGAGAAAGGAAGCACTCCTGTCAGGAGCCGATGTGACGATCATCGGAAGGGACAATGTTTCTTGGATGACAAAAAATATATTTTTTGATTTTGATATGGTCATTATTGATGAGCTGTCGAGCTTCAAGTCCCCGAAGGCACAGAGGTTTAAAGACCTGAAAAAAGTAAGGCCGATGGCAAAACGTGTGGTCGGGCTTACGGGAACACCGGGAAACCTTATGGACTTATGGGCAGAGATCGGAATCCTTGATATGGGGCAGAGGCTTGGAAGATATATCGGCGGCTACCGTGACAGGTTCTTTCTGCCGGATAAGCGGAATCAAGAGATCATCTTTTCGTATAAGCCGAGGGAAGGGGCAGAAGAAAAAATATATGAACTGATCTCCGATATCAGCATTTCCATGAAAGCCGTGGATTATCTTGATATGCCGGAATGCGTAAGCAACCGGGTGTCCGTTTCCATGTCGGAATCCGAACAGGGGCTTTATGACAGGATGGCAGATGAAATGATCCTTGAATACGGGGAAGGACAGGACATCGATGCGGTAAATGCAGCAGCCTTAAGCAACAAGCTCCAGCAGATGGCAAATGGTGCAGTCTATGATGAATCCGGCAATGTCCGCAATATCCATGACAGAAAACTGGATGCTCTGGAAGACCTGGTCGAATCGGCAAACGGGAAACCGCTTCTGGTTGCATACTGGTTCAAGCATGACAGGGAGCGGATATTAAAACGGTTTCCGGCAAGGGATATCAATACCAAGAAGGATATCGAGGACTGGAATGAAGGAAAAATCCCGGTGGCACTGATCCATCCGGCATCGGCAGGACACGGACTGAATCTTCAGGAAGGCGGTTCAACCATTGTATGGTTTTCACTTACATGGTCCCTTGAACTGTATCAGCAGTTGAATGCCAGACTTTACAGACAGGGGCAGAAACACACGGTCATCATAGAGCATCTGGTGACAGAGGGAACGGTCGATGAAGATATCCTCCGGGCAATCGAAAAAAAGGATAATACACAGAATGCAATGATAGAAGCAGTAAAGGCAAGGATTGGAGGTATGACGGATGACAGCAGAAGTAATGATGAAGGAATATAAGAACATGAAAAAGGAACTGACCGTGACTGAGTTCCAACTCCGTCAGTTTCAGGGAGTGAGCGAACAGGACATGATCGATTCCATTCTTTATTCCCATCAGGAAGGGGAAAGGGTGCAGACGAGCACTCTTTCCGATAAAACGGCAAACATAGCGATCAAGTATAAGGCAGCAATGGAACGGGAGAATGACGAGTGGTACGATTTCCTTTTCCACAGATATATGTTCCTGAAAGAAGAACTGGATTTTTTCGAGCATGCAGTGAACGGACTGGATGAAAGACATAGAAGCATTATCACGGATCTTCTGGATGAGGATATGACATGGGACATCATGATGGAAAGATATCATGTGAGCCATACGATGATTGGGAAATACAGAAAAGCAGCATTGAAGGAACTCGATAAACAGTATGAACTGAGGGACAGACAGGTGGAAGCCTTTGTCCTCGGATAGGAGGTTTTTATGTGTAAGCGTGGCGATATTTATTATGTGGATTTTGGAGAGAAGGCCGGAAGCGAACAGGGCGGTGTCCGTCCGGCACTGGTGGTAAGCAATAATAAGGCAAATAAGCATTCCCCTGTGGTTACGGTCATTCCGCTTTCTGCAAGGGTTTGGAAAAAGAAGTATCTTCCGACCCATGTGCAGATCCCGCTGAAGAAAAGCAGCGGTCTGAATAAACCGAGCATGGCACTGGCGGAACAGGTGGAGACCCTTGATAAAACAAGGCTCGGAGAAAGAATCGGGGAAGTGCTGGATGACATGGTCATGGAGCAGATCACCGTAGCACTCCAGATACAGATAGGTGCATATGCAGAGTACAATTAAGGCAGTCAGACGGCTGTCTTTTTTGTTCGCACTATGGTAGAATTGATTTTGACGGGGGTGCATGATGAAGATAAAAATAGATTTTTTTAACAAAAATATTATAGGTGCAATCGGTGCTGGAATATATCAGGTATCGATAATGAATAATGGAAAAGAAGAAGTTTTATATATTGGAGAATCCGTGTTTGTGCTTGTGCGCTGCGGGTCGCATTTATTTGAACTTAAGAAGACTCCAGAATATTTCGGTTTTAATGATGAAACTATAAATAATGAGAATATTATCTTGAAATTTGAACTGTTGGAAGCTATTAGTAATATGGCGGATAGAAAACATAAGGAAAAAGAATTGATACAGAAAAAGAAGCCTATTTTACAAAGCGGAATCAGTGACAGAATGAAATCAGTAGAAGAAAAAGTACAGGCACTTACGGCTTTTCTGGAAGGAGAATGATAAATGGCAGAGAAAAGAACAGCAAATACTAATGTGACAAGATATGATAAAGCACATAAAAAATTTATGGATAAGCTGAATGTTTTAAAGGACAATGTAAATCATGGTTATGATTCTTTGAAAGTAGTACATAAACAGACGGTAGATTCATCTGTCAGTTTTAAGGAGACCGTAGATAAAGGTCAGGAACAAGAAAGAAAAGATCTTTATGATATTATAAAGACCTCGGAAGATGAGAAAAAAATCCAATGGGCGAAAGAGCGTATTCAGGAACTTGATCGTATCAAGGAAAAAGAAATAGACGGACATAACGAATTTTTGAAAGAAGAAGGAGATACGACAAAAAGAAATATCGTAGGTGGTATGATGCTGATTGCTGTTTCTGCAAAACTTATTTCCAGTAAACAAGTAAGGCAGATGGGTGGGAAAGCTATCAGTTCTGTTGGCAAGAGTCTGCTTCGATTAAAGAAATAAAAAGGTGGTGTACTAGAGGTTTACTAAAGGTGCACTAATGGTTTACTGACTTTTTAATTTACATCTGCTATGATTAAGATGGCAAAAAAGAAAGGGAGCGGAAACGCTCCTTTTTATGTTGCCGTAAGGCGGTGTCTTTCCAATCCTTTCACACCGCCCGTGTACATAGAAGGGAGGAATGGCGGATGCCGATGAAACCAAAGAAGCCGTGCAGACACCCCGGATGTCCGAAGCTGACAGACGGACTGTACTGCGAGGAGCATGAAGCACTGCACCGTGGTGACAGGGCGAGCAGCAGCAAACGTGGTTACAATAGGCAGTGGCAGAAGGCAAGGGCAAGATACCTGAAGGCACATCCTTTGTGTGTTCAGTGCTTAAAGGAAGGTCATGCAGTGACAGCAACCGTGGTCGATCATATCAGACCGCACCGTGGCGATCCCGTCCTGTTCTGGGACGAGAAGAACTGGCAGAGCCTTTGCAAGCCCTGTCATGATAAAAAGACATGGAACGAAGATAACAATCCGGAGTATCGGTTCTGACGGCAGACCGTGGGGTATCTGAATCTCTACAGGCTGAGCTGCTGAAGACCGATGGCCCCCTTTGCGTGAATTTTCGCAGAATTAAACAGGGGGGATATAAAAAGGGTATGGTAATTTTCGCAGAATGTACTTAAAACACGGCAAAAAGGGGTATTTTCTTTTGCCGGAAAATCAGGAAAAAAGCATTATTTAAGGCTGGAAAACAGTGTAAAAACATTGTTTTTCCGGTCTTTTTTTGTGTGCCGGAAGGAGAGTGGAAAGGATGACGGACGCACAGGCAAAGCAGATCAATGAGATGCGGATGAAGGGGATGGGCTATAAAGCCATCGGGATGGCAATCGGACTGTCCCGTGACATCGTAAGGAATTACTGCAAGAGACATAACCTTGCCGGATACGCCACGGTGGTTTCAAAAAATATGAAACTCATGGTGGACGGTAAAGAGGTGTGCCACTTCTGCGGTAATCCGATCACGCAGCCGAAGACCGGCAGACCGAGAAGATTCTGCTGTGAAAAATGCAGAAGGGAATGGTGGAAGGCACACCCGGAAGCAGTGAAGAAAAGCGAGAAGGCTTCCTACACGCTTGTATGTGAGCAGTGTGGGAAGCCTTTCATTTCCTATGGAAACAAGAACAGAAAATACTGTGGCCGTGAATGTTATTTCCGGCACAGATTTTTAGCAGAGGAGGATATGGAAGATGCAGTTTCAGAGTTATAAAATAGCAGACCTTATCCCGGCTTCCTATAATCCGAGGAAGAAGTTAAAACCGGGTGATAAGGAATATGAAAAAATCAAGAACTCCATTAAGGAGTTTGGTTATGTCGAGCCGATCATCATCAACTCAGACATGACCATTATCGGAGGACACCAGAGAGCCACGGTCCTTGCAGATCTCGGATACACGGAAGTGGAATGTATCGTGGTCGATATCGACAAGACCAAGGAGAAGGCACTCAATGTAGCACTCAATAAAATTACGGGCGAATGGAACAAGGAACTCCTAGCTGACCTTATCAAAGACCTTGAGGATTCGGATTTCGATGTCGGCATCACGGGTTTCGAACCGCCGGAGATCGAACAACTTTTTAATTCCGTACATGATAAGAAGATCACGGAAGATGATTTTGATGTGGAAGCGGAGCTTGCAAAACCGACCGTGGCAAAGACAGGTGATGTATGGCTGCTTGGAAAGCACCGTGTCATCTGCGGTGATTCCATTCTGCCGGAAACTTACGATAAGCTGATGGATGGACAAAAAGCAAATCTTGTCCTGACGGATCCGCCATACAATGTAAATGTCGAGGAGACGGCCGGCAAGATTAAAAACGACAACATGCCGGATGAGGATTTCTATAAGTTCCTGTTTGCAGCATTTGTAAATATGGAGCAGTCGATGGAACAGGATGCTTCCATTTATGTATTTCATGCGGATACGGAAGGGCTGAATTTCAGAAAGGCATTCAAGGATGCAGGTTTTTATCTCTCCGGGTGCTGCATCTGGAAGAAGAACGCACTGGTTCTTGGAAGAAGCCCGTACCAGTGGCAGCATGAGCCGTGTCTGTTCGGATGGAAGAAAGGCGGGAAGCATCAGTGGTATTCCGACAGGAAACAGACCACCATATGGGAATATGACCGTCCGAAGGCAAGCAAGGACCATCCGACCATGAAGCCTGTGGCGCTTATGGCTTATCCAATCCAGAACTCCTGCATGAGCAACTGCATCGTGCTTGATCCGTTCCTTGGTTCCGGCTCTACGCTGATCGCCTGTGAGCAGACACACCGTATCTGCTACGGTATTGAACTGGATGAGAAGTTTGTGGATGTGATTGTAAACCGCTACATTGGACAGTGCGGTTCGGATGCGGATGTATTTGTCATCCGTGACGATATGAAAATTTCATATCAGCAATTATGCAGGGGAGGGCAGTATAATGAAACAGATGACCTTCCTTGATCTATGTTCCGGCATCGGCGGCTTCAGGCTCGGTCTTGAAACTGCCGGCCATAAATGCATCGGGTACTGTGAATATGATAAATTTGCAAGAGCCTCATATGAGGCAATGTATGATACGGAAGGAGAGTGGAAAGCTCATGATGTCACAAAACTCAAACCCGGAGATGTCCCCTATGCAGACATCTGGTGCTTCGGATTCCCATGCCAGGACATCTCCGTTGCCGGAAAACAGCGGGGACTGGTCGGAAAAAGAAGTGGAATATATTACAACATTATTGACCTCCTCAAAGGCAAAGAGGAAAGTTCTAAACCCTCATACCTACTTGTTGAGAACGTTAAGAACCTGTTATCGATCAATGCAGGATTCGACTTTGCCTCAGTTCTGTCTGAAATGGACGAAGCAGGGTATGACTGTCGGTGGCAGGTGCTTAACTCCAAAAACTTCGGAGTCCCGCAGAACCGTGAGCGTGTGTTCATTATCGCAAATCTTAGAAGCAGAGGTAGACGAGAAATATTACCTCTCACCGGAGAAAACGCAGCAGCTCTTAACCAGCTTATAGGAGGTATGCAGGGCTACCGTGTTTATGGGACGGACGGCATTTCCGCAACCCTTGTGGGGAATGCGGGCGGTGTCGGGGCCAAGACGGGTCTTTACTTCATCGACCAGAGCAACCATGATCCGAAGATCACGGATACGGCAAGATGCCTGACAGCGAGGTACACAGCCGGGATGACCAACCATACCGCCATGAACTCAGCCGTGCTGGAAGTCCACCCGGTGCTTACACCGGAGCGGATGGAGAAACGGCAGAACGGAAGACGGATGAAAGAGGACGGAGAGCCGATGTTCACCCTGACCTCTCAGGACAGGCACGGTGTGTATGTCTGTGAAAAGGTGGATTCCGTCAAAGTAAAAAATGCCACGAAGGCAGGATATGAAGTGGCACGGGAAGGGGACGGTATCAACCTTGCCTACCCAGACAGTGAGACAAGAAGGGGACGGGTCGGAAAAGGATGCTCCCAGACACTGGACTGTTCCGGGCAGATGGGAACGCTCATGAGGGGCGGCCGCATCAGACGGCTGACTCCGAGGGAGTGCTTCCGCTTACAGGGATTTTCTGATGAGCTTTTTGACCGTGCCTCTGCCGTCAACTCCGATGCACAGCTTTATAAACAGGCCGGGAATGCAGTCACCGCAACAGTCGCTTATGCGGTTGCGATGTCACTTCCGGAGTCCAGAAGCTGACATTACATTTTCTTTTGGAAAGTACCATTATCTGCTTGACTATACGGGCATTCAGAGTGATATATGGTACTACCAAAAGGAAAGGAGACCAGCAGAATGGAAATTATTACAAACGCTGAGAACAGGAAAGAATTAGTAAAAGCCTTATCCGGACATTTCGGACAGAGGTCAGAATACCTTGGACCGCCATCCTTTGCATACCGCATCGGAAGCATCACGGTGGACAGGGACGCAAAGGTCATACTTGAAGATGACAGCATGGAAGACGAGGTGAGAAGGGTGCTTTTCCAGAATGACGTGGCAGAAGAGCCACAGGAAACACAGACGGAAGAACCGGAAGCAGAGATCAAAATACCGATCGGCAGAATGACACCACAGGGCATCATCAACCTGATAAACATGATGCATTCCAAACAGTACCTTATCAACAGGGCAGTCGGAAGGGAGTGCATTTCCATAGCAGACAGCCTTGTAAATGCCCTTGCCGAAAGTACCTTCGAAGATACGGAGACGGCAGCAGGGTTCATTACGGAACAGGGCGGATGCAGCGGTGTTACCTTTGCAGACGGGAACATTGAGTTCACGGGATTTCCGCATACCGATGACATGATGGAATACTGCAGACTTGCATCGGCAATGGTAAAGAAAGCATCGGAACAGAAACGTGTGAATCCGAAACAGACCATTGAAGAGAATGAAAAATATTACATGAGGGCATGGCTGGTATCCATCGGATTTGGCGGGAGCGAAGGAAAGGAAACAAGGTCCTTCTTCCTTAAGGGACTGAAAGGTCATACGGCATTCCGGACCCCAGAAGATGCGGAAAAGTGGAAAGCCAACCGCAGGGCAGAAAGGGGGTCAACGGTATGTTCGGAGTAAACAGACAGACACTTGAGAGACTGAGGAAGGAATATCCTGCGGGAACCAGGGTGGAGCTTATCCGCCTTGATGATCCCTACCGGAAGATTCCGTCAGGAACAACAGGAACCGTGGAATATGTGGATGACGCAGGACAGCTCCACACGGTATGGGACGGACACGGATCGCTGGCGATGATCTACGGAGTGGATGAATGGCGTAAAATATAGTCATAATATACACAGTTTTCCCTTGAAATCTTTGTGTAGTTTATGGCTCACATATAACTGGATATATGTGTGTTTTAGAGCGAATATGTACCTACCGAAAGGGAAGAAAACAAACGGAGGTACAAGCCATGAACGAAAGGATTACAAAGCAGATCGAGGAAATGAAGAAACAGACCATCGGGGTCGAGGTTGAGATGAATAACATCCGAAGGGATAAGGCTGCAGAACTTGCAGCGGCATTCTTCGGAACAGGAAGATTTGAAAACACGGCTTCCAGAAACGGATATTATACATGGTCCGCATGGGATGCAAGCGGAAGGGAATGGAAATTCCAGAAGGATGTCAGCATTGCGGGACCGGATGATAAAAAATGCGAGCTGGTCACACCGATCCTTCACTACGAAGACATCGAACTTCTTCAGGAACTGATAAGAAAGCTCAGACATGCGGGAGCCAAGAGTGATGCAACAAGGGGATGCGGAGTCCACATCCACATCGGAGCAAATGGACACACACCGCAGACTTTACGAAATCTTGCAAACATCATGGCGGGACACGAGAACCTTTTAGCGGATGCCTTAAACCTCGACAGCTGGCGGATGAACCGCTACTGCAAAACGGTAGACCCAAGATTCCTTAAGGAACTCAATAAAAAGAAACCAAAAACGATGGCAGCCCTTGCAGACATCTGGTACACGGCAAACGGGGCAAGCTACGGAAGAGACCACCATTACAATGACAGCCGATACCATATGTTAAACTACCATGCAACATTCACAAAGGGAACGGTCGAGTTCAGACTTTTCCAATTTGATGCTCCGGCTGACGGAAAGCTGAACGGACTGCATGCGGGACAGCTGAAAAGCTACATCCAGCTCTGCCTTGCCTTAAGCCAGATGGCAAAGGAAGTAAGGACGGCAAGCCCGAAACCGCAGCAGACAGAAAATCCGAAATATGCAATGAGGACATGGCTTTTACGCCTCGGATTCATCGGGGATGAATTCAAGACCGCAAGGGACATCCTTACAAAGAGACTTGCAGGAGACACCGCTTTCAGAAACGGAAGGGCTGCTTGAAGAGAACAGCCTTCTGCCACCTTGGAGCACTGACCGCCATGAGCGGTCTTAAGGTGGTAGAAGGGTGTTCCCTTCAGAAAGGATGGAAACAATATGAAAAGATATTACATTGCTTATGGCAGCAACCTGAACATCAGACAGATGCGGATACGATGCCCTCACGCAAGAGTGATTGGTACTGCAGTTATACACGATTATGAGCTTCTCTTTAAAGGAAGCCGTACGGGAGCCTATCTTACCATTGAGCCGAAGGAAGGCAGCGAGGTTCCCGTGGCGGTATGGGAAGTCACGGAGTCGGATGAGGCGGCACTTGACCGCTACGAAGGATATCCGGCGTTTTATTACAAAAAAGAAATGGAACTCGATATCAGAGGCATCCGTACGGGGAAGATACGCAGAAGGAAGTGCTTTGTGTACATCATGCATGAAGAACGGAAGATAGGAGTACCTTCCCTTTCGTATGTCAGCACATGCCTTCAGGGGTACATCAGCTTTGGCTTTGACGAGCAATACCTTTCCGAGGCACAGATCAAAGCAGTGGAGGTGGCAGGACATGAAGAGTGAAACACTGCACATACGGATATGCCCCCGCTGTGGGGCAAGATACGCAAGGACACCCGCCCTTTCAAGGGCAGACGGCAGAACGCTTATCTGCCCGGACTGCGGAACCCGTGAGGCACTTGCAAGCATGGGCGTGAGCAGAGAAGAACAGGAAGAAATTATAGAGACCATACACAGGTCAAACAGATAGTGGTTATGTAAAAAGGCTTCTTCGGGAGTCTTTTTTGTTGCCATTTTTACAGGGAGGTGAGGACAGTGGCACAAAGAGGAAGAAAACCAAAACCAACGGCAGTCAAGGTGCTTGAGGGAAATCCGGGCAAGAGAAGCCTTAATACAGGCGAACCAAAGCCGGAGAAAAAGGCCCCGCGCTGTCCGGCATGGCTCGAGGATGAGGCAAAGAAAGAATGGAGAAGGATGGCGAAACAGTTGGAGCATCTCGGCATCCTGACAGAAATAGATATGGCAGCATTCGCAGGATACTGTCAGGCATATGCGAGATGGAAAGAGGCAGAGGAGTTCATTACACAGCACGGGACCATCGTAAAGACCCCGAGCGGATACTGGCAGCAGGTACCGCAGGTATCCATCGCACAGACATATTTGAAGATCATGAATAAGTTCTGTGAGCAGTTTGGACTGACCCCGTCTGCAAGAAGCCGTATCTCCACGGACAGCATGGAAGATAAGCAGAATGATGAAATGGAGCTTCTGCTTGTGAAAGGCGGTGCAGGATAATGTTTGATGAGGCAAAAGCAGACCATGCAGTCAATTTTATAAACTGCCTGAAACACACCAAAGGAAGGTGGAGGGGAGTTCCGTTTGAACTTCTCCCCTGGCAGGATGAGATCATCCGTACCCTTTATGGGACAGTAAAGGAAAACGGATACAGGCAGTACAATACCTGTTACTGTGAGATACCGAAGAAAAATGGAAAATCGGAGCTGGCGGCTGCCATTGCACTGTATATGACATGCGGTGACGGTGAATGGGGAGCAGAGGTTTACGGCTGTGCTTCCGACAGGCAGCAGGCTTCCATCGTATTTGATGTTGCGGTGGATATGGTAGACCAGTGTCCGGCACTGAAGAAAAGGATCAAGCCTGTCATGTCCGTAAAAAGGCTTGTATATAAACCGACCAACAGCTTCTATCAGGTGCTGTCGGCAGAGGCATACACCAAGCACGGTCTGAATGTCCATGCGGTCATATTTGATGAGCTGCATGCACAGCCGAACCGGGAACTGTTCGATGTCATGACCAAAGGTTCTGGTGATGCCAGAACACAGCCATTGTTCTTCCTGATCACAACAGCTGGGACAGACAGGAATTCCGTGTGTTTTGAACAGCATCAGAAGGCTCTGGATATTATTGAAGGAAGAAAGATCGACCCGACTTTTTATCCGGTAATTTATGGGGCTTCTGATGAGGATGACTGGTCGAGTGAGGATGTGTGGTATAAGGCAAATCCGTCACTTGGATACACGATTGATATTGAGAAAGTGCAGAATGCATATATCAGTGCAAAAGAGAATGCGGCAGAGGAGAATGTGTTCCGGCAGCTCCGTCTGAATCAGTGGGTGAAACAGAGCACCCGGTGGATGCAGATGGATAAGTGGGATGCCTGTTCCTTTGCAGTGAATGAAGAGGAGCTTCTCGGAAGGGAATGCTATGGCGGACTCGACCTTTCAAGTTCTACGGATATCACGGCATTCGTGCTTGTGTTCCCGCCAAGGAATGATACCGAGAAGTATGTGATCCTTCCGTATTTCTGGATACCGGAGGATAACATGAAACTGCGTGTACGAAGGGATCATGTTCCGTATGATGTCTGGGCAGCCGAAGGGTGTTTAAAGACTACGGAAGGAAATGTCATCCATTATGGATTCATTGAACAGTTTATTGATGAACTTGGTACGAAATTCCATATTAAGGAAATCGCCTTTGACCGATGGGGAGCAGTACAGATGGTGCAGAACCTTGAGGGCATGGGATTTACCGTTGTTCCATTTGGACAGGGATATAAGGATATGAGTCCACCGACCAAGGAGCTGATGAAGCTGACGCTGGAAGGGCGGATCGCACATGGCGGTCATAAGGTGCTGCGGTGGATGATGGATAATGTGTTTGTCCGTCAGGATCCCGCAGGAAACATCAAAATGGATAAAGAAAAATCTACGGAGAAGATCGATGGGGCTGTTGCAACCGTTATGGCACTTGACCGTGCAATCAGAAACGAAGGCAGTGACGGAAGTGTATATGATGACAGAGGAATTATAATATTTTAACAGCGGAGGTATCGTATGGGAATTAAGAGTTTATTTGGATTTGGACAGGCGAGGGATAAACCTGTGGACAAGGCAGCAGATGCGGGATATTCGTTTCTGTTCGGAAGGACAACAAGCGGAAAGCCTGTAAACGAAAGAACTGCAATGCAGACCACGGCAGTATATGCCTGTGTCAGAATCCTTGCAGAAGCAGTGGCGTCTTTACCGCTTCATGTATATGAGTATCAGGATGACGGTGGCAAGAAGCTGGTGCATGACCATCCTTTATATTATCTGCTCCATGACGAGCCGAACCCGGAGATGACTTCATTTGTGTTCAGGGAAACACTGATGAGTCATCTTTTAATATGGGGAAATGCGTATGCCCAGATCATAAGGGACGGTGCTGGAAGGGTGCTTGGGCTTTATCCGCTCCTTCCAGATAAGATGGATGTGCAGAGGGATGACCGTGGAAACATCTATTATGTGTATTCCAGAAACAGTGATGAAAACCCCATGTTCAAGGAATATGGAGATATCAGGCTGAAAGCCGAGGATGTGCTTCATATACCCGGACTGGGATTTGACGGGCTGATTGGATATTCTCCGATTGCGATGGCAAAGAACGCTGTCGGCATGACGCTTGCCTGTGAGGAATACGGGGCGAGTTTCTTTGCGAACGGGGCAAATCCGGGCGGTGTTTTGGAGCATCCGGGAGTTCTGAAAGATCCATCAAAGGTGAGGGAATCCTGGAACTCCGTATACCGTGGCGTGAATAACGCACACAAGATAGCAGTGCTTGAAGAAGGCATGAAGTATCAGCAGATAGGCATCCCGCCGGAAGAAGCACAGTTTCTTGAGACAAGGAAATTCCAGATCAATGAGATCGCAAGGCTTTACAGGATACCGCCGCATATGGTCGGTGATCTTGATAAGTCGAGCTTTTCCAATATCGAGCAGCAGTCCTTGGAGTTTGTAAAATACACACTTGACCCGTGGGTGATCCGGTGGGAGCAGTCTTTACAGAGATCACTCCTTCTGCCGGGAGAAAAAGGAAAGTATTTTATCAAACTGAATGTGGATGGTCTGCTGAGAGGGGACTACCAGTCAAGGATGAACGGCTATGCGGTCGGAAGGCAGAACGGGTGGTTTTCTGCCAATGATATCCGTGAGATGGAGAACATGAACCCAATCCCGGATGAGCAGGGAGGAAACCTGTATCTGATAAACGGAGCAATGACCAAACTTGAGGATGCAGGGGCTTTTGCAAAGACAGATACAGGACAGCAGAACACTCCGGCACAGGAAAACAGCGGAAAGAGAGGTAAACGATGAAGCGGAAGTTTTGGAACTGGATAAGGAATGAAGATGAGAGCGTGCCTGACATGGAAAGGACGCTCTTTTTAAATGGCATGATTTCGGATGAAACATGGTACGGGGATGAAGTCACCCCGCAGCTTTTCAAAGATGAGCTGAATGCCGGAAATGGAAATATCACGGTGTGGATCAATTCACCGGGCGGTGATGTGTTTGCAGCAGCCCAGATCTATAACATGCTCCGTGATTATAAGGGAAGTGTGACGGTCAAGATTGATGGTATTGCAGCTTCAGCAGCATCCGTGATCGCTATGGCAGGAGATACGGTCTGTGTATCCCCGGTGGCTATGATGATGATCCATAATCCTGCAACGATGGCAATGGGTGAGGCGAAGGATATGCAGAAAGCAATCGCCATGCTGAATGAGGTCAAGGAATCTATCCTGAATGCCTATGAATTCAAGACGGGGCTTACCCGTGCAAGGCTCTCACACATGATGGATGACGAGACCTGGTTCAATGCAAAGAAGGCGGTGGAGCTTGGCTTTGCGGATAAGATCCTTTTTGATTCCGATGAGGATGAGAAAAAGAAAAAGCCGGATGAGCCGGAAGAAAAGCCGGAGAAAGGAAGCAATGGAGAGAAAGGGGACGGAGAGGGCGATAAGGACAAAAACGGGAAAAAGAAGCTCCCGTTCCAGCAGGATTCCATGATGTTTTCCACCAAGGCGATGAATGAGTCGTTCCTTTCCAAGGTGTCCGATAAGGATGCCATGATACCGGTCAACCAGTTGGAGAAGAGACTGAGTCTCTTAGCACATTAAGGAGGATATGAACTATGAGTAAGATTTTAGAATTAAGAGAAAAGAGAGCGAAGGCATGGGAAGCTGCAAAGGCATTCCTCGATGCCAAGAGAACACAGGAAGGTTTTGTATCTGCAGAAGATGCAGCCACCTATGACAAGATGGAAGCGGATGTCGTAAATCTTGGAAAAGAGATCGAGAGACTGGAAAGACAGGCTGCCATTGATGCAGAGCTTGCAAAGGCAACAAGCACCCCGATCACAAACCAGCCGCATGCCGGAACTGGCGGGGAGGTAAAAACAGGAAGGGCAACCGATGAATACAGAAGAGCGTTCTGGAATGGTATGAGAAACAAAATGTCATACGAAGTACAGAACGCTCTTTCTATTGGTACGGATTCCGAGGGTGGATATCTTGTGCCGGATGAGTATGAAAGAACACTGGTGGAAGCCCTGAATGATGAAGTATTCTTCCGTAATCTGGCTACTGTTATCAAGACATCGAGCGGTGACCGTAAGATTCCAATCGTCACATCAAAGGGTGAGGCAGCATGGATCGATGAAGGAGGTCAGTTTACAGAATCCAATGACAGTTTTGGGCAGACAACCATTGGTGCTCATAAGCTGGCAACCATGATCAAAGTTTCAGATGAGCTTTTAAATGACAGCGTGTTTAATATCGAACAGTATATTTCCAGGGAGTTTGGAAGAAGAATCGGTGCAAAGGAAGAAGAAGCATTTTTCATCGGTGACGGAGCAGGAAAACCTACAGGTATTTTCAACGCAACAGGCGGTGCTGAAACAGGAGTGACAGCTGCAAATACCACCATTACGTTTGATGATGTCATGGATCTTTACTATTCCCTTCGTGCTCCATACCGTAACAAAGCGGTATGGCTTCTGAATGATTCGACCGTTAAGGCGATCAGAAAACTGAAGGATGGAAATGGAAATTATATCTGGCAGCCCTCTGTAAGGGAAGGAGAGCCGGACAGAATCTTGAACCGTCCTTACCGTACATCCATTTATGTGCCGGAGCTTGCAGCAGGAAAACGTGTGATGGCATTCGGTGATTACAGTTATTACTGGATCGCAGAACGCCAGGGCAGAAGTTTCAAGAGACTGAATGAGCTTTATGCTACAACGGGACAGGTTGGATTTCTCGCTTCCGAACGTGTTGACGGCAAGCTGATCCTGTCTGAAGCAGTGAAAACACTCGATGTGAAAGCTGCCGGAAAGTAGGTGGACTGAATGTTTGTAACGCTTGAGGAAGCCAAAGGGTATCTGAGGGTGGATTCGTCAGACGAGGATAGTTTTATCCTCGGTCTGATGGAAACTGCAAATGCCCTGATTAAAAATGTAACAAGACGGACTCCGGCAGTACTTAAGAAGCATGAAGCAGTTGTGCGGACAGCGGAGCTGTATGTGATCGCTTATCTTTATGAGCACAGAGAGGAAGCTGACCATAAGGCCATGACGGAGACCGTGAAATATCTGCTCTTTGGCATACGGAAGGAGAAATTTTAATGATCGAACTGATGCGTGACCGGATCACGATCCAGAAAAGTTCCGTGAAAACAGATAAGATCGGAAACCATGCGGCAGTCTGGGAAGATGTGTATTCCTGTGCTGCTTATGCCAATAACCTGTCAGGAAAAGAATACTGGGCAGCAAAGCAGTTGAATGCCCAGTCTGAACTGGACTTTATTATCCGGTACTGCAGTGAGGTGGCAGCCCTGGACAGCGAGCATTACCGCATCAGGTTTCGTGGGGATCTTTATAATATTACGTTTATTGATAACGTGCAGTATAAAAACAAATCCGTCAGGATCCGTACGGAACGGGTCAAACGGTGAGGTGAATTGAAGATGGCAAAGAAAATCAAAGCAGATGCCCTTGCATCGGAAGTCATGAAGGAGCTGGACGATTATTCCAGTCTGACTACGGAAGTGATGAAGAAGGCGGTCAGGAATGCCGGAAAAACAGTCCGGGAGGAGATCGCAGACACAGCACCGAAAAAGACCGGAACTTATGGAAAAAGCTGGGCGGTCAAAAAGACCGGGGAAGACAGTAAGTCCCTGCAGGTAACGGTACATTCCAAAAACCGATACCAGATCGCTCATCTCCTGGAGCATGGACATGCAAAAAGGGGAGGCGGCCGGGTAGCAGCAAGACCGCATATTGCACCTGCAGAGGAGAATGGAATCCGGCAGCTTGAGGAAGAAATCGAGAGGGGGATCCGGAATGGATGATCTGGTTAAGATGATGGAAGAAACAGGACTGCCATTTGCCTACGACCACTTTGAAGAGGGGGAAGCAGCAGAGCCACCGTTTGTATGCTATCTTCTTCCGCAGAGTAATCATTTTTCTGCGGACGGGAAGGTGTATCTGAAGATTACGGAAGTCCATATCGAACTGTATACCGACTGTAAGGACTTGTCGGCAGAACAGAAAGTAGAAGCCGTGCTGGATAAGCAGGGTATTTTTTATGAGAAATCCGAGGTATGGATTGAAAGCGAGAAATTGTATGAAGTCCTGTATTCATTTGAGATGGAGGTTTAGACATGGGAAATAAAGTAAAATATAATCTGAAAAATGTCCATGCAGCAAAGCTGAAGGAAACAGTGAGCAGCAGCGGTGAGACAACATTTTCTTATGAAAATCCAAAGGCAATCCCCGGAGCAGTCAGTATCAGCTTGGATGCGGAAGGGGAATCCACACCGTTTTATGCAGACGGTATCGTATATTTCCGTTCCGTGACCAATAACGGATACAGTGGTGATCTGGAAATTGCACTGATCCCGGAGTGGTTCCGGACGGAGATCTTACAGGAGAAGCTGGATGGAAAAGGCGTGCTTGTGGAAAGTACAAACATCGGGGAAAGTGTAAAATTTGCCCTGTTATTTGAATTTGACGGGGATGTGAATAGTATTCGCCATGTGATGTATAACTGTACGGCATCCCGCCCGTCCATCGAATCCGAAACAAAAGAGGATACGATCGAACCTGGAACGGAGAAGCTGTCACTGACGGCTGATCCGAGAAGTGACGGACTGGTAAAGAGCCGTACCGGAGATACCACGGATGCAGCGACATATGCGAACTGGTATAAGTCCGTATATATTCCATCAGAAACAGAAGAAAGCAGTGCGAAAGGATAAGGTGAAAGGATATGTTAAAAAGAGAAATTGAAATCTGTGGGAAAAAGATCCCGTTCCGGTCATCTGCGACCGTTCCGAGATTATACCGTGCAAAGTTCAAGAGGGATATTTTTAAGGATCTGTCGAAATTGGAAAAATCCTATAAGTGTAAGACCGAGGATGGGGATGAGTTCCAGATTGATGACCTGGAGATCTTTGAGAATGTTGCATATATCATGGCCTACCATGCGGATAACAGCATCCCGGCATCCATTGATGACTGGCTGGATCAGTTTGATATGTTTTCCATCTATGAGGTACTGCCTCAGATCCTGGAACTGTGGGGCGATAATCTTGCAACAGAGGTGGCAGCAAAAAAAGGCCTGGCAGAAGTGAACGGGAAATGACAACACCGCTGTTCCTTCTGCGCAGCGTAGAGATTGGAATATCTATATCGGATCTGGATCTTCTGACGGTGGGGCTGGTGATCGACATGTGGACGGAAAAAGCAAATGATAGCGTGAAATATAATAAGATCGCCACGCAGGATGATTTTGATAAATTCTGATAGCAGCATCAGAAAAATCATGTTATTATGATATTGTATAATTTCTGTTTGAAAGAATACAGAAATTATTCTCCACTCCTGAGAAAATAATTATGCAGGGATAATCCTTGGAAAATATTCTATGGATTCAGCTTAGAAGGTGACAAAAAGTGTCCGCTATCTTCTGCAGGTTGTTTAATGGGATCAGGAAGAAAGGAGGATAACTATGGCTAAGAGAAAAGTAGTATCTGGTAAAACTCATACGAAACAGCAGCTTAATGATTATGCCAATCAGAATAATCCGAATAATAAGGCATACCGGGCGAGAAGAACAAACGAAGAAAAAGCCCGAAAAACAAGGAATCACTTTGACCAGGATATGATCTATTATGAGCCGGATCTTGGTTTTGGCTGGTGTGATGACTAGGATTTGAGAAAGGCAGGTATTTGTATGGGAAACTTTTTTTATAACCTGTTTAATGGAAAGACGGGCTATACAATATCGGATAGCATGGCAGTGGATGAAGATGGTGATCTTTTAATGAGGTTATCTGATCATACGGTTATGGATATGGATACAGGGGAAATTGATATTTTATCATCGGCAGGAAATCTGTTTGATGAGGAAGATGAATGGTAATGTAAACCTGATATGACGAATGGAAAAGCATCGCATTTTGCGGTGCTTTTCCTATACTTAGAAAATTATGTTTTTATGAAAATGGAGCATCGATCATTTAGTTGTGATCGGTGCTTTTTTTCTGCCATGACGAGGGAGGTGTGTGCAGGTGGCAAGCAGGATTAAAGGAATCACGGTCGAGATCGGAGGGGATACCACTGGTCTTGACAAAGCCCTGAAAAATGTAAATGCAACGATCAGGACGACGCAGTCCTCGTTGAAGGATGTCAATAAGCTGCTGAAACTGGATCCGGCAAATACAGAGCTGCTTGCACAGAAGCAGAAACTTTTAAAGGATGCCATCGGTTCTACCAAAGAAAAACTGGATGCTTTAAAAACAGCACAGGAACAGGCAAAGCAGCAGATGGAGAACGGGGATCTGGGACAGGACAAATATGATGCCCTTCAGAGGGAGATCATCGAAACGGAACAGGAACTCCAAAAGCTGGCACAGGAAGCGGTAAATTCCAATGCTGCCCTTGCGAAAATCGAAGAGGTCGGTGGGAAACTGGAGTCAGTCGGAAATAAGATATCCGGTGTCGGAACAAAAATGCTTCCCGTTACAGCGGCAGTTGCAGGTCTTGGTACGGCAGCAGTGAAGACTACGGCAGATTTTGATTCTTCCATGAGCCAGGTACAGGCCACGATGGGAATTACGGCTGATTCCATGTCAAAGGTGGATGGACAGTCCGTAAATACGATGGATACCCTGCGTACCCTGGCGAAGCAGATGGGAGAGAAAACATCCTTTTCTGCAAGTGAGTGTGCACAGGCACTTAATTACCTTGCTTTGGCGGGTTATGATACACAGCAGATGTGTGATACGCTTCCAACGGTACTGAATCTGGCAGCCGCAGGAGATATCGATCTTGCATCTGCATCGGATATGGTAACGGATGCCATGTCAGCCCTTGGCATGCAGACGGATGAAGCCAATACAATGGTCGATCAGATGGCAAAAACAGCATCGACCACGAACACATCCGTGGCGCAGCTAGGGGAAGGAATCCTTACCATTGGTGCAACTGCTAAATCCGTAAAAGGCGGTACGGCAGAATTAAATACAGCCCTTGGTATTCTGGCCAATAATGGTATCAAGGGAGCAGAGGGCGGAACACATCTTAGAAACGTGATCCTTGCATTACAGAGTCCGACCGATAAGGCAGCTGCCTGTATGGAGAGTCTCGGTCTTCAGGTTTATGATTCGCAGGGAAACATGAGGAGTCTGAACGATATCCTTTCTGACCTTAATAAGTCTATGGATGGCATGACCTCTGCCGAGAAGAATAATATCATCAGTACGATCTTTAATAAAACGGATCTGTCATCCGTAAATTCCCTGCTTGCAAATACCGGGGATACCTGGGACAGCCTTCAGAAGTCCATTATGGAATCCGGTGGTGCTGCACAGCAGATGGCAGATACACAGCTTGATAACCTGTCCGGTCAGATCACCATCTTAAAATCAGCGGTGGAAGGTCTGGCCATTTCTTTTGGAGAGGCGCTTATGCCTGTGATCCGGAGTCTTGTCTCAAAGATACAGGGATTTGTAGATAAGCTGAACAGCATGGATGAATCCCAGAGAAACCTGATCATCCGTGTTGCAGCGGTGGTTGCAGCCATCGGACCGTTCCTGATCATTCTTGGAAAAACAATCTCAACCGTAGGGACAGCGATGAAAGGCTTTTCTTCCCTTGCCAAAGGGATCGCAAGTCTTGGAGTAAAGATCGCAGGAAGCAGCGGTTCGGTAACCGGGCTGGCAAGCGCACTTGGGGCGGTAGCAGGACCTGTGCTGGCGGTTATTGCCGTGGTGGCCGTTTTAGTGGCTGCATTTAAACATCTGTGGGATACCAACGAGGAATTCAGAAATGCCATGACAGCGATCTGGGAAGGTATTGTCAAGAAGATACAGGCATTTGTTGAAGGAATCAAGGAAAGGCTGGCAGCCCTTAATATTGATTTTACTGCAGTGGCAAATACACTGAAAAAAATCTGGAATGGTTTCTGTGAACTTCTGGCACCTGTGTTTGAAGCAGCATTCAGTATCATTTCAACAGTTCTTGGTACAGTATTTGATGTACTGACGGGACTGCTTGATGTGTTTATCGGACTTTTCACGGGAAACTGGGAGCAGATGTGGTCAGGGATCAAGGAGATATTCTCCGGCATCTGGAATGGGATCACTGGAATCTTTACGGCAGCATTGAATCTTATCCGTGGAATTGCGGATACAGTCCTTGGATGGTTTGGTACAAGCTGGAATGCAGTATGGACTTCCGTATCTACGTTCTTTACGAATATCTGGAACGGGATCACGTCATTCTTTACCGGAGTATGGGAGACCATCAAGAATGTGGTACAGGTAGGAATCCTGTTTATTGGTTCGCTTTTGGAAGCAGCATTTAATATCATTACACTGCCGTTCCGCTTTGTATGGGAGAACTGTAAGGAGACCATTATTTCCGTATGGAATACGATAAAAAGCACGGTTTCGACTGTGATCAATGCCGTGGCATCGGTGATCTCTACAGTCATGAATACCATAAAGACTGTGATCAGCACAGTCTGGGATGCAGTCAGTACAAAGATATCTACCGTGCTGAATGCCATTAAGTCAGTGGTAACCACGGTATTCAATGCAGTAAAAACGGTAGCGGTTACGGTGTGGAATGGAATCAAAACCGCAATCAGCACGGTCGTTGACGGCATTAAAAGCAAGGTGTCTTCCGTATTTGAGGCTTTGAAGAATACACTTTCTTCTGTTTTTAATGGAATCAAATCGACAGCGGTATCTGTTTGGAACGGGATCAAGAGTGCAATCGTTACACCGATTGAGGCAGCACGGGATACTATTAAAGGAATCGTGGACAAGATCACGGGTTTCTTTAATAACATGCATTTGTCGCTTCCGCATATCAAGTTACCGCATTTCAGTATCAGTGGGAAATTGTCACTTGCTCCGCCAAGTGTACCGCATCTGAATATCGATTGGTACAAGGAAGGCGGTATCATGACAGGGCCGACCATCTTTGGCATGAACGGGTCGAGTCTTATGGCAGGAGGGGAAGCCGGAAAAGAAGCGGTTCTTCCACTGAAAGGCTTTTATGAACAGCTGGAAAATATCCTGACAAACAGGCTGAATACTTCGACAATGGAGCAGTATCTGGCTGTGATAGCAGAAAACAGCGGAAAGGGCATCTATCTGGATGACGGAACGCTGATAGGAAAACTGGCACCTGGGATCAATCAGAAACTGGGCATGCAGAAATTTAAAGCAGAAAGGGGCATGGTCTGATGAGCGAATATACAACCGCAGGATTTGGGGCAACGATCAATGGAAAGCACACATGGAAAGATTATGGTCTTGTGATCGGCAATACGGATATCGTAAGTGAGCCATCCCCGAAAACTAATTATATTGAAGTGCCTGGAAGCAGTATCAGAATTGACCTTACGGAAACGCTGACAGGACAGGTGGAATATGAGTCCAGACAGCTTAAGTTTTCTTTAGGGAAAATGGAAAGGGAAGATTTGTGGCCGGTGTTTTACCGGACATTTCTGAAGGCATATCAGGGCAAAGAAGTACGGGTTGTTCTGGATCAGGAGCCGGATGTGTATTATCACGGACGTGCAGAAGTTTCGGGGTTTTCCAGAAATGGAAGGCTCGGTACATTTACCCTGACGATAGATGCGGATGCGTATAAATACGAAATTAATGTGTCAAGCGAGGATTGGCTGTGGGACGTATTGAATTTTGAAACAGGGATCATCCGTGATTACCGTGGGATCAATGTCTCTGGAAGCAGCAGTAAACTTCTGGAAGGAAGCGGTATTCCAGTTGTTCCTGCATTTCTTGTCAGCAACCTTGATGAAAGCGTTTCGAACTATATTACTTTTAATGGGACGAGGTACACTCTGCAGGAAGGCCGGAATCGCTTTGCAGATCTAATCATTTCGGCAGGAGGTGGAAGACTCTATTTTTACGGAAAGTATACAGTAAATATTGAGTTCCGGGGAGGGAGTCTGTAAATGTATAAAGTATTTTGTGACGATCAGCTTTTGTATCTTCCGGGAGATCAGGAACTGGTCATTTTTAATACCAAGCTGGAACTGGCAGATAACAAATCCGGTTCATTTGAGTTTGATATCCCGGCAGTAAACCCGATATATGACAGGATGAAAAAGCTGACTTCCGTCATCCGGGTGGAAAAAGATGGGGACAGTATTTTCTACGGACGCATCCTTAGTATGGAGAAGAACTTTTATAATACCCGGACAGTGGTGTGTGAAGGGGAGCTTGCATATCTTCTGGATTCGATACAGGAACCGAAGGCATACCACAGCTATACTGTGCGTAGTTTCTTGAACGCATTGCTTGCTGTCCATAATATGCAGACAACAATGGAAAAACGGCTTGCTGTCACATTTAATTCCAAATGTGCAGGAGAAAGCGGTTCTTTTGATAACCTTTCCCTATTCTATAAGTCTGGAAGTACGGTATATGCCGTTTTTGCAAAGAAAAGGGCTAATGATGTGGCAGGGAAAACATTTATTGTACCTGCAGGAGATTTTTATGTGTACTGGCATACGGATGCATCGGTTAATAACTATTATGGATTTTCCATAGACAGTGTGGAGTTTACAAGTGGAATTCCAGGTACGGCAACGGTATCATCACTTCCATCTTATACGGCAGTGGAAACGAAGAAAGTTTCTGATATGCAGAGTGCCCATAATCCATATGCTAACAGTTCCAATCTTCTGTGGCATTACACCCATACATTCGACAGGAAAGACCTGTATCCGAAGATGTTTGTTACTGGGATGGTGACGGTGGAAGATAGCAATGACAGCATCTACCGCTACACAAACTGGGAAAATACGCTGGATGATATTCAGGATAAGCTGGTAGACAGACTTGGAGGGCATTTACGGATCCGGCATTCCGGCACGACCCGTTACCTGGATTATATCGCAGATTATGATAATACCAATACACAGGTCATTGAGTTTGGCAGCAATTTGCTTGATTATACGGAAAATGCGGATGCATCTGAGATTGCAACCAGGGTGATCCCGCTTGGGAAAAGGTTAGAGGAAAGTTCGATTGAAGGACTGGAAGAGTATACCACGATTAAAAGTGTGAATAATAGTGTCCCGTATATAGAATCCACGGATGCCGTAAAAGTGTACGGTGTGGTGACAAGGACTGTGAGTTTTGAGGATGTCGGAGAGCCGGCCAATTTGAAGAAGAAAGCAGAGAAATATCTGTCAGATATTCAGTTTGAGAACCTGTCTTTGACCTGCAATGCCGTGGACCTGAACATGGTGGATGTGGATATCGAACGGATCAAACTGGGGGATTCCATCCGGGTCGTGTCAAAACCACACGGAATGGACCGGTATTTTCCGGTTACTGCACTTACCATTGACCTGCAGAATCCACAGAATAATACGGTAACGCTTGGAACAAGTGTAAAGGCAGGAATTTCAGAACGTACAACAAATCAGAACGACTCGCTTGTACAGAAGATCCAGTCACTGCCGCCACAGTCTGATACCCTGCGGATGGCGATAGAAAATGCAACAGCCCTGATCACGGCAGCAACCACGGGGCATGTGGTGACAAGACCGGAAGAGATCCTGATCATGGATACTGCAGATAAGGATACCGCAAAAAAGGTGTGGCGATGGAATTTAAATGGTCTGGGATATTCCAGTACGGGATATAACGGGACGTTTGGAACAGCCATTACGATGGATGGAAAGATCGTAGGGAAATATATTGCTGCCAGAAGCATTTATGCAGATTCCTTTATTGCAGGAGAACTACAGACTGCGTGGAATGGAATCACGGATTATATCCAGCTAAAGAACGGGGAACTGCAGGTATTTAATACTTCTGATCAGCTGGTGTCAAAGTTCAATTATAATGGGGAGCATTTTTACAGGGACGGCACTTATGTAGGTAAGATTGGAACTAACAAGTGGTCAAGCAATGCAGCACACAAAGGGCTGGTGTTTGATCTGGAATATACCGGAAAGTATATGGCATGGTGTTATCAGAAAACAAGCGGAGCTTCATCCTATACCACGATGCTGTGTTTTTCACAGGGAAACAGTATCTATACGGAACAGGGGCTGCATCTGGGCTGTGATTTTTATGGGGAGTGGAATACGCTCTACAACATTAAACTTTCGGGTGTTTCTTCTGGCGGATACAGTGCATTTACTGGAACGATCCCAATCATCATGAATATTACGGATAAAGGAAATGGGGCAATCAGCTGGACTTACAGTAAGCTTCAGGTAAAAAACGGCATCATAGTCGGATACTGGAATTAAGGAGGTATAAAGTGGAAAAAGAAATCGAACTGGAACTTCCCCGTGGGGAAAAGCCAAAGGAAGGAAAAACAGAAATGGCAGAAAAAACAGTGGAACTGATGTCTGGCTCACCGCTTGAAATGAAGCTGGAAGAAGTTTTAGGTAAGGTTACTGCTATGGAATCAGCTATGACAAAAATGACAGCATTGTTTGAGGGAGGTGCATTTAGTGGAAAAGCAGGAAAAGAATAAAACAGAACAGAATCCCATGCCTCTTGGCATGATTCTGGATCATGCAAGGGAGGACATGACAAAATCAGTGGTTGCACTGCAGCAGAAATACGGGCTTCCGGCAAGTCTTCTTGATGTGATCCTGACAGGCGTGCTGTCAGAAGTACGGGAAATGAAGTGTATGGAGTACAGGCAGCTGAAGGAGGGAGAAAAAGATGGCAAATGTCACAACGTATCTGAATAAGATCCTGTCTGCGGTATATGGAAAAGATGTCAGGCAGAGTATTTATGATTCCATCAATGCAATCAATACACAGGTGGAAGGGTATGTATCTGCTGAGAAAAGCCGTGTGACAGCGGAAGCTAATAGAAATAGTGCTGAAAAAATCAGGGTATCAAACGAGAACGATAGGGAAGCCGCTGAAGAGGAACGTTTAACAAATGAAGCAGAAAGGCTGGAGATATATGATGATCTGTGCTCTCAGGTAGCTGATATGCTGGATGAATTGAAGAATGTGGCAGAGGGGAAAATTACATTTTCTGCGATTTATCCTGTGGGTAGCATTTATATGTCCGTGAATAATACCAGTCCGGCATCCTTGTTTGGCGGCACATGGCAGTCATGGGGAAGCGGACGTGTTCCGATTGGCGTAAACACATCGGATTCAGAATTCTCTACAGTGGAAAAAACAGGTGGAAGTAAGTATCTGCAGAGTCATACCCATACTTTTACCGGAACAGCGGTCACGGTGACAGGTGGGTCACATTCCCATACGCTTCCATATCCTGTTCCTTCAGAACCGGGTTATGATTACGAAGGAGAATCTTATAATGCTCCTTTTGGTACTTATAGTCCGCAGAGTGAACTGATAGAGGAGACAGATTCAGAAACCCACAGCCATACTTTTACGGCAAAAGGTACACTTAGTTCAACCGGAACAGGAAACGGTCAGAACCTCCCGCCTTATATCACCTGCTATATGTGGAAGCGTATTGCATAATTTTAGTAACTGGTATCTCTTAGGAGGTGCTTTTTTTATACCCAAAAATCAAAGGAGGAACTCATTATGAAGGAATTTTGGAACACGGTACAGTTTGTTTTTACAGCAGTAGGAGGATGGCTTGGATATTTCCTTGGCGGATGCGATGGTCTGATCTATGCACTGCTTGCATTCGTTGTGATCGATTATCTCACGGGAGTGATGTGTGCGGTCAGCGATAGGAAGTTATCCAGTGCAGTAGGCTTCCGTGGAATCTGCAGAAAGGTCCTGATCTTTCTGCTTGTCGGAATTGCAAACATCCTGGATGTGCAGGTGATCGGTACGGGCAGTGTGTTACGGACAGCGGTGGTCTTCTTCTATCTTTCCAATGAAGGCGTGAGCCTGTTGGAAAATGCATCGCATCTGGGACTTCCTGTGCCGGAAAAAATCAAGGAGGTTTTGGAGCAGCTCCATGACCGTTCAGAGAAAGGAGAATAACCGCTATGAACAAGAAAGAATTTATCACAGCGGTTGCAGGATATGTGGACAAGTATGCTTCAGCGTATGGCATTCTTGTCCATTCTTCTGTTATTGCACAGGCAATTTTGGAATCCGGCTGGGGGAAAAGCACCCTGGCTGCGAAATATCATAACTATTTTGGATTGAAATGCGGAACAAAGTGGAATGGTGGTTTAGTCAATCTTTCAACTAAAGAAGAATACACACCCGGAACACTGACGTCAATCCGTGACAACTTCCGTACCTATTCTTCGATGGAAGAAGGAGTAAAGGGATATTTCGAATTTATCCAGCTTTCCAGATATCAGAACCTGAAAGGCATTACGGATCCAAGGAAGTACCTGGAAACTATCAGGGAAGACGGTTTTGCGACCAGTTCTGATTATGTGAAGAACTGTATGGCTCTGGTAGAGCAGTATGAGCTGAGAAAATATGACAATGCAAAGGAGCGAGAGACTATGGCAAAAACAGCAGCAACATTGATTGCACAGGCAAAGGCATGGGTCGGATGCCGTGAGGCAGACGGATCCCATAAAAAGATCATTGATACTTATAATGTACACAGACCATTGGCAAGAAATTATTCGGTAAAATATACCGATGCGTGGTGTGCCACGTTTGTATCAGCATGTGCCATTAAGACAGGTATGACGGATATTATCCCGACAGAGTGCGGATGCGGTCAGATGATCGCCCTGTTCCAGAAGCTGGGGGAATGGGACGAAAATGATGCAAGAGTTCCAAGACCGGGGGATATTGTTTTTTATGACTGGGATGATTCCGGTAAAGGTGATAACACCGGATGGCCGGATCATGTCGGAATTGTAGAAAAGGTATCCGGAAGTACGATTACGGTAATCGAAGGAAATAAAGGAAATGCAGTAGGGCGGAGAACCCTGCAGGTAAATGGAAAATATATCCGTGGATATGGAGTACCGAAATACAACAGTGGATCTTCACAGAATACTTCTTCTGGGAATGCCAGCGGGAGCAGCAGTTCTGGCGGTATCAATAAAACACCGAAATGGGTAGGGAAGGTTACGGCTTCATCCTTAAATGTCCGCAAATGGGCAGGAAAGGAATATGGCCGGATCAAATCTTATCCATATCTGTACAGAGGGAATCTGGTAGATGTCTGTGATACCGTAAAGGCGTCAGACGGAAAAGCGTGGTATTATATCCGCATTGCAGGAAAATACTATGGATTTGTTTCTTCAGATTATATCGTGAAGGCATAGGAATATGGCTGATGGTCAGTAATGGCTGTCAGCCGTATTTTTTTCAGTTTATGCCAAGGAAAGAAAGGTGAAAGGGTATCCAAGAAAACACTTGCTATTATTGGCTTTCAGAGTGATATATAGACTACCAAAACGGAAGGAGGTATGGCTTGTGGAAATTCAGATCAGGGAAGGCAGCAGGGAGCAGAAAAGAAAATTAAAAGTCTGTGCATACTGTCGTGTATCGACAGATGCGGATGAACAGGAAAATTCGCTGGAAAATCAGGTCAGGCATTATGAGACGGTCATAAAAGCCAATCCAGATTATGAATATGCCGGAGTTTACAGTGATTTTGCCATATCGGGATTTAAAGAAAAGAGACCCGGTCTGCAGAAAATGCTTGCCGATGCAGAAAAAGGTAAGATAGACCTTATATTAACAAAATCAGTATCACGTTTTGCAAGAAACACCTCAATCGTTCTGGAAGCTACACGAAAGCTGAAAGAACTGAATGTAGGTGTTTTTTTTGAACTTCAGAATATCAATACGCTGTCAGGGGAAGGGGAGCTGATGCTTACGATCCTTGCAGCATTCGCACAGGCAGAAAGTGAAAGCGGAAGTGCTGGTGCAAAGATGGTTTACCAGCGAAAGTACGAGGCAGGAATTCCCGTACAGTACCTTGAGCGGTCTTTCGGTTATACAAAAGACGAGAGAGGAGTATTTGTTGCTGACGAAGCTGAAGCTGTATGGGTAAGAAAAATCTATAAGATGGCAGCAGAGGGATATACTCCTGCATCGATCAAACGATACCTGAATGAAAATGGGATAAAGACGGTAGGCGGTGTGCAGTGGGTAGACAGTACCGTGTTCCGTCTTCTTGAAAACGAGATTTACAAAGGCGATTACATCATGCACAAGCATTTCGTGAATGAAGAGAGAAAACTGGTCAGGAACAGGGGAGAAGTGGATGCATGGTACATCGAAGATGACCATGAAGCTATTGTTTCCCCGGAACTCTGGCAGAAAGCACAGGATGCATTGGCTGCAAAGAGGGATTATCTTGCGGAAGGCTCGGTGATAGAGGAGTTCACAGAAGAAAATTATCCTTATATGAACAAAATCTACTGTGCGAAATGCGGGTATCCCCTTTATAAACGCATTTACAGTAAGGGTAACAGGCTTAATTGGGGATGCAGCGGGACGAAGCGGTATGGAAAGAGCTTCTGTGATGGCATCAATATCCCGGATGGTGTGCTTCGGAGTGCATGGCATTTTGAAGAAAATACTTATATCGATGAGAAAGCATCAGATAAGGGCGTGAAGGAATTTACTTATTTAAAAGAGCACTCATGGAAGAGACGGCATAAGAAGAAACAGCCGTCAGCAATTCCTGAAAATACGGAAACAGAGTATCCATACAGAGAGAAGATCTTCTGTGCGTTATGCGGAAGCAGACTTGTAAGGTATGTGAATCCCCAGAACCATAAAGTCACCTGGGTATGTAACCGAAGAAAACGGAAGGGAAAAGAAGCCTGTGATGGGACAAGGGTTCCTGACACCGTCATAAAGGGATGGGGAGAAATCAAGAATGATATTTATATTCAGAGAAAGGACAATAAGAATGGCAAGAAGCGTTACAGTTATACCAGCAAGAAACCGTCAGGTATCAGGGTATAGGGCGGCACCGCAGAAGAAGATACGGGTTGCAGCCTACTGCCGTGTATCAACGGATCAGGAAGACCAGCTTCACAGTTTTGAAGCCCAGGTCGATTATTATACGAAGTACATCAATGACCATGAAAATTATGAAATGGCCGGCATCTATGCGGATGAGGGTATTTCGGGAACCAATACGAAGAAGAGGGAGCAGTTCAAACGTATGATTGCGGATTGTGGGAAGGGAAAGATCGATCTTGTCATAACAAAATCCATCAGCCGTTTTGCCAGAAATACGCAGGACTGTCTGATGTATTCCAGAAAGCTGAAGAACCTCGGAATCGGCATTATTTTCGAGAAGGAAAATATCAATACACTGGATTCTACGGGTGAGCTTTTATTTACGATCTTAAGCTCCCTTGCACAGGATGAATCGAGAAACATTTCAGAGAACTGCAAATGGGGAATCCGGACAAAGTTCAAGAACGGTGAGATGCATCTCAATACATTCAAATTCTTGGGATATGATAAGGATGAGAATGGAAAGCTCATCATCAACAGAGAACAGGCAAAGACGGTAAGACGCATTTACAGGGATTTCCTCTGGGGGCTGAATCCTGCACAGATTGCAAAAGAGTTGGAAGATGAGCAGGTGCCGGGATGCCTTGGACAGACTAAGTGGTATGCAAGCACGGTGATCGGAATCCTGAAACAAGAAAAGCACATGGGTGATGCGTTACTGCAGAAAACTTATACGGCTGATTTCCTTACCAAGCGTCAGGTAAAGAATAACGGGGAAGTCGCACAGGTCTATGTAAAGGACAGCCATAAGGGAATCATTGATAAGGAAACATGGAATGCGGTTCAGGAAGAATTTGAACGCAGGGAGAAATTCATGCAGAAGCATGGGACAGACCGCTACAGTTACGGTTCAGAATGTTATCCCTTCTGCGAAAAGATCTTCTGTGGGGAATGTGGAAGCCTTTTTACAAGACATTCCTGGAAATCAAGGGGGATCATACAATGGCAGTGCAAGAATCACCGTAAGGATGGAAAGGTTGCATGCACCAATGCTTATGTAGATAATGCGGATTTGGAAAAGGGATTTGTAAAGGCATTCAACCGATTGGTCGGTGAACGGGAAAAGCATATAGAAAGATGGAATTCCATGAAATTAGATGGGACTCCGCTTGAGAAGATAAGGGCGGGGCAGATGATGGAAGCAACCGAAAGCGGACAGCTTCAGCAGTATGTTCCTGAAGCCGCACAGCTTGTTTTGGAAGAAATAACAATATTCGGTGCAAAGAAATATGAGTTTGCATTCTTGGAAGGCAGCAGGGTAAAGGTTTCCGTATGATCATTCGGAAACCTCCTCCTCATCATCCAAGCCAAATAAGTCAAGCTGCCCGTTCTGCGGCATATCATCAGTTTCTTCTTCCTGTTCTGTTTCATCAGCTTTCTTCTGTGGGAGTTTATGCGTGTAGAGCTTATCCCACGGAAGCGGATTCCTGCATTTTTTGTTATATCCGATAAGGATTGCTTCTGCAAATCCAAGAGAGCCGGAACGCCTGTCCTTTGCAGTACGAGCCAGTTCCTTAATGGATATTCTTCCCAGTTTTTCTTTAAAAATATCATCTTTGATCGCATCGCCATAGGCATTCAGAAAACGTGCCAGCCCATTCATCATGTTTGCACTGAAGGACTGGGCAGCACCTTCCCATGTTGCGACAATCAGGCGGATCACATGATCGAGCATGTGATAGCCGTATTTGTCGTGGATGGTCTCAAGGGTAGCAACGGCACAGATACCGCCAGGAACAGAAGAAGAGGTGATGGAAAGGTCATAAGATTCTACTAGATCACGGATGATAAGCTGTTTATCATTCCCAGCCTCAATGTTTGCCATGAATATTTCATAGGGAAGCAGGGGCTTTACATACTTCATCTGATTAGCAAAAATATCGGCTTCGTGTTCGTAAACGAGGTCATCATAGACCATGCACCATACAGGAGTCTCTCTTGAACCGGAGACGAGTGCCACGATTTCAATGGTGTGCTGCCCGTTAAAGACATAGTTGATGCCGTTACGGCGGCTGACTTTTACGGGATTTATCTGGTACAGATCGAAGTTCGCAGCGGCACGCTGGACATGATTCTGTGAAAGATTTCTCTGATATTCCTGGTTGGATACAAGATTCCTGATGGGAATCTGCTCAAAGTGTACTTTTGGAACATACTGCATGAGATCAGTTTGTTCCGATATTGCTTGGTCATCTGTCATTTTAATCCTCCTCCAACTGCGTCAGCAGTCTGTTTATTTTTCGTGTAAGGTTTATGATCTGTGTCCTGACTTCTTGCCGGGCAGAAGCGGATGTGGAAGGAAAATCCGTAAGTTCCATTGTCCTTGATATGGTTTTGGACCATGAAGGAATGGTAAATTTAAGGCTTGCCAGTTCTGCATCTGGGTCAATGACGGGCATCTGTTTGATGCCAGCCTCGGCACTTTCCCTTTCACGTCTGCGCCTTCGGGAATCCGGTTTTCCTGTAGGAAGCCGCTGCCATCGCAGTTCATGCCGTAACTGCGAGTAGCCGATGCGGTCGATCGAACCGCTGTTGAGCAGTCTTTTAAGTCCATTGATATCTTCGATGGGAAGTCTTGACAGTTCTATGACATTTTCATGGGATACACGGAGACTGCCGTTTAATATTCTGGATGTTATTTCCGGTTCTTTTATGCGGAGTTCATCGAGTGCTCTTGCGTACACATCGTATTTTGTAACAGTGGAAAAGCTGAAGTTATATTCTTTTCCGATAATGGCTGCAATCTCCGTTTTCTGTACATACTTCTGGGATATCTGTCCGTCTGCGTTGAGCTGTTTCTCAGGATGATTTTTCAGAAAATCAGCACTGGCAATATTCATGTCTGCCCGGAAGCGCCTGCCAATAAGATATTTTTTGTATTCACTTGTGAGGTCCTTCCGTTTAAGCTGCTCTGTACATATGTAGGCTTCCGCTTCGTCACGGCTCTGGAAGAAGAGTCTGCGTATATTGAAGTGGATATCCCACTTCCGGCAGATGGAATAACGGAGATGTCCATCGATGAGGATATTTCCCCAGACACATATAGCTTCATCACAGCCATGATCGAAGATATCTTCTTCGAGATCTTCTATATATTTTTCTACTCTTGGCTGGATGAGCTGCAGAAATTCAGCATCGGTTTCAAAATCTGGAATCTGATGATTACTCATACGATTTCACCTATTCTGACAGATTCATCCACGAGGATACATTCCTGCATGGAAAAGCTTGCCAGTCCTTCTTTTTTATTTATTGCACCATAGATGCGGTAGGATCTGTTATTGGAAAGTTCCGCATTGGTCTGTTTTAAAGTCTGGAGCAGTTCACGGCTGTATAATTCGTAACTGTTTCGAATGTCGGAATAGCATGCCCTGACATGGTGGGCAAGGTAATCCTGACGGACGCTTTTCCTGACGGCAATCATATGGGTGTCGGGATTTACCAGAAGCTGGATATATTCTGGATCACCGAGCATATGAAGAGTATGTTTGTGTATTCGGATGCGGTTTTTCTTTAAGTCAATGCATAGGATTGGCTGTGAAGAGGGATGATTGTTCATAGTGTGTTTCCTCCTTTTGTGGTTCGGCTGGATTTTTGGGTTCTTCTGGCGGTGTGTTCTCTGAAATTCCAAAGACAGCATAGCCGTCAAACATATTGATCTGTAAGTTGCTCTGGTGTTCCTCAACCGGCACACCGAATTGGTTCTGCCATTCCGCTGGATATGTAGGTGTCCGGGATGTCTTTATCTTTCCATCGTCTTTTGCTGTACGCACATATATTTCGGGCGTGGTAAGGTCAAAGACGAATAAGAGTTCATTATCAGACCGTATCAGTTTGCCGAGCAGTTTATAACGGTAACTGGAATTCCATCCCATCAAGGTTATTACCTTGGCAAAAAAGATCCGGCATGTGATCTGCCTTGGGGAACGCTTCTTTGTAGCAGAGCACCATCGGAAGGAGTCTTTTTCATCTTCCTGGCATGGGCGGACGGCAAGTTTCTTTTCATCCGGGTTCACAAGGATCTGTACAAAATCTGTCTTAGGCAGCTTTTTGATGCATGCAGTATTTACGGATACTTTGTTGGCATTAAATGTAAAGGATGGTTCATAGGTGTGGGCGAAGAATTCTCCACGCACTACCTGATAACCCTCATAGCTGAAGGCATCGTCCTCGATGATCTGTAAGTCCCTTGAAGAGGACTGGATTAAGGTTTCATTGTTTGGCTGTTCATTCATTACGGTTCTCCTTCATGTCAGACATGAGTTGTTCTATGCTTTTTTCTACTTCATCAGGACTGGTCACCTGTATGTCTGAATCTTTGTATGCAACTGCTTCGTTGGAAAGGGTGTTCTGGTCATTGAATCTGGCAAATTCCTGTGCCTGTGCATGGCAGTAGTAGTTGCTGCCGAAAGTGTCAGCCCAGTCAGGCGGATAGGCACGGACATTTTTTTTGAGATTGTCAGTAAATGGTTTTACGTCCGTTGGTGCATCTGGTAGCTGCTGTTCATCGATCACATCATTTGGAATAAAAATTTCAGTTTCTTCCAGATTGAAGATAAGGACAGCATCCGATCCGTTTCCACGCTTGATTCCTGTTATGCGGTATCTGCAGTCTGCGTTCCAACCGAGAAGTGCATAGATGGTAGGCATAAAAGCTGTACCGCTGATTGCCCTTGGGGTAGAAATATTCCCTCGCTTTTTTGCCCACTGCATGGCGTTTCGATGCGTTTGTGGGACGATCCTTACGGCAAAGAGATGTTTGTTCGGATGGATCAGAAGTTCTACCAGTGTGCTGTTCAGTTTTCTAACGGCAGTGGTTGAAAATTTAATATCATTAAGACTGAATGTCACGATAATGCGATCAGTGCTGTCAAAAAACTGTGAGCGTGCAATTTCATAACCACGCAGGTCAAAGTCCCCAGACTGCACTTTCACGGGTGACGAGGGTGGGAGAAACTGTTCTGTACCGCCATATACACTTAGGGAAGCATTGATATAATCATCCTCTTTAAAGCCGGCCCATCGTGGATTAATGGATACAAAGCCTTTCAATACTCCATCTGGCAGGACCTTTAACTCCGGCAGTATTCCCTTATTTCCATACTTGGCATTGCTGATGAGCCGTTGTACGGCAATGAAATCGTCACGGGACACAATTGCTTCATGGTGATTACGTTTCCTGTATTGCGGGCGGTTCTGCATGTTCTTTTTTGATTTGTGATTCAGGTAATTTGGAGTATAAGTCTTTCGGGCAAGAACATCACCGCAGTGTCGTTCATTCTGCAATATCTGAAGGATTGAGCCGGGAGACCATACGGTATTCCCTTTTTTAGTTTCACACTCCAGTTCCGTCAGGGTATCAGCGATTTCCTGACAGGTGCAGCCGTTTAAGTACATCATAAATATGAGACGTACAATCTTTGCTTCCGCTTCATTGATTACAAGGTTTCCATCTTCATCATGGTCATAGCCGAGAAGCGTGGGAGTGAGGAATATCCCCCTTCGAAACCGCATCTCAATGGAAGCATTCATAATCTCACTCTTGGTATGGCTTTCTTCCTGTGCGAGGGTAGCCATGAAGGAAAGTACCATTTCGCTTTTCGGATCAAAGGTATTCAATCGCTCTGTCTCGAAAAAGACACCGACCGGATGCGGGAGAGCCAGCAGTTCACGGACATATCCGATGCAGTCTACAACATTCCTGGCGAAACGGGACACGCTCTTTGTAACGATAAGATCGATTTCTCCTTTTTTACAGTCTTCAATCATCTGTTTGAACTGATCACGATGCTGCAGAGAAGTGCCGGATATGCCTTCATCCGCATAGATCTGTACAAGTTTCCAATTCGGACTTTTGCTGATGACATCGTGGTAGTGGTTTTTCTGTAACTCATAAGAAGATGTCTGTCTTGGATCGTCTGTGGATACTCTTGCGTAGACGGCTACCCGCTGTTCATTTTCAACAGCGAATATATCTTCCTGTGGAAGTGCCGGAATTACATCAAGTTCATCAATGCTGACTCCTTTATATCGTTCCCTGATTTTGTTTTTCTGATCCGCAATGGAGCCGGATTTCTGTTCGTTTTCTCTCATGTCTTACCACCTTTTTCTTATGATGTGGTTTATTATAAAATTTTCATAAGAAAATAAAATAGACCATACGGACAGGCATATCCGCATAGTCTATTCCAAAGCAATTTTTTATGTGTGAAAATAGTGTGCCGCAGCATCTATGCTTCGTCAGCCGAAATATGCCATCCGTTTTTATGCATGCTATCAATGCTTGCTTTTACCATTTCATAAATGAAGCGTTTCTCATTTTCTGTGCATTCAGCCATCAGCAGATCTAGGTCAGTTTGGTAAGCGGTAGGGTTGTGGAGCTGTACTCCAGCGAGCAGCTCATCGACCGTTATTCCCAGGGCATTTACAATCCGGATAATGGACTCAAGACTGGCCTTACGTTTGGCATTTTCAATATGGCTTATGTAGGAGATGGAGAGTTCCGTTTCCTCTGCAAGCTGTGCCTGTGAAAAATTGTTCTGTTCCCTGACTTCCTTAATGCGGTATCCTATCTGTTTATGATTTACAGATGCAAGTGATTCATTCATAATGTTACCTCCTGTTTCTTTTTCTTACGCAAATAGATTATCCGTCAGCGAGTGGTAAAAGGTTATGTAATTTAATAAAGTAGAGTGGAGTATTGCCGGATAACAAGGTGTCAATATATGTAGACATTTGTCGAACGATTTTGATTGATGGGCAGTATAAAAGATGCTATGCTGATGATGGAACTGATAATATGGAAGTGAAAGAAACAAGGAAAAACAAGGAATTATAAGAAATACATATTGAACTGCGGTGTGCTGCTGTTCATATTTTTTTACCCTTATAGTAAAGTGTAATGGAGTAAATTACTAAAGAAATATGGTTCTAATATTTATTCTGGTTTGCGGTTAAAATAAATGTATCGCAGAGCAGAAGAGAGGTGTAATTTACTTGCGTACAGAGGACTATATCCCGAAAAGGGTAAAAGAATTATGCAGCAAGCATAAGGTTTCCAAGTACCGACTCGCACAGCTCACTGATATGTCACAGACCGCTTTAGGGAATATAATCAAGAAAGAGAGCATTCCAACGATACCGACTTTGGAAAGAATCTGTGATGCATTCGGAATTTCACTAGCACAGTTTTTTGCCGGGGACGGCATGAGACCAGATCTGACAGATGAGCAGGAAGAGATATTGGAAACATGGGATAACCTAAATGCTGATGAGCGGAGAATTTTAATGAACTTCGTGAGATCTTTGAAGAAATAGGGGAAGCAGTTCAATTGTATCTGATTGATTGTTTCCCCTTTTTCTATGCGCTTTCCACGGCAGAAGAAAGCAGTGAGGATACAGAATGAGTGTAAAAGATGAGGAGTTCAAAACAAAAATCTACGATCTGATGAATGGAAGCTACAATCTTGAGGAATATCCGGTTGCAGAAAGTAGCCTGGTAAAAGACGAATTTGCAGAAGGGGAATACTGTGAAAAATTATATTCGCAGATGCTGGAAGCCTATGAGAGGGTATGCAGAAGACTTGGAAAGCTAGGCACAGAAGATGAAGATGTGGAGATTATCATATCGAACCTCATGAGCATAGGCAGACATCAAAGTATGAAGATGTTTGACTATGGGGTGCTTTTTACAGAAAGAGAAAATAAACAGTAATGTAACTGTAAAATGGTGTGGCTGTGATTGGATGGCTGCACCATTTTTTGATATAATCGAATGTAATCAAATGTTGACGAAGGGAGATAAAAAGTAGATGAACGGAATGAATGATTTGCCACTGGATAGAATAGTTGAGATTTTGGCTGTTAAAGGGCGTGAAGGCGAATATTGGGACTATAAGCAGGAGTGGCATGAGAATATGGCAGATTTGTTAAAAGATATTATTTGTTTTGCCAATACTCCACATGATGCAAACTGTTATCTTCTCTTTGGGATTGATGATGACGGACATATTGTTGGAATGAAAAAGAATAGACGTAAACAGGCAGATATTTTAGAAGCAATGGATAATCTTTGGTTTATCGGGGACGTTAGACCTGAAATTTCTGTGGAAACTGTTGTGGTAAATGAAATAGAGGTGGATGTTCTTACTGTATATGATACGCAGAAGACACCTATATATTTAAAAAGAAACTATGGAGAAATGCTTGCCGGATGCATTTATATGAGAAATGGGGATAAAAACACTCCGAATAGAGGAATGGCAAGTATTGATGATGTAGAAAAACTCTGGAAAAAACGGTTTGGTTTATTGCAGACACCATTGGAGTATATTATCGGAAGACTGCAGTACCAGACAGAGTGGAAGCAGCAGGATCATATTTATTACAATATGTATAGACCTGAATATCAGTTGAAAATACTAAAGGGTGACGAAGACTATTTAATTCCGGAATTTTATGCTTATACGATGTCAAATAAAAGTACATCGTATGAAATGCTTCAGATTATTGCTGGAGACACGATATTAGAAGAATATCAAATTGTAGTATTGGACAGTGGAAGATATAAAACTCCAGTACCAGAATGGGGATTTGCAGGATACGACAGGTATAGAATTGATCATAAATTCACATATAAGTATTTTGTAAAAGGAAGTACGGAATATAGATTGCAACAGTTCTTTTTGGACGGTGAAAATGAAGAAGCAATATATGCTAATCGTAGACTGATGGAAGTGGTTTTACTTTATGAAACCGAAGATGAAAAGTCTGCGTTTGAAGCATATATTGAGGATAACCAAGAAGAAATAATGGAAAGAATTAGTAAAAAGGATAGGTATTCATATATTCAAGCTACAAATGAACTGGATACTAAAGAATGCATAAAAAGGCTTAATACAGGATTAGTTTTAAATGAAATGCTGCGTGAGTGGCGGAAATAGAGAATATCCCAGGGGAGCATATCCCACAAGGGGTTATCCCCCAAAAGGGTGTGGGTGAATATCTCTTTTTAATAAGAAGTTATGCCATCTATAAATGACAGGGGAAAACCCTAGACGGGGCTTCATATGTCCTTTATCGGAAGCGGTCTTTATGGATTTCTGAGAAAAAGAGGAGTGGGATTTCCGGTGTCAGGAGCTGTCGGAACGATTGTTTTGCTTTTTTATACAGTAATGACCGGAGCGAGTATTTCAGCTTTAAGAGCGCTTATTATGTTTTCCGTTCGGATGGGCGCTGAAGTGACAGGAAGAGATTATGACCTTCCCACAAGTCTTGCTGTGGCAGCGGCGCTGCTTAGTGCAAAAGATCCTCTCTGTCTGTCAGATGCAGGATTTTTGTTTTCTTTTGGATCACTTTGCGGAATTTGTATGCTGACGCCTTTGTTTGAATGTTTGTTCGGGTGTGGTACGGAGAAAAAGAATATATGGACGCATATGGGGAAAGCGGTGAGCGCAAGTTTGGCAGTGAATCTGTTTTTGCTTGGTCCTATGCTGTACTTTTATTTTGAAATCCCGCCGTACTCGGTTTTTTTAAATTTGTTTGTGATCCCGGCTCTCCCGGTTATTATGGGAACGGGGCTGTCGGGTTCTGTGATGATCCTGCTTGTAAAACCGATCGGTATTATTTTGCTGAAAAGTTCCGGCGTGATACTTTGGGCGTATGATCGATTGTGCTCTGCGGCAGTTATGCTTCCGTTCGGGCGGATAACGGCAGGAAAACCGAGCGTACAATTACTTGTCGCTTATTATGTGATATTGTTCGCGTTATATGGAATGTATCGGCGTTTTCCAAAGAAAATATGGGGGTATATGCTTTTTGTTTCGGCGGCGTTTTTGATTGTTTTATGCGGAGCAAAAACCCGGGATATTGAAGGAATAAAAATAACAGTGCTGGATGTGGGGCAAGGTGATGGCATTGTTCTTTCGGGAAAAGGGAAAAACTATTTGATAGACGGGGGCAGCAGTGATGTAAAACAGGCAGGCGCTCAACGGATCGAACCGTATTTGTTGTCGGAGGGCATCGGATGCCTTGATTATGTATTTGTGACTCACGGAGATGAGGATCATATCAGTGGAATAAGAGAACTTCTGGAAGGGCAGAAGCTGGGAGTTCGTATTGACACGCTTGTGCTTCCTCCCGAAGAATATCATGATGAAAAGTTGGCAGATCTGGCGCGCATAGCGGTAGAAAACGGAACGCGTGTCGTTTCTGTGAAAACAGGAGCAAATATATATGGAAGAGGAGAAAGGCAGACAGAAAAAAACGATTCAAAAGAAGTGATGCGGTTGAGATGTATCGGCCCGCTTACGGACATACCGCAGGGGCTGACAAAACCAAAGGCGGGAAATGAGGCGTCTCTTGTGCTTGAGTTTTCTTATGGGAATTTCGATATGCTTTTTACCGGGGATGTGGAAGGTGCGGGAGAGGAACTTCTTGTTAAAAGCGATGTTTTGAGAAAATATGAAATTTTAAAATGTGCCCATCATGGATCGAAAAACTCGGGTACAGCTGCATTTCTTGAGAAGACAGATCCAAGAGCGGCTATCATCTCGGCAGGAATTGATAATCGGTACGGACATCCGCATGAAGAGACGTTAAATAGGTTGAAAAAGAGAAAAGTGAAAACATATAATACTCAGACAGACGGGGCTGTCACAATAAAGTCTGACGGAATACAGATTAGTATTGAGAGTTTTCTCTTGTCAAAATGATTGTTTTTCCTTTATAATACAAGAGTTATGAAAAGCTTAAATGAAGATTTGAAAACGGGACAATTTAAACAGATTTATCTTCTGTACGGAGAAGAGTCATATTTGAAGCGACAGTATAGGGAACGGCTTGTCAGAGCGATGATTCCGGAAGGCGATACGATGAATTATGCCGTCTATGAAGGAAAGAACATAGATATAAAAGAGGTAATCGATCTGGCGGAGACATTGCCGTTTTTTGCATCGCGCCGTCTTATTGTGTTTGAAGATACAGGCTTTTTTAAAAATGCAGGAACAGATCTGGCAGATTATATTACGGACATCCCGCCTACTACTTATTTTTTATTTATAGAAAAAGAGGTAGATAAGCGAAACAGGCTGTATAAAGCGGTAAAGGCAAAAGGTCATATTGTCGAGTTGACGGTTCAGGATGAAAATACGCTGCGGCGCTGGGTGCTTGGTCTTGTAAAGAAAGAAAAAAAGCAGATGGAAGGCGCAGATGCGGCATATTTTCTGAATAAGGTCGGCACGGATATGGAGAATATCACACAAGAACTGGAAAAACTGTTTTGTTATACGATCGGAAAAGATCGGATTACAAGAGACGATATTGATCAGATCTGTGTCACTCAGATTACGAACCATATATTTGAGATGGTCAATGCGGTTGCAGGAAAAGACCAGAAGAGGGCGTTGGATCTTTATTATGAGCTACTTGCCCTGAAAGAACCGCCGATGCGTATTCTGTTTTTGATGACGAGAGAATACCGCCTTTTATTTCATGTCAAAGGTCTGATGGCGAATGGATACGGGAAGAAGGAAATCGCTTCAAAGGCAGGGATCCATCCGTTTGCTGCGGGAAGGTATATGGATGCGGCGAAACGATATGAACTCGGAGAGCTGAGAACTGTTATGGAAGAAGGGGCGCAGTTAGAGCAAAATGTTAAGACCGGACTTATGACAGATACTTTGGCTGTGGAACTTTTTATTGTGAAGAATTCGGGAAAGCAGTGAAGTTTATCACAAAATCAAATACAGAAATCATATAAAATATGCAAATAATGGAGGAATGAAATTGTCAGTTATAGATCAGAGTAAAATAAGAAATTTTTGTATTATCGCGCATATCGATCACGGAAAATCTACGTTAGCAGACAGGATTATTGAACAGACAGGCCTCTTGACGAGCAGAGAGATGCAGTCTCAGGTGCTTGACAACATGGAGCTTGAAAGAGAACGCGGAATTACGATTAAAGCACAGACGGTTCGTACCGTATATAAGGCAGACGACGGGGAGGAATATATGTTTAACCTGATCGATACGCCGGGACATGTAGACTTTAATTACGAAGTTTCAAGAAGTCTGGCTGCGTGTGACGGAGCGATTTTAGTAGTTGACGCAGCTCAGGGAGTAGAAGCACAGACATTGGCGAATGTATATCTTGCGTTGGATCATGACCTTGATGTGATCCCGGTGATCAATAAGATCGATCTTCCGAGTGCAGATCCGGAGAGGGTGAAAGAAGAAATTGAGGATGTGATCGGTATTGAAGCGGAAGATGCCCCGCTTATTTCAGCTAAGACAGGACAAAATATCCATGACGTATTGGAGCAGATCGTGAAAAAAGTTCCTGCGCCTCAGGGAGATCCAAAGGCTCCGTTAAAAGCGCTGATCTTTGACTCCGTCTATGATTCTTACAAAGGGGTCATTGTATTTTGCAGGATAAAGGAAGGAACGGTGAAGAAAGGAACTCCGATGCTTATGATGGCGACAGGCGCTCAGGCAGATGTTGTGGAAGTCGGAACTTTCGGAGCGGGAAGATTTATACCATGTGAAGAGTTGAGCGCCGGAATGGTCGGATATATTACTGCCAGCCTGAAGAATGTAAAAGAGACGCGGGTGGGCGATACAGTGACTGATGCGTCAAGACCGTGTGACTCGCCTTTGCCGGGATATAAAAAAGTAAATCCGATGGTATACTGCGGACTTTATCCGGCAGACGGAGCAAAGTATCCGGATCTTCGAGACGCTCTTGAAAAATTACAGCTCAACGATGCGGCGCTGCAATTTGAAGCGGAAACATCGGTCGCTCTTGGGTTTGGATTCCGCTGCGGATTTCTCGGACTTCTTCACCTTGAGATTATCCAGGAACGTTTGGAGAGGGAATATAATTTGGATCTCGTAACAACGGCGCCGAGTGTAATTTACAAAATCCATAAAACAAACGGAGAAGTGATCGATCTGACAAATCCGACGAATATGCCGGATCCGGCGGAGATTGATTATATGGAAGAACCTATGGTAAAAGCGGAGATCATGGTTACATCGGAATATATCGGTGCGATCATGGATCTTTGTCAGGAACGCAGAGGCATTTATCAGGGAATGGAATATATCGAGGAAAAACGTGCCGTATTGAATTATCATCTTCCGCTGAATGAAATCATCTATGACTTTTTCGATGCATTGAAGTCAAGATCAAGAGGATATGCGTCATTTGATTATGAGATGATGGGATATCAGAAATCTGAACTTGTGAAGCTTGATATTCTTATTAATAAAGAAGAAGTGGATGCATTGTCGTTTATTGTATTTGCAGGAAGCGCTTATGACCGCGGAAGAAAAATGTGCGCGAAATTAAAAGAAGAAATTCCGAGACAGCTTTTTGAGATTCCGATACAGGCGGCAGTCGGAAGTAAGATCATCGCTCGTGAAACAGTAAAGGCAATGAGAAAAGATGTGTTGGCAAAATGTTATGGCGGTGATATTTCACGTAAGAGAAAACTGCTTGAAAAGCAGAAAGAGGGAAAGAAAAGAATGCGTCAGGTCGGCAGCGTAGAGATACCGCAGAAAGCATTTATGAGCGTACTGAAGTTGGATGACGAGTGATTTTTGTTGTCGATGTATAAGTGAAAAAGTGATGTTTAAAACATCTTAAAGAGGTAAAGGAAAATATGAAAAAAGAACTGGAACTGTATGTGCATATTCCTTTTTGCGTAAAGAAATGTGCGTATTGTGATTTCCTTTCGTTTTCTGCAAAGCAAGAGGAGGTTTCTGCTTATGTGGAAGCTCTTGCGGAGGAGATAAAAGGAAAAAAAGAACAGTTTTCGGATTATTGCGTGACAACGATTTTTTTAGGCGGTGGAACTCCTTCTATATTAGAGGGAGTATACACTGCCTCTATTTTTCGTGCTTTGCGGGAAAGTTTCGATATTGCGGAGAATGCGGAAATAACGATGGAAGTAAATCCCGGAACTGTGTCGGAAGAAAAGATAAACATGTGGAAAACATGCGGAGTGAACCGGTTAAGTATCGGTCTTCAATCGGTCGATGACGGAGAACTGAAAATGCTTGGACGTATCCATACATATGATGAATTTCTCACTACATGGAAGATGGTAAGAAAAGCAGGATTTCATAACGTTAATATCGATTTGATCTCGGCGATTCCCGGGCAGACAAAAAAGAGCTGGGAAACAACGCTTCGCACAGTTGCGCAGTTACAGCCGGAACATATTTCCGCATATAGTTTAATTATAGAAGAAGGAACTGTTTTCGGTACGATTTACGGGGAGGATGGGGAGCGGATATGCCAAAAAGAACTGTTGTCCCGCGAGAGTAGTATGCCGGAAGTATCAGATAAAGACGGTAATATAAGAAAAGACAGACAGATACTTCCGCTTCCCGATGAAGATACAGAACGGGCGATTTATGAAATAACAGAGAAGATCCTTCGGGAATACGGGTATGAGAGATATGAGATTTCAAATTATGCAAAACCGGGATATGAGTGCAGGCATAATTTAGGGTATTGGGAGCGAAGAGAATATCTCGGACTGGGACTGGGGGCGTCCTCTCTGATTGCCGAACACCGATTCTGCAATACAGATAAAATGGATGTTTATATAAGACTGAATAAGACTGTAGATCCGGACGGCAAAAAAGAAGAGAGTAAAAAAGCGGTATGGGAAAAAGCAGAAGAAGTAAGTGTACTGTCAGTGCAAGAGCAAATGGAAGAATTCATGTTTCTCGGACTGCGGAAAACAGATGGAGTGTCGGAAAAAAGTTTTTTTGAAACATTCGGGGTGCAAATAGATACGGTTTACGGAGAAACGATCGGAAAACTTGAAAAAGAACGTCTTTTGATAAAAGAAAAAGGGCAGATCCGCCTGACAGAGCGGGGAGTTGATATAAGCAACTATGTAATGAGTGAGTTTTTGTTTTGAAAAAGCGGATGCTGTGATTCTGCCTCTTTCGGATAATAGGAAATTCAGATAGAAGACATCGTTTCGGATGTACAGAAATAAATAAAAAAATAATAAACACTGTTGACAAAAGGAAAATGCAGTGCTATCTTAATATACGAAAGGTGTTAGCACTCGAAAGAAAAGAGTGCTAATAGCGAGAGAGGAGGAAAAGCTGTGGCGGTCGATACGTCGTTAAGTGAAAGAAAACTTACTATATTAAAAGCGATCATACAGAATTACCTTGAGACCGGAGAACCGGTTGGCTCGCGGACACTTTCTAAATATACAGATCTGAATTTAAGTTCCGCGACGATCAGGAACGAGATGGCAGATCTTGAAGATCTCGGTTATATTTTTCAGCCGCATACGTCGGCGGGAAGGATTCCTTCGGATAAAGGATATCGGCTTTATGTTGATATGCTGATGGAAGAAAAAGAACAAGAGATTGCAAAAAGAGAAAGCGCGATGTTGGAGAAAACCGATAAGGTTGAGAAAGTATTACAGCAGGCAGCAAGAGTTTTGGCGACGAATACGAATTATGCGACGATGGTATCGTCTCCGATTAACAATCGGAATACGCTGAAATTTATTCAGCTTTCTCAAGTTGATGCAGAACAGATCGTAGCGGTTATCGTACTTGGCGGTAATGTAATCAAGAATAAGATCATCGAAGTAGGGGAAATGTTAAGTAATGAGAATCTTCTGAAGTTAAATATGCTTCTTAATACTACATTGAACGGACTTCCGATCGATCAGATCACACTTGGATTGATCGCAAGGCTGAAAGAGCAGGCAGGCATTCACAGTGAGGTTGTCGCTCATGTACTGGATGCGGTGGCAGAGACGATCCATGTAGAAGAAGATATGAAGATTTATACAAGCGGAGCTACGAACATCTTTAAGTATCCGGAGTTGAGCGATAAGCAAAGCGCACAGGAGATCATCAGTGCATTTGAAGAGAAGCAGCAGCTCGCCGATCTTGTGACAGAGACACTGGCAAGTGAGGATAGTCACGGAATACAGGTTTATATCGGAGATGAGACTCCGGTTAAAACAATGAAGGACTGCAGTGTCGTGACAGCGACGTATGAACTTGGCGAAGGCATGAAAGGAACGATCGGCATTATCGGACCGAAACGGATGGATTATGAACATGTCATGAAGACGCTGAAAATTCTGCAGGGAGAGTTGGATGCGATTTATAATAAAGATCCAAAAGGATAGAAAGGTGGAAAGCCGGTGGGTGACAAGATGAGCAAAGAAGATATGATAAAAGAAGCTGTCGAGGAAGCAAAGGCAGAAGCGGCAAAGATGGAAGACGAAGCGGCTGCAGATGAGCAGGACGAGGCGGCAGAGACGAAAGGATCTGTTGAGGAGGAAGCTTCAAAAGAGACGGAAGAGTCTCAGGATACAAAAGATACAGAATCAAAAGAAAAGAAAAAGTTTTTCGCAAAGAAAGAAAAAAAAGATAAAAAAGACGAGAAGATTGAAGAATTGACTGATCGTCTCACCCGTCAAATGGCAGAGTTTGATAACTTCCGCAAGCGTACAGAGAGAGAAAAATCTCAAATGTATGAAATCGGAGCGAAAGATATCATAGAAAAAATTCTTCCGGTTATCGATAATTTTGAACGTGGTCTTGCAGCCGTGCCGGAGGAAAGTAAGGAAGATCCTTTTGTAGAAGGAATGGAAAAAATCTACAAACAGATCATGACGACTTTGGAAGGGGTCGGTGTAAAACCGATCGAAGCGGTAGGCCAGGAATTTAATCCTGATTTCCATAATGCGGTTATGCATGTGGAAGATGAGGAAGCGGGTGAAAACATCATCACGGAAGAATTTCAAAAAGGCTATATGTATCATGACAGCGTCGTAAGACACAGTATGGTAAAAGTAGCAAATTAGTAGAAAAGCAACTTTATTTCAGAATAATAAAAAGCGATAAGAAGCAGGAGGAAAAAATCATGGGAAAAATAATCGGTATTGACCTTGGTACAACAAACAGTTGCGTAGCTGTTATGGAAGGCGGACAGCCGACAGTGATCGCAAACACAGAAGGCGCAAGAACAACGCCGTCAGTCGTAGCGTTTACAAAGACAGGAGAGCGTCTCGTAGGAGAGCCGGCAAAACGTCAGGCAGTTACAAACGCAGACAAAACAATTTCTTCTATCAAAAGAGAGATGGGAAGCGATTTTAAAGTGACGATCGATGAGAAAAAATATTCTCCTCAGGAAATTTCCGCAATGATCCTTCAGAAATTGAAAGCGGATGCAGAAGGTTATTTGGGAGAAAAAGTAACGGAAGCTGTTATTACAGTTCCGGCATACTTCAACGACGCGCAGCGTCAGGCTACAAAAGATGCAGGAAAGATCGCAGGTCTTGATGTAAAACGTATCATCAACGAGCCTACGGCAGCGGCTCTTGCTTACGGCCTGGACAATGAGAAAGAGCAGAAAATCATGGTATACGACCTTGGAGGTGGTACGTTTGACGTTTCCATTATCGAGATCGGCGACGGCGTGATCGAAGTTCTCTCAACAGCAGGAGATAACCGTCTTGGCGGTGATGACTTTGACCAGAAGATTACAGATTATATGCTGGCAGATTTTAAGGCAAAAGAAGGCGTTGACCTTTCAACGGATAAGATGGCTCTTCAAAGATTAAAAGAAGCGGCAGAGAAAGCAAAAAAAGAACTTTCTTCCGCAACAACAACAAATATCAACCTTCCGTTCATTACGGCAACTGCCGAAGGACCGAAACACTTTGATATGAATCTGACAAGAGCAAAATTCGATGAGCTGACAAGAGATCTCGTAGACAGAACGGCAGAGCCGGTAAGACGCGCTCTTTCCGATGCGGGACTTACAGCGGCAGATCTCGGTCAGGTATTGCTTGTAGGCGGATCTACACGTATTCCGGCAGTACAGGAAGAAGTAAAGAGACTGACAGGAAAAGAACCGAGCAAATCTTTGAATCCGGATGAATGTGTTGCTCTTGGAGCTTCTGTTCAGGGAGGAAAACTTGCAGGAGACGCAGGAGCAGGAGATATCCTTCTTCTTGATGTTACACCGCTTTCTCTTTCTATCGAAACAATGGGCGGAGTTGCCACAAGATTGATCGAGAGAAATACAACGATCCCGACAAAGAAAAGCCAGATATTCTCTACAGCGGCAGACAACCAGACAGCGGTAGATATCAATGTCGTACAGGGAGAAAGACAGTTCGCAAAAGATAATAAATCACTCGGACAGTTCAGACTTGACGGAATCCCGCCGGCTCCGCGTGGAATCCCGCAGATCGAAGTTACTTTCGATATTGATGCAAACGGTATCGTCAACGTATCTGCAAAAGATCTCGGAACAGGAAAAGAACAGCATATCACGATCACAGCAGGTTCTAATATGTCAGATTCCGATATTGATAAAGCGGTAAAAGAAGCTGCTGAGTTTGAAGCTCAGGATAAGAAACGTAAAGAGGCGATCGATACAAGAAATGAAGCTGATGCAATGGTATTCCAGACAGAAAAGGCAATCAAGGAAGTCGGCGATAAACTGGATGCCAACGATAAAGCGGCTGTAGAAGCCGATATGCAGGCGTTAAAAGACGTGCTGGCAAAATCAACTCCGGAAAATACATCTGAAGCCGATGTGGCTGAGATCAAAGCTGCGAAGGAAAAACTGATGGAAAGCGCACAGAAACTTTTCACAAAGATGTATGAGCAGGCAGGCGCAGCGGCAGGTGCAGGTGCAGCAGGACCGAATCCAGGTCAGGATGCAGGACCGGCTCCGGAAGGATTCAACGGAGATGATGTCGTAGACGGAGATTATAAAGAAGTTTAAGATATCAGAGGAAACGAGATAAAAGCTTGAAATATCAGGCAAAATGTAAAATAAAAATTCTACGGGATCGTGTAAAAAGCGGTTTCGTAGAATTTTCTTGAGGAAAGGTAGAGTATTCGTATTATGGCAGAGTCAAAGAGAGATTATTACGAGGTGCTCGGCATCGGGAAAGATGCTGATGAGGCGGCGATCAAAAAAGCATACCGTGTACTGGCAAAGAAGTACCATCCCGATATGAACCCGGGGGATGCCGAGGCGGAAAAGAAATTTAAAGAGGCATCAGAAGCATATGCTGTTTTAAGCGATCCTGAAAAACGACAGAAATATGATCAGTTTGGTCACGCGGCATTCGATGGCGGCGCGGGCGGCGCAGGCGGTTTCGGAGGCTTTGACTTTAGCGGTGCGGATTTCAGTGATATTTTCGGCGATATTTTCGGCGACCTGTTCGGCGGCGGAAGACGAGGCGGAAGAAGTAACGGACCGATGCGAGGCGCAAATGTCAGAAAAAGTATAAGAATCACATTTGAGGAAGCGGTTTTCGGATGTGAAAAAGAATTAGATCTTATTTTGAAAGATCCATGTGAAACATGTAATGGAACAGGGGCAAAACCCGGAACATCTCCCGAAACATGCCCGAAATGCGGGGGCCGGGGGCAGGTTGTCTATACATCCCAGTCTTTTTTCGGAACAGTTCAAAATGTGCAGACATGTCCTAACTGCGGAGGCTCCGGTAAAGTGATTAAGGAAAAATGTTCAAAATGCGCAGGAAGCGGATACATTGCAAACCGAAAGAAGATCAAAGTGTCTATCCCGGCAGGAATTGATAACGGCCAGAGCGTTCGTATCAGAGACAAGGGAGAACCGGGAGTAAACGGCGGACCACGGGGAGATCTTCTTGTAGAAGTGAATGTTTCGGCGCATCCGTCGTTAAAACGACAAGATATTCATATTTTCTCTACGCATCCGATTTCATTTGCGGTAGCGGCGCTCGGAGGAGATATTCGTATTCCTACGGTAGACGGAGATGTGATTTATAATGTAAAACCGGGAACGAAAACAGATACAAAAGTGCGCCTTAAAGGAAAAGGAGTTCCGTCTCTTCGTAATCCACAGGCAAGAGGAGATCATTATGTGACGCTTGAGATCCAGACTCCGGAAAGATTAAGTTCGGAGGCGAAAGAAGCGCTGCGAAGATTTGATGAATTGACGGGAAATACACTTCATGAACATGATGAGACAACAGGGAAAGTCGAGAAGAAGAAAAAGAAAGGCTTCATGGAAAAAATGAAAGAGATGAAAGAAGCCTTGGAAGACTAACAGGTAAGAGGATGTCAAAATAAGGCATCCTCTTATTGTATAGACGGAGAAAATGGGAATCGTTTGCAGGGAGAATGATTTTGATGCCAAAGCGGCAAAAATAAAGGAATAGAACTTCTGCTTATATATATCTATAATAAACGATAATAGCAGGCATATGAAAGAAAGTATTGACTTATCGCCGGGAACTCCTTATCCTTTATAAGGTGAAAGATAAATAGCAGAATGAATTTGATAAATTTACAGGAGGCACATAGAAAATGGGTGGATTTTTCGGAGTTGCATCAAAAAAAGACTGTGTATTGGAGTTATTTTACGGCGTGGACTATCATTCTCACCTCGGAACGAGAAGAGGCGGAATGGCTGCGTATGGAAACGGAGAGTTCTGCCGTGCGATCCATAATATAGAAAATGCTCCTTTTCGTACAAAATTTGACAGGGATGTAGATGAGATGAAAGGCAATCTTGGAATCGGATGTATTTCTGATTACGAGCCGCAGCCGCTTCTTATACAGTCGCATCACGGAAGTTTTGCGATCGTTACGGTTGGAAAGATCAATAATGAAGAAGAACTTTTAGAAAAAGTGTTTGAAGAAGGGCATTCCCATTTTCAGGAGATGAGCGGAGGTAAGATCAATGCGACAGAGCTTGTGGCATCTTTGATCTGTAAGAAAGAAACGCTTGTGGAAGGAATCCGTTATGCGCAGGAAACTGTAAACGGCTCTCTTACGCTGCTTCTTATGACGAAAGACGGAATTTATGCGGCGCGTGACAGATATGGAAGAACTCCGGTTGTTGTCGGTAAGAAAGAAGAGGCGTACTGTGTTTCTTTTGAAAATTCAGCGTATATTAATCTCGGTTATGAAGCGTACAAAGAATTAGGGCCGGGAGAGATCGATCTGATTACTCCGGAAAGCGTGGAACAGTTGGTAGCTCCGGGAAAAGAGATGAAGATTTGTTCTTTTTTATGGGTTTATTATGGTTATCCGACTTCCTCTTACGAAGGCGTCAATGTAGAAGAAATGCGTTATAAATGTGGAAGTATGCTTGCAAAGCGCGATGGAGATTCTGTGCATCCTGATATTGTAGCCGGAGTTCCTGATTCTGGGATCGCACATGCGATCGGATATTCTAATGAATCGGGAATACCGTATGCGAGACCGTTTATTAAATATACGCCGACGTGGCCGAGGTCATTTATGCCTACAAGCCAGAGTCAGAGAAATCTGATCGCAAAGATGAAGCTGATTCCGGTGCAGTCTCTGATCGAAGATAAGAAACTGCTTTTGATCGACGATTCTATCGTGCGCGGAACGCAGCTTCGGGAGACGACGGAATTTCTCTATAAGAGCGGAGCGAAAGAAGTGCACGTACGTCCGGCGTGTCCGCCGCTTGTGTACGGTTGTAAGTTTTTGAATTTTTCAAGATCCAAATCAGATCTTGATCTGATCACACGCAGGATCATTCAAGAGGCAGAAGGAGAAAACTGTCCGGCAGAAGTGCTTGCGGAATATGCCGATCCGGACAGCTGCCGTTATGCGAAGATGGTAGAAGAGATTCGGAAGATCCAGAATTTTACGACTCTTCGTTTCCACCGTCTGGATGATCTGATTGCATCGATCGGAATCGATCCGTGTAAAGTGTGTACGTATTGCTTTAACGGAAAAGAATGATCGAAAAACAGCTGCAGAATCATTACAGGGCAGCAAAAGAATAAGTAAAAGGTAGTTTACGGAAAATATCATGCTAAAGAGAGAAAATCATATAGAAATTGACCGGAGAAAGTTTTACAAAACGGTGCTGGCGCTGTTGGAGAAAAAGCTTTATCCGGCGCATCTTTGGCAGGACAGATTCAGTATATTATGACATTGTTCCTGTTCGGTCTGACCTCCGGAGCGACGGTGCTCACGGCTCAGTATTGGGGAAAAGGCGACCGGGATGCGATTGAAAAGATATTAGGAATGGCAGTAAAAGCAGCGGTCTGTGTGACGGCGCTTTTTACTGTGTCGGCTCTTGCGGTACCGGAACTGTTAATGCAGGTATTTACAAACGATCCGGTTGTTGTTTCGGAAGGAGTTAAATACCTGAGAATTGTGGCGTTTACCTATATAATGATGGGAGTTACGCAGGCATATTTGTATATTATGCGGAGTGTGGAACGGGTTGTTGTGGCAACAGTTGTCTATCTTCTGTCTCTTATATGCAATATCATAATGAATGCGATTTTCATTTTTGGTCTGCTCGGACTTCCGAAGATGGGTGTGGCAGGAGCGGCGCTTGGAACTCTTTGCGCCCGTATTCTGGAAGTTGTGCTTGTTGCGATATATGCCCGTTTATTTAACAGGGAGATCAGGCTGAGGTTCAAATATGTGCTTCATACGGATAAAATTCTATTTTCTGATTTTATGCGTTATGCCCTTCCGGTTGTAGTCAATGAAGTTTTATGGGGACTTGGAACGGCGGCGAACACAGCGATACTCGGTCATATGGGAAGCGCGGCTGTGGCGGCAAATTCAGTGGCGCAGGTGGCAAGACAGCTTGCGACAGTTGTATCGTTTGGGTTGTCCAGCGCGGCGGCGATCTATCTTGGAAAGACGATCGGAGAGAAAAAGACAGAGTATGCGAAAGCATATGCAAAACGGTTTCTTATATTGAGCATTATCATGGGAATATTGGGAGGAACTGTGATTCTTGCGGTTTCGCCTTTGGCATCGGCGGCACTGACTTTGAGCGGTACGGCAAAAGAATATTTGAGGATCATGTTTTTTGTTATGTCTTATTTTGTTGTCGGCCAGGCGATTAATACAACGCTTGTCGTGGGGGTGTTCCGTTCGGGCGGCGATACGAGATTCGGATTGATTCTCGATATGACGACGATGTGGTGCTGCTCGATATTGTTCGGTTTTCTTGCGGCATTTGTATTTAAGCTAAGTGTGCCGGTTGTTTATGTGATACTTATGAGTCATGAGATTATTAAAATACCGATCACATATAAACGGTATCGAAGTTATAAATGGCTCAACGATGTGACAAGATAACAGTGGAACGGTTGTAAACAGACGTTAAATGAATATGAATAAATGATTAATAAATGAGAAATGATATTCGGGCAAAATCAGTACAAGATTTTGCCCGAATGTGTTATACTTAGAAAAGAGTAAATTATAGAAAGAGGTAGCAGATCATGCCAGAACAGCAAAATACAAACGGATGTACAGAAGAATCTTGCGCAGGATGCGCACATGCAGATTCATGCAGCAGCAAAAAAGAGGATTTCCGTGAACCGGAAAACAAATATTCATCTATTAAAAAAGTAATCGGTGTAGTCAGCGGAAAGGGCGGTGTCGGTAAATCGCTTGTGACGGCGTCGCTCGCAAGAATGATGAGAGAAAAAGGATATACAGTCGGAATTTTAGATGCGGATATTACAGGTCCGTCTATTCCGAAAATGTACGGAATACATGAGAAAGCAAGAGGAACGGAAGAAGGGATTCTTCCATGTATTGCAAAAGATGAGACAAGAATTATGTCGGTCAATCTTCTCCTGGAAGACGAATCCGCGCCCGTTATTTGGAGAGGTCCGATTATTGCGGGAGTTGTGAAGCAGTTTTGGACAGATGTTATGTGGGGCGATATTGATTATCTGTTTGTAGATATGCCGCCGGGAACAGGAGACGTTCCTTTGACAGTATTTCAGTCGCTTCCGGTAGACGGTGTGGTGATCGTGACATCTCCACAGGATCTTGTACAGATGATCGTGAAAAAAGCGGCGAATATGGCGGAACAGATGAATATTCCGGTACTTGGGATCATAGAAAACTACAGTTATGTAAAATGCCCTGACTGTGGAAAAGAGATTAAAGTGTTCGGAGAAAGTCATGTAGAGGAAGCAGCTCGGGAGATGAACGTTCCGGTGCTTGGCCGTATGCCGATTGATATGAAGCTGGCAGAGGCAGTTGAAAATGAGAAGTTTTACGAAGCGGAGAATCCGTATTTGGCAGATGTCAAGTTATAAGAATCATCCTTGCGCCGGCAAGGTATATTGTTGAAAATGTTTTTGCCGATCGGTATAAAAGAGGTGGAAAAATGATAGGTAAGAGAACGGCAATTTGGAAAAGAGAGGAATATTCGTATGAAAGTGAAGAAAGAGATATTCCTTATGTGATAAGTTATATGCATGAAGACGGGCAGATCCGTCCGGCAATGATCGTTGTGCCGGGCGGAGCCTATCGTCAGGTGTCATCATCGGAAGGCGATATCGTCGCACGAACATTTTATAGGGCCGGATACAATGCGCTTGTACTTACATACAGTGTGAATCCGACATCGGAAGGCAAGCCTTTGCACCTTCAGCCGCTTAGAGATCTGGCCAGAACGGTGCGGCTCGTACGTTATTATGCGAAACAGTGCCGGATCGATCCGGAGAAAGTGGCTGTATGCGGATTTTCGGCAGGCGGGCACTTATGCGGAAGTCTCGGAGTTCATTTTCAGGATATAAAAGAAGAAAATTCTCTTCTTAAAGAAGTTTCATGCAGACCGGATGCGATGATACTCGGTTATCCGGTAATCACTTCGGGAAAGTATAGAAACGAAGATTCGTTTTTAGCTTTGCTCGGAGAAGATTCTGATGAAGAAGAGCGGGAATATCTGTCGGTCGAAAAACATGTGACAGAAGAGATGCCGCCGTGTTTTTTGTGGCATACTCTTGAAGATAAGACCGTTTCGGCGGAAAACGGGTATTTGTTTGCCGAAGCATGCAGGAAGGCGGGCGTACCTTATGCGCATCATGTATTTACGGAAGGGGTACATGGGATGTCTGTCGCCACAGAAGAATGGTTTGAACAAAAACTAAAAGAACGTCCTGATAAATGGACAGAGGAAGAGCAGGCGCATATATATGGCGCATTAGACGAAGTGGGGATGTGGACCGGACTTGCAAAACGATGGTTAAAACGGACGCTTTGCATAAAAGAAAGGCAGGAGATAGACAGTGAGGATTTTATTTATCAGACATGGAGATCCGGATTACATAAATGATACGCTGACGAAAAAAGGACATCGTGAGGCAAAACTGCTTGCCGAACGGGCGGCTGACTTGAATCTCGGAAGCTGTTATGTTTCTCCCCTTGGAAGAGCGAAAGACACGGCGCAGTACTGTCTGGATAAAGTGGGAAAGACCGCACAGACTGTAGAATGGCTGAGAGAATTTCCGGCAAGGATCGATCTGAATCAGGCGGTACATCTTCAAAAGGCTTATCCTACCGCGGAGAAAGAAAATGGTCGGTATGTGCCGAGAATCGTGTGGGATATCGTTCCGTCGTATTGGATGGAACATGGAGAATGTATGGACAGGGATGCGTGGAGAAAATCCGATCTATGCCAAAATTCAGATGCGGTGGAAGTATATGACAGGGTAACTCTTGAGTTTGACAGATTTCTTGCAGAGCATGGATATGTTCGTGAAGGCAGCAGTTATAGAGTGGAGAGAGAATGCACGGAGACCGTGACGTTTTTTTGCCATTTTGGGATTACGTGCGCGTTGTTGTCGCATCTGTGGAATATGTCGCCTTTTTCGGCATGGCAGTATTTTGCGTTTGCTCCGACGTCGGTGACGGAAATAGTGACAGAAGAACGAGAGAAGGGAATCGCTTGTTTTCGGGGGTTGAAGCTGGGAGATGCTTCTCATCTTTATGCGGGAAACGAACCGGTTTCCGTTGCCGCCAGGTTTTGTGAAGTATACAGCGATATGAACAGCAGGCATTGAGAGAACAGCTTAAAATTATAGGAGCTTTCGGAAACAGAAGGCAGGGATTGGGGAAACGTACATGTTTCCTATAAGTCCTTGCCTTTTTCATGGATTATATGTTAATATAGGCGTTGGTGCGTATTAAGCATCACATATCCCGTAAAACGAAGTTTCAAAAAAGGAGATATTGTAATGATCAGTGCAAATAATGTAACTCTGCGCGTGGGAAAAAAAGCGCTTTTTGAAGAAGTAAATATCAAGTTCACAGAGGGAAACTGTTATGGTCTGATCGGCGCTAACGGAGCCGGAAAATCTACGTTTTTGAAGATTTTATCAGGTCAGCTTGAGCCGACGAACGGTGAAGTGGCGATCACTCCGGGAGAGCGTCTTTCTTTCTTACAGCAGGATCATTTTAAATATGATGAATATCCGGTTCTTGATACGGTGATCATGGGGAATGCCCGACTGTATGAGATTATGAAAGAAAAAGAAGCGATTTATGCAAAAGAAGATTTCACGGATGAAGACGGAATAAAGGCAAGTGAACTTGAAGGTGAATTTGCTACGATGAACGGATGGGAAGCTGAATCAGACGCGGCGTCTCTTTTGAATGGTCTTGGAATCGAGACAGATCTTCATTATAAAATGATGAAAGATATGACAGGTCCGCAGAAGGTGAAAGTGCTTCTCGCACAGGCGCTGTTCGGTAATCCGGATATTTTGCTTCTTGACGAGCCGACAAACCACCTTGATCTGGATGCGATTGCGTGGCTTGAGGAGTTTTTGATTAATTTTGAAAATACGGTGATCGTTGTGTCTCATGACCGTTATTTCTTAAATAAAGTATGTACGCAGATCGCAGATATTGATTATGGAAAAATACAGCTTTATGCGGGAAATTATGATTTCTGGTATGAATCAAGTCAGCTTCTTATCCGTCAGATGAAAGAAGCAAATAAGAAAAAAGAAGAGAAGATCAAAGAACTTCAGGACTTTATTTCCCGATTCAGCGCAAATGCTTCAAAATCAAAGCAGGCGACATCGAGAAAGCGCGCCCTTGAGAAAATCCAGCTTGACGAGATCAAACCGTCCAGCAGAAAATACCCGTATATTGATTTTCGTCCGAATCGTGAGATCGGAAACGAAGTGCTTACGGTAGAAGGTCTTTCTAAAACGATCGACGGCGTGAAAGTGCTTGACAATATCAGCTTTACTCTCGGTCACGATGATAAAGTCGCTTTTGTCGGAAGTAATGAAGTCGCAAAGACAGTTCTTTTTAAGATCCTGATCGGAGAGATGGAACCGGACGAAGGAACTTATAAATGGGGAGTGACAACTTCTCAGGCATATTTCCCGAAAGATTTCGGCGGAGAATTTGACAGTGATTATAATATCACAGAATGGCTGACACAGTATTCCGAAGAAAAGGATGTCACATATGTTCGCGGATTCCTCGGAAGAATGCTCTTCTCAGGCGAGGACGGTGTGAAGAAGCTGAAAGTTCTTTCAGGAGGAGAAAAAGTACGCTGCCTTCTTTCTAAGATGATGATTTCAGGAGCAAACGTTCTTCTTCTTGATGAGCCGACAAACCATCTTGACATGGAATCGATCACAGCTCTTAATAATGGACTGATCAAATTCCCGGGAGTTTTACTTTTTACGTCTCGGGATCATCAGATCGTACAGACGACTGCAAACCGTATTATGGAAATCGTTCCGGGTGGGCAACTGATCGACAAGATTACGACATATGACGAGTATCTTGAAAGTGACGAGATGGCAAGAAAGAGACAGACATATACTGTTTCGACTGAGGAAGATGATTAAAGGTTGATTAAATTTGAAATATCCTCTTTCTTTTTGGAAATAATTCTGTTATAATGTAAAAGCTGTGTATGGAAATCATGCACAGCTCTTCATGGAGACGTATCGAAGTGGTCATAACGGGGCGCACTCGAAATGCGTTTGCCCTCCGGGGCACGAGGGTTCGAATCCCTCCGTCTCCGTTTGAAAAATGAAGCCGAGAGTCAGAATGCAGTTGACTCTCGGTTTATTTTATCTTTTTCTTTTTTTGTCTTTGGCAGACAAGAGGAAGAAAAAACACATCAAAATATTTTGATGTGACATGTTGACAAACCACTTTACAAGACTTATGATGTATATATCAAAAATAATTGATGTGAGGAATGACGGCGATGACTGATTTTTCAAAAGACGCAAAAATCTTTAAGGCTCTTTGTGATACAAAAAGGCTTACTATTTTAGATTACTTGAAGAGTGGCGAAAAATGTGCGTGTGTTCTGATTGAAAACATGAACATCGGACAGTCAGCTTTATCTTATCACATGAAAATACTTTGCGATTCCGGCATTGTTCATGCAAGACAAGAGGGAAAATGGACACATTACAGCCTAAGTAAAAGCGGAAGTGAATACGCGTCAAAACGATTGCTAGAATTAACAACGCCAAATACTGAAAATCAATCAAATTGCTGCAAATAAAAGTCATCGAAAGGTGGCTTTTATAAAACTTTATCACATCAAAAATATTTGATATGTTGTATGAAGGAGGGACTTTTTTGGAAGTAGTCAATTCAATATGGTCGTTTTTCCAAGACCAAATATTAGGTATGAAGTGGTTAAATGGTTTAATCGGTAAGGGTCTATCACAACTAGGGCTAGACATTGACAGTCGATTAGGCGGAAGTATTCAATTCTTTTTGTATGACGTAATTAAAATCACAATTTTGTTATGTTTACTGATTTTCTTTATTTCGTATATTCAAAGTTACTTTCCGCCAGAACGAAGTAAGAAAATTTTGGGGCGCTTTCATGGCATAGGAGCAAATATTATATCCGCATTGTTAGGAACAGTTACACCATTTTGTTCCTGTTCGTCTATTCCGCTATTTATAGGTTTTACAAGTGCGGGATTGCCACTGGGCGTAACATTTTCCTTTTTGATTTCTTCCCCTATGGTTGATTTGGGAAGTCTTGTATTGTTAATGAGTATTTTCGGTGCTAAAGTTGCCTTTGCTTATGTGATTGTAGGTTTGATCATTGCTGTCATCGGCGGCACCTTCATTGAAAACTTACATATGGAAAAATATGTAGAAGATTTCGTCAAAAATGCAAGTAGGGTTGATATTAGTTCCCCTGCCTTAACCAAAAAGGACAGAGTTCAATATGCGAAAGAACAAGTGATGGGAACATTCAAAAAAGTATTTCCATACATTTTGATCGGTGTGGGGATTGGAGCAATTATTCATAATTGGATACCTGAAACATGGATTGAAAGTATTTTAGGAAGTAATAACCCGTTCGGTGTTGTTTTAGCTACGCTTGTCGGTATCCCTATGTACGCTGATATTTTCGGAACAATTCCGGTTGCAGAGGCATTACTTGCAAAGGGAGCACAATTAGGTACGATCTTATCATTTATGATGGCAGTAACGACATTAAGCCTGCCGTCTTTAATCATGTTGAAAAAGGCAGTAAAGCCTAAATTATTGACTTTATTTATTGCCATTTGTACGTCGGGTATTATCATTGTAGGTTATCTCTTTAATATTTTTAGTGCGATATTTATTTAAAAGGAGCGAATAAGAAATGAAATTATTTGGAAAGAAAAAAGAAACAAAATCATGCTGTTGTGGTGAAAATTGCACGTCAGAAACAATGCAAAATACAGAAAATAAGAAACAAGAGCAAGGGATCAAAATATTGGGTTCGGGCTGCGTAAAATGTATGGAATTAGAAAAAGCAACCAGAGCGGCAGTATCTGAACTTCGATTAGATTATGAGATTGAACATGTTACAGATTTTGCGGAAATCGCCGGTTACGGAGTAATGACGACACCTGCATTAGTGTTTAACGGCGAAGTTATATCCTATGGGAAAGTATTGACTGTAGAGGAAGTGAAAGCGCTGTTGAGTAAAAAATAAAGCAAAGGAAGGCCGGTAATTTATTTATGAAAAAACCTGAATTATTGTCGGATAAGGCAGGAGAAGCTTCTGGATATGACCTACAACAAAAAGTAAAGATTTTGAAAAGAATTTGAAAAGATTTGTTTAAAAATCAACTTCTGGTTTCACAATAAGGAAAAAAGTTATATAATGTAGAAGTTAAAAGAGGGAAGTAGATTGTAGCAGAAAAGAGGTTATCCATATGACAATAAAGAAGGCAACACTTGTTCTTGAAGGCGGAGCGACAAGAGGAATATTTACTTCGGGAGCGCTTGATTATCTGATGGAGAGAGATCTGTATTTTTCGGATGTGATCGGCGTTTCGGCGGGCTCGTGCAATGCGGTGGACTATGTTTCGCGGCAGCCGGGAAGAACGAGAGACTGTATGATACCGACTGACAAAGAAGGAAAATATTACTATGGGATCAGAGACTTCGTCAAAGAGAAAAGTCTGATGAATATGGATCTGATCTTTGATAAATATCCGAAAGAACTGCTTCCGTTTGATTTCGAGACATATTTTAACTCGGAGATCAACTGTCAGATTGTTACGACAAACTGTCTGACGGGAAAAGCGGAGTATATGACAGAGGATAGTGATAACGACCGTCTGATGAAACTTTGCAGAGCGTCGTCAAGTATGCCTTTGCTTACTCCGATCGTTAATATCGACAATGTTCCGTACCTTGACGGAGGACTGGCGGACTCTGTTCCGATCAGACGGGCACAGCAGATGGAAAATGAAAAGATCGTCGTGATTCTTACGAAAAATCAAGGTTACAGGAAGTCGGTTCTTTCTCCGACGATGCAGAGAGTATATAAAAGAGCGTATAAATCATATCCGAATTTGATCAGGACGATCTTCAGAAGAAGTTTTGAGTATAATAAAACGATGAATTATTTAGATCAGCTTGAAAAACGAGGTGAGATATTTATTCTCAGACCGCAGGTAAAGCCTGTTTCAAGACTTGAGAGAAATAAAGAAACGCTGCATGCATTTTATGAACACGGATATAAGTACACAGAACGAAAGTTTGATGATCTTATGGAATATTTGGAAAAATAAAAGCAGAAATCTTTTTCACGATAAATGAAACGATAGTTTACAAGATGAGAAATGTCGGAAAATCAAAAAGGAGAGGGTATGATGGGAAAAACAGAGACTTTAGAGTATACGCAAAATCGAGAATTATCATGGCTTCGTTTTAATCAGCGTGTGTTGGAAGAGGCGCAGGACGAAAGTGTTCCTCTTATGGAGAGGATGAAGTTTGTCGCAATTTTTACAAGTAATCTTGATGAATTCTTTATGATTCGTGTCGGCAGCCTTTACGATATGGCAGTAGCTGACAGTAAAAAACAGGATATCCGTTCGGGAATGACTCCGAAGCAGCAGTTGGAGGAGATTTATAAAGCGGTAGCTCCTCTTTATAAGGAGAGAGATAAGACATATGCGGAAATAAAAAAGCAGCTTCAGCCGTATGGCGTATGTGGGTTAGATTTTAAAGAATTGGAGCAGCAGGAAAAGAAGTATGTGAAAAAATATTTCAAAGAACAGGTGCTTCCGGTTTTATCGCCTCAGATCGTAGATGCGAACCATCCGTTCCCTCATCTGCTTAATAAAGATATTTACGTCGTGGCGACGCTGAAAATGGAAAATAATGTCATGCTCGGCATTGTGCCTGTGCCACAGTACATTTCGGACGTTCTCTATCTTCCGGGGCATGATGTGCGCTACATCCGAATGGAAAAAGTGATCATGGAATATCTGGAACTTGTTTTTGAACAGTATCAGGTATCTGACAAAAACTATATTTGCGTAACGCGGAATGCGGATATCGCACCGGATGATGAAGCGTTGGCAGATAATGAAGATTTCCGTTATATTATGAAAGAAACACTTCATAAAAGACGTAAAATGGCAGTTGTAAGACTTGAGACAGCCGCTCCGCTCGGAAAAGAGATGGAAAAATATTTCTGCGACCGGTTTAAGATTACGCCGGAATGTATTTTCAGGACGAAAATGCCGATGAAGCTTGGGTTTATTTTCGCAATCGCAGATAAGATTCCCGAATCTATGAGAAAAGCGCTGATCGACGAGCCGTTTACACCTCAGCCTGCCGCTGCGCTTGCCGAAGGGATCAGCGTGATGGAGCAGGTGAAACGCAAAGATGTTTTGTTGTCTTATCCATATGAGAGTATGGATCCGTTTTTGCAGCTTATTAAAGAAGCTGCGTTTCATCCCGATGTTATGACGATCAAGATCACGATCTACCGTCTGGCGAAAAAGGCCCGCCTTGTAGAATACCTTTGTGCGGCAGCCGAGAACGGAAAAGAAGTAACTGTATTGATCGAACTTAGGGCGCGTTTTGACGAGCAGAACAATATTGACTGGTCAGAGCGTCTGGAGGAAGCGGGATGTCGTGTGCTGTATGGATTCGACGGTTACAAGGTTCATTCAAAACTGTGTCTTATCACATACAGGAATCGAAATGAGATCCGTTATATTACCCAGGTAGGAACGGGAAACTATAATGAAAAGACGGCAAAAATGTATACAGATTATTCGCTTATGACATCACATCAGGGAATCGGCGAGGATGCGGCCGTATTCTTTAAAAATATGTCAATCGGCAATCTGGACGGAGAGTATCATCATCTGATCGTTTCACCGTTTAGTCTGAAACGGAAAGTTTTAAGACATATGGATGAGGAAATTCAAAAAGGCGCGGATGGACGTATTATTATGAAAATGAATTCTGTAACGGATATGGATTTTATCCGAAAAGTACAGGAAGCGTCTGCAGCAGGGGTAAAAGTGGATCTGATCGTACGCGGAATCTGCTGTATATTGCCGGGAGTGAAAGAAAATACGGAAAATCTGCGGGTTACGAGCATTGTAGGAAGGTATCTGGAACATCCGAGAGTGTTTGTGTTCGGAACAGGAGAAACGGCGAAAGTTTATATCGGATCGGCAGATATGATGACGAGAAATACAGAGAAACGTGTGGAGGTTGCATGTCCGATTTATGACGATGCAATTAAGAGACGCCTGATCCATGATCTGAAAGTGATGCTTGCAGACAATGTAAAAGCGCGTATTATGACAAGTGACGGTACATATAAGAAAAAAGAAAGAAAAGGAGAAGCGGTCAACGCGCAGGCTGCATTTATGAAGGCTGCGTTGAATGCACGCCCTCCGAAGACGCTTCCGAAAGCAAAAAAGGAAAAAAAATCAATCTTTCAGAAAGTATTCAGCGCATTTGGAAAAAGGAATAGATCGTGTTGAAAAAAGGTGAGAAATACTTTCGGAGCAGGAAAGGAAACTAAATACATTATATGAAAAAACAACTCTATATCGCCGAGAAACCCAGCGTAGCGCAGGAGTTCGCAAAGGCATTAAAATTAAAGACAAGAAGAGCGGACGGATATTTAGAATCCGACGAAGCAGTGATCACATGGTGCGTCGGACATCTGGTTACGATGAGCTATCCGGAAGAGTATGACCCGGCATTGAAAAAATGGAGTCTTCAGACACTTCCGTTTATTCCTTCGGAGTTTAAATATGAAGTGATCCCGTCAGTGGCGAAGCAGTTTCAGATTGTCAGTTCTCTTTTAAACAGAGAAGACGTTGACACAATTTATGTGTGCACCGACTCCGGACGGGAGGGAGAGTACATTTACCGGCTTGTAGAACAAAAGGCGCAGGTGTCGGGGAAAAAAAGACTTCGCGTGTGGATCGACTCACAGACAGAAGAGGAAATCTTAAGAGGCATACGGGAAGCAAAAGATCTGTCAGAGTATGACAATCTAAGCGCTTCCGCCTATCTTCGCGCGAAAGAAGACTATCTGATGGGAATCAACTTTTCACGTTTGCTTACGCTGAAATACGGAAACAGTATTTCTAATTATCTGAATACGAAATACTCGGTGATTTCGGTAGGACGTGTAATGACATGCGTTCTCGGAATGGTTGTCAGGCGTGAAAGGGAGATACGGGAGTTTGTAAAAACTCCTTTTTACCGTGTGATCAGCACGATCGATGCGTCAGGTCACAGTTTTGAAGGAGAATGGCGGGCAGTGAAAGGCTCGCGGTATTTTGAATCGTTTGATCTGTATAAAGAAAATGGATTTAAGACAGAAGAAAAAGCAAAAGAGCTGATCGCCTATTTGTCGGAAGAAAAGCCGATACAGTGTATCGTTGAGTCTGTGGAGAAGAAAAAGGAGAAGAAAAATCCTCCCCTTCTTTATAATCTGGCCGAACTTCAAAACGACTGTTCGAAGCGGTTTAAGATCAGTCCGGATGAAGCGCTTCGGGTCGTGCAGGAATTATATGAAAAAAAACTTGTTACATACCCGAGGACAGACGCCAGGGTTTTGTCGACGGCAGTTGCAAAAGAGATCAGCAGAAACTTGAACGGGCTGTCAAAATATCCTCCGGCACAGCCGTATTTGCAGGATATCCTTTCTTTTGGAAGTCATAAAAATCTGGCGAAGACAAGATATGTAAACGATAAGCAGATTACAGATCATTACGCTATCATTCCGACAGGACAAGGTTTAGGAGCGCTGAATTCGCTTTCGGCAACGTCTCATAAAGTATATGATCTGATTGTGAGAAGGTTTTTAAGTATTTTTTATCCGCCGGCAGTGTATCAAAAAGTGGCGATCATATCGAAGATAAAGGAAGAGAGTTTCTTTTCCAATTTTAAAGTGCTAGCTGAGGAAGGATATTTGAAAGTGGCAGGCGTTCCGCAGGGAAAACGAAGTGTAAACAAAGGCAAAAGCAGAACCGATGCAAATGAAAAAGAGGAAGATGCAGAACAGACGGCAGATCAGGACCTTGATACGGCGCTGTTTGAAGTGATTAAAACGCTGAAAAAAGGAAGCGTTCTTCCGGTTGGAGCATTAGATATAAAAGAAGGGGAGACGTCGCCTCCGAAACGGTATAATTCAGGATCGATCATCCTTGCTATGGAAAATGCGGGGCAGTTGATCGAGGATGAAGATCTTCGCGCTCAGATAAAAGGAAGCGGTATCGGAACGAGCGCGACCAGGGCGGAAATATTAAAGAAACTGATTCATATTAAATACCTTGCCCTGAATAAAAAAACACAGATCATAACACCGACTTTGCAAGGAGAGATGGTATTTGACGTAGTGGATCATTCGATCAAATCACTTTTAAATCCGGAACTTACGGCAAGCTGGGAAAAAGGTCTTACGTATGTGGCGGAGGGAAGCATTACTCCCGATGAATATATGATGAAGCTGGATCGTTTTATAACGAACAGGACGGTGGGAGTAAAAGGACTCAATAATCAGTATCAGTTAAGAGCCTGTTATGATAAAGCGGCAGGTTATTATAAAAAGAGCCGGTAAACGGCGGAAAAGGAGATAAATATATGAATGCATTGACAGTAAAGGAACTTTATACATTAGAGGAGACAATCGCAAAAGATCTTTTTGACAAAGTGACATATCCGTGGGAAGTCCTTCCGAATATCGGTTCATTTATCAAAGAACTCGGGAATACGTTAAGCAGTGATGAATATGAAAAAAGAGGAGAAGATGTCTGGATCGCAAAGTCAGCTAAAGTTGCGCCTACCGCATGTATTAATGGTCCGGCGATCATCGGGAAAGAAGCGGAAGTGCGTCATTGTGCGTTTATAAGAGGAAACGCGATCGTGGGAGAAGGAGCAGTCGTAGGAAATTCGACAGAGCTTAAAAATGTCGTGCTTTTCAATAAAGTACAGGTACCGCATTATAATTATGTCGGCGATTCTGTTCTCGGATATAAATCTCATATGGGAGCAGGTTCTATCACATCGAATGTGAAGTCGGATAAAAAGCTTGTTGTTGTAAAAACATCGGAAGGAAATATAGAAACCGGCATGAAGAAGTTCGGAGCAATGCTCGGAGATGAAGTAGAAGTAGGATGCGGAAGCGTCCTGAACCCCGGAACGGTTGTAGGAAGTCACAGCAATATTTACCCACTGTCTTCTGTAAGAGGATTTGTTCCGGCAAACAGTATTTATAAAAACAAAAGCGAAGTCGTAGAAAAATATTAATACAGGCAAGACAGACAAACCGATGTGGATAAAAACAGAAGTGTCGTAAAAATAGCGGCATATAAGGGGGAAAGGAAAAAAGAGATGAAGAAGATCGGATTTATCGGTGTGGGGATCATGGGAAAATCCATGGTGCGTAATCTTATGAAAGCAGGGTATGAACTTCATATTTATGCCCGGACAAAAGCAAAAGTCGAGGACGTGATCGGGGAAGGAGCGATCTTTCATGAAACGATTTCCGAGTGCGTAAAAGACTGCGAGGCAGTGATTACGATCGTAGGATTTCCGCAGGATGTAGAAGAAGTATATTTCGACAGCGGAAATATTTTGGACAGTGCGAAAAAAGGTGCATATTTGATCGATATGACGACCACGAGTCCGCAGATTGCCGAAAAGCTGTATGAAGAAGGAACAAAACGGGGATTTCATGTGCTTGATGCGCCGGTCACAGGCGGAGATACGGGGGCAAGAGAAGGAACTCTTTCTATTCTTGTCGGAGGCGATAAGAGCGATTATACGAACTGTCATGAACTGTTTGAAGCAATGGGAACGAATATTAATTACGAAGGTTCGGCAGGATGCGGACAGCATTGCAAACTTGCAAACCAGATCATGATCGCGGGAGCTCTTTCCGGTGTATGCGAAGCGCTGACATATGCAAAAGAAAAGGGACTTGACCTGAATGTGTTCTCGAAATCCGTAGCGACAGGGGCAGCCGGAAGCAGACAGTTTGATCTGTTCGGACCAAAGATCATAGAAAAAGATTATGCGCCGGGATTTTTTATGAAGCATTTTATTAAAGATATGAAGCTGGCGCTCATCGAAGCAAACAGAAGCGGTTTAAATCTCGAAGTTTTAAGCCAGGTTCTTGCCATTTATGAAGAGCTTGAAGCAGACGGCAACGGAGATCTCGGAACACAGGCACTTATCAAGTATTACGAGTAAAAGCAAACTATACAGGACGCGGACAGAAAGGGTAGAGAGGACTATGCTGGAGATCAAAGAATTGACAAAATATTATGGAAAGAATCTGGCGGTAGATCAAGTGACGTTTACCGTCCCTAACGGTCAGGTAGGGGTTCTTTTAGGGCCGAACGGATCGGGAAAATCAACGATCATCAAAAGCATTGCCGGTTTATTGCGGTATCAGGGTGAAATTCGTATTAAAGGGATTCCTGCCCGGCAGATTCCTGCGAAAAGGAAGTTTGCTTATGTTCCGGAGATTCCGAATATGTTCGATGCGCTGACGGTAAGGGAGCATATCGAATATGTGAGAATGGCATATGACAGTGAAATTACAGACGAGGAGATCGAAAAGATACTTAAAGCGTTTGAGATGGATGACAAGCAGGATAAGCTTGGCAATGAATTATCAAAAGGAATGATGCAGAAAGTGAGCATATGCTGTGCCCTTGCGGTAAAGCCGGAAGTCATCCTTCTTGACGAACCGATGGTCGGACTTGATCCGGCGGCGATCAAGATGCTGAAAGATGTCGTGTTAAAACTGCGTGATAACGGAGCGACAGTTCTTATCAGTACGCATATGCTTGAGATGGTAGAGAACTTGTGGGATGTGATGATCGTCATGGAACAAGGGCATATTGCCGGTTCTTACACAAAAGCAGACGCGCAGGGAAAAGAGCTGGATGAACTGTTCTTTGAGATGACAGGCGGTGAGAAAGCATGAAAGCGTTAATATATTTGATAAAGAGAACAGCGGCAAATAACCTGAAAAAGGCAGTCAGAAAACCGACGACGCTTCTTGCGTTGATCTTTGGGGCCGCCTATGGAATCTTTCTTATCGTGATGCTTGGAACACTTGCGGTTACAGTTCGGATCGATTCTGTTCAAGGACTTGTCATTCTTGTGACGGTGTGGACGATCTACATTACAGTAGGAAACTTTATGTCCTATGCTTCTCGAAAAGGAATCTTGTTTCGGCCGGCTCATTCTCAGTTCGTATTTCCCGCTCCGATCAGCCCCAAACTTGTTTTGATACAGGGAGCGTGGATGAATTATCTGATGTCATTTTTCATATGGATCGTGTTGGCGATCGGAGGCTTGACGGTTTTTCATGTGGAATGGTGGAAGATGCTTTTCTTCTTTCTGATAGGATGCGGCGTAGAGTGTGCGGTAGAACAATCTGTTATGATCATTTTATATACGAATGATAAGCTTCCGCAAAAATTGATAAAAGGGATCTGCTTCGGAATGAAAGTGTTTTTGATTGCATTTACGTTGATGATCGTACTTTATTTTAAAGAAAAAGGTCTGTCAGTAGAAAGCGCTCTTTCGTTTATCAACTGGCCGGTCCTTCAGATGATTCCGGTAGTCGGATGGCAGATTGCGGTATACAGGTTGGTTTTACTCGGTCCGACAACTCTGAATGTAATTTGTACTGTGATCTATTCGGTGTTTACGGTGTTCATTGTTGCGGCGGCGTTCAGAATGAAATGTGACGGCGGATATTATGAAGAGGCGGCGAAATTCGCAGACGATTATGCAGAACTGAAAAAGAGGCAGAAAAGCGGAGAATTTGTGACAAATACCGGGACGAAAAAGCGAAGGTTTCGCCGTGTAGAGAGTAAGATTACAGCAAAAGGAGCAAGAGCGATTTTTTACAGGCAATTTCTGGAATATAAGAAAGAAAAATATTTTATTTTCACGAAAATGACAGTTCTTTCGGCAGTCGTTGCGTTTATTTTCGCGTATTCTCTCCAAAAATCGGTGTCAGACAGCAGTATGGCGGGCTTTATTTTGTTGGGAGTTGTCGCGTATGTGGCGCTTATTATGAGCGGTTACACAGGAAAATGGGAAAGCGAGTTGAAAAATCCGTATATTTTTCTTATTCCTGACAGTCCGCTGAAAAAAATGTGGTATGCGACTCTTATGGAACATGTAAAGGCATTTGCGGACGGATGTATCATCTGCATTCCTATTGGGATTTTTTGGCATGTTCCGGTAATAGAGATCATTTACTGTATTTTGATCTACACCGTTTTGCAGGCAGACCGCCTGTATACAATGGTGATCGTTCAGAGCCTTCTCGGGGAAGTATTCGGAAAAACAGGGCAAAGTCTGCTTAGAATGTTTATCCAGATGGCGCTTTTAGGAGTCGGAGCCGGTGTCGGAGTGTTGGCGGCAGTGTTGATCAGTCAAACGTTGATCTTTCCGATCGTATTGATCTATGGATTGATGATCACGGTTGCGATGGGCGCGATCGCATTACTTAGATTTGATACGATGGAACAGTTTGTATAAAAACAGACGGTAAGAAAAATTTTATGAAAAACTATTTTTAAGATAAAAGGAGGAGATCGGATGTTAGATGATAAATATGTAACGATGGAAATTGAAAAAGTAAAACATATCGCCCTTGTGGCGCATGACGGTAAGAAAAGAGAACTTGTAGACTGGTGTGAAAAAAACAAAGAGATACTGAAAGGGCATTTTTTATGCGGAACAGGAACAACGGCGCGTCTTATCGCTGAGCGAACAGGGCTTCCGGTAAAAGGATACTGTAGCGGTCCGCTTGGCGGAGATCAGCAGATTGGAGCGAAGATCGTAGAAGGGCAGATTGATTTTATGATCTTTTTGTGGGATCCATTGGAAGCACAACCCCACGATCCGGATGTAAAAGCGCTGCTGCGTATTGCTGTCGTATACGATATTCCGATTGCAAATAATCTTGCGACTGCGGACTTTATGCTTCATTCAAAATATATGAACGAGTCATACAGCAGACAAATAGAAAACTTTGATAAGAAGGTGCAAAACCGGGTCGAGGAGATGAAGTGACAGGAGATGTACTGACAAGATAAAACGGGAAGATAAACGGGCATAATAGAAAAAAGTAACAGTTGACACGGGTCTTAGACCCGTGTTATTCTATAAAAAGATACTTTAATGCTTTAAAGTGTTACGCTTTAAAGTGGTCTAAAGGATAAAACGGCAGAGAGAGGGAAAAAAGATGGGAATTAAAATTATACTGCTTATTATTTTTTTCGCAGTGATGGCGGCAGTGGGAATTTATTCGAGAAGACATGTTACAAGTGTAGACGGTTTTGTTCTGGGAGGAAGATCGGTAGGACCGTGGCTGACGGCATTTGCATATGGAACATCGTATTTTTCGGCAGTTGTATTTGTCGGATATGCCGGACAGTTTGGATGGAAATACGGAATTGCCAGTACATGGATCGGCATCGGAAATGCATTAATCGGAAGCCTTCTGGCATGGGTAGTTCTCGGAAGGCGTACAAAAGTGATGACACAGCATCTTGGATCAAGGACGATGCCGGATTTTTTCGGAGAACGGTACAAGAGCAAATCACTTAAGATTACGGCATCTGTGATCGTGTTCGTTTTTCTGATCCCGTACACGGCTTCGGTGTATAACGGTTTGTCACGTTTGTTTGCGATGGCTTTTAATATTCCGTATACGTGGTGTGTCGTGACAATGGCAGCGTTTACGGCGCTCTATGTTATCCTGGGCGGATATATGGCTACGGCAATCAATGATTTCATACAAGGAATCATTATGCTGATCGGAATTGTGGCTGTGATCGCGGCGGTTCTGAATGGACAGGGCGGATTCATGAATGCAATAGCAGAAATGGCGAAGATACCAAGTGATGTTCCCCTGACACAAGGACAGCCGGGAGCGTTTACATCTTTTTTTGGTCCGGATCCTGTCAATCTTCTGGGCGTTGTTCTTCTTACTTCGCTTGGAACATGGGGACTTCCGCAGATGATCGGGAAATTTTATGCGATCAAAGATGAAAAATCGATCAGTACGGGAACTATTATTTCAACTATATTTGCAATTATTATCTCAGGTGGATGTTATTTTCTCGGAGGATTCGGAAGACTGTTCGACAGTCCCGAGATTTACGATAAAGCGGGCGGAGCGGTCGTTTATGACAGTATTATACCGCATATGCTTTCCATGCTTCCGGATCTGCTTATAGGGGTTGTTGTTGTGCTTGTGCTTTCTGCGTCAATGTCAACTCTTTCCTCCCTTGTGCTGACATCCAGTTCTACACTGACGCTCGATCTTTTGAAAGATAATATTATGAAAAAAATGAGCGAGAAAAAGCAGATTGTGACAATGCAGGTTTTAATCGTGTTTTTTATTGTTGTCTCAGTTGTGATCGCGCTTGATCCGCCGACCTTTATCGCACAGCTTATGGGCATTTCATGGGGCGCGTTAGCCGGGGCGTTTTTAGCTCCGTTTTTGTATGGTTTGTATTGGAAAGGCGTTACCCGTGCGGGTGTATGGGCAGGGTTTATAACAGGAGTCGGACTGACTGTTGCGAATATGTTTTTTGGATTTATAAAATCTCCGATCAATGCAGGCGCAATGGCAATGATCGCAGGACTTTTGATTGTGCCTTTTATCAGTTTGATCACACCGAAGCTGAAAAAAAGCGAGATAGAAGACGTTTTTATCTGTTATGATGAAAAAGTAACGATTACAAAAAAGCATTCTTTAGAAGACTGATAAAAAAGAATTACTGAAAAATATTTGATTGTATGGAAAAAAATACCTGATAAGGGATTGATTTTTCAGGGAACTACTATATAATGAAGATAAAGTTAAACCCCACTAAAATACTAGGAATTAAAAAAGGATGAAATATGATCAAGTAATATTAGAAAAAACGCTTATTATGAGATCCTGAATATAAAGTGGCGGTATGAGTTCATTAAAGTTCATGGAAAACAGGAGGTATTGAGATATGGTAAATATACAAAAAGCAGCAGTAATCGGATGTGGGTTTGTCGGCTCTACGATTGCCTATACATTGATGCAGAAAGGATTATTTTCGGAAATGGTACTCCTTGATGCAAACAAGGCGAAGGCAGAAGGAGAGGCGATGGATATCAGCCACGGACTGCCGTTTACACATGCAATGGATATTTATGCGGGTGAATATGAGGATATTGCAGATGCGTCGGTCGTTATTATTACGGCAGGGGCAAACCAGAAACCGGGAGAGACGAGACTGGATCTTGTGCAGAAAAATGCAGCAATTATGCGGTCAATCATAAAAGAGATCAAACGCGTAAACTGTGAAGGAATTTTGCTCATCGTGTCGAATCCGGTAGATATCTTAACGGAAGTAGCGCTTAGAGAATCCGGTTTTCCAAAGGAAAGAGTGATCGGTTCCGGTACAGTGCTTGATACGGCAAGATTGAAATATATAATCAGTGAAAAGTTGGATGTAGATAGCAGAAATGTACATGCGTTTATCGTAGGTGAACACGGTGACAGCGAACTGGCAGCATGGAGCTGTGCAAATATTTACGGAATTAAATTACAGGATTTTGCAAAGATGCGGGGATATGAACACTTCGCACAGGATATGGAAGAGGTTTACAAAGGAGTCCGTGACAGCGCCTATGAGATTATCGAGCGAAAGGGAGCGACTTATTACGGAATCGGAATGGCAGCGGAAAAAATCGTAGAAGCAATCGTAAGAAACAGTCATACGGTCGCTCCGATTTCGGTATCGCTTGATGGAAAATACGGATTAGAAGGACTGTGCTTAAGCATTCCGACGATTGTCGGAAGAGGCGGGGCGGAACAGGTGCTGGAGATTGATTTCAGCGAGGAAGAAATGAAAAAACTGCGTAAATCCGCAGAGGAATTAGGCGCAGTTCTTGATCAGGTCAATATTGAGAAATAAAAGTATATTACCGAAATTAAAAATAAAAGCTATCGCTTAATATGTTTTTTTATTGCGTCAAAGCTTTCCGCGCTGATGACATGTTCAATACGGCAGGCGTCATCAGCGGCGGTTTTTGAATCGACGCCGAGATATTCCAGCCAGGAAGTAAGGAGGGTATGTCGTTCGTATATACGCTCCGCTATTTCTTTTCCCGAGGGGGTGAGTGTAATATAGCCTTCCGGTGAAACTGTAATATGTCCGCTTTCACGCAGCTTCTTCATTGCGACGCTGACACTTGGCTTTTTAAAGTCAAGTTCTGCGGCAATGTCTACAGAACGGACAACAGGAAGTTGTCCGCTTAATACAAGAATTGTTTCTAAATAGTTCTCAGCAGATTCATTTATAATCATAATGTTACCTCAAATAAATTTTATTTATGAATGAAAGATCAATATTCATTAAAATTAAGTATAACATATGTGTGCGAAAGCTCGCAAGAGAAAGAATATCCGCTATAGAAAAGGCACAGAGCGTCACTGTAGAAAAAACGCTTTGTGCTTTATTTTGTGAAAATACTTGACAATTTACAAAGGTTAGGTTAAACTAACTAAAGATAAATGAAAAAGATTATCAATTTCAAAAAAGTTTTAAAATAGAAGGAAGGTGTTTTTATGCCGCTTACGATGGCTGAAATAGGCAAGGTAAGTGTGATAAACCGCGTAAATGGAAACGAGGAGACAAGGCGTTTTCTCGGAAATCTTGGTTTTGTGGCAGGAACGGAAGTTACTGTATTATCCGAGATGGGCGGAAACGTGATCGTGAGTATTAAAAATTCCAGGATCGCGGTAAATGCCGAAATGGCGAGGCATATTATGATCTAGAGCTGAAAAGGCTATAAAAATTTTGAGTGAAATAGGAAGCGGAGGAGAATGGCATGGAGAGGACATTAGGCAGCGCAAAAGTGGGAAGTACAGTAACTGTGATTAAAATTGAAGGGGACGGGGCTTATAAGCGTCGGATCATGGACATGGGAATCACGAAGGGAAGCAGGATTTATATAAGGAAGGTTGCGCCGCTTGGCGATCCTGTAGAAGTTACGGTTCGAGGATATGAGTTGTCAGTAAGAAAAGAGGATGCAAAATGTGTCCTTGTAGAAACTGTATAGTAGGAGGTAGAACAAAATGGAGATCAGGGCTGCACTTGCCGGAAATCCGAACTGTGGAAAGACGACAATGTTTAATGCGCTTACGGGAGCAAATCAATATGTCGGAAACTGGCCGGGAGTTACGGTAGAGAAAAAAGAAGGGAAAGTAAGAACAAAAGAATCAAAAGAGGAGAAGATCAAAGTGACGGATCTTCCGGGAGTCTATTCTCTTTCCCCGTATACGCTTGAAGAAGTTGTGAGCAGGGATTATATTTTGAACGAGGATCCGGACGTGATCATCAATCTTGTAGACGCGACCAATATTGAGCGAAATCTGTATTTGACGACCCAGTTGACCGAGACGGGAGTTCCGGTTGTGATTGCGCTAAATATGGCTGATTTGATCCGGAAGCGAGGAATGAAAATCGACAAGAAGCGATTGTCTGAACTTCTCAACTGTCCGGTGATCGAAACGTCGGCTTTGAAAAAGACAGGACTAAAAGAATTGATCGAAGAAACGGTCTGCACTGTCAAAAGCGGAGAAAAAAGCATACCGAAAGCGATATTCTCAAAAGAGTTAGAAGCGGCGATACGAGCGGTAGAAGAGCTGCTTCCAACATGGATTGACGAGCGTAAGAAGCGTTGGTATGCAGTAAAACTTCTTGAAAATGACAGGAAAGTATTAGAAAATTTAAAAATGTCAGGCGAGTCTTTGAAAGCGATCAAGAAGATGCGTAAAGCGATGGAAGAAAAGCATGATGACGATATGGAAAGTATTGTTACAGACGAGAGGTATCAGTACATACAAAAAGTTGTTTCCGATACCGTTCAAAAAGGGAGAGAAAAACTGACTGTCTCAGATAAGATAGACCGTATCGTAACAAATCGTTTTTTAGGCCTTCCGATTTTTGTTTTCGTTATGTGGGTTGTGTATTATGTGTCCGTCACAACGGTCGGAACAGGGATGACAGACTGGACAAACGATGTGTTTGTAGTCAGTATACAGGATGCAGTCAGCGGTTTCTTGGGAAATATAGGGGCAGGCAGTCTTATCACAGGGCTTGTAGTTGACGGAATCATAGGCGGATTGGGAGCTGTGCTTGGCTTTGTTCCACAGATGGCGGTATTGTTTCTCCTTTTATCATTCCTTGAAGACTGCGGATATATGGTTCGCATCGCCTTTGTAATGGACCGCGTGTTCCGACATTTCGGATTGTCGGGGAAAAGCTTCATCCCTCTTCTTATTTCCTCAGGGTGTGGAATTCCGGGGATTATGGCTTCAAGGACGATCGAGCAGGATAATGACAGAAGGCTTACGATCATGACAGCTACGTTTATTCCATGTGGGGCAAAGCTTCCGGTTATCGCGCTTATGGGCGGAGTGATCGCAGGAGAGGCGGCAGGATATGCAGAAAGTTCCTTCATCGCACCGCTTATGTATTTTATAGGGATTGCGGCAGTGCTTATTTCTGCTATAATATTGAAAAAGACGAAGATGTTTTCAGGAAAACCGGCTCCGTTTGTAATGGAACTTCCGCAGTATCATATGCCGCAGGCAAAGACAGTTCTTCTTCATGTATGGGAGAGACTGAAAGGATTCATGATCAAGGCGGGAACGATTTTGTTCCTTGCATGTATTGTTATGTGGTTCCTTGGAGGATTTGGATTTTCAGACGGAAAATTCGGGATTGTTCAAGACAGTGCCAATAGTTTGTTGGCGATGATCGGCGGAGCGCTTGCAGTGCTGTTTAAACCGCTCGGTTTCGGAGAATGGCAGCCTGTTGCGGCAGCGCTTTCGGGATTTACGGCAAAAGAAGCCATTGTAACTACAATGGGAGTTCTTGCAAATGTGTCGGGAGATGTAGAAGATACCGTAAATGTAGCGGGCAAAGTAGCAGCGTGGTTTCCGTCGGCTATGGCAGCATTTTCGTTTTTGCTGTTTAATCTTTTGGACTCCCCGTGTCTGGCGGCAATCGCAACAATGGCGCAGCAGATGCAGTCCAGAAAGTGGTTTTGGTTTGCGGTTGTGTTCCAGAATGTATTTGCGTATGTCGTATCTTTGAGCGTATATCAGATCGGTACGTTTGTGCTTGGAGGAGCGTTCACCGTAGGAACGGCTGTAGGTATAGCGATTGCGGTGATCCTGTTGATCTTACTGTTTAGGCCGGATCCGTATAAAAATAAAAAAATATATTCCAAACGGTCGGTACAGGCGGCGTAGAGAAAATTAGTTTAGAAAGAAGGCGTGTTATGGCAGCAGATATTTTGATCATATCATTGATCGCGAGTTATTGTATTTTTCTTATTTATAAAGCAAGAAAAAACGCAAAAGAGGGAAAAGCGCCCGGGTGTGCCGGATGCGGCGGAAACTGTGGTTCGTGTTCAGGCTGCGCGACGAGTGCGGGAAAGACAGAAAATAAAAAGATGTAGGACGGAATAAACGGTGTACATCCGTGCCGGAAAGACACGTAAAAGAAAGAGATTGATATAAAAACCTCCTGATAGTATAATCGATAAAGATGGTGTAAAGCTGTAAAGAAAGCGGCAGGATCAGACAGACTGCTGTTATAAGATACATCAGAAAATCGAGAAATCAGGAGGTTTTTTGCAATGAACCGTAAAATATATAATGAATATGTAACAATTTTGGAAAGCGAACTTGTTCCGGCGCTTGGATGCACAGAACCGATCGCGCTTGCTTATGCTGCGGCAAAAGCAAAAGAAGTATTAGGAAAGATGCCGGATCATATTACGATGCGGTGCAGCGGTAATATTATCAAAAATGTAAAAGGAGTAAAAGTACCGAATTCCGGAGGAATGAAAGGCGTAGAAGCAGCGGCGGTACTCGGAATTACAGGCGGAGATCCTTCACAGGCGCTTGAAGTGCTGGAGCATGTTACAGATCGGGAAATCGACGAGGCGGAGAAACTTTTAAAGGCAGGATTTTGTGATTGTGTTTTAAAAGACGATGTAGCTAATTTATATATTGAAGCATATGCAGTATGCAAAAAGACAGAGAAGAGTGAAGCTCTTGTTGTGATAGAAGACGAGCATACGAATATCACCCATATTGAAAAAGACGGACAGGTGCTTTTTCACAAAGAGAAAAAAGAATATTGTCAGGAGAGAGAAAAAACACCGGATAAGAGTCTTTTGAATTTGGAAGATATTATTACATTTGCAAATGAGGTACAGATTACTGATGTGGAAAAAGTTCTTGGACGTCAGATAAAATACAATACGAGAATCGCAGAAGAAGGTTTGAGAAATCCTTGGGGAGCACAGGTCGGACGAGTTGTGCTAGAAGAGTTCGGAGAAGATGTAAAGTGGCGCGCTGTGGCGAAAGCATCTGCCGGTTCGGATGCAAGAATGAGCGGCTGTGCCCTTCCGGTGATCATTAATTCCGGTTCGGGGAATCAGGGTATGACTTGTTCTCTTCCTGTGATCGAGTTCGGAAAAGAACTAAAGAAAAGCAAAGAAGAGATTTACAGGGCGTTATGCGTATCTAACCTTGTGGCTCTGAATCAGAAAAAATATATCGGTTCTCTCTCAGCGTACTGCGGAGCAGTATGTGCTGCGGCAGGAGCAGGGGCAGGGATTACATATTTATGCGGCGGAACATTGGAACAGATTGAAAACACAGTTGTCAATACGATAGCGGATGCGGGAGGTATTGTCTGTGATGGTGCAAAACCAAGCTGTGCGGCAAAAATATCCACGGCGCTTCAGGCCGCGATACTAAGTCATAAGATGGCGATGCGGGGACTTACGTTTGCAAGAGGAGAAGGTCTTGTAATGGACTGCCCTGAAGATACAATCAAGGCAGTCGGATATGTAGGCCGCGCAGGTATGAAACAGACCGATGTGGAGATTTTAAATCTCATGATCGGAAAGACAAAACTGGAAGATATTGACAAGTGACGTATGCCGGGAAAGAAGCCTCCTTTATGAATAACGTTTTTTATAACATGCAAGCGACAGGAAGAAGCTGATTACAACGAATAAAATCCCAATCGGAATACCGATTATAAAGATCATCGTTTTGTCACCTGCCATAAGAAATTCCATTCCCTTTAAAGAGGAAACGGCTCCGTATATTCCTCCGAAAAGCATGGCGATAAAGATATAAACGATAAGACCAAGTTTCCTTCCGAGCAGAAAGAATGCAAAATTAACGACTGCAAAAAAGACAAGGGAGAAAAGAACTCCGAACCCCCATGCAGACAGCCCTTCCTGCAAAGTGATTTTGTTGTGGCTGCTGGTGAACGAGAAAACAAAAATCAGGGAGAATACGTTGCATATTGTAAGAAAGCAGATTCCAAGTATATATTTTGACAGTACGATCTCCGTTTTTGTAATGGGGAACGTAAGCTGGATTTTGTCAAAATTCACTTTTTCATCTTGCTCAAGAGAGGATTCAATAGAGGAGCAGCCTAAAAGCGGAAACACAAAAGCAGTAATCAGCATAAAGAAATATTTTAAGGAAAATAAGTCTCCCGTTTGCATAGCCTCGATAAGCAGGAAGAGGAAAAGAACTGCTGCGAGGTAAGAAACCCCGTTTTTAAAAATGCGGAAATTTTCATAAAGATCTTTTAATATAATTCCTTTCATATGATTTTTTCTCCTTTGCTGTAAAATAACATCATATCTTCAATGGAAGCATTCTCGATAGAAATGTCGCAGAATGCTTTTCGCAGCGACTGTCTGTTTTTTATGAATACACAATAACTGTAAGGCTCTTCTCTGTATGCGATAATGTCCTCCGGAGAAAGGGCGTCGAAAAACTCTCGTCCGCAGCGGATGATTCCACAGTCATTATTCAGTTCGTCAATAGATTTAAGGAAGAGCAGTCTTCCTTCATGTATGTATGCGATATAGTCGGCAATTTTATCCAGATCGCTTGTGATATGGGAAGAAATAAGGACGGAATGGTCTTCCTGCTCTGTAAATTCTCGTAATATTTCGAGGATTTCCTCCCTGAAAACCGGATCGAGTCCGTTTGTAGCTTCATCAAGGATCAAAAGTTTCGGGTTATGGCTCAACGCCGCGGCAAATTCCAGTTTCACTTTCATCCCCGTGGAAAATGTTTTCAACCGCTTCTTTTCAGGAAGATGAAATTGTTTCAGGTAATCGGTAAATTTTTTCTGATCCCAGTCAGTATAGATGCCGGAAAGCATTTTTCCTATAAAAAGAGGAGTTAAATTCTCACCGTAATGAGAGTCGTTAAAGATGACGGCAATCTCTTTTTTGATTTCTTTCTCCTGTGATTTTAAATCCTGACCGAGAATATGGACCTCGTCATAGTCAGCTTTTACAATGTTTAGGATAGAATTGATCAAAGTTGATTTCCCGGATCCGTTTTCTCCGATCAATCCGAGTATCATACCGTAAGGAAGATCAAGAGAAATATGATCTAAAGTGAAATCTTTATATTTTTTTGTGAGATTTTTTATGTGTAATGCCTGTTTCATGCTTGCTATACCTCCGTATAAACGATTTCTAAAGTTTGTTTTATTTCGTTTATTGAAAGCCCGTTTTCTTTTGCAAGAAAAGCTGCGTCAGTCAGTAATTGTTCAATACGCCTTAGGTTTTCCTCTCTGATAAAATCCTGATTCTCAGTTGAAACAAAAGTTCCTTTTGCAGGAACAGTAACGATAAATCCTTCTTTTTGCAGATCGTCATATGCACGCTGCGTTGTGATAACGCTGACATGCAGATCTTTTGCAAGTTTCCGCATAGAAGGAAGAGCCTGCCCGGGGGCAAGATCCCCTTTCATGATCATTTCTTTGATCTGCAGCGTAATCTGCTCGTAGATAGGACGTCCGCTTGTGCTGCTTAAAATAATTTCCATATCTGTTGATCTCCCTGTCGTATTCGGCTTTTTTGCTGTTTTAATTTTGGTTTTGCACTTGAATTTCTATGCTCTGTATTTTGCATCTACTTTTCAAATCCGTTTTTTCGATATAAGATCAGAAAAAGCGCTGCTGACAAAAAGGCTTCGACAGACAGGACGATGATGCCGGACAAATGGATCGGAGCTTTCCCGGCGCTGATTGCAGATATAGCATTAAGGGCAATTCCGGTGAAGAGAAGATTTGAGATCTTTTCTAAAATGCTGCTGAATCCGGACAACATCGGAACCATCATAAATATAATGAGCGCAGGCGTAGTGATCGTACTTGCGGATACTTGGGTTTTGGCATAAATACCGAAGATCATGCCGACGACAGATGCAATGAAAGTGCAGACTGTCGTAATGATAAGATATGCGCCCCATTGGGATCCGGAAAGTGTAAGCTGTACGATGAAAACACATAAAACATTTACGGCTGTGGATAAAATTATAACCGGTATAATGCTTCCGAGAAAAAATTCAAGTCCGTTTACTGAAGAAGTCATCAGTGTCCGAAGCGTATTTTTTTCTTTTTCTTCCGCAAGAGCGGCTGCAGTACAGTATACGCTCATGGAAATATTCATCAGAACGCCGAGCGAAAGCGCGTAGCCGTCCATGTTGATCTTTCCGTCAGCGATGGATCGGTACAGTATTTTCATAAGAAAAGTAAATCCGAGGGAAAAGATCGGCATGATGATAAAGTTTTTGCTCATGAGAGTTCTCATTTTCATTTCTGTGACGGCAGATAGTTTTCTGAAATGGATTGCTGTTATTTTCATTGAAGATTCCTCCCTGTTGTGTCTAAAAATACAGTTTCAAGAGTAGGTTCACATGAATGGATCGTTTCAAGCTGTCCGCTGTTCATCCATTGTGCGATTTGCCCGGTTGTTTTCTCGTTTTGTAAGAGAAGGTGAGTTGTGCCGTCAGTAAGGCGGACGCGGTATTTTTTGATCTGATTATGTTTTAAGCAGATTGCCTGCGGTGAGCCATATTCGACAATAACGCCGTCATTTAAAAGAGCAACATTGTCACAAAGTTTCGCCGCTTCTTCCATATTGTGGGTTGTGAGAAAAATAGCCATTCCCTCATTTTTTAATTCCATCAGAAGTTTATGTATTTCATTAGAGGCAGATGGATCAAGTCCGTTTGTAGGTTCATCCAGAAAGAGTACTTTCGGACGGTGAAGGATCGCTCTTGCCAAAATGAGACGCTGTCTTTGTCCTTTGGAAAGTTTTCCCGCCATTTTTTTTCGGTGTTCGTACAATCCGATCCGTTTTAATAAGAGATCGATATTTTCGGAAGGAACATTTAAAATTCGTGCAAAATATTTTAGATTGTCATAAAGGTTCATTCGCTCGTAAACGCCGCTGGAATCGGTGACAATACCAATCTGCTCATAAATCCGTTCGTTGATTTTATCGCATTCAATGCCGAGGATCTCTGCGTTTCCGGATGTAGGTTTAAGCTGTCCGGTGAGGATTTTGATCGTTGTTGTCTTTCCGGCGCCGCTAGGTCCGAGAAAACCGAGGATTTCGTTGCTGTTTAAAACAGCGTTTATGTCTTTTAAGACGAAGTCTTTATTGAATTTTTTTGAAAGATGTCGGATCGAGATATATTGTTGTTTCAATTAATTCACTCCTTTGCATATACTGTACTTATCTGACAGGTACAGTATACATATAAATGTGCTTTCTGTCAATATCTGATATATACAGATTTTTAAAATAGCGTTTTAGACAAAAGAATTGTTTTCAGAGCGGAACATGCCGGCACGAAAAAAGAACCTTTGAAAAATGATGTTTCAAAGGTTCTTTATCAGGCTGTCGTTCTGCAGCTTTTGTATTTAATTAGTATATAATGTTGGTTTTTGGTTAAAGATTAACCGGCAAATTCCTGAGCTACGATCTCAGCTCCCGTATTGTCAAGGTAACGAACAACAACAACCGGATTTTCTACTTCTACTGCGGCTTTCAGAGAAGAAGCAACTGATTCAAATGTAGAAGCCTGAGATTGAAGAGAGGACTCCAAAGTGGACGGATCCGCTGCGAGAGCCGCTGAAAGATCAGCGTCTTCAATCGTGAAGTTGTAGATCAGTTTGTTATCTTCTGCTGTAAGGTTAAGTGCGATTCCGCTTCCTTCAAGAGATGCAAGCTGTGTTTCGAGCTGCTGCTGCATAATGTCGGAATTTACGAAATCTTCCAGTGTTTTAAACTTTCCTGTAACAGCAGCATCGTCATTATCTTCTGCATCGTCTTTTGCGTCGTCTTTTGCATCATCTTTTGCTGTGTCCTCAGTTTTCGGCTCATTCTTTTTTGAATCATTGTCAGATTTGCCACATGCACTTACTGCAAATGTGAGCATGATCACGCACATAATAAGCGAGATCTTACGGATTAAATTTTTCATAGTTTTTCCCTCCTAAGGTGTATTCGGTAAAATTACCATGAGCGTATTATATCATATGGAGACATAAGAAGATATCCGGCATATGTACCAATTTTTAAGATGTATTTTGTACATGAATATTATCAAGTTAATGCTTTACAATGACAAAATTAAGTGTATAATAAAAGGTCGGATAAATTTTATCGGCAGAATGAATTAGGGATGCATTTTATGCAATATCAGGCGCGATCGTTTGATAAGTACATGCAAACAGAAGAGAGAAGGGGGAAAAGAAAAATGGTGAAAACAAAAGATGCAGTCAATGATATGACAGTGGGAACCCCGGCAAAATTGATTATCCAGTTTATGATTCCTGTTTTTCTGGGGAATATATTTCAACAGTTTTACAATATTGCAGATTCGATTGTAGCAGGACAATTTATCGGAGTGAAAGCTCTGGCGGCTATCGGAAGTACCGGATCGCTGATGTTTTTTGTGACGGGCTGGCTTAACGGACTAAGCAGCGGATTTGCAATTCTTGTTTCACAGTGGTTCGGTGCAAAACAATATGATAAAATGCGGCATTACGTGGCGATGTCGGTTTATCTGGCAGGCGGATGTGCCGTTCTTATGACGGCGGGACTTTTGATCGCGAATGAGCCTATTTTACGGATGATGAATTATTCTGCGGAAATCATGCCTGAAGTAAAGCAGTATATGGGGATTATTTATGCAGGTTTGATCGTGACTGCCGCATATAATTCACTGGCGGCTTTTTTGCGTGCGATAGGCGATTCAAAATCTCCGCTGTATTTTCTTATTATATCTGCGGTAATTAATGTAGCTCTTGATGTAGTGTTTATCGTCGTATTCGGAATGGGTGTGGAAGGATGTGCCTATGCGACGGTCATTGCACAGGCAATTTCTGCGTTGTTATGTTTTATTTATATTGTGAAAAAGTTTCCTATTTTGCATTTGACAAAATCAGATCGAAAGATTTCTTTTCAAAGTTTCGGGCGTCTTCTTTCACTTGGCATTCCGATGGGGCTTCAGTTTTCAATTACGGCGATCGGAACGATTATCGTTCAGGGAGCGGTTAATGTATATGGTGAAACGTACATGGCAGGTTTTTCGGCTGCAGGGAAACTGCAAAATATGATTATGACGGTGTTCGTTGCATTTGGAGCTACAGTCGCTACTTATGTAGGACAGAACCGCGGAGCAGGGAGAATGGACCGGGTAAAGTCGGGGGTGAGATGCACACAGGTCATGATATTAGTCTGGAGTGTGATCGCAATGGCAGCCGTTTGTTTTGGCGGAAAATATATGACATGGCTGTTTATCGATCCGTCTGAGACAGAAGTTGTCAATGTGTCTGTATTATATTTTCGTACGGTGTTTTGGTGTTATCCGTTTTTGGGAAGTATTTTTTATACCGGAATACGCTTCAGGGAATGGGATATGGACTTGTTCCCATGCTGGGAGGTGTTTTTGAACTTGCAGCAAGAAGTGCGATTGTTATGGCGGCTGCCGGAAGGACAACTTTTCAGGGAGTGTGTCTCGCCGATCCGGCGGCATGGATCGCTGCGCTGATTCCACTTGTGCCATATTATTTTTATACGATGCGGAAATGGAAGACTACAGAGACAAAAATACAAAAGCAGATATAAAGTAGGATTTTGAAATTGATAAAAGAAAAATGAGAAATATTATCAAAAACACTTGAAATACAGAGAAAAATCATGTATGATATATGAAAGTAGTTAGCCGCAACTAACCAAAAAACAGAAGCAATGTTGTGTCATAGTATTTTCTGTGAATGGAGATCATACGTGAAGGATTCAGAAAAATATTTCAGGAGGTTGGCGATGAGTGTTGTGATCATAGGCGGACATGACCGAATGGTATGTCAGTACAAACAGATATGTAAACAGTTTAAGTGTAAGGCGAAAGTGTTTACTCAGATGTCGGCGGCGATGAGTAAGCAGATAGGAAGCCCGGATCTGATCGTTCTTTTTACGAACACGGTATCACACAAAATGGTACGCTGTGCGGTAGAAGAAGCCGGACGATGCAATGCGGAGGTTGTCAGATGCCATACAAGCAGTAAAAACGCATTGGAAGAGATACTGGGGAATATATGTGTGCAGGGGTGAGCTTTTTAGATGTCCGTGGAGATATTTCAGAAAGAAAGGCGGAAGCTGTAAAGAAAACAAGGTTATGGCAATACAACGGTACAGGCGGCAAAGAATTTTTCAAACAAATTCTTTGCCGCCTGTACCGTTGTAAATAAGAGATATGATTTATAATTGAATATTTTTGAAAAGATCACCGAGATTTGTTCCGATATTTTCACTTTTCGGGATAACAACTTTTTCTGTCGGTTCTTCTTTTACTTCTTCAAGCGCTTTCATACTAAGGCTTATTTTTCCGTCTTTGATTCCGATTACTTTTACAGTGACTTTGTCTCCGGCATTTAAAACATCGGAAGGCAATTTTACACGCTTTTGTGAAATCTGTGAAACGTGTACAAGACCGGACAGACCGTTGTCAAGTTTGATGAACGCGCCGTAATTTTGTAAAGTCTCGACTGTTCCTTCTAAAACTTCTCCGATTTTCAGGTTGGCAATCTGATCTTCCCGCGCTTTCTTTTCTTTTTCTTTTAAAAGTTCTCTTGCGGAAAGGACGAGACGGTTATTTGCCTGGTCAGCGTCAATTACCTGTACTTCTATTTCTTTCAGAAGATAAGTTTCCAGATCTTCGATATAGGAAAGGGAAAGTTTAGAAGCAGGAACAAATCCACGCAGTCCTTCGATCATCACGATTACTCCGCCATTTACAACGCCTTCTACTTTTACAGGAAGAACTGTTTTTTCTTCCATATATTTTGTGACGAGATTCCACGGATTGGCATCGTCGAAATGATCTTCGTAGTCAGCCATCGTTTCTGTTGTGGAAGCAGCAGCTTCCTCTGTTTTGCAGTCATTATCTGTCTGCATTGGTTCTTTCATTTCTTCGCTCATTGTGCAGCACCTCTGTTTCTTTTTTATATAGAAAGAGTATACCACAGATGGAGGAGAAAAAACAATATTTTGAAAGTAGAGAAGAATGGTATTTTTATTCTTAATTTTTCTTGACTATATTGTTTATTGTGCTCTTGCAGAAGAATGAGATTTATGTATATAATAATGCAGTTATGGATGAAAAATGTTTTTATCGATAAGCATAGAATCTTTTCAGATTATTGATGTTGGATGAAGAAAGCGAGAGTAAAAATATATGAGTAGACAGAAAGATAAAATATATGTTGTCGGCCATAAAAATCCGGATACAGATTCCATATGTTCCGCGATTGCATACGCCGCATTAAAAACAAAATTGACAGGTCACGCTTATGAGCCGCGCAGAGCCGGACAATTAAATGAAGAAACACAGTATGTTCTTGAAAAATTCGCAGTGAAACCTCCGAAGCTTTTGTCTGATTTAAGAGAACAGATCAAAGATGTTGAGTTGAAAGAAGTAGAAGGATTGACAAGTAACTCTTCAATCCGCACAGCGTGGGAAACGATGCGGGAGCTGAACATTCATACACTTCCGGTTGTAAGAGACGGCAGTTTGGAAGGGGTTATTACGATCGGTGATATTGCCAAGACATATATGGATGTTTATGATAGTATGATTTTATCAAAGGCAAGGACTCAGTATAGAAATATTGCCCGTGCAGTAGATGGGGAAGTGATCACCGGAAATGAGCATAGCTATCTGTTAAACGGAAAAGTAGTGATCGCAGCTTCAAGCAGGATTCTCATGTCGGATTTTATAAGCAGAGATGACCTTGTGATCATGGGAGACAGAAAGGATGCACAGCAGTGTGCGGTAGATATGGAAGCAAGCTGTATGGTCGTCTGTCAAAACGCTTCGATTTCAGAAGAGATTATTAAACAGGCGGAAAAAAAGCAGATTGTGATCATAAGGACGCCTCATGATACTTTTACTGCGGCGCAGCATATCAATCAGAGCATTCCGGTCAAATATTTTATGACAAAAACGAATCTGGTTACATTCAAAATGAAGGATTATGTTGATGACGTAAAAGAAGTGATGGCGCGAAAACGGTTCAGAGATTTCCCGATTGTTGACGGAAACGGGAAATTATTAGGACTGATCTCAAGACGACGGTTATTGAACGTAAGAAAAAAACAAGTGATTCTTGTCGATCATAATGAGAAAAGCCAGGCTGTGGACGGAGTGGAAGAGGCAGAAGTAATGGAGATCATCGATCACCACAGACTGGGCAGTATTCAGACAATGGGACCTGTATTTTTCCGTAATCAGCCGGTGGGATGCACTGCGACGATCGTCAGTCAGATGTATGAAGAAAACGGAGTTGAAATAGATCCGACAAACGCCGCGCTCCTTTGTTCCGCTATTATTTCCGATACGTTGATGTTCCGCTCTCCGACCTGTACGCCTTTGGATGAAAACACAGCGAGGAAACTGGCTCAGACTGCGGGCGTCGAGATTGAAATTCTGGCGCAGGAAATGTTTCGTGCAGGAAGTAATTTGAAAGGGAAAAGCGCTCAGGATATATGCTTTCTTGATTTTAAAAAATTTACGGTCAACGAGACTGTGTTCGGAGTAGGACAGGTGAATTCAATGAGTTCCGACGAACTGGAAGGAATCAAAAAGAAAGTAAAGCCGTATTTGGAGAAAGCGTGCGCAGACAGCGGGGTAAATATGATCTTTTTTATGTTGACAAATATTTTGACAGAATCATCGGAACTTCTTTGCGGCGGTCCGGAGGCAAAGGAAAAAATATTAAATGCATATGATTTGCCGGAAGACACGGATACGATCATGCTAAAAGGAGTAGTATCAAGGAAAAAGCAGCTTGTTCCGACGCTTGTCAGCGTCCTGCAGCAATAATAAAACGGAAAAAGAGAGGAAGGATAAAATGTCCAGACAAATATGGAAACCGGGAAACATGCTTTATCCGCTTCCGGCGGTGATGGTCAGTACCGCAGATAAAGAAGGAAACAGTAACATAATTACGATTGCATGGACGGGAACCGTATGTACGAATCCGGCGATGGTATATATTTCTGTTCGTCCGGAGCGCTATTCTTATCATATGATAAAAGAAAGCGGGGAGTTTGTGATCAATCTGACGACAGAAAAATTGACAAAAGCGACAGATTACTGTGGAGTTCGTTCGGGAGAGAATGTAGATAAGTGGAAAGAATGTCGTCTTACGCAAGGAAAAGCATCATCTCTTGAATTTGCTCCTATTATAGAAGAAAGCCCGGTAAATATTGAATGTAAAGTAAAAAAAATGGAGGAGCTTGGAAGTCATCATATGTTCCTTGCAGAAGTGACTGCAGTTCAGGTGGATGATTCATATATGGATGATAACGGAAAATTTATGCTGAATAATACGGGATTGATTGCCTATTCTCACGGGGAATATTTATCTCTGGGAGAGAAGCTTGGTCAATTCGGATATAGTGTGAGAAAAAAGAAAAAGCAGACAAAGAAAAAATCCGGAATGAAATAACGTCAGGTGGACGTTCTTTGATGAATGTGGTATCCTTATTTCAGATGACAGAAAATGATAAGATTAAGATTTAAGTATGAGGTGATTTAAGATGAAGAAACCGGTATTGGTGATTATGGCAGCGGGAATGGGAAGCAGATACGGCGGATTGAAACAGATCGATCCGATCGATAAAGAAGGTCATATTATTATGGATTTTTCTATTTATGATGCAAAGCGCGCCGGATTCGAGAAAGTCGTTTTTATTATTAAAAAGGAAAACGAGACGGACTTTAAAGAAGCAGTCGGAAAACGGATTGAGAAAGTAATGGATGTAGCTTATGTGTACCAGGAACTGACAAACATTCCGGACGGATTTGAGATTCCGAAAGACCGTGTAAAACCGTGGGGAACAGCTCATGCGGTGTTAAGTGCGATCGATGAGATCGACGGACCGTTTGCTGTGATCAATGCAGATGATTATTACGGACGGCATGCGTTTCAGACAATTTACGATTATTTGACGACCCATGAAGACGACGACAAGTATCGGTATACGATGGTTGCATACCGTTTGAAAAATACTGTGACAGATAACGGACATGTGGCAAGAGGTATCTGCGGGTTAAACGCATCGAATGAACTTGTAAGCGTTACGGAAAGAACCCGTATTGAAAAGAGAAATAACGGCATTGAATATTCGGAAGATGACGGACAGACATGGAACGAAATCGATCCGGATACACTTGTATCAATGAATATGTGGGGATTTACGAGAAGTATTCTAGAAGAGATCAAAACGGGATTTCCGGCATTTTTAGAGAAAGGATTGAAAGAAAATCCTTTAAAATGTGAATATTTTCTCCCGGCGGTTGTAAGTGATCTTTTAGCAGAAGACCGCGCTGCAGTGAAAGTACTTGAGTCCGAAGATAAGTGGCACGGAGTTACTTATAAAGAAGATAAGCCGGTCGTCGTAGAAGCGATACAGTCTCTGAAAGATTCGGGCTTATATCCGCAGCATTTGTGGGATTAGTCTTAATGCAACATTTTTACTATAAGATGATATAAAAATATAAAGCTATTTTGTAGGATGAGTGGTAAGATGTGCATGTAAAATAAAACGGCAGTAAAAAGGAAAACTGCAATAGACAGAACCTTGAACGGTATCTGAAATATTTACGAGGAGGAAACAGATATGTCAATCTTAGTAACAGGCGGCGCCGGATTTATCGGCAGCCATACATGTGTGGAATTGTTAAATGCAGGGTATGATGTGGTCATCGTAGATAATTTATATAACGCATCGGAAAAAGCGGTAGATCGCGTGAAAGAGATCACAGGAAAAGATCTGAAATTTTATCAAGTAGATATCCGCGACAGAGAAGGGCTTAATGAAGTGTTCGACAAAGAAGATGTAGAGTCGGTAATTCATTTTGCCGGACTTAAAGCGGTAGGGGAGTCTGTGCAGAAGCCTCTCGAATATTATGAAAACAATATCGGAGGAACGATCACTCTTTGTGATGTGATGAGAAGTCATGGAGTAAAAAACATTATTTTCAGTTCTTCGGCAACAGTATACGGGGATCCGGCATTTATTCCGATCACGGAAGAGTGTCCAAAGGGTGTGTGTACAAATCCATATGGATGGACAAAATGGATGTTAGAGCAGATTTTGACAGATCTTCATACGGCAGATCCGGAGTGGAACGTAGTGCTTCTTCGCTATTTCAATCCGATCGGAGCGCATAAAAGCGGTATGATCGGAGAAGATCCGAAAGGAATTCCGAATAACCTGATGCCATATATTACACAGGTGGCGATCGGAAAACTGGAGTGTCTTAGCGTATTTGGAGACGATTATGACACACATGACGGAACAGGGGTGCGCGATTATATCCATGTAGTCGATCTTGCGATAGGTCATGTGCGCGCAGTAGAGAAGCTGAAGGAAAAAGACGGTGTTTCGGTATATAATCTCGGTACAGGAAACGGACAATCCGTATTAGATATGGTAAAAGCATTCGGAAAAGCGTGCGGAAAAGAGATTCCATATGTAATTAAACCGCGCCGTGCAGGCGATATTGCAACATGCTACTGCGATGCGTCCAAAGCAAAAAAGGAACTTCACTGGGAAGCAGAGCGTGGATTAGAAGAAATGTGTGAAGATTCGTGGAGATGGCAGAGCCAGAATCCGAATGGATATGCAGAGTGAAAATAAGCATGATAATCAACAGAAAATAGAAATAACAAGTTAGAAATAACAAGTATGTCCGCGGGAAATTTTTCTTTTCTGCGGACATACTTGCATGTAGGCAAAGAAAAGCATTAAAAATACGTTTTCTTCTGATCTGATAAAATGCATTTAAAATCCGTACAACAATTTTGCAAATCCCATTTCATGGAAGAAAAAGAAACGTCCGGCAAAGAGGATGAAAATGTAGAGCGGAAGTTCCAAGACAGGATAAGAAAAATCATTTAACTTATTATGAAGTCTGGTTGGCATCAGTTTCTTGAATGATTTATATATTAAGAATCCGATAATCGCTCCTAAAGTATTCATAATAAGGTCGTCGATATCGGTTCGTCGGTTATTTAATAACTGGCTTATTTCGATCAGTATGGAAAAAGAAAATCCTGCAAGGGCGGTTAGGTGCAGCGATCTCATTTTTTTCCAGATTAAAGGGATCAAAAACCCAAACGGAATGAACAGGATGATATTCAAAATATATCCGACCATATCGATTCCCGCAGAAAAGGGGATAGGATTAATGTGGGAATTTCTGTTTGGAAGCGATACAAAAATGCATCCCATAAAGTGCCGGTTCCTGTGACGTGATATACACATACGATGTAGACGGCAAAAAGAAATAAAAGCAGGCCGGGCAGAAGATGTGTTTTTTCTCCGCCCTTTTTCTGTTTGTGCGAAAGAAAAATAAAGGCAGCCGAAAAAGGAAGGATCGAAGCCGCAAATTCATAGGTATAAAAAATTAAAGTTTCCATAGAGTTTCTCCTTTATATATGTTTTAAAAGGCTGTTGGGAGTTGTGAAAAAGCAAGTTCGCCTAAGTGTTTGTGTTTCGTTAAAAGTATAAAATAAGTATATCATCGAAAATAAGAAGATTGTGGGAATTGCGGGAATATTAAGGAATATTAAGGAAAGCTTAAATAAAACTGGCGAATCGGAAGTGTATATGATACACTGGATGTATTCTTGATAAAAAATGTACAGTAAAGGCGTTTGCCGCATCGGAACGAAATAGATGTAATGGGAGAAATATTTATAGTATTCAGACGTATAAGGCAGGTGGAACATGAAAAAGAATCTTACATTTAAAGAGTTGATATTTGTTGCAAGTATGTTGTTTGGGATGTTTTTGGCGCGGGAAATTTGATCTTTCCGATATTTATGGGACAGCTTGCAGGCCATCATGTGTGGGCGGCATCGGCAGGTTTTCTGATCACAGGTGTCGGGCTTCCGCTTCTTGGTGTGGCGGCGCTTGGCGTCAGCCAGAAAGACGGACTTTTGGAATTAAGCAGTCAGATCGGCAGAAAATACGGAGTTTTCTTTACGTGTCTTTTGTATTTGACGATCGGGCCTTTTTTTGCAATCCCAAGATGCGCTACGGTTTCGTTTACAGTTGGAATAGAGCCGTTTATTTCAGACGGCGGGAAGATGGCAGGATTGGGAATATTCTCTTTTGTATTTTTTGCCGTTGTATTGTTTTTTTCATTGAAGCCGGGACAGATCTTAACGTGGATCGGGAAAATACTGAATCCTCTGTTTTTAATTTTGTTGAGTATTTTTGTTATTCGGGCGCTTTTTTCACCGGCCGGAAATATGAGTAAGATCGAGGCATCCGGCGCATATGTGTCCGGCGCCTTTTCAACCGGTCTGCTGGAAGGGTATAATACGATGGATGCTCTGGCCGGGCTTGCTTTCGGAATTATTGTTGTTAATGTAATCAGAAGCCTTGATATAAAGGAGTCGGGAGCAGTGGCAAAAAATACGATAAAAGCAGGCGTTTTCAGCTCATTATTAATGGCGCTTATCTATGTTTTGGTTGCGGTTGTCGGTGCGCAGAGCCGCGGGGTGTTTCCTGTGGCGGCAAATGGAGGAGAGACATTTGCGATCGTTTCCGAATACTATTTCGGAAAGCCGGGTCAGATTATATTAGCGCTGATTTTTGCGGTGGCATGTTTGAAAACAGCGATCGGCCTTGTTACAAGCTGTGGGGAGACGTTTGAAAAGATATTTCCGAACGGACCTTCTTATCGTGTGTGGGCAGTGATTTTTTCTCTTCTTTCTTTCTTGATCGCAAATGTAGGACTTGATGCGATCATTGCATATTCTCTTCCTGTTTTGATGTTCTTGTATCCGCTGGCAGTGACACTTATTTTGCTTACTTTATGCGGAAAGCTGTTTGGGAATGACAGAAGAATATACAGTTGGGTGACAGCGTTTACGGCTGCAGCGGCGATTTTAGATTTTGTGAAAGCTTTGCCAAAAAATTCGGATGTAATCGTGAAACTTCAGGAGATGCTCGGTGCGGTATCAAAGATGCTTCCGATGTCGAAGTATGGTTTTGGATGGGTGTGTCCGGCTTTGGTTGGATTGATGATCGGTCTGGTCCTTCAAAAGATACGAAAGAATAAAAGATAAGTTTTATGAAAGATAAAAAATCAAAAACCTATTCGTTAAAACTACCAAATTTCATTTGTGGATTTTGGATGTTTTGACAAATATGAAAACGATACCAAAAATGCGATTGACAAATGACGAAAGTGAGTATATTGTAAAGACATAAACAAGAAAACAAAGAGAAAAGTGAGGTGGAAAAAGTTTTGGCAACGATATCAGATGTTGCTCGGCTGTCAGGAATGTCAGTTTCAACTGTCTCAAGAGTTATCAATAACAAACCTCATGTTTCGGAGGAAAAGAGACAGAAGATACTGGAGGCTATGGACGCTCTTGGGTATAGTCCGCTTCAGGCGGCAAGACAGTTAAGAGGTTCGGGCTCCGGGAATATAGCGGTAGTTGTTCCTACTATCACAAATAACTTTTTCGCACAACTGGTCGATTCAATTGAGAAAACTTGCAGACAGTATCATTACCGAACATTGATCGTGCAGACTTACGGAGAAAAAGAAAGTGAAGAAAGCGCAATGAATCTTCTGAAGATGCAGCATGCTGACGGAGTGATTTTATGTGCGATAGAGAATGACTGGGATAAGTTGAAATCATATGGCGAATATGGAAAACTTGTCGTCTGCAATGAATATAATCAGGACAAGGAAATTTCGATGGTATGCGGCAGACAGTATGAAGGGTTTTATAAAGCTTCGAAATATCTTTTGGAAAAAGGATATCGAAAGATTGCATATTGTACAGGAACAAGAGCAGTGACCCTTCAGGATAAAGGAATTAATATCGACAGCGATCGCTATAGAGGATATATGGACGCGCTTGCTCAAAGCGGAATTGCGGCAAATACGGCATGGCTGTTTTCGGGAGTGAGGGAAATGGAAGACGGGCGAAAGATTATGCGGAAGATTTTGGAACTTTCCGAAAAACCGGATGCGGTAATTGCCGGAAGTGATGAGGTTGCGGCAGGCATGGTGATGGAAGCGCTGAAGAATGGTGTAAAAATACCACAGGATATTGCGATTATGGGAGTAGATGATCAGCCATTGGCATCCTATCTCCAGATTCCGTTAACAACGATATGGCAGCCTGTACAGGATGAAGGCCGATGTGCGGCAAAAGAAATGGTTCGTCAATTAAAAGGCGAATCAGAAGGAATAAGAAGAAAAGAGTTGGATTTGAAGCTGATAGTCAGACAGTCGGCATAAATCGGACAGAAACCGGTATGAAAATAGAACCGGTTTTTAAAAACAAAAAAATTGGTAACGATACCAAACGAAAAACAGAGACGTATTTGTAAACGAAAAACACAAATAAAGAAACTAAAAATGATTAAAAAAGAGGAGGAATAAAAATGGTAGTATTAGCAAGAATTGATCAGCGTTTGATTCATGGGATTATCGTAAATCAATGGGCGCCGGCGCTTCAGGTGAAGAGATTTATGGTTGTAGACGACATTCTTTGCAGCAATGAAGAGGTAAAAGCGAGTATGAGAATGGCGAAGCCGGCAGGAACGGGAGTATCGGTGATTTCGGCAGAGACGGCGATTGCTAATTTTAAAGCAGGGAAATATGACGGTCAAAGAGTTTTTGTCCTTGTAAAAGAACCGGAAACTTTAATCCGTCTGATTGAAGGCGGCGTAGAGATACCGAAAGTTGATCTTGGGATTATGTTTAATGAAGACGGAAGAACTCCTATTTCTAAATTTATTGCATTAAATGAAAAAGAAAAAGAGGATCTTGAAACGATCAAGGGAAAAGGAATACCGGTTGTGATTCAATATGTTCCGACAGATGCAGAAGAGGCATATTAAGAAACAAGAGATTCGGATAAAAGAGATATGTTTAATGTGATGAGATTTTTCGGAATCGGATTGTTAAAGAGAGATTGAGGTGAAAGATATGGAAGTAATACAAAATATTTTGATCGTGATTTTGGCAGGATATATGACGGTTGACCAGAACGGACCGGTTGTTTTGTCATGGTTTTCGGTAATTGTAGGAATGATATCAGGTTTGATCATGGGCGATATGAATACAGGTCTTATGATCGGAGGAACATTCCAGTTGATGTCGCTTGGCGTTGCAGCTTTGGGAGGAGCATCTGCTCCGAATTATGGTTTGGCGACGATTATAGGAACGTTTATTGCCGTGAGAACCGGAACAGGAGTCGATGCAGCGATTGCAGTCGGACTTCCGGTAGGGCTTCTGGCAATCCAGTTGGAAGTAGTTGTAAGAATTATTTTAAACTTTGTCGCTCATAAGATGCAGACAGATAATAATGAAGGAAAATGGAAAACAATGAACATGGAAGCGTGGATTGGACCGATTCTTTGTTCTTTGCAGACAATAATCCCGACAGTGATCGTAGTATGCTTCGGAGCTAATGTCGTGGAACTGATCTTGGAAGTTATTCCGGAGTGGGTGACAAACGGTCTTTCGATTGCGGCAGGTATGCTTCCTGTAGTCGGTATCGGAATGTTGATGAGATATATGCCGGTTAAGAAATTCCTTCCGTTTATTTTGGTCGGATTTGTTCTGTCCGCATATTTGGGAGTACCGGTTCTTGGAATTGCGATTATAGGATTTGCGGCAGCATTTTGGTATTTTACAACAGAGATTAATAAAGCGGATGCAGTGACGATGGCAGCAGCAGAACATGCCGATGAGATGGGAGATGATTTTGATGAGTAATGAAATGAACAAAGAAATGAGTCAGGGAACGGATGTACAGACAGAAGAACGTTATCAGGTGACAAAGCGTGATCTGAGAAAAACAGCTGCAAGATATAACTTTATGGCATGCAATATTTTTAATTATGAATCACAGATGGGTCCGGCAATCGCGTGGGCAATGGCGCCTGTGCTTAGAAAGATTTATAAAAAAGACGACGAATATAAAATGGCATTAAATAATCATTTTAATTACTTCAACTCTACGACAGTTATGTCCAGTATGATTCTCGGGGCAACGCTTGCGGTGGAAGAAAAAGATGGAATTGCGGCAAAAGATACGGTTCAATCTTTGAAAACGAGTTTGATGGGACCGTTTGCAGGAGTGGGCGATACTCTTGTATGGGTGTTGTGGCCGACGATCATCGGATCGATATCAGGATATATGGCACAGCAGGGGAATCCTCTTGGCGCGATTATTTGGCTTTTGTGCAATATCGCATTTTGGTTTGTAAAATCAAAGATGTTCCAGATCGGATATACGTCAGGAACAAAGTTGATCACAAATTTAGGAAAACGTCTGACAGTATTTACAGAGGCGGCATCTATCATGGGCTTAAGCGTAGTCGGAGCGCTGATTGCTACTTCTGTAAAAATAACGACAGCTTTGAATTTTAAAGTAGGCGAAGTGGCATTGAACTTACAGACGGATATTTTGGACAAGATCATGCCGTCTCTTCTTCCGGTCCTGTTGACTCTCCTTGTATATAAATTACTTGGGAATAAAAAATGGACAGCTACAAAATTGATCCTTCTTATTATTGTAATTTCACTTGTATGTGCGTTTTTTGGGATTTTAACTGTATAAAAAGTATGATGACTGGAAAGGAAGGAGAATCATATGAAACGAATTTTGATAATAGCATCTCATGAGAAGATGGCGGATGGGATGAAAGATACATTGAATTTTATTTCCGGAGGGATACAGGAAACGATCGCATTGTCAGCTTATGTGGACAATCGTCCGGTAGAAGAAGCGGTTGACGAAGTGATGGACGGATTCGAGGGGGAAGATGAAGTTGTTGTATTGACGGATTTAATGGTCGGAAGTGTAAATCAAAAGTTTTTTAAATACCGTACGAGACCGCATACACATATCGTAAGCGGTATGAATCTGCCTCTTGCATTTCAAATTGCTATGGAACCGCAAGGGAAGTATATTACGGAAGAGAGAATGAAAGAAATAATTGAGACGGCAAAAGAAGAACTGAAATACGTAAATGAGGTTTCAAATGACGAGGATGAGGAAGATGAATAATCAGACAGCATGGTGGAAAAAAAGCGTGGTATATCAAATATATCCGAAAAGCTTCTATGATTCGGACGGTGATGGATTTGGGGACTTGAACGGAATCAGAGAAAAACTGTCGTATCTTGAAAAGCTGGGAGTAGATGTGATCTGGCTGAATCCGATTTATGAATCACCGCAAGTTGATAATGGGTATGATATATCGAACTATAAAAAAATAGAGCCGCAGCTTGGGACGATGGAAGATTTTGACATGCTGCTAAAAGAGGCTCATGAAAAGGGAATCCGCATCATTTTGGATCTTGTTGTCAATCATACATCGGACAAACATCCGTGGTTTACAGAAGCAAAAAAAGGGAAAGAAAATCCATATCATGATTATTACATATGGAAAGATACGATCCCGAATAACTGGGGATCAAGCTTTGGCGGACCTGCATGGGAGTATGTAGAAGAGACAGCGCAGTATTATCTTCATCTGTTTGCAAAAGAGCAGCCTGATCTAAACTGGGAGAACCCTAAAGTCCGGAAAGAAGTACAGGAGATTCTTCGCTTTTGGCTGGAAAAAGGGATTGACGGATTTCGGATGGATGTAATCACTTTGATTTCAAAAGATCCGGCTTATCCCGATGGTCCGGTGATTCAAAACAAAGCATACGGAAGTTATTATGCAGGCTGTGCAAGCGGTCCGCGCGTCCATGAATATCTACAGGAAATGAATCGGGAAGTGTTGAGCAAATACGATATTATGACTGTAGGAGAAGCTCCTCATACAAGTGCAGACGAGGCGGCGCCTTATACAGCTTCGGATCGGCATGAACTGAATATGGTCTTTCATTTTGATCATATGCATCTTGATTATGATGAAAATGGAAAATATGCTAAAAACCGCGTGAAATTGACAGATTTAAAAGAAGTGATGACGAAATGGCAGGATACAATGCATGAATGTGACGGTTGGAACAGTCTTTACTGGAGCAACCATGATCAGGCAAGGGCGGTATCTCGTTTCGGAAATGAATCAGAACCGTATCGTGTTAAATCGGCGAAAATGCTGGGAACGATCCTTCATATGATGCAGGGAACTCCGTATATTTATGAGGGAGAAGAACTGGGGATGACAAATGCTCATTTTGAGTCTATAGATGAGTACAAAGATGTGGAAGCGCTTGATATTTTTCGGGATTTTACGGAAAGAAAAGGTTTTTCCGAGAAAGATACATTGGAACTTCTCGGCTTGAAATCAAGGGACAATGCGAGAACTCCGATGCAGTGGGATAATACGGTCAATGCCGGGTTTACAGAAGGAACTCCGTGGATCGGAGTGAATAAAAACTGTAAGGAGATCAATGTGGAACAGTGTCTTGCAGATCAGGATTCGATTTTTTACTATTATCAAAAACTGATTCAGCTTCGCCATGAAATGCCGATTATTACAGATGGGGTATATGAGCTTTTGGATAAGGAAAATGAAAGCGTATATGCATATCTTAGAAAGGGAGAAAAGGAGACGCTTCTCGTAGTCGGAAACTTTACGGATAAGACGATCAATTATCATATAGAAGAAAAGGTGCAGGCTAAGAAAAGCAGACTTTTGATTTCAAATTATAACGCGGCGGAGACGTTTGAAAGAGATTTGTCGTTAGAGCCATATGGGGCATGCGTATATTTGCTGGAAGCAGAGAAATAAGGAAATAATTTTTCCTTATAATGAAAAAAATGAAAAAACTCTTGACGAGGTTGGTGTTAAGTGATATCTTAATACCAACCTTTTTAGTAGGTAAAAAACAGAAAGGAAGATAAGATATGGCAGATTATAAATTCGACACAATTCAGTTACATGCAGGACAGGAACGTCCGGACCCGGCGACAGATGCGAGAGCAGTTCCGATCTATGCAACGACATCATATGTTTTTCACGACTGTGCCGATGCCGCGGCAAGGTTTGGTCTTCAGGCAGAAGGAAATATTTACGGCAGGCTGACAAACTCGACGCAGGAGGTATTTGAAAAAAGGATCGCGGCGCTGGAAGGCGGTTCAGCGGCTCTGGCGGTTGCTTCGGGAGCTGCAGCGATCACATATACGCTTCAGGCATTGGCGCAGAACGGCGGTCACATCGTTTCGCAGAAAACAATTTATGGCGGAAGTTATAATCTGCTGGCGCATACGTTGCCGAATCTCGGAATTACGGCAAGTTTTGTAGATATCCATGATCTGGAAGCGGTAGAACGTGCAATTACAGAGCAGACAAAAGCGCTCTATATCGAGACGCTCGGCAATCCCAACTGTGATATTCCGGATATGGATGCACTGGCAGAATTAGCTCACAAATATCAGATCCCTCTTGTGGTGGATAATACGTTTGGAACGCCGTATTGGATTCGGCCGATCGAACATGGAGCGGATATTGTCGTACATTCTGCCACAAAGTTTATCGGCGGGCACGGAACAACACTTGGAGGCGTTATCGTTGATTCGGGAAGATTTGACTGGAAAGCTTCGGGAAAGTATCCGGCTATTACAGACCCAAATGACAGCTATCATGGAGTTGTGTTTTCGCAGGCGGCTCCGGGCGCGGCGTTTGTGACATATATCCGGGCGGTGATCCTGCGTGATATGGGCGCGGCAATCTCTCCTTTTGCTGCATTTCTTTTGCTTCAGGGAACAGAAACGCTCTCCCTTCGTTTGGAACGTCATGCCGAAAATACGAAAAAAGTGATCGAATACTTGAATCACCATCCCCTTGTTGAAAAAGTGAATCATCCGCTTCTGGCGGATCATCCGGATCATGATTTATACAAGAAGTTTTTCAAAAATGGCGGAGGTTCTATTTTTACATTTGAGATTAAGGGAGGAATAAAAGAAGACGCACGAGTTTATCGATCATTTGGAAATATTTTCTCTTTTGGCAAATGTTGCGGATGTCAAAAGTCTTGTGATCCATCCGGCAACAACAACCCATTCTCAGCTTAACGCACAGGAACTGCAGGAGCAGGGAATCCGGCAGAATACGATCCGTCTTTCAATCGGAACGGAACATATCGACGATATTATCGCAGATTTGGAAAAGGGATTTGCATCTGTTGAAAAACTGTGAGAAAATAAAATTGAAACATGAAAAAGGAGATAATAATATGTCTAAGATTTATACATCAGCCGATCAGTTGATCGGAAAAACACCACTTATGGAACTGACCCATATTGAAAAAGAACATGGGCTGAAAGCAAAAATCCTGGCAAAATTGGAATATTTTAATCCGGCAGGCTCTGTAAAGGATCGAGTAGCGAAAGCGATGATAGATGAGGCTGAAAAAAGCGGAAAATTAAAGAAAGATTCTGTTATTATCGAACCGACGAGCGGGAATACAGGAATCGGTCTTGCGGCTGTTGCAGCGGCAAGAGGATACCGCATTATTATAGTGATGCCGGAAACGATGTCGGTAGAACGCAGGCAGATCATGAAAGCATATGGCGCGGAACTCGTGTTAAGTGACGGAGCGAGAGGAATGAAAGGTGCGATTGAGAAGGCGGAAGAATTGGCAAAAGAACTTCCGAACAGCTTTATCCCGGGTCAGTTTGTAAACCCGGCGAATCCACAGGCTCATCGGGACACGACGGGCCCGGAGATCTACGAAGATACAGATGCGAAGGTCGATATCTTTGTGGCGGGAGTAGGAACAGGAGGTACCCTGACCGGAGTCGGAGAATATCTGAAATCGAAAAAGAAAGACGTGGAGATCGTGGCTGTTGAGCCGAAGTCGTCGGCAGTTCTTTCAGAAGGAATTCCGGGAGCGCATAAAATTCAGGGAATCGGGGCAGGATTTGTTCCGGAAATTTTAAATACAAATGTTTATGACGAGATTATCGCAGTTTCGGACGAAGATGCATTTGCCACAGGAAAAATGATCGGACAAAGAGAAGGTATTCTTGTCGGCATTTCATCCGGAGCAGCGGTTTGGGCGGCAATAGAGCTTGCAAAACGCAGCGAGAATGAAGGAAAGACGATCGTAGTGCTTCTGCCTGATACGGGGGATCGCTATTTGTCGACACCGATGTTCGCGGATTGACTTTCAAAAAGCATGAGAAAGGAGAAGTGCTGAATGTTGATCTCCACAAAAGGAAGATATGCTTTAAGAGTGATGATCGATCTTGCACAGAATAAAGAGTCCGGGCATGTCGCGATGAAAATCGTGGCTGCCCGGCAAGGTATTTCTTTGAAGTATTTAGAAAGGATCTTGCCGGTGCTGACAAAAAACGGATTAATAGAAGGCGTTCACGGAAAAGGCGGCGGGTATCGTCTCTGCCGTGAACCAAAAGAATATAAGGTCGGAGAAATCCTTCGTCTTACGGAGGGAAACCTTGCTCCGGTCTCATGCCTGGAATGCAATGCACCTGTCTGTGAAAGAAAAGATCAGTGTCACACAATTGGAATGTGGACTGATTTTCACAAAATGATCAATGATTATTTTGATGGTATCACACTGGAAGATTTGATGCATAGAAATACAGAGTTATCAGAGGATGAGAAGTAATGAAACGAAATATTGATTTGAATGAAATATCAGACGGGCGTCTCTATTCGTCCGGAGATATGGTAAAAGCGGATTGTCATGACTGTGCGGGGTGTTCCGCATGCTGCAGAGGAATGGGTGACTCGATCAAATTAGATCCTATGGATATATGGCGGCTTAAAAAAGGGGTCGGAAAAGAATTTACGGCTTTGATGGAACAGGAAATTGAGCTGGGGATTGTAGACGGTATGATATTGCCGAACGTGCGGATGACGCCGGAAGGAGATGTCTGTCCGTTTTTAGATGTGTATGGCAGATGCAGCATACATGCATATAGACCGGGTATCTGCCGTCTGTTTCCTCTTGGCAGATATTATGAAGAAAACGGAATAAAATATTTTATCCAGATCCATGAATGTGCGAGAAAGGAACGTGGTAAGATAAAAAATAAAAAAATGGCTCGGAATTGCAAACTTGAAAGCGTATGAGGACTATATATGGAAGTGGCATGGATTTCTGAAAGATTGTGAAAATGCGATCTTCGGGCTGGATGATAAAAACAGAAATATATTGACTCTATATGTGCTGAGGAGCTTTTTTGAGGCGCCATATCGGGCTGATGATGAAAACGGATTTTATGAAGAGTTTTCTGTAAAAATGGAAGAAGTGAGAAAAAAACTGGATGGCTTGAAAGATTTTTCGTAAAGCGCTTTAAAATAGAAAAAATGTTCTCTTGTAGTTTTGATTGTAAAGAAGTATAATGGGAATAAATTTATGGATAACGCTTCCTGAAAGTATCTCATGGAAGCGATCCGGACAGGAAAACAGGAGGTTTCGATATGGCTTGGGCAATATTTTCTATGCTATTTCTCGCGATCGGAGGAGTGGTCTATGGCGCTGCGGCATTAATCTGGTTTGCGTTGACGATTCTCGCAAACTGGCTGATGTTTATGAAAGCGGGAGAGGCCGGTTGGAAGTCTATAATTCCGGTATATAATACATATACGGCTTATAAGATCGCGTGGACTCCGAATATGTTTTGGATTTATTTCATATTTACAGTGTTGGAAAGTATATTTTCCAGTATTTCAGGCGGAGATTTCTGGTCGTTTTCGGGATTTCTGGGAGGTCTGTGCGGACTGGTAACGATCGTTTTGTCTGTGTTTTATTGTGTGAATCTGGCGAAAAGCTTCGGAAAAGGACTTGGGTTTACGATCGGACTGATTTTCCTTGAGCCGATTTTTGTTATGATGATCGCTTTCGGATCAGCCCGATATCAGAAATATTAAAATGTCTTGTTTTTTATAAGTGAAAGGCGTGTTATGAAAAGAGGCTGTGAAATAACAGTCTCTATGGAAAAAGAGGACCTTTCGTTCAAAATGAACGAAAGGTCCTCTTTTTTACTCCCTTTCCGAAGGGGATATATTGCCAAAGGAGAAGTTTATCAGAGGTATATCCATCAGAGTGTGGAAATGAAACGTTTAAAGGCTTTAATTCCTTCATCTGTGCATTTATATACACCTGCGTCTTCGAGTACTTTGCAAAATACTTTTCCGACTTCCTGTTCCAAAATCTGTTCGATATTTTCTTCTGTAACATTGTCGTACTCTGATAGAAAGGCATCTGTCCAGTCTGCGTGTTTTGCAATTTGATCATTGCTTCGGATGTCTTTTTTCTCTATGATATATTCTTTTAGAAGTTCCATCTCTCCTTTGAGTCTTGCAGGAAGAACGGCGAGACCCATTACTTCTATCAGACCGATGTTTTCTTTTTTGATATGGTGAAGTTCTTCGTGCGGATGATATACTCCGAGAGGATGTTCTTCTGTTGTAATGTTGTTGCGAAGCGTCAGATCAAGTTCATACATACCGTCTTTTTTTCTGGCGATCGGGGTGATCGTGTTGTGTAAAACCCCGTCTGTTTCTGCAAATATAAATGCTTCCTCGTCTGTATAAGTACGCCATTTTGAAAGAATATGATCTGCAAGGTCGATAATCTGTTCCGTATTTTCTCCTCTCAGACGGATAACAGAAAGGGGCCATTTGACGATTCCCGCTTCCACGTCTTCATATCCCGGCACAGTAAAGTTTTCGATGATCGGAGCTTTGGCCATGGCGAAAGTATAATTTCCGCCCTGGAAATGATCATGGCTTAAGATAGAGCCGCCGACGATCGGAAGGTCTGCGTTCGATCCAAGGAAGTAGTGTGGAAATAGTTTAATAAAATCAAACAGTTTGGCAAATGTATTTCTGTCTATCTTCATCGGAACATGTTCGCCGTTAAATACGATGCAGTGTTCGTTGTAATAAACGTAAGGAGAATACTGGAATCCCCAGCTGCGTCCCTGGATCGTGATCGGGATGATGCGGTGGTTCTCTCTTGCAGGATGGTTGGAACGTCCGGCATAGCCTTCGTTTTCCATGCAGAGCTGACATTTTGGATAGGAAGCGGATTTCGCTTTTCCTGCAGCGGCAATCGCTTTCGGATCTTTTTCCGGTTTGGAAAGATTGATCGTAATGTCAAGTGTGCCGTATTTGGTTTCGACTGTCCATTTTCGATCTTTTTTGATGCGGTAGCGGCGGATATAGTCACTGTCCTGACTTAATTTATAATAGTAAGAGGTGGCTTCCTCAGGAGAAATGTTATATTTTTCCTGAAATTCTTTTTGGATCTGTGAAGGACGCGGCATCAGACAGTTCATGATTTTTGTGTCAAAAAGATCACGGTATGTAATGCTGTCTTCTATAATTCCCCGTTTTACGGCCTCGTCAAGAAGATCTTTGAGAATTTCCTCAAGATCACGGTTGTCGGAAGTACATTCGATGTCTTCGTAGTTGTCTTCATGAAAGAGTTCAAGAAGAAGATTTGTTGTGTAAACACGTTCGCATTCGGGAGTAAGACCGGTATCTATCCCATATTGCACTAATTTTTTGATTGATTCATAAAGCATGATCGGACTCCTTTTTTCTGTTTTTTGTTAATTAATTTGTGGAAAGTTTTTTATTTTCTCGAAATTTTCTGTCTATAGTATAGGATGAAAGCAGTGAAAAGGTCTATAAAAAATCCGTGCGAATCCATGTAAAAATGTTGCATTTATAATAAGGGAAAGTTTATAATGGATATAGTTTGATGATCGGGATATGAAACGAAGGATCAAGAAAGGGGATTCTATGGAAGCATCATATAAACATTCGTATAAAACAGGGGAAAATCTGCTGAATTCTTTGTCCGTATATAATGTCGGATATCAGAAATGTGATCCCGAATATCAGTGGGGGCCCGGAGTGAGAGATCACTATTGTATTCATCACATTTTGTCGGGGAGCGGATGTTATTGTACGGGAACTGTGTCAAAGCATTTGGAAGAAGGAGATACGTTTATTCTCTATCCGGGAGTAGAGCTTAGGTATCAGGCAGATGCGGATAAGCCGTGGGAATATGCATGGGCAGGGTTTATGGGCGCGGATGCGGCGTCTCTTATCAGAAATACAGAATTTAGCAGGGAGACTCCGTATATTTTAAAAGGGAGGATTCCGACAGAAAAGATACGTGACGGACTGGAACGGATTTATAATGCGAAAGGAAATACATATGAGGCCGCTGTCGCTATGACAGGGGAGATGTACAGTCTGCTGGCAGTGTTTATGCATTACGCAGAGCATGAAGAGAAAGAAAAGGCGATACAGCTGACTTACGCAGAGAAGGCGGAGAGTTATATAGAAACAAATTATTCATATCCTATTACGGTAGAAGAGATTGCTTCCTATGTCGGGATAAGCAGAAGCCATTTGTTTCGTTCTTTTCAAAATTATATGAACAGATCGCCGAAAGAATATTTGACGGAATACAGGATCAAGCAGGCGTGTCGACTTCTGCGAGAGACAGATCTTTCGGTCTCGGCGATTGCTTATTCGGTCGGTTTTGAAAATAATCTTTATTTTTCAAAAGCTTTTCGTAAGCAGAAAGGGGAAAGTCCGTCAGAGTACAGAAAGAGCCGTGTAAGAAAAATATGACGGTATATCTTGCAAAACGGAACGCTTTGCATCTATAAGAGAAGAAGAACATATACTGGAAAGTGAAAGAAATCAAAGGCAGAGATGCAATGGAGCGAAACAGAAAAATATGGATGCAGATCTTGGTGTTGGCAGCAGTGCTGCGCTTTTTTCCATTTGATTTTCAAACGGCTGTTTCAACGGCGTCAGAAGATGTTGCGGCGGAATGTGCAGGGGGAGAAGAGCAGAAACCGAAGATTGCGCTTACGTTTGATGACGGGCCGAATATAAAGTATACTCCGATGCTTTTGGACGGTTTAAAAGAACGGGGGATCAAAGCAACATTTTTTCTGATCGGAGCAAACACAGAACAAGAAGAAAGCAAAAAAATCGTAAAAAGAATGTATGAAGAAGGTCATTTGATCGGAAATCATACATATCGTCATGTCGATCTGTCGAAAATCAGCGGCAGAGAGGCTGAAAAAGAGATTAAAACTACAGATGAGGCGATTAAAAAGATCACAGGACATGAGACGGAATTTATCCGTCCGCCGTTTGGGGCAATGCCGGAAGGAGAAGAAGATCCCGATAAAATATATGTGAAATGGACGGTTGACTCTCTTGATTGGGTTACAAAAGACACGGAAAAAATTGTCGAGAAAGTAACGGCGGATACAAAAGAAGGAGATGTAATCCTTATGCATGACTGTTACGGAGAGTCGGTGGAGGCCGCATTACAGATTGTTGATATTATGGAGAAACAAGGATATGAGTTTGTGACAGCAGACGAATTGATTATTAATTGATAGTTTGAAAGAACAGGATAGGAGAACGGATGATAAACGAATATTCAAGAACAGAACTTTTAATTGGCAGTGAAAATATGGAAAAATTAAAAAAAGCATCTGTTGCCGTGTTTGGTGTAGGAGGCGTCGGATCTCACTGTATCGAAGCATTGGCAAGGTGCGGTATCGGGAGATTGATATTGATCGACAATGACGATGTATCGCTTACAAATATTAACCGGCAGTCGATTGCTTATCATAGTACGATCGGAAGAATGAAAACGGATGTGATGAGAGAGAGAATCAAAGACATCGATCCGAATATCAAAGTGGAAACATACGAGACTTTTGTTCTGCCGGACAATGCAAAAGAACTTCTGGAACAGATCGGAACTATTCATTATATAATAGATGCGATCGATACGGTCAGTGCGAAAATTGTCCTTGCGGAACTTGCCGGGGAACGGAATATTCCGATTATAAGCAGCATGGGTACAGGAAATAAGCTTCATGCAGAAATGTTTGAGATTACAGATCTGTCAAAAACAAGTGTATGTCCTCTTTGTAAAGTGATGAGAAAGGAACTTAGAAACCGAGGCATCACACATTTGAAAGTGTTGTATTCAAAGGAAAAGCCGATCAGCGCAGAGGGGCGTACGACAGAAGAAGAGAAGGGAATGCGAAGAACCATTCCGGGAAGTGTTTCGTTTGTTCCGCCTGTTGCGGGCTTGCTGATCGCAGGAGAAGTAATCCGCAGTTTGATACAGGCAGAGTAGATTTACAGAGAAAACAAGAAGAGTGACGAAAGGAAGAACCAGATGGATTTATTTGATTATATGAGGGAGACAAAGAAGGAAAAAGAATCGCCGCTGGCATCCAGAATGCGCCCTAAGACTTTGGATGAAGTGGTCGGCCAACAGCATATTATAGGAAAGGATAAATTGTTATATCGGGCGATCAAGGCGGATAAGCTTAGTTCCGTTATTTTTTACGGTCCTCCGGGAACAGGTAAAACAACTCTTGCAAAAGTGATCGCAAATACGACAAGTGCAGAATTTAAGCAGATCAATGCGACTGTTGCGGGGAAAAAGGATATGGAGGAAGTCGTAAAAGAAGCGAAAGATATGCAGGGAATGTACGGGAAACGGACGATTCTTTTTATCGATGAGATTCATAGGTTTAATAAAGGCCAGCAAGATTATCTCCTTCCGTTTGTGGAGGACGGAACAGTGATATTGATCGGGGCTACAACAGAAAATCCATATTTTGAGGTAAACGGAGCTTTGCTTTCCCGTTCTGCCGTGTTTGAATTGAAACCGCTTGAGAAAGAAGATATTAAAATATTGCTTAGACGTGCGGTGGAAGATGAAGAAAAAGGTCTCGGAAGTTTTGGCGCCAAGATAGAAGAAGAAGCGCTTGAATTTTTAGCGGATATGTCGGGAGGAGATGCCAGAAGCGCGTTGAATGCGATTGAACTGGGCGTTTTAACGACAGAACGGTCAGAAGACGGGATTATTCATATTACTCTTGAAACAGCTTCGGAATGTATACAGAAAAGAGTGGTAAACTATGATAAAAAAGGGGATAATCATTACGATATTATTTCGGCGTTTATCAAAAGTATGCGTGGATCAGATCCGGATGCGGCAGTGTTTTATTTGGCAAAAATGCTGTATGCGGGAGAAGATGTCAAGTTTATTGCCCGCCGCATTATGATATGCGCAGCGGAAGATGTGGGAAATGCAGATCCGATGGCTCTGACGGTTGCCGTTTCGGCGGCACAGGCGGTAGAGCGGATCGGCATGCCGGAGTCTCAGATTATTTTATCTCAGGCAGTGACGTATGTAGCATGTGCGCCTAAAAGTAACTCTGCGGTCAATGCGATTTTTGCGGCAAATGAAGCGGTGAGGAACTATCAGACAAGCGTGCCGGCACATCTTAGAGACGCGCATTATAAAGGGGCAAAAAAACTCGGTCATGGCACAGATTATAAGTACGCTCATGATTATCCGGATCATTATGTGAAACAGCAGTACCTTCCTGATGAAATAAAAAATGCCCGATTCTATGAACCGGGCATACTCGGATACGAAAAAACGATAACGGAATACTTACAGAAGATTCGTAAGGAGTAATGTGTAGATTTCCTGACTTTTTAAATTCCAGTGATTTGTGATGGCTTTAGCCTCTTTTTCAGTCGGAACAGTTAATTTTAAGTCGATCAGGCTGAAACCGTTTTCTACAATCTGACATCTTGTTTCGTATTCCTGATTTGTGTTTAGATAGTAGTCGGCTTTTACAGATACTTCTTCTTTTAAGTCATATTGTTTTTCGGTCAGAAAATCGTCGATATCCTTGCGTATGGCGGATGAAATTTTATTGCTGAAATAATGGATCGTTTCCGCACCGCTCTCTGTGAGATGATAGAGAGTCCGATTGTGGGTTGTCTCGGTGCGGATCAGCTCGGACTGCGTCAGTTCGGAGATTGCCTCCTGCAATTTAAAATAAGTTGTGTACCCTTTATCCAGTACGAATTCCGATATCTGGGAAGTGGTGAGCGGAAAATCAACTTTGTTCAGCATATAGAGTATGATTAGTTTATACAGTGTAAATGTTTCAGACATGATAATCCTTTCCCTGCCAAATGTCTTGTTGCTTTAAATATTGATGAAACCGATTTAAGACGGTTCGTTTTGCGCTTGTCCATAACGGCGCGATAAGAAGTTCTTTAGGTCCGTCTCCTGTCAGTCTGTGAACAATGATATCAGGGCGCAGTTTTGCGATACATGACCCGAGCAGTTCGATATATTCTTCCATATCAGGTACGTGAAAATGTGTTTTTTCGTAAACGGCTGCGAGATCTGTTCCTTTCAATATATGAAGAAGCTGCAGTTTAATCCCCTGAATATCAAGTTTGTTCAAATGATCGATCGTATGGAACATCATTTCTTTCGTTTCGTACGGAAGAAAGAGGATGACGTGAACGATGACAGTGATTCCAAGCATACGAAGCCGGTGCACCGCATGATCAAATACATCCGTCGGATATCCGCGCCGGATGAAACGTGCCGTTTCGGAATTGACCGTCTGAAGTCCCAACTCTACCCAGACAGGTTTGATCCGGTTTAATCTGCCAAGCAGCTCAAGTACGGCAGGAGGCAGACAATCGGGTCTGGTGGCGATTGAGAGAGCGCAGACATCGGGATCGTTTATTGCTTCGGTAAATATTTTTTCAAGATGATCTACAGGAGCGTAAGTGTTTGTAAACGCTTGAAAATAAGCGATAAATTTGCGTACGGGGCGCTTTTTTCTGATTGCGTCTTTGCCTTCCCTTAGTTGTTCGGTAATAGAAAGCGAAGCGTTTCCCGCAAAGTCACCGGATCCCATCGCACTGCAGAAAATACATCCGCCGGTTCCGATATGTCCGTCTCTGTTCGGACATGTCATCCCTCCGTTTAAAGTGACCTTATATACTTTTTCTCCGAACAGTTTCTTAAGATAGAGATTCAGGGAACGATAACGTTCCCCATCTGGCTGAAACTGTGAAAAAACAGGCGCCATTAAATCAATTCCTTTATTGCGCGGCTGACTGTTTCCGCAACACATGGGTCAAATGCCTGAGGTAAAATATTATCTTCGGAAAGTTCTTCATCCGGGACAAGTCCGGCGATCGCTTTTGCAGCGGCGAGTTTCATTTCTTCTGTGATCTGAGAAGCACGGCCTTCTAAAGCGCCTTTAAAGATACCCGGAAAAGCTACTACGTTATTTACCTGATTCGGAAAATCCGAACGTCCCGTTCCGACGACTTTCGCACCTGCGGCTTTGGCAAGATCAGGCATGATCTCGGGAACAGGATTCGCCATAGCGAACAAAATGGCATCTTTATTCATAGAAGCAACCATGTCTTTTGTGACGATGCCGGGAGCGGAAACACCGACAAAAATATCTGCGCCTTTTAAAGCGTCGGCCAAAGTTCCCGAAGCATTTTTTAAATTAGTCACTTTTGCCATTTCCTTTTGCATCCAGTTTAAGTTCTCTGAATCTTTTGAGATGATTCCGTTAATATCGCACATTGTAATGTCTTTGAAACCGTAATTTAAAAGAAGTTTCGTAATCGCAACTCCGGCGCTGCCGGCTCCGTTTACGACAACGCGGCATGTCTCCTTCTCTTTTTTGGTTACTTTCAGGGCGTTGATGATTCCGGCAAGTACGACGATAGCGGTTCCGTGCTGATCGTCATGGAAAACAGGAATATCAAGCAGTTCTTTTAAACGTGTTTCGATTTCAAAACAGCGGGGAGCCGAGATGTCTTCCAGATTGATTCCTCCGAATGCCGGAGCAATATTTACGACAGTACGGATGATCTCCTCTGTATCTTGGGTATCAAGACAGATCGGTACTGCATTGACACCGCCGAATTCTTTGAAAAGTACGGCCTTTCCTTCCATAACAGGCATTGCGGCAAGAGCGCCGATGTTTCCGAGGCCAAGTACGGCGCTTCCGTCGGAAACGACTGCTACAGTGTTGGATTTGATTGTATATTTGTATGCGGCTTCCGGATCTTTTGCGATAACTTTACACGGTTCCGCTACTCCCGGAGTGTAAGCGATCGCAAGATCCTCGCGGGAATTGACGTGGGCTTTTGCTGTTGTTTCCAGTTTCCCGTTCCATTGTTCATGCATCTGAAGTGCTTTTTCGCTATTTGACATTTTGATTACCTCGCTTGTAATTATCGTTTTGCACATATGCTATTATCATAGCACTTCTCCCCCCGTCTTGACAAGGGCATGAACGAAATGTATAATAAGTACACATGTTTAGTGAATTCATCAATTTTATGTCAATTCAGACAGTGATTCCCGGAGCATTTAGAAAAAATTGAAGAAACCGATTTGTTTATATTTCTTATATTTCATGAAAGGGTTGGATTATGACAAGAGAAAAATATGAATCTCTCCCGCTGGCAACATTAAAAGAGTTGGCAAAAGCGAGAAAAATGAAAGGCGTTTCTACATTAAAAAAAGCAGATTTGATCGAAGCGATGATCTCTCTTGACGAGCAGGAAGATCAGGAGAAGCTTTCGGAACAAAAAGAAAGTTCGCAGGAGCATTTGAAAGAAATGCAAAATCAAAATAGAGAGGAAAAAGCAGCTTCTGAATTGAAAGAAAATAAGGAACATAGAGAGGCGAAGGATAAGAAGCCGGAGACAGATATGGAACAGCTTGACAGCGGATGCTCGGTAAGCGGAATATTAGAGGTCATGCCCGACGGTTTTGGATTTATCAGAAGTGACAACTATCTTCCGGGAGAAAATGACGTATATGTCTCACCTGCACAGATCCGCCGGTTCGGACTTAAAACAGGAGATATATTGTCTGGAAATACAAGGATTAAAACGCAGAGTGAAAAATTCAGCGCCCTTCTTTATGTAACTACAGTCAACGGATATCACCCGGCGGAAGCTGCGAAAAGACCGAACTTTGAAGAGTTGACGCCGATATTTCCAAAAGACAGAATCCGTCTGGAACAGCCGGGAAGCAGTACGGCGATGCGGATTATGGATTTGATTTCGCCGATCGGAAAAGGTCAGAGAGGGATGATCGTTTCTCCGCCGAAAGCGGGAAAAACAACTCTTTTAAAAGAAGTTGCGCTTTCGGTACAGAAAACAGAACCGGACATGCACCTTCTTATATTACTGATCGATGAACGGCCGGAGGAAGTAACTGATATTAAAGAAGCGATCGAAGGACCGAATGTAGAGGTAATATATTCTACGTTTGACGAACTTCCGGAACATCATAAAAGGGTATCGGAGATGTTGATCGCAAGGGCAAAGCGTCTCGTAGAACATGGCCGGGATGTAATGATCCTTTTAGATAGTATTACAAGATTATCACGGGCATATAACCTGACCGTTCCGCCATCGGGACGAACATTGTCGGGAGGTCTTGATCCGGCAGCTCTTTACAGTCCGAAGCGCTTTTTCGGAGCAGCCCGAAAAATGCGGGAAGGCGGAAGTCTTACTATTCTGGCCACTGCTCTCGTAGAAACGGGAAGTAAGATGGACGATGTCGTATACGAAGAGTTCAAAGGAACAGGAAATATGGAACTTATGCTTGATCGAAAACTTCAGGAGAAAAGAGTGTTTCCGGCAATCGATATTCCGCGTTCCGGAACGAGAAGAGAAGATCTTCTTCTTAATAAAGAGGAACAAGAAGCAAGTTACATTATCCGGAAGGCGTTAAACGGAATGAAAGCGGAAGAAGCCGCAGACAATCTGATCAATATGTTTTCGAGGACAAAATCAAATGCAGAATTAGTGCAGCAGGTTATTCGTCAGAAGTTTATCTAAAAAATAGTTGCAAAAGGAAATAACTTGTGATACAATGAGGAAGCTGTTTAGAGATTATAATAACTATTTTGAAATAGAGAGGTGAAAATCATGCGCGAAGGAATCCATCCAGAATATCATCAGGCAACTGTGACTTGCAACTGTGGAAACACATTTGTAACAGGTTCTACAAAAGAGAACATCCACGTTGAAATCTGCTCCAAATGCCATCCGTTCTATACAGGACAGCAGAAAGCAGCACAGGCACGCGGCCGTGTTGATAAGTTTAATAAAAAATACGGTATTAAATAAGAAGCGAATGAAGCAGGCTGAGGTGGGATCATCTCAGCCTCTTTTCTTTACTGAGAATACGTTAGTTTTTCAGTAATTAAAAATCTGTACAGGTCAGACTGAGAAAGCAATTCTCTTAGTTAAGATTCCGGCAGACAGTAAAGGAGAAAGCAGGGAAATTATGCGATCATCGAATATTGGCGGACAGGCAGTGCTGGAAGGCATTATGATGAGAAACGGCGGAAAGTATTCTGTGGCAGTACGAAAGCCGGATGGAGAGATAGAATCAGAAGTGTGGGATTATCATAGTGTGATTCCGTGGAAAGTTCTTCTGAAAATTCCTTTTATAAGAGGAATATTTAATTTTGTGGATTCTCTTGTTCTTGGAATGAAGACGTTGATGTATTCTGCTTCGTTTTTTGAGGAAGAAGAGGAAGGCGAACTTTTGACGAAAGAAGAGGCGCAAAAGAGAGAAAAGAAAGAGAAGATCATTATGAACATTACGGTAGTCATTTCGTTGCTGGCGGCTGCGGCATTGTTTATGATACTGCCCTATGTGCTGAGCGGACTTTTGAAACGGGTGACGTCATCCCGTGTTGCGGTGACTGTTTTTGAAGGTGTGATCCGTGTTGCGATCTTTTTGATTTATATTTTTCTTATTTCAAGGACAAAAGATATAAAAAGAACCTTTATGTATCACGGGGCAGAACATAAGTGTATTAACTGTATCGAACACGGATTAGAACTGAATGTGGAAAATGTGAGGAAAAGTTCAAAACAGCACAAACGATGCGGAACAAGTTTTCTCTTTTTTGTGATGATCGTAAGTGTGATATTTTGCTTTTTTATTACGGCGCAGTCACAGGTGATGCGCATTGTTATCAGGTTGGCGCTTCTTCCCCTTATTGCAGGTGTTTCTTATGAAATCATCAAATTGGCAGGCAACAGTGACAATCCGGTTGTGAATCTTTTGAGTAAGCCGGGAATGTGGGTTCAAAATATGACGACGAAAGAACCGGATGACAGTATGATCGAAGTGGCGATCTGTGCGGTAGAGAAAGTGTTTGACTGGCGGGAGTGGCAGGAGAAGAACAATGAATTATAAAGAAGCGTATGCATGGGGCGTCGAATTGTTAGAAAAGGCATGCGTCGAAGAGTCAAAGATCGATGCATGGTATTTATTAGAATATGTGACAAAGATCAGCAGGGCAGTATTTTATGCATACCCGGAAAAAGAATTGACTGAAGAAGAAAAAATACAGTATGAAGAGTGTATCAAAAGGCGGGCAGAGAGGATTCCGCTCCAACATATTACCGGGGTACAGGAATTTATGGGACTTCCGTTTCTGGTAAACGAACATGTACTTATTCCCCGTCAGGATACAGAAGTTCTTGTAGAACAGGCTTTGTGTCTGCTTGAAAAAGAAAAGAAACATAAGGAAATAGTCCGGATTCTTGATCTTTGTACCGGATCAGGCTGCATTCTTTTGAGTATGCTGCATTATGTAAGAAGGAAACGAAAAATAGATATTTACGGCGTCGGCTCGGATATTTCAAAAGAAGCGCTGGCTGTTGCGGTTGAAAATGCGAAAAAGCTCGGTATAGAAGCGAAGTTTGTGCAAGGAGATCTGTTTGAAAACGTAGAAGGAAGTTTTGATATGATTCTTTCAAACCCGCCTTACATACGGACATCTGAAATAGAGCGGCTCCAAGAGGAAGTCAGATTTCACGATCCTATCAAGGCATTGGACGGAAAAGAGGACGGTCTTTATTTTTATCGGATCATCGTGAAAGAAAGCAGACAGTATTTAAAGCGCGGCGGATGGCTTATATTTGAGATCGGAAGCGATCAGGCGGAAGCGGTAAAAACGCTGCTTCAAGAGGCTGGGTATGAAAATATTGAAGTGAAAAAAGATCTTGCAGGACTTGACCGCGTCGTATATGGCATGTATAGTTGAAAATAAGTTTGCCGCAAGCCCATTAGCTTTAGACAGTGGGTAGTTTTACAAAGTGTATAGAAAATATACAGGACAGTATACAGATAAGGTGTACAGGAAAGGATAAGAGAAATGTTTGACAGATTAGAAGATTTGTTAATTCGATATGAAGAAGTTATGGGAGAGTTACAGGAGCCGGGTGTGGCGGACGATCCTGTAAGGTTTAGAAAACTGATGAAAGAGCAAAGTGATCTTGCGCCGATCGTAGAGGCTTACAATGAGTACAAGCAGTGCAGGCAGAACATCGAAGACAGTCTGGCGATGCTTGAGGAAGAGTCTGACGAAGAGATGAGAGAACTTGCGAAAGAAGAGTTGAGCGATTCGAGAAAACGTGTAGAAGAATTGGAACAGGAGCTGAAGATCCTTCTGCTCCCGAAAGATCCGAATGATGATAAGAACGTTATCGTTGAGATCCGGGCAGGCGCAGGCGGTGATGAAGCGGCGCTTTTTGCGGCTGAGATCTACCGTATGTATGTTCATTATGCGGACAGCCGAAGATGGAAGACAGAGATGATCTCTTTGAACGAAAACGGAATCGGAGGATTCAAAGAGTGCGTATTCATGATAACAGGTCAGGGAGCTTATTCCAGATTGAAATATGAAAGCGGAGTTCACAGGGTTCAGCGCGTTCCGGAAACAGAGAGCGGCGGGCGTATCCATACATCTACGATTACCGTTGCAATCATGCCGGAGGCAGAAGAAGTTGACGTAGTGATCGATGAGAAAGATATTCGTATCGACGTTATGCGTGCGTCGGGAAACGGAGGACAGTGTGTCAATACAACCGATTCCGCAGTCCGTCTTACTCATTATCCCACGGGAATTGTAATTTACAGCCAGACGGAGAAGTCTCAGCTTCAAAATAAAGAAAAAGCATTCCGTCTGCTTCGTTCAAAACTCTACGATCTGGAATTGGAAAAACAACAGGCTTCAGAAGCGGAGGCTAGAAGAAGTCAGATCGGTACGGGAGACCGTTCCGAAAAGATCAGAACATATAATTTCCCGCAGGGACGTGTTACAGATCACAGGATCAAGCTGACTCTTCATAAGTTAGATACAATACTGAACGGAGATTTGGATGAAATTATCGACAGTCTGATAGCAGCAGATCAAACAGCGAAGCTTGCAAAAATGGAGGGATAAGATTTATGACAGAACCTACGTTTAAACGGCCGGAACTGGAAGATAAAGAAATTATTTCCTCTTATTTTGAAAAAGCTCAAAGCAGAAGCTGTGAAAGAACATTTGTGAATGTATATCTATGGTCAAGACATTACAAAGTACAGTATGCAATCATCGAAGATACACTTGTTTTTAGAGACAGCGGGAAAAATCTTTCGTTTACTTATCCGGCGGGAGAACCGGAGAATGTTAAGAAAGCGCTTGAATTTCTTATGGAATATTGCAAAGAGAAAGACGTTCCTTTTATATTGTATAATGTAACGCCGCATATGTTTGCACAGCTTGACAAGTGGTATCCGAAAAAGTTTTTTATCGAGTATAACCGAGATCTGGCAGATTATGTGTATGAGACGGAGAAACTTGCTTCTCTGGCAGGAAAAAAGCTTCATGGGAAGCGGAATCATATCAATAAATTCAAGGCTCTTTATCCGGATTGGAGCTATGAGCCGTTAAATGACGATAATGTGGAAGACTGCTTCCAGATGGCTCTAAAATGGAGAAATAAAAACGGATGTGAAGATGATCCGGAAAAAAATGCAGAGATGTGCGTGACGCTGAATTCTTTGCGCTTATATAAAGAGTTGGGATTAAAAGGCGGCGTTTTAAAAGCAGACGGAAAGATCGTAGCCTTTACAGTCGGAGAACCGGTCAGCGACGACACATTTGTCGTGCATATTGAAAAAGCGTTTGCGGAAGTAGACGGGGCGTATCCGATGATCAATCAGCAGTTTGTACAGCATGAATGTATGGAGTATGAATATGTGAATCGTGAGGAGGACACCGGAGCCGAGGGACTTCGCAAGGCGAAACTTTCTTATAGACCGGCTTTTCTTGAGGAAAAAGGAATTGTAAAAGAAATGGAGTGACAGCTATGATATCAAAAAAAATGGAAAATATGGTGGCAAACAGTTCTGCGATCCGAGCGATGTTCGAGGAGGGAAACCGTCTCGCAAAGATTTACGGTGCGGAAAACGTATTTGATTTCAGTCTCGGCAATCCGAACGTTCCGGCGCCGGAAGAGGTGAAAAATGCGATCATCGAACTTCTGAATGAGGAAGATCCGATCGCGCTTCACGGTTATACAAACAGTAACGCAGGTTATGCGGATGTGCGCGAAGCGGTGGCGCAGTCTTTGAACGAACGGTTCGGCACAGAATTTGAAGGAAAAAATATCGTCATGACTGTCGGAGCGGCAGGAGGATTAAATGTTATTTTAAAATCTTTGCTGAATCCGGCAGATGAAGTGATCGTATTTGCACCGTATTTCGGAGAATACAGAAGTTATGTCAGCAATTATGACGGTGTGCTTGTCGAAGTGTCACCTGATACAGAGACATTTCAGCCGAAACTTGCAGAGTTTGAAGAAAAGATCACGGCAAAGACGAAAGCGGTGATCGTCAATACGCCGAATAATCCGACAGGAGTTGTATATTCGGAAGAGACGATTGAAAAAATGGCGGAAATTTTAGAGAAGAAACAGAAAGAATTCGGAACGGATATTTATCTTATTTCGGACGAGCCGTATAGAGAGCTGGCATATGACGGAGTGGAAGTTCCTTATCTGACGAAGTATTATGCGAATACGATCGTTGGATATTCTTACAGTAAATCGCTTTCTCTTCCGGGAGAACGAATCGGTTATCTTGTGATCCCAAGTGAAGCTTCAGACAGCGAAGATTTGATTTCGGCAGCAAGTGTAGCGACGCGTATTCTTGGATTTGTCAATGCCCCGACACTTCAGCAGAAAGTAGTAAAGGCATGTTTGAATGCGAAAACAGATATTTCTTATTATGACAGAAACAGAGAGGCGCTTTATAACGGGTTAAAAGAGCTCGGATTTGAATGTGTCAGACCGGAAGGCGCATTTTATCTCTTTGTCAAATCTCCGGTTGAAGATGAAAAGGCGTTTTGCGCAGCGGCAAAGAAATATAACATATTGATCGTTCCGGGAAGTTCGTTCGGATGTCCGGGATATGTGCGTATCGCATATTGTGTGGCTTACGAGACAATCGTAAATTCATTGCCGAAATTTAAAGAACTTGCCGGAGAATATAAATAGTAAGAATGTAAAAAGCCATGTGCGGGAGAAGAGACAATGACGGTCAGAAAAGAACTTTTAAATAATATACGTATAGTGGATCCGTATGTTCCGGGAGAACAGCCGCGGCAAAAGGTAGTGAAACTGAATACAAATGAGAACCCATACCCCCCGGCGCCCGAAGTGAAAGCGGTTTTTGATGAACTGAAAGAGGATGAATTTCGTCTTTATCCGGATCCGACCTCAGGGAAGCTTATAAAAGCGCTCGCGGATCAATTAAAAGTAGGAGAAGATCAGATTTTTGTGGGAGTCGGATCAGACGATGTGCTTTCGCTTTGCTTCCTTACGTTTTTTAATTCGGAAAAACCGATATTATTTCCTGATATTACATATTCTTTTTATCAGGTATGGGCAAATTTGTACAGGATTCCGTATGTCTGCCCGAAATTAGATGGAAAGTTTAGAATTGTAAAAGAAGATTATTACAAAGTAAACGGAGGAATCATTTTTCCGAATCCAAATGCCCCGACGGCGATTTATGAGGAAGTGGATTTCATCGAAGACATTTTGCGTCATAACAGAGACAATATTGTGATCATAGATGAAGCGTATGTTGATTTTGCAGGAAAGTCAGCGATCAGCTTGATTGACCGTTACGATAATCTGATCGTTACGCAGACGTTTTCAAAGTCTAGAAGTATGGCGGGAATGCGAATAGGATATGCAGTTTCCAATCCGGAATTGATCCGTTGTTTAAATGATGTAAAATATTCGTTTAATTCTTATACAATGAGCTGTGCGGCAATCTCATGTGGAGCGGCAGCTTTGGAAAATACGGAATATTTTAAAACAAATATAAGTAAAATAGTACAAACGCGGGAAAATGTAAAAGAGCAACTCAGAGATCTCGGATTTGAATGTACAGATTCAAAGGCAAATTTTTTGTTTGTGACTCATCCGAGATATGATGCGCTTAAATTGTTTGAAGAATTAAAAGAAGCGGGAATTTATGTGCGGCATTGGAATGATCCTAAGATAAAAGATTATCTTAGAATCACAATAGGCACAGATGAGGAGATGAAGATATTTCTTGATTTCCTGAAAAAGAAAATAGGAGCATAGAAAATGATAAAAAAATTGTTACAAGGTATGGTTGTCGGAATTGCGAATATTATTCCCGGAGTGAGCGGGGGAACAATGATGGTCGCAATGGGACTTTACGATAAACTGATTCATGCGATCACGCATCTGAAATCAGAATTTAAGAACAGCATGAAACTGCTTATTCCGATTTTCATAGGAGCGGGAGCGGCAATCGTTATTCTTTCAAGGTTGTTTGAGTTTCTTTTGGAAAATTATCCGATTCCGACAAATTTTGCTTTCTGCGGATTGATCGCGGGCAGTCTTCCGTTTATTTTTAATAAAGTGAAAGGTCACTCGGTTTCAACAGGGAAGATCGCCGCATTTTTGATCTTTTTCGGAATAGTGATACTGATGGCTTTGCTTGGGGATACAAACGGAAAAGCGGCAGATGTAAGTTTCGGAATTATAAATATGATCAAGTTGTTCAGCGTTGGTATCATTGCGGCTGCAACGATGGTCGTTCCCGGAGTAAGCGGATCTATGATGCTTATGCTTCTCGGATATTATGATACGATTCTGAAAACAATCAATCAATTTATTGACGCTGTTGTAGCTTTTGATATAAATGGTATTTTGACGCAGTGTAAAGTTTTGATACCGTTCGGAATCGGGATCGTGATCGGGATCTTCCTGATTGCAAAGCTGATCGAATTTATTTTTTCAAAAGCGGAGATCCATGCATATTATGCGATCATCGGTCTGATCATCGCATCGCCGATCGCAATTTTGTTAAAGACAGACTGGAGTGCGTTCTCTGTTGTGACATTGCTGATCGGAGTGGTGACATTTGCGGCAGGATGGTTTGCGGCATCAAAATTAGGCGGAGAATGATTTTATAGCAGATGTGCGTTGAATTGGCAATACGAAGGATTGAAAAACAACAAATTTTCTGATAAATTATATATAAACATATAATTAATCTGTAACAGTTGTGCTCTGTAGTAAAGCCGAGGAGGTGCATCGTATGAAATTAGAGGTTGCAATAATAGAAAGAAAAGAGCAGTTGGATGATCTGATTCCGTTTCGTGTGGAAAATGCATTATGGGGAACTGAGAAATTTCCTCCTATGTATGGATATATCGGATTTATTCCTCAAGATGCATTCTATTTGAAGCTGATCTGTGAAGAAAAGAATCCTCTTCGTGTTTATACGGAGATCAATGACCCGATTTACAGAGACAGCGTGATGGAAGCTTATCTTATGTTCGAGCCGGTTTCTTCGAGAGCGAATGAAGAAAATTATTTGAATTTTGCAGTAAATGCAAACGGAGTCCTGCATGCGGAATATGGTTCCAGACGGATGTACCGTTCTTATTTTACAGAGGCGGAACGGGTGGGATTTGAATGTCATGCAGAAGTGCATGAAAATGACTGGACGGCAGAATTGAAAGTTCCCGTTAAAATTTTGGAAAAGATTTACGGACCGCTGAATTTAGGAGAAGGAAGCTATTTTACATGCAATTTTTATAAAATTTCAGAGTCAAAAGAAGCCGAACATTATGCATCTTATTCCCCTATCTTATCGAGTGTGCCGAGTTTCCATGTACCGGAATTTTTTGCCGACGCTAAGATTGTCAGACAGAAATGAAAAAAGAAAATAAATTATGCAGAACAGAGTGCTTTGGTGCAAAACCCGAAGCGAGACAGAAAAAGAAGGGAAACGAAATAATCTATGATTTTAGAAAATAATGAAGAGAAAAGAAGTACGCTTTGGAGAACGATTGTTGCAATATCATCAATACTTATAGTTATCGTAGCGGTCTTTTTTGTGACGAGACTCTTTGTCGGAAATCCACTTGTGGGAACTTGGGTCAGTGAAGACAGCGGAGAAGTGATCAAGATAGAAAGTAACGGAAAAGTTACGCTGACAGACGAGGATAAAAAGTCTTTTGAGACGGTGCAATCAGAAGTGGATACAAAAACGAAGGTTTTTACGATTCACACTGAGGATACACAGGCGGAAGGACTTCTCTCAGGAACATATGATTACAGTATAGAGAAAGATACGCTTACATTAACAGAGCGTGAATATGGCGATCAGCTTGTATTTGTCAAAAGAGAAAAGAAGTAACAGCAAATCAGATGAAGAAGAGTTCCGTTTACGGAACTCTTCTGTTATAATAAAACGATAAGACAGTTCGGAAAAAGGAGAAACAGAATGTACAGGGAAAACACAAAAGAAATTGCGATCGGCAATGTGAAGATCGGAGGAACTCATCCGGTAACGATCCAGTCGATGACAAATACAAAGACAGAAAATGTGAAAGAAACAGTAGATCAGATACTGCGTTTGGAGGCGGCAGGATGTGAAATCATTCGTTGTGCGGTTCCGACAATGGAAGCGGCAGAGGCGTTGAAAGAAATAAAAAAACAAATTCATATTCCTCTTGTGGCAGATATTCATTTCGATTACAGGCTGGCGATCGCCGCGATCGAAAACGGAGCGGATAAGATTAGGATCAATCCGGGAAATATCGGCTCGGAAGAAAAGGTTCAGGCTGTTGTAGATAAGGCAAAAGAGTACAATGTACCAATCCGTGTCGGTGTGAACAGCGGTTCTTTGGAAAAGCATATTTTGGAAAAATACAACGGTGTAACGGCAGAAGGGATCGTGGAGAGTGCTCTTGACAAAGTGCATATGATCGAAAAAATGGGATATGACAATCTTGTTGTGAGTATTAAATCTTCCGATGTGCTGATGTGCGTGAAAGCTCACGAATTGATCGCAAAGGCATGTCCTTATCCGCTTCATGTCGGTATTACAGAATCGGGAACGGTTTATTCGGGAAATATAAAATCTTCGATAGGTCTTGGGATCATCCTCAACGAGGGGATAGGAAATACGATCCGGGTTTCTTTGACCGGAGATCCGGCAGAAGAGATTCGAAGCGCAAAGCTTATATTAAAAACACTTGGTTTGCGAAAAGGCGGGATCGAAGTTGTATCCTGTCCTACTTGCGGCAGGACGAAGATCGATCTGATCGGTCTGGCAAACGAAGTGGAGAAGATGGTTCAGGATATTCCTCTTGATATCAAAGTTGCCGTTATGGGATGTGTAGTGAACGGTCCGGGAGAGGCAAGAGAAGCTGATATCGGAATCGCCGGAGGGATCGGAGAAGGTCTTCTGATCAAAAAAGGCGAGATCATAAAAAAAGTAAAAGAAGAAAAACTTTTGGAAACATTGCGGCAGGAACTTTTAAACTGGAAAAAGTGACAGATTCGGATCATGCCGGATGAAGAGAGCTAAAAAGAATACGTATTACTGTTATCAGTGTAAAAGAATATATAGGAGCTGTTGATTTGGAACAGGTAAAAGACGATAAAAAATTTTTTCATGTATTTCCGACGTTGAGAGCAGACGATGATGTCCGTTTGCTGTTTTCAGATGTGGAAGTTAAGAAGATCACGACGAACTCGCGACGTGATTTTCTTAACATATATATTTTCAGCAGACATCTCATTCAGAAGAAGCAGATTTTTCAGATGGAACAATGTATCAAAGATCAGTTATTTGCCAAAACGGCTGTTGCGGTGCATATTGTGGAGGAATATATGCTCTCGGGACAGTATACTGCAGAAGCGCTTATGAATGAATACAGGGAGAGTATCATCCTCGAATTGAAAGAAAAAAGTATGCTTGCATCTAATATGTTTGCACAGGCAGATATCCGCTATGAAGCGGAAAATGTAGTCTGCCTGGAACTGCTCGATACGATTGTTTCGGCAGGGCGAAAAGAAGAGATAGTGGATCTGTTAAAGGAAGTGTATTCAGAAAGATTTCATATTCCGGCAGAGATCCGTGTAGATTACAAAGAGCCTGACAGAACAGGAAGCAGGGAATATGATGAACAGAGAATCCAACAGGAGATCAATGCGATCTTTGAGAGACGGGCAAGACAGCGCGGGGAAACGCCTCAGGCAGAAGGAGAAGAGAAGAAAGATCAGATAAAAAGAACTTCATCTGAAAATGCGGCGGATAAAGCATCGGTATCATCCCGAGACGGGAAAGGAACATCGGCGGCAATATCAGGAGGAGTGAAAAAGGGAGAATTTAAAAAAGGTGAATTCCGAAAGAAAGATTTTTACCGTCCTGTTAAGATCGGTGACGATCCGAATCTGATTTACGGGCGTAATTTTGAAGATGAGCCTATTTCTTTAGAGCAGGTGATCACAGAAATGGGAGAGATCACAGTACACGGTAAGATTATCAGTTTTGATACAAGAGAAATCCGGAATGAAAAGACGATCATTATATTTTCTGTGACAGACTTTACAGACACGATCACAGTGAAAATGTTTGCGAAAAACGAACAACTTCCTGAAATCTTAGGGGAATTAAAAAAAGGAGCGTTCGTAAAAGTCAAAGGAGTTACGATGATTGATAAATTTGACGGAGAACTTACGATAGCTTCTGTAACAGGAATTAAAAAGATCGGTGATTTTACGGTTCAAAGGGAAGATTTAAGTCCAATCAAGCGGGTAGAACTTCATTGTCATACGAAAATGAGCGATATGGACGGTGTGTCGGAAGTAAAAGATATCGTAAAACGTGCGCATGACTGGGGACATCCTGCAATCGCGATCACAGATCACGGTGTGGCTCAGGCGTTTCCGGACGCCAATCATTATATTGAAACACTTGATAAAGACGACCCGTTTAAAGTTCTTTACGGTGTGGAAGGATATGTTGTGGACGATCTGACGGAGATTGCAGTAAACGCAGGCAATCAGACGCTTGACGATACTTATATTGTCTTTGACATCGAGACTACAGGGTTTAGTTCAATCAAAGATGCGATCATAGAGATCGGAGCCGTAAAAGTGACGGACGGAAAGATCACGGATCGTTTTAGTACGTTTGTGAATCCGAAACGGCCGATTCCGTTTGAGATCACAAACCTGACAAGCATCACAGACGAAATGGTGATGGATTCACCGACAATAGACGTTGTTTTACCTCAGTTCCTTGAGTTTGCAGGAGACGGTGTGCTTGTCGCGCACAATGCCGGGTTTGATGTTGGATTTATCGAACAGAATTGCCGGTCGCTTGGACTTTCGGATGAGTTTGTATATCTGGATACAGTAGCGCTGGCACGTGTACTTTTGCCGACGTTGTCAAAATATAAATTAAATATCGTGGCGAAAGCGTTGAATATTTCCCTTGAGAATCATCACCGTGCAGTGGATGATGCAGAGGCAACTGCGGAAATATTTGTTAAATTTACAGAAATGCTGAAAAAGGATCAGGTCGGAACTTTAAAAGAAGTGAATCGTTACGGGGACCGGAATGTCAATGCGATTCGGAAAATGCCGACACATCATATTATTATTTTGGCGAAAAATGATATCGGCCGATATAATCTGTACCAGTTGATCTCTCAATCTCATATGACTTACTACGCAAGAAGACCGAGAATACCGAAAAGTCTTTTGAACGAGCACAGGGAAGGGCTGCTGATCGGAAGCGCCTGCGAGGCGGGAGAATTATATCAGGCAGTGCATGAAAAGCGCTCTGCCCAACAGATTGCGAGGCTGGCGGAATTCTATGATTATTATGAGATACAGCCTGTCGGAAACAATCAGTTTATGATCGAGAGTGAACGTATAGCGGATGTAAATTCAATAGAAGATCTGCAAAATATCAACAGGGAGATCGTGGAGCTCGGAGAAAAATTCGGAAAGCCGGTAGTGGCAACATGCGACGTACATTTTTTAAATCCTGACGATGAAGTGTACCGAAGGATTATTATGGCGGGAAAAGGATTTGACGACGCGGATCGTCAGCCTCCGTTGTTTCTTCGCACGACAGATGAGATGCTGGAAGAGTTTTCCTACCTCGGCGCGGCGAAAGCGAGAGAGATTGTTATAGATAATCCGGTGAAGATCGCGGGTATGATTGAAAAGATCTCTCCGGTCAATCCGAACAAATGTCCTCCGGTTATCGAAAATTCAGATCAGGAACTAAGGGATATCTGTTACAGGAAAGCTCATGAGATGTATGGAGAAGATCTTCCGAAGCAAGTTTCCGCACGTCTGGAAAAAGAACTGAATTCCATTATTTCAAATGGGTATGCGGTTATGTATATCATTGCGCAAAAGCTTGTTTGGAAGTCAAATGCGGACGGATATCTTGTAGGTTCGCGAGGATCGGTCGGATCTTCCTTTGTTGCGACAATGGCGGGAATTACAGAGGTAAATCCGTTAAGTCCGCATTATTATTGTTCAAAATGCCATTATAGTGATTTTGAGTCGGATGAAGTGCGTTCATTTGCCGGCGGATGCGGGTATGATATGCCGGATAAGAAGTGTCCGGTATGCGGAGAACAGCTTGTGAAAGCGGGATTTGATATTCCGTTTGAGACATTCCTAGGATTCAAAGGAGACAAAGAACCGGATATCGACTTGAACTTTTCCGGAGATTATCAGGCAAAGGCTCATAAATATACAGAAGTTCTTTTCGGTGAAGGACATACATTTAAGGCTGGAACGATCGGTACTCTGGCAGATAAGACAGCGTATGGATTTGTCCGGAACTACTATGAGGAACATGAGCAAAGAAAACGAAAATGTGAGATAGAAAGAGTGACCGAAGGGTGTACGGGAATCCGAAGAAGCACAGGTCAGCATCCGGGAGGTATCGTCGTTCTTCCTCACGGGCATGATATCAATGAATTTACTCCGGTTCAACATCCGGCAAATGATATGGAATGTGGAATTACAACGACACATTTTGATTATCATTCCATCGATCATAACTTGTTGAAGTTAGATATTCTGGGACATGACGATCCGACGATGATCCGTACACTGGAGGACTATATTACATCGGATGCTATGGAAAATGAATACAATGCAGATCATCCGTTTATTGCGACCGAAATTCCTCTTGATGATAAGGATGTGATCGAACTGTTTCATGGAACAGAAGTGTTGGGGATTAAGCCGGAAGATATTGACGGATGTAAGATCGGAAGTCTCGGAATACCGGAATTCGGAACGGACTTTGTTATTCAAATGGTTCAGGATACGAAACCGCAGACACTTTCGGATCTGATCCGTATTTCCGGATTATCGCACGGAACGAATGTGTGGCTTGGAAATGCACAGGAGCTTGTGAAGTCGGGAAAGGCGACGATTTCGACGGCGATTTGTACGAGAGACGATATTATGATCTATCTTATCAACAAAGGAGTAGAAAGTGCTCTTGCGTTTACGATTATGGAAAGTGTGCGAAAAGGAAAAGGACTGAAACCGGAATGGGAAGAGGCGATGAAAGCACAGGATGTGCCGGATTGGTATATTTGGTCATGTAAAAAAATTAGCTACATGTTCCCGAAAGCACATGCCGCCGCTTATGTTATGATGGCATATCGGATCGCATACTGTAAGATCAACTATCCTCTTGCATATTATGCGGCGTATTTCGGCATCAGGGCGGATGCGTTTTCGTATGCGCTTATGTGTCAGGGAAAAGAAACGTTGAATTATCATATAAAACAGTATAAAAGTAAAGGGGATCAGCTAAGCAAGAAAGAGCAGGACGTGCTAAAAGACATGAAGATCGTTCAGGAAATGTATGCCCGTGGATTTGAGTTTGTTCCGATTGATATTTATAGGGCGAAGGCAAAGATGTTTCAGATCGTAGACGGAAAGCTGATGCCGTCGCTTGCAAGCATTGAAGGAATGGGGGATAAAGCTGCCGAGGCAGTGGAAGAGGCGGCGAAAGACGGGGCGTATCTGTCGCTTGACGACTTCAGGCAAAGAACAAAAGTCAGCAAGACTGTGATTGATCTGATGGCGGAGCTTGGATTGTTTGGAGATCTTCCGCAGAGTAATCAGTTATCGCTGTTTGATTTTACATGATGGCAGAAACTTTTTAAACGCCGCGGAATGCGGAGAATAAAAAGATAAGATGCAGGAGAGAAAGACGTGATCAGAAAATTTCAAAGACAGGATCTGGAAGCGGCAGTGAAAATCTGGCTTGCCGCGAATAAAGAAGCGCATGATTTTATTGATCCGTGTTATTGGGAAGGTTACAAAGATGCGGTTAAAGAGATGTTTTTGCAGGCGGAAATCTATGTTTTCGAGACAGAAGACATGATGGAAGAGATATTTGATGAAACAGGCGGAATTCTCGGCTTTATCGGATTAGATAAAGATTATGTGGAGGGGATTTTTGTCAGAGGAGACGTTCGCTCCCAAAGTATCGGAAAGCAGCTTCTTGATTTTGTAAAACAAAAGAGAAAAAGATTAGAATTAAACGTATATGTAAAAAATAAAAGGGCAGTACAATTTTATGAAAGGGAAGGATTTTGTATTCAAAGAGAAGGAAAAGATGCGGAAACCGGAGAAAAAGAATATTGTATGCTATGGATAAAATAAATGACTTTTATATGAATCCGGAGAAAATATAAACAAGGCGTATGAAAACAGAGGAATAAAAACATCTGTTACATAAATGAGGATGGAGATGGAACATAGAAATTCAGTATTAATCGTAGAAGATGATGTAAATATTAACGGACTTTTAAAAGAAGCATTAGAAAAAGAAGGGTATATATGTACGCAGGCGTTCTCAGGTACGGAAGCAAGAATGATTTTACAGGGGGAAAGATATTCGGTTATACTTCTTGATTTAATGCTTCCGGGAATTCCGGGGGAAGAAGTACTTAGAGATATTCGAAAGAAAGGAAATACCCCGGTGATCATTCTAACAGCAAAAGATACGATTGATGATAAAGTGGAATTTTTGCGCGGCGGAGCGGATGATTATGTGACAAAGCCGTTTGATATTAAAGAAGTAACTGCCAGAGTGGAAGTGCAGATCAGAAGGGCAGAAACAACAGGGAGAAAAGAGGAGGAACACCGATTTACTTATCAGGAGCTGGAACTTAATAAGGGTGATTTTACTGTAAAAGTGGGAAATACAGAATTGCCTCATATTACAAAACAGGAATTTTCAATATTGGAGCTGTTGTTAAAACATCCGAAAAAAGTATTCAGCAAAGAAGAAATGTTTGAATATGCGTGGGAAGAGCAATATATGGGAGAGACAAAGACGCTAGACGTACATATAAGTAATATCCGCAAGAAGATCAAGGCTGTGACAGATAAAGAATATATTGAAACTGTATGGGGGATCGGGTACAGGCTTCATCCGTAATCTTTACTCTTTTTTTACTTTTTATTTGCGATTGATTAGCAATTTGTTTATAGAATGAGAGCAGATAAAGAAAAGAAAAGGAGAAAAAAGATGAGTGAATATTTATTGGCTACACACGGATTGACAAAACAATTCGGTCATCATAAGGCGGTAGATCATGTTGATCTTCATGTGAAAAAAGGTTCGATTTACGGCTTTATCGGAAGAAACGGAGCTGGGAAAACGACATTTTTGAAAATGATAAGCGGTTTATCACAACCGACTTCGGGTGAGATTGAAATGTTCGGATATAAGAATGCTCAGTTGAAAAACGTACGTTCAAGGATCAGCTGTCTGATTGAGTCGCCGGGACTATACGGAAATATGTCTGCTTATGATAATCTGGCGGTAAAATGCCGATTGTTTGGGATCAATGACAAAAGATACATTGAAAATATATTAAAAACAGTTGGCCTGTCTAATGTGGGAAAGAAAAAGACAAAACATTTTTCGCTCGGAATGAAGCAAAGACTCGGGATCGGTATGGCTCTTGTCGGAGAGCCGGATCTGCTGCTGCTCGATGAACCGATTAACGGATTAGACCCACAGGGAATCGCGGAAATCCGGGATATGATCTTCAAACTTCGAGATGAGCAGAATATGACGATCATTATTTCCAGTCATATTTTAGAAGAGTTGTCTAAAATCGCAACCCATTATGGAATTATTCATAACGGAACTCTCGTACAGGAAATTACGAAAGAAGAGTTGATGCAGCGCTGTGGAGAAAGGATGGAGATTTTTCTCGATGACCCAAAACAGGCGCTGCCGGTGCTGGATCAGATGGGATTTAAGAACTATCAGGTGACAGACAAGAATACGATCCACATATACGAAAGGCTGGATGAAAGCGCAGCTGTGAATATGGAACTTGCAAAAGCAGGTGTCAGTGTGAGAGGGATTGGAATTACAAGCGAAGAACTTGAAAATTATTTTCTGAATCTGACAGGAGGTGCCTGCAATGCTTAATATGATACGAATGGAATTGTTCCGTATGTTTAAAACAAAAAGCCTCTATGTAATCTGGACAATTTTTGCTGTTCTTATGATTGTGACAACAGCGCTTACAGCGGGTGAAATGGATGCATATTCGCTTGAGGATCGGCAGCAGAATTATGAATATGCAATGGAAGAACAAGAAAGCGGTCAGGTGAATCTTGGAATGGATGTGACGCCTCCGACAAAACCGGGGGAACAGGTTTCTGTTTTCGATATGTTTTTTGCAAATATAAAAGGAAAGGCCGTTGCGGTGTTTATGATCATCTTTACAATCCTGTATTCTACGGCAGATGTAACGAGCGGATTTGTGAAAAATATAGCAGGTCAAGTGAAAAACAGAGGTTTGATCGTATGTGCCAAAGCCGTATGTTTGTTCCTTTATACAGTATTGACGATGATGTTGTTCTTCATTGTACAGGCAGTGGCAAACAAATTGTTTTTCCATGAAGTTATACTGGGAGATAAAAGAGCATTTGCGCTTTATTTTCTTCTTCAGACGATACTGCATTTTGCTCTTTTGATGATCGTAATGTGTATTGCGCTTGTGATCAGAAATAATGTAGTCAGCATTGTGATAGGTATTTGTCTGTGTATGAATGCACTTATTATTTTTTATAGTTTTATTGATCGTATGCTTGCAAAAGTCGGACTGGAAAATTTTCATATGATCAATTATACTGTGAGCGGGAAGATTACGCTTCTTGGAACAGAGATTACATCGGAAATGGCGGTTACTTCTTTGCTGGTTGGATTTGCATTTGTGGCAGCCGCAGTCTGTTTGGGAAGTTTTGTGTTTAAGAAACGAGATATTTAACATGTATGTTATAGTTGGGATTTTGGTCGGAGTTATTATTACATTGATTTGTATATTGGGTAGTTATATGCGGCAGGTAAAAGATATCTGCCGCCAATTGCGTTTTCTGAGAGAGCATGAGAGCAATATGCTCATCACAAAAGAAATTAAGCTGGGAAATATTAAAGAGTTGACAGATCTTCTGAACGAGATGATTAAAGAACGAAAAGAAGAAGCTGCACAATATGTAAAAAAAGAACGGATGATTGCTGATACATATACGAATTTATCGCATGATATAAGGACGCCCCTGACATCAATGGACGGATATTTTCAACTGCTGGAAACCTGTTCGTCTGAAGCGGACAGGAAGCGTTATATCGAAATCATAGAGGAACGAATCGAAAGCCTTAAAGAGATGCTGGAAGAGCTGTTTACTTATACAAAGTTAAAAAATGAAACGTATGAATTGAAAAAAGAACGACAAAACTTAACTCAGATTCTGAAAGAAACAGTGTTTTCATATTATGATGAATGGGCAGAAAGGGGAATTGTTCCGGAATTTGACTTGACAGATACGCCTGTTTGGATCATGGGGAATGGACAGGCGCTTAGAAGGATTATACAAAACATTGTGAAAAACGGGTTGGATCATGGAAATAAAGAATTGAAGATTCAACTGAAAAAGAAGGAAAACAGAGCGAAGCTAGTGTTTAAAAATAGAGTGGAATATCCGGATCGGATCGATCTTCAAAGAGTCTTTGAACGTTTCTATAAAGCAGATGAAGCAAGAAGCAAAAATTCGACAGGACTCGGCCTTTCTATTACAAAAGGGTTTGTACTGAAAATGAATGGAGAAATCAGCGCGCAGATGAAGGGTGACTGGTTTAGTATTCATATCAGTTTTCCGTTAATATGAAGTTAAAACGGATGAGAGAGACTTTGTTTTTTCTTTCTTGATATCCTCTTGCTATCGGAACATGCTGACTATATAATGAAAACAGAAGAATGCGGGGCAGAATACTATAAACATCCATATAAAGTGAAGCGGATGAAAGTAACGAAAACGCAGCAGAAAGGAAGGAAATGGAAATGACGAGAAATTTTGGGTGTACGAAGGAAGGAAATCAGGCGAGTCTCTATGTGATAAGAAATGAAAACGGGATGGAGGCAGCAGTGACTGACTTAGGAGCGACACTGGTCAGTTTGAAGGTGAAAAATAAAGAGGGAAGCATGGCGGACGTTGTTCTGGGATATGAAAACGCGGCCGGTTATGAGGCAGGTACGTGCTTTTTCGGAACGATTGTAGGAAGAAATGCAAACCGGATTGGCGGCGCGCAATTTGAATTAAACGGAAAAACATATCATTTGACGGGGAATGATAACGGAAATAATCTGCACAGCGGTATGGATTTCTACAATATAAGGATATGGGAGACGGAAGAGGTGACGGAGACGTCTGTTCGTTTTAAACTTCATAGTCCGGATGGAGATCAGGGATATCCGGGAACGGCAGATATATACGTGACATACAGCCTTGATAAAGATGATAAGCTTGATATCTTTTATGAAGCTTTGTCGGACAAAGATACGATTCTGAATATGACAAATCATAGTTATTTTAATTTAGATGGACATAACAGCGGAAGTGTACTGCAGCATACGCTTACTCTGGAGGCGGATTATTTTACTCCGGGGGATGCACAGTCAATACCGACAGGAGAGATTCTTCCGGTGGAGAATACACCTATGGATTTTCGGGAAGGAAGAAAAATAGGAGAGAGGATCGAGGAAGAGTACGAACCGCTTCGATTCGGAAACGGATATGATCACAACTGGGTTTTGAAAAACAAAGGAAACTTTGAGAAAGTGGCGGAACTTATGGCTGAGGAAAGCGGAATCGTGATGGAAACTTACACGGATCGTCCGGGAATGCAGATTTATACGGCGAACTTTGTAGAAAATGAAGTAGGTAAAGAGGGCGTCGTATATGGGAAAAGAAGCGCAGTTTGTTTAGAAACACAGTGTTATCCTGATGCGGTTCACCATGAGAATTTCCCAAGTCCTGTATACCGTGCAGGTGAAAAATATACCGCACATACTGCATTTCGTTTTTTGATAAAGAAGTAAAAACAGATTGAAAAGACAGATATGAAACAGAAAGCTGCCAAGGGGTATATCAGCGGCTTTCTGTTTTTTGCATTAGTGGAGAATGTAATCCGGGAATGTGCCTTTTAAAAATTTCGATGATTGTGTCTGACTGAAAAAGGATGGGTACAAAATGACGGGAAAATAAGAGCTAAAATGACAAATATTATAAGACATGACTAATAAAATCTTAAAAAATTCAATATAAACAGAAAAATATTCTATGTTATATTTAAAAGAATTCATATAAACTGTCACTATCAACAAAAAATATCTGTGCGAAAAAGAGCAGAAGGGAGAAAATGTATGAAGAGAAAAATAGCTTTAATCACAATGGCGGCGGTAATGGCACTGTCAGTTACTGCGTGTGGAGGAGGATCTGACAGCGGAAAGTCAGCGTCAAATAATTCTTCCGGATCGGAAGTGGCAAATAAGGACAAACCGTTGGTATGGTTCAACAGACAGCCGTCAAACAGTTCCACGGGAGAATTGGACATGACAGCATTGAACTTCAATAAAGATACATATTATGTAGGATTTGATGCAAATCAGGGTGCTGAACTTCAGGGAACTATGGTAAAAGACTATATCGAAAAAAATATAGATAAAATTGACCGTAACGGTGACGGAGTGATCGGATATGTTCTGGCTATCGGAGATATCGGACATAACGATTCTATCGCACGTACAAGAGGTGTCCGTAAAGCTCTTGGTACAGGCGTAGAGAAAGACGGAGATATCGACAGCGCTCCGATCGGAACAAATGCAGACGGAACTGCAACTGCTGTAAAGGACGGAACGATTGAAGCCGGCGGAAAGAAATATGTAGTAAGAGAACTTGCTTCTCAGGAGATGAAGAACTCTGCAGGAGCAACATGGGATGCGGCTACAGCAGGAAATTCAATCGGCACATGGTCCTCTTCATTTGGGGAAAACATAGACGTTGTAGTTTCCAACAATGACGGAATGGGAATGTCAATGTTTAATGCATGGTCAAAAGATAATAAAGTACCTACTTTCGGATACGATGCAAATAATGACGCGGTAGCTGCTATTGCAGAAGGTTACGGCGGAACGATCAGCCAACATGCAGACGTACAGGCATATTTGACATTGCGTGTTATCCGTAATGCACTTGATGGCGTAGATATTGATACAGGTATCGGTACAGAAGATGAAGCAGGCAATGTTTTGTCTGAAGATGTATATACATACAATGAAGAGCAGCGTTCTTACTATGCGTTGAATGTAGCGGTTACAGCTGATAACTATCAGGAATTTACAGATTCTACAAAAGTATATGAGCCGGTATCCAAACAGCTGGATGAGAAAGAACATGCGAAAAAGAAAGTATGGCTGAACATTTACAATGCTTCCGATAACTTCTTAAGTTCTACATACCAGCCGCTTCTTAAGAACTATGATGATCTTCTTAATTTAGACGTTGAGTATATCGGCGGTGACGGACAGACAGAGTCCAATATTACAAACCGTCTTGGAAATCCTAGCCAGTATGATGCGTTTGCGATTAACATGGTAAAAACAGATAATGCGGCTTCCTATACATCATTACTTCAGTAATAATGAGGATAAGCAGGTCTATTAGGGAGAAGGAATTCTCCCTAATATTTTTGCGGCGGCGATAAGCTAAAGTCCGGGTTTGCCTGAGACTATGGCGGCTGCCTGCGATCTCGGAGAGTACCTTTTGGTGATTTCGGTAATTGAGATCAGGCAGTCAGAGAAAGTTGTCTGTGGGAAAAGGACTGCAACCGTTTGGGTAAAGATAGAAAAATTCTAAAGTATAATAGGAGTAAAAAGCATGGCAGATAAGAAAGATAATATCGTCTTATCGATACGGGATATGAGTAAGTCCTTTGGAAGAAACAGAGTTCTCACTCGCATCAATCTGGATGTGAAAGCGGGAACAGTTATGGGGCTTATGGGGGAAAACGGCGCTGGAAAATCAACGATGATGAAGTGTCTTTTCGGTACCTATCAAAAAGACGAAGGAAATATCTTCCTGGATGGGAAAGAGGTAAGTTTTTCCGGACCGAGGGAGGCGTTGGAAAACGGTATCGCTATGGTTCACCAGGAATTGAATCAGTGTCTGGAGAGAAATGTAGTTGACAATTTGTTTCTTGGACGGTATCCGGTGAATGCGGTCGGTGTAATAGATGAAGGCCGGATGAAAAAAGAGGCGTCTGAACTTTTCAGAAAATTGGGAATGACAGTCAACTTGTCTCAGCCGATGCGTAATATGTCGGTTTCTCAGCGGCAGATGTGCGAGATTGCAAAAGCAATCTCTTATAATTCCAAGGTGATCGTTTTGGATGAGCCTACCTCTTCATTGACGGTGCAGGAAGTAGAAAAACTTTTTGAAATGATGAGAATGCTGAAAGAGCAGGGAATTGCTTTGATTTATATTTCTCATAAAATGGATGAAATTTTTGAAATTTGTGATGAAATATCGGTGCTTCGAGACGGAAATCTGGTTATGACAAAGAGCACGGAAGATACAGATATGAATGAACTGATTACGGCAATGGTAGGACGTTCTCTTGAAAACCGTTTTCCGGAAGTGGATAATACGCCGGGAGATGTGGTTTTGTCCGTGCAGCATTTATCTACAAAATTCGAGCCTTATCTTAAAGATGTGTCTTTTGATGTGAGAAAAGGAGAAATCTTCGGATTGTATGGTCTGGTAGGAGCCGGACGAACAGAGCTTATGGAGACGATTTTCGGAGTGCGCACCAGGGCGGCAGGACGAGTATACTTTAATAATCATCTTATGAACTTTGAAAGTGCGAAAGATGCGATGGAACATGGCTTTGCTATGATCACGGAGGAACGTAAGGCAAACGGATTATTTTTGAAGGGAGATCTTACGTTTAATACAACGATAGCAAACTTGAAACAGTATAAATCAGGGATCGCTCTTTCTGATTCGAAAATGGAAAAAGCGACTGCGGAAGAAATCAAGACTATGCGGACAAAATGTATGGGACCAAATGATATGATTTCAAATCTTTCCGGAGGAAACCAGCAAAAAGTTATTTTTGGAAAATGGCTGGAAAGAGAACCGCAGGTATTTATGATGGATGAACCGACAAGAGGAATTGATGTCGGCGCAAAATATGAGATATATGAACTGATTATCAACATGGCAAAGCAGGGCAGGACGATCATTGTTGTCTCGTCTGAAATGCCTGAAATTCTGGGAATTACAAATCGCATTGGCGTTATGTCAAATGGATATCTTTCTGGAATTGTTAATACAAAAGAGACAAATCAGGAAGAACTATTAAGACTTAGCGCAAAATACCTATAAAATGAGGGAGAATGATGAATATGGCTAATGGAAACAGTAAGGTTCTGACGGCGGAACAGGAAATGCAGATTCGCCGTCCGATAGAAGAATACGTCGGTGCAATTCAAAAACAGATTGACGGTCTCCGGGTGGACGGCACGGATAAAGTGTTGTCGCTGCAAAACACAATGGACGGAGTAAAGAGAGATCGCACTCTTACAAAAGGTGAAAAAGAGGATAGACTTACGAGAATGCGCAGGGAACTGCAGCAGGCAAAAGCGGTAGAGTCTAAGAATAAAGACAGGATTTCAAAACTGATTGCAGATGCGGAAGCATATTTGAAAGAACATTTCGACAAGGAATATTATGTGCCTGTTAAAGAAAGCTGCGCACAGGAAAAAGTCCTTGCGAAAGAGAAATATCAAAAAAGAGTAGAAGAACTGAAGAAAGAGCATCAGCAGATTCTTTCCAAACTTTCAGAACATCAGGAAATAAAGGATGAAAAATATGTTTATAAGAACAGGCTGTTCGATGCGAAAATGGAACTGCAAAAAGATTATCAGACTATAAAGGACAGACGGCATGCGGCGTATTCTTATAAGTATCATCTGATTGATTTGCTGCGTATGTCAAAATTTACTTTTCTTGAAACGCGGGCGCAGAAATGGGAGAATTATAAATATACGTTCAGTAAAAGAAATTTCTTCCTTCAGAACGGATTATATATCGCTATTCTCTTGATATTTATTGTGCTTTGTATTATTACGCCGATGATTAAGGGAGCGCCTTTGCTCACTTATAATAACGTGCTGAACGTACTTCAGCAGGCATCTCCGAAGATGTTCCTTGCATTAGGTGTTGCAGGTTTGATTCTTCTTGCAGGCACAGACCTTTCAATCGGGCGAATGGTAGGTATGGGAATGACGACGGCAACGATTATTATGCATCAGGGAATTAATACGGGTGGAGTTTTTGGACATATATTTGATTTCACGTCAACACCTATCATTGTGCGTGTAATCTTGTCATTGGTTATATGTATACTTTTGTGTACATTCTTTACAATGATCGCCGGATTTTTTACTGCCAAGTTTAAGATGCACCCGTTTATCTCGACAATGGCAAACATGCTCGTGATCTTCGGACTTGTTACATATGCTACAAAAGGAGTATCTTTCGGAGCTATCGAACCGACGATTCCGAATATGATTATTCCAAAGATAAACGGATTCCCTACAATTATCATATGGGCAGCAGCCGCAGTCTTTATTGTGTGGTTTATTTGGAATAAAACAACTTTTGGTAAGAATTTGTATGCGGTCGGCGGAAATGCAGAAGCGGCGTCGGTGTCAGGTATTTCAGTATTTGCCGTTACGGTAGGAGCATTTATTCTGGCAGGTATTCTTTACGGATTCGGCTCCTGGCTGGAATGTATAAGAATGGTCGGTTCAGGTTCTGCCGCATACGGACAAGGATGGGAAATGGATGCGATTGCAGCCTGCGTAGTAGGCGGCGTGTCATTTACCGGAGGTATCGGAAAAATCTCGGGAGTAGTAGTCGGTGTGTTTATTTTCACAGCGCTTACATATTCCCTTACGATCCTCGGAATTGACACAAACCTTCAGTTTGTATTCTCAGGTATTATCATTCTTGTTGCGGTAGCGCTGGATTGTCTGAAATATGTACAGAAAAAATAAAGATAAATCAAGGAAAGAGCCGACATTATGTCGGCTCTTTCTGCTTTAGGATAGGTGATGAGCCAAAGCCGGAGTCTGCCTGAGATCCCGGCGATCGCTTATAATTCCGGAATGTGCTCTTTGGTGTTCTCGGTGATTCTGAGCCGGTTTAAAAAGACAGAAAGAACAGACGACGGATAAAATATGAGGTCGTATTTACAGGCATGTATGTCTTTGTTATAATGAGGAAAAATAAAACGGAATAATATATATGGAGACAAGATGGATAAATATACAATACTTTTGGTTGATGATGAAGAGGAAGTAATACAGGCTATTATCCGAAAAATTAATTGGGAAGAGTTGGGATTTTCTGTAGTCGGATATGCCGATAATGGAATCAAGGCGCTGGAAATGATAGAGGAGAGTCAGCCGGATGTTGTTATGACAGATATTAAAATGCCGTATATGGACGGCATGGAGCTGTGCAGTCATATCAGAAGAGAGTATCCGGCGATGAAGATCGTACTTTTTACAGGTTTTGATGAGTTTGAATATGCAAAGGAAGCGGTTCATCTGGAAGTGGAGGAATATATTTTAAAGCCGGTTAATTCTGTGGAATTGATCAATATATTCACAAAGTTAAAAATAAAGCTGGATCAGGAGATAAGTGAAAGAAGAAGCATGGAAAAGCTGGAACATTATTATACGGAGTCCCTTCCTCTTTTGCAGGCAAATTTTTGTTCTACTCTGATAGAGGGAAGGATTCATGAGGATGAACTTCAGAAATACCTGTCGGATTATCAGATTTCTCTTCCGGGTCCATTATACTGCTGTCTGGTCATTCATATGTCGTCCAGTCAGATTCCGGAAAATATGAATTCCTTATTTTTAGCCGCGTCTGTACAAAAACAGGCAGAAGACCGTCTGGGGAAAAGATGGAAGGCAAAATGTTTTCCCTACCTTGGAAACAGCGTTCTGTTTGCCCAGATAAACAATGAAAATGAGATTGCGGAGCTGACAGATGACTGCGACCGCTTTTGTAAGTATGTAAACCGCATGATGGGAACTGTTGTCACGGTAGGAATAGGCCAGGTCTGCAGTCAGATTTTGGATTTGGCACAATCGTATAACGCAGCGCGTGAAGCGGTTTCATATCGTGCCGTCTACGGCGCTTCCAGGGCGATTAACATTAAGGAAATCGCGCCTAAAGAGTCGGGAGAGCCCTGTTTTACAAATGATATGGAATTGTTGAATTTATTTAAAAAGATTCGTTTGAATTCGGAAGAAGAGATTGTAGAAGCGGTAGATCAGTATATAGAAAGCATTTCATTTCCGCTGAAATCATTGCAGCAGCATCATGTGGTGATCATGGAGTTGGTAACCGCCTTGTTTCGGTTTTCTGTAAATAATGATATTGCAGCGGAGGGGGTAGGCGGAGATATCGGAATACTCTATGGAAAGCTGCTTGAGCTTGAACCCGATGCGCTGCGAAAATGGCTTACGGATATCAGCCTTTGCTTCAGCGAAAATTTGGTTACGGCAAGGAGCAGATCAACTCAGTCCTTTGTATCAAAAGCGAAGGAGCATGTCCGCAGTCAATATGCAGATGTACAGTTGTCTCTGGCTCAGATTTGTGAAAGACTTGGGGTGTCTAATTCCTATTTTTCTACAGTGTTTAAAAAGGAAACAGGAAAATCTTTTGTCAGTTATGTGACAGATTACCGTATGGAACAGGCTGCGCGCCTGCTGATTGAAACAAATGAAAAGAGTTATGTCATAGCGCAGAAAGTAGGATACACAGATCCTAATTATTTTAGCTATGTATTTAAAAGGAAGTTTGGCGTATCACCGTCAAAATACAGAGCGGAGCATATAAAAAGTGAAAAACAAGTATTTGAAAAGTAAATGCGGGTATGATATGCAAGGAGAAAACCAAAATACGGAAAAAAGCCGCATTACGGAACGGGTGAGAAGCTGGGAAAAATATGGGGGATGGACAAATTTAAAACCAAAAGGGATACAAACGACTCTGATGGGAGTGTTTTCGCTTGTTTCCATCACTATCATGTTGATTTCCGGGTTTGTTATGTATATATGGTTTTCTACGTTATCAAGGGAAGAGACTGTGCAGAGTACCCAAAAGCTGATGGAACAGACGGGGGAGAGTCTGGAAGATTATCTTGTCAGTATGAGACAGGTGTCTGATACCGTTTACTACAATATTATAAAAGAGAGCGATTTCTCCAAACAAAAACAGGAGATTCAAAGCAGGATGAATCTTTTGTATGAGGCAAATAAAGATAATCTTCGAAGTATCGCAATTTATAATCATTATGGAAGTTTATTGGCGGCAGAACCGGTAGCGTCTCAAAAAGAAGATCCGGACGTAACCCAGCAGGACTGGTACATACAGGCGTTGGATGAAGTGGAAAATATGCATTTTTCCACACCTCATATTCAAAATTTGTTTGATGATGGAACGCAGCATTATTATTGGGTTACTTCTTTAAGCCGTATGATCGAAATTACAGACAGCGGAGTGTCTAACTGGGGGGTTCTGCTTGTGGATATGGATTATGCGGATATTTCAAGAATGATGAATCAGATCAATACTTTGAACAATGGAGAGTATTATTATCTGTGCGACAGTAATGGGGAAATCATCTATCATCCGAGGCAGATACAGATCAGTAACGGTCTTAGCGGAGAAAACAGCAGTCTGGCAGCCTCCCACAAGGACGGTGTGTACGAAGATGATTTTAAAGGCGAGAGGCGGAAAGTAATAGTCAATACTATCAGTTATACCGGATGGAAGCTGGTGGGGGTAATTCCTTATTCGGCATTTATACACGGGATGATCGACGTGCGATATTTTATTATTTTGTTGATGCTTCTGACGGTAATGGTACTTGTAGCGCTTAATCGTGTCGTTTCAGCGAGAATCTCAAGCCCGATTTTGAAATTAAACGCATCAGTACTGGAGTATGAAGCGGGTGAAAAGCCGGAGGTATATATTGGAGGAGCGGAAGAAATCCGGTATCTCGGATATTCTATCCAAAAATCTTATGAGCAGATAGATGAGCTTATGAAGGAGATTATTATCGAACAAAACGAACGTAGAAAAAGCGAGTTGGATGCATTGCAAAGCCAGATTAATCCTCATTTTCTTTATAACACGCTGGATTCTATCACGTGGATGATCGAGGATGGACGCAACGACGAGGCGGCGTTTATGATTTCACAGCTTGCAAAATTGTTCCGTATAAGTTTATCAAAAGGGCATACTGTGATTAATATCCGGGATGAGCTGCAGCATGCCCGAAGTTATATGAATATACAGAAGATACGATATAAAAATGCCTTTTCAGTTACTTTCGATGTAGATGATTCTCTTTATGCATTTTGTATTGTAAAACTGGTTTTACAGCCGATCTTGGAAAATGCGATCAATTACGGAATCAATGGGACAGATGACTGCGGTGAAATAAAAATCAGCGGTAAGATGGAGAATGGGCTTATTATTCTTTCGGTGACAGATAACGGGATCGGTATGTGCAGTGAGGAAGTGAGCCGGCTTTTGACAGATGAGAAAAGAGTACATAAGCATGGTTCGGGAGTAGGACTTGTGAATGTTAATAACCGCATTAAGATTGTATTTGGAAAAGAATATGGTATAGTCGTGGAAAGCGAGCCGGATGAAGGAACAACTGTCTCGATCTGCATCCCGGCGGTTTTGTATACAGAAGAGAACCGCAAGGCTTTGGAAGGAGGAAACCTTCACGAAAAAGAGAATGAACAGAAAAAGGAACCGCAGAGGGAATAAGGATGAAGAATGGCAAAAAGATATTTATTTTGGTAGAAACATTTCTGGGGCTTATGGTTTTTGTGTTGGTCATGTTCATGTTTTTGGAAAAAAATGAAAAAAAGCAAGAAAAAATTTCCGTGATCATCCAGAATTCAGATGATAGTCAGTGGGCAGCATTTAAGTATGGGGCAAAAATGGCGGCGGCAGATAAAAAGACAGAGGTATTTGTGGTAAGTACAGCGGGAAGTCTGAGTGTACAGGAAGAAGAGAACTTAATAGAAAGAGAAATTGCAAACGGCGCATCCGGAATTATTGTAGAGCCTGCCAATGGAGAGAAAACAGAAAAGATGCTAAAAGAAGTCGAAAAGAAAGTGCCTGTTGTGCTTGTGGAAAGCCTTGCGTCTTCTGATGGAACAGAAACGAAAATGCCGGTTACGGGAGCGGATAATTATGCCATGGGAAAAGCGTTGGCAGAGGAATTATTAAAAGACTGCGGCGGAAATATAAAAGGGAAAAAGATAGGGCTCGTTTCGGGAGAAGAAAACGCAGAAGCTATAAGTGAACGGGCAGAGGGGGTTCGAGCGGTTTTGGAAGAAAAACAGGCGGATATTCTATGGCAGATATCGGATTCTTTTGCGGAAGACAAGGAAAAAAATTCAATGGAACAAAGCGAAAAAGTGGATTTTATAATGACATTAGATAATATAAGTCTGGTGGCAGCCGGGGAATGTTCTTCGACAAATAATCTGCATGGGGCGGTTCTGTATGGAATCGGACATTCTATGGAAGCTTTCTATTATTTAGATACAGGAGAGATACAATGTCTCGTAGTGCCGGATGAGTTTAACAGAGGATATCAGAGTGTGGCAGAACTATCAGACAGTTTGCGGCGCTTCATGAAAAAGCCGGAACGAAACACGGTTTCATATTCGACTGTTCGCAGAGAGACACTGTTTTCAAAAGAAAATCAAGAAGTTTTGTTCACTATGAGTCAGTAAGGCGTATAGAGTACATGAGGATTATAACAGAGGTGGAGGAATGAAAAAAAAGAAACTATTAGCGGCAGCGATTGTTTTATGTATGGTGATACAACTCTTGTGTGCCTGCGGTAAGCAGAAAATATCCATGTCAGACAAGGTTTATGTCGGAGTTACCTGTTACGATCAAAACGATACCTTTTTAAGCGAACTTCTTGTCTGTTTTAAAGAAGAACTTAATCATCTCAACAAGAATGGAGTTGAGACGACTGTGACAGTTAAAAATGCTGCCGGATCTCAGCGCACGCAGAATGACCAGGTGAAAGAGCTGATAAATGCAGGATGCAACGTCCTTTGTGTGAATCTGGTAGATCGGGCAGATCCGTCGGAAATTATAGATGTTGCAAAAGAACATGATGTGCCGATTATATTTTTTAACAGAGAACCGGTTGCGGAAGATATGAGGCAGTGGGACAGGCTTTATTACGTTGGCGCAGATGCAAAGCAGTCCGGTGTGCTGCAAGGAGAGCTGGCTGTTGAAATGATACGGCAAAACAGTCAGATAGATCACAATAAGGACGGAAAAATTCAGTATGTAGTTCTGGAAGGGGAAGCGGGACATCAGGATGCGATCATTCGTACAGAAAATGCGGTAGATACGCTTAACAAAAATGGGATTGAACTGGAAAAGTTAAGTTACCAGATTGCGAACTGGAACCGGGCGCAGGCGCAGAACCGGATGGAGCAGATGCTGGGGCAGTATAAAAATAAGATAGAACTTGTGTTGGCAAATAATGATGACATGGCTCTGGGAGCGTTGGACGCTTATAAAAATTTGAATTATACAGAGGCCCTTCTTCCGGTATTTATAGGAATAGACGGCACGGATATGGGGTTGAAGGCAGTGGAAGATTCAAGTATGGCGGGAACGGTATATAATGATAAAGAGGGACAGGCGAGAGCGATAGCAAAGCTTTCAGCTGCATTGGTAATCGGAAAAGAAGCGGAGGAAATAAAATTTACTAATGAAAATTACATTTATCTGCCCTATTCCAAAGTCACAAAAGAAAATGTCCATGAATATCTGAAGTGACGGATGATCCGCTGAGCAAGGTGAAAGGCAGAAAAAACACACCGGGTAAAAGAGTTTTGGTATCTTGTACAAGGTGTGTTTTTTGTGTTTTTAAAAGTTTGTTTTACGGAAGATTATACATCTAATCTGGAAGCGCCGACACCGATGTCTACTACATAAAATTCAGCTTCATATCCGAATTTTTCTTTATAGGCCTCTCCGACATTTTTAATAAAATTGTCTACGGCTTCATTTTTTACAATGCTGACGGTACAGCCGCCGAATCCGCCTCCGGTGATACGAGAGCCGATGACTCCCGGGGTATTCCATGAAAGATCAACGAGCAGATCGATTTCTTTACATGATACTTCATAATCATCGCGCAGAGAAACATGGGATTGATTCATTAATTCTCCGAACTTTGTAATATCGCCTTCTTTCAGAGCTTTGACGGCGGCGATAGTGCGCTGATTCTCGTAAACAGCATGTTTGGCACGTTTTACACGAACTTCATCCCGGATCAGGTGCTTTGCCTCTTCAAATTCTTCTGGAGTAAGCTCGCCGAGAGAAGAAATGGACAGTTCCTTTTGCAGATCGCTAAGCGCATCCGCACATTCCTGACGTCGGACATTGTATTCAGAAGTGACAAGGCTGTGCTTTACTTTACTGTTTGTAATGATGATCTTGGAGTCCTCAAGAAGAATGGGTGCATATTCATATTGCAAAGTGTTTGTGTCAAGAAATATTGCGTTGTCTTTTTTCCCGACAGCTACTGTAAACTGATCCATAATTCCACAGTTACAGCCGTTAAAATTATTTTCGGAGTATTGTCCGAATAAAGCAAGATCTATTGGACTTAGATCGGTAATTCCATATAAATCAGTCAGGATCACTCCGGTCAGCACTTCCAGAGAAGCAGAAGAGGAAAGACCTGCACCGTTAGGAATATTCCCCCATATTACCATGTCAAATCCGGTATCAAGTTTGTAGCCTTTTTCGGAGAATGTCCATACAACTCCGAGCGGATAGTTTGCCCAGTCGTAACAATCCTTGTTAGTAAGGTCGTCCAGAGATGTTTCTACTACGCCGATCTCGTCAAGGTTGCAGGAATAAAAGTGCATAAGCCGGTCTTCTCTTTTTCTTGCAACGCCATATGTACCAAGTGTCAGGGCACAGGGGAATACATGACCGCCGTTATAGTCGGTGTGCTCTCCGATAAGGTTGACGCGGCCGGGAGCAAAATAAAAATGTGCATCATCCGTAGCGCCGAAAAGTTCTGCAAATTTGTCATATAGTTTTTGTTTCATACGTGGTTTCCTCCTACATAAAATATTGAAATAATAAATTCAAAACATCTTGCCTTTTATTATAATCTATAGCGGAAGAAATGTATAGAAAAAATGAGCGCGAATATAGGTAAAAATGTTGTATTTTTAGCTTTTATAAGACAAAAGTATCCCAACACCGGAGGAGGGGATACTTTTGCCGGAATATTTAAATTGCATAAGCTGTTTCAGCATTTTTGTACGATTTCTTATGACGGCTATATATCTGTTGACTGTTTCACTTTTTTCTTCCTGTTCAAGTAAATCTAAGTAGCCGTATATTGCGGTTAGCGGTGTGCGTAAATCATGAGAAATATTTGTAACAGCATTCTTCAATTCTAAATCACCTTTTTGAAATTTTCTGCGTTCAGCTTGGAGTTTTCGTAACTGGATATTTATTTCATTTGCTAAATGGCGCATATATTTATCATTGCTTGAAATATCAATTAAAGTATTACTATCGGTTATGAGCTTTTCGGAAAATGAACTTTCTATTTCTTGTGCAGATTTTCGCAATAAATGTATTTTGATGAGTAGCAAGATAATTATTAAGATCAATCCACTTATGAAAAGCCATAACCATAACATAATGTGTTCGCTCCTTTATTTTAAATCTTTTTTCTTGAAAATCCAAACACCTGCACCGGTTGTAAGGACAATTATTGCTAAGGAATATATAGGTAATCGTGTTAAATTGACAGGCTGCATTGTTGAACATTGAATTGCCTGACCACCTGGATTGACATCATAAAAGAATTGTACAATTTCTCGTTTTGTTCCGTCCGAATATTTTGGGTTTTCTGTTTCCTGAGCTGTTGTTTCGCCATTTTCTCCTATTGAGTAAGCCGGAATAGTTGGCGGAGCATCTAACATTCTATTACATATTGCCCCTGCAAGTAATAGTCCGAATGAAAGCAGAATACAAGACACTGCAATAATAGCTTTATTTTGAAAGAGCATTGTTATAAGTGTGAAAAGTGAAGCAAATGTAATTGATAAAACAAGGACGGTTACGCCTATGAGCATAATCAATTTCACATCAGCAGTAAAAAACAAGCAAAGGTATTCCAACACTAAGGTATGGAACAAAAAACACAATGCACATAGTAATCGCGATAACAGAACAAGTTATCATATTTGATAAATAGATCGTTTCTCTTTTTGTCCTACGATAATTTTGTTTCTGATCGTTCCATCATTATGTTCTGTACCGATAAAAAGGCTGCAAAATACAGCAAGAATAATTCCTATGAACAAAGCGCGCGCAAAAAATCCATTGTCAAGATTATTGATATATCCGGACTGCTTCATATCCTTATATCTTAACAGCGGAAAAGCCAGTCCGACTATAAACATAAAAGCTAATGAACCCCATAAACATTTATTTTTCTTTAATCGAAAGAAATTGGAAAAGGCAATGGAAAAAGAACTGTTGAGAGTAGCAGATTATAGTGCTGTAGATGCAGCGATTGCGAAAGCGAACGGTTTGGAGAAAAAGGATGTAAATTAAACATCAAAACCGAATAATCATACGAATAATAAAGAAAAAGCGCCAACTACGGCTGATACAAATGATGTAATGGGATATATGATTGTTTGATAAGTGCATTACTGATGACAGGTTTGTTATATAGTAAAAGAAAACAACGGACAAGTAATTAGATAGCAATATTTGAAAAAAATAGAAAATAATTCAATGAACAATCCATTGCAACTGAACAGATAAAAAGGTAATATTACTTATTAAGTAATAGAATTATTTATCGGGAAAAGAATGCGTATTCTTTGTCAGAGAACGAAAGAATGATTTTTATGTTTTATATCAGTTTGAGGTGATCAAATGAATCAACAATTTATACAAAGCCTGTCGATAGATTGGAATAAGATTGAGGACGATAGTTATTTACGAGAAATTGAAGCTATAAATAAATTAAAAGAAGTTGTTTTTGAAAAACCAATTACCTTTTTTGTCGGAGAAAATGGTAGTGGTAAATCGACGCTTTTAGAAGCTCTTGCAGTATCATACGGTTTTAATCCGGAAGGCGGCACTAAAAATTATTCTTTTTCGACTTTTGATTCACATTCTGAATTGTATAATGCTATCAGAATTTCAAAAGGATTTCGTAAAGCAAAATGGGGATATTTTCTTAGAGCAGAAAGCTTTTATAATGTTGCAACAAAAGAACTGGAGTATTCGGATTGGGCTCATCCATCAGAGAAATACCATGAAAAATCACACGGAGAGAGCTTTCTTGCGCTCACACAGAATCACCTGCGACCAAATGGGTTATATTTATTTGATGAGCCGGAAGCAGCATTATCTCCTCAAAGACAATTAACATTGCTTATGGAAATATATTCATGTGCAAAAGAAGGATCACAATTTATTATAGTTACGCATTCCCCTATTTTGTTAGGAATACCAGATGCACAGATTTTATCATTTGACGATGGAATAGTACACAAATGTGAATATGAAGATACGCAGAGTTATAAAGTTACCGAAATGTTTATTAATAACCGAAAGATTTTACTTGAAAGATTGCTTTCCGAGTAAGAGATAGATTTGTAACTTGTAAAGTAACGGAAGATATGAATTTGAAAGCGAGATATGTAAATGGAATTTTTTGCAAAAACATTTGATGAATTAACAACAAAAGAATTATATGAAATTTTGAAATCAAGGTCGCAAATTTTTACTATAGAACAAAATATTCATTGTCAGGATATGGATGATATAGATTATAATTCTTTACACTGCTATATTATGGATGATAATAAAGTGGTTGCTTATTTAAGAGCGTTTAGTCAAGATGATAATAAATATATAGTTCGGGTTGGCAGAGTTTTGACATTAGTGCATGGTAACGGGCTTGGAAAAGAATTGATGCAAAAAAGTATTGTTGCTATTAAAGAAAAGCTGAAGTGTAAAAAAATATGTATAGATGCACAAAAGCACGCAGTAGGTTTCTATAAAAAATTTGGGTTTAGAGTTTCATCCGATGATTTTTTAGAAGAAGGTATAGTTCATCAAAAAATGGAATTATGCACACATTTTTGAAAAAATGATTTTAAATATAGTTGAATCATACCAGGGAGAAAAAATAAATGATTGAAGATACAATAGAAATTAAATATCCCGTTGAAAAGTTATGGATAGTTTAGCTATGCTCAGTGAAACTTATTAAATATAAAGCTTAAATTATGTGATATAATCTTATAAATCTGAAGTATAAACGAGAATTTGTTTGGTGTTGGTAATACGAAAATTTGAAGTTGTAAAGGAGAAAAATTATGGGCGAAAATTATTTGGATATGGCTACCGTTATAGTAATATTTTTTGCTCTCGGCATTTTATTATCAAGGCTGGGAGGTATTGGAGGAATTGTTGTAAGAATTAAAAGAATTATTTGCAAGCTAATGGGACATAGCGACTGAGAGAAGCGGTATAAATATTAGAATTTATGGAGGCTTTCTTATTTCATTGGGATTTTTGTTTTTCTTTTGATTGTAAGATTGATTTTTTCATAAAGAAATAGAGTTGTAAATTCCGGTAACACGAAAAATTTAAATTTAGGAATGATATAAATGATATAAATGATTAAAGATTTAATGTATATTGAACTGAAAACAGGATATTCTGATGATGGTCCAGCATGGATTGGGTATGTGAAAACTTCAAAAACCAAGAAAACCATTTATTTTAACAACCATGCATTTCAGAAATATAACGGTAATTACGCAAATTATATAGACATTGAAAATGGTGATGAATACTGGATTTCTGGTTTGAAAAAGAAGGAGAGTAATCGACATTGGGCTGGTCATGGAAAAATTATGATTGACCGTAGAGCTGTTAATGAATATCTTACTCTAATTGATGAAAAAGAATTGCCACTAAATTTGTTTGAAATAATTGATATTGAAGACAGATTTCCAGTTGAAAGAGTAAATAAACTTTTGAACGATAAAGAATAAAATCCCAGTTTGTGAATTTAAAGGAGGATCTATGAAAAAAGTCAGTTTGTTTATAGCAATGAGCCTTGACGGATATATCGCAGACAGTGAAGGCAGTGTTGAATGGTTGGTTGGACAGGGTGATGACGCTGATAACATTGATACATATTCTGAATTTGCAAAAGATATTGATACTGTGATAATGGGGTGGAATACTTATCATCAAATTGTTACTGAACTTTCGCCAAATGAATGGGTTTATAATGATTTTACAACCTATGTAGTAACACATAATCAAAAAACATCTTCTGATAAAATTAATTTTACCAATGAAAGCTCTGTTGATCTGGTAAAAAAACTACGAGAGGAAAGTGGGAAAGATATTTGGATATGTGGTGGTGCAACCCTTATCCAACAGGGAAGATATAATTGATTGTTATTATATTACTGTTATTCCAACTATTTTAGGGTCAGGCATTCGACTTTTTGAAAAGACTGACCATGAAATTAAGTTAAGGCTGCTCAAAACACAATCGTATAATGGAATGACGGATTTGATTTATACAAAGCGATAACTCTTAAACGTACATTATAGGGTGGGATCGCGGATATGTATTTACAAAAGGGAAATCCGGTATAAAAGTTTTGAAACTAACAAGAAGGTAATGCCAAAGTAAATGAGATGAGAAGAGAGTTATTTCCGTTTGACTTTTTGGAAGAAACAGAAAGCTCTCCGCCGATCTCTTCTGCAAGTGATCTGGCAATCGTAAGACCAAGTCCGGTTCCACCCTGACTGCGCGCCGATTCCTGAATATAGAAGCGGTCGAACAGATGAGAAATATCTTCGGATGAAAGAGAACATGTGTCATTAGCGAACAAGATTTTAATGGAATTTTGTTCGTTTTTTATTGTTATATGAAAAAAGGTATGTGCGTATCTTCCGGCATTTTGAAACAAATTAAAAAAGATTCGTTCTAAAGCTGTTTTGTCAGCAAGCACATATATTGGGCGATCCGGCAAATCAAGCGAAACGTTTAAATGTGTCTCTTCGAGTATGTGGCAGTTGTCTGCAAAAGATTCTCTCAGTAATTTTACAGTATCAATTTTAATGAGATTTACTGTATAGTCATGAGCTGTAAGTCGGGAAAAATCATAAAACTGCGTAATCAGGTTTTTCAGTGATTCTGATTTTCGTTCAATGACATCTAGTGTATCTGAAAGCTCAGCGTTTTGTGAGATATAGGAAGACTGGGATTTTTTATATAGTCTAACATATCCGAGAAGGGATGTTAAAGGAGTACGCAGGTCATGACTGATATTTTCAATCTGTTTTTGAAATTCTTTTTCCTGTTTTGTATAACGCGCGCGCTCATGGTGAAGCTCATCTAAAAAAGAGTTGATTGTGATGAGAAGTTCCTTTAACCGATTGTTCGGAACGGGAAGATGTATCATCTGATTTTTGGAGAGATCCTGCTGTATGACATCGAGCTCTTTTTGTATCTGTTTTAATGCACGGAGAAGGGAAATGTAGCGAAACGCAACATATCCTCCTGCGATACTGATAAGAAATAGAATGATATACAACATATGTGATCCCTCCATATTTATGTTTATAAGTCTGCTTTTCGGATGTGCCTGAATCCGATTGCCATGAAAATAATAATTCCTGAAATTCCTGCAATTATGCAGCGCAGCATACCGCCGGTTGTATCCCATGCGGTAATGCATGAACTCATATTGACGTTTGCGGTGTTGATCTGAAAAAAGTTCGATGGCATCCACATGGCGATGTTGTAGATAAAATCTGTTTTAAAATGGGCTGAAACTGCTATTCCGAATTTAAGTAAAATTGTCGGAAAAATGAAAAAGACAAAAAGCCATGTAAAAAATATGAATGCGCCGTTTTGAAAACACAGGCAAAGTACGATTGTTAAAACAATACTGGATACGGCAATCAAATAAATAGCCGGAATTTCCATTAGCAGATCGGTCATATGAACCGGACCGGTTTTATCAAGAAACAGTTCGGTCATGAAAATCCAGAGGGTGAGAACAATCGTCATAATGACAGTAGCAGTGGTGATACTGACGATACATTGGCTGAAGAACACCTTTCCTCTGGGAATTCCGTTTGCTATCGAATTTTTTATAATCCCGTTTCTTTTGCTGTCTTCATAGAGAACCGAAGCGGTCAGCATTCCCATCAACGTGAAAAACATAGGACTCGATACAAGGATGGAATAAGAAAAAGAGGTTGTATGGTACTGTGTTTCAACAATCGAAATACCTGATATCAGTAAAATGGTCAAAACAGAGAGAATTCCGAAGAAGACACGGATTCCGGTTGTATGGATCATACGGTAGTACTCACTTTTAATAAAATTCAACATTTTACAGCACCTCTTTTCTTCAGTTCCATATAATAATCTTCCAATGATGTCTGGAGTGTCTGCATTTTTGTAATGTAAACATCATTTTTTGCGGCAAGTCTGCTGAAGCTTTCGGCTGTCTCGTGCGGTTTATAAATGCGAATCGTATTTCCCGGAAGCACTTTATAGTTTTCTTCAGGAAAGATTTTTTCGAGCAGAACGGTATATTTTTCAGCATCAGAAACAGTCAGTTCGATACAGTTGGCGCATTTTGCGTGTAAAGCTTCAGAACTGATCTCTTCAAGTAAGATTCCTTTATTTAGGAAGCCGTAAACTGTGGCAAGGTGTTGTAATTCTGATAAAATATGGCTTGATAAAAGGATCGTGATGTTTTTCTGTTCATTTAATTGTTGAAGGATACTGCGAAATTCGACAATACCGCTCGGATCAAGTCCGTTGATCGGTTCGTCCAAAATGAGAATCTGCGGTTCACCCAGCAGGGCAACTGCAAGTCCGAGCCGTTGTTTTTGCCCGAGCGAAAGCGTTTTACATTTTGCATGTTGCTTTTCGGATAGACCGGTCAGTTGAATTGCTTCGCCGATTTTTTTGTTGTCTGGAACTCCCTTTTGAATGGCATAATAATGCAGAGTTTGCTCAACAGTCATGCCTGGAACAAAGCATGGATATTCGATCAGGCAGCCGATATTTTTGCGTATATTGCAAAGTGCTTTTTCTTCTGTTTCGCCAAAAAGGCATAGTTCTCCGTTTGTTGGAAAGATGTGTCCGGCAAGTAATTTGAGTAATGTGCTTTTTCCCGCGCCATTATCTCCGATCAGTCCGTAAATGCAGCCTTCGCTTACATGAAGATCCACATGATCCAGTGCGATAAAGGGAGAACGCGGATTGTATGTTTTTGTGATTTGTTTTGTCTCTATGACATATCTGTTCATATCTGTTCACTCCGTATGGATTTTATTTTATGCAGCAGGTTTTTGAATAAAAGCTGTTACGATGCCAATTATATCTGAATCTGTTTTAATAAGTCATAAAGAACTTTTAAAGAACTTATAAAATCGTACTGATTAGGTTTATCAAAGTTTAAATCTATAATTTTTGAATCAGTTCAGTTATTAAATGCTAAATCACTGCTTCAAATTTTGTTTTATTTGAATGAAGAACAAGTTTGAATCCAATTCCGTATACAGTACGGATATATTCGTTTTCAGGATCGGCTTCTTTTATTTTTTTTCGGAGATTGCTTACATGTACATTGACAGTATTGTTTTCCCCATAATAGCCTCCGTGCCAGACGAGATCGTACAGCATTTCGCGGGAATAGACCTTCTCTGGATTTTTTATGAAAAGATAGAGTAAGTCATATTCGTGGGCGGTCAGAGAAAGTTCGATTCCGTGAACAGTAACTTTTCTAGAATCCGGATATAACTCTAAATTTAGGCAAGACAGTTTTTTTGATGTTGCAGTACGCCGTAAAGCAGCCTGGATTCTTGCTATGACTTCTTCAGGTTCAAACGGCTTTGTAATATAATCATCGGCACCCATTTTTAAAAGTGACACTTTGTCTGCCAGGGCAATTTTTGCAGACAATATGATGACTGGTACGTCAGAAGAAAGATTTTCCCGAAGTTCGGATAGAAGTTCTTCGCCGGATAATCCCGGAAGCATAAGATCCAGTAAGATTAAGTCCGGCGTGTTGTGCATAAAGAGCAGTTTTGCTTCTGTTCCGGAAAATGCCTGTATCGGCTTAAAATGCTCGGTGCGTAATATTTTTGCAAGCAGATTGTTGATATCTGCGTCATCTTCTGCAATTAAAATTTGTTCTCCCATATCGTTAATATTTCTTCCTTTCCTATTTTCTGTGGTTGAGTGAATAAGTAAATTCCATATGTAAAAGTAAATTCCATACAGAAGACTAAATTCGATATTTTAGGGTTTGACGAATTGTGTCAAATCCTTTAAAGTGGAATTTAACCAGATAATAAATGCTTTTCTGCAATAAAAATGTATGCTAATGAGACAACTGGAATCTGCTCTGTAAGACTAAATTCCACTTGTCTGGTATGTGTGATATGGAGCCTTTATCCGCAGATTTGTTTTATTATCTGGTTTTATTTTTTCAATAATGCAGGCGTTAATACGATCTCATCTGCCGGTATTTCAGTGAGAGCAAAAAAATTTAAAAGTTCATGTGGGAGCATGATTTTTGCAAGAGCCATAGGCGACAATCCACCAAGGCTTTGTCTTGGAGTACTGTTGATATGGCTCATCATCAGATTGATCTCTTTTTGCGAGTAATCGTCAAAGGATGTTCCTTTCGGGCATATTTTTCGGATATATTCATGGTTCTTTTCACAATGCGGCTTTTGCCAGGAACACATCGGATCACAATAATAAATACTTGTCCGAATCAGGTTGTCTTCACCACATTCCAATGCATCCGGAATCTGAAATTCACCGCCTCTGTCCGTTAAAATCAGCGAAAAAGCAGAGGCAAAAGAAAAGGTTCCAATCGCATGCTCAATGGAGTCAAATACATTTTTTATATGATCGGATTCTTTGCTGTCAAGAAGATACGCCATCATAAAAGAACATTCGGAAAAGTGGAAAGTGAGTAACACCTTGTGGGAACCTTCACAGCCGAGAACGGTATCCATTTCAGTAACTCTTGTATCCGGGAACTCTTTTAAAAATGCCTGAAAGTCTTTGTAAGTACGACCTTCATAGATTGTTTTATCAACTAATTCAGAAGAGCCGGAAGAACGGAGCTTATATTTTACTTTTTTAGGCAGATCGATATTTTTAACACTCAAAGCTCCGGATTCAATGTAATTGTAAAGCGTTTTTTCTGAGTAAGGGATCTCCGGATGATTCTGTAGGATCATGTAAGGGGACTGCCCCTGCATAATCAGTGGGGAAACCAGTTCATCCAGCCTTATCAAATCTTCAGGAGAAATGTTGATACCAGTTCGCGATTCAATCAGAACGGTTCGATATTCCCTGTGAGCAATCGTGGCTCTATAATAAGCCTTATCCAAACGGCATCCGCTTTTTTTACTGCAAGCATTGCATACAAAGGGAGCTTTATCTAGTTTGGAACAATGATAACTGCGAGGAATGAAATCATCGCAATGGGAATTACAGTGGTTGCAGAGTTTACACATTCTTTTGCATATCGGAGCATAGATTTCACAGATATTCTTTTTTTTGCAGTCTTTTATTAGAGCACATTTATTTTTTGATTCATTGAAGTGGCTATGTTCCTGAATAGTGCGGTGCTTTTTAATTTCTTTGGAGATAGTGGTTGGATCTTTTCCTAACTGTAGCGCAATGCTATGGAGGGAGTTTCCTTGATCCAACCTTTTTTCAATTATAATACGCTGATCCATTGTCATATGCTTTTGATTTCCAGGGATAGATTTACACATAAGTACCTCTTTTCTACTGCGGATAGAAGGTACTAAAATAATATAGGATATAGAAGAAGAGAGTAAGACTAAATTCAGCATGATGGTGGAATTTAGTTTTTCATTTAAGGTCCTATTTTCTGTCTTTAGAAAGACGTAGACGGGATACATCCGCTATGCTATAATAACTCTAACGCTTTGTCATAGTAAAGTGTAAATTTATGAAATTTCAAATTTCAAATTTCAGATGAGATGGAGGATAATGACGATGTACGACTTCGATGAAATCAAAAATGCAGATCCGGAGATTGCGGAAGTGATCACAGCGGAAATGAAGAGACAGAACTCCCATATTGAATTGATCGCTTCTGAGAACTGGGTGAGCAAAGCAGTGATGGCAGCGATGGGAAGTCCGCTTACAAATAAATATGCAGAAGGATATCCGGGCAAGAGATATTACGGAGGCTGTCAGTGTGTGGATGTTGCCGAAGAACTGGCAAGAGAACGCGCAAAAAAACTGTTTGGCTGTGAGTATGTAAATGTACAGCCTCATTCAGGAGCGCAGGCTAATATGGCAGTTCAGTTTGCGATGCTGACACCGGGCGATACGATCATGGGAATGAACCTTGATCACGGCGGACATTTGACTCATGGATCACCGGTCAATCTGTCGGGAAAATATTTTCATGTCGTTCCTTACGGAGTCAATGATGACGGAGTGATCGATTATGATAAGGTTTTGGAAATTGCAAAAGAATGTAAACCGAAGATGATCATTGCGGGCGCAAGCGCTTATGCAAGAACGATCGATTTCAAACGTTTCCGTGAAATCGCAGATGAAGTCGGCTCGTATCTCATGGTAGATATGGCTCATATTGCAGGACTTGTGGCAGCAGGTCTCCATCCAAGTCCGATTCCGTATGCACATGTGACAACGACAACGACCCATAAAACATTAAGAGGTCCAAGAGGCGGAATGATCCTTTCAAGTAATGAAGTGAACGAGAAGTTTAATTTTAATAAAGCAATTTTCCCGGGAACTCAGGGAGGACCGCTTATGCATGTAATCGCGGCAAAGGCAGTCTGCTTTAAAGAAGCTCTTGAGCCGGAATTTAAAGAATATCAGATGCAGGTTGTAAAAAATGCAAAAGCGCTCTGTGAAGGTTTGAAAAAACGCGGCGTGAAGATCGTTTCAGGAGATACAGACAATCATCTTATGCTCGTAGATCTTACCGGAAATGACGTAAGCGGAAAAGAGCTGGAAAAACGGCTTGACGATGCACATATTACATGTAATAAAAATACAATACCGAACGATCCTCGTTCTCCGTTCGTGACAAGCGGAGTAAGACTCGGAACTCCGGCAGTTACAACTCGGGGAATGAAAGAGGACGATATGGATAAGATCGCCGAGATCATTGCAATGGTGATCGAGAGTGAAGAAAATGTAGAGACTGCAAGAAAACTGGCAGCAGAACTTACAGAGAAATATCCTCTTTGTTAAATTTGATTTAATGATAAAAAGAATAGAAACAATAGAGTTCCTCTTTGCCCGACAGGATCAGGTCCTCCGGGTAAAGAGGAATTTTTCTTGATTTAAAGCTTTAATTCGCAAAAGTATTGTGCTATACTAATAGACATCAGTAAAAAAGAAAGCTGAAAAGCAGATTGCCGATAAGCGATGGCACAACATATTATAAAGGAGGATATGCGCGATGATATGGGCAAAGGAAGAGACTCTGCCAAGAGAAGAGATCGAACGGATACAGCTTACAAAGCTGAAGGATACGGTTCGATATATTTATGACAGAGTGAAACCTTACCGCGAGAAAATGGATATGGCAGGTGTACGTCCGGAAGATATACAGACGTTGGAAGATTTAAAAAAACTGCCGTTTACATATAAAGCTGATTTTCGGGATCATTATCCGGATGGGTTGTTTGCGGTTGATAAAAAGGAAATCGTTCGTTATCATGCAAGTTCGGGTACGACGGGAAAGCCGACCGTTGTCGGATATACAAGAAACGATCTGGATATCTGGCTGAATAATGTTGCGAGAATTGCATGCATGGGAGGCGCGACGGAAGAAGATGTGGCACAGATCGCGTTTGGATACGGAACATTTACGGGAGCGCTCGGACTTCACGGAGGTCTTGAGAAGATCGGAGCATCTGTGATTCCGATGTCTTCAGGAAATACAAACAAACAGATTATGTTTTTACAGGATATGGGTGTGACACTTCTTGTGGCTACCCCGTCTTATGCGCTCCATCTTGGAGAGGAACTTCGCAGAAGAGGGATCGATCCATCAAAAGATTTAAAGATAAGAATCGGACTGTTCGGAGGAGAAGGCATGACAGAGCCGATGCGGGAAGAGATGCACCGTGTTTGGGGAGAACAGTTTGTCTGTACACAAAATTATGGTATGAGTGAACTTTGCGGACCGGGTGTTTCGGGAGAATGTACACAGCTTTGTGGAATGCATATTAATGAAGACTGGTTTATTCCTGAAATTATTGATCCTGAAACAGAGGAAGTTCTTCCGCCGGGAGAAAGAGGAGAACTTGTTGTTACCTGTCTTGGAAAAGAGGCGCTTCCGATCGTAAGATACCGAACCGGAGATATGACAAGACTGATGTATGAGCCGTGTAAATGCGGAAGAACAACCTGCAGAATGGAAAATCTTTCCGGTCGTGCAGATGATATGCTTGTTATCCGAGGAGTTAATGTATTCCCGACACAGATTGAAGAAGTGCTCTTAAAGATTGATGAGATCGGACCGCATTATGAGATACTTGTAGAGAGAAAGAACCGTCTGGATGTAATGACGATTACGGTAGAGCTGATCGATGACAGACTTCTTGACAGCTATGCAAAATTAAGTGAACTTGAGACGAGGATTAAGTCAGCATTGAAATCGCAGCTTGGACTTGCAACCTGTATCAGGCTTGTGGCGCCGAACTCTTTAAGACGGTTTGAGGGTAAGGCAAAGAGAGTAACAGATTTACGAAAGGATGGACTTTGATATGGCAGAGAAAGTGATCATGCTCGGCAATGAGGCGATTGCGAGAGGAGCATACGAAGCAGGGGTAAAGGTATCGTCTGCTTATCCGGGAACTCCGAGTACCGAGATAAGTGAATACCTTGTACAATATAAAGATGATGTGTATGAAGAGTGGGCGCCGAATGAAAAAGTGGCGACAGAAGTGGCGGTCGGAGCAAGTCTTGCCGGAGTACGTTCTATGGCATGCATGAAGCATGTCGGTTTGAATGTGGCGGCAGATCCGCTGTATTCGGTTTCTTATATGGGAGTAAACGGAGGACTTGTTCTTGTTGTTGCAGATGATCCGGGACTTTACAGTTCTCAGAACGAACAGGATACGAGGATGGTTGCAAGAGCCGCTCAGATTCCGGTGATTGAACCGTCGGACAGTGCGGAGGCAAAAGATTTTTTTAAGACGGCGTTTGAATTGAGTGAACAGTTTGACAGACCCTTTATTTTCAGGACAACAACAAGACTTGCACATTCGCAGGGAATTGTAGAGTTGTGTGATCGTGCGCAGGTCGAAGATAAACCGTATGAGAAAAATATTCCGAAAAATGTCATGATGCCGGGAAATGCGAAACTTCGTCATGTCGAAATTGAAAAACGCAATCTTGAACTGGCAGAAGCAGCGAATACACTTTCGCTGAATAAGATGGAGATGAATGATACAAAGATAGGAGTTATTACAAGCGGTATCCCTTATCAATATGTAAAAGAAGCGCTTCCAGATGCATCTGTTCTTAAACTTGGACTTGTGAATCCTCTTCCGAAAAAATTGATCGAAGAGTTTGCATCAAAAGTCGAGACGCTGTATATCGTAGAAGAACTTGACCCGGTAATTGAAGAACAAGTTCGTTCATGGGGAATTCCGGCTGTAGGAAAAGAAATTTTTACAGTGCAGGGCGAGTACAGTGCCAATATGCTTCGCAAAGCGATACTGAAAGAAAATCCGGATCTGAAAAAACCGGCAGAAGCTCCGGGAAGACCGCCGATTCTTTGTCCGGGATGTCCGCATAGAAGTGTTTTCCATGTATTGAATAAGCTGAAAATGCATGCTGCCGGCGACATCGGATGTTATACGCTTGGAGCGGTTGCGCCTTTGAGCGTAATCGATACGACGATGTGTATGGGATCAAGCATTTCGACGCTTCATGGAATGGAGAAAGCAAAAGGAAAAGAATACATAAAAAATTGGGTTGCCGTAATCGGCGATTCCACCTTTTTGCATACAGGCATCAATTCATTGATGAATATGGTATATAATCATGCGACAGGAACAGTACTGATCCTTGATAATTCGACAACAGGAATGACAGGACATCAGGACCATGCGGCTACAGGGAAAACTTTGCAGGGCGATCCGACATATGCGATTGATATTCCGGCTTTGTGTCGTGCAGTGGGCGTGAAAAATGTTTATGAGATCAATGCTTTTGATCTTTTGCTGCTTGAAAAAACGATCAAAGAAGAGGTGGCAAGAGACGAAGTATCGGTCATTATTACAAAAACTCCGTGTGTACTTCTTGATAAGAGGAAAAAGCCGCTTTATATTGCACATGCCGATAAGTGCAAAAAATGTGGAATGTGCATGAAGCCGGGATGTCCGGCAATGACGAAAAACCCGGACGGAACGATTCATATTGACGATACAATGTGTACAGGATGCGGTTTGTGTAAAGATTTGTGCAAATTTGATGCAATCGAGCTTATAAAGGAAGGTGAGTAAGGGATGGCTGTGAAAAATATTATGATCGTCGGTGTGGGCGGACAGGGAACTTTGCTCACAAGCCGCATTCTCGGAGGTCTTACGATCGCGGGCGGATATGATGTGAAATTATCGGAAGTTCACGGAATGGCACAGAGAGGCGGAAGCGTCGTTACATTTGTTCGATACGGAGAAAAAGTGGCGGAACCGATTGTGGAAGAAGGGCAGGCAGATGTAATTATTGCATTTGAGCGGCTTGAGGCGCTTCGCTATGCGCACTTCTTGAAGAAAGACGGAGTGTTGATCGTAAATGACTGGCGAATCGATCCGATGCCTGTCGTGATCGGAGCAGCCCGGTATCCGGAAAATATTTTAGAAGATTTGGAAAAAGAATATAAAGTCTATAAAGTAGATGCAACAGAAGAATCAAAGAAACTGGGAAATCCGAAAGTGTTTAACCTGATCGTCCTCGGCGTAGCGGCACAGCATATGGATTTTACAAAAGAGCAGTGGTATGAAGTGATAGAGAAAACGGTTCCCCAAAAGACAGTCGAATTAAATAAGAAAGCTTTTGATGTGGGATATACGTTGAAATAGGTGGAAGCCATATAAAAGAAAAAGACATATGATAATGAATGTATCGTAACAACAAACAATCTGTGTGAAAAAATATTGGCAGATATTGACAGAGAATCTAAAAGGAAAGGCGGTGATAGTTAATGATCAGGCAGATATCAGTTTTTGTGGAAAATCAACCGGGAAGTATGATGAATGTGACAAACGTACTTACTGAGGCGCATGTCAATATTCGTGCAATTTCAACATTTGATACTCCGGAATTTGGCATAATGCGTTTGGTAGTAGATGATCCGGTCCGCGCAAAAGAAAGTTTAACGTCAAAAGGGTTTGTAAATCGCGTCAGTGATGTGATCGGTGCGGAACTAAAAGACGAAAAGGGAAATCTGAATCAGATGTTGAAAATACTGGCAGACGGACAGATCAATGTAAATTATATCTATTCTTTCGTAATCCGAGAAGGGAAAGCCCCGGTCATGGTATTTCATACTGATGACTTTGAAAAAGCGGAGAGCGTTCTGAAGCAGGCGGATGTAAAGCTTGTGGAGGAAGAGGATTTATAAAAGATATATAATTGACTAAAGGAGAAGAAATAATGGCTGCAGTATCAAGAGAAAACTGGGTTGAGAGGATTCGTGATCCTAAGATTGAATGCATGAGCAGGGACGAGATGGCCGCTCTTCAGAGCAGACGGCTTGTCGAGGTAGTAAACAGAGTATATAATAATGTAGAATTTTATCGAAAAAAAATGCAGGATATGGGAATAGAGCCCGGTGACATCAAATCTATTGAAGATATCGGAAAACTTCCGTTTACAACAAAAGAAGATTTAAGGGAAAATTATCCTTTTGGACTTTTGGCAATACCGAAAAAGGATGTTGTCCGTGTGCAGGGAACATCCGGTACAACAGGAAAACTGACGATTGCTCCTTATTCGCAGAAAGATGTAGAAGTATGGGGGGAATGTGTGGCAAGAGAACTGACGATGGCAGGACTTACCGAGGAAGATATTATACATGTCTGTTATGGTTATGGTCTGTTTACCGGAGGCCTTGGACTGGATTTTGGAGCAAGAGCGCTCGGGGCAATGGCGATTCCGATGTCTGCAGGCAATACAAAGCGTCAGATGATGTGTATGGAAGATCTTGGAGCCACTGCATTTGCGTGTACGCCTTCGTATGCTTTGTATCTTGCAGAATCCATTCAAGAAGCAGGGATTGTTGACAGGCTGAATCTGAAAGTCGGTATTCACGGCGCAGAACCGTGGACGGAAGAAATGCGGAAAAAGATTGAAGATATCCTTCACATTAATTGTTTTGATATTTACGGACTTTGTGAAATTACAGGTCCGGGAGTGGCTCAGGATTGTATCCATAAAGCGGGACTTCATGTACAGGCTGATTATTTCTATCCTGAAGTTTTGAATCCGACAACCCATGAACCGTGTGCGGACGGAGAAACAGGCGAACTTGTGTTTACAACTCTTGCGAAGGAGGCAATGCCGCTTTTAAGATATCGGACAAAAGATCTTACAAGTATTGATCACAGTACCTGTGCCTGTGGAAGAACACTGCCGAGAATTTCTAAATTTACAGGAAGAACCGACGATATGAAAGTAATTCGCGGTGTAAATGTATTCCCGACTCAGGTTGAAACGGCGCTTCTTTCAATCGGAGGAGTTGTAGCGCCTCATTATATGATGATTGTTGACAGGGAAGATAATCTTGATGTACTGACTGTTATGGTAGAGGTAGACGAATCTGTATTTTCAGATGAAATCAGAAAACTTGACGCTCTCAGAAATAAGATTGCAGCTACATTAAAGACTGCGCTTGGCGTATCTGTAAAAGTGAAGCTTGTAGAGCCGAAGTCGATTCAAAGAAGTGAAGGAAAAGCTGTTCGCGTGATTGACAACAGAGATCTGTAGAAGGAGGAGAGAACGAATGGGAATTACAATTCAACAACTGTCGGTATTTCTTGAAAACAGAGAAGGAAGACTGGATGAAGTCCTTTCTGTATTAGCGGGAAATGATGTCAATATCGTTGCCTTAAGTTTGGCTGATACAACAGAATACGGAATGCTTCGTATGATCGTGTCGGATCCAAACAAAGGAAAAGCGGTTTTAAAAGAAAACGGAATTACGGCAATGCTGACAGATGTCATTGCTCTGCGAGTTCCTCATGAGACAGGGTCTTTGAGCCGTGCGATGCATCAGATTGTAGACGGAGATGTAAATATTGAATATATGTATGCTTTTGCAAACGGAGAAGATGCCTCTGCGGTTTTAAAATGTGATGATCCTGCAAGGGTTGTAGATATTTTGAGAGGAAGCGGATTCGATGTATGGGAAGCTTCAGAAGCATATGTGTCTAATATAAAATAGCACGAGCAAAGCTAATAACGGTATAAAACATACAGGAACAGAGTCTGTTTAAAACTGTTCCTGTGTTATAACTAAAAACAAGAAAAACCGGGCAGTTCGATTACTGTCCGGTTCTCTTTTTTAATCTCATTTCTCTGTATTGCTTTTTAATAATAAATAAATCGAGTTTGTTTATATATTAAAAGGTACATTAAAAAATCTGATTAAAGTTTTACTACGTTAGTTGCCTGCGGTCCTTTAGCGCCTTCTGTTACTTCGAACTCTACAGCCTGACCCTCTTCCAGAGTCTTGAATCCATCCATTACAAGTCCTGAATAGTGAACGAAAATATCGTTTCCTTCTGAGTCAGAGATGAATCCGTAACCTTTCTGGTTATTGAACCATTTCACTGTACCTGTCATTGTGTTGCCCTCCATTTAAGAAAAAATAAATATGTTTCTGTATTAAAAAATGAGTTTTCAATACCGGCTAAGTTTAGCATGGTTAACAGCAAAAGTCAACGGATGATTGATAAAAGTGTGACAGAAAGATTGAAAAATTAGTGAATATGTTATATACTGTAAAAAGTACAACAAAAGTACGATGAAATCATTAAGGAGGACTAAGAGAATGAAAGAATTTAAATACGTTGTAACAGATCCGGAGGGAATACACGCAAGACCGGCAGGAATTCTTGTAAAACAGGCAGCAGGATATACATCATCCGTTAAAATTACAAAAGGTGATAAAACAGCAGATGCAAAGAGAATCTTCGGAGTGATGGGGCTTGGCGTAAAAACAGGCGAAGAAGTTACGATTACAGTAGAAGGTGACGATGAAGATAAGGCATTTGCAGAATTAGAGGCATTTTTTAAAGAAAATTTATAAATCGGATTAAGGGAGAATTTATAAATTATGATTACAATAAAAGGAAAAAGTGTATTTGGCGGCGTTTCTATTGGAAAGATCATGTTTTATAAAAGAAATGAAAAAGTGATCAAAAGAACGCATGTAGATGATGTCGATGCAGAGTGGAAGAGATTCTGCGATGCAAAGGATACGGCAGTATCCCAGTTGAAAGAATTGTACGATAAAGCAATAGAAGATGTCGGAGAGGCAAATGCGATGATTTTCGAGATCCATCAGATGATGCTTGAGGATCTTGATTATCTTGAGTCTATTGAGAATATCATCCGTACACAGGAAGTGAACGCAGAATTTGCAGTTGCAACAACAGCAGATAATTTTGCACAGATGTTTGCTGCAATGGACGATGCTTATATGCAGGGAAGAGCGGCGGATGTAAAAGATGTGTCTGAGCGGGTATTGGATATTTTGTGCGGAGTATCCGGCGGTATGAAAGAGATGACTGAGCCGTGTATTATCGCGGCAGATGATCTGGCTCCGAGTGAGACGGTACAGCTTGATAAGAGCAAAGTTCTCGGTTTTGCTACAATGTATGGATCTTCCAATTCACATACGGCAATTCTTGCCCGTACAATGAATATTCCGGCGGTGATCGGACTCGGAGAAGATCTGTTGACAAAATATGACGGTAAAATGGCGGTGATTGACGGATTTACCGGAATGTTATACATTGATCCTGATGAAGAAACAATGAAAGTCATGGAAGAAAAGCGCACGAAAGATCAGGAGCAGAAAGCGCTTCTTGAGCAGCTTAAAGGAAAAGAAAATGTAACTAAGAGCGGACAGAAGATCAATGTGTATGCAAACATCGGTAATGTTTCAGACGTAGGAGCAGTATTGAAAAATGATGCGGGCGGTATCGGTTTGTTCCGAAGCGAGTTCCTGTATTTGGAAAATTCGGATTTCCCGACAGAAGAGCAGCAGTTTGCAGTGTACAAACAAGTCGCTGAAAATATGGCAGGCAAGAAAGTAATCATTCGTACACTGGATATCGGTGCGGACAAGCAGGTTGATTATTTCGGACTTGATAAAGAAGAGAATCCGGCTCTCGGATATCGAGCAATCCGTATTTGTTTGACGAGAAAAGAGATCTTTAAGACGCAGCTTAGAGCTCTTTATCGTGCGGCGATGTTTGGAAATATCTCTATTATGTTCCCGATGATTATTTCAGTTGCGGAAGTTCATGAAATTAAAGCCATCATTGCAGAGGTGAAAGAAGAGCTTAAAAACGAGGGAATCCCGTTTAAGGATGATGTGGAACTCGGCGTTATGATTGAGACACCGGCATCTGTTATGATCAGTCGTGAATTGGCGAAAGAAGTGGATTTCTTCAGTGTGGGAACAAACGATCTTACACAGTATACATTGGCGATTGACCGTCAGAATGCAAAATTGGATAAGTTTTATGATCCGCATCACCCCGCAGTACTTGCTATGATCAAGATGGCGGCGGATAATGCCCATGCAGAAGGTGCTTGGATCGGTATTTGCGGTGAACTTGGAGCAGATCTTGAATTGACAGAAGAATTCCTTAAGATGGGATTAGATGAGCTGTCAGTATCTCCGGCTATGGTTCTCCCGCTTAGAAAGCGTATCAGAGAGTGCGAATAAAGCAAATATAAATTGCATATAAAGAGCAGATAAAAAGCTGATTTTTAAATGGTAAGTTTGAAGCTTATCGTTTAGGATCAGCTTTTTGTTATAGATAAAATTGGGGGATTTTATAGTGTGTTACAAAGTTTCTTGCTTGAGTTATTGTGGCGGATGCAGAATAGACTCTTGAAAAAACAGAACATATGTGCTACTCTTTAATAGAACACATGTTCTAACAAGAAAGAGGAAGGTTTTCGGAAAATGTTGAAACTGATGCAGACGGAGATGACTTTAGGAGAAAAGCTAGAGATATTGTCTGATGCGGCAAAATACGATGTTTCATGCACATCTGGCGGCACAGAGCGCAAGGGAGACGGAGAAGGAATGGGAAACTGCAGGAAAGCAGGAATTTGTCATAGTTTTTCGGCAGACGGGCGGTGTATTTCTCTTCTGAAGATTCTCTTTACAAATGAATGTATTTATGATTGTAAATATTGCGTGAACCGATCAGGAAATGATGTTGTACGTACATCTTTTACTCCGGAAGAAGTATGTACTTTGACGATGGAGTTTTATAGAAGAAATTATATAGAAGGATTATTTTTAAGTTCAGGGGTTTTAAAAAGTCCGAATTATACAATGGAACTTTTGTATACAGTGTTATACAAGCTGCGCCATGAACACAATTTTCAGGGATATATTCATGTGAAAGCGATTCCGGGAGCGGATTCTCGTCTTATTCAGATGACGGGGTATCTTGCAGATAGGATGAGTGTGAATATAGAACTTCCTACTGCGGAAAGCCTTCGTCTTTTGGCACCGCATAAAACGCGGAAGAATATCCTTGCACCAATGCGTTTTGTACAGCAGATGTCAGCGGAAAATCAATATGAAATTCAAACTTATCGTCATGTGCCTAAGTTTGTTCCGGCAGGACAGAGCACGCAGATGATCATAGGCGCTACACCGGAGTCTGATTATCAGATTTTGCATGTGGCAGAGTCGTTGTATAAAAAATTTGATCTTAAGCGAGTATTTTATTCTGCATTCATTCCGGTCAACGAAGATAAAAATCTTCCGTCTGTCAAAGAGCAGCGACCTCCTCTTTTAAGAGAGCACAGGCTTTATCAGGCTGACTGGCTTCTCAGATACTATCATTTTGAAGCAGGAGAACTTTTGGATGAAGAAAATCCTAATTTTAATGCATATCTTGATCCGAAATGCTTTTGGGCGTTAAGGCATCTCGAAGAATTTCCGATCGAGATAAATTACGCGGCATATGATATGCTTCTTAGAGTTCCCGGAATAGGGTATAAATCAGCATCGCGCATTGTGAAAGCGCGCAGGATGGGGATGCTTGATTTTGAAGATTTAAAGAAAATGGGAGTTGTTTTGAAGCGGGCGCTCTATTTTATTACATGTAAAGGAAAAATGATGTATCCGATTCGAATGGATGAAGATTATATTACAAGAAATCTCCTTAATACAAAAGAAAAACTGCCCGAAGGCGCAGATGGGATGAGCTTTCGTCAGTTGTCGTTATTTGACGATATGGGGATAGAATAGGAGGTAAAATAAGAGCTGCTGATTTTTGGTTACTTTGAAAAATAAGAGAATATCCGGCAGATTGGGGGAAGCGATGAAACAGATCTATATATGTGAAGATACGATAACCGGCATTTATTCAGCTTTGCATGATGCCTGGAAAGAATGCAGAGATACGCAGGCGGGTGTCGAACTGAGGGGGAGGACACAGCGGCAGCTTTTTTGTGAGTACAGAATAGTAGAAGAATCAGAAGAAAAAGCGCTGAGATTAGAAAGAATGATAAAGCATCATCTCGGATACAATGCCTACTGGGAGATTTACCATGCGCTTCTTTCGACAGATGACAGAAAAGGAACGGTAGTATTTGAAGTGCTGCAGGAAGCCAGAAAAATCAGGCAGAGTGAAAAGATAATGGAACATTTAGGGTGTCCGGCAGTTGCGGATGTATTTTCTATGAGCAGGAGCGTGTCCAATGAAGCGCATAGATATGAAGAATTTATTCGTTTCAGAGAACTTGAAAACGGAATTTTGTTTTCGGAGATTACTCCGAAAGCGCAGATTTTAACTTGTGTTGCAGATCATTTTGAGGATAGGTTTCCATTGGAAAATTGGATCATATATGATAAAACGCATAAAGTATGTCTTGTACACGGAGTTAGGAAAAGATGGAGACTTGTGTGGGGAGAGCTTTTTAATGAGAGAGCGGCAGAGAATATATCGGAAGAGGAACGGAAATATGAGTTTTTGTGGAAGCGGTTTTTTCATTCGGTTTCGATCAAAGAGAGGGAGAATCCCAAATGTCAGCAGGCGCACCTTCCTTTTCGATATAGAGGGGAAATGACGGAATTTAGTTGTGCGGAAGATAAAATAGGATTATGATAGAACTATCATGAAAATTTCAAAATGCAGATAAGATGCGGTGAAGTGAAAGTGCTTATATGAATATCCGAAATTTTGATGAAATACGAAGTGACAGAACGGGCAGAGATATTATTGAAAGAAGAAGTGAAGATTGTTCGTATTTCCGTGAGAGATTTAGTTGAATTTGTTTTGCGGGAAGGCGATATCGATAATCGAAAAATAGGAATGTCAGATAAAGATGTTATGGCTATGGGCGGAAGGCTTCACAGAAAAATACAACGGCAGATGGGATCGGATTATCATGCGGAAACAGCGATGAAGCTTCAGATTCCATGTGGAGAATTCGATCTTAGAGTTGAGGGGCGGGCAGACGGAGTTATTATAAAAGGGGATACATCTGAAGTAATTATAGATGAGATTAAAGGTATTTTGCGTGATTTGAGTTTGATCGAACAGCCGGTGAATGTCCATCTTGCTCAGGCAAAATGTTATGCGTATATATATGCAAAGCAGCATAGCCTGCGTGAAATCGGTATTCAGATGACATACTGCAATTTGGATACAGAAGAGATTCGACGATTTTTATCACACTATACGTATGAAGCATTGGAATGCTGGTTTGAAGAATTGATCAGTAGTTATGAAAAATGGGCTCGATTTCAGATTAAGTGGGAGGAAAAGAGGAATTCGTCAATTCGATTGGTTGAATTTCCGTTTTCTTACAGGGAAGGGCAAAGAGAGGTGGCAGCGGCGGTTTACCGTACTATATTACGGAAAAAGAAGCTGTTTCTTCAGGCTCCGACCGGAGTCGGAAAAACGATATCTACTTTGTTTCCGTCGGTAAAAGCGATAGGAGAGGGGCTGGGAGAAAAGATTTTTTACCTGACGGCAAAAACAATTACAAGAACTGTTGCGGAACAGGCGTTTCGGATACTGGGAGAACAAGGTCTGCAGATGAAAGTGATTACGCTTACTGCGAAAGAAAAGATATGTAAATGTGAGGAGACAGAATGCAATCCTGTTTCATGTCCATATGCAAAAGGTCATTTTGACCGCGTGAATGACGCAGTGTATGATCTGATAATGAATTACAATGAAATTACAAGAGACGTGATTGAAAATCAGTCTGAAAAATATATGGTTTGTCCTTTTGAAATGTCATTGGATGTTTCGTTATGGGTAGATGCAGTTATATGTGATTATAATTATGCGTTTGATCCGACGGCACATTTGAAACGTTTTTTTTCTGAAAATGCAGGGAAAAAATATATTTTTCTTGTAGATGAGGCGCATAATCTTGTCGAACGAGGAAGGGAAATGTACAGTGCCCGGTTGTATAAAGAAGATTTCCTTGAATTGAAAAAAATGATGCGTGTTAAAGAACCGATTCTTTCAAAAAAAGCAGACGAAGTAAACCGACAGTTTCTTTTATTAAAGAGAGAATGTGAAGAATATAGAGTGCTTGAAAGTGTTTCTCATCTGGCGATAAAATTGATGAATCTTTTGGCGGAGATGGAACGTTTTTTTGAGAAATCTTCCGAATCGGATAAACGGGATCAAGTTTTAGAATTGTATTTTAAAGTAAGAGAGTTTTTAAATATTCATGATATTCTGGATGAAAATTATGTTATATATAGTGAGTATCAGCAAGACGGCAGATTTATGGTAAAGCTTTTTTGTGTAAATCCGGCAGTGAATTTACAGGCATATTTAGAATATGGTATCGGAACGGTCTTTTTTTCGGCAACGCTTCTTCCGGTCCGTTATTATAAAAAGCTTTTATCGATTGAAACAGATGATTATGCGATCTATGCGGATTCTCCGTTTCCGAAAGACAGTCGGCTGCTTTTGATCGGAAGAGATGTGAGTACAAGATATACACAGCGTGGGCCGGAGATGTACCGGCGGATTGCGTCATATATTGTGGGTGCAGCAGATGCGAAAAAGGGAAATTATATGGTGTTCTTTCCGTCCTATCGGGTAATGGAAGAAGTGCATAGTGTTTTTTCGGAAAAGTGCGGAAAAATTTCTTCTGCTGTTCAGTCTCCGTTTATGAGTGAAGAAGACAGAGAGGTGTTTCTTAAAGAGTTCGATGAGATAAGGGAAGAAAGCTTTGTCGGTTTTTGCGTGATGGGAGGAATTTTTTCTGAAGGGATAGATTTGCCGGAAGATAAGTTGATCGGTGTGATCATTGTTGGAACAGGACTTCCTCAAGTATGTAATGAACGGGAGATTGTCAAACAGTATTTTAGCGGAATCGGTTCAGATGGTTTTGAATATGCATATCTCTATCCGGGGATGAATAAAGTGCTTCAATCTGCAGGAAGGGTGATCAGGACAGAAAAAGACAGAGGACTGATCCTTTTGCTCGATGAGCGGTTTTCCACAGGAAGGTATCGGGAATTATTTCCCAGAGAATGGAGTAATGCCCGACACTGTACTGCGGAAAGTTTGACGAGTTACATGCAGGAATTTTGGGAATGTTAGCATGTTTTATCACGGAAGTAACTCAAAAATTCCATTGAGGCACGTGAGAGCGGAAGGTGTTCGTTGTATGCGATAGCAAGTTCGCGCTCGGGAAGTTCTTCTTTTGTGTGCAGGATGAATACGTCTTCGCTGTCAGGGAAAATACAATAGTCCGGCACAAAAGCAATGCCTAATCCTATGCGTGCCAGATCGATCAGCAGATCATTGCTCGTAAGTTCGATTTCGGGAACAAGATCGAGCTGATGTTGTTGAAATACCTGATGAAGAAATTCGTTGGTCGTACTGTTTTTGTCCAGCATTAAGATGGGATATTTCAACAGTTGGGAGAAAGTCAGAGTTTCTCCTTTTAGTTTTTGGAAAGTATTTCCGGCGATAAACACGTCTCTGAATTTTTTGATGCGCATAACGGAAGTTGTTGTTCCGAGGTGATTGTTCGGAAAGTTTACAACAGTAAGATCTACAAGTCCGTTTCGCAGAAGCTCGGCACATTTCATGGACGTTTGGTTGATTACTTTGATATGCGCGCCGGGAAATGCTTTATGAAAGCGCTCTAAGTAAGGAATCAGGAAATAGCGGCATATAGTATCGCTGGCACCGATGCGTATTTGCCCTCCGGTTGATGCCGCGTCGAGAAGTTGGGTTTCACCTTTTTGAATCAGATTCATAGCGGGTTCAACATGCCGCATAAGAATTTCTCCTTCGGGAGTCAGTTGAACTTTTTTTGTACTTCTGATAAAAAGTGTCTGATCTAGTTTTCTCTCTAATGTTTTGATAGACTGGCTGACTGCGGATTGTGAAATATAGAGCTGTTTGGATGCTTCTGAAAAGTTTAAAGTAGAAGCAACGTGATAAAAAACTTTGTAAAGTTCATAATTAATATCGATCACTATTAGACCTCCTAATAAATACTACAGGTATTATAAGATATATTTTATAAAATTACAATAAATTTGGAGGATAGTAGAGCGGTGACAGGAAGATTATTGTTTGAGATTCATAAAAAAGTGAGATGTATGGGAGACGTAGAATGAATGGGAAAACCAAGAAAATTATTCAGTGGACAGCGGGGGTGATTTTTTCATTATTAATCATTTTTGTAATTTTGATTTCTTCTTTTGAAATTGTTCTGTATTCGGATATGAGTGTTTACCGCAAAGAATATGAAAAGTATGAAGTGTTGGATGAATTGGATATGACGATGGATGATGCAATGTATGTGACACGTGAAATGATGGATTATTTGCGGGGAGATAAGGAAACATTATCTGTTATCACAGAAGTGGAGGGGAAAAGACAAGATTTTTTTAATGAACAGGATAGGTTTCATATGAGAGAGGTCAGAGATATTTTTGCCGGAGGGCTGCGATTGAGAACTGCGGCGCTTGTGGCGGCAGCAGTCTCCCTTTTGATTCTATATATGTGTCGCGCGGATGTTAAGAAGATCCTTCCACAGACATATCAGGTGGCAGTGGGGATTGTTTTGATCCCGACAGCAGGGATCGGAATTGCCGCGGCGATTGATTTTAATTCAGTATTTGTACAGTTTCATAATATCTTTTTTGACAATGATCTTTGGCTGTTTGATCCGGCGGAAGATTTTATGATCCGAATGCTTCCCGAAGGTCTTTTTTATGATATGGCATTCAGAGTCGGAAGCCTATTTGCCGGGATTCTTGTAATACTTTTTCTGTTAAGTCTTTATATGAGATGGAGAGAAAACAGTCGAAAAGTAAAAGAAAAAACAGGAAAAAAGAAAAATGATTAGTATTGCTTATTAGAAAGTTTAGTTATATTAATTATACTAATGATGTGAAGTGTGGTACGATACAAACAGAGGTTTTCAGTTAAAAATGGAGGAGACAACATATGAGTAATGTGAAACGTGTATTTGTAGAGAAGAAGCCGGAGTTTGCTGTTGCTGCGAAGGAGCTGGGTCATGAAATCCGCCATTATCTCGGTATTACAGATGTGACGGGAGTGCGTGTGCTGATTCGATATGATGTGGAAAATATTTCAGATGAAACTTTTGAAAAGGCATGTCAGGGGGTATTTGCAGAACCGCCTGTAGATATTCTTTATAAAGAGACATTTAATATGTCTGATGCGGATCACAGCTTTTCGGTAGAGTATCTTCCGGGACAGTTTGATCAAAGAGCTGATTCGGCAGAACAGTGTGTAAGATTTATTAAAGAGGATGAAACACCGGTGATCCATACGGCAACGACGTATGTGATCGAAGGTACGATTTCGGAAGAAGAATTTGCGGCGATAAAGAATCATTGTATCAATCCGGTTGATTCAAGAGAAGCCGGAGAAGAAAAACCGGAAACACTCGTGACGGTTTTTGATGATCCGGAAGATGTGATCGTATTTGAAGGATTCAAAGAAATGAAGGAAGACGAACTAGAAAAGCTTTATAGTTCATTGGGGCTGGCAATGACTTTTAAAGATTTTCTTCATATTCGCAATTATTATAAAGATGAAGAGCATAGAGATCCGACGATGACGGAGATCCGAGTTCTTGATACATACTGGTCCGATCATTGCCGTCATACAACATTTTCGACAGAGTTGAAGGAAGTATCTTTTAATGAAGGTTTTTATAAGAAACCGATTGAGGATACATATAAAGCATATCTGAAAGATCATAGTGAGATTTTCGCTGGTAGAGAGGACAAGTTTGTCTGCCTGATGGATCTGGCGTTGATGGCAATGCGCAGATTGAAAAAAGAAGGAAAACTTCAGGATCAGGAAAAATCAGATGAAATCAATGCATGCAGTATTGTGGTTCCGATCAAAGTGGACGGCGTAGAAGAAGAGTGGCTGATCAACTTTAAAAATGAAACGCATAATCATCCGACGGAAATCGAACCGTTTGGCGGCGCGGCTACATGTCTTGGCGGTGCGATTCGAGATCCGCTGTCAGGTCGTACATATGTATATCAGGCAATGAGAGTGACAGGAGCTGCAGATCCGACAGTATCTGTAGAAGAAACATTAAAAGGAAAGCTTCCGCAGAAAAAACTTGTTAGGGGAGCGGCTTCAGGCTACAGTTCTTACGGAAATCAGATAGGATTGGCTACAGGTCTTGTAAAAGAGATTTATCATCCTGATTATGTTGCAAAAAGAATGGAAATAGGAGCGGTATTGGGAGCGGCTCCGAGAAGGGCGGTAATCCGGGAGAATTCTGATCCGGGAGATATTATTATTTTGCTTGGCGGACGTACAGGACGTGACGGCTGTGGCGGTGCGACCGGTTCGTCTAAAGTGCATACAGAAGAGTCGATCGAAACATGCGGTGCGGAAGTTCAGAAAGGAAACCCGCCTACAGAGCGTAAGATTCAAAGATTATTCCGCCGTGAAGAGGTAAGCTGCCTTATTAAAAAATGCAACGATTTCGGTGCGGGAGGAGTGTCTGTGGCAATCGGCGAACTGGCAGATGGTCTCCGGGTTGAACTTGATAAAGTGCCGAAGAAATATGCAGGTCTCGACGGAACAGAAATTGCAATTTCGGAATCCCAGGAAAGAATGGCTGTTGTTGTAGATCCAAAAGATGTAGAGAAGTTTATGTCCTATGCGAAAGAAGAGAATCTGGAAGCGACGGAAGTAGCGGTTGTTACAGAAGAGCCAAGACTTGTTCTTGTATGGAGAGGAAAAGAGATTGTCAATCTTTCCCGAGCGTTTTTGGATACGAATGGAGCGCATCAGGAAACGGCGGTAGAAGTGGAAATACCTCGTCAAGAAGAAAGTTTATTTGTTAAAACAGCAGTAAGTGATGTGAAGGAAAAATGGCTGGATGTATTAAGCAATTTGAATGTCTGCTCTCAGAAAGGACTTGTTGAGATGTTTGACGGTTCAATCGGCGCAGGCTCGGTCTTTATGCCTCACGGTGGAAAATATCAGATGACAGAGACACAGGCCATGGTAGCAAAGGTTCCCGTGCAAAACGGAACAACTGACAGTGTGTCTATGATGAGTTATGGATTTGACCCGTATCTTTCAAGTTGGAGTCCGTATCATGGCGCAGCTTACGCGGTTGTTGAATCGGTTGCCAAGATAGTTGCGGCAGGTGGAGATTACAGTAAGATCAGATTTACGTTTCAGGAATATTTCAGAAGAATGTCAGAAGATCCAAAACGTTGGAGCCAGCCTTTTGCAGCGCTTCTTGGAGCTTATGCGGCACAGATCGGATTCGGACTTCCGTCGATCGGAGGAAAAGACAGTATGTCCGGAACATTTCAGGATATAGATGTTCCGCCGACTTTGGTTTCGTTTGCTGTAGATATGGCAGTAGAAAAAGAAATTATTACGCCGGAATTGAAAGAGGCAGGAAATAAGCTTGTGTGGCTGAAAGCGGCTCGTGATGAGTATGACCTTCCTGTTTATAGCCGGATTATGGAACAGTATAGCAAGTTTACAGAAGATATCAGAAATGGAAGAGTTGTTTCGGCTTATGCGCTTGACAGACATGGTGTTGTTTCGGCAGTCAGCAAAATGGCATTCGGAAATCAAATGGGTGTATGTCTTGAAAGCAGTTTGGATAAAGATGCGATTTTTGCTCCTGCATTTGGCGATATCGTCGCAGAGGTTAAAGCAGACACGTTTGAAGAGCTTGTGGGAGAATATACTTTGATCGGTGAAGTGACAAATGAAAAGGCGTTCGCATATGGCGATGTGAAGATCGGTATGGATGATGCGCTGGATGCATGGACAAAACCGCTTGAAAAAGTATTTGCAACAAAATCAGCGGAAAGTTCGGATATACCGGTAGAGGAAAAGTTATACGATGCTTCAACCGTGCATGTGTGCAGCCATAAGATCGGACAGCCTACGGTGTTTATTCCGGTATTCCCGGGTACAAACTGTGAGTATGACAGTGCGAGGGCTTTTGAGAGAGCCGGTGCAAATGTGATTACGAAGGTGTTTAGAAACTTAGATGCAGAAGACATCCGTTCTTCGGTGGAAGAGTTTGAAAAAGCGATTTCTAAAGCGCAGATTATTATGTTCCCCGGTGGATTTAGTGCGGGAGATGAACCTGATGGATCGGCAAAGTTCTTTGCAACAGCGTTTAGAAACGCAAAGATTAAAGAAGCGGTAGATAAATTGCTAAATGAACGCGACGGACTTGCATTAGGCGTATGCAATGGTTTTCAGGCTTTGATCAAGCTTGGACTCGTTCCATATGGACAGATCGTCGGACAGACCGATGATTCTCCGACTTTGACGTATAACACAATAGGACGTCATATATCGAAGATGGTTTATACAAAAGTGGTTACAAATAAATCTCCATGGCTTGCAGAGGCAAAACTCGGAGGCGTATATACAAATCCTGCGTCTCATGGAGAAGGACGATTTGTTGCGAGTGAAGAATGGATTGACAAGTTGTTTGCGAATGGTCAGGTGGCGACACAATATTGTAGTCCTGAAGGACATATTACGATGGATGAAGAATGGAATGTTAATGGATCTTATCACGCGATTGAAGGAATCACAAGTCCGGACGGTCGAGTGCTCGGAAAAATGGCTCACTCTGAAAGAAGGGGTAATTCTGTTGCGATTAATATTTATGGAGAGCAGGATCTTAAGATTTTTGAATCCGGAGTAAAATATTTTAAGTAAAAAGTCAGTAATGCAAAAGCAGGGCATATGCGAGTGTATGCTCTGCTTTTGTATGATCATTTAATATTGTCAGAGCAGGAGGGGGGGCAGACTTATGTTCAAAAGTGAGAAAAAGCAGAGGGGTGAGGGGGATAACAACAGATGAAAAGGAAAAGAATATAATAAAAACTCCAAGAAAATATCTTGGAGTTTTTATTAGTAGCGGAAACTGGATTTGAACCAGCGACACCACGGGTATGAACCGTGTGCTCTAGCCAACTGAGCTATTCCGCCATAACTTGAACAAAATGTTCCGAATATTTGTAAGTTATGGGGCCTATAGGGCTCGAACCTATGACCCTCTGCTTGTAAGGCAGATGCTCTCCCAGCTGAGCTAAGACCCCATATTGTTTTGGGTTTCAGAAGCTTTTCCGTAACCCGCTTCGCTATTATACTATTATTTTTCATCAAATGTCAACACTTTTTTTAAAAAAATTTTTATTTTTAAATTTTTTAATTTTTAAGGTAAATGTAAGAGTAAAATCCAGTTTCTATGTTCATTTTCGGAAATCTGTTTTCCATTAATTTTAAAAAGGTGCAGGTATATGTTTTTTAACCTACCTTTTACAAGGAATCCTCTACTTCTAAAGAGGGGAAGGAATTGAGTTATATATTATTCATAAGTACACAAAGATATGATATTATATAAGCAGTCGAAATGATGAAAGATCATATTCTTTTTAAAGCACATCCGAAGTCTGAAATCAGTAAATTTATAAATGTTCATAAAAGTGCAGCCACAGACTTCTGAAAAAGAATTTCCACAGATTCGTGAGAAGTCCTCACCTCTTTAGGCGGTGGGAGTATGTCACGAGTTGCTTTAAGAAAAAAGAAAAATATGTTACAATAAAGCATATAATAATTACGGAGGAAGAGGAAAATGAATAAAAAGGCATGGTATACCTTTCGGATTGTTTTAGGAGGATATTTAGCTTGGCTTGGGATAAGGATGTTGATTGAAATGGTAAATGAAAAACCGAATAATATGGTTTTTATGTGTGTGATGTCTGTAATCTTTATATTGATCGGTTTAGCCTATGCTATTTATTATGTGAAAAAAATGTTTGATCTGAAAAAAGAAGATCATAGGATTGAAGAGGAAGATAAAGAGGCATTCGATGCGGGAAAAGATCAGGCGGATCGAAAAAGAAGAAAAAATGTTTTGCCGGAAATTGGTCCGAATGAGGAAATGAAAAAAGAAGCAGAGCAGGGGAAAACAGATAAGGAAACAGCACAGTCCGGTAATAACATCGAAAAAGAGGCAGAAAAGTTAGATGATAAAGCAGAAGGAGAAACGGAAAAATCAGGCTATAAGGCAGGATCGGAGACAGAACAATCGGATGATAAAGTGAAAAAAGAGGCAGAAAAGCCAAATGACAAAAACGAGGAAGATGCAGAAGATGAAATGATAAAAGAAGGTGGAAAAAATCAGGAGCCTGAATTGGCAATGGAAGAATTTATTGAAGAGACGGAAACAGAGATAGAAAATGATTATGAGGAGAGATGAGCATGCGAGTAGGTATGGGATATGACGTTCACAGATTGGCGGAAGATAGAAAGATGATTTTGGGAGGCGTGGAAATTCCGTATGAAAAAGGTCTTTTGGGCCATTCGGATGCAGATGTGCTCGTGCATGCGATTATGGATGCGCTTTTAGGAGCTGCGGCATTAGGTGATATCGGGAAACATTTTCCGGATACCGATCCGGAATATAAAGGGATTTCCAGCATTCGGCTTCTGAAACATGTAGGAGGGCTTTTGGATGAGAATAGGTATATGATTGAAAATATCGATGCGACGATCATTGCTCAACGTCCGAAGATGCGCCCGTATATTGATACAATGCGTCAAAATATTGCAGATGCACTCTGTATTGAGATCGATCAGGTCAATGTCAAAGCGACAACGGAGGAAGGACTTGGGTTTACAGGGGACGGAGAAGGGATTTCTTCTCAGGCGATTTGTGCGATCGAGAAATATACAAATTACAGCAGTACGGATGTCTCTTCGGATTGTGGGATGTGCGGAGGATGTTGTTCGCGCATCGGGAGGAACGAGTAAATGATCATCCGTAAATTAGAGCAGAGCGAACATATTGCGACACGAAAATTGTGGGAAGAAATATTTCCGGAAGATACGAAGGCATTCCTAGACTATTATTACTATATTAAAGCGGCAAAAAATCAAATTTACGTTGTGGAAGAGGATGGGAGAATTTGTTCAATGCTTCAGTTGAATCCATATCGGATCCGGCTGGAGGATAAAAGCTTTCCGTCAGAATATATTGTCGCTGTTGCAACGAAAAAAGAATATCGCAGTCGAGGATATATGCGGGCGCTGCTAAATACTGTTTTGGAACGGATGCATTCGGAAAAAGTGCCGTTTACATTTTTAATGCCTGCGGCAGAAGCGATTTACAGACCTTATGATTTTAGATATATTTATGACCAATGCATGCAAGAAGTCAAAAAAGATGAGACAGCAGATGATAGAAATCGTGAAAGTGAGCCGCAGAAAGAAGGAACGCTTGAATTTTCAGATGCGGGATTGTGGGACGCAGAAGAGATGGCAGATTTTTTTGAGGAACATTTTTCGGATTCGTGGCAAGTATATGCTCAGCGAGATACAGCCTATTATCAGACGATGATATTGGAGCAGCAAAGTGAAAAGGGCGGGGTTAGACTTATGCGGGAAAACGGTGTGTTGAAAGGGTTTTATGCCTACGCCTTAGAAGAAGGACTTGAAGTACGAGAGCCGTTGTATCTGAATCAATTTGAAGGGGAATTTGAACGGTCGATGCAGATGCTGTTGGATAAAAGCAATATCCGGAAAGCGGATCAAAATGAAAACAGAGTACAGCAATCGCTGAGAATTTATGCTCCTTTAAATAAAAAAAGTTGTAAAATGCGGTCTATGATTATGGCAAGAATTGTTTGTTTGCCTGAATTTTTAAAAGCAATGATCGTCGATGAAACAGAAACTCTTGAATGTTCTTTTGCTGTGCTTGACTCTATTTTGTATAAAAACAGCTGTGTATGGAAATTGACAAGCGTACAGGGCGAGAAAGAAATACATGTACAGGAGACCGAAGATTCACAAGGAGTATTTCCGATAGCGGATTTGACAGAATATTTGTTTGGAAGGATCGATTTGGAAGAACTGCGTGAAAGAGAGGGCGTGATCTGTACAGCTGAGCTTGGTGAAGAGTTAGAGAAAATAGAAAAACTGACAAGAGTATATTTCAATGAGGTTGTCTGAGAGGAAAAGTGCTCAAAAGAAAAAGAAGCAACGGCGATTTTGATTGCCTTTGAAAGAAAAGCGGTATTGACAAAAATGTGGAATTTGCATAATATAAATTATATGTCGAAGAATAAAAAGCAGAGAACGGAAAGAGTAACAGATTGTGAAAGTTCGCAGAGAGGGAATGTCGGAGGCTGAAAGCATTCCTGTACAAAGATGGTTTGTGAAGTGCGTCCGGGAGCTGATCGGGTGAATGAAAAGTAGCCTGATTCGTTTAGCATACGTTACAGGCTGTTGAGTGAAAGAAAAATCTTTTAATAGAGTGGAACCGCGGAAAAACTTCGTCTCTGATCTGAGACGAAGTTTTTATTTAACCGGTAAAAGTAAAAAATATTTTGTGGGAGAACAGAATGGGTATTGTATCTTATATTAAAGAAGAAATACGAGTTGTGCGGGAACGGGATCCCGCGATAAAATCAAATATGGAAGTGTTGCTTTATCCAAGTTTTCGTGTAATACTCAGATACAGAGTGGCTCATAAATTATATTTAAAAAACATTATTTTTGGGCGAGATGGATTTCACAAAGAGCGGCGCGAAAAACAGGGATTGAGATTCATCCGGGAGCTAAAATCGGACGCGGCTTGTTTATTGATCACGGGAGTGGAGTTATCATCGGTGAGACAACGGTGATCGGCGATAACGTAACTCTTTATCAAGGGGTAACGCTTGGCGGAACCGGAAAAGAACAAGGAAAGCGCCATCCAACATTGGAAGATAATGTGATGGTAAGCGCGGGAGCAAAGATATTAGGTTCTTTTACGATCGGAGAAAATTCAAAGATTGGGGCGGGATCAGTTGTTTTAGAAGAGGTGCCCCCGAACTGTACGGTAGTAGGTGTGCCGGGGCGTATCGTTAAAATGGATAATAAAAAAGTTCCGAGATCCGATATGGATCAAATTCATCTCCCGGATCCGGTATTGTCGGATATTAAGAGGCTTCAGGAAGAAAATTTAAGATTGCATAAGGAATTGAAACGTCTTGTGAAAGAGATAAGATGTGTGGAAAAGAAAGGAGATTATGATGAAGATTTATAATACATTATCAAAAAGAAAAGAAGAATTTGTGCCATTGGAAGAAGGCAAAGTAAAAATGTATGTGTGCGGTCCTACGGTTTATAATTTTATCCATATCGGAAATGCAAGACCGATGATCGCATTTGATACAGTACGCCGTTATTTTGAATATAAAGGATTTGAAGTGAATTTTGTATCAAACTTTACAGACGTAGATGATAAAATTATTAAAAAAGCGATTGAAGAAGGCGTTTCTGCTGATGAGATATCGAAAAGATATATTGCGGAATGTAAAAAAGACATGGAAGCAATGAATGTAAAACCGGCCACGAAAAATCCGCTTGCAACAGAAGAAATCTGCGGCATGGTGGAAATGATTTCCACATTGATTGAAAAAGGATACGCCTATGAAAAAAACGGAACGGTTTATTACCGTACAAGAAAGTTTGAAGGTTACGGAAAGCTTTCGCATAAGAATCTGGATGATTTGAGGTCGGGAGGAAGATCGCTTCTCGTTACAGGAGAAGACGAAAAAGAAGATCCGCTTGATTTTGTGCTTTGGAAACCGAAAAAGGAGGGAGAACCTGCCTGGGAATCTCCGTGGAGTGAGGGCCGTCCGGGATGGCATATTGAATGCTCGGAGATGTCTAAAAAATACCTCGGAGAACAAATTGATATTCATGCCGGCGGAGAGGATTTGATATTTCCGCATCATGAAAACGAGATTGCTCAAAGCGAAGCCGCGAACGGAAAAGAATTTGCAAAATATTGGATGCACAATGGATTTCTTAATATTGATAATAAAAAGATGTCAAAATCACTCGGTAACTTTTTTACAGTAAGAGAGATCGGAGAAAAGTATGACCTTCAGATCTTGAGATTTTTTATGTTGAGTGCACACTACAGAAGTCCGCTTAATTTTAGTGCAGAGTTGATGGAAGCAGCAAAAAATTCTTTGGAGAGAATCCTTACTGCGGCAGATAACTTGAAATTCCTTATTTCAAACACGTCAGAAGAGAAAATGACAGAGTCGGAGAAGAGATTGTTTGAGAAATCATCAGAATATGTAGAAGCTTTTGAAAGGGCAATGGATGATGATTTCAATACTGCCGATGCGATAGCGGCTATTTTTGATCTTGTCAAATATATGAACACGACTGCCGACGGAGCAAGCTCAAAGGAATATTTGCAAAACCTGCTTGACAGATTATGTCTGCTGACAGATGTTTTGGGTATTATCGTTATAAAAGAAGAGGAAATGTTAGATTCGGAAATCGAAGAGATGATAGAAAAACGTCAGGCTGCAAGGAAAGATCGTAATTTTGCTCTGGCAGATCAGATCAGAGACGAGCTCCTGGCAAAAGGGATTATTCTTGAAGATACGCGAGAGGGAGTAAAATGGAAAAAAGCTTAGGATATGGATTTGAGTATTATATGGATCTGATTCCCGGAATGAAGCAGGCCGACCCAAAAGCAAGTTCCTCTATTGTTTTAGCCTATATAGGAGATTGTGTCTTTGATCTTATTATTAAGATGAGAGTGGTAGGCAGAGGCGGCAGGCAGGTGCATAAACTGCATGAAGAGACAAGCAGGTATGTGCAGGCGTCTGCTCAGTCTTTTATGATGCGGGCAATTCAGGAACATCTTACAGAAGAAGAACATGCGGTATATCGAAGGGGAAGGAATACAAGGAGCGTTTCGGCTGCAAAAAATCAGTCGATCACCGATTATCGAAGAGCGACAGGGTTTGAGGCGTTAGTGGGTTATCTTTACTTGAAAAAGGAGTACAAACGGCTTGTTGAGCTTGTAACGATCGGACTGGAAAGTATGGAAAAGGAATTGGAAAATGGAGAGAAAAACGATTGAAAAAATTGAAGAAACAAAAGAACATACATTAGTGATCGAAGGACGAAACGCAGTACTGGAAGCGTTTCGCTCTGGAAGGACGATCGATAAGCTGTTTGTGTTGGACGGATGTCAGGATGGTCCGGTACGCACGATTGTCAGGGAAGCAAAAAAGCATGGAACAATCTTGAATTTTGTCGGAAAAGAAAGATTATCTCAACTTACGCAGACAGGAAGGCATCAGGGCGTAATTGCTTACGCTGCGGCTTATGATTATGCAGAGATTGACGATATGCTTAAACTTGCGGAAAAGAGGGGAGAAGATCCGTTTCTGATCGTATTAGATGGGATTGAAGATCCTCATAATTTGGGGGCAATTATAAGAACAGCCAATATTGCCGGAGCTCATGGCGTGATCATTCCGAAGAGGAGAGCGGTTGGTTTGACGGCGACCGTAGCGAAAACTTCGGCAGGGGCGTTGAATTATACTCCGGTTGCAAAAGTGACAAATCTTGTAAAGACAATGGAAGAATTGAAAGAAAAAGGAATTTGGTTTGTCTGCGCCGATATGGACGGACAATCAATGTATGATATGAATCTCACAGGACCGATCGGACTTGTTGTCGGAAATGAAGGGGATGGAGTCAGCCGATTAGTAAAAGAAAATTGTGATTTCGTTGCGTCAATTCCGATGAAAGGCGAGATTACCTCTCTGAATGCTTCCGTGGCAGGCGGAGTTCTTGCTTATGAGATTGTCAGACAGAGACTTGCAAAATAAGATGTAAAGCAGTGTTTGAAGGGTGTTTTAAAGGATGGAACAATATGAAAAGCTGACGGATGAACAGTTGATTGAAAAACTGCACTCCGGGGATCGGGATGTGACAGATTATCTGATGGAGAAATATAAAATGATGGTCCGCAAGAAGGCACGCGCAATGTATCTGATCGGAGGAGAAACAGAAGATCTTATTCAGGAAGGCATGATCGGACTAATCAAGGCGGTAAGAAATTTTGACAGCGGCATGGGCAGGTCATTTGCAGGGTTTGCGGAAACATGTGTACTTCGGCAAATGTACACCGCTATTGAGGCGTCAAATCGAAAAAAACATATGCCTCTGAATTCTTATATTTCACTTTATGAAGAAAGCGAGACGAATAAAAACGGTACAAAACTGCCTCTGATCGATCTGATAGAGCCTGACCGGGAAAATGATCCTGAGGCATTGTATTTTGGCAGAGAGTACACAGAAGCTTTTATTGAACGATTGAAAGAAAATTTAAGCCCGATGGAAGAACAGGTTCTTTATTTGCACTTAACAGGAACTGATTATAAAAAAATCGCGGAATTGTTGAAAAAAAGTCCGAAATCGATTGATAATGCTCTTCAAAGAATTAAGAAAAAAACAGAAAAAATGCTCAAAACAGAAATAAGAGCCTGAGAAATTCAAATAGAGAAAGCGGGTAAAAGGTTATGAAATTTGTAATACAGCGGGTAAAACAGGCATCTGTAAAAGTGGAAGGAAGCGTGATAGGAGAGATTGAAAAAGGATATCTCGTATTGATTGGCGTTTCAGACAAAGATACGGAAGCAGTTGCGGATAAAATGATAAAGAAAATGATCGGACTGCGGATTTTTGAAGATGCAGAGGGAAAAACAAATTTGTCGTTAGCTGATGTGGGCGGAAGTCTTTTGCTTGTATCACAGTTTACGCTTTATGCAAATTGTAAAAAGGGGAATCGGCCGAGTTTTATTGAGGCAGGGGCGCCGGATAAAGCAAATCAGTTATATGAGTATATAATTGAAGAGAGTAAGAAAAGTGTGTCAGTCGTACAGACGGGTCGCTTTGGAGCAGAAATGGAAGTGAGTTTGATCAATGATGGTCCGTTTACGATTTTGCTTGATTCGGAAATGTTGTGATAGGATCATCGGAAAAAAAGTAATTGTTTGAAATTTAAGAAGAGTCAGTGAAATACTAACTCTCCTGTTTTGTATAGATAATCAGAAGTAATCGATATATTAAAATCAGAAAGCTGTCTAGGGGACTTGAACCCCCGACCTCCGCCTTACCAAGGCGACGCGCTACCGACTGCGCCAAGACAGCATATATGTAACTCAAATGCATGATAAATATACAACGATTCAGCAGTAGTTGTCAAGAGAATTGTATTACAAGACGTTCATATAATTATATAATTATTTCTTTTTTGTTTTAAAAAGGACTGCCCGGCTGTGATTAAAAAGTGTTGTTCAGTGTCGCCTGTTTGTATCTCGGAGATATGAAATGGCAGGATAAAGACAGAATAATGCAAGAATTCCTGTCATTTTCTGTTCTTTTTTTGATTGTGTGGTATACTTGTACAAAATTTAGTGGTGATTTTCGCTATGGGGGCGGAGGGAAAGATGAAAATAGGAAGAGAGGAACTGGAAGATTTAAAAGAAGGATTGGAAAAATTGACACATTTTATCAGAGTAATGGAGGGAGTGAAACTACCGGATTTTTATCGGTATTTTGATGCGATGAAAAATAATATTAATATCTTTTTTTATGCGGGATGTGAAGATATTGAAGATTTCTTCCCGATATTGGAAAGGGATTGGAAGGCATCGCATACAATGTTTATCGGTGTACAGAATTATGATTTGAGGAGGGAACATCCGGACATTGATCCGACGGTATGTTTGTATTTTGCAAGACTCCTTGCTGATGTGGGAAAATATTTTGAACGGGGCAATGTAGAATTTGCAAAAGAATATTAAATGTAGTTCGCTACTGTAAAAAAGAAAGTTCTTTGGAGATCCACAGAACTTTCTTTTGATATTATTTACTGTCTGCACTTAATAAAGCGAATTTATAAAAACGATTATAGTTTGGTCTGTTTTTGCTTCCGTGTGACGGAAAAAACAAGGAGAAGAAATGCAAATGCGACAGCCATCCATACGCCGAAGACGACGTTGCTTTGAGAACTGAATTTGTCATAGTAGCCTTTTAAGTAGATGATGACAACGATCCAAGGAAGAATATATGTCATATATTTACGGATAAATTGAGGAAATTTCAATCCGTTTCCTGCATTTGCCTCCTGAATGAAATTGTTCCATCCCCAACCGTTTTTGTGTGTACAAAACATAAGATATATAACGGAACCAAGAGGAAGGATATTGTTTGACACAAGGAAATCTTCTAAATCCATAATGTTCGACCCTGCTCCGAGCGGTTGTATCCCCGATAAAATATTGAAGCCGAGAATACAAGGAATACTTAATACAATAATAAGTACAATGTTGATGCCGACAGATTTTTTGCGGCTGAATCCAAAAAGATCGATCCCGAAGGAAACAATGTTTTCGAATACGCCGACGATCGTGGACAGGGCTGCAAAGAAAAGGAAGAGGAAAAACAGAGCCCCCCAAACTCGTCCTCCCGGCATCTGAGTGAAAATGTTCGGAAGAGTGATAAATACAAGTCTGGGACCTGCATCCGGCTGTACATTAAATGAAAAACATGCAGGAAATACAATTAAACCTGCAGTAAGAGCAACGCAAGTATCCAGTAGAAGGATGCTTAAAGATTCTCCGGTGAGAGAACGGGATTTATCTAAATAGCTTCCGAAGATTGCCATTCCGCCCATTCCGATGCTTAGTGTAAAGAAAGCTTGACTCATTGCTCCGAAAATAACGTTTCCGACCCCGTTTTCGAGTACTTTTCCGAAATCCGGAATGAGGTAAAATCTGAGTCCTTCTGCTGCACCCGGAAGAGTAACTGACCTTATGGCAAGTACGACCATGATTGCCAAAAGGCAGAGCATAGTTATCTTCATGATCTTTTCGACACCTTTTTGAAGACCGATGCTACAGATCCAAAAAGCAAGTAAAATTACAAGTATAGTCCAAAAAGTCAGTGTGACAGGAGATTCCAGCATGGAATCATATTTTGCGGAAACTACTGTGGAATCAATGCCTGCAAACTCTCCTTTTGCCATCCGGAAGCAGTAATAAAGCATCCATCCGCCGACCATGGAATAAAACATAACAAGGAGATAGTTTCCGGCGATTGCAAACCATCTTGTAAAATGCCAACGCGTTCCTTTCGGTTCCAGTACGTTATAAGATGTGGCGATGCTTTTCTGGCTTGCGCGTCCTACACTGAATTCACATACGATGATCGGTAATCCGAGTATCACAAGGAACAGCAGGTAGATTAAAATGAATGCGGCTCCTCCGTATTGTCCGGCCATATAGGGAAATTTCCATACATTGCCCAGTCCGATAGCACATCCGGCCGACACTAGGATGAAGCCGAGTCGTGAACCAAAATTTTCTCTTTTCATAACTAAAAGCCTTTCTTTGTTTTTTGTAATCAGGTAAATTTGTTCTAAAATAAAAATAGCGCATACTTTTGAAAAAATGAAATGCGTTGATACATATTTTAGACAGCGGGCTTATTGTATCACATCAACGCGGCAAAGTAAACCGAGTACTTGTAGATATCTTAATTTTATGATAAGATAATTGCTATGAATGTTTGCGTTATTAGAGGAGGAGACAATGGAAAACGAAACTGTTTCAAAGAATTTTATCGAGCAGGAAATAGACAAAGATTTGGCGGAGGGAGTATATGATCATGTGGCTACTCGTTTCCCGCCTGAACCGAACGGTTACTTGCATATCGGACATGCAAAATCAATTTTGCTTAATTACGGACTGGCCCAGAAATATGGCGGCACATTTAATATGAGATTCGACGATACAAATCCGACAAAAGAAAAAATGGAGTTTGTTGATTCAATCAAAGAGGATATTCAGTGGCTCGGAGCGGACTGGGAAGACAGGCTATATTTTGCATCAGATTATTTTGATCAAATGTATGAATGCGCAGTAAAACTGATTAAAAAAGGAAAAGCATTCGTGTGCGATCTTACCGCAGAACAGATGAGAGAATACCGCGGGACATTGAAAGAACCCGGAAAAGAAAGTCCTTATAGAAATCGTTCTGTAGAGGAAAACCTGAAATTATTTGAAGAAATGCGGGAAGGAAAATATGAGGACGGAGAGAAAGTTCTTCGGGCTAAAATAGATATGGCTTCTCCGAATATAAATATGAGAGATCCGATTATTTATCGTGTGGCGCGTATGACACACCATAATACCGGAGATAAATGGTGTATTTATCCGATGTATGATTTTGCACATCCGATCGAAGATGCGATTGAAGGAATTACACATTCTATCTGTACATTGGAGTTTGAAGATCACAGACCATTGTATGACTGGGTTGTAAGAGAGTGCGAGTTTGAGAATCCGCCCAGACAGATTGAATTTGCAAAACTTTATTTGACAAATGTTGTTACTGGAAAGCGTTATATCAAAAAATTGGTAGAGGATGGTATCGTAGACGGATGGGATGATCCACGCCTTGTGTCGATTGCGGCATTGAGACGCCGCGGATTTACACCGGAATCTATAAAGATGTTCATCGAATTGTGCGGAGTTTCAAAAGCGCAGAGTTCTGTAGATTATGCAATGCTTGAGTATTGTATCCGTGAAGATCTTAAGATGAAAAAACCGCGTATGATGGCTGTGTTGGATCCGATCAAACTCATAATAGATAATTATCCGGAAGGTCAGGTTGAATATCTGGATGTTGCGAATAATTTGGAAAATGAAGAATTAGGCATACGTAAAGTTCCGTTTGGACGAGAACTTTATATCGAAAGAGAAGATTTTATGGAAGAGCCGCCGAAAAAATATTTCCGTTTATTCCCGGGAAATGAAGTGCGTCTGATGCATGCGTATTTTGTAAAATGTGAGAGTTTTGTGAAAGATGAAAACGGTAGGATAACAGAAGTACATTGTACTTATGATCCGGAAACAAAAGCGGGAAGCGGTTTTACAGGAAGGAAAGTAAAAGGAACGATTCACTGGGTTCCGGCGGAGTATGCACAGAAAGCGGAAGTGCGCCTTTATGAGAACTTAATCGATGAAGAAAAGGGTGTATATAATAAAGAAGATGGATCGTTGAATCTGAATCCGAATTCACTGACGATAATAAAAGATGCTTATGTGGAACCGAGTTTTGACGGTGCAAAAGCATATGACAGCTTCCAGTTTGTGAGAAATGGATATTTCTGTGTGGATTCTCATGATTCTGAGCCGGATCATCTTGTGTTTAACAGAATCGTATCATTGAAGAGCTCGTTTAAGCTTCCAAAATAAATGGTAGTTTATAATAAAACAGAATGAATGAATTAATGATTAATTTAAGAGCGGAACAAAAAGTCCCGCTCTATGAGCAAATATATGACTATATAAAAGATGATATCAAAAAAGGACGGATACAAAGCGGAGAGAAACTTCCCTCTACAAGAGCATTAAGCGCACATTTGGAAGTAAGCAGAAGTACGGTGGAACTGGCGTATGAACAGCTGCTGTCTGAAGGTTATATTGAGGCACAGCCTTACAGAGGATATTTTGTTTGTCAGATTGACGGATTGTTTCAGATAGATGCGCAGGAAAATAATAAAAGAGAAAATAATGAACAACGGGAACAAAAGTACCGGTATGATTTTACTCCGAGCGGAGTGGATCTGAAAAGCTTTCCGTATAATATATGGCGAAAATTATCCCGAGAGTGTCTTGTGGATGATAAGGCAGAACTGTTTCGTCTCGGCTGCCCTCAGGGAGAATATGGACTTAGAAATGCTATATGCAGTTACCTTCATCAGGCCCGAGGAGTAAATTGCACTCCGGAGCAGATTATTGTCGGAGCCGGAAATGACTATCTTTTAATGCTTCTCGGAATGATCTTAGGAGGTGAACATAAAATCGCATTGGAGAATCCGACATACAAGCAGGCGTATCGTCTGTTTAAAAATTTGTCATATGAAGTGTGTACTGTCGATATGGATGACAAAGGAATGCGTGTGGACGAACTGCGTAAATCGGATGCAGATATCGCATTTGTGATGCCTTCGCATCAATATCCGCTTGGAATAGTTATGCCTATAAAACGGCGAATGGAACTTTTGAAATGGGCGCAGGAAAAAGAAGAGAGATTTATTATAGAAGATGATTATGACAGTGAGTTTCGTTATAAAGGAAAACCAATTCCGGCTTTGCAAGGATATGACAGAAGCGGAAAGGTAATTTACATCGGAACTTTTTCAAAATCTATAGCTCCTGCGATTAGGATGAGTTACCTTGTCCTGCCGGAAAGAGTATGTTCGCTGTATAAAAAACAGTGCGGATTTATCAGCTCTACTGTATCAAAAGTAGATCAGCTTATTTTTCAGAAATTTATAGAAAAAGGATATTATGAACGTCATCTGAACAAAACAAGAGCTTTGTATCGGAGCAGACATGATGTTTTACTGAGCACTTTAAAAGAAATGAAAACAGAGTTTACAGTGTCGGGAGAAAATGCAGGAGTACATCTTCTTCTTCATTTTTGCGATGGAAGAAGCGAAAAAGAGTTAATCCGTTTGGCAGAAGAAAAAGAAGTAAAAGTATACGGACTGTCAGAATATTATGTGGGAGAAAAAGACAGAGAACAGAACGAATCGGTAATCCTGTTAGGATATGCAAATATGAGCGATGAAAAAATCTTGCATGCGGCTCGTCTGCTTGATGAAGCATGGAATAAAGAGGGAAATTGACAAATCAGTTTGAACAGATTCTGCTTTTGAGAAAGAAAAACACGTCGAAACTTATGTTCCGGCGTGTTTTAGTTGTGTATAATATAGTAAATACACGGAATATTTCTGTACTATTTTTCTTCAAGTGATTCGGATTCGCCATCTGTGTCATCATCAGTCTTTTTTAAAGATACATATTCTCTGTCGGATGCAGGTTGAAGATCGGCATCAAGATCAAAGTCATCATCCTCGGTCTCGGCAGGATCATTTTCCTCTGGAATGTCGGAACTGTTCTTGCAGAAATACGCGACGGCAAGCCCGATCGCCGTTCCGATGACAGCGAAGATACTAAACCATTTAACAAGTTTTTTCAATTTGTTGACTCTCCTTTCTGTAAGAAGATGTGCTCCGTCTGTATAATGGAGAAACATCCTGAATGTATCTGTTATTTTAATACTTTTTCAGGGCAATTACAATAGCAGATTATAAAATCTATTGGCTCCTTTGTTTCAAAACAATTTTATGATCCTTTTATAAAAAACGAAATAACATTTTACATAATAAGAAAAATATAGTATAATTCTAACTGCGGTTATTCATAAGTACCGCTCATAATTATTTAAAAGCAACGATGTTCAGGAGGAATGGAAATGGTAAAAGCAGTAGTTGGTGCAAACTGGGGCGATGAAGGAAAAGGTAAGATTACAGATATGCTTGGTAAAGAATCTGACATCATCGTTCGTTTTCAAGGCGGAGCAAACGCAGGTCATACGATCGTAAATGATTATGGAAAATTTGCGCTGCATACACTGCCGTCAGGAGTATTTTATGATCATACAACAAGTATCATCGGAAATGGTGTAGCGTTGGATGTTCCGATTTTGTTTAAGGAAGTTAAGTCTATCGTGGATCGGGGTGTTCCGATGCCGAAGATTCTTGTTTCTGACAGAGCGCAGATGGTGATGTCTTATCATAAAAATTTTGATGCTTATGAGGAAGAGCGTCTCGGAGGAAAATCTTTTGGTTCGACAAAATCGGGTATTGCTCCGTTTTATTCTGATAAATATGCAAAAATCGGTTTTCAGGTGAGTGAACTTTTTGACGATGAATTGCTAAAGGAGAAAGTGGTTCGTGTAGCAGAACAAAAAAATGTATTGCTTGAACACCTTTATCACAAACCATTGATTGATCCTGATGAATTATATAAAGAACTTGTAAGCTACAGAGATATGGTGGCTCCTTATGTATGCGATGTTTCGCTCTTTTTACATAATGCTTTGAAAGAAGGAAAAAATATTCTTTTGGAAGGTCAGCTTGGTTCCTTAAAAGATCCGGATCATGGTATTTATCCGATGGTAACGTCTTCATCCACGCTTGCCGCATACGGGGCGATCGGTGCGGGCATTCCTCCGTATGAGATTAAACAGGTAATTACGGTATGTAAAGCTTATTCAAGCGCGGTAGGAGCAGGGGCATTTGTAAGTGAAATTTTCGGAGAAGAAGCAGATGAGCTTAGAAGACGCGGAGGTGACGGCGGAGAGTACGGCGCTACGACAGGACGTCCGAGACGTGTCGGTTGGTTTGACTGTGTCGCTTCAAAATACGGATGCAGAATGCAGGGAACAACAGATGTTGCATTTACGGTTTTGGATGTTCTTGGATACTTGGATGAAATTCCGGTATGTGTAGGTTATGAAATTGACGGAGAGGTAACGACAGATTTTCCTGTAACACATCTTCTTGAAAAAGCAAAACCGGTTCTTAAAACACTTCCGGGTTGGAAAGAAGATATCAGAGGAATCAGAAAATACGAAGATCTTCCGGAAAATTGCCGTAATTATATAGAGTTTATCGAAAAAGAGGTCGGATATCCGTTTACAATGATCAGTAACGGCCCGGGAAGAGATGATATTATTTATCGTAACCGTTAATTCATAGTTAAAAGTAAGGTTCTCGTAAAAGGTATATGGATTTTGTCTTTCGGAGGCTTTTGTTTCCGGGGGAAATAAAGAGTGAATATATGAGAATGAGGATGGTGTAAGCCGATGGTTTTCGCCATCCTTTTGTAATATTTTTTAAAGAGAAAGCATAAGATATAAGACCGGGTTTTGAAAAAGCAAGAAGAGGAGGTATATTTTATGCGCCGGAATGACAGAGAGACAGAAATAAGGATGATGACGATGGAAGAATACCTGAAGAAAAGACAAGCGATAAGGCGGCGCGGCAACATGGGTGAAAATGAATGCCATGAAAAAACCGCAGCAGCCTTAAAGTTGGTTGAGTTATTATATAATTGATGAATTAATCATCGTTCTGATCATTCTTATTTTTTAAAAGCCGGGTGATCAGAATAAACCCGTAAAGCAGAACCGGAATTAAAATCGTAGCGGCTATAGAGGCTTTTAACAGGTCGTCTGATGCAGGAGATCCGATCAGAGCAAATATGAGAGTGCAGACATACATTCCGATAAGAAGGATAACACCTATGACTGCAAGGATACGTTTTATGTTTTTCATGATAAAATCCTTTCCTACTATAAAAATAATTTTGAATTGACGATCAACATGAAAAAATAGCTTGATCAAGTTTCTTGTTGAACTGAATAGGTATGCTGTAATTATACCTAAAATAATAGTTTACGGCAAACAGAAATTGTTATATAATGATTTAGATGGATTTTAAAGATAAAGGAGCAATATACAATGAGCGAAAAATGTTTATTAGATCAATGGAGAGATATGGCTTATGACAGAAACCTGTCAAAAGAGCAGTTAGAGAGTTTTTGGGGAAAATATTTTACAATAGAGACATCGATTTACGAGCAGCTTCTGGATGATCCTGATACAGAGGTAAAAGGAACAGTGAAAGAACTTGCCGAAAAATACGGTCAGGATGTAATGACGATGGTTGGTTTTCTTGACGGAATCAACGACAGTTTGAAAACACCGAATCCGATTGAGACGATGGATGAGGATACAGAAGTAAGTCTTGGATTTGATAAAGAAAAATTATATAAAAACATGGTAGATGCAAGAGCTGACTGGCTTTATGAACTTCCGCAGTGGGAAAAGATTTTTGATGAAAATACGAGAAAACGTCTGTACAAAGAGCAGAAAAATTCAGGAACAATACGTAAAGAAAAGAAAATAGGAAGAAATGATCCTTGTCCGTGTGGAAGTGGCAAAAAATATAAAAAGTGCTGCGGAAGAAATGCATAAATGAAAGAGTATTTCTGGATTTTGGGAAGTCTGTGTGTGTTGTATTATTTAATACTTGTCATTTATTCCCGCAGACTGCGATCGACCTTTGCGGTTTTTTGGTTGTTGACCGGCGGCGCACATCTGTTTTTTGGATGTGTGCCGCTTCCTGCATATGTGGAAAGTGTTTTCGGATGGATATGCCTGGGGTTATGGATTCTTTTTCTGACTGTGGAAATTAAAATCTGTCTAGGTATGTTTTCTAAACCTGAAAGAGGAGCGCAGTGGATCATTATATTGGGGGCGCAGGTAAGAGGAAGAAAAATTACGGATTCGCTGAAAAGGCGGCTTGATGCAGCGATTCATTATTTAGAGGAAAATGAAAGGACAATGGTAGTTGTTTCAGGCGGCAGGGGGCCGGGAGAAGATATTTCAGAAGCGGATGCAATGGAACAATATCTTATCGAACAAGGAGTTGCGGAAAATCGGATCAGAAAGGAAGATCAGTCCGTTTCTACAAGAGAAAATCTGAGTTTCAGTCGGAGATTTATTGATCCGAAACATGAGACGGTCGGAATCGTTACAAATAATTTTCATAGTTACAGGGCAAAACTTTTAGCAGAACAGGAAGGATATGCTCATGTTTTTTCAGTATCGGCTTCTTCAAATTATGTTTTTCAGATAAATTATCTTGTGAGAGAGTTTTTTGCGGTTTTGGCAATTTTTTTGAAAAATAAAAGAATATTATGAGTAATGTCAGGACATAATGCTATTGATATTGAATAAAAGGAGGTAGCGTTATGCCGCAATTAAAATGTACAGTTCAGACGTGTGTACACAACAAACAGTTTCTTTGTGATCTTGATGAGATTACAGTAGGAGGAGAATCTGCAAAAAATCCGAAAGAGACATGTTGTGACAGCTTTCAGGAGAGAAAGGAAGGAAGTTACACAAATTCTATGAAAGAGGCTTCAGATTGTTCCTGCGTTGATTGTAAGGCAACAAATTGTATGTATAATAAAGAGTGTGAATGCCATGCAGGAAAAATCAGCGTAGAAGGCGGAGATGCAAAACAGGCATCGGGAACAGAGTGCGCGACATTTCAATCATGCATAGGCTGATTGTTTAAAAACATGTTTTAAGGGTTAAGCAAGAACGAAAAAGGACAAAGCAGTTATTCAAGATAACGGAGAAAAGGAAAATCATATATCCAGAGTAAATGTCAGAGGAATCGTCTTAAATTAAAAGACGGTTCCTTTTATTTTTGTAATGAAGACGAATTTTGGGAGAGACTTTGGCAATCGCTTACAATCTGCGCGGCAAAATGGCATGGGGTTATGGTACGGGTTATGATATATTCCGGTTGACGCTGAAAGAATAAAAGCGTTATAATAAATTAATTATAGTTTATCTGATAAACGAAAAAGACTGGAAGGTATATGAGATGACCGATGAACAGGAAAATGTAGAAAACAAAAAAGATGAAAAGTATAAAAAGAACGAAAAAAATGGTGATAAAACAGGGTATTATGTGAAACAGCCGATATTCGGAACAGGAAAACCTTCTTGGTTAAAACAGCAGTTCGGCAAAACTGTGGCGATCGTAGTCGGCGCTTTAACATGTATTCTTTTTTATTTTCTGCTTTTGCGGGCAGGACACATATCGGGAGTGATTCGGAAAATATTTTTGGTTTCAAAGCCGATTGTTTACGGATTGGCAATCGCTTATCTTTTGAATCCGATAGTGAAAGCAGTAGACAGGAAGCTCCTTCCTTTTTTGGAAAAGAAATTTCCTAATTTTAAACAGGCGAAAAGCGTGTCGAGATCCGTAGGAATCTGTATTTCGATTGTGATATTGGCAACGATTATTTTTACACTGTTTAATATGATGATACCGGAACTTTATAAAAGTATTCGTGATATGATCATGAATGTTCCGAGTCAGATGAACCGTTTTATCAGAGAGTTAAGTGAAATGAATACAGAAAATTCGACGATCGGGAATATCGTAGAAAGTGTGATGAAAGAGGCCACTACATTTGTGCAAAATTGGATGCGTACAGATCTGCTTGGACGCATTAATGATTTTATGTCAGGTTTGACAGTCGGTGTGCTGAATTTCATGCGTGAAATTATGAATATTTTGATCGGATTAATTGTTTCTGTCTATGTACTGTTCAGTAAAGAAAAGTTTTCAAAACAGTCTAAAAAAATAACATATGCTATATTTAAACCGTCAAATGCCAATATGATTCTTCATCTTACTATTAAGAGTAATGAAATATTCGGAGGATTTATTATAGGAAAAATCATTGATTCGGCTATTATCGGTGTTCTTTGTTTCGCAGGCCTGTCGATTTTGAATATGCCATATGCGATGCTTGTCAGTGTGATCGTCGGTGTGACAAATGTAATTCCGTTTTTCGGACCTTATATAGGGGCAATCCCAAGCGCGATTCTTATTTTGCTTGCAGAGCCTAAGATGGGGATTTACTTTATTATTTTTATTATCGCCTTACAGCAGTTTGACGGAAATGTGCTTGGTCCTAAAATATTAGGAGATTCCACAGGCTTGTCGGCATTTTGGGTTGTGTTTTCGATTTTGATCGGAGGGGGTCTGTTCGGAGTTCCCGGAATGATACTTGGAGTTCCGACATTTGCAGTCGTTTATTATATTGTCGGAATGCTTGTTAATAACAAACTTGAAAAGAAAAAACTGCCTGTCAAGACAGATGCTTATGACGAATATAGTTATGTAGAATCGGACGGAACTTATGTCCATGCCGATAAAAATATATTCAAAGAAAAGGAGAGATAATATTATGCCTATTCGAGTACAAAACGATCTTCCTGTAAAAGAAATACTGGAACATGAAAATATATTTGTGATGGATGAATATAGGGCGGCACATCAAGATATCCGTCCAATCAGTATCGGACTTTTAAATCTTATGCCGTTGAAAGAAGATACCGAACTTCAAATTTTAAGATCACTTTCAAATACGCCGCTCCAAGTAGATGTGACGTTTGTTCGTATGACGAGCCATGTTTCTAAAAATACATCAACGAGTCACATTTATAAGTTTTATGAATCATTTGAAGATATTAAAATGAGAAAGTTTGACGGATTTATTATTACGGGTGCGCCGGTAGAACAAATGGAGTTTGAAGAAGTTGATTATTGGCAGGAATTGACAGAAATTATGGAGTGGACAAAGACAAATGTGACATCAACACTTCATTTGTGCTGGGGAGCGCAAGCGGGTATTTACTATCATTACGGGATCAATAAAAAAGCGCTTCCGAAGAAATTATCCGGTGTGTACAGACATCGCGTGAGAAACAGGAAGATTCCTCTTGTAAGAGGTTTTGATGATGTGTTTATGGCGCCTCATTCAAGACATACGGAAGTTCCTCAGGAACTTTTGGAGAAGGATGACAGAATCATGATTCTTGCAGATTCTCTTCAGGCAGGTGTATTTATGTGTATGGCCAAAGAAGGGCGTCAGATATTTGTGATGGGACATCCGGAATATGACCGTATGACTCTTGATTCAGAATATAAGCGTGATATAAGCCGTGGATTAAATCCTCAAATTCCGGAAAATTATTATCCCGATGATGATTCGGAAAATAAACCGGTACTTACATGGAGAGCACACGCCAACAACCTCTATACGAACTGGCTTAATTATTACGTATATCAGGTGACACCGTATGATTTGTATGGAACGCCTTTTTAATGTGATATTTACGGGATTTATTGAAAAGTCAAAGTATATAAAATGATGTCAAATATCGGGCTGTATCGCAAAATTGGGAGTACAAAGGGAGTATAGAAGAGTTTTTATAGGAGTACAAAAAGTATGATATAAATTGTCTTATAGAAACATTGTGGGGGCATATTGTGTAAGTGCAATATGTCTTTAAATTTTATAACTATGGACTTTAGTCTGTTGAGCCCATTGGAGTTTTTCGTTGATCCGAAAAATGGAGATGGGCGAAACAATAAACCACCCGCTATGCGGGCAATGTCGTCAACTTAAGAGTATTTGTTAAAAAAAGCTGTATGCTAATAAAGTGATTGGATTTATTGTTACAAATAATCGCATCACAAATAGGACTGCTGATTTTTTTAACAGTCCGATAGCCTTTTGGTTATGTTTTTATTTAAATACAGCTTTTCATATGGCTGTAATATCTCCGACGTGTATGTTTTCGGTATCTACCAAACTTTCTATCAGGGCGGATAATGGGACATGTTTTGGAAGCTTCTTCCACTATCCGGCATATCATCTCGTAACATATGGACAAGGGCGACCGCAAAAGGTGTACGATACAGTTTTTTATACGGTTTAATATATAACTACGGTTAGCCTGGTAAGCATGCCTATTATTGATAGACACAATGATTTTTGAATCTGATTCCGACTTTATAACCGCAACTAGATTGGATAAATACATTGCTGCAAAGAACTCCTGTTGGATACTGGCAGGCTTAATGCTGTTAAAGGCTTCTATTTCAAGCCTGTTCTTAAGTTCTCTATATTTGCTTTCAACTCCCCAACGAAACTGGTATAAATCTGGAAAGTTCTCCTTAGCTATCTGCTCGGGCATCAGATTTGTCACTAGATATTCTGTGCTGCCGTCTTCCAATAAAAAGTGAATGCTCCTTAAAGTAAGGGATTCTTTATTACAAGAAGCAGGATATGTAAACAAAGCATCTTCCTGTTCCGATATAGCTTTCTTAAACGTCTTTGGCACACGCATAAGAAACAGAATTCCTTTGGAGTTTAGATAGTGAAACATGTCTTCGGAAGGATATCCTCTGTCAAAAAGTATGATACTGTTTGGAAACCTAGGTAAAAAATCTACATGAGCTTTAGCCGATTCCCGTTCATTGTAACGATAGGGATGAAGAGAAACGTCAATCAGAATATCGTTTATTACATCATAAAGAACGGATGCGGAAGCAAGAGGCGATATGATTTTTGTCTTGTTTGGGTTACCTCCAAACACTTCATAATTCTCTTTTGATTCCGGAATCTGTATCGTACTTCCGTCAACGGCATAAATATGGAAACCATTCCAAGTGCGTAAATTTACTGGTTGAAAATAGAATTGTTTCACAGAAAGACGGAATAATTCAAGAAATGCTTTATGAGAAATACCCTGTCTTGCCTTTGAAATTGCCTGTTTTGATACAAATATTGGAAGATCAGATGGAAAATTTTCTAAAAATCGGGCATAGTTTATAGGAATGGATTTATGAACCGACTGGAGCACAAAATAAATCAAGTTAGAAAAAGAAAGCTTTCCAGAACGTGTAAAAGCATTACCTATACGATGCCTTGTCAAGAAATCTTCTGATGTAATAAGGTCATTGGAAGATTGTAAAATGGATGTTAAAAGTTTTGTATTCATAAAATCACCTCGCATTGAAAAAGTAATCAACGCAAGGCAACATTTTTCTCGCATTTTGTCAAGTGCTTTTAGACATTTTTATTTTATATTTTTGATATATCTTAAGTTGACGACATTGCCCGTTGGACGGGTTGTCATGATTTTGCCAATAATAATTATACTCTAAGTCTTTCTTAAAGATCATCCGTTTTATTTTGTAGTTATGTATCTTTGTAAATATAATCCGCGCAAAGTTTATTTTTTCTCTGTCTCTTTCTGCGTGGTTTTTGGCTTTTTCTTTCAAAATACTTGACAAATTCTGTATGTAAAATTTCTTTTAGTTCTTTTGGCAGCATATCTGATTTTTAGCAGTATTTGTAGCAATGATGTTCGCATTAAATGTGTGTGGGGAAAAACAGAGTTGAATAAGTTACAGAGAGAATGGAAAGGCAGAGATGATTGAAGAGGTTGAAAGTGTATTTTATGAGTGTCTGATTCAACTCTTGTTTGAAAAATTTGAGGAGAGGTAAGGGGATGTTTTCAGAAGGAAAGATTTTATCGGAAATATGGATTTACAAAACATCTTATTTAACATTGGAAATACCTGAGTATCAGTAAATAAAAAGCTCTATCAAAAAGAATATTAGTTAATAGTCTTCTAACAACATATTGACCATCTCGTTTCTTTTTTTAGATAGTCAGTTAAAATCTCTTTTTCAATACATTTCATGCAGGAATGTGGATACGGTAAGCGGGATTGCGCCTATCATTTACATAAAATGACAACTGTGATAGAATAGAAACAATTCGATTTGAAAATTAAAGAATGTTTTATCATATGTTAGGGGGCGTTTGTATTGGACAGCAAGCATTTTTCAACTTTGATCAATGATTTTAAGCCTGGGATTTTCGGGGCGTTAAATGAGAAGAAAGAAGAGCTTTTGAAAGAAGGAAGAAAAGTATACAATCTTTCTGTAGGAACGCCGGATTTTGAGCCTCCATTGCATGTAATGAAAGCGATGGAGGAGGCGTGCAAAGATCCGAATAATTATAAATATTCATTGGCAGATATGCCGGAATTATTGGAAGCGGTGCAGTACCGATATGAGAAACGTTTTGGGGTGCATGTAGAAAAGGATGAGATTATGTCTGTTTACGGTTCTCAGGAAGCAATGGCTCATATCGGTATGGTATTTTGTGATCCGGACAATGTGATTCTTGTTCCGAATCCGGGATATCCGATGTTTGAGATGAGCGGAATCCTCGCGAAAGCGAACGTAGAATATTATACGATTGAGGAAGAGAACGGATACCTGCCGGATCTGGATAGTATTCCCGAGGAAGTTTTAAAGAAAACGAAGTACATGATTGTTTCATATCCGCTCAATCCGGTCTGTGTATGTGCTCCGGATGAGTTTTATGAGAAATTGATCGCTTTTGCGAAAAAGAATGAGATTGTAATTCTGCATGATAATGCGTATTCAGATATTACATATGGAGACAAGCCGGGAAAATCATTCCTTTCGTTTGAAGGGGCAAAAGACGTCGGAGCAGAATTCTATTCTCTTTCTAAGTCTTATAATCTGACCGGAGCAAGAATTTCTTTTGTTGTAGGTAATAAAGAAATTATCAGTAAATTTCGTCTTTTACGGTCACAGATTGATTATGGTATTTTTTATCCGGTACAGTATGCTGCAATCGCGGCATTGATCGGACCGGACGATTTTATTGAGGAGCAGAGGCGGCAGTATGCGTCTCGCAATAAAACATTGTGCGGAGGACTTCGGAGAATCGGCTGGGATGTCAGAGACAGTCAGGGAACGATGTTTGTTTGGGCGAAGATACCGGAAGGGTATGCATCGTCTGTGGATTTTTGTATGAAGCTTATGGAGCGAACAGGCGTTATCGTTACCCCGGGAAGCGCTTTTGGAAGCAATGGAGAAGGGTATGTCAGAATGGCGCTTGTAGTAAATGAAAGTGTCATTGAGGAAATTGTAGATGTTTTGGATGCGTCTGGAATTTTCAAAAAGAACAGCATTAAGGAGTCAGATATATGAAAAGAATAGCAAGATTTGAAAAGGTAAGTTTCAGACAATTTTCAGATGGCTGGGATGATACATTTCAGGCAATAGAAAAGGGAGAAAATAAAGATCAAAGCAAAGAAACACTTAAGGAAATTTACGATCGGATCAAGCTGCCTCGACGTGCAACGGCAGGAAGTGCGGGATATGACTTTTTTGCTCCGGTTGACATTATACTGAATCCGGGAGAAACGATTAAAATTCCGACAGGCATCAGGGTTTGGATGGAACCGGAATGGGTGTTAAAATGTTATCCGAGAAGCGGACTTGGGTTTAAGTTTCGTCTGCAACTGAATAATACGGTTGGAATTATTGACAGTGATTATTATAATTCGGATAATGAAGGCCATATTTTTGCAAAACTGACAAACGACAGTAATGAAGAAAAAACAGTTCAGATCAAAGCCGGAGAGGGCTTTATGCAGGGGATTTTTGTGGAATATGGGATTACCGTTGACGATGCTGCAACTGATGTGAGAAATGGAGGATTCGGAAGCACGACAAAATAAAACACGGCTCTGACATTTAGGGCAGAGAATAAAAGTGGATCAGGGGGATGTTTTTTCGGCTTACAAAAATGTAAGAGTCTCCCGGTGAAACGTAAGCTAAAAGGATGGAAGAAAGCGGATAGATTTTATATATTGAATATGCAGCGGGGAAATGCTTTTACGAAAGAGGAGGATACGTTTCAGATGAAAATAATAAAAAGACTGCTTTCTTTTATTTTTTTATGTGTAATCATTGCAGGGGGAGTTCTTGGATATAAAGGCTATGAGGAGTATAAAAAGGCTCTGTCAGAAGAAAGTGTGAAAGAGATGGCTGCAAGAATTGAAGAGCAGCCGAATTATACGACGATAGATGAATTGCCGCAGACTTATATTGATGCTGTTTTGTCAGTGGAAGATAAACGGTTTTATGACCATTTCGGGGTCGATCCGATTGCGGTTGGAAGAGCCTTTTTTAATGATGTCAAAGCGGGAGCTTATGTAGAAGGCGGCAGCACGATCACCCAGCAGCTTGCAAAAAATCAGTATTTTACGCAGGATAAGAAGATCGTACGGAAAGTGGCGGAAATGTTTATGGCGTTTAAGATCGAGTCCGAGCTTGACAAAGATACGATTTTTGAGTTGTATGTAAATTCTATTTTCTTTGGAAATGGATATTATTGCGTGGCGGATGCCTCAAACGGCTATTTTGGTAAAGTTCCGTCGGAGATGAATTTTGACGAATGTACCCTTCTTGCCGGAGTGCCGAATGCTCCGACAAACTATAATCCTACAGCCAGTCCCGAACTTGCACGGCAGAGACAGAAACAGGTCATCGAGAAAATGAAAAAAGCCGGATATCTTGAAGAATCCGTTGATTAGCATGGTAAACCGTTATAGCGTAAAAAGAAATAATATATTAAAAAGCCGATCGAATAAAAAAATAAAAAAAGGGTATTCTAACCATAGAAAATGTACTGTCGGTATCCGGCAGAAAAAAGGGGAAGTTTCTATGGTAGAAAAAAATACGAAAAAGTTAAACAGTTCATTTGAAGAAAATATAAGATATATGAATGAGATTCTTCCGGTTAAGGAAAGTTTTGATATTATCAGAAGGGAGATCATAATAGGCGGAAAGGCGTCTGTGTTCTATTACATTGATGGATTTATAAAAGATGAAGCAATGTTAAAGATCATGGACTCCTTTCTTTCTGTATCCGAACAGGATATGCCGAAAGATGCAGAAATGTTTATTCAGAAACATGTTCCTTATGTGGAAGTAGAAATCTTGGAAGATTTTGATCAGGTGATCCGCAACGTCCTTTCCGGTCCTGCCTGCCTGTTTATTGATGGATATAAGGAATGTATTGCTCTTGACTGCAGGACATATCCGGCGAGAGGAGTCGATGAACCCGATAAGGATAAATCGCTTCGCGGATCAAGAGACGGATTTGTAGAAACAATCGTATTTAACACAGCACTGATGCGGAGAAGGATTCGGGATCCGCATCTTGTCATGGAGATGACGGAGGCAGGGCAGTCTTCGCGTACAGATATTGCGATTTGTTACATGAAAGACAGAGTGGATAAGGAACTTTTACAAAACTTAAAGAAAAGGATTGAAACATTGGAATTAAATGATCTGCGGATGAATCAGCAAAGCCTTGCAGAAGCTCTTTTTAAACGAAAATGGTTTAATCCTTTCCTAAATTTAAATATACAGAGCGTCCGGATACGGCAGCGGCATGTCTTTTTGAAGGGAAAGTTGTAATTCTTGTAGATAATTCTCCGTCGGCAATGATCCTTCCTACTTCGATTTTTGATATGATAGAGGAAGCAAATGATTATTATTTTCCGACAGTAACAGGAATGTATTTAAAGATTACAAGAACGCTGATCACAGTTGCAACGGTATTTTTTACACCATTATATTTATTATTTATGCAGAATATTGAATGGTTGCCTGAAGTGTTTCGTTTTGTAGAGGTGCAGGATACAGTAAATATTCCGCTTGTCTTTCAGTTTATTATTTTAGAATTGTCGATTGACGGACTTCGTCTGGCGGCAATGAATACCCCGACAATGTTGAGTACGCCTCTTAGCGTGATTGCGGGTATTGTGATGGGCGAATTTTCGGTACAGTCCGGTTGGTTCAACAGTGAGGTGATGCTGTACATGGCGTTTGTAGCTGTGGCAAATTATACACAGCCTAATTTTGAATTAGGATACGCGCTAAAATTTATGCGTCTTCTTCTTTTGGTTTTGACGGCATGTTTCAATCTGTATGGATTTATAATTGGGTGTATTTTGGTGTTTTGTTTCCTTGTATTTAATAAGACATTATCAGGACGAAATTATATGAATGTAAAATTAAATTGATTTTCGGTTTTTGCGGCAGACAAGTTTTTGTGTATGGAAGAACTGTTATTACAAATTTTAATTTTTGTTAAAAAATTTTGCGTAATGTCTAAAAAAATGGTATTATATGTAAATATAAGAATACAGAAATTATCTGTGTTCTGATATTTGTACAGGAGGCATGCAAAAATGAGAGATTATGTGATTACAGTAAACAGCACGGTTGATGTGCCGAAATTATGGTTGGAAGAAAGACATGTTCCGGTTGTTGCATTAAAATATACGATTGACGGAGAAACCTATACAGATATGGAAGGATTGACTGCAAAAGAGTTTTTTGAGAAACTCCGCGAGGGGAAGATGTCTGTTACTTCGCAAGTGAATCCGGAAGAGGCTATGGAAGCATTAGAACCATTTGTGAAAGAAGGAAAGGATATTTTACATCTTGGGTTTTCGTCCGGTTTAAGCGGAACTTTAAACAGTATGCGTCTTGCAGGGGAGATGTTGGAAGAAAAATATCCTGAGGCAAAAGTTATCGTAGTCGATACGCTTTGTGCCTGCATGGGAGAGGCTCTACTATTACACAAAGCGCTGCAGAAAAAGGCGGAAGGCAAGACGATAGAAGAAGTTGCAAAGTGGACAGAAGAAAATAAACTTCATATTTGCCATAATGTGACGGTGGATGATCTGAATCATCTTCATAGAGGAGGTCGTGTATCTAAAACAACGGCAGTTCTCGGAACGCTTGTCCAGATCAAACCGATCATTCATATGGATAATGAAGGAAAATTACAGGTGATCGGAAAAGAAAGAGGACGTAAAAAATCTTTGAATAAAATTGTAGATATGGCAGTAAAACAGTCAGAAGGCTGGGAGAATGATTTGATTATGATTACTCACGGAGACTGTATCGAAGATGCGGAATATGTGGCGCAACTTGTACGTGAGAAGATGGGTGTTGAAAATATTTTGATCAACAATATCGGAACAGTGATAGGAAGTCATACAGGTCCGGGTGTAGTAGCTGTGTTCTGTATGGGAAATGAAAGATAGGAATCTTATTTTTGATCTGTAAAATATTTGTGTGTTTTGTTTGGAAAACAGCAAAAAAGATGATGAAAGAGCAGGAAAGAAAGGAATGCTGCCATGGGATGCATTCCTTTCTTTCTTGCCTTTTTATCTTGTAGAATATATTATTCGGCAAGTTCTCCCCATTTTTCGTACAATTCTTCAAGACGGAGTTCGTTCTTAGTTCGCTCGGTTGAAAGTTCCTGACATTTCACGGAGTTAGAATATACTTCTTCCAATGTCATTTGAAAATCAATTTCTCCGTTTCTGTTTTCGAGAAGTGCGATTTCATCTTCTGTTTTTTTGAGTTCGCTTTTTCTCTTTCGTTCTTTTGCCTGCTGTTCTTTTTGTTCTTGCCAGCTCAATTTGGAATCTGATAAAAAAGCTCCATCGGCAGGAACTGTTTCACTGCCGTTTTGAGAAGTGGAAACTTGCCTCTGTATCTGACTTGAGGCGTAAGTTTGCGTCAGTTCATCCTTTTTTTCGAGATAGTAGTCATAATTTCCGATATAATTTACAAAAGTCTGATTGACAAGTTCCAGTATTCTGGAAGCAGTACTGTTGATAAAGTAACGGTCATGGGAAACGTAGAGGATCGTTCCGGTGTAATTGTTCAGGGCTTCTTCAAGTATCTCCTTCGAGGCGATGTCAAGGTGGTTTGTAGGTTCGTCAAGAATTAGGAAATTTGCTTCGGAAAGCATAAGTTTTGCAAGTGATACTCTTCCTTTTTCGCCGCCGCTTAATGAATGGATTACTTGGAATACTTCATCTCCCGTAAATTGGAATGCAGCCAATGTATTTCGAATCTCTGTATTAGTAAGATGAGGGTAGTCGTCGGATATTTCCTCAAATATCGTTTTATCATCATGAAGAACATGATGTTCCTGATCGTAATAGCCGATCTGTACTTTGGCTCCGAGAGTGAAAGAGCCATTGTCGGCTTTGATCACTTGATTTAATATCTTTAGAAGCGTTGTCTTTCCTGTTCCGTTATCTCCTATGACAGCTACATGCTCCCCGCGTTTGATCTCAAAACTGACATCTTGAAAAAGGAGTTGGGTATCAAACTGTTTTGAAAGATGCTCAACTGTCAGTACATCGTTTCCGCTGACACAGTACGGTTCCAGAGAAAAATGCATTTCCCGGACTGCCTCTTGAGGTTTATCTACAATGGTGATTTTTTCTAATAATTTTTCACGGCTTTCTGCCCGGCGGATGGATTTTTCCCTATTGAAAGAGCGAAGTTTTTCGATTACTGCCTGTTGATGTTTGATTTCACGCTGCTGATTGAAATATTCTTTTAGTTTCGCATCACGGATCTGCTGTTTTTTTTCAGAGTAGGCGCGGTAATTTCCCATATACATAGAAAGAGCGCCGTTTTCAATTTCAATTACTTTTGTAACTACTCGATTCAAGAAAAAGCGATCGTGAGATACGATGAATACAGCGCCGTTATAGTTCATTAAATAAGTTTCAAGCCATGAGATCGAATTTAAATCTAAATGGTTTGTAGGCTCGTCGAGGAGCAGGATGTCGGGATCGGTAAGAAGAAGTTTCCCGAGGGCGACACGGGTTTTCTGTCCACCGGATAAAGTATCTGTTTTTTTTGAAAATTCTTCTTCGGTAAATCCAAGTCCTTTTAACACACCGATAATCTCACTTTCACACGCATATCCGTTTTGAGATTCAAATTGCGACTGAAGGCGGTTGTATGTTTCGAGACGGGCATTTAATTCCTCTCCGGATAATGATTGTAGTTCGTGTTCGATTGAGCGAAGCTGTTGTTCCATTTCGATGATGTCTGCTTTGGCAGATCGAAGTTCTTCGTAAATGGTACCGTTTGGAATCAGGTTTTGATGTTGGGCAAGATAACCGATTGAGCGGCCTTTTGCAAGGATTATTTCTCCTCCGTCAGAAGGTTCTTCTCCGATGATCATTTTGAAGATTGTTGATTTTCCGGCGCCGTTTACCCCGACAAGAGCTGCTTTTTCACGTTCCTCTATATGAAAAGATCCGGTATCGACAATGATTCGGTCTCCGAATGATTTTTTAAGATTATGACATGCAAGTATCATGATATAATTCCTCTTTCATAATAACGATTATAGTAATGGTCTGTTTTCCAATCTATTATAGCTGAATGTCCTGTAAATAAAAAGTAAAAATGTCAATAACTTATGAAAATGTCACTTTTTAATATAGAAATTTATTTGAAAAAATGTCACTTTCATAAAAGGGCTAATGCCCTTTTATGAAGCTGACTGCCGCTTCTCGAAAAATAGCTCATATAAAAATTTAAGTGACAGATTATAATCCTCCATCCACCAGATTGCTTTCCATTCATCACTGCTGTGACGCAGCTGAAGGTGTGGTTCTACTGTTTTTGACACTTTTTGGGGAACTTCTGTATTGGCATTTTTGTTCTGAGGTTTCAGATAACGGATGGTATTATAGATTCGTCCGCCGTACTCTACACGAATTCCAAAACGTGGGTTAATTAATACAGTGATCTCACGGCGGGCATTGATAATCGGAAATCCCTCATCTAGGATTTGAAAACACCGATTTTTAAACGAAAATGTCCCGGCTGCATCTGTTTTTCTCGTGTGCTTTACACAAAGGATGGAATCCAGATTCAAATCTTTTGCGGCAGAGACAAAAATAGACTCTGCTTCCGGCTCAACGGCAAACCTCTGATTGAAAAGTTCCCTGTACTCTGTTTCCAGAAAACGGTTTGCTTCTGACACAGTAGTAATCCCACGTTTTGCGAACTCAACAGGGAGCCTGCTCTGCAGTGTGACCCATAAACGTTCAATCCGCCCCTTTGCCTGAGGAGTCTTTGCGAAAATAAGGTCAATGCCCAATTCGTGCAGGGAACGTCCGAACTGGGTAAGATGGACAGTCTTGCCTGCGATTAGTTCATCAACAGTCAGCTTTCCGGTTTTAGGAGAACGGAAGATGGTATGGTTGTCAGAATAAACCGTCTGTGGGATGCCGAAATCAGAGCAGCATTGACGCATGGTTTCCAGATAACCGTAAAGGCATTCATTCTGTGTCAGGAAAAGTCCGACGACCTGCCCGGTAGCATCATCGATAGCACCATGAAGGGCGTATTTGATATTTCCCCCAAACCACTCGTAAGGCGTGGCATCGATCTGGATGAGCTGTCCGGGATGGGGCTTACGTTTGCGCCGATGTGTGCGGTGTCGGATTTTTTTCTTTTTAGGGCTTTCAAAACCAGCATTTTTTAGTATACTGGAAAGAGCAGAGTAGGAAAGTTGAATTCCGAAATCTGCAGAGAGTATATCTTTGAAATGGAGGAAGTTGGCATTAGAGAATTCTGGGCGGGAATAAATCTTAAGGACAGCTTCCTTCAATTCGTCAGAAACGGAGTGAACGGGTTTTCTACCGGTATTTTTATGAATGAGGGATTGAGCGCCAGAGGTAAGGACTCCTTTCTTTAAGCGTGTGATCTGGCGTGTGGAGAGACCCAAAAGTTCAGCAGCCTGTTGTCTGGAAATAGACTTGTCAATGAAACGGTTGATGACAGTCAGCGTTTTCAGTTGTTCTTGTGACAATGTAATTTTACCTTCTTTCATAGCTTTAATAGAATACCAAAAAGAGACAAAACCTCAAGTGAATCTTAAGGAGACATTATCACAAGTTAATAACAACAGGTTGAGTGAATAAGTAAATTCCATATGTAAAAGTAAATTCCATACAGAAGACTAAATTCGATATTTTAGGGTTTGACGAATTGTGTCAAATCCTTTAAAGTGGAATTTAACCAGATAATAAATGCTTTTCTGCAATAAAAATGTATGCTAATGAGACAACTGGAATCTGCTCTGTAAGACTAAATTCCACTTGTCTGGTATGTGTGATATGGAGCCTTTATCCGCAGATTTGTTTTATTATCTGGTTTTATTTTTTCAATAATGCAGGCGTTAATACGATCTCATCTGCCGGTATTTCAGTGAGAGCAAAAAAATTTAAAAGTTCATGTGGGAGCATGATTTTTGCAAGAGCCATAGGCGACAATCCACCAAGGCTTTGTCTTGGAGTACTGTTGATATGGCTCATCATCAGATTGATCTCTTTTTGCGAGTAATCGTCAAAGGATGTTCCTTTCGGGCATATTTTTCGGATATATTCATGGTTCTTTTCACAATGCGGCTTTTGCCAGGAACACATCGGATCACAATAATAAATACTTGTCCGAATCAGGTTGTCTTCACCACATTCCAATGCATCCGGAATCTGAAATTCACCGCCTCTGTCCGTTAAAATCAGCGAAAAAGCAAGGCAAAAGAAAAAGGTTCCATTCGCATGTTCAATGGAATTCAAAAA
>NZ_DS264345.1:615771-710081 GCF_000153925.1 [Ruminococcus] torques ATCC 27756
GGGCATTGACCTTATTTTCGCAAAGACTCCTCAGGCAAAGGGGCGGATTGAACGTTTATGGGTCACACTGCAGAGCAGGCTCCCTGTTGAGTTCGCAAAACGTGGGATTACTACTGTGTCAGAAGCAAACCGTTTTCTGGAAACAGAGTACAGGGAACTTTTCAATCAGAGGTTTGCCGTTGAGCCGGAAGCAGAGTCTATTTTTGTCTCTGCCGCAAAAGATTTGAATCTGGATTCCATCCTTTGTGTAAAGCACACGAGAAAAACAGATGCAGCCGGGACATTTTCGTTTAAAAATCGGTGTTTTCAAATCCTAGATGAGGGATTTCCGATTATCAATGCCCGCCGTGAGATCACTGTATTAATTAACCCACGTTTTGGAATTCGTGTAGAGTACGGCGGACGAATCTATAATACCATCCGTTATCTGAAACCTCAGAACAAAAATGCCAATACAGAAGTTCCCCAAAAAGTGTCAAAAACAGTAGAACCACACCTTCAGCTGCGTCACAGCAGTGATGAATGGAAAGCAATCTGGTGGATGGAGGATTATAATCTGTCACTTAAATTTTTATATGAGCTATTTTTCGAGAAGCAGCAGTCAGCTTCATAAAAGGGCATTAGCCCTTTTATGAAAGTGACATTTTTTCAAATAAATTTCTATATTAAAAAGTGACATTTTCATAAGTTATTGACAGACATTTCATCCATTGTTTTCTCAAACCTTGTTTTCTCAAATATTCATTCATTGTGTCACAAAATATATTATGTTACAATCATCTTAAAATTATAATTTTTTCAGATGTAACAGAGGTGTTTCGATGGATTATGCGATTATATTGATGATTTTTAATTTTATCAAGAGTATTTCCGAGTTCTTAGCAAGTATTCTGATAATTATTTGTGCGGTTAAGTATCTGAAAAAACATTGACTGATGAAAATCAACAGGACAGCGGCTTTTTCTGCCGCTGTCCTGTCATTTAAAAACGATCTTTTAACTGCCTTTCAATCGTCTTTTATCTTGTGTATATTTTACTCTTCTGCTTTGTACACATCTACAAGTTTTTTCAGATAAGCATATCTTTCCATAGCTTCCTGCTCATTGATTGCGAACAGTTTTTCTGCTTTTTCCGGATTTGCTCTCTTAAGTGCATTGTAACGTACTTCTCCGTCGAGGAATGCCTGATAATCTTCTTTCTTCGGCTCTTTACTGTCGAGGAAGAATTTATCTCCTTCTGCTCCCGGATTGAAGCGGAAGTTATTCCAGTATCCACATTCTACCGCAAGCTGCTCCTCTGTCTGAGCTTTGCTCATACCTTTCTTGATTCCGTGGTTGATACACGGTGCATAAGCGATAATAAGTGACGGTCCCGGATAAGCCTCTGCCTCTGTAATCGCTTTCACTGTCTGGTTGAAGTCAGCTCCCATAGCAATCTGCGCTACATATACATAGCCGTAGCTCATTGCCATTCCCGCAAGGTCTTTCTTCTTCGTCTCTTTACCGCCTGCTGCGAACTGTGCTGTAGCTCCTGTCTTTGTTGCTTTTGATGACTGTCCGCCTGTATTGGAGTAAACCTCTGTATCAAATACCATGATGTTGATATCTTTACCGCTTGCAAGAACATGGTCAACACCGCCGTATCCGATATCGTAAGCCCATCCGTCTCCTCCGAATACCCACTGGGATTTCTTAGCGAGGAAATCTTTATTTTTCAGAAGTTCCGCTTTCTCTGCGCGGTCGCATCCGCAAGCTTCAAGAGCCGCCACAAGTTTATCTGTAGCTGTTCCGTTTGTCGCTCCGCATGTATATGTGTCAAGGTATTCCTGTGCAGCAGCCTTAACATCTTCATTTTCCGCATCTGCGGCAAGTTTCTCTACAAGACCTTTCAGTCTGTTTCTGATCGTATTCTGTGCAAGAAGCATACCATATCCGAACTCAGCGTTGTCTTCAAACAATGAGTTGCTCCATGCCGGTCCTTTTCCTTCCGGTGTTACCGTATATGGTGTGGACGGAGAAGAGTTGCCCCAGATAGAAGAACATCCTGTAGCATTCGCAATATACATTCTTTCTCCGAAAAGCTGTGTGATCAGTTTTGCGTACGGTGTCTCTCCACATCCCGCACAAGCTCCCGAGAACTCAAGAAGCGGCTGTTTGAACTGGCTTCCTTTTACTGTCGTCTCTTTGTATTTAGCGACAACTTCCGGTTTCACCGGAATCTCTCTTCCGTAATCGAAGAATGTCTGTTTGCCTGCATTCTCTTCCATGTTGCCCATAACAAGAGCTTTCTCACCCTTCTTGCCCGGGCAGACATTTGCACAAGATCCACATCCTGTACAGTCATAAGCGGATACTGTGATAGCGAACTTCATATCCGGCATACCGATCATCGGAATAGACTGCATTCCTTCCGGAGCATTAGCAGCTTCTTCTTCTGTCAGAGCTACCGGACGGATAACAGCATGAGGACATACATATGCACAGCGGTTACACTGGATACAGTTGTCCGGCTGCCAGATCGGAATGTCTACCGCGATACCACGTTTCTCGTATGCGGAAGATCCTGACGGAGTTGATCCGTCTGCATAATCTGTAAATGCAGATACCGGGAGGGAATTTCCTTCCTGAGCATTTACTTTTGTCTGAATATTTTTAACGAAATCGATTACATCTTTTCTTCCGTTCTCGTCAATGTGCGGTACTGCAAGGCCTTCGTCTGCCGCATCTTTCCAGCTTTCCGGAACTTCGATCTCTACGACCTGTTTTGCTCCTGCATCGATCGCATCATAGTTCATCTGAACGATCTTATCGCCTTTTCTGCCGTATGTAGCTTTCGCTGCGGCTTTCATCAGGCTGATCGCTTCCTCTTCCGGAATGATCTCCGCAAGTTTAAAGAACGCAGACTGGAGCACTGTATTGATACGTCCGCCAAGTCCGATCTCTTTACCGATCTTAATTCCGTCGATCGTATAGAACTTAATGTTATGGTTTGCGATATAAGCTTTTACCTGTCCCGGAAGATGTTTCTCAAGACCTTCCATATCCCACGGACAGTTCAAAAGGAATGTTCCGCCGTCAACAAGCTCCTGTACCATGTTATACTTGTCCACATAAGACGGGTTATGACATGCTACAAAGTTTGCCTGATGGATCAGGTATGTCGATTTGATCGGTGATTTTCCGAAACGCAGGTGAGACATTGTAACACCGCCTGATTTCTTAGAATCATAGTCAAAATATGCCTGAGCATACATATCTGTATTATCACCGATGATCTTGATAGAGTTTTTGTTTGCTCCGACTGTACCGTCAGCTCCGAGACCCCAGAACTTACAGTTGATCGTTCCTTCCGGTGTTGTAACGAGCGGCTCGTCTGCTTTCAGGGAAAGATTTGTCACATCGTCAACGATACCGAGAGTGAATTTTGCTTTTTCATCGTTATGATATACTGCAACGATCTGCGCCGGTGTCGTATCTTTAGAACCGAGTCCGTAGCGTCCTGTGTAAATCGGAACTGCGTCGAACTTAGATCCTTTCAACGCCGCAACAACATCCAGGTAAAGCGGCTCACCGAGAGCTCCCGGCTCTTTTGTTCTGTCAAGAACGGAAATCTTCTTAACAGAATCCGGAATCGCATCGATCAACGCCTCTGCGCTGAACGGTCTGTAAAGACGAACTTTTACAACGCCGACTTTTTCTCCTGCCGCTGTCAGGTAATCGATCGTTTCTTCAATCGTATCACATACGGAACCCATTGCAACGATCACATGTTCCGCATCTTCTGCTCCGTAGTAATTGAACAGTTTGTAGTTCGTTCCGAGCTTTTCGTTTACTTTGTCCATATAGTTCTGAACGATTCCCGGAAGGGCGTCATAATACGGGTTGCACGCTTCTCTTGCCTGGAAGAAGATGTCAGGATTCTGAGCGGAACCTCTAAGGCACGGATGATTCGGATTCAATGCATGAGCACGGAACTCATCGATCGCATCCATGTTCACCATATCTTTCAGATCTTCATAATCCCATGTCTCAATCTTCTGAATCTCATGAGATGTACGGAATCCGTCAAAGAAGTTAATAAACGGAAGTTTTCCTTCAAGCGCTGCGCAATGAGCAACCGGTGTCAGGTCCATAACTTCCTGTACGCTTGATTCACAAAGCATAGCCGCTCCTGTCTGACGACATGCATAAACGTCGGAATGATCTCCGAAGATAGACAAAGCATGACTTGCAAGCGCACGGGCAGATACGTTAAATACGCCCGGAAGCTGCTCGCCTGCCACTTTATATAAATTCGGAATCATCAAAAGTAATCCCTGAGATGCCGTAAATGTCGTTGTCAGAGCTCCTGCTGCCAAAGATCCGTGAACAGCTCCTGCCGCTCCTGCCTCTGACTGCATCTCTGTAACTTCTACAGTCGTTCCGAAGATGTTCTCTCTGCCTTCTGTCGCCCATTCGTCAACGTGCTCCGGCATAACGGATGACGGTGTGATCGGGTAGATTGCCGCGACTTCTGTATACGCATACGATACGTGAGCGGCTGCCTGATTGCCATCCATAGTCTTCATTTTTCTTGCCATTTTTTTGCTCCTCCTTAAGTTTTACATTGAATAAAATAAATTTCTCACATGTGTCCTCATTATATCTCCAAACTTGTCAAAAGTCTATAGAGGGCAGTTTGTTTTTTGTTTATTTTTAGCAACAGTTCAGCCATACAGATGTACGGGAAGCACAAAACATGCCTGCATGTTTTTGCAAGCGGACATCTGTATGTGCTAAGCGCCCGGTTATGAGTAAAACAGTGGCATCAGCCACAATAAGCACGCAGTGCGGTTTTACGAATGGCGCGAGCTGAACTGTTTCTATTTTTAAGCACATGTGACATGAACTGCCTTAACTGTTCTTATGTTTTTTTCGCAGATAAAGCATTGCTGCCCCCGTGCCGACTACGATCGCACCTGCAAGAAGCTGGGAGACGGCAATCCCGACCCCGGGAAGAAGAAGCTGGTCTGTTCGTAATCCTTCGATCCAGAATCTTCCCAGTCCGTATCCGAACAGATACATCAAAAACAGCTCGCCCTCATACTTTTTATGCTTACGATAAGCAAATAGGATAATGAGCAGTACCATACACCAAAGCGATTCATACAAAAAAGTCGGATGCACCTGAATATAACTGACTCCGTCTATCCTCTCTATATGCCGGCGCATCTGCTCCGTCACATCGGAAGAGCGCACTGCATCTAATGGCAGGCGCATCGCAAACAGACTGTCCGTATATCCCCCAAACGCTTCCCTGTTAAAAAAGTTTCCCCATCTTCCAAGCATCTGCCCGTTTAATAACGCCATAGCGATCGTATCGAAAATCTGAGGAGCAGATAAATGCTTTACTTTCGCAAGCACCAGAACGCTGATCACAGCTGCGATCACCCCTCCGTAAATCGCAAGTCCGCCTTCTCTCAGATTAAAAATATCGAGCAAATTATCTTTATACATATCCCACGAAAAGATTACATAATAAAGTCTTGCCCCGACAATTCCCGCAATGACGCCGATAATCCCCATATCAAGATAATTTTCCGGATTCTGACCTGTCCGTTTCGCTTCACGGGCAGCAATCCAAAAACCAAGCAAAATTGCCGTTCCGATAATGATTCCGTAATACGCTATCTCTATTCCGAATAAATCGATGCTCTTTCCGACATTTTTAAGATAAATTCCCAAATTAGGAAAACTGATCTCTGTATGCATAGATCATTCCGCTCCTTTTCATTTTTTATTTGACAGAACAAACATATGCCCTGTATCCCCTCTAAAAATTTTCTATTTACACAAAGGCAGGTCTTTCATGTAAGTAAAAAACGGATACAGACCGGCAAAGAAGTGTATCTGCACGGTTCCATGCCGTCCGTATCCATCGCTGCATATTCTTATACGTTGAATCTAAACAGCATAATATCGCCGTCCTGCACAACATATTCTTTTCCTTCCAGCCTTACAAGACCTTTTTCTTTCGCTGCCGCATGTGTTCCACATGCCATAAGGTCATCATAGCTGACAACTTCCGCACGGATAAATCCGCGTTCAAAATCCGTATGGATCTTTCCTGCCGCCTGCGGCGCTTTCGTTCCTCTCTTGATCGTCCATGCACGGACTTCCGGTTCTCCCGCCGTCAGGTAACTGATCAGACCGAGAAGATGATAACTTGCGCGGATCAATTTTTCAAGACCCGACTCTTTCAATCCCAGTTCCTCAAGGAACATCGCCTTTTCGTCATCATCAAGCTGGGAAATCTCTTCTTCTATCTCCGCACATACAACGAACACTTCACAGTCCTCGCTTGCCGCATACTCACGAACCGCCTTTACTCCTTCATTGTTCGCACCATCGTCCGCAAGGTCGTCTTCAGATACATTTGCCGCAAAAATAACAGGTTTTGCAGTCAGAAGATTATAACTTGCAAGCCACTCCTGCTCGTCCTCGTCATCTGTCACAAAGCTTTTCGCCATTTTATTGTCTTCCAGATGCGCTTTCACACGATTTAAAAGATCCAGCTCTTTTGCAGCCGCCTTGTCATTGCGGGAAAGCTTAACCGTTTTCGCAATACGCCGCTCCAGAATCTCCAGGTCCGAAAAGATCAGCTCAAGATTGATCGTCTCAATGTCTCTGATCGGATCGATGCTTCCGTCCACATGAACGATATTTGTATTTTCAAAACAGCGGACAACATGAACGATCGCGTCCACTTCCCTTATATTTGCAAGAAACTGGTTGCCGAGACCTTCGCCTTTTGACGCGCCCTTTACCAACCCCGCAATATCAACGAACTCGATCGCCGCAGGAATAATTTTTTTCGTATGATACATCTCTCCGAGTACATCGAGACGCTTGTCCGGAACTGTTACGACTCCTACGTTCGGATCGATCGTACAGAACGGATAATTGGCGGATTCCGCCCCTGCTTTTGTCAATGAATTAAACAATGTACTTTTCCCTACGTTCGGCAAACCGACGATTCCTAATTTCATCTTTCTATATTCCTCCTATAAATCCTTTAATTTCAAGGGGTTTCGGCACACTTATTTTTGTAAGTGGGCCATTTAGTGGGCCATTACATTGCCATAAGTGCTTCTGCTACCAAGTCCATTTCTTTTTTCTTTTCTTCCTCGGTAGTATGAACATATAAGTTCATCGTAATTCCAATATTCGAATGGCCCAGTAACATCTGAAGTGTTTTCGGTTTCATTCCTGCTTCAATACATCTGGTAGCAAAAGTATGTCTCAAGATATGCATCGAAAATCTTGGAATTTTTGCTTTATCACAGATTTTAAACAGCGCTGTATCATATGTACTGTTCTTAACTGGTGTCCCTTTTCGACACAGAAACACAAACTCTTCCCATTCTGTTGAAATTTCTGAAATCCTCTTATTCTTTTCTTTTTGTTTTTTTAGTATAGCAACCGCTTCTTCTGTTAAGGGTATCGTCCGGTAACCTGATTTACTCTTTGGTTCTCCGATACGCCACTCCTTTGCACTGTAACGATATTCCATACTTCTGCGAATCTGAATTGTTTTGGATTTAAAATCGACATCTTCCCATTTCAATCCTACCAATTCGCCTGTTCGCAATCCGGTTTGTAGTATAAAACGATACTGATTTTCATAGCTTTGATTTTCTGCATATTGTAAAAATGTTTTTTGTATGTCTCTTGTTAAAGCAACTTTCTTCTCAGATGGCTTTCCCATATCACTTTTCACAGATTTTTTACAGGGATTGCTACACAAGACTTCATTTTCTTTTGCATACTCAAACATGTTGTATAATGCAATTCTTGCCTGATAAATTGTAGATGTGCGATACTCCTGATCTGCCATATCATAAAATATTTTCTGACAGTGAAGTGGTTTCACGTCTGATAGTGGCATCTCCCCAATTACCGGTTTAATATTTTTAATATATCTCTCCGTATAATTGCGAACAGTATTGGAACGGACTGTTTTCTTTTTTATCCCAATCCAATAATCAAACCATTGATCGACCAGTATATCTGATGGCATTGAAATATCACTGTGTTCATCCACATAAGTCGCATCAGCAATCCATGCTCTGCACTCTTGCAGCTTTTTGAATCGTTTATGTTTTCTCTTTCCAAACCGATCTACAAATCTGGCTGAGTATAATCCTGTACTTTCCTGGGATATTCCCTTGCCAAGTTCTTTGCCTTTTAAATCTTTTCCCATATTTCAGCTCCTCTCATAAGAAGCCCTAATACAGTACCTTGTATTATACCATAGCATCTTATTTTTGTGAATATTCATTTTCATCTCCTGTCATTCATTTATATTTATATTTCCACACTTTCCGAAATGAATTTTTCAAATTCTTTTCTCTTTACAAGTTTTTTCGTGCCTACGTAAAGCACAAACGGACATCTCGGTTCTTTCAAAAGACTATTTATTCTGTTTTGTCCGATATTACTGTATTCTGCTGCCTCTTCAATTGTAAGAGCCACTTTTTCACATATCGCAACATGTTGTTTGCTCATAAAATCCTTTCCTTATTGTTTAACGTGCGTAGCATTCACTTCTATCCGCAATACGCACGATCATTCTTTGTATTCAACAACGTTTTCGCTTTCTCCATTTTCATACTTGCAATCGCTTCTCGTTTACTTGTGCCTCCAACATACATTGGTGTACACATTTCTAAAATACGGTCATAGATACGTCTTTTTTCTAACATGGTCTCGCTTTTTATTTCTTTCAGCGGAAGATTGGTCGTGATGATCAAAGGTCGCCCCGAACGGATTCTGCGGTCTATGACGCTAAAAATAATTCCTAACGCATATTCTGAATTTCGTTCCACTCCAAGATCATCAATAATCAAAAGCTGATACGAAGCCAATGCATTGATATATTCCGTTTTGTCTGCCAGCGGAAATATATCATCAATAATGGTATTGAAATTTGTCATCTTTACCGTTACTTCTCGTTTAAGAAGATCATTGGCAATACACCCGGCAACATAACTTTTCCCGGTACCAACCGGTCCCCAGAATAAACAGCCTATATGATTTCTTTTCATTTTCTCCCAGTTATCAACATAATTTTTTGCCTTATGCATTACAGCATCTGACGTATCTGCATTTTCAAATGTCCACTCTTCCATTCTGCTCTCGTCAAAACAGATGCTCGTATTTCTGCTGACTAATTCCCGGTGCTCTTTGTCCTTAAAATATTTTTGTTCTTCTTCATATGCTTTTCTGTCACAGGCACATTGCCTGGAATGTTTCTTCATCCCCATAAAGCCACCCTTGGGGAAAAATGCTTCTTTCGCTTCCCCGCAGACTTTGCAGTATTGCAAACCATCACTGCCTACACATACGGTATCTTCTTCTCTCATCACAAACTCTCTCCTTCCCCATAGCAATAATTTACTTCATGATATTTATTTCTTTTATATTTCTCAGTTACTTTACTAGGTGCCACATTTCCGACTTCTGCGCAGCCATTTTTATGGCTAGATGATGGTTGCTTTTCTGACTCTGTTATAGCCATCTTTTCAACCGCCTTATTGTCAACCGGCTGTAAATCTATCTCATCAGATGGAATTTTTACATATAAATGATTTGGTTTTGAAAATCCACCGGATCTGCGAACCAATAGTCCCACATCATCCAATTCCTTCAATGCTGTTTTTACAGAAGATTTGCATTTGTCGATTTGAACAGACAATTCCTCTATCGGAAATATCAGATAAACATTTCCATACTTATCTATCCAGCTATTCTTTCTCGATATCCGTGCCCGGTCATACAAAATCATATAAAGAAATTTTGCAGTTTGAGAAATTCGCAGTTTGAGCAAAAACTTCGGAAACTGGAAGTACTGAAGCATCGGCTCTGACTCCTTCATGTATTCATATTTCATTCTTTTCTCGCCTCATTTCTGTTTCTAATTGTTGTAAAAATCATTTTTATGCCGGCTCAAAAATGTCCTTACATATATTCAAAAGATGAAGGGCATAAATACAGGTTCTTGATAAAAATCTTTTTATTTTTCCTGTCCAAAATACCCTTACATAAAACGAAACGCTGAGAGGCATTTTTACAGCCTCCTAAGGAAAACTTTTTTATTTTTTCGATTAATTGAATATTTAAAAACAAAAAGCACTCACCTATTCACAGGTGAATGCCGTATCAAAATTTCCTTATTTTGTTGTCTGTGACGCTTATCCAGAAACGCTTGCGTGTCTGCTAAAATGTAATTGCTTGCAATTATATTTTCACATGGGTATGGGGACGTAATCCCCATCAAGATCTGCTACTCGTAAGTAATACAAAATTGTCAAAATGACAATACTGTAATACACGGGTGGATCTTGCTCTGGTTGTAACATAATGATAAAATATCTGTTTTTCTATGAATGAATTTGTAAAAAAGGAGCTGAAGTATACATCACTCAGCTCCTTATAATGCTTTTATATCTCCTTGTATTCCGGAAGTCTGTCTATTAAATCTTGTGTCTTAAGGCTTACCCCTATAACCGATATTAGTAAATCAAATATATATTTACTACTTTGATAAATATTGGGGTCATCTACTATACCTGAAACCTTTTCTACTGTTACCGCATACTTCTCAACAATCCATTCTATTGCTGACTTACCATTTATCACGTACTCATATGCTCTTTCAGGAATATTGCTTATGGTTATATATTCATTGTATATTATGGTATGAAGAGCTCTTACAGATGCTTCTACTGTCTTATCCCCCATACGGACAATCGCATTTTGAGTACCTTCCGGGGCATACCAGTTCAGGTTTACCGAATCGTCTCTTTCACCTGGTTGTAAAGTAAGGTATTCGATTGAAACTGCATTGTTTTCCTGTGCTGCCACCTCCTCTGCTCCCGCTGCAAAGACATCACTTACTGTACTTTGAGCGCATACGATCGAAACAGCTGCTAAAAGCGCCATTGTTTTTCTCCGTTTTACTCTCATATCGTTTCCTCCGTTAACCCATTGAATTCAAGTAACGATAGGATTGTAATGGTCTTTTGTTAAGGTATTTTGTTGCATATGTAAAATAGGAGTTAAATTTTTCCTTTTACAAAATGACAATGGCATAAACTGTAAGTTGTTTATTTCTTCTTTTTCGGTTTTGGAGTTGGCAGTTCATCATACATTGCATGAAACAAGCCTGTCAAAAATTCCTTATTATCGACTTCATCTACCAACAACATCTCTTTTGCTCCCTCATAGGGTAATTCACATGAAACTATCGGCATATAACTAATTGCTGATTTTACTGGTTTAACAAGTAATCTATCATCATAGATACCGCCTACAATCTTGCCACGATAATAAATAATAAATTCTCCCATCATAGCTCGATAAGTAATTTCTTCTAACTCAGATAGCTGCCCTAAAATAAACTCTAAGTATTCCTTGCTTGATGCCATATTTCCACCTCAAATTCTGATTTGTTTAACTCTTTTCATATTAACAAACTGAAAGTTTATTTTTTAGATTTATCTTTGAAAAAGCCGATTAAAATTAAAGCAATACCGAGAATTGCTACCGGAATATAAATAATATTAGGTATCTGATAAACAAATCTATCAATTCCAGACATAACAATATAAATAATACTTCCCACACTGATTAAAATGCTTTTATCTTTCATAGTTGGTCTCCTTTGTAACTTACAGTTTCCCGGTTCATCAAACTGACTTTTATTTGTGTCTTACTTTTAAATCCGACTTTAATTACTATTTCTACATTATTCATGACCTTTAACCAAATAAAGTAAATCAGCATATCCTGACTGCTTGAGTAATTGTTCAAACCCAGAAAACACTTCTTCTTTTGTATAATTATTGCTCTCTAAAAACTCACTGTCTTTTTCGCTAAGGTGCTGATAAAAAAGAGCGGCAGCTATTACCTCATCTCTGTTGGAATAATCAATGCCATCTAAAAGTATATTCTCAGCTTCATTGATTTGTCCTACATCAATCATATCCAGAAAATCTTTCAAATTTTTTCCAGATACTTCATACTTGTTTTCTTTTTCTAATTCAACAGAAACATACTTTTTCCCAAATGCTAAAGAAAATAATACTCTTACCATTTCTTTTATCATTCGCATAATGTAATCTTTTTCATCTGTAAAATTCAATGTTTTCATCCCCCCGATTTGCTTAACTCTTTTCACCTCAACAAACTGAGCGTTATCGCTTTCTTTATTATCTAATCTGTTAGCAATCTATTCAGCAACATCTGCCTATTGTTTATAAACATCTCTGTTATCTGATAACTTTCTGTCTCTTCATATTCGCATAAATGTATGCTTCCATTATCAAAACAATAAATATCTGCATCCGGTATACCTAACAGAATGGGCGAATGTGTAACTATAAAAAACTGTGCCCCTTCCTTCGCAAATCGGTATATTTGCATTAACAATGTAAGCTGTCTCTGAGGTGATAATGCAGCTTCTGGTTCGTCAAAAAGATACAGGCCGTTTGGATGTAAATTATCCTGAGCTAATGCAAGGAAGCTCTCTCCATGTGACTTTTCATGATACTTTGCAGAGGGATGCTTCAGATCTGCATAATTTTCTTCCTGCGTGGCAACATTATAAAAACTTTCGGCTCTAAGAAAATATCCCCACTTTTCCTTCCGGTAGCCTTTTGAAATTTTTATTGCATCACATAATTCTGAATGCGTATCATGAGTAGAAAAAACATAATTCTTTGTTCCACCCTCAGGATTAAAACCATGTGCTATAGCAATCGCCTCCAACAAAGTTGATTTACCACTGCCATTTTCTCCGACAAAAAAGGTAATTGATTTATTGAAATCAAGTTTTTCAACTCCATTAAAAGCTTCTATTTCTTTTAAATAACTATCATTATCAATTCTATTCCAATCAAATATTACTCCTTGTATGAATTGATCATTCATCAAATCACCGCTTAACTCCAAACCTATTGATATAGCTCTTTTCGTCTCAACAAATTTGAATTCACATAAATCTACTTATCAAATTATATGCAGTGACTACATAGACAAAAATTGCTACACCTGCAAATATCATAGCGTCTTTCTTTGCACCTTTATCATAACATTCTTTTGCACTCGTCAAAAAGGTTAATCCCATAAAAACAAACATAAGAGGCAATGTTATATCAGTAGACACTATGTTTATAAGTCCAAGAGAACCGAAAACAATCGTTAAAACACTAAAGATTGCTTTCAAAACACGCATACATATTCCTCCTTTAGCAAATTCAAATTTTACTTAACCTTTTTTTATCTTAACAACCTAAGATTGATCGATATACTTGTTCATCTTTTTCATCTCAATCTCTATGTCCTATTAGCTTACAAATCATTCTTTTAATTCTTACAACAATTCCTCCAACTCCTCCCAGCCTTGATAATAAAATGCCGAGAGCAAAAAATATCACTATAACAGGAACCATGTCCAAATAATTTTCTCCCATAGTCGATCTCCTTTACAGATTCTAATGTGTTTTTTCAGTATACTATAATTATAATCATTCTATCAGACAAAAGCTTTTATTTCTACGGAATTTTCTGCAAAGCATATATCTACGTATTGTTAAACTGTATCATAGAATATAACTAAAAGGTAACCTGCCTCAGCAAGTTACCTTTTTTCAACGCCTTACAAAAAATTTTCTCTTTTCTCATAAAATCCTGATATGCTTTCTCATTTACTATACCGGGACTTTGAGAAAAACATCCGGGAATTAGTGGGGCACAAAGTGAACCATCTTTCAAAAACTTATCGAAATCTAATCTCTCGTCTCCATCAAGATCACCTTACCGTACACGAACGATATTTCCACTTCATCTTCAACAAATTCATTACTTACGCACAGGCTGTCGCTCGGCTTAAGGAAATGATTTGTCAGCGGATATTTTGCCCCTGTAATGTTGAACGCATCTACAGGCTGTTCTAATGGAAACAATGAAAAGTACGGTCCGAATGCCTCTTCTTTTTTCAATGTAACAGTTTTATCGAGAAGCCGTATCTTATTGTGAGCGTCCATAATGCAAGCGTCCGCTCCTGCTTCCAGCGCAATTTGTAAACATTGCACATTTGCCCACAGGTGATCGATCCGGTTGCCGGTTGCCCCCAGGATGACGATCTTTTTGCGATTCAGACCAAGGCAAAGGCGCAAAGCGATCTCTGTGTCTGATGCATCTTTTACCGGATTAAATTCTCTCACGGGCACATCAAGTTCTTCTCTGTAATATTCAACGAGCTTCCTCGGAACGCTGTCAAAATCTCCCACGATATAATCGGGTTTTATCTCGTTGTCATACAAAAACACAAGACCTCTGTCTACCCCGATAACAAATTCAGTTTCTTCGCTTTTTAAAATCGAGAGAGCAAAATCTTTTTCCACCATCCCGCCGCTCACGATCACAGTCTGCTTACTCATGACGTTTCAATATCTCCATAAATCTCTTTGTATTTTCTGTAATATTGCCTTTGAAAACTCCCGAACCGGAAACAATAATATTCGCTCCCGCATCCAATACCGCTTCCACATTTTCACAATAAATTCCGCCGTCAACTTCGATATCCGTCTTAAGACCTCTCTCGTCAAGCAGGGTGCGAAGTTCTTTTATCTTGTCAAGCGATTCCGGAATGAACGCCTGTCCGCCGAATCCCGGCTCAACGCTCATGATGAGAAACATATCCGCAAGCTCCAGATACGGGATCAATTCTTTCACAGGAGTTGCCGGTTTGATCGTGATGCCTGCTTTCACTCCGCTTGCCTTTATTTCATCCACTGTCGCCTTTACATCTTCACACGCCTCTAAGTGAACAGTAATGATATCCGCTCCGCATTTTGCGAACTCTTTCACATACCTGATCGGCTCAGTCACCATAAGATGTACGTCAAGCGCCTGTTTTACCGCGCCTTTTAACGCGGACAATACCGGCATGCCAAACGAAATGCTCGGTACGAAAATTCCGTCCATCACATCAAAATGTATATATTTTGCGCCTGCTTTTTCTGTCTGTTCGATCTGTTCTCCCAGAATTTTAAAATCAGCCGAAAGAATCGACGGGGCAAGAATATTTTCCATCTTCAATATCTCCTTTTTTCCTGTAATTCACGGTACATCGCAACATAATCGTTGTACCGGATCTCATGTATCTTTCCTTCTTCTGCCGCCTGCTTCACCGCACAGTCCGGCTCATGCACATGATCGCACCCCGAAAAACGGCACAATCCTTCATACGGACCGAATTCCGGGAAATAATATTTTAATTGTTCTTTTTCAAAATCATTGACATAAAGGGAACTAAATCCCGGAGTATCTACAATATATGAGCCGCAGTCTTCCACCTTTTCATCTTCTTCCAAAACTAAAAGTTCGGAATGTCTCGTCGTATGCTTTCCTCTGTCGATCTTCCTGCTGATACTCCCTGTTTCCATCATTACTTCCGACTGCAGAAGATTGATAAGCGACGACTTCCCTACACCCGACGGGCCTGCAAGAACAGTCGTTTTCCCGTGCAGAATCTTTTTCACTTCTTCGATCTTCCATCCTTCTTTCGCACTCGTAAAAAAGACCGGATACCCGCATGATCTGTATATTTCTTCCATCTTGGAAATATCGCTTTCTTTTGCAATGTCAGATTTGTTAAAACATAAGATTACCGGGATCTTCTTTTGCTCCATCATCACAAGAAAACGATCAAGAAGATTAAAATGAGGTTTAGGCTTCGTCACCGCAAATACAACGAGCGCCTGATCGATATTCGCCACCGCCGGACGGATCAGTTCGTTCTTTCTCGTAAGGATTTCCCTGATATTTCCCTTTTTTTCCTCTTCATCTAAAACTTCTATCTCTACATTATCTCCTACAAGAGGCTTCACACCGTCTTTTCGGAAGATCCCTTTTGCTTTACATTCATAAACACCGGATTCTACTACATGAACGTAGTAGAATCCGGCAATCCCTTTTACAATTTTACCTTGCATATTTTATAAATTCCCTGTCGGTACCGCCTATTCATTGTCTCCGCCGTTTTCCGGATCGGTCTGTCCTGACGATGATCCTTTGCTGACAAAATAATATACTTGTGTCCCTTTTTCCACTTTTGTACCTGCCGACGGAGTCACACTGTAAATCGTTCCGACCGGAGTATCACTGTAGTCTTCACCGCCGTATACCGGAACAAACCCTGCCTCAGTCAGCACTTTAACCGCCGTGTTTTTCTCCATTCCGATCACATCACTCGGAATAGTAGACCATTCTGTTTTTGATCCAAGCGTTACCGTATACTTTATTGTTGTGCCTTTCTTTACTTTAGTTCCCGCTTCTGTTTCCTGTGTGACAACCGTTCCTGCCGTTCCGCCGGCATATTCTTCCTTAGGACTTCCTTTCAGTCCAAGTTCTTCTAAGGCGGCGGCAGCCTGATCCGCCGTCATATTCAGAAGCGACGGCACTTCTACTTTATCTTTTTCGGGATCTTTTCCTTTACTGATAATAAGCTGAACGCTTGTGCCCTCGTCTACCTGCTCTCCCGAACCCGGAGTAGAGCTGACTACATTTCCCATCTCGATCGTATCATCATAAACTGCCTCGCCTTTTGTCACTTTCAGACCAGCATCCTGAAGCATTCTCTCTGCTTCCGCCTCCGATCTGTTCACAACATTCGGCACAGTTACTTTTTTCGCAGCTTCTCCGCTGCTGATCACAACCGTAACCGTAGAATTTTTCTTTACTTTCTTCCCTTTTCCCGGATTCTGGCTCTTAATCTCGCCTTTTTCGTATTCATTGGAAGCTTCTTCTTTATCCGCTTTTTTAATACCGAGATCTTTTTTCTTAAGTTCTGCCTGTGCGTCTTCAAATGTCATTCCGCGCACATCCGGTACTGTTACCATCTTTTCTGTCTTTGAAGAAAGACCGGCTCCTTTGAAAAATCCCGCCGCATTTCCGACAAGAAACAGAATCAGCAGCGCGATCACGACTCCCGACACGATCATCAGTATTTTCATGATCCGCTTCGTATCGGGATTTACATCATTCTTCTTCCGCCTGTCTTTTTGACTGCGCCTTCTGTTATCATAATCATTATCGTCGTCGTAGTCATAATCGTCGTCATCATCGTACTCATCATCGTCATCGTACTCATCATCATAACGACTGCCCTGAATCCGTTCCAGTTCTTCTGTCGACATAACCATCGTGCGGTCTGTCTCCGCTCCTGTTCCCGCTCCCAAAACAACAAAATCGCCGTCCGGCTCTACAAGCGATCTTTTCAGATCCATAAGAAGAGACGCACAGTCCGGATAACGGCGTCCCGGATTTTTCTGTGTACACTTCATGATAATGCACTCAAGACTGTACGGGATATTCGGAACTTCTTCTGCCGGAGACGTAATCTCTTCCTGAAGATGCTTCAACGCGACCGACACCGTGGAATCTCCGTCGAACGGTACGTGCCCGGTGATCATCTCGTACATCGTAATACCGATGGAATAAAGATCGCTCTTCTGATCTACGACTCCGCCCCTCGCCTGCTCCGGAGATGTGTAATGAACCGATCCCATAACGCTTGTGCTGATCGTCTGTGTAGACGTGGTCGCACGGGCAATGCCGAAATCCGTCACTTTTACTTTTCCGTCTTTTGAAATGATAATATTCTGAGGCTTAATATCTCTGTGGATAATATGATGATTGTGCGCCGCCTGAAGCCCTGTCACCATCTGAATGGAAATACTGATCGTCTCTTTTGCCGAAAGTCTTCCCTTTTTCTTTATATAATCTTTCAGAGTGATCCCTTCGACAAGCTCCATTACCATATAGTACAGATCTCTGTCCTGACCGACGTCATACACATTGACAACGTTCGGATGCATCAGTCCTGCCGCAGCCTGCGCCTCACTCAAAAATTTCTTTATAAATACCTGATCCGAACGATAATCGCTTTTTAATACTTTGATCGCGACATAGCGGTTTAATTTACGATCCTTTCCCTTGTAAACATCCGCCATACCACCCGATCCGATCCGTCCGAGTATCTCATATCTTTTTCCTAAGCAAACTCCCTCTTTAATCATAATACACTCACCTCATCTGCAAACGGTTCTATAAGGACAACCCCTATATTATCTGTACCGCCGTTTTCTTTTGCCGCTTCTATAAGAGCCTGACCGGACTCTACGATATCTCTTCCTCCCTGAACAATATGAAAAAGTTCCTCATCTTCTACCATATTGCTCAAACCGTCCGTACACATCAATATGATGTCTCCCCTTTTCAGACGGTGCTCGTAAAAGTCTACCTCTACATCCGCTTTCGCGCCGATCGCTCTCGTAATAATATTTTTATCCGGATGATGTTTTGCTTCTTCCGGTTTTATCCCGCCAAGCCTTACCATCTCTTCTACCAGGGAATGATCTTTCGTAAGCTGCTGAATGCCCTGATTGATCAAATACAAACGGCTGTCTCCTACATTCGCGAAATACATCATCTGATTTGAGATCGTCGCCGCAACAACCGTCGTTCCCATTCCTTTGAGATGTTCGTCTCTTGAAGCTTCTTTTATGATCTCCCTGTTTGCCGTTTTTATAGCGCCTACAAGACATCTTTCAATATCTTCGCCTTCGCTTAGCGCCAATTCCCTGTTGAGCACTTCAACCGTATACTTAGAAGCATAATCTCCCGCCTGGTGACCTCCCATACCGTCTGCCACCACAAAGAGGTTCTGAAGAATTCCGAGAGGTCTGTCAGTCACATAAACATAATCCTGATTTACTTGTCTTACCATTCCTACATCTGTTATCGAAAATGTTCTCATATGCTTCTCCTTAATTCTCATTCATTGTCTCTTCCTCGTAGCGCCGTCTAAGCTGACCGCACGCCCCGTCGATATCCGAGCCCATTTCTCTTCTTATAGTAACATTAATTCCGCTTTTTTCAAGTTTATTTTTGAAATTCAAAGCACTTTTGCGGCTTGGACGCTGAAAAGAACGCTCCTTTACCGGATTTACCGGAATCAGGTTCAGATGACAGTTACGCGGCGCGAGAAGCTCGGAAAGCTCCTTTGCATCCTCGTCCGTATCGTTCACCTCATGTACAAGACTATACTCAAACGTCACTCTGCGTCCTGTCTTTTTAAAATAAGTATCGCAGGCGGAAAGTACCTCGCCTAATTCGTACTTATTTGCGACAGGCATCAGTTTCCTTCTCTTTTCCTGCGTAGATCCGTGAAGAGAAAGCGCCAGTGTGATCTGCAGACGTTCCTCTGCCAGTTCCAGTATTTTCGGTACGATCCCGCATGTAGAAACAGTCACATTCCGCTGACTGATATTCAGTCCGTGTTCATCTGTCAGTATGTGAATGAATTTCAGAAAATTATTATAATTATCAAGCGGCTCTCCTGTTCCCATGATAACGACGTTGGAAACCCTCTCTCCGATAATTTTCTGGATCTGGTAGATCTGACCGAGCATTTCGGATGCAGACAGATTCCGTTTTAATCCCCCGATCGTCGAAGCGCAGAATACACATCCCATGCGGCATCCCGCCTGCGAGGAAATACATACCGAATTACCGTGCTTATACCGCATAAGAACGCTTTCCACCATGTTTCCGTCATACAGACGGAACAAAAACTTGTTCGTTCCGTCCAGTTTCGACTGCTGCCGCTCTGCCATCTGTACCGGAAAGATATCATATTCTTCCGCAAGCTTTTCCCGAAGTTTCACAGACAGGTTCGTCATCTCGTCGAAACGATCTGCAAGCTTCACATGCAGCCATTCATATATCTGTTTTGCCCGAAACGGTTTTTCTCCGAGACGTTCCAGCTCTTTTTGTAATTCTTCATATTCATATGCCCGAATATCTTTCTTCATTCTCATACTTTCCTTTTTCATTTTTCGTATCCTGCCATTTCACCCTTTTGCGCGTCCTGCCATTTCATCCTTTTTCGGCGTTCCGGCATTTTCAGACTTCTTTTTTTCGCAATCGCGCAATAAAAAATCCGTCGCTTTTATGAACTCCCGGAAGAAGCTGGATACAGCCGTTCTCTGTCACGCTTTCCCTCAATTCAAGGCAAAGATCTTCCCTTATATCGTCTGCGTAAAATTCAGGAAATTCTTTCAAAAACCAATGTACGTTTTCGATATTTTCTTTCGGGTTCACAGTACACGTACTGTACAGAAGTTCTCCTCCCGGCTTCACATAAGAAGCCGCGCAGGAAAGGATTTTTCGCTGAAGCTTTACGAGACTTACGATTCCTTCCGGCGACGCTTTATATTTCAGATCTGTTTTCTTCCCAAGCACTCCCAGACCGGAACAAGGCAGATCGGCGATCACAATATCCGCTTTACCCGCTGATTTTTCATCATACACAGACGCATCCTGACAAACCGCGGTTACATTGCAAAGTCCCATACGTTCTATATTTTCCTCGATCAAAGACACTTTATATTCTGTCAGATCACGGGCTTCCACATGACCGGAACATCCGGCTTGACCTTCCATCAAAATGCGTTCCGCCACATCAAGCGCCTTTCCGCCCGGCGCCGCACACAGATCGATCACCTGCGCTCCCGCCTGCACATGCGCCAGTTCTCCTACAAGCATCGAACTGATATCCTGCACGACGAACAGACCTTCCCGAAATGTTTCCAGAGACTCTAAATAATCATATTTTGAAATGAGAAGCGCATCCTTTAAATACGGATGATTTTCCACTAAAACATGTTCTTCCTCAAGCCGCTTTTTCAGCTGCTCCATCGTAATCCGGCTTCTGCAGCGTCTGATCGTTGTCGGCTTTTCTGTCTGGAAATCTTTCAGCATCGTTTCGATCAAAGAAAGATCATACGTTTCTTTCCATAATCGGATGATCCATTCCGGACAGGAATATCGTACCGAAAGCCGTTTGATCGGATCTGACGGATACTCCACCTCATCGATTCCTTTGACAACACTTCTCAGCACGCCGTTGACATAGCCTCTCAGACCGGAAAACCCTTTCTTCACTGCCAGTTTTACCGATTCACTGCAAACTGCATGATCGGGAATACTGTCCATATATTTTATCTGATAGACCGCGCTTCTTAAAATTGCCCGAATTAACGGCTTCATCTTTTTTACTTTTACTTTGGAGAAACAATCCAGAATATAATCGATCTCTGTCATATGTTCCAGCGTTCCTTCCGTAACGCGGGTGATAAATGCTCTTTCCCTTTTCTCAAGATATTGATATTTTGTCAAAACTTCTCTTAATACAATATGACTGTATCTGCCGTTTTCCGTTACTTCCATAAGGATTGCGGCTACGATTTCTCTTTCATTGATCGCCTTTGCCATTATTCTCTCCCAAACACCATTCCTTCTTCCACTTTATATCCGCGCAGAAACGAGCCTGTATCCATTCGTTTCTTGCCGGGCATCTGTACTTCTAAAATACGAAGCACGCCGTCTCCCGTCTGTATGCAAAACGAATCTTTTGCTACGGACACTACCGTTCCCGGCATGGCGTTCTTCCCGGTTTTCTGCGCTGTATGTTCCTCGCTTCCCAGTTCGGTTTGCTCTGCACATTCTTCCTGTGGCTTTGCCAACGCTTTCCATATCTTCATCACTTTTCCGTCCCGGTGTGTATATGCGCTTGGCCATGAATTCAATCCACGCACGAGACGCTCGATCTGCACTGCCGATTTCGCCCAGTCGATATTGCCAAGATCTTTCGTGAGCATTTTCGCATAAGCAGTCGGGCTTTCCGGCTGCTTTTCAAACACTGCTGTTTTATTTTCTATTGCATGCAATGTTTTTACGCAGAGAGCGGCGCCTGCTTCTGCCAGTTTGTCATGAAGCGACTCTCCTGTCTCGTCTTCTGCGATCGGGATCTCGGTCTTTAAAATCATATCTCCTGTATCAAGTCCTTCATCCATCTGCATCGTTGTAACGCCCGTCACGCTCTCTCCTTCTATGATCGCCCACTGGATCGGTGCAGCCCCACGATATTTCGGAAGAAGAGATGCATGGACATTAATACATCCGTAAGGCGTCATCTCAAGAATCTCCTTCGGAAGGATCTGACCGAAAGCAACAACGACCATCACGTCGGCATTGTATTTTCTCAATTCTTCCACACACTCAGGATCGCGCACTCTTTTCGGCTGATACACCAAAATCCCATGCTTAACCGCCGCTTCCTTTACAGGCGTAAACTGCATTTCTTTTCCTCTGCCTTTTGGCTTATCAGGCTGTGTGACGGCGAGACACACATCATGCCCCGCTTCCACAAGCGCTTCCAGTGTTCCGACCGAAAAATCGGGTGTTCCCATAAATATGATTCTCATTCTTCCCCTCCTTGCGCATCGTCTTGATCTTCTTCATCATAAGACACTTCATGAAGTCCGTCTTCTGCCAGTTCAACATACAGTTTTCCGTCCAAATGATCAAGTTCATGGCAAAACGCCCTTGCAAGCAAGCCTTCGCCTTCCATTTCGAACTCGTTCATATTTTCATCAAACGCCCGCACTTTTACACGGTCCGGTCTTGTAACGATTCCGAATTTTCCCGGTACGCTTAGACATCCTTCTTCTCCTGTCTGTTCGCCTGAAGATTCGATGATCTGCGGATTGATCAAAACAATCGGACCTTCCCCTACATCGATCACTACGATTCTTTTCAAAACGCCGACCTGCGGAGCCGCAAGACCGACACCGTTGCTTTCATACATTGTCTCAAGCATATCTCCGATCAGTATTTTCGTGCGAAGCGTCATCTTCGGCACTGCTTTACACTGTTTTTCTAATATATCGTCTCCTATTTCTCTAATTACTCTGATTGCCATTTTTCTCCTTCTTTCTATCCGCTACATCGGATTAAAATCAAATTGTATTCTCATTTTATCAAATCCCGAATTAATCTCAATATATTTTTCCGTCCGGTCTTTCAGCACGACAAGATCATGATAGTCCGCGGTTTTTACATAGATCACTTTCCGATAAACATCGTTGATCTTTTCGATCCCCGGACTTGCCGGGCCGATCACGGACGCTTCGATATCCTTCTTCGCTTTTATCATATATTCTTTCAAATAACGGCAGCCTGTTTCCAATAACGCCTCATCGGCGCTTGATATAAACACTGCCAGAAGATTTTCTGCCGGGGGATACCCCATCATCGTTCTGTATCGGATCTCTTCCTCATAGAACGCCTCATAATCCTGCGCCGCAGACGTTGCGATCGCATAATGATCGGGACTGTATGTCTGAATCACCGCTTCTCCTTTTTTATCTCCGCGCCCCGCTCTTCCGACCGCCTGAGTCAAAAGCTGGAACGTTCTCTCGCCCGATCTGTAATCATCTGTATACAACGACATATCCGCAGCCAGAATTCCGACTAATGTTACATTTGGGAAATCATGACCTTTTACGATCATCTGCGTACCGACAAGTACGTCCGCCTCTTCATTTGCAAATGCAGACAGTATTTTCTCATGGGAATCTTTCTGTCGTGTCGTATCCATATCCATCCGCAGCACTCTTGCCTGCGGAAATACCGTCTTCACAATCTCTTCGATCTGCTGTGTTCCCGCCCTGAATTCTCCGATATGGTCCGAGCCGCATTCAGGACATATTTTCACATGCGTCTGTTCGTATCCGCAGTAATGACATCTCATCTTTCCGTCCCGATGGACCGAAAGCGACACATCGCAATGCGGACACTTTATAACATGCCCGCATTCCCGGCACGAAACAAACCCGGAATACCCTCGCCGGTTCAAAAAAAGCATCGTCTGTTCTTTCTTTTCAAGCCGCTCTTTCATCAGTCTTTGCAGTTGTTCGCTGAGTATCGAACGATTTCCGTTCTTCAATTCTTTCCGCATATCCACCGTATAAACCTCTGCCGGATCCTGCATTTTAGAACGGTTCTTCATTTCCATCAGAACATACTCGCCGTTTTTTGCCCGATACATGGCTTCCATCGACGGAGTCGCGCTTCCCAGAACAACGCTCGCGCCTTCTGTCTGCGCTCTTCTTAGCGCCGTTTCCCGCGCGTGATACCTCGGCGTCTGTTCACTTTTATAAGTCGGCTCATGTTCTTCATCGATCACGATCAGTCCCAGATTCGGAAAAGGAGTAAAAAGCGCCGATCTCGGTCCGATCATCACATCCACTTCCCCGGCTTTCGCCCTCATCATCTGATCATATCGTTCTCCTGCGGACAGCCGGGAATTCATAACAGATACCCGGTCTTTAAATCTTCTGTAAAATCTCATCACAGTCTGGTAAGTTAACGCGATCTCGGGAATCAGAACGATTGCCTGCTTCCCCTTATCTACAACAGACTGTATCATTTCCATATAAACTTCTGTTTTTCCGCTGCCCGTAACTCCATGGAGCAAATATGTTTTTCGGATTCCGTTTTCATAATCCTTACAGAAACGCATAATCGCACGTTTCTGCTCCTGCGTATAAATAATCTCCTTCTTTTGAATATTTTCCGCATGAACCGGATTACGATACACCTGCTCTGATTCTACGGCGAGAACATGCTGTTCTTCCAACGCGCGTATCACCGTGGCAGTAATATTAAGCTTCTTTCTGACAAGTTCATAATCTAAAAGCGGATCGTCAAGAAGCGCCGCCATCAGACGCGCCCTCGCTTTCTGATTCTTTTCCAGATAATAATGAAGCTGTTTTTCCCCCGTCTCCCGGTCGATCAGCAGTCTGAGCCGCTTTTTCACCTTTATATTTTCTTTTTCTTTGATAGGAAGAACCGTTTTCAAAGACTGCAGCATCGTTCCGCCATAATTCGACTTCATCCATGCCGCCAGCGCGATCAGCTTCGCCTCGATTTCCACGCCGCTTCGCGATATATCAGCGATCTCTTTCACTTTTGAAATATCATAATCACATGTCTTTGACAATGCGGTTACATATCCTTTTGTCTTACGGTTTCCTTTTCCGAAAGGTACGACCACCGCCATCCCCGCTTCCACTTCATGTTCCAGCCGCTCGGGGATCCGGTATTGAAAGATCTTATCCAGTTTTTCATGTTGAATATCTATGATTACATCCGCAAACAATCTCTGTCCCCTTGTCTTTCCTAATTTTCCCTGATTTCCTCAAGTACCTCTGCGATCAGCGTTCTTTCATCCATCGGGTATTTGACTCCTTTGATCTCCTGATAATCTTCATGACCTTTTCCGGCCAATACGATCACATCTCCCGACTGACCATGTTCGATGGCATATTTGATCGCTTCTTTTCTGTCGCAGATCTCCACATATGCCCCGTCAGTCTTTGCGATTCCGACTTTGATATCATTGATAATCTCCTGTGGTTCTTCAAAACGCGGATTATCCGAAGTAATGATCGTAAGATCCGCCAGACGTCCCGACACTTCGCCCATCTCATATCTTCTGTCTTTTGAACGGTTTCCGCCACATCCGAACACACATACAAGACGTTTCGGTTCATATTCTTTCAGTGTTGTCAGCAGGCTCTCCAGACTCATCGCATTATGTGCATAATCGATCATCAGCGTAAAATCATCCGATACTTTTATCATCTCAATACGCCCTTTGACATGCGCTGTTTTAAGCGCTTCTGTTATTTTCTCAGACGGAACACCGAAATGACGGCACACCGCGATCGCAGTCAGCGAATTATACACGCTGAATTTTCCGGGGATATCGATCTCCACATCAAAATCAGCCTTCCCCGCCACATGATACGAAACGCCTAAATATCCCGGCTTCGATACGAGATTTACATTCTCCGCTCTCAGATCCGCTTTCGGCGAAAAACCGAAAGTTTCCACTTTACATGTCGCGCCGCGGAAAATATCTGCATAATAAGGATCGTCTATATTGGCAATGCCAAGTTTGCACTGTTGAAACAGCATTGCTTTGCACCGTTTATAATCTTCAAAGTCTTTATGTTCATTCGGACCGATATGATCTTTTCCGAGATTCGTAAAAATACCGATCTCAAACGGAATTCCCGCCGTTCTGTGAAGCATAAGTCCCTGAGAGGAAACTTCCATAACAACACTGTCGCAGCCTTCTTCAACCATCTGTGCAAAGTACTGCTGGATCGTAAACGATTCCGGCGTCGTATTTGCCGCAGGGATCTTCCGATCTCCGATGATCGCTTCGATCGTACCGATAAGTCCTACTTTATGTCCGACACCTTCTAAGATAGACCGGATCAGATATGTTGTCGTCGTCTTTCCTTTCGTTCCGGTAATTCCGATCACTTTCAGCTTCTCTGCCGGATATCCGAAATACGCCGCAGACATCAGCGCCAGCGCATATCTCGTATTTTCCGCTTTGATCACCGTCACCCCTTTCGGTGCCTCGATATCCCGTTCTGCTATAATCGCCGCCGCGCCTTTTTTTGCCACATCCGAAACATATTGATGCCCGTCAAAAACCGCTCCGCTGATACAGACAAAAACAGATCCGCTTTCTACTTTTCTCGAGTCATTGGCAAGCGTTGTCACTTCTGTTTCGACACTGCCTTGAACAACCTCATATTCTAACCGTTCTAATAATTTGCTTAATTTCATACTCAGCCCTCCCGATTTTATTTTCCTTTTGAAAATCGACCTTTTGACACCTTTATAGAATAACACAAGAAGCGTTTTGTTGCAAAACAAACGTTTTTACTATATAATTAACCGGTATGTATGCATTTTCGGTGACATCAGTCCCGCTTTGTCGTTCTCACACCGAAATGTATCTAAACTGTCTGCATTCGCAGTACGCGATCGTCAATCATATAAGCGATATTGACACAGCAAACATGACTTTAGGAAAGAGAGGGAAAACTATTGTTCACAGATTTTATTACAAACATGATCAACTCGCTGAGCGAGCTGCTCTACAGCCACATTTTGATCATACTGCTTCTCGGAGCGGGAATCTTCTTTACGATCAAAACAAAATTCGTACAGATCCGTATGTTTATCGAATCTCTCCGCGTTGTCGCACAGCCGGGCAGCGATAAGAACGGACTTTCTTCCTTTCAGGCTCTTATGGTATCAACCGCTTCCAGAGTCGGAACAGGAAACATCGCCGGAATCTCAACAGCGATCTGTCTTGGCGGATCAGGCGCAGTGTTCTGGATGTGGCTTACGGCTATTCTCGGAAGCGCATCTGCATTTATCGAAAGTACGCTTGCTCAAATTTACAAACACAAAGCAAAGGACGGAAGTTCTTACGGAGGACCTGCATATTATATTCAGGCCGCTTTGAAGAAGCGTTGGATCGGCGTCCTTTTCGCAGTTGTTTTGATCCTGACTTATATGGGCGGATTCAACCTTGTAGCTTCATTTAATATTGCGGATTCCTTCCGTGTCTATTCTTTCTTCAATCCGGAATGGACTCCGCTCATTGTCGGAGCGATCCTTGCGGTTGTATTTGCTTTGGCTGTATTCGGAGGAAGTAAAAAGATCTCACAGATTACGGAAGTGCTTGTTCCGGTTATGGGTATCTTTTACCTTGCAGTTTCTTTATTCATCATCCTGAAACATTATCGGCTTGTTCCTGTAATGTTCACAAGCATTTTCAATAATGCATTTGACGTACAGGCCATCTTCGGAGGGTTTGCCGGATCCTGCGTTATGCACGGTATCAAAAGAGGACTGTTCTCCAACGAAGCCGGTGTCGGTTCTGCTCCGAATGCAGCGGCAAGCGCGGCAGTTTCCCATCCGGTAAAACAAGGACTTGTGCAGATGCTTTCTGTATTCATCGACACTATCCTGATCTGCTCCGCAACAGCGTTCATGCTTCTTTGTTCCGGCGTAGAGCCGACTTCTAAATTGGCAGGAATGCCGTGGGTTCAGGCAGCGGCTTCCAGCTCGCTTGGCGGTTTCGGTACGATCTTTATTACGATCGCACTTTGCCTGTTTGCCTTTACAACGCTGATCGGAAACTTCTACTATGCGGAAATGGGGCTGAAATTCCTCTGCGGCAGAAAACCGCCGAAAGCAGTGATCAATACATTTCGTATTATCGCCGCCGCCATCGTACTTGCAGGCGCGACAATGGAATTCAGCATCGTATGGAACACAGCGGACGTACTGATGGGATTGATGGCTTTAATCAACCTTCCTGTCATCCTCATCTTATGCAAACCGGCAATTCAGGCTATGAACGACTATACAAAGCAGAAAAAAGCCGGAAAAGATCCAGTCTTTAAAGCTGCCGATATCCAGTTAAAAGACAAAACAGATTTTTGGAATTAAAGAGAAACCGGGACAGTCGATCTGACTTTCCCGGTTTTTGAATATTGAACACTTTTTATTTATATCGTTGTTTTCTTATTTTATAACTCTGTTATTTTCTTGCATACATATCTTAAGATCTTTCTCAAGTCTTCGATCGTTACTTTTTCGTCTCCTGTCACATCTCCGGCTTTCATCTGTGTTTCCGTCAAATTGGTCTTTTTACAGATATATCTCAACGCAGTGCGGACGTCTCCGACATCGACTTTACTGTTGGCATCCACATCGCCTCTGATATAGTCCTGCGGCTGAGTCATCTCATCGATTTTTGCAAGAAGTGTTTCACACTTTGTTTTTACTTCTGCAAGAATTGTCTTCTCTTCTTCCGCTGCATTTTCAACTGCTGTTACCGCGTCTTTCAATGTGTTTTGCACTAACGCTCTGTCTGTAACCTTTACTGTGTCCACAGACAGATGCGAGATCCTTTTCTGAAGGTCGGAACAAGGATTGATCGTTATTTTGCAGCTTGTACTGTTTCCTCTGCGATCCTCTGCTATGATCGTGTACTCTTTCTTCCGATTATTTTGATTATCTGCGGAAAGAGAAATTTCCGTTCCTGCTTCTTGTTTCCCGTTTACAGTCACAGATGCAAGATCGTTGTCAGCGTCTCTTACCGTTATCTTTTGTGTAGCGTAATAATTTCCACCGTTTTCCACTCCCTCAATAACCGGAGCTGTCCCCTTCGGCTCTTCATACTCTGCTGAAGCGATCTTCAAAACAGAGTTATCTCCTGTTCCATACAAATCTTTCGTCCGTCCGTCATAGGCAAAAGTAATAGCATCATCATAATAAACAGTATTAAATACATAACCGTTTTCAACGCTTCCGTTGTTCTTATCCCATGCCATGAACAGTCCGCCGCGCTCTCCCGCTGTCCCGTCATCGCTGTTCGTCACATCCACAAGATAATTTCCGTCTCCGATCGTCACGATATTCCACATATGCGGTCCTTCTCCCGTACCGCCTCTCATCATGCCGGTTACGCTGCAGCAATTATATCCCGGATCAAGAAAATCGCTCATATCGCATAAATACTGAAATGCTTTTGCATATCCCTCGCATACAACATTCGTACTTTCATCTCCGTCAAATACATAGATCATCTGCCACGGATCTCCGTAAGCGACACCCGGTTTCACAGCATCATAATTATACGATGTCAGATCACAGATTTCTTCTTTATAAGATTCCATCTTCTCATAATCTTTTTCGGCTTTATGCTTCTCTATGATTTTTCGCGCATTCTCCGCCGCCGAACTGGCTGCCCCTGTCTTCTTGCTGTCAACCGTACACTTCGTCTTGTATTGCTGTTCGATTTCCGGTCCCGCATAAGCATCCGCAGCCGGGAAATTTATATCAATCTCCACAACTTCCCGTCCCGAAATTCTGCCGTTAAACCATGTGGACGCCGTTTTATTATACCAGTACAAATCATACGGACAGTCCGCAAGAAGCGCCGCAATCACTTTACTTAAACTAAATCCTTTAAATGCGCCGCCTTCATATGTAATCCCCTGCCCCGCAACGGAAAGCGTAAATTTCGTAGATACATACTGTCCTGACGGTTCGCTTCCGTCCGCCGCTTTTCCGTCCGCGATATTAGCGGCTATTTTTTTCAGTTCATTATATACATATTTGTCCGCTCCGGTTAAAACATTCTGCCCGATATTGCCGTAAACTGCAGGCGTACGATAGCTTTCGCTCTCTTCACCGTAAAATGTCTGTTCTACATACTGAGCAAACAACTCCTCGTTTCCGGGAACTTGATCCGCTCTCGGAATGATGCTCTCTCCTTGAATCTGAGCAACTTTACTATCTACTGTAAGTTCCTCTGCCTGAACTGTTTCCGTCATTCCTGCCGCCATCGGCGATGTCACAAGCATTGCCGATGCAAGAACAAGACTGACCCCGCCTCGTACTTCCTTTTTCATTTTCCGCCTCCATAAACTTCTTCCATCTTTTTCCGTCTGCCTGTAAAACACTTTACATGATTATGCAATTTTATCACAAATTCAGTTCACTTAAAAGATGATCGACACATCATTTTATTTTTTGTACATTATTTAAACATTTCTTTTGTTTTCATAATTTTTTCAAGAAACTTTTCTCCGGCTTATGTGCAATATAACGAATCATCCCCATATCATCTCTATCACCCGCTCAAGATCTTCCGCTTGTTTCCATAGGAATTGTTTTACTTCTTCCGGAGGCTGCACAAGATCGGGAACAACGATCACGCGCATACCTGCCGCATGTGCCGATATTGCTCCTGAAGGCGCGTCTTCCAAAGCGACCGCATCTTCCGGCTCAATCCCGATACTTTTACACGCTTTCAGATAAATCTCCGGCGAAGGCTTTCCTTCCTTCACTGTATCCCCGAACACTTTGCCGTCAAAATAATCGTACAATCCCGCTCTTTTCAAAGACTGCTCTGCGTGTATCTGCCGCGAAGACGTTGCAAGTCCGATCATACATCCATGACTTTTTGCGGCATTCAGCAATTCCGGAGCGCCTTTTTTCACCGCTATTCCTTCTTTATCCGCAATCTTATAATAATATTCCCGTGTCATTTGCGCAAATCGATCCATCGGAAAATCCAAATCAACGTTCGTCTTGAAATATTCTGTCCGCCTCTTCAAGTTAAATCCGACTGTATTATAGATGTGATCTCCGAAGTTTTCATATCCAAGTTCTTTTCCCGCATAATCCCAAGACCGTTTTACAACTTTTTCCGAGTCAAGAAGAAGTCCGTCCATGTCAAAAACCAGCCCCTTCACAGAGACCGGTTTTTTCTTAATCAAGAGTCGCACTCCTGCACTGTTCACATTTTTCTGCGGGCTGCTCCGCCTCTTTTTGCTCTTCCTGGCTGCGAAACGTCACCGTTCCCGCCGCAGCATCCATTCCGTCAACGATTGCCAGAGACTCAAGCTGAAAACCGAGGTTGCGGATGATCCTTCCTCCCGACTGAAAGCCTTTTTCAATCGCGATCCCGATTCCTTCTACTGTCGCGCCTGCGGACTGAACGATCTGGATCAATCCCTGAAGAGCGCATCCGTTCGCAAGAAAATCATCGATAATAAGAACATGATCTTCCGGCGTCAGGAATTTTTGAGATACGATCACATGATTTCTGCATTTGTGTGTAAATGACTCCACTTCCGCTACATACATTTCTCCGTCAAGATTGATACTCTGCGATTTCTTTGCAAACACAACCGGCACATCAAAATGCTGTGCCGCCACGCAGGCAATACCGATCCCCGACGCTTCGATCGTTAAAATTTTATTAATCGGCTTTTTCGCAAAACGTCTCTTAAATTCAGCCCCCATCTGATCCAACAGCTTAATGTCCATCTGATGATTCAGGAAGCTGTCTACTTTCAATACGTTTCCTTCTTTCACAACCCCGTCTTTTACAATGCGTTCTTCTAAAAAATTCATCTTCTGCTCCTCTCGTTTTCCTGCCTGTGCAGATTATTTTTCCATCTTATTCTTCCATATCGGTTCTTTCTTCTTCGTCGCCGCCTTCCGCCTTTTCATCAAATACACGGAACACTCTTCTTAATATACAGGAATTAATAAAAGCAAGAATACCTGTTCCCGCCAAGATCCAGACCGGGATCGTAAGCATAAGGATTCCCGTATTCCACCACGACAAAACAACCGCTCCGACTGTCAGCGCTGTCATCAAAATTGTATAAGGTAATTTTGCCACCGTTAAAAGGAGCGCATTTTTCAGCGTAGCCCCTATCGTATTTTCATATCTTGCAGTCAGCGCAAATGAATAAATCGTTACTGAAATCAAAAAAAATGCAAGCAGTAAAAAAATACTTTTAAACACCATTCCCAGTGTCCCCGGCATCATTTCCGATATTCTGTAATCAACAAAACAAACGCCTCCGCACAAAAGCAATATAAGCCATATGATTGTACTTTGCTTAAAATTCAACTTAAATGCATGAAGAAACCCTTTAAATATATAACCTTCTTCATTTTTTACAAGTTTCAGCATTACTGTATACAACGCTGTTGTCGATGCTCCGATCGTAATGATCGGCAGTGAGCAAACAAGCCACAAAACATTCAGACACACGATATCGCAAATCTTTGAAAGCACACGCATAATACCGCTGTCAGTAACATCACCCCGCATGATCCGCCTCCCGTTTTTTCTATTGTAAACTACAGTATAGCACAGAAAAGCCTGTATAGCACAGGCTTTTCACATCTTCTTTCGGATAATCACCGGAAGCGATAAAAGATGCGTTCCGGAATCGCAAGCAGCCGTCAAGTTCCCAGGCAAGTCCGGGATTCGGCTCTTCGCCGTTACAAAAAAACAGTCCAACCACAACGGCTGAAACCGGCTGAACTGTTACGATAAAAAAATAGAGCGGGTGATGGGAATCGAACCCACGTATCCAGCTTGGAAGGCTGGTGTTCTACCATTGAACTACACCCGCGTCATCTCTGACACAAGTAGTATACTACCACATGATAAAGATAATTGCAAGAACTTTTTTACTTTTTTTATTTTATTTTTTTATTTGCTTTTTTATTGAATCTTTGTTATAAGATTAAATAGATTTTCACAAATCGAAATCATATAAAGGAAAATATTCCGAATAACCAAAAAGGAGTTGTGTTACTTGAATTTATCACAAATCGCACGTTTACAAGCTTTAAAAAAACATCTGGAAACTTTTCGTAAAAATCACCCGAAATTTCCTTCTTTTTTGAACGCGGTGTCTCATAACGCTTTGGAAGAAGGCACAGTGATCGAAATCAGCGTCACATCGCCTTCCGATAAAAATTATGTTACAAACATAAAATTGAGGCAAGATGATCTGGACTTTCTTCGCGAACTGCAGTCTCTGAATTCCAAATCATAATTTCCCGGCGAAGGGCCGCACATCAGCAAAAACCGGAAGCGCCAAAAGGCACATTCCGGTTTTTTGTTTTATCTGTTTTATTTATTTCGCTATTTTCAGATTTTCATACCGTTTCTCGATAAACTGATCCGGGAAATACTCATCTAACTTTTCAGCGATAATCCCGTTTCCTTCTTTTCCTTCCTGACGTTCTCCGTAACGCGCCAAAGCGGCAAATGACAGCGCCATATCCGCCGTCAGAACAACAAGCAGCAAGGAGCAGATGATACGTCCCGCCTTTTTCGGCAATCGTTCGATCTGTCTTGACAAAAACGGGTAAACCGCTTTCATCCAGATAACGGCGGCAAATCCCCAGAAGAAACAATACAACAGGTTAATTCTTCCTCCCAGATTAAACGGGATCTTACTATAATCCCAGAACACTGTTCCAAAGGCAATCTCCGTAAAAACACTGCATATGTATTCATATGCGCCCCCGAGTATTGTTCCGAAAAGGAATATAAACCAATTACTCTTATCACGGTATCTATATAAAATCCATGTCAGAAGCGCACATGCAATTCCCCACACGATACTGAACTGACCAAACACAAGACTGCTGCGGCTCATAAGACGCCCGGTTGTAATAAGGCAGAATATCGTCTCTACTATATCCCCGATAAATGCTCCGATGATAAACAGACTCGCCAGTTTAAAAAATCCGCATCCTTCCGCAAATTTTTCTTCCTGTTCAGCATCTTTTTCAGTCTCAATATTCGGAAATGCCTTTACCAGTCTTTTCTGGATCCGTTTTGTCAGAGCGTTTTCAAGAAATTTAGACGTTTTCTGCAGCTCTTCCGTAATCTGCTCGATCCGACCTTTCTTTCTTTTCAATTCAAGAACCGCAATTCCCGAACCGAGACCATCCGCAATAAGCAGGCCTAAAAGCACCCATAAGATCACTTCTCCGATCAAACGGGGTATCATATTGACAAGACCGCAAAAAAACGGATTCAGGAAGTAGATCATCAGTACACTGCACACGCCCCATAAAGCAGATACCCGCAGACAAATGTAACCGTCCAGGTGAAATTTCTGATCTGAATAATCCCACCACTTTTTATGCAGTATCTTTTCCATCAGCCTTCCCGTAATATATTCTACGAACGAAGTAACGATCATTCCGCCGATAAAAAGAAAGATCAGATTTTCTTTTAATTCCGGCAAAAACACCGCCACCGCCACCGCTCCCGTTCCGTAGATCGGGCAGAGCGGTCCCGCGATAAATCCCCTGTTGACAAACTTGTGCCTGTTAACCGCCGCAACGATGACCTCGCCGCACCATCCGATAAATGAATAAATAAAAAAGATCCATGCCAGTTCATATATTGTGTTTACCATATTTTCTCTTTTGAATTCCTTTCCCGCACATCTTTTTTGCAAAGACGCAGTTTCAGATGCACCTTCGATAAAAATAATCCCCCCGGACACGGTTTTATACGAGACTCTCACTCCTGCCCGGGAGGCGCCGCTTTATGTGATGCGTTCTTTTCTATCCGAGCACATCTTTATACAGGGCATGTTTTTCCAATGCCTCCGTGGTTTTGACCATATCGGACAGATCTCCGATCATGATAACGCCTGCAAGGCGGTTGTTTAAAAAGTAATATTTACTGTATCTTCCTTTTCCCATATCTTTAAATTCTGCCGTCTTATAAAGCAGATTCGGATTTTTCCCGTTATCTCCGGCTGCGAAAAGAGCCGTGTTCATCCCATGGAATGTCAATGTCGGAGCTGTCGCCGCATACTCAATCTGATCCCCTGCCGCATTTGCGCCCGCGATACGTCCCTGTTCGGAAGCCTCCGGCCAAACAGCATAGTTTGCCCCGTTAAATTCCGCACAGTCACCGCATGCATATACGTTCGGAACACTCGTTTCCATCCGTTCGTTCACTTTAACGGCACGGTCCGCATCAAGTCCGATCTCCTTAGCCAATGCTGTATTTGCACGCACTCCCGCCGATACAACGACAACTTCCGCAGGAATCACCTGACCGTCAGACAAGCGGACTCCCGATACATGTCCGTCTCCTTCCACTGCTTCCACGGAAACGCCCGTACTGATCTTCACACCGCTCTTTTCGGCGAACATCCTCAAAATGTCCGAAGCGTTCTCGTCAAGCTGACGTCCCATAAGAATCGGAGCAGCTTCTAACACTTGTACATCAATCCCCGCTTTTTTCAGTTCCCAGGCAGCTTCCAGACCAAGCACACCGCCTCCGATCACAACCGCTTTCGCCGCATGTTCCATCATTTTTTCCAGTTTTTCCACATCTGCAAGGCGGCGGATCGCAACTACTTCCGGCAAAGAACTTCCTTCGATCGGAGGTATAAAGCACTCGCTTCCAAGTGCATAGATCAGTCTCGTGAAATGCACTTTCTCTCCGCTTTCAAGAATCACTTCTTTTTCATTTACATCGACAGACGCCACTTTCTTTCCTAACATTTGGAACACTTTGTTTTCTTCATACCATGACGGATCTACGATCGCGATCTGATCCGCGCTCAATCCTGCCACGATCGACTTTGTCAGCATCGGACGGTTGTATGCCGGATACTCTTCATCGGAAATGATCGTAACAGCTCCCGTTTTATCACGTTCCCTTATCGCCTTGGCAGCGTTAAATCCTGCCGTTCCGTTTCCGAGGATAACATAATATTCTTCTGTATTATTCAAAACGGCGCTTTCTTCTGCTTCAACTTCTATAAAATTCTCTTTTCCGACTCCGCACACCGGACATATCTCGATCGAAGAATCGAAAATTTCTCCGCAGACAAGACATTTCACAAGCGTTCTGGCGCCTTTTTTCTTCGGCTTTACAGGTTCTTTGTTCTGCACGATGCACCCGAACTGATATCCGTACTCATAAGCGCTCACAAGATCCGCTTCCGATGGTTTAAACCGAACGCGGAATCCTTCCGATACTTTCATTTTCAGTTGTTTCAGACGCTGCGTAATATTCGGCACTCCTTCTCCGCTCCAACCGTAGCTTCCGAATGCGCCGGCATATTTTCCTCCGTGAGTAGCCGGAAACATTGCAAGTGTAAGATCCCATATCGGCTTGAGCGCTTCTCCGACAATCGTAGGAGTTCCAAGCAATATTCCGTCCGCAAACAAAAGTTCTTCGTTCACTTTCTCTGCGTCTGCCTCAACCATGTCATAAGACCTGACGTCGATATCGCCGCTGTCTTTGACTCCTTCCGCGATTTTTTCCGCAAGCATCTTCGTGTAGCCATATGCGCTCACATACGGGATAATAACTGTTTTTTTCTCATTCGGATTGACCACTGTCGACCATTCTCTGTATTGCTTCATAACCTGTCTGATCCGATCTCCTACGAGAACCGGTCCATGCCCCGTACAGATCATGGAAATATCCATTGTTTCAACACGGTCGAGAGCTTTAAGCATAAAAGGTTTGAACGGTCCGATAATGCAGTCATAATAATATTTCAAAGCACTTTGATAATCCGCCTCATTTTTAATCTCACTTGATACGACTTCCGGGAGGCAGTAATGTGCACCGAAAGAATCACATGTTACAAGAATCTGTTCTTCCTCAATAAAAGTGTACATCGTATCCGGCCAATGAAGATTCGGAACAAACAAAAACTCAAGCGTCTTATTTCCGATCGTCATCTTCTCTTTATCCCTTGCCGGAATGCCGACAAAATCCCGGTTTACGATCTCTTTCAGGAAACCGAGCGCACATCCCGTAGCGATCACCTTCATCTGCGGACTATAATCGAGAAGGCGTTCTACGCTTCCGGCATGATCCGGCTCTGTATGACTTACAACAAGATAATCGATTTTCCGAATGTCGATCACTTCTTGAAGATGTTCCAAATATTCGTCAAAAAACTTCGCTTTTGCAGTCTCGAAAAGAACTGTTTTGTCCCCCGCCTTCATCACATAAGAATTATAAGTTGTACCGAATTCCGTATACATGATAATATCAAATACTCTGAGTTGATCGTCAATAATACCTGTCCAATAAAAATCATCTCTTAATTTCAAACTTTTCATTTTCTGCCTCCTCTTTTTCTTTTTTATGAAACTCCGTTTTTCTTGCAAATATCCGCCAGACAGCACTTCTCGCAGTACGGCTTTGTCCTTGCCGTACACACATCCCGCCCGTGGAAGACAAGCCTGTGACAGAAATCGCTTCCCTCCTGAGGAGGAATGATCTTCCACAATGCCATCTCGACCTTTTTCGGTTCTTTTATCCCATCTACGAGTCCGATCCGGTTTACAAGCCGGATACAATGCGTATCTGTCACAATCGCAGGTTTCCCGAACACATCGCCCATGATAAGGTTTGCGCTTTTTCTTCCGACTCCCGGAAGTTTCATCAGCGCGTCAAAATCATCCGGCACTTTCCCTTCATACTCATCCCGGATCATCTTCATACAGCCGCTGATATCGCGCGCCTTGCTTCTGCCAAGACCGCACGGACGCACAATTTTCTCAATCTCATCTACATCCGCTTCCGCCAAAGCTTCCACTGTCGGATATTTTTCATATAACCCTTCCACCACTACATTGACACGGGCATCTGTACACTGTGCCGCAAGCCGCACACTGACAAGCAGTTTCCATGCCTGATCATAATCAAGCGTACAGCCGGCGGACGGATATTCTTTTTTCAGCCGCTCGATCACCTGTAACGCACGCTGCTTTTTTGTCATCTTTGGTATCCCTCCGCTATCATTTCTCATCCATATGTTTTCTCAGTTCGGCAAGAGCTTCCGAAAATCTTTTTGACACAGCCGTCGGATTGCCTTTCAAATGTCTTGCTGCACGGATATAGCTTCTGTCTGTTCTGTCGTGCATCTTCGTCATCTCCCGGGAAATATTTTTCTTGATCTTCGCATATTCTTCCCGTTTATCTTCGCCGATCAATTCGTCAACCTTTGATGTAAATTCTTCCTTCATCAACAGTTCCGCCCTCTCCGACAATCTTGCAAGAAGACGCTGTCTCTCTTCGCGCCTTGCATGAACACGCGCCAGATATTCTTCTTTGCGTGAATTGATTTGTTCGCGGCGTTTCTTCTTTTGAACTTTGATCTCTTCTTTGTATCCCTCTACCATTTCTTCTGCGCGCTGACGGTAACTGTCCATATGCTCTTCTGCCAGTTTTTTGTAATCTTCCGCCATTTCTTCCGCACGTCCGCGGTAATCCTCTACATGTTCTTCTACACGCCTGCGATAATCTTCTACAAACTCACCTGCGCGCTGTCGATAATCTTCCACAAACTCACCTGCGCGCTGTCGATAATCTTCCACAAATTCTTCAGAAGCGACTTTTAATTTCTCCTGTATCTTCCTGATCTGTTTTTTGCTTTCTTCAAGCTGTGCAAGAATCCGCTTCAGATCCATCGCATCATTAAACGACTGCGTCACATCGACCGCCGCCGCAACAGTCAGCACAAATGCGATACCCTCCGCAATAATCGTCGGAATCTTCAGCACCGCTCCCTCGATCGGTACATGAACAAACTTAACAAGTAAAACGGAAAACAATCCCCACCCCAAAGACGAGGTAAGACAAATATATCCGTTCAGATTAAATTTCTGATTGCTGTAATCCCAGTATTTCACATTGAAAAGTCTCTCCATAACCGCCCCTGTAACGTATTCCAACAGCGTTGCTCCAACCATGCCGAATAAAAAGATCAACGGAATACTGTCTCTGACTCTGATCGTACTGATCAAGACCGCAAGCGCTCCGAATCCATAGATCGGCAGCATCGGCCCGTACATAAATCCGCGGTTTACCCAGCGGCGTTTCCGCACAGAAACAAAGCAGCATTCCCATACCCAGCCGATAAAACTGTAAATGAAAAAGAACAATACCCATTGTGTCAGATGATATGACTGCATGTTTATTTCTCCTCAATCGCTGTAATCAGGTCAACTCTTCTTTGATGACGTCCTCCTTCAAACTCAGCGTCAAGCCATGTCTCTACGATCATTTTCGCAAGCTCCGCTCCTACCACACGAGCTCCGAACGCCAGGATATTACAGTTATTGTGCACTCTTGCCATCTTTGCCGTAAACGGCTCGCTGCAAACCGCGGCGCGGATTCCTTTTACTTTATTTGCCGCAAGAGAAATTCCAAGACCTGTTCCGCAGATCAGGATTCCCTGTTCAACCTCGCCTGCTGCCACTGCTCTTGCCACGATTTCCCCGTAGACCGGATAATCACAGCTCTCGCTTGAATTTGTTCCGTAATCTACTACTTCATGTCCTTTTTCTTTCAGGAAACTAATGATTTCCGCCTTTAATTCTAATGCTGAATGGTCATTTCCGATTCCGATCTTCATATTCTTCTCCTTTTCTTTTCCACTTTATTTTATTTACATGCTTCTTTACAATAAAATTGATTTCTCTATCATCATAACAAATCCGGCGCTGTGATTCAATAAACCTAATTTACAAAACGCTCTTTAGAAAGCCGGTTCTGTCAAACAATTTTTATAAAATATTTCCTCAAGTTGTTCCGGTTTCCCGGCGCGATAAGTCGCATCCGCTTCTGTTTCCGGTTCGCCCCATACCGCATGAACACAATCCACTCCCGCATTGAGGGCGCATGCCATATCTGAAGCGCTGTCTCCGATATAGACGGTTTCTTCTTTCCGCGCTCCTGACAGTTCCATATATTTCAGCAGCGGCTGTGCCGACGGTTTATGCTCTTTCGTGTCATCGGCACATATGCATATCGAAAAATATTTTCGTATCGGAAGCTGATCAAGAACAAGCTCCAGTTCCTCGCGTGTTCTTGATGTTACGACACCAAGCGTACTTCCTTTTTTCTCCAGTTTTTCCAGAAGTTCTTCTATTCCGTCAAAAATGCGGATCATATCGATGTTCTTCTCTTCATTTGCCACCCACATTTCGACTGCGCCCGGGATTTTTTCTTCTTCCACCCCGAGAAGATGCATATTTTTCACAGATGTATTAGCCAGCACAAACTTCAGATCTTCTATCTCGTACCGCTCTCCTTTTACCGTCATGAGCATCTCCTGCAATGAATATAATATGCAGTCTCTCGTATCGATCAGTGTTCCGTCCACGTCAAAGACAATATGTCTGTATTTTGCCATTCCTATACCTCCCGCTGTCTTCTCAAATCTTTTTTCTTCTTTCTTTTTTCGTTTTTCAGGAAATTCCTCTCATCGTAAGCTGTATCCTCTTCTTTTTCATATCCACGCTCATCACCTTTACATCCACAACGTCTCCGACGCTCACTGCCTCAAGGGGATGTTTGATATAACGGTCTGTAATCTGGGAAATATGTACGAGACCGTCCTGATGAACTCCGATATCCACAAACACGCCGAAATCAATGACGTTTCGCACCGTTCCTTTCAATATCATTCCTTCTTTTAAATCTTTCATTTCCAGTACGTCCGTTCTAAGAATCGGTTTTGGCATCTCGTCACGCGGGTCGCGCGCAGGCTTTTCCAACTCTTTTACGATATCGCGCAGGGTGATCTCGCCGATTCCTAATTCTTCTGCCGTCGCTTTATAGTCTTTTATCGTAAGAGATAATCCCGCCAGATTATGAGCCGCCACATCTTCCGGTGAATACCCCTGCTTTTGCAAAAGGCCTTTTGCCGCTTCATATGATTCAGGGTGGACGCCCGTACCGTCAAGCGGATTCTCTCCGTCGCGGATTCTCATAAATCCCGCACATTGTTCAAACGCTTTCGGCCCAAGTTTCGGCACTTTCAGAAGTTCTCTTCTGCTCGTAAACTTTCCGTGCTCCTCTCTGTAGGCTACAATATTTTTAGAAATCGCCGAACTGATTCCCGAAATGTACGATAAAAGCGGCGCAGACGCCGTATTCAAATCAACGCCGACTTTATTAACGCAGTCCTCTACGACTCCCCCAAGCTTTTCTCCCAGTTTCTTCTGATTCATATCATGCTGATATTGTCCGACGCCTATCGACTTCGGATCGATCTTCACAAGTTCGGCCAATGGATCTTGAAGTCTTCTCGCGATGGACGCCGCGCTTCTTTGACCTACATCAAACTTCGGAAATTCCTCACTTGCAAGCTTACTTGCCGAGTAGACAGAAGCTCCCGCTTCATTGACGATCACATACCGAACCTGCTCAGGTATCTCTTTCAAAAGTTCCACGATAAACTGTTCTGATTCACGGGAAGCAGTTCCGTTTCCAAGCGAAATAAGTGAAATATGATATTTCGGAATGATCTTCTTTAGCAAGTCCTTACTTGCCTTGATCTTCTGCGGAGTCGTCGGAGCCGTCGGATAAATGACCGTAGTTCCGATCACCTTTCCCGTCGGATCGACAACTGCCAGTTTACATCCCGTACGAAACGCCGGATCCCATCCAAGCACTACTTTCCCCGCGATCGGCGGCTGCATGAGAAGCTGATGCAGATTTTTCCCGAATACGTCGATCGCTCCGTCTTCCGCTTTCTCCGTCAGTTCATTTCTTATCTCCCTTTCGATCGCAGGCTCGATCAGACGTTTATAACTGTCCTCGACAACTTCTTTTAAGACCGAAGTCGTATACGGATTATCATTTACGATCGTCTTTTTCTCTAAATATCTCAGAATATCTTCCTCCGGAGCCTCTACTTTGACCGTCAGTATTTTTTCTTTCTCACCACGGTTCAGCGCAAGAATCCGATGTCCGGCAAGCTTTTCAACCGATTCTTCAAATTCGTAATACATCTCGTAAACAGATTCTGTCTCCGGATCTTTTGCTGTAGAAACGACTTTTCCTTTTTTCATCGTCGTTTTTCTGATCCATGTACGATAATCCGCATTATCGGAAATGATTTCCGCAATAATGTCTTTTGCTCCGGCGATTGCTTCTTCCTCTGTCTTTACTTCTTTTTCTTCCGAAATATATTGCTTTGCGGTTTCTTCCAAAGGTTCTTTTGCCTGCTGCAGCATCATATACGCTGCCAAAGGCTCTAATCCTTTTTCTTTCGCGATCGTCGCCCTCGTCCGCCGCTTCGGACGATATGGCCGATACAGATCTTCCACTGTCACGAGCGTCTCAGCTAAAAGGATCTTCTCTTTGAGTTCTTCTGTCATCTTTCCCTGCTCTTCAATGCTCGAGATCACCTGCTCTTTCTTCTCTTCCAGATTTCTCAGATAGAGAAGTCTTTCATGAAGCTTCCTAAGCTGCTCGTCGTTGAGTGACCCGGTCGCTTCTTTTCTATATCTCGATATAAACGGGATCGTATTCCCTTCATCGATCAAAGTTACCGCCGCGTCAATCTGCCAGCGGTTCACATCAAGTTCTTCTGTCAGTTTTTGATTGATATCCATTTATAAAAATCCTCTCTCTAAATTAATTCACAAACAGCATTATACATAGTTTACCACACACGTACATTCCATTCCACCTTTTCCCGCGAACTTTACACGACTGCTTTACATTATTGACCGGTCTTGTCTGTCTTTGTTATAATATATGACTGAACTGACGCAATACAAAAACAGACATGCGAAACCCGGCATATAAAAATTGCCGCCTCGTTTTGCGCGCCGAAACGAAATGGAGAAGTTATGGAACGTACGATCACATATAAAATAACCGACAGCGGACAAAACATCCGTATTGACAGTTTTCTCCGAAAGCACGGATATTCCATGCAAAATCTGACACTTCTTAAAAAAATGCCCGAAAGCATTTTAAAAAACGGAGAATGGTCTTATATGCAAACAACACTTCAGGCAGGAGATATTCTGACTGTCCGCATTCAGGAAGAAACTTCCTCTCCGAATATTCCCGCTGTCAATCTGCCGATCGATATTGTCTATGAAGATGAAGATATCATAGTGATAAACAAAGCTGCCGGAATGCCGATCCACCCTTCTCTTAACAACTATCGAAACTCTCTTGCAAACGCGCTGATGTGGTATTATGAACAACAAAACAAACCTTTTATTTTCCGCTGTACAAACCGTCTTGACCGGGACACTTCCGGTCTGACTGTCGTTGCGAAGCATATGGTCAGCTCTAATATCTTATCTTCCATGACCGCCCGGCATCAGATCGAACGGGAATATCTCGCCATTGTACGCGGACACGTCACTCCTTTTGAAGGAACGATAAATGCTCCGATCGGACGAACCGGAAGTTCTCTCATCGAACGGAAGATCGATTTTGAAAACGGCGAACATGCAATTACCCATTACCACACAGTTTTTGAAAAAAACGGGCTTTCACTCGTTTCTCTTATTTTAGAAACAGGCCGCACACATCAGATCCGAGTCCATATGAAACACCTCGGATTTCCTTTGATCGGAGATTATCTGTACAATCCGGATATGGAACTGATCGACCGGCAGGCGCTTCACTCTCACTGTCTTCGCTTTCTCCATCCGATAACCGGAAGACAAATGACATTTACCGCCGATCTGCCCGAAGACATGGCAAGATTGTTTGCCTGAGAACCCCTTGAAAATCATTCTTTAAAATTATTTATTTTTTATTCCAAAAAGGGTTGACATATTTCAAAACCTATAATATAATAAATTTCGCTGTGAACGAAACAGCAAATGTGCGATTAGCTCAGCTGGATAGAGCGTCTGGCTACGGACCAGAAGGTCGGGAGTTCGAATCTTCTATCGCACGTACGAAAAGAGATGTTGCTTATGCAGCATCTTTTTTATTGTAAAATAATTCTTGATCAGGCTCGGATTTTCCCCGTCGCCGACAAAAAAACTCAGAAGAACTTTCTCCTGAGTTTTTTGATATCATTTCTTATTCTGCAAACTGTTCTGACTGCGCTTTAATCAGTTCTGTATCGTCAAAGTAATTGATCTTCATTGCAGCTTTTACTTCTGCAAGTGTCTGTGCTGCAACCGCTTCCGCTTTCTCGCTTCCCTTTTTAAGCATCTCATAAACCGCCGGAATATCTTTACTGAATTCTTTTCTGCGGTTCCTGATCGGCTCTAACTCGGCCTGAAGCACATTATTCAGAAAACGTTTCACTTTCATATCTCCGAGTCCGCCGCGCTGATAATGTGCTTTCAGCTCGTCCAGATCCGAATATTCCGGCAAAAACTCTGCAAAATATTCCGGTCTGCAAAATGCATCAAGATAAGTAAATACTGTGTTTCCTTCCAGTTTTCCCGGATCTTCCACCCGGATATGAGTCGGATCGGTAAACATACTGAACACTTTCTTCTTAATCTCCTCCGGCTCTTCCGACAGATAGATACAGTTCCCGAGTGATTTGCTCATTTTCGCTTTTCCGTCAATTCCCGGAAGCCGCAGACAAGCCTGATTTTCAGGGAGAAGGATCTTCGGATCTATAAGTGTATCCCCATATACGGAATTAAACTTATGAACGATCTCTTTTGTCTGTTCGATCATCGGCATCTGATCTTCGCCGACCGGAACAGTCGTCGCCTTAAACGCCGTAATATCCGCCGCCTGACTGATCGGATATGTGAAAAATCCTACCGGAATACTCGTCTCGAAATTACGCATTTTAATCTCTGTTTTTACAGTAGGGTTTCTCTGAAGTCTTGACACCGTCACAAGATTCATATAATAAAACGACAGTTCACATAACTGCGGAATCTGCGACTGGATAAAAAGCGTCGATTTTTCCGGATCAAGTCCGCACGCAAGATAATCCAAAGCGACTTCAATAATATTGCTGCGCACCTTTTCCGGATTATCCGCATTATCCGTCAGCGCCTGAGCATCTGCGATCATAATAAAAATATCGTCGAACTCTCCCGTATTCTGAAGCTCCACACGTCTTCTTAACGATCCTACATAGTGTCCCACATGAAGTCTTCCTGTCGGACGGTCACCTGTAAGCATAACTTTTCTCATAATGTTCATTCCCTCTCATTTCCCATTTTCGCTCCTGTCGAAAATGTTCCTGTTAAAATTAATCTATCTTTATCCTGTTTATCTTTACCGCTGCTCTTTTATTTATTATGAGCGGCAATCCGCTTCTGCTTTGAAAATTTTTGTTTTGAGAGCTGAGGTATCATCTTCTTTTCCGGCTCATAGACGACTTTATAAAGTACATACGCCATAATCACCGCTCCGAATACGTCCAGAACAGAATGTTGTTTCAAAAACATCGTTGCAAGAATGATCAGCGCCGCCAATATGTACGCCGCATTGCAGACAGCTTTGTGTTTTTTCAGTTTTTCACTCTCATGGACAGCGATACACACGCTCAGCGTATTAAATACATGCAGACTCGGGAATACATTCGTACATGTATCCGCACGATACAGCATCCGCACCATATCCACAAATACATTATCTCTCTCAAATACGACCGGACGAAGATCCTGCCCATTCGGAAATATCGTCGATATGATCAAGAATATTGTCATACCGGTAAACATAAACTTCGCCATTTTATAAAATCCCGGTACGTCCGTAAAGAAAAAATACACAAATGCAGCCGCGATAAACGCAAACCACATCAAATACGGAATAATAAAATATTCAACAAACGGAATCCACATATCAAACTGCGTCTGGATCACATGATAGTTTGTCGTTACATGCTTTTCCAAAAGCAAAAACCACGGCATGTAGATAAAAATATACAAAAATACCCACGCATGTTTATACTTTTTCAGCCAGCTTCCGAATTTACCACTTTCTTTTTTGCCCATTACACGACTGCCCCTTTTCATATGCAATCTTTTAATCTTTGCGATTGCAACGATTATAGCACGATTTAAAATGTACAACAACCTTCTTCATAAAACATTTAGGAAACATTTATTAAATTTTCCGGCTGTTATCCTGCAATGATATGCAATTTTTCTTCCAGTATCTCCACCGATGCCTTATATCGGGAAAACGCCGCCTCTCCGTCTGTATGGATCGGAAGGCTTCGCTGCGCCTCAACCGATACCGAAGGACTCCGAATGATCGTAATTTCTTTTGCTCCCGTATGTTTCCCAAAAAACGCTCTCGGCAACAGCCACACCGCCTTCAAAGGAGACATATGGTGCGCTATCACGATATCGATGCAGCCATCCGTCACGGACGCCTCCGGGGCAAATCGAAAACCGCCGCCTTCATATGGAAGATTCATAAAAGCCACAAAAAGAGTTTTTTCAAACATCTGTTTTCTCCCGTCAGGCAGCGTTACCGTCAACTTTGTCGGCCGGTCTTTTTTCAGACGGTCAAGGGCAACTACTGCGTAACTTAGTTTACCCAGCCCTATTTTATTCAGCCGCTTTTTCCATTGTGACACGCACACTTCATGACAGACTCCTGCGTCGAACCCCATCCCTGCGCTTACAATAAATCTCCGGCTTTTTCCTTCTCTTGAAATCTGTCCTACATCGGCAGAAATCACTTTCTTCGGAGATAATACAGATTGAAGTGCTTTCATCGGATCTTTCGGAAGTTTTAATCCCCGCGCGAAATCATTGCTCGACCCTATAGGGATATACCCAAATGTTATCAGATCCGGACGTTTTATCCCGTTTACGACTTCATTAACTGTGCCGTCTCCGCCTAAAACAACAATCGTATGCCGTTTATCATCTGCCGTGATAAACGCCGCCGTCTTAGCGGCATGACCTCTTCTTTTTGTCAGATATACACGGTAATTTATATGTCGTGCCTTCAATTCTGATTCTATTTTCTGCCATGCTTTCATTCCCATTCCTGAACGCGCTTTCGGGTTTATAATAAAATCATATTCTTTTTCCATTTTTATTATCTCTTATCTATTGTTCCTTTTATAAGCTCCGTCCGCTTTTTATGTTCTGTTTTGTTTGTCTTTCGTCAGCGAACCGCTTCGCGAAGCGCCCCGTCGAGATAACATCTAAGCGACCGGCTCATATTTCCTTCAAAATCAGCCTTTCCATGCTTAATGCACCACTCAAACACATTCCCGATTACGATCATCCTGATATCTGTCGTAAATTCTTCGATCGGCTCATTCAATACTGCGACGCCTGCCTGCACTGCCTTTTCGACATAAGCTCTTACTGTCACGATCGGATACGGACGTTCTGTACGGATATCTGCATTCAACGCCTGGTTTTTCGTATCATAGTAACCGGACATAAACTCAACTCCAAGTTCACGGCAGTATTTTACATAATTCAAATACACTTGGATAATACCGTCTTTTACTGCTTGTACGCTGTCCGGAAGTTCCAAAAGATTCGGTTCGATCTGAGGCTGATCTTCTATATAGTAAGAAAGAAGATCATCTTTTGTCTTAAAATGGTGGTAAAAGCTTCCATTGGAGACACCCGCCTCCTCACATATATTTTTGATAGACAGTTCCTCGTATCCGCCCTTCTGCAAAATGCGTTTCGCTGCCTTGAATATTTTTTCTTTCGTCTCCCGGGATTTTTGCTGCTGTCTTGAGATCTGTTCTTTTTCTTTCATCCAAGCACACTCCTGTCTGTTCTGACTTCATTCAATACATACAGCAACAGTTTACCACAGTATCTCATACATTTCAAGAAAACCGAGTGTGCTCTACAAACTTATCAAATGCAGACGGCATCGCATACTCTTCCTCTAATTGTTTTATCTTTACAAATATATTTTCCGATCCATCCGCTCCGTTTTCCACACACATTTGACCGACGTTTGGCGCCGACGTTTTTTCCAGTTCATCGACCAGCAGTTCATATCCTGTCATATGCCATTCTACATGGCTGAAAATATGTTTTGCCGTTCCAATCCGTTTTACACGTACCGGAGTCAGCCCTGCCGTCTGCGCATACCCGATCACTTCCTCTGTCCTGAGGTGCCCTTCCACATTCGGAAATTCATACATTCCGGCAAGGAGTCCTTTTTGAGGCCGTTTCCTGATTGCCACTTTTTCATTATCCCGAAAAATAAACACCGTCCTCTTTTCTATTCTTCTTGCTTTCGCCTTTTTCTTCACCGGGAAATCCATTTCCCGTCCTTCCTTATGTGCTTTGCACAGCGCTTCAAGCGGACAGGCGGCGCATTTCGGCTCTCCGTTCGGAACACAGACGATCGCTCCCAACTCAATCAACCCCTGATTAAAATCACCCGGCGCATCTTTCGGGATGATTTCTTCGATCAATTCTTCTACTTTTGATCTTACAGCCGCCGTTTTGATATCACCCTCATCTGCCGTAAGCCTCGATACTACGCGCAGAACATTTCCGTCTACTGCGGGTTTCGGAATGTGATAAACAAATGATCCGATCGCTCCCGCAGTATAATTTCCGATTCCCTTCAGCGAACGTATTTCTTCATATGATGAAGGAAACCTTCCTCCGTATTGTTCCATAATCTGACACGCCGCAGCTTTTAAATTGCGGGCCCGGTTATAATACCCCAATCCTTCCCACAGTTTCAATAACCTGTCTTCCTCGACAGATGCAAGTGCGCTCACATCGGGAAGTTCACTTAAAAAGCGCTCATAATAAGGCTTTACCGCCTCCACCCTCGTCTGCTGAAGCATAATCTCCGAAATCCACACTCTGTATGCGTTAATCCTCTTTCTCCACGGAAGATCACGCTTATTCTCACGAAACCACTCTACAAGAGGCCGGACAGATTCTTTTAAGATCGGATTGCCTAGAACGACGTCTACCGCATCGCTCAGCTCGATCGCATCGCTTGTCACATCACAGTCATAGGCAAGCACTTTTACACCTTCCTTTGCCGTCTTTTGAAGCGCTTCGGCAAATTGAGGATGTGTCTCTGTATTCGGCGTGAAATAACGCACGCCTTTCATCTGGATCACAAAAAACACATATGCCTCATATCCATTCTTCTTTGCATCGGAAAGCTCTTCCAGATGTTTTACGGCTCGTTCGCTTGGCGCATCCGGGAAGCGGCACACTCCGTTTTCTTCTAATGTCACACCTTTGATCTCAATAAAAATCTTTCGGATTCCCCCGTTTTGATCTTCCGCTTCCACATACAGGTCAAAACGAGAATTTTTGTATACGGTTTCAGGCCGGATCAAAGTCACATTTCCAAAAAGATTTCCCTGTTCAATCCATTCTTTTACAACCTTATTCGGAATCTGAGAGTCCATATTGATCATTCGACTGCCCTTTTTTACGGCAATCAAGTCCCACCTTGTCTTTCTGGACGGATTATCGCTTTCCTGAATATAAATATCTGCTCCCGGCCGAAGAAGCTCGGCGCATCTTCCTGTATTTTTCACATGAACCGTTTCCTTTTTCCCGTTTAATTCTGCATAGGCAATAAACCGGTTCGGACGTTCTATAAACTTCGCCTTATAAATTCGATCGTATCTCATTTTCCACCTCGCTTTAAATAAAAGCAAAAAGTCTGCTTCGGACTTTTCATTCTTTCAAAAACAAAAAGCAGAGTTTCTCATCCACCCTGCTTTTCATATGTTCTTCTGTGCACAGACATGTACACGTTTTTCAACTTACAGATTCTTTTTACAAAATCTTCGACAAAAATTCTTTCAGTCTCGGATTCTTCGGATTGCCGAAAAATTCTTCCGGTTCAGCTTCCTCAACAATCTGCCCGTCATCCATGAAGATCACTCTGGACGCAACCTCTTTCGCAAATCCCATCTCATGAGTGACTACAACCATCGTCATTCCTTCCTGAGCCAGCTTCTTCATCAACTCAAGAACTTCTCCGACCATCTCCGGATCAAGCGCCGATGTCGGCTCGTCAAACAGGATCACATCCGGATTCATTGCAAGAGAACGAATGATCGCAACTCTTTGCTTCTGACCTCCCGACAATGTAGACGGGTAAACGTCCGCTTTGTCTTCAAGTCCGATTCTTCCGAGCAGTTCAAGAGCCTGCTTTTTCGTCTCGCTTTTGATCTGTTCTTTTGTCGTTGTAATTGGGATAAGTTCTTCTTTTTTGCTTCGGAATATATTTTTAAACCGGATCATTCTGTTTTTATTTTTTGCTTTTTTCAGATCCTTGCACTGCAAATATGCCGGAGCCATCATTACGTTTTGAAGAACTGTTTTATTATTGAACAAATTAAAATGTTGAAATACCATACCCATATGGCGGCGATGCACGTTGATATCGACTTTCATATCCGCGATATCGACTCCTTTAAAAACAATGCTTCCGGATGTCGGATCTTCCATACAATTTAAGCAGCGCAGAAACGTACTTTTTCCGGAACCTGACGGTCCGAGCACCGCGACAATGTCGCCTTTATTGATCGTGATATTGATACCTTTTAAGATTTCAAGATCACCAAAGCTTTTTCTAAGATTAATTACGTCTATCACTCTTCTTCAGGCTCCTTTCCAATAATTTTACAAGCAGTGTCACAACAAGGATCAATGCAATATAAATAAGCGCCATCACGAGATACGGAACCATGAATTCATAACTGTTTGTTCCGATATAGTTAAACGCCACATACAGATCCGCCGCGCCTACGAAACTTACAACCGATGTTTCTTTGATAAGCGCGATAAATTCGTTTCCGAGAGTCGGAAGAATATTCTTGACAGCCTGCGGAATGACAATCTTCATCATACTCGCCCCGAAACTTAATCCGACTGCACGTCCCGCTTCCATCTGTCCTGCGTCTACCGATTGGATTCCGCTTCGCATAATTTCCGAAATATATGCGCCGCTGTTCAATCCGAACACAAGCATCGCGACCTGAACTCCCGTTATGTTCCATCCGATGATCGGAAGAAGTACATAATAAAATACAAGAAGCTGCACAACCATCGGCGTTCCTCTGAACATCGCCACATAAACGCTGCATATACCGTTCAAAACTCTTGGGAGCACTTTATATTTCGGCAGCACCCTTGCCGTCGCGATAACAGTCCCGATCAAAATACCGATGACCAGACCGACAATCGCAATAAGGACTGTGTTCTGCAAACCTTGCACCACTTTTACATAGCCGTTTTGATCGATAAATATTTCTATAAACTTATCTACTTTTGCACTAAAATTACCCATTACTTTCCTCTTTGCTTTCTTCTCTCAAACGTCCAAAGAAAGGAAAACGCCGATATTTTCCGTTTTCGGAACATACCTGTATTTCCCTTTCTGATTTAATACTGTTTTCTATTCTTTTTGCAAAACTCTCAGTCCGAAATCATCCGCTCAATCGTCCGTTTCATTTCATACTGTTTTGAAATCCTCTTCTGTATTGCGCCGATTGCTCATTCTGCTTCCGAGAACTTATTGCATTGCATTAATCGCTTCTGTGATCGCTGTAGCCGGAGCTGCATCGATGATCACATATTTGATGTTTCCGTTCAGCATATCCTGAACCGCAAGTGATCCGCTCTTATACGGCTGGCATGTAGCCGGAAGTCCTTCAAATCCGAAAGCTTCGTCTCCTTCGATGTAGCTTTGCGCTGTCGTTCCCTGCTGTACGCCGATCTTATCTTCTTTTTTCAGTTCGCCAAGTTTTGCCGCAACTGCATCTGCATCTTTCAGATCGTCGAATGTATCGTCATCGCTCGGAACGATCAAACGCTGTGACGCCTGATAATATGTATCTGAGAATGTCACATATTGTTTTCTTTCATCATTGACTGTAAGTCCTGCGATAGCGATATCACATTTGTGCTGTCCTACAGAAAGACATACCGCATCAAAATCCATATTCTGGATTACAAGTTCTTTTCCAAGCTTTTCCGCAAGAAGAGCTGCCAGTTCCATGTCGATTCCGACATATTTATCGCCTTTTGTATACTCAAACGGCTCAAACGCTGCATTTGTGGCAACTACAAGCTGATCTTTCGACTCGTCAAGTTTTGCGGATTCTACTGCTGCCGGCTCTCCGCCGCCGAAATACTTGTCACAGATCTCATCCAGCGTTCCGTCTTCTTTTACTTCTTTTATAAATGCGTTTACCTGTTCAACAAGTTCCGGCTGATCTTTATCAATACCGAACGCATACTCTTCATTTGTAAGATCAACGTCGATCACTTTCGCCGTTTTCGCGCTGCTTCCTTTATCTTCTTCTTTACCGTCTTCTTTGCTTCCGCAACCTGCTGCCAGTCCGGCAACAAGCGCCGCACTTAAAACTACTACTAAAAACTTTTTCATTTTCGTATTTTTCATTTTCGCACCCTCCGTTTATAATTCCATTGCTCAATGCTGAATAACCATGCATTCCATGCACTACATTCTAACACGTTCTGCATAAAAATCAAGCTCTTTTTTTAATTTTTATGCATTCTGTTTCAGTTTTTATGTATATTATGCGTTACTTTATGCATAAATCTTCATTCTTTATACAGGTTTTTTGCAAAATACACATTTTCGCCGAAACAATTCTTATGCAAGCAGCGTCTTAATACCGAAGTAAAGAAGCACAATGACTCCCAGTACGATTCTGTAGTAACCAAACACTTTAAAATCATGTTTTCTGATATACTGCATGAGGAACTTGATCGCAAGGATGGAAACCGCAAACGAAACGACCGTTCCCAACAAAAGCAGAAATACCTGCATACCCGTGAAATTTAATCCGAATTTAATCAGTTTCAAAAAACTTGCGCCGAACATCGCCGGAATTGCAAGGAAAAATGTAAATTCCGCCGCAACTCCTCTTGATACTCCTATGAGAAGCGCTCCCACGATCGTCGCTCCCGAACGGGATGTTCCGGGGATCAGCGCCAATGCCTGAAATACGCCGATGATCAAAACCGTCTGTATCGTAAGCTGAGAAAGTTTTTCCACTTTCGGCTGCTTATCTTTCTGATAGTTTTCGATTACGATAAACAGAATACCGTAGATGATCAATGTCGCGGCAACAACATATGAATTGTTGAACTTTTCTTCTATAAAATCATTGAACGGAAGCCCGATCAGCATTGCCGGAATCGAACCTATGATCACTTTGACCCACAACTGGATCGTCAACATCTTCTGTTTCTGGGTTTTCTTCGGTGAAAACGGATTCAGCTTATGGAAATACATAACGACAACCGCCAGTATCGCTCCAAGCTGGATCACAACATAAAACATGTCAAGAAACGCCTGATTTTGTTTCAAATGCAGTAATTCTTCCAACAAGATCAGATGCCCCGTGCTGCTGATCGGCAGCCATTCCGTGATTCCCTCCACAATACCGAATATAATTACTTTTAATGCTTCTAACATCTTGCTTCTCCTCCTCCGAGAACAAATCTTTCAATCGCTTGCGCAACGCCGTCCTCTTCATTTGACAGTGTGATATAATCTGCAGCTTCTTTCACCTGCGGCTCTCCGTTTGCCATTGCGACGCCGAAACCGACTTCTTTCAGCATCACGGTATCGTTATCTCCGTCTCCGAACGCCATGATCTCTTCCCGCTTAATACCAAGCCTGCTTCCGAGATTGACAAGTCCTGTTCCTTTATTGACTCCCGCCGCGTTCACTTCTATATTATAACGAAGAGATCCGACCAGTTCCAAATCCTCATGACGGGCAAGTTCTTCCCACGCACGTTTTCTCTCGGACATATCCGCAAATAATGCCTGCGTTTTATCGAGACCTCTGTTTTCTCTGTCTACCAGTTCAAAAATATCATCCACCGGAATACGGGTTTTACGCATATATTCCCACATATTCGGATTTTTGTGATATCGTTCCACAAACTCCATTTTTTCTGCCGGAGCATATCCCTGTCCATCAAAATATACCTCTTGTAGAGTATCATATTTTCGACAAATTTCCAACGCCTTTTTCGCTGATTTGACAGACAACAGATGTTCTTCTATTACATTTCCCGTACGAGTGTCGATAATCCTTGCTCCATTAGACGTCAGCGCATAATTCATACCCGGAAATTCTCTCAATTCTTCCGGAACTCCCATCCACGGACGCCCCGTAGCTACAAGTACGACGATTCCGCTTCTGATCGCCTTTGCAAGAACTTCTCTTGTCCGCACAGTCAGTTCTTTTTTATCCGTCAGCAATGTTCCGTCCAGGTCAAGTCCGATCATTTTTATCTTATGCGTCATAGATATACCTCTTTCTTTTCCGTTCTGTCTTTCGCCGCTTTTAAAAGCGGCCTTCTCAGCCTTTATCATATCAAAGTTTGCCAAATAACGCAATTTGTAGTATAATGATTATTCAGCACTTAAAAAATGCTTCAAGAAAGGAATTTAAAGCTATGAAATTCTACAAAAAACGGTGGATACAATCAGGCATCATCCTGATCAGTTCTCTCGGAATTGTACTTTCAGTTTTTCCTTCATTTGCAGATGACAACATTGACAATTTAAAAGGACAGACTTCTGCACTCGAAAGTGAATTAGACGGTATCAACAAAGATATTCTCTCTTTGAGCGAAGAGATCTCTGCAACAGAAATGCAGGTTGAGATCTTAAACGGTGAGATTGCCCGTACTTCCGATGCACTTGTCGAAGCTGAAGAAAACGAAAATGAGCAGTATGAAAATATGAAATCCCGTATTAAATATATGTACGAACACGGGAACGCAACACTGCTTGAGATGCTCTTTTCGGCGGAAAACATGGCAGATTTTATAAACAAAGCTGATTTTATCGAAAATCTGAGCGAATATGACAAAACTGCCCTTGACGATCTGAAAAATATTTATAAAAATATCGAAGATCAGAAAAACACATTAGAAACTCAGCAGGATTCACTTCTTGATCTGAAAGATGAACTTAAGAAAAAACAGACGGAACTCCAGGAAAAAGCAAAGGCGACTTCAACAAATCTTACGGAAGTACAAGCCAAATTAGAAAAAGCAAAGGCTGAAGAGGCTGCCCGCCTTGAGGCAGAGCGACTGGAGCAGCTCCAGCAAAACGGCGGCTACGACGATACTATTACAAACAACGGCGGACAGATCGACGCTTCTGCGGATGACGTCACACTTCTTGCGGCGATCCTGCAGTGTGAAGCTCATCAGAACTATGATTCTCTGCTTGCTGTCGCAACTGTAATATTAAACCGTGTGGAAAGTCCTCGTTTTCCGAATACGATCAGAGGAGTTATCTATGCAAGCGGACAGTTTGAACCGGTATGGACAGGTCGTCTTGACGCTGTTCTGAAGAAAGGTCCGACCTCTTTATCTATGCAGGTTGCGCAAGATGCGATCAACGGCGCAAGACTTGCGGCAGTGGCAGACTGTTATTATTTCCTCTATGCAGGATCTACAAACCGACCGGGAGTCAACATCGGAAATAACCTTTTCTTCCCTAGCTGGTAAAGATATCGTTATTGAAACCGAAAACAAAATCCCCGTAACAACGAACTCTTCCAAAAAAGTCAGACTTTTTGGAGCAGTTCATTGTTACGGGGATTTCTTACTTTTCAGTTCTATATTTTCGTTGTCTGCACAGCTTAACTTTTCTTTATAAAAGTCGTGCCGCACTTCGGACATCTTACTTCAATTTTCCCTTTGCCCTTCGGGATGCGGATTTTTTGTTTACATGACGGACATGTATAAATGTGGTACACTTTTCTCTGCTGCCAGATGTTTTTTTGATTCTGAAACCAATTTCTTATCTTGTATGTTTTCATAAGATATGCCTGATTTTCTGCGTACCGCTTCTGTACATTTCTTGAAAATATCCGAAAATAACAGTAGATCACGACTCCCCAGCCGAAAATATATAAAAGCATGCTCACCGCGGTTTCTCCGAAAAACGCCGATAAAAGAACTACCGCCAATCCCGTGATCAGAAGAAACTTCGATAATTGATCGATACCGTATCTGCCCTGCATAAAACGTATTAATTTTTCTTTCATTTCCATCCATCCTTCTGCATTAATGCCTTTTTGATATGAATAACATTCTCTCTCGTTTCTCCTGCAAAGTCAATTAAAAGAATATAAAATCTTACTGCTTATAACCTGTTTTTATTCTTCTTCATTTAATATATTTCCACATATTGCATCAGAAACCAGATACACAATCTTTGAATCATTTAACATCACATATCTGTCATCCCCGACCCGGTTTCCTATATATAATGTCAGTTTCTTTTCTTTTTCATCTTCCTGATAAGTCACTTCTACCGCAGCCCTTAAATCTTCATCCAAGCCGTATTCTGATAATTCTTTTTCTTCTGCACAATAATCTGCCGTTGTGGACAGCTGCACAGCTCCAAGGCCTCCGGCTATTGCGATTATTTGTTCCGTCTGCGTCTCGTCTGCACTGTCATATACAACAGAATTTTTATTTTGCGTAATAACTGCCTTCTCAAGATTGCCACTTCCAATCGATGGATAGTCGTCAAGTTGTATCAGATCTTCTTCTGTATAATTTAAATCTTCAATGACCTGACTCGAAACAGTATAAATAGATTTTTCCCCTTCTAATGTTGCATAAATATTGTCCCCTGTATTATTTCCGAAATAAACAGAAATGACATCATCATTATCATCTGTATACTCGATCGTATAAATAGGAACATCCAAACCATAGTCTTTTGCTTCATCTGCATTTTTCAACTTCCGATTTGCAGAAATACTGCCAACCGTATCTGCAATTTCATTCATAATGCTTTGATTAATCGGAATATCATGATCTAAAGCATCATACCACACACCATTTTCTTTTTCAAAGTTCAACTCTCCATTTTCTATATTTAAAGCGATCTTTTTAATCTTATCTCCTTCTGTATCTGTAATTCGTATCATTGTATTTGCCTGTGCCTGTTCGCTTTGATTCCACGCGCGAACCCACATATATATACATATAAGCGCCACGAAAACAATTATGAGCAAACCTATTTTCCTTTTTTGTGTCATGCTTTTCTCCTCCTGTACCAAACAACAAAACCACTGATTAAAATCACTGCAGGTATTCCAAAAATCATCAGTGTTCCGAATAATCCGGCATGCTGAACAGCATTATATTCTACACTAAGGCTTTTGGCTTCGATTGAGACATTTTTCACATTTTCAAAATTTACTGCCATTATGTTCATAAACAACTGTGTATTTTCCAATTCCGTAAAGGTATCTATAATCTGCTCATCTATCAGACTTCCTGCAGCAATCACCGTCAATCTACTTTCCTTCTCTGTATCTTCCGTAATTTCTTCCGACGCTTCTGCATTTTCTTCTGAAATTTCTGTTTCTTCTGTCTCTGCGGAGATCTCGCTTACTGTTTCTGTCGCATATGCTCCAAGAATATATTCTCCCTGCTTTTGGTCTTGCTCCGTCACTGCAAATGCCTGATCAGACGTTGACATAAACGGAACCGTTGTAATCGTATCCCTTGCCGGATCGTTCACTGTCATCCCATGGGTATTCATAACAAGTGTCATTTCTGACTTAATCTGTTCTGCCAAATCACCGCTTACAGATAATTTGGGGAAAATGCAATAAGGATTATTTTGATAACATCTCGTCATATCTGCAATGTAACCGCCTTCCATCGTCATGCCATATTCAGACAAAATACTTATCAGGTTCGGGAGCTTTTCCCCTTCTGTTTCTCCTAATAGGACGGTCACCTTTCCCCCTTGCTGCAAATACAGCTGCAACATTGTTTTCTCATCTTCTGTCAGATCAGAAGTTACTGCGTTCACAATAAGAAGATCACAATCATCCGGTACAGATGTTGACATAAGTAAATTAACTTCCGACAACTCATATCCATTTTTATTCATCAATTCCGTTATCGTTTCAGCAAGCTCTTGTTCCCCATGTCCTGTTGACAAATAAACTTTCTTTGTCTCCTCGCCTGTCACATAATTCAGTGCACTTGTGAGCTGTCCTTCTCCGTCAAATGATGTATACGATGTACTTCCATAATAATAGTAGGAATATTGATCCATCACCAAAATATCATCAAAAGAAACCGTCGTATTTTTTCCTGTTTCTTCACAGGAAATCACAATCGTATTTTCTGTAGTTTCATATTCTGACAAAACCGACGGATGAAGAACAGGATCTATCCACTCCATATGTATTTTATTCGATAAAGCCGCATATTTACTCAAAAATGTAACGATTCGTTCATCTGTATTTTCTTTTACGGCAATTATCTTCATCGATATTTCTTTATCCATTTCTTTCAGGAAATCTTCTGTCGTATCTGAAATCTCGTAAATTTTTGTATTACTCACATCTATCTTTCGGAATTTTTCCGGTATCTGGCATGCAATCAAGTTTATGACAACTGTAATTGCAAGAAAAACCGCTGTCATCGTCACGCTATACGCTCCATGTTTTTTTGCCGCACTTTCCCAAAGTCGTCTTCTAATCGACTGAACTGTCAAAAATAAAAATAATGTGATCATCGACAAGTACAATACAATTCCGCTCACATCTACAATACTATTTTGTGTAATATCGGTAAAAATATTTGTCAGAGCGAACCCGCCCAAAGACTCTGTAAACAGATTTTCATAAAGCGTCTCTTTCAGAAAATACACTGCTATCGCTACTGCCACTCCGACACAGCCCACTCCTCCCGCAATCGAAAAACTGTTCGTCATTCTCCATATGTAGAAAGCTGCCAGCAAAATAAGCAAAATTATAAACACAAGTCCGCTCATCGCCGTATTTGGAAACAGAGATAAGATACCATCCCATAAATATAGAATCAGAAAAATACCAAACGTCCCTATATACGCAATAATTTGACTTTCTGTAAGCGCTGATAAAAGCATTCCTATAGCTGCAAAAACACAGCCGAGCAGGAAGAACATCAAAATCGAAATATAATCAACTGTCAAATACGCCGTCCCCTGCAATTTAATGATAAGAGGGAAAATACAAAATATAAGATTCGGGATTGCAATTACCGTCACCATCGCCAGGTATTTTCCAACCACAACTTTCCACAAACTCACTGGCGCTGTCAACAGAATCTGATCTGTTTTATTCTTTCTCTCTTCTGCAAATGAACGCATCGTAATCAAAGGAATCCCTACAATAAATACGATCAACGATCCTGAAAGTGTATAAGAAAAATACGGATATCCTGTTGTCATATTATACGCCATGAAATAAATTCCAGTAAATGCAATAAGAAAGGCAATAAATACACACCCTATTATAGACTGAAAATACGCTTTTAATTCTTTTTTATAAACCGCCTTCATCCTCTTTTCCTCCCTCTGTATTCATCTCACATTTTCTGGTTTCCACTCCTATCTGTTTCTCTCCCGGTCGGCTTTCTTTCACCCGTCCGTCCTTTACCTGTCTATCTTTCACAAGCGATTCTTCGATTTGCATATTTCTTTCTATATTATCGTTCTGTGTCAATTTCATAAACGCTTCTTCCAAACTCGTTTCAGGCGCCGACAATGAATATAATGTTTTTTCTCTTTCGCAAATTCACAGAAAATCTCTTCTCTTACTTTTCTGTTATTCTGACTGCTTTTATCTCCAGTCACTTTTACCTGTACATAAGTACACTTTTCTCCTTTCACACGCATCTGCATCGCACAAACTCCGGGAATCCTCCCCAGTATTCTATGAATTTCCTCCTCCGAAGCCGATGTTTCTAATTCAATCACATCGTGAAACCCTATCATCTTCTCCAAGTTTTCCAGCGTATCCTGTGCTACCAGCTTTCCTTTAGAAATAATCAGAATATAATCACATACTTCTCTGATCTCCGTCAATATATGCGAGCTTAAAATAACCGTATGGTTCTCAGCCAACTTACGGATTAAATCTCTCATCTCTATAATCTGTTTCGGATCCAATCCAACGCTTGGTTCATCAAGAATAATCATATCCGGAAATCCTAAAATTGCCTGTGCCAGCCCTACTCTCTGACGATAGCCTTTTGAAAGATTTCGAATCAAGCGATGTTCCACATCCTGAACCTTTACCATTTTTTCTGCTTCATCAACAGCTTCTCTTCGTTGAGATTTTCTAATTCCTTTCAGCTCTGCTGCAAAATCCAAATATTCCCGCACAGTCATATCCATATAAAGAGGTGGATGTTCCGGCAAATATCCGATATATCTTTTGGCTTTTTCAGGTTCTTTCAAGATGTCATATCCATTAATCAGCACTTCCCCCTGAGTTGCCCCCATGCATCCTGTCATAATGTTCATTGTAGTAGATTTTCCTGCTCCGTTGGGACCCAAAAAACCGTAAACCATTCCCGGCTTAATCTGAAAGTCCAGGTGATCTACGGCTAAATGATTTCCATATTTTTTTACCAAATTTTTTACTTCTATCAAAATGATATCCTCCTAACTTTGTATTCTTTCTGTGGATTTCTGCACTCCCCTCTATCTGTGACATATACTTTTTCAATATACTTTAATCTTATTTCCACATATTTCATACAATATATTTGTTTAAGACGATATCAAACCTATGTGAATCTTTTGTGGTAGAACTGTGATATTTTATAACATACATTCATGCACAGCCTGCGGAGTTATATCCCCCTCCTCCATCACTTTCAAAAGATGTTCCCTCTCTTGCGGCAGAACGCACCATGCAAGTCCGCATCCGGCCGAGATCGTACCCGGAACAGGAATCAGTCTGCCCGGTTCTTTTCTCTTTTTACAGTACCGTTCCATTGCCATCGCATCCGTTGTCGTATGAAAAGTGATCACAATTTTTTTCTCTCGTTTTTTCATCTTCTCCCCCGTTTCTTATGATTCCATAACACCTTGCCCCGCGCCTGTTCTTCTTATTCCTCAGCAAGCTCTTTTACGGCGCGGATTGCCTCGTCAATTTCCTCTTCCGTATTATAATGGGAAAAACTGAATCTGACCGCACCCTGTATCTTTGTTCCAAGCGCTTCATGCATCAACGGCGCACAATGCGCTCCGGGCCGCGTAACGATCCCATATCTGCCGCTTAATTCATCACTTATCTCTGCCGAATCATAATCGCCGATATTCAAAGAAACGATGGCTGCCCTTCTGTCCGTCCGAAAGTCTCCGTACACTTTCACATTCGGAATTTCAGCGACTCCGTTATAAAAACGGCGCATCAGCTCCAGTTCTCTTTTCCGCAGGCGTTCCATCCCTTCTCTTTCCAAAAATGACAATGCCGCCCGAAGTCCCGCGATCCCGTGACCGTTCAGCGTCCCGGCTTCAAGCGCTTCCGGCATCTGCGACGTATGATGCATATTATAAGAATCTATCCCGCTGCCGCCTGACAAAAGCGGACGGATCTTTACCCCGCTTTTTACATACATACCACCTGTTCCCTGCGGTCCCATCAGTCCTTTATGTCCGGTAAAACAAAGGACGGAAATCCCATATTTTTGTACATCGATCTCCCATACTCCCGCGGTTTGGGAAGCGTCAACAATAAAGAGAATACCATACTTTGCCGCAATCTTTCCGACACTCTCCAAAGAGATCATATTTCCGGTCATATTTGACGCATGAGTACATATGATCGCCCGTGTATTTTTTCTGACTGCCTTTTCCATCTCTTCATATGAAATGTTAGCATATTCGTCGCATGTAAGAATTGTCATCTCCACACCTTTCCTGCGGCATTCATACAGCGGGCGCAGCACGGAATTATGTTCCAGCACCGTTGTGATGACATGATCTCCCGGATCAAGTATTCCCTTGATTGCAATATTCAGCGCCTCTGTAGAATTTGCGGTAAACACAATCTCACTCGCATTTTCGGCATGAAAAAGCCGTGCCAGCGCTTCTCTTGCATCGTAGACTGTTCCCAATGCCTTAAGCGCCGGCTCCGATGCCCCTCTTCCGGAATTTCCCATCTGCCCAAACGCCGCTATAACAGCTTCCTGTACTTCCTTTGGTTTGTGCAAAGTCGTAGCGGCATTATCCAGATAAATCATTTTGTCTCTCCTCCTATATTAACGGATATATATTTTTGCTTCTTCACATTCGGAGTCTATTACTTTTCCGACAACCGACACTTTTGTTTCCATCTGTGCTTTATCAAATTCTTCCAAAATCGCATCTTTTTCTTCTTCCGGAACTGCCGCCAGCAAACCGCCGGAAGTCTGCGGGTCACTGAGCAGATCTACATACATCTCATCGGTATTTCCCGCTTCAAGAAGCTGTGCGACATGATTTCTGTTGCGATATGCTCCCCCGGGAATAAGTCCCATCTGCGCATATTCCTTTGCCCCTTCAATATAGGCGATATCTTTTGGCCAAAGCTCTATCTTCGCTCTGCTCGCCGAAGCCATTTCCCCGCAATGTCCGAGAAGCCCGAACCCGGTAACGTCTGTACATGCATGGATCGTAAACTTGTCCAGTATTTCCCTTGCCTTTTTGTTTAACTGCGTCATCACGGCAACCGCTTCTTTCCCGGCAGCTTCCGAAGCCATCTGTGCTTTGACCGCCGTATTGACGATTCCGCTTCCCAGTTGTTTCGTAAGGATCAGAACATCTCCTTTTTTACATCCGAAGTTTTTATAGATGCGATTCGGATGAACAAGTCCCATAACCGACAGTCCGTATTTCGGAACGTCATCTTGTATCGAATGTCCTCCAACAAGGACAGCTCCCGATTCAAGAACCTTTTCCGCGCCTCCTTGCAGAATTTCCCCTAAATAATCCGGATCCAGTTTCCCGGGAAAACAGACGATATTCAACGCGATCTTCGGTTCTCCTCCCATCGCATATACGTCGCTTAGCGCATTCGCAGCCGCAATCTGTCCGAACGTATAGGGATCGTCTACTACAGGCGTAAAAAAATCCAGTGTCTGTATCACTGCCGTATCGTCCGAAAGCTTATATACGGCCGCGTCATCCGAAGTTTCAAAACCGACAAGCAGGTTGTCCTCATGAAACTTCGGAAGCCTCCCAAGCACTTTCCCAAGCGTATCAGGACCGATTTTTGCAGCACAGCCGCCGTGTTTTGCAAATTGTGTTAAATGAATCTTCTCCATCTTCCTCATCTCTTCTTCCTCCGAAAAAATCCATAATAGTCGTTTTTATTATGACTCAAATCTACCTGTTTAACAACTGTTTTGTAGATTTCTAAAGCAGACCAAAAAAGAATCTTTCGGACTTCATCCCTCCACCGTTACAAAAAGAACGAAAGATCCGTCTCCGACTCTTTCGTTCTTTTCCTCTGTTTTCCGAAATCTACTTTAGAAAACGATTATTTTATTGTTCTGCGTCTGCGATATGCAAAGAACACACCTGCTCCCGAAAGAACTGCGCATCCAAACAGAAGCGCTGCGTTTGTCCGATCTCCTGTCTGAGGAGTCGTCTTATCCGGTTTTGTCTGCTCCGGCTGTGGTTGAACCGGCTGCTGCTGATTCGGATCTTTCACCTTCTCAAGTTTAGCAACTGCCGCATTCAATACGTTTAATGCGTTGTCTACTTCTGTCTGAGCTGCATCTTTATCAGCCGCTGTTTCTTTTGCCGCATTCAACGCCGTCTCAAACGCTTTCCAGCTTTCTGCTGTGTAATCTTCTTTTTTCAAAGCTTCTGCATCTTTAATCGCCGCATTAAGCGCTGTTTTATCTGCGCTTTCCGGCTTCGGATTCGGGTTCTCCCTCTCCGCAACGTTTCTTGCCAGCGCGTTTGTCGCATCTAAAGCGCGCTCTGTTTCAGAATGAACGAGCATACGGTCTTTTTCGGATGCCGCCACCGCAGAACCTTGATATGTTCCTTTCTGCGGTTTTGCCAAATGCTCTACAACATCTGTCAATTCTGTTTTTTCTTCTGCTGTCGCGCTTTCACTGTTCAACAGATATTTTGCTTTTGCCACATCACGGATACCTTGTTTGAACAATTCATAACGCGGTGTGCTGTAGAAGGAAGCGTTAAAGTCCTCTCCTACCGCTTCTCTTTCCATCGGATAAATGAACCATCCGTCGCCCGGCTCCCAGTAACGGTAAGTTGCATCGCCGTGCATATCGTATACATAGTTATCCCATGCCCAACGCATATAGCCGTCTGTTCCTAATGTCATCGTGTACCAGATATCCCAATAGTTGTCGCCCGGATCACTGATCATAAAGTTACTCGGATAATCTCCCGTACATGTGTACATCGTTGTCGTCAGACCTAAGTCTCTGCGGTGATCTGACAGATCGTTCATCTGCTGTACGTTTCCTGTGTTTCCGAGATTGATCGAAATATCATCGATACGGTCTGTAAACTCATAATATTCCGGAGCTGCATAGTTCAGCGCCGAAGAGATCTTAAAGTGGTTTCCATCTTCGTCTTTCACTGATTCGATCATCTCAACCGCTGGTTCAAGCTGATCGAGCCCTCTTTCGTCCATTGAAATATAAGTGATGTCAAACCATCCCATTTTTTTGGAATGTTCCATAAAATCTTTTAAGAACGGTTCCCACATCTCTTTCCACTTTGCAGTTCCCGGATTGTGTGATTCTTTCACTACTTTACCCTGCGCTTCATCATAGTAAGCGATCTGATTGTTCCATGGAACGATACTGTAACACTTGATCTGTCCGATTCCGTTTGCAGGATCTAAAACTTTGCACTCGATCATGAAATTGATCCATGCATCATACCAATCATAATCAAATTCCCATGTTCCGTCCGCTTTCTTCGTCCATTTTACCATCGAAAGATCGTTATAATATGACTGATGATTCCATGCCTCTTCTACGACATTGGCAACTACGTCATGACCTCCGATCGAAACATACTCTTTGATCGAGTCTCTCATCAAATTAAAATGTTTTTCTGTAAAATAGAAATCTTCCCGCACCTCGTTTGTGATGCCGCCCGACGGATTTTCACCTAAACCTAAATAATAATTCGCAACTGAAAACGGATGCTGCCAAACTTGCAGTTCTGTTGCCTCCGGCGCCGGCTGTACAAGGTTCAGCACTTCGATGTTGTACGTAAGCTCGAACGGCTTGTCTAATTCGTCCGCCGAAACCGTAATCGTACCTGTATAATTTCCTGCCGCTGTATCTTTCGGAATCGCGATATTTACCCATGCAAACTGTACATCTTGTGCATCGATATCTTTCTTCCCGCCTTTGTAGATCACATCCGGATAATTTTTTGTCTGCCCCTGTGCGTTACGTCCTTCTTTTGCCGCAATTTCTTTGAGCCATTTAATATCAATATTGTCTTTTGACAAAACCTGTCCCTTTTCATTCTTGAAATCGCTTGCTGTAACCTGAACATTGTGAACGTCTTTTTCTGTCGTCACGACAATTTTAGAATTCAGTTCATCATTCAACCAGGCTGTTCCGTTATAAACGCTTCCGTTTCCTGCTTTCAGCTTATCATAATCAAGCTCTGTCTCTAAGAGTTTTTCATTGCCTACATATGCGTTCATAAATGCCAGAGCCGGATCGACTGTAATCTTAGCTTCTGCTAAAACACTGTTGTCTTCAGCGCTTGCCGCTGTGACAGTAACTGTCTTTTTCACATCGATCTCTTTTGCAGTCAGTTTTCCATCGTTTACTTCTACAACACTGCTGTCGCTGCTTGTCCACACAAGCTTCGCATTTGCATTCCACGGAATGACAGACGCCGTAAGCTCTGATGAAGCGCCGGGTGTCATCGTCAGCTCCGTCCGGTTCAATACGATCGAATCAGGCACAGTAATTTCATCGTGAAAAACAACAATCTTATCAAGCTGTATTACTTTGCCTTCAATGCTTTCTCCCTCTTTCGGAACGACACGAAGCGTATGCTTTGTATTCGCAAGATCTTTTTTCTCAAATAATTTCTGTTTGTGCATTGCTCCGGCATTTTGTGCCGCCAGTTCTCCGACTTTCACATCGTCGATATAAACGTCGCAGTTCATATGAACTGTATTTTTGCTGGCATGGATCTCTACTCCGGTTCCAGTAAAGATCATCTCATAAGACACATCAACGCCTTTTGCGCTGTAATGCTCTGTTCCGTTATAAAACAAATTTCCGTTGCCGCTTCCCGCAGTCCAAGCGCCTGCCGGCTCGTACTGGATCTTGAAGGGCTCATGATTTGTTGTAAAAACAGCATCGTCAACTTCTGTATATCCCGGAAATTCCGGCTCGGCAATCTCTGCCTCAAATGCTTTTGCATACACAAACTGTACGCCATAAACGCTTCCTGTCCCTGTAGAAGCTTCATTTCTTTTTTCTAAAACTGTGATATGAGCTGTATGATTTCCTGCCGCAAGCGTTTTGCTTTCAAACAATTTTGCCTCCGGTTCTGTCACTGCGGCATAGGCGTCGCATTCTACTGCCTCGCTTCCGTCAATGCTCACGCTGAACATTGCATGATTTGCAGCTTTTTTACCGTAAAGCTCCAGTTTTGTTCCGTTGAATGTAATGTCCAATGTCGCGCCTGCCGTGTTGCTCCAGTGCTCTGTAACGGAAGCGTCGCCCGCTCCCGCCGATTCCCATCCGCCGTTATTTGCATTACCGTCTGAATATACAAAACGTGCGTCTGTATCATCGATGATCTCGAAATCATCTGCTGCCGCATTTACGACAGACGGCGCAACCAAAGTGATGACACAGCAAAAGGCAAGTAGCCATGACATTACCAGTTTTTTGGTCTTTTTCATTTGTCTTAATACCTCCTTATTATGTAGGGGATATCTGTATTTTTGTTTTCCTTTTCCCCATGTAAACTTACTCAACTCAAAAGCTGCATTTCGGGACAAAACATGCCGCTTTCCTATGAGCTGTTATCGTATTGTATCAAACTTTTGCAATACTGTCCTTACACTTTTATCTATCCGTTTATACTTTTTGCCATTCTTTCTTTTTCACCCATAATAAATATTTTTCCTTATGTCCTTCTCCTGTCGTTACGGAGAAACAACGCTGACTGCGTTTTGAAGAATTTCTGCAATCGTATACATATTTGTCACTGCTCCGACTGCCAGTTTTTCCTTTAATCCGTAAAAGTCAAGACATGTGCCACACGTCAGTATCTCGACGCCTTCTTTTTCCAAAATCCTGATATCTTCTAGGCAGTCCGAACCTTCCACCGTAAGTTTCGCGCCTCCGTTGTAAAAAAGGATTTTATCCGGAAGCGTATCAAGCTGCGTCTCCGCAAAAAAGAAACTCTTCATTAAAACTGCGCCCAGCTCATCATTTCCGCTTCCCATTTTATCAGAAGAAACCGCAACGACCGTTCCGATACATGTCGCGCATCCCGCAGATGATAACTGCACTTTGTTCATCCCCTGCGCACTACTGTTACTTCCATTTTCTGCTGCCGGATTGTGATCCGATTCGCCTGCTTCTTTCCCCCCGCCTTCTGCCTGCGCCCGGCTTTCTTTTCCTGCGGTCTGTCCTTTTTGATCGCTTTCTGATACAGCCGCGTTCTTCTCTTCTACCGTAATCATCACTTTGTATTCCCGATCGCTGATCTTTTCCGATTCCGCTGACGCGCCGCTGCTTTTTGCCATCTTCATGACATTTTTCATTGCCGTCTCGTTATCTACAAGCACTTCTATCTGTCCTGCTCCCTGTAATTTTCCAAGCGCTTTTTTTGTTTTCACTACCGGAATCGGACAGTGATCTCCCATTGCATCTACTGTCATTTTCACCATAAGACATCTCCCTCAAAATTTTATTTCTTATTTTATATTGTATCATGAATCATGCCGTATTTCACTTTGAAAATTCAAGTTGACGAAATCCACAGACAGTAAAAGCTCAGCCTGTGCATTCGTAAAACCGCGCTGCATGGCTGAACTGTTACAATTTAGATTGTTTTATGCTTTCCTGTTGTACATGCTTGTGGTAAACTATAGCTATATTCGCACACACTGTATGGAGAAAGGATATTATTATGTGGATTGCAGACAACTGGAAAGATTATGAAGTTATAGATTGTTCTAACGGAGAAAAACTGGAACGATGGGGAGATTATCTTCTTGTTCGCCCCGATCCTCAGGTAATCTGGAACACGAAAAAGAATCATAAAGGATGGAAACAGATGAACGGCCATTACCACCGCAGTAAAAAAGGCGGCGGGGAATGGGAATTTTTCAGTCTGCCTCAGCAGTGGCAGATTCACTATGGATCTCTTACATTTAATTTGAAACCATTTAGTTTTAAACATACCGGACTCTTTCCCGAACAGGCGACAAACTGGGATTGGTTTTCGGAAAAGATCCGAAACGCGGGACGCCCGGTAAAAGTTTTGAATCTTTTTGCCTATACAGGCGGCGCAACTCTTGCGGCAGCGGCCGCCGGAGCGCATGTCACCCATGTGGACGCCTCAAAAGGCATGGTCGGCTGGGCGAAAGAAAACGCAGTGTCTTCCGGGCTGAAAGACGCTCCGATCCGCTGGCTTGTCGATGATTGTGTAAAATTTGTCGAACGGGAGATCCGCCGCGGCAATACTTATGACGCGATCATCATGGATCCTCCGTCTTATGGCCGCGGTCCGAAAGGCGAAATATGGAAGATCGAAGATATGATCCACCCGCTCATCAAACTTTGCACAAAGATCTTGTCTAAAGACGCCCTTTTTTTCCTTGTCAATTCCTATACGACAGGGCTTGCACCCGCTGTACTTACGTATATGATCTCGACAGAACTAAAGCCATGGAACGGCCATGTAGAGTCGCAGGAAATCGGACTTCCTGTCACTGATTCGGGACTTGTCCTCCCATGCGGCGCATCCGGACGATGGGAATCTGACTGATCACACTTTTATCCGGCTTAATATTTCTCCGATCGGAGCTGAAATCGTCAGTTCTGATCGGATATTTTTTGCCGTTTCTGATTTATTGATCACCGCAAGACGGCTTCCTCTGAAATAATCGATAAATCCTGCTGCCGGATAAACTACGAGAGACGTGCCTCCGATAAGCAGCATATCTGCAGACGCGATCGCCTCCACAGCGCCCCGGATCGTCTCCTCATCAAGACCTTCTTCATAAAGGACAACATCTGGTTTCACGACGCCCCCGCAGGAGCATTTCGGAACACCTTCGCTTTTTTTGACATATTGTGCATCATAAAATTTCCCGCAGTTCATACAATAATTTCTGTGAATGCTGCCATGCAGTTCATACACTCGCTTACTTCCTGCCAACTGATGCAGACCGTCTATATTCTGCGTAACGACAGCCGTAAGTTTTCCCGCCCGTTCCAGTTCTGCCAATTTCAGGTGAGCCGCATTCGGCTTTGCATCAAGAATCATCATTTTTTCTTTATAAAATTCATAAAATGCTTCAGGATACCTCATAAAAAACGTATGACTTACAACCTGTTCAGGTGAAAAACGATACTTCTGATGATAAATCCCATCCGCACTTCTAAAATCCGGTATTCCGCTTTCTGTCGAAACTCCCGCTCCGCCGAAGAAAACGATACTTTCACTTTCTTCAATCATCTTTTGCAGCCGCTCTGTTTCCCGCTCATACATTTTTCAAATTTCCTTTCTCAACATGTTTATCCATAATTTCAAGCATTTTTTCCCATACGATATCCGACGTATCCGCAATCCGCTCATTTCGCTTACACACCTGAGCCTTATGCACTCCATGCTCTGCCCAGCTTTTCCCGTCTGATGCGTCATTTAATAAAAGCGGCTGGAAATTATCGAGCAAATGAGCGAATTTTGCATCCTCTGTACTATATTCTTCAAATTCATCCCACAAACTTCTGAAATATGTTCCCTGATCTTTTGGAAGAATACCGAAAATACGCTCTGCCGCTTTTAACTCCCTCTCTCTTTTTGACTTGGTGCCCTCGGAATCGTATGCATAAGTATCACCCGCATCTATCTCGACAAGATCATGGATCAGTACCATGACGATCACTTTCATCAGATCAACAGGCGCGTCCATATGCTCTTTCAAAAGTATCGCAGACAATGCCAGATGCCATGAATGTTCCGCATCGTTTTCTTTCCGGCTTCCGTCGGCAAGATATGTCTGCCGAAAAACGCTTTTCACTTTGTCCGCTTCAATAATAAAACGGATCTGCTGTTCAAGCCGTTTCCTTTGTTCTTTCTTCTCCGTCATCTTACTTTTCGTATTTTCGCTCATGCCATACGCCTTCCTTTCTCCTCATATAAATAAAAAACCTCCCTGCCGGGGCAATCCCGCTACAGAGAGGATAGCAGACTTTTACAGATCGACTTTACCTGTCGTATCGCCGTTAATTACATAATAAGCTGCTGACTCTTCCGGCTTCAGATAGATCTTAACATCTTTCATATCGCCGACTTTATTTTTCAAAACTTTTGACCAAACATATTTTATTTTGTCAAAAATCTCTTTGTCTGTATATTCTTTTCCCGCAAACTGAAGAAACATCTCTGTTTTCAGTTCCGCTTTCTTAGATGCCGCCTTTTTCACCGGCGCTTTTTTCTCTGCCTTTGCCGGAGCTTTTACTGATTTTTTTACAGCTGCCTTCTCTTCTGTCTCCGGTGTATCTACCAAAACTGCCGCTTTTGTCTCAAGCTTTTTCGTTGTGTCTTTCTTTGTCTCAATCGCTTTCGCTGCTTCTTTCTTTTCCGGCTCTGCTTTTACAGGAGCTTTTTCAGAAGCTTTCACTTCTGCCTTTTCCTCTGCCTTCACAGCTGTTTTCTCTTCTTCCTTTACTGCTTTCGCCGCTGTTTTAGCCGCCTTTGCAGGCTCCGCTTTGATCGCATTTGCTATTTTAGCCGCTGCCCTTGATGTCGAAGTTGTTTTCTTTACTGCCATACTTGTTCCCTCCTAAAATAATACAACCAAGTATTTCCGATACCGCTCTCTAATCCTGTTCAGTATCACTTATTCAACCCAAATCAAAAAGTTTCATAGGGGATTGTACCTCATTTTTCAGAAAACGTCAAATTTTTATCATTCTTGCTGTAATTTCAGTCCGCCTTCACTGTAATTTTCTTATCATCCGGCTATTTTCCGAGATGAAAAACCTTATGATACACGCATCAGATTCCACCTGAAATGAGCTGCCAAAAAACGGAGCAGCACCGTTGCCGCCAGTCCTAATATCGTACCGTAAGCTTCTCCGAATGCCGTTCTTCCGACTACACAGACGATTCCTCCCGCAATCGCAGCGCATGCGTAAATATGCTTTACAAGAATATACGGAGTCTCGCCTGCCATAATATCACGAAGCACCCCTCCTCCTACTCCTGTAAGCGTTCCGATAAATACAAAGAAAAACACATTTTCCCCGCCGACGGCCCGCACCGCCGCCTGTATCCCCACTACTGTAAATATTCCAAGTCCTGCCGTATCGCACCAGAACATCAGCTTATCATAATAATCTGTCTTTACCCGAGACTCAAAAGCCGTCGGTTTCGCATATGCGATCACAAAAAGAATCGTCGATGTCAGCGCCGCCACAAGAACATAGACCGGATGCGAAAACGCCCCCGGCGGCGTCAATCCGAGTATGATATCCCGCATGATCCCGCCACCTACCGCAGTTGTCGCCCCGAGCACATTTACCCCGAAAATATCCATCTTTTTTTCTATGGCGATCATTGCTCCCGAAGAAGCAAACGCTACTGTTCCGATCAATTCCAAAATAAAAATAAATTCATCCATACCACAAATCCCGCCTTATCAGATTTCCGTTTTCCTGTGTTATGACTGATAACTTCTGAAAAATGCAGAAATATCTTTAAGCATTTTTACAAGTGCGTCAATTTCTTCGTCATCCAGCTTTTCTATCACGGCGTTGGTCATCTGACGATGGAACTGCTCGTGATGATAAAAAGCTTTCTCTCCTTTTTCCGTAAGCGCTATATATACGACCCGTCTGTCCTCTTCACTTCTTTCCCTCTTCACATATGCCTTTCTGACAAGCGCATTGACCGCAGTTGTGAGAGACCCCGCCGTGATCTTCAGCTTTTTAGCTACGGATGACATTGTATTTTCACCGGATAATCCGATTGCTTCTATGATATGCATATCATTATTTGTAATATCTTTAAATTCTTCGGTTATGATCGCTTCTTTTTCTAATTCCCATATTTCATTAAACAGATTTACAAGCGTATCATTAATTGTTCTGTATGCATCCATCGGACCTCCTCCTTTTCCATATATTGTGTTCCATAACCGACGCTTCTTGCGCCTGCATTTTCGTAACCTATATTATAGCACACACTTTGTTCGGAAAAGAAGCACTTTTTACATTTTACGAAATCTGTCATATCGATGATTCAGCAGTTGTCTTTCATCCATAGATCCGTATTTTTTCAAAAAAACGCTGAGCATGTTTTTTAATTCTTCACATACCCCAGCCATTGTCTGTGACGTATACGACTTCGGTTCTCTGATCACCTGTTCCACTATCCCTAAGCATTTCAGATCATCCGCCGTCAGTTTCATCACTTCCGCCGCTTCTGACGCACGCTTGCTGTCTTTCCAGAGTATACTTGCAAATCCTTCCGGAGAAAGAACCGAATAGACAGAGTTTTCCAGAATCCACACTTCATCTGCCACAGCCAGAGCCAGTGCTCCTCCGCTTCCGCCTTCCCCGATCAGTACCGAAACGATCGGAACTTTTATCGAGGACAGTTCATATAAGTTTGAAGCGATCGCTTCTCCCTGTCCGTGCTCTTCTGCTTCCTGTCCGCAAAATGCTCCCGGAGTATCTACGATACAGATCACCGGACGTCCGAACTTTTCTGCCTGCCGGATCAATCGTAATGTTTTCCGATATCCTTCCGGAGACATCATCGCAAAATTGCGTGTCACATTTTCTTTCGTCGTCTTTCCCTTCACCTGAGCGATCACCGTGACCGGAATGTTCCCGAACATTGCAATTCCTCCTGCCACTGCAGGATCGTCTCTAAAAAGCCTGTCGCCATGAAATTCCATAAAATCAGAAAACAGCATATTCACATAGTCTGTTCCGACCGGACGGTCTGTTTTTCTTGAAAGAAGAACTCTTTCCCACGCGCTTATTCCGCCTTTTGACCGCACCTGTTTTGGCATAGTATCTTCTTGTGTAGTGCTTTCAATCTTTTCGGTTTCCCCGGTACTTTCTTCTGTTTTTTCTTTTGTACGGTCATGCATATGCAAAATACGCGCAAGAACGCTTTTCATTTCCGACCGCTCTACGATCCGATCTACAAATCCATGTTCGAGCAAAAACTCCGACCTCTGAAATCCTTTCGGCAGCTTCTTTCCGATCGTCTGCTCGATCACCCTCGGTCCTGCAAACCCGATCAGCGCATTCGGCTCTGCCAGAATAATATCTCCAAGCATGGCAAAGCTTGCCGTTACTCCTCCTGTCGTCGGGTCTGTTAAAACGCTCACATACAGAAGCCCTTTTTCACTGTGCCGTTTCAGCGCAGCCGCCGTTTTCGCCATCTGCATAAGAGAAACGATCCCTTCCTGCATCCTTGCGCCTCCAGAACATGCGAACAAAATAACCGGAAGATTTTCTTTCGTAGCCCGTTCTATCGCTCTTGTGATCTTCTCACCGACCACTTCGCCCATGCTCGCCATCATAAAACGTCCGTCACATACTCCGATCACCGCCGGATGGCCCGCGACCATAACTTTCCCTGTAACGACCGCTTCGTCAAGTCCGGTCTGTTCCCTTAATCTTCGTACTTTTTCCTCATAACCGCTAAATTCCAGAGGATTTTCAAACTTCATCTTTGCATCCCATTCTTCAAAAGTTCCGGGATCTGCGATCATCTCGATCCGCCGTCCTGCATGCATCCTGAAATATCCGTGACACTTCGGACAAATATAATTGTTATTTACGGCATCCTCTGCCAAAATAGCCGCGCCGCACTTATTGCACTTTTTCAGCAATCCTTCGGGAACATTTCTTACTTTTGTATTTTTCGATGTTCCATGTTCTTTCCCTACGGTCTTTTTAAACATATTATGCAGTTTCACTACTCAGCCTCCGAATAAAATCCACATCTGTCTTTCCTGATATAAAATCCTCGTTTTCCGAAATCTCATACTGGTAATCGACATTCGTTCCGATTCCTTCTATAATAATTTCTCCCAGAGCGCTCCTCATCTTATCTACCGCCTCTCGACGGTCTTTCCCGTGAACGATCAGTTTCGCCAACATGGAATCATAATAAGGCAGCACCTCGCATCCGCTGTAAACAGCCGTATCTACACGGATCCCGTTTCCTCCCGGAAGATGCAGATCTGTGATTCTTCCGGCTGACGGCGTAAAATTGCGCTCCGGTATCTCCGCATTGATCCGACATTCGATCGCATGACCTGTCATCCTGATATCTTCCTGCCTGAAAGTAAGTTCCCCGCCGTTTGCGATCCGTATCTGCTCTTTGATCAGATCGATCCCGGTTACGCACTCCGTTACCGGATGTTCCACCTGTATCCTTGTGTTCATTTCCATAAAATAAAATGTACCGTCTTTTTCCAACAGAAACTCTACTGTTCCGGCGTTTGTATAGCCTGCGGCCCTTGCGGCCTTTACCGCCGTTTCGCCCATTTTTTTACGAAGTTCATCTGACAACGCGGCGCATGGACACTCTTCGATCATCTTCTGATGATTTCTCTGTATCGAACAATCCCGTTCTCCGAGATGAACTATATTTCCATATGAATCTGCAATGATTTGAAATTCAATATGACGAGGATGCTCCACAAAATGCTCGATATACATTGTTCCGTCTCCGAATGCCTTTTCCGCCTCTTTGCGCGCCGTCACAAAACAACTTTCAAACTCTTCTTCACTTTGCGCTGTCCGCATCCCTTTTCCTCCGCCTCCCAAGGCGGCTTTAATGATCACAGGATATCCGATGCGCGCCGCTTCTTTTTTCCCTTCTTCCAGATCTAAAACCGCTCCGTTTGTCCCCCGGATAACCGGAATCCCTGCCGCGATCATTGTTGCTCTTGCTTCTGTTTTATTTCCCATCTTACCGATCACTTTAGAATCAGGACCGATAAAGGTAATCTCGCACTGTTCGCAAAGTTCTGCAAATTTTGCATTTTCCGATAAAAATCCGAATCCGGGATGAATCGCATCTGCTCCCGAAACGAGCGCTGCGCTGATCAAATTCTGCATATTCAGATAACTTTCCGATGCCTGCGCCGGACCGATACAGACTGCTTCATCCGCAAGCTGGGTATGAAGAGCCTCCTTGTCAGCCTCCGAATAGACTGCCACAGTTTCAATTCCCATTTCTCTGCATGCCCGAATAATCCGAACCGCAATCTCGCCACGGTTTGCGATCAATATTTTTTCGATCATAAATCTATTCTCCTGCCATAAACGTCAATTCTGCGCTTACTACTACTTTACCGTCCACACTTGCAACCGCTTTTCCGATTCCTACCGGACCTTTTTGACGAATAATCTTTGTCTCTAATCTCAACACGTCGCCAGGAAATACCATTCCTTTAAACCGGCAGTTTTGTATTCCTCCGAAAAATGCAATCTTTCCTTTATTTTCCGGCGTACTTAAAATCGCCACTGCTCCTGTTTGTGCAAGCGCTTCTACAATAAGTACCCCCGGCATAACCGGTTTATTCGGGAAATGGCCTTTAAAAAATTCTTCCGTATATGTTACCGCTTTATAGCCTATGGCAAATTCCCCCGGTTCATAATCTTCGATCCTGTCGATCAGGCAAAACGGATGCCTGTGCGGGATGATCTGCTGGATCTGTTCTATATTTAAGCTTTTCTTTGTCTCTCTTTCCATCTCCGTACTCTGCCTCCCTGATATTTTTACTATGCCGTTTTTGTATCGTTCTTTATTTGATGACAAAAAGAGGCTGTCCGTATTCTACCGCCGCTCCGTTTTCGACAAGAACCTCTTCTATCGTTCCCTCAAAATCACTTTCGATCTCATTCATAAGCTTCATCGCTTCCACGATCCCGAGAACCGTTCCCTTTTCTACTTTGTCTCCTGCCTGCACGAAAGGAGTTCCTCCTTCTTCCGGCGACGCATAGAAAATTCCGACAAGCGGAGCTTTCACTATTTTGCCTTCTAATAAGACTTCCGCATTTTCTTCTGTTCTTGCAATCTCCGCTTCTGTCTTTGTTCTTCCTGCCGTTTCTGCCGATACTGATGTGCAGACGTTTCCGCCTTTTTTCAACTTCAGCTTTACTCCGTCTTCTTCGTATTCAAATTCGTCCAATCCGAATCCCGACACAGCTTCTACCAACTGAAGGATCTGTTCTGTCTTCATTTTTGCACCCCGCCTTAATCTTCATATTTTTTCACGAGAAGAGAAGCGTTATGACCTCCGAATCCCAGTGAGTTTGTCAATACATAGTTTACATCCTTCTTGACCGGTGAGCCTACCGCATAATTTAGATCACATTCGGGATCGACATTTTTTGTTCCCATTGTCTGATGAATGTATCCATCCTGAATGCTTTTTACACATACGATAAACTCAACTCCGCCTGCCGCTCCGAGAAGATGACCGATCATCGATTTCGTTGAGTTAACGACAACCTGATCTGCCGCGCTTCCAAGTGCGCTGCGTATTGCTCTTGTCTCAAACAGATCGTTGTGATGCGTGCTTGTTCCATGTGCATTAATATAGTCGATCTGCTCTGCCCGTACGCCTGCTTCCCGCATTGCAAGCTTCATCGCCATTGCGGCGCCCTCTCCGTCTTCTGCCGGTGATGTGATGTGCCATGCGTCCGCCGTTGCTCCGTACCCTGCAAGCTCTGCGTATATTTTTGCGCCCCTTGCCTTCGCATGTTCCAGTTCTTCCAAAACAATAATGCCTGCTCCTTCTCCCAAGACAAATCCATCTCTGTCTTTGTCAAACGGTCTTGATGCACAAGTCGGATCTTCTGATGTAGAAAGCGCCGTAAGCGCCGTGAATCCTGCCAGACCTGTCGGAGAGATCGCGCTCTCCGCTCCTCCTGCAACCATGATATCTGCATCACCATACTGAATTGCCCGAAAAGCATCTCCGATACAATGTGAACCGGAGGCGCATGCCGTCGCGACATTTGTGCATTTTCCCCGAAGTCCAAGCCGGATCGAAATATTTCCCGCCGCCATATTTGAAATCATCAGCGGAACCATCAGCGGATGAACTCTGTTCGGCCCTTTCTTTAGGATCGTCTCATAATTATCTTCCACACATTTTAAGCTTCCCACACCGGATCCGACGATCACGCCTGCCCTGTAAGGATCTTCCTTTTCCATGTCGATTCCGGCATCTTCAAACGCCTCTTTCGCTGCTGCCGCCGCGTATTGTGTAAACAATTCCATTCGTTTTGCAGATTTAAAATCAAGCCGTTCTCTTGCATCAAATCCTTTTACCTGCGCTGCGATCTTCACTTTATAATCAGAAACGTCAAATTGAGTGATCGGTCCGATTCCGACAGTTCCTTTTTTAATCTCATCCCAAAAAACATCCACTGTATTTCCGATCGGAGTAACAGCTCCAAGACCGGTTACAACAACTCTTCTCTTCATACTTCCTCCTTTTCAAGCGGAGCGATTATAATTACATCGCCATGCCTCCGTCTACGCAAAGCACCTGCCCGGTAATGTATCCGGCCTGCTCTGATGCAAGAAACGCAACAGCCTGCGCCACATCTTCCGCCTCTCCGAATCGCTCCATCGGAATTTGCAGAACTGCCTTTTCTTTCACTTTTTCCGAAAGAACCGCTGTCATTTCCGTCCGGATAAATCCGGGCGCGACTGCATTTACTGTAATTTTCCTTCCTGCAAGTTCTCTCGCCGCTGATTTTGTCAGACCGATCACCCCTGCCTTAGATGCGGCATAATTTGCCTGACCTGCATTTCCAAGTACCCCGGACACCGAAGAGATATTAATGATCCTTCCGCTTCTTTGACGTATCATTGCTCTTGAAACAAAGCGTATACAGTGAAACGCCCCCTTTAAGTTTGTATCTACGACCGCATCAAAATCATCTTCCGACATCTTCATAAGCAAACCGTCTTTTGTAATTCCCGCATTGTTGACAAGAATATCAATTCTTCCAAACTCTTTCATAACCTCTTCAAACATCTTTTCGCATGATTCAAAAGAAGCTACGTTACACTGAATCAGTTTTACCTGTCCTCCCGACGCTTCAATCTGCTCTTTTACTTTTTCAGCTTCGTCTTTCGACCTGTTATAATTAATGATCACGACTGCGCCTTCTGCCGCAAGTTTCACCGCGATCGCTCTGCCGATCCCCCGGGATGCCCCGGTTACAACTGCAATTTTCCCTTTTAACATCATTTTCCTTCCACTTTCTGTCGCTTTAACATAACTGTTCTGCCGCTTTTTCTGCTTCTTCCCATGTACCGACATTGAAACATTTTACATTTCTGTCAATCCGCCGTATAAATCCAGACAATGTCTTTCCCGGTCCGATCTCCACAAATGTATCTACCCCTGCGGCGATCAGTTTTTCCACACTTTGCTGCCATCTCACAGGAGATGATACCTGCCGTATCAAAAGATCCTTAATCTCTCCTGTTTCTCCCACAAAATCCGCAGTCACATTCGATACATAAGGAATGACCGGTTGATTCAGCCTGACATTCTCCAAAACACGCGCAAGCTGTTGTCCTGCAGTTTCCATCATCGGAGAATGAAACGGACCGCTCACATTCAATAAAATAACTCTCTTTGCTCCTGCTTCTTTCAGGCTACTTCCCGCTGTTTCCACTGCGCTTTTTTCTCCTGTGATCACCAACTGACCGGGACAGTTATAATTTGCGATCCATACATTCGGAATCTTTTCCAATACTTCTTCTGTCCGAGCGCCTGTAAGTCCGATTACAGCCGCCATCGCCCCTTTGTTTGCGGGAACGGCTTCTTCCATAAAAATCCCGCGTTTTCTCACCATCAGAACTGCGTCTTCTGTAGAAAATGCTCCTGCCGATGCTGCCGCGCAATATTCGCCTAAGCTCAATCCCGCTGTAACGTCCGCAGTCATCCCCCATTCTCTTAATACATGCTCTGCTGCCATACTGACAGTTACCAAAGCCGCCTGTGTATATTCTGTCTTATCAAGAAGATCATTTTTCTCAAAACACAACTTCCGCATATCAAGCGACAATAATTCAGACGCCATATCAAATATGTCTTTTGCCGTCCTGCTGTTCTCATAGAAATCTTTTCCCATTCCGGCTGTCTGTGCGCCCTGACCCGGAAAAATAAATGCAGTCTTACTCATAAAATACACTTCCTCTGATTTGTTTTTCTGTTCCTTTTACTAACTTTCGGATCAGCATTTCACATGTCATCTTCTCTGTGACAAGTCCTGCCGACTGTCCTGCCATCAGGCTTCCGTTTTTTACGTCACCTTCAACGACTGCTTTTTTTAAACCGCCAAGTGTCAATGCTTCCAGCTCTTCAAAAGACGCGCCCTCTTTTTCTTTTTGCAGATACAGTTTCGTCATCTGATTTCTAAGCGTCCGCACCGGATGTCCGCATGATCTTCCGGTAACTTTTGAATCGATATCTCTTGCCCTTATAATTTCATTTTTATAATTCTCATGAACCTGACATTCCTCTGTTACGATAAATGCCGTTCCCATCTGAACTCCTTTTGCTCCGAGCATAAATGCAGCCGCAATCCCTCTTCCATCTGCAATTCCTCCTGCCGCAATGACAGGAATCTTTACCGCATCGACAACTTGCGGTACAAGAGTCATTGTTGATGCCTCTCCGATATGCCCTCCTGCTTCCGTTCCTTCTGCGACAACCGCATCGGCATGACAGCGTTCCATTCTCTTTGCAAGTGCAACAGACGCAACAACCGGAATCACTTTTACATCCGCTTCTTTCCACATCTGCATATATTTTTCCGGAGAACCGGCTCCTGTTGTAACAACTTTTACCTTTTCTTCCACAATTACCTTTGCAATTTCATCTGCATACGGACTCATAAGCATAATGTTGACTCCGAAAGGTTTATCTGTCATCTTCTTTGCCTTTTGTATCTGATCTCTCACCCATTCAGGAGGAGCGCTTGCCGCTCCGATAATTCCCAGACCGCCTGCCTCGGATACTGCCGCTGCCAGATGATATTCTGCAACCCATGCCATCCCGCCCTGAATGATCGGATATTCAATTCCCAAAAGTTCCGTTATTTCTGTTTTCATTTTGACAATACTTTCTCCTGATACTTTTTTCTTTTTTATTATCGGCCTCTTTGTTTCTATTTTCATTTTTTATATCCGGTTTTTTATTTTTTACTCTTTGTGAGCCTCCATATATGCCGCCGCATCTTTGATCGTTGTGATCTTTTCCAGATCTTCGGAAAGAATCTCTACTCCGAATTCTTCCTCAAACGCCATCACCAATTCAAAAAGATCAAGTGAATCTGCCCCCAAATCTTCTTTAAATGATGTGTCCTCTTTTAAAGTTTCGATTTCTACATTCAATGCCTCTGCTACGATTTCTTTCATTCTCTCTGTCATGATAATTTCTTCCTTTCTTTTCTCTTTTACTTTATTTTTTATCCACAATTTGTTTTCGTTTGATCTCTCAAAGAGATTTACCATTCTAAAATACTTCCAGCCCATGTCAGCCCTGCGCCAAATCCGGCAAGCAATATTTTTTGACCTTTTCTCAATCTTCCCGTTTGAACAAGTTCATCCAAAAGGATCGGAATCGATGCGGCAGATGTATTTGCATAATTTTCCATATTTATCGGAAAACGGCTCATATCGACTTTTAATTTCTTTGCCGCCGCTTTCACAATCCTTTCATTCGCCTGATGCAAAATAAAAAAATCAATATCTGCAATTTTCAGTCCCGACTTTTCTAAAAGCTCTTCTGTCAGCTCCGGTACTTTTCTGACCGCAAATTTAAATACTTCCTGCCCATCCATGCAAATTCCTGTTTTATGACTTTTCTTTTTCCGGCTGATATCTTCTGCATTTTTACTTACGTCATCGTGTTCTTCCACTGACGATCCTTCATCACTTTTTGATAAGACATCTTTTGGATTATCATCCTGTTCTTCAAACAGACTTTTTGATCTTAATGTCAGCACAAAATCTTTCGTGCCGTCAGAATGACCTGTCTGCCAATAATGATCACCTTCTTCCGCTTTCAGTATCAGCGCGCCTGCGCCGTCGCCGAATAATACAGATGTGCTCCTGTCACTCCAATCCACAAGGCGACTCATGCTTTCTGCGCCGACTACAAGAATCGTTTTATAGATTCCTGCGCGAATATATGCCTGCGCTGTATTGAAAGCAATCACAAATCCCGAACAAGCTCCGTTCAGATCAAATGCCAACGCGTTCTGGGCGCCGATTCTCTTTTGAACAATACACGCAGCCGATGGATAAATCACATCCGAAGAAGATGTCGCAGTTAAGATCAATTCGATCTCATCCGCATTTACTTCTCCGTTTTTCAACGCCCGGGCCGCAGCCTCCGCCGCCATGTCTGATGTTGTCTCTTCTAATGCCACATGCCGGAATCTGATTCCGGTTCGTTCTCGTATCCATTCATCCGACGTCTCCATGACATGCGATAGTTCATCATTGCTTACTGTCCGAATCGGTAAATACGATCCCGTTCCATAAACTCTTCCTATCATTTTTCTTCTCCGTCATATTTTATTTGATTCTTAAATATTTTGACTTTCAAAGTATAACACTAAAAAATAATTTGTCAACTGTTTTTTTCATAATCTTTCCGTTCAATCCGTAAACAATAATTTAGAGCAGCAAGCTCAGGTTATCTTTGCAAATAGGTTTCTTTCGCTTGCCACTCTCTTCACAATCGATTCTCCTTTGAATTTTACTTAGAGAACGACTTGCAACGGCAGTTCTTTATATTAACTTCTGCCATTGATAGAAATATTTTAATTACAAATCACTTATCTTAAATGTGGAATAGCCTTCGTAATAATAACTGTGATCGATACCTTTCATATAAACCTCACGGTCATTGATTCTGTTCGTCAGCGCCTGCTTTAATATATGTTTGATTTCAATATCTTTAACAGGACTGCGTTCCATGGCAGAAAGATAGTCCTCTTTATCTACACGGCTCCAATCGATTACCTGACCTAATTCTTTTTTTAAAATCAAATCAAGCCAAATTCTTGTACTTCTGCCGTTTCCCTCACGAAAAGGATGTGCAATATTCATTTCCACATATTTTTCTATAATTTCATCATATGTTGATTGAGGCATTTTTTCGATATTTTCAAGAGCTGCTTCTAAATACATAATCGGAGCAAAACGAAAATTACCTTTTGAAATATTAACAGTTCTTATCTGTCCGGCAAAACCATAAATCGGACCAAATAAATATTTGTGTATTTCAGCAAGTGATTTAAAAGTTCCCGGCTTAAGATAATTCAAATAGCCGCTTTCAAAAAGTTCTATTGCTCTTTTTTTGCTGATTTTTTCTTCAGCTTTGGCTAATTCTACAGAATCGGTAATGCCGAGTTTATTTTCTAATATCATAGCAGTTTCCCTTTCTATAATTTTATATAGTATTTGAGATAAATAAAAATTTACCTCAATAATTTTTTTCAACGCTTTAAAAATATTTTGTCAAACTGTAATTTCAATTTGATTCCCTTCTATCCCTATAATACAGCTTTCGTAATACCCATCTCCTGTTGTTCTTGGACCACTCACAACCTCATATCCATCTTCTTGCATTTGCCGTGTCAAAAAATCCACTTTCTCTTTACTTCCAACACTAAATGCTATATGAATATATCCTGTCCTCACCGGCGATTTTACTTCGTCCTCCATCTGAGGTTTGTTCATGATCTCAAGCCTTGCTCCATCATCAAACAAAAGAAAGTACGATCGAAAACCTGTTTTTGAGTTATAATAACCGTCATTACATACAGCGCCAAAGTATTTAACGAAAAAATCTCTAACACTTTCTAAATCATTTACATACATTGCGATATGTTCAATCTTCATTATTCTTCCCCCTAGCAACTTCTGTTTTCTCTCGCTGCTATTATAAAGCAACTTCTATTTTCTCTCACTGCTGTTTTGACACTCCCCACAGCTAAAGCAGGGGGATTTGCTTCACCCGCTACTGTTATAAAATCTGTTACCCTAAATCTGAAAAAAGTATCTCATGCGGAGCTTCGATTTCCTCTGCGATCGTATGCTCTGTTAATTCAGATAACAGCTTTATCTTTGCATTAATAATAGGTCTCATACAATTTGGTACATGTTCTTGATGTGCTCTATGTATCGCAACACACTCTTTACAATTTCCATGATAGCGGCAGGCTTTCTTGCAAGGACAATGATCTTTATCTTTATATTCCTCTCTGAATGCAGCTGCGAATTCTTCTTGTAACCGCAGTCCTTCCTGTCGGTTTCCTTTGTGAAATTGTTCCATTGCCTCTATTTCTTTTTCATTACCTTCGATAATCATACAGATTTCCTCCATTCACAACCTACCTGTTATAAAAAGTTATCGCTCCTTAAAATCTAATTTACTTGATTACTATAGTAATATAATGCAATTTTATATAATATACAATATAAAAAACCGAAGAACGAATTTCTATTGACATTTATTATTCTATACGAACATTTACTATACTCATTGTAAGATCTTTTCCTGTTTCAACACGATACCACTTACCCTTTTCAAGCTTAATAGTTTCACTTGCCCCGGAAGTAATATAGGGAATTGCTTGACATCATCTCCTAACTCCAAACCTATTTAGATAGCTCTTTTCATCTCAACACTAACTGGACTTTAATTATCAATACTCTTTCCGCAGTATTGACAAAAATCACCACCATTACTTCCAAGATGTTTTCCGCAATGCGGACACTTGTAAAAAAGTAAATTAGGCACAACAGACGAACCTGCTACAATCACACCAATTGGCAAAAACATTATACGCTTGTAGCTAAGTAGTATTAAAATAAATCCAATAATGTACAGAAAATAAATGAGTTTTCTGGCTTTCTTCGGTTTCACTTATATGCACCTCTCACATTCAAATTTTTTCAATTAAACTAGAACTTTTCTGCTTACTTTGCTTTGGAACTCTATCCATTCATTATCAATAAGCACTACTACCATACCATCTTCAAGAATTGCGTATGGCGTTCCGGTATCTTTATTAAAATTTGCTTCTCCATCCTTTTTAGGAACACCATTCTCCGCATAGGAAGTTGTGTATTGAATAACACTATCATCCACTTCAACAGCAACCGCATTGTTGGTTGAATAGAAATTTGTTCCATTTACCATTATTGTTGCAGGATAATTCCCATCCTTTGAAGTACTACAGCCAACCAATGCAACTACAAGAATTGTACAGATCACCATTGCTATCAATTTTTCCATACGCTTTACCTCGCAAACTGGGATTTATCTTTTTGCATAGATTAAATCCATCATGCCATTATATGACTGTGTTTTTAGCAGCCTCAACTTAATTTCATGGTCAGCTTTTTCAAAAAGTCGAATACCTGATCCTAAAATTGTTGGAATGACGGTTATATAATAACAATCTATTATATCTGCTCTAACCAACTGTTGGATTAAGTTTGCACCGCCACATATCCAAATTCCGTTTCCGTTTTCTTTTCGTAGCTCTTTTATCAGTTCAACTGGGTTTTTGTTGACAAAATGGATTTTGTCGGAAGACTTTTTTTGCTTGTGTGTCACAACATAGGTTGTAAAATCGTCATAAACCCAATCTTCTGGTGAAAGCTCTGTAACAATTTGATGATAAGTATTCCAACCCATTACAACGGTATCTATGTCTTTCACAAATTCAGAATATGAATCAATATTATCCTCATCATTGCCCTGTCCAGTCAGCCACTCAACACTGCCTTTGCTGTCTGCAATATATCCGTCAAGGCTCATTGCAATAAATAAACTAATTTTTTTCATAAATTCCCTTTTCGATTTATAAATTCAAGATTTATTGTTCCTTTATCATCACATAATTTGTAAGAAAAATTCCTTGTCGTTCTACCTGTCGTTCCTTTACAACTTTATACCCTCGTTTTTCAAAAAATGGTTTTGCTGTAATAGAAGCATAAGTTGTAATTTTTCCATCAACCGCTTGTTCCAGTTGGTTACAAATAGCTGTTGCAACCCCTTTTCCTTGATAATTAGAATGAACAAACAAGCGGTCAAGATAACCGTCTTTATCTATGTCGCCAAAGCCTACGATGATTTTGTTATCTATAGCAACTATACTATAGTGCTCTTGAAGTGACTGATTCCATTTTTCTAAATCCGCTTGACCTGTTGCCCACACATCTAATTGTTCTTTTGTATAATCTTTCGCATTTATTGTATGAACCGTATTATAAAACAGCTCTGTAATTTCTTTACAGTCCGACATCTGATATCCTCTGACAAACATTCTTTATCTCCTCAGTTTCTGGTTTGTTACTTTCATTTTAGCATACTGTATTTATGTTTTCTATCCTCTGCAGGCAAGGAAAATCTGCTTTAGATATTTCCATTTTACCGGTAATGATTTTCTGTTCTATATAGTCAATCTTATTGAAAGGTTAAATTGTGGGATTCGGATCAACATAGATACTATAGGTTCCTCCATTGCTCATATTCTAGATTAAATACTTATACGAAATATTTTGTGTTGTCTGCTCTTAATACAAAATTCCGTTATATATATTCAATTAACTTAACTCCTATCCCGTATAGTTTAAATAAATTTAAGACACAAGAAAAAGTGTTCAAAGGTGTTTCAAACTTTTTGAAGTAAAAAAATAAGAGAAACGCTGTAAATTCAGCGTTCCTCCTACTTTTAATCAATGCCGCAGACCGGAATCGAACCGTTTTAAGCAATCACAAATACTGATAGAAAGGGGCTTTGAGGACTTCATCACGGTTGCGGTGTTCAAAAAGTGTTCAAACGTTTGTCGCATACAAACTAAAAAGTTGTTACTTTCTGCATAGTGTATTTCCTAAAATGATAATTACTACGACATCAACCAAAATAATCCCCAATGCAATATATACAAAAAATGCAGGCAAAATATTTTCAAGCAAGCCCATTGTCAATGCAAGAATTGCTATAATAGACATTCCAATTCCTATTGTTCTGCATAACTTCTTTTCATCATATTTTTCCTTTTCTTCTTTTGAAGCCGTATTATATCCGGAAATAAACCAACTCCCGTGTCCAGAAAGTAAAATAATAGAAAATACAGCAAATATCACAAAGACAATCCACACTATCCAATCAGGACCTGTTGCTAAATCTACTAATTTCATTTATAAGCACCTCCTTAAATACCGATTTGTCTGTTTCATGTTATACACAGTATAATTCCATTTTATAAAATATTCAATTAAAAAGGTATGCGAATATTTTTTATTTCCGCATACCCATTTATCACTTTATTCTTTTACATATCGAATTAACTCACCAATTTCACATTCAAAATAGTTGCATAGTTTACAGATTAAATTTGCGTCCAGTCTTTGAAATTCATTTCTGCAATATCTATTGAAATTTGACCTTGGGATATCGAGTTCCTTACAAATCATATTCTTACTGATACCTTTTTCTTGTAACAGTTCTTCTATTCTTAATTCTAAATGTCCATAATTCATGTTCCGCACCTCTACATAAAGTATATTTATTAAATCTTTATGTAGTAATTCACTATATAGTGAGGTACTATACAGTCAGTCCCTTGTTAATAACACAAAAGAGGTATGTACATGAAAAAGAAAATCATAGCAACAATCACAATGCTCTGTTTACTGACCGTTCTCTATAATTATCTTAGACTGCCGGACTATCATATTACTAACAGCATATCCTTTAGCAGTGCAGATACCAGAGATACTGAATTGACTGTAATTGTTTACAAATGTTGGAAAATTGATGGATTAATCAAAGACATTGAAAATGAACATAACAAAATCAATGGTACGCCTACCACCTTGGAAATCAAGCTCTAGTCTCTATAATGGACGTCTTTCTGTCAAAGCAGAAGCTTCCAATATCAGAAAAGTGGGAATGAAATAATTTCCCTACTATGTCAGCCAGTCAGTGCCGGACAACGTCATAGGTGCTGAACTGGCTGACCTCTATACTTGATATATAAAACAACATCTTCCGAAAACAATCGGAACATTCATTACAAAAATTGGGATATGAGGTGAGATTCGTGAGCAAAACAAAAGAGTGTTTTGCATACAATACGAAAATCATTGAAACTCCTACTACAAAAGAAGTATATATTTACGAAAACCCTATTTTTATTCACTCGAAAGAAAAGGCAGATTTAACAGACACAAGTAACCGAAAAAAATTTGATGAAATGTCAGCTCATAAGCAATATGACAGTTTAAAACGCAAGCAGAAGCATTACGAACAGGCTCGTTGGGATATTGCCCGTATTGTTGACTGCAACTTTGATAACAAAACAAAATTTGTAACGCTGACATTTAAAGAAAACATTCAGGAAATCCTGATAACTAACCGAGAATTTAAGTATTTTATCCAGCGATTAAATTATTATTTGTACCATACCAAAACCCAGTTATTAAAATACCTTGCAACGTGGGAGAAACAGAAGCGTGGAGCAATCCATTATCATGTTATTTTCTTTGATTTTCTGTATATAGCAAAAGAAAAATTACAGAATTTATGGTCACATGGATTTATTAAAATCAATCGCATTGATGTAGACAGCAAAGAAAACAGAGGTCGTTATCTTAGCAAGTATTTTGGAAAAGACCTTGATTTGAAAGAACATAAGAAAAAAGCCTTTTTTAAATCTCAAAATCTGAAAGTTCCACACGAAACAAAAGTCATGCTGACCGAAGACATTTTACATGACTTACAAAAAGAAAATATCGTCTTTCAGAAAGAATACACAAGGCAAATTTACGATACCAACGCTTTCTTATCTACTGGTTCATGCTTAAAGGACAGCAGTGTTATCTACATCAAAATAAAAAAAGAAAATCCTTGCGTAAAGGGGGAATCTTATGGATAATCCCGTTACGTTTTCAGATATAACATTATTGAATACGTTAGCCACCTGTGCTAACATGACCACAGATGAAGTCTTCAAAGATTTTAAAATTATGGCAAATAAAAAAATCTTGAAGAATCACAAATATGAAATTTATTACTCGGAATCAGAAAAAAGCTGGCGTACTTATTTACCCGATGAAACCAAACCTAACAAACGCCGTCCTGTTAAGAGGAAGAGTAAAGAGAACCTTGAAAAAGAAATCATCAGATTTTATATCGAAAAGCAGAAAGCTGAAAACCGTCAGAATGTCACACTAGAAGAATTATATGCTGAATGGCTTTTGTATAAAAGAGATTATACTTCCGTAAAAGCAAAAACAATTCAAGAATATGTATCTGAATGGAATAGATTTTTCAAAGATACAGAACTTGTTAAAATGAAGATAGGCGAAATCAAACCAATCACGCTTATCCGCTTTTTCAGAGAAGCTACAAAAGACCGACAGTTCACGCACAAGCGAGTCAGTAATGCCCGTTCTGTTTTGAATGGAATAATGAGTTATGCGATCGAAGAAGAAATTATATCACATAATCCTGTCTCTGATGTGAATTTCAAACAGTTTACCTATAAGCCAGTAGAAGTACAAAGTGACAATGTATTTTCCCGTGATGATACGCATAAGTTATTAAATTATCTTCGGTGTATCATAGAGCCATATTCTCTTGCAATACAGTTATCTTTCTATCTGTTTATCCGTGTTGGAGAAACAAAAGCTATCCGTTGGGAAGATATTGACTACAATAACAGGCTTGTATATCTTCACAGACAGGCGACCTGTGAACGTACATTGAATGATGATTTAACATTCTCAAGCCGAAAAGTAAAAGTAGTAAATCAAATGAAAGGAAATACTTCTCATGGATTCCGTAAACAGTTCCTTACAGACGAAGCACTTAAAATTCTTCACAAAGCAAAGGAATTAAATCCAAATGGAATATATGTCTTTGAACCCAACGGCGAGATTATGACAACAGACAGCTTTAATCGCCGTTTGAAGAAATATTGCAAAGAAGCCGGTGTTCCTTATCATTCCAGTCATAAAATCCGCTTTTACAATGCTTCAACAGCTTTTGACGGAAATAATCTTACAACCCTTAGTTATTTAATGGGACATAGTGAGACAGCTACAACATTGCATTACTTGCGGAATGTCAATAAGCGGAAGAATGACAGGCTTGCTTTTCAGAATCTTGGTATTTCATCATAAAGTGTTCAAAGGTGTTCAAACATTTTAAAACAAAAAAATAAGAGAAACGCTGTAAATTCAACGTTTCTCCCATTTTTAACTAATGCCGCAGACCGGAATCGAACCGGTACGGGTATCACTACCCACGGGATTTTAAGTCCCGGGCGTCTGCCTGTTCCGCCACTGCGGCAACTATCAAATTGTTTTCTCCTATTGGTAATCAATAAGAGAAACGACCCAGAAGAGACTCGAACTCTCGACCTCCGCCGTGACAGGGCGGCGCTCTAACCAACTGAGCCACTGGGCCATAAATGGACCTTCGGGGACTCGAACCCAGGACCGACCGGTTATGAGCCGGTTGCTCTAACCAACTGAGCTAAAGGTCCATAATGATGTCTGTTCCCTTAGGAACAAAGCCGATGATCGGACTTGAACCGATAACCTGCTGATTACAAATCAGCTGCTCTGCCAATTGAGCCACATCGGCATAATACTTACATATTGCAAAAATCTGCAAATGACCCCGACGGGAATCGAACCCGTGTTACCGCCGTGAAAGGGCGATGTCTTAACCGCTTGACCACGGGGCCATACTTTACTGTTTTCCTTAACAGCGATTTATATATTATCATATATATGTTTATTTTGCAAGATATTTTCTCCAAAAATAAGAGGAAAATTGCAAACAGATAATAAACAAGGCTGTTGAACTAAAAAGCCTCATACTACACATGTAATATAAGGCTTTCTAAGCTCCCCCTGTTGGACTTGAACCAACGACACTTCGGTTAACAGCCGAATGCTCTACCGACTGAGCTAAGGAGGAATATTTTGTTTTGTGTACCTTCAAAACTACATACAAAGAATCTTTTTTCATCCTACCCTTACGGGTACCGTCTTTGATAAGCATCTAAAACACAGATGCTAACCAACGACATGTGCCTATCTCCGCTTTGGTTATGCCCTCGACCTATTAGTAACAGTCAGCTCCATGTGTTACCACACTTCCACCTCTGCCCTATCTACCTCGTCGTCTTCAAGGGGTCTTACTAACTTGACGTTATGGGATATCTCATCTTGAGGGGGGCTTCACGCTTAGATGCCTTCAGCGTTTATCCCTTCCCGGCTTGGCTACTCTGCTATGCACTTGGTAATACAACAGATACACCAGCGGCCAGTCCACCCCGGTCCTCTCGTACTAAGGGCAGCTCCTCTCAAATATCCTACGCCCACGCCGGATAGGGACCGAACTGTCTCACGACGTTCTGAACCCAGCTCGCGTACCGCTTTAATGGGCGAACAGCCCAACCCTTGGGACCGACTACAGCCCCAGGATGCGATGAGCCGACATCGAGGTGCCAAACCACTCCGTCGATGTGAACTCTTGGGAGTGATAAGCCTGTTATCCCCAGGGTAGCTTTTATCCGTTGAGCGATGGCAATCCCACTTTATACCACCGGATCACTAAGTCCTACTTTCGTACCTGCTCCACCCGTCGGTGTCGCAGTCAAGCTCCCTTCTGCCTTTGCACTCTTCGAATGGTTTCCAACCATTCTGAGGGAACCTTTGAGCGCCTCCGATACCCTTTCGGAGGCGACCGCCCCAGTCAAACTCCCCACCTGACATTGTCCCCCAGCCGGATCACGGCTGCTGGTTAGAAACCCAATACTGCAAGGGTGGTATCCCAACATTGACTCCATGGCAACTGGCGTCACCACTTCCTAGTCTCCCACCTATCCTGTACATGCAATATCGAATCCCAGTATCAAGCTAGAGTAAAGCTCCATGGGGTCTTTCCGTCCTGGCGCAGGTAACCAGCATCTTCACTGGTATTTCAATTTCACCGGGTGCATTGTTGAGACAGTGCCCAAATCATTACGCCTTTCGTGCGGGTCGGAACTTACCCGACAAGGAATTTCGCTACCTTAGGACCGTTATAGTTACGGCCGCCGTTTACTGGGGCTTAAGTTCAAAGCTTCGCTTGCGCTAACCTCTCCCCTTAACCTTCCAGCACCGGGCAGGCGTCAGCCCATATACCTCACCTTTCGGTTTCGCATAGACCTGTGTTTTTGCTAAACAGTTGCTTGGGCCAATTCTCTGCGGCCATTCGCATGGCACTCCTTCTCCCGAAGTTACGGAGTCATTTTGCCGAGTTCCTTAACAATGCTTCTCCCGTCGGCCTTAGGATTCTCTCCTCATCCACCTGTGTCGGTTTACGGTACGGGTATCCTGTAAACAATAGCGGCTTTTCTTGGCAGCCAGCTCACACACTTCTCTACTTCTTTTCGATCCGCATCACGTCTTCGGATTGCACACCGGATTTGCCTGATGTACTCCTACCTCGCTTGCACCGGTCTTTCCATTCCCGGCTTGTGCTCTCTGTCTGCGTCCCCACAGTTCTGTTACAGGATAGTACAGGAATTTCAACCTGTTATCCATCGACTACGTCTTTCGACCTCGCCTTAGGCCCCGACTTACCCAGGGCAGATCAGCTTTACCCTGGAAACCTTAGATATTCGGCCAAGAGGATTCTCACCTCTTTCTCGCTACTCATTCCGGCATTCTCTCTTCTTAAAAATCCACTGCTCCTTTCGGTACAGCTTCGTCTCTTTAAGAATGCTCCTCTACCGATGAACAGTGATCAACGCAGACCAACAGCAGTCTGTTTCATCTGTTTTGGAATCTTCTTGATTTCATCAAGAAGCTTTCCTCTTGCATTGATCTGTATTGATCACTGTTCATCCCTGAGCTTCGGCAGTGTGTTTCAGCCCCGGACATTTTCGGCGCAGGACCTCTCGACTAGTGAGCTATTACGCACTCTTTTAATGGATGGCTGCTTCTAAGCCAACATCCTAGTTGTCTTCGAAATCCCACATCCTTTTCCACTTAACACACATTTTGGGGCCTTAGCTGCAGGTCTGGGCTCTTTCCCTTTCGACTACCCAACTTATCTCGGATAGTCTGACTCCCATACATCATCTACACGGCATTCGGAGTTTGATATCCCTTGGTAAGCTTTGACGCCCCCGTAGGAATTCAGTGCTCTACCTCCGCAAGACTTGTATGAGGCTAGCCCTAAAGCTATTTCGAGGAGAACCAGCTATCTCCGGGTTCGATTGGAATTTCTCCCCTATCCACACCTCATCCCCACCCTTTTCAACGGATGTGGGTTCGGTCCTCCATTGCCTTTTACGGCAACTTCAACCTGGACATGGATAGATCACCCGGTTTCGGGTCTACTCCGACTGACTTTCGCCCTATTCAGACTTGGTTTCCCTTCGGCTCCGCACCTTCAGTGCTTAACCTCGCCAGCCAGCGTAACTCGCCGGACCGTTCTACAAAAAGTACGCGGTTCATCATATAAAGATGTTCCACAGCTTGTAAACATATGGTTTCAGGTTCTTTTTCACTCCCCTCCCGGGGTCCTTTTCACCTTTCCTTCACAGTACTATGCGCTATCGGTCACTAAGGAGTATTTAGCCTTACGGGGTGGTCCCCGCATATTCAGTCAAGGTTCCACGTGTCTCGACCTACTCTGGATACCGCCATGTCAACTCGCCTTTCGCTTACGGGACTTTCACCCTCTTTGGTCAGCTTTCCCAAAACTGTTCTGCTAAACTTGTTGAATCAATTCCGCGGTCCGAACCCCGGGATGCACGCATCCCGGTTTGGGCTCTTCCGTTTTCGCTCGCCGCTACTCACAGAATCACATGTTGTTTTCTCTTCCTCCGGCTACTTAGATGTTTCAGTTCACCGGGTTCCCTTCCTGACGTTATGGATTGGCGTCAGGATAACTGAGGTTTGCTCAGTTAGGTTTCCCCATTCAGAAATCTCCGGATCGATGGGTATTTGCCCCTCCCCGAAGCTTTTCGCAGCTTATCACGTCTTTCATCGGCTCTTAGTGCCAAGGCATCCACCATACGCTCTTATCAGCATAACCAAACGATAGTTGTTCACGGGAATGAACTTCTATCCACACATGTATAGCGTTACATGTGTTGGTTCTAGGCCAATTTATTTTTAGTTTGTTTTCTTCAAACTTTATAGTAATTGTTAAATAACATTACCTCGGATGTCTTGATTAGATATTTTATCTTATCATTGATTTTCTCTGTATGCAGTTTTCAAGGTACACATCTTGACTGATCTTTCATCAGTCATTAGAACTTAAAATCTCTTTTAAACTCTAATCACTGGTGAACCCAGTTATTCCAACAGCACTGCCCTGCTGATTGGGTTGGCTTGACGAGGTGTTGCTCATCCCTGCCTGTATTTATTCTAAACTTCGACAGCGTTTCTGTCTTCGTTTTTTCTTTTTTTGATTTGGCGGCCACCTACTCTCCCACACCGTCTCCAGTGCAGTACCATCGGCCGTTCAGGTCTTAACCATCGTGTTCGGGATGGGAACGGGTGTTACCCCTGAACGCATCGCCACCAAAAAGTTTTGTCATCCTTGATGACTAAACAATAGACAACGACTCACTTTACTTCTTCTTCCGTTTTAGTTGGATTGTTCCAGACGAAAGAAGTTATTTCTTCCGTTTTAGTTGGATTGTTCCAGACGAAAGAAGTTATTTCTTCCTTAGAAAGGAGGTGATCCAGCCGCACCTTCCGATACGGCTACCTTGTTACGACTTCACCCCAGTTATCGGTCCCGCCTTCGGCAGCTCCCTCCTTACGGTTGGGTCACTGACTTCGGGCGTTACTGACTCCCATGGTGTGACGGGCGGTGTGTACAAGACCCGGGAACGTATTCACCGCGACATTCTGATTCGCGATTACTAGCGATTCCAGCTTCATGTAGTCGAGTTGCAGACTACAATCCGAACTGAGACGTTATTTTTGGGATTTGCTCCACCTCGCGGTCTCGCTTCCCTTTGTTTACGCCATTGTAGCACGTGTGTAGCCCTGCTCATAAGGGGCATGATGATTTGACGTCATCCCCACCTTCCTCCGGGTTATCCCCGGCAGTCTCTCTAGAGTGCCCGGCCTGGCCGCTGGCTACTAAAGATAGGGGTTGCGCTCGTTGCGGGACTTAACCCAACATCTCACGACACGAGCTGACGACAACCATGCACCACCTGTCTCCGCTGCCCCGAAGGGAAGGACGCATTACCGTCCGGTCAGCGGGATGTCAAGAGCAGGTAAGGTTCTTCGCGTTGCTT
>NZ_DS264344.1:0-221713 GCF_000153925.1 [Ruminococcus] torques ATCC 27756
GCCTGAATCCCGTGGTTGAAGTATCTTTTGAGATATGATAAACTAAATTGGTATGTCCGGAAGATGTTCCGGGAAAAATAAAAGAACGAACAGATGCATTTTATAAGCATTAGGAGAAAAGAAACATATGTCAGAGATAACGAATGAAATAAAAAAGAGAAGAACATTTGCCATCATTTCTCATCCCGATGCGGGAAAGACAACGCTGACGGAAAAATTTCTATTATATGGAGGGGTGATCAATCAGGCAGGTTCTGTCAAGGGAAAAGCGACATCCAAACATGCAGTTTCAGACTGGATGGAAATAGAAAAAGAAAGAGGTATTTCGGTTACTTCTTCTGTATTGCAGTTTAATTACGATGGATACTGTATTAATATCCTTGATACGCCGGGGCATCAGGATTTCTCGGAAGATACTTACAGAACACTGATGGCGGCAGATTCGGCGGTTATGGTGATTGATGCGTCGAAGGGTGTGGAGGCTCAGACGCGAAAACTGTTTAAAGTATGTGCGATGCGTCATATTCCGATTTTTACCTTTATCAATAAGATGGATCGTGACGCAAAAGATACGTTCGATCTTTTGGATGATATCGAAAAGGAGCTCGGCATTCCGACTTGTCCGGTAAACTGGCCGATCGGCTCGGGAAAAGCATTTAAAGGCGTGTATGACAGACAGAAAAAGGAAGTAGAGCTTTTCTCGGATACGAGGAAAGGAACAGCGACAGGTGAAGTGAAAGTTGTAGCTATGAACAATCCGGAGATTGACTGGCTGATCGGAGATGAAGCAAAGACAACTCTGATGGAAGAAATCGAACTTTTGGACGGCGCTTCGGCAGAATTTGACAGAGAGCTTGTCGATAAAGGCGAGCTCTCTCCGGTGTTCTTCGGTTCTGCACTTACTAACTTCGGAGTGGAAACGTTTTTAAGACATTTTCTTTCCATGACGACGTCCCCTTTGCCGAGGATGTCAGATCATGGTGCGATCGATCCGATGAAAGAAAAAGAATTTTCGGCCTTTGTTTTTAAAATTCAGGCAAATATGAATAAAGCTCATAGGGACAGAATTGCGTTTATGCGTATTTGTTCGGGTGAGTTTGATGCCGGGATGAACGTATATCATGTTCAGGGGAAAAAAGACGTAAGGCTTTCCCAGCCGCAGCAAATGATTGCCAGTGAAAGGAAAATTATAGACAAAGCATATGGGGGAGATATTATCGGTGTATTTGATCCGGGAATTTTTTCGATAGGCGATACACTGACAACGTCAAAAGAAAAATTTGCTTATGAAGGAATTCCGACATTTGCGCCTGAGCATTTTGCAAGAGTGCGTCAGGTTGACACGATGAAAAGGAAACAGTTTGTAAAAGGAATCAATCAAATTGCACAGGAAGGAGCAATTCAGATCTTTCAGGAATATAACACAGGAATGGAAGAAATCATTGTCGGCGTTGTCGGCGTTTTGCAGTTTGATGTATTGAAATACCGTTTGAAAAATGAATATAATGTAGAGATCCTCCTCGAAAACCTTCCGTACGAATATATCCGATGGATCGAGAGTGCGGATACGGATCTTGACCGTATAAGCGGAACGTCGGATATGAAGAAAATAAAAGATTTGAAAGACCGGCCGTTACTTTTGTTCATCCATGAGTGGAGCATTAGAATGACGTTGGAAAGAAATGACGGACTTGTTCTTTCGGAGTTTGGAAGATCTTAAAAATCGGATTCAAATACAGAGTTCTCTTGGCGGTGAACTTTTTCTTTGCAAACGGATGGAGATTTGTTATAATAAGAAAAGAGATGATACAAAACGGGAGGTTTTGAATATGGCTAAGGACGAAAGAAATGCTTATACAATACAAAATGATGCGAGTCTCGGCGAAGTTAAGATCGCGGATGAAGTTGTAGCGATCATTGCGGCTCTGGCTGCTACGGAAGTGGATGGCGTTGCTTCCATGGCCGGAAATATTACGAATGAAGTGATTGGAAAGCTTGGAATCAAGAACCTGTCAAAAGGCGTAAAGGTAGATGTATTAGAGGGTGTCGTTACAGTATCTCTGGCATTAAACCTGAAATATGATTACAGTATTATGGAAGTTACGAAAAAAGTTCAGGAAAAGGTGAAAAATGCGGTTGAGAATATGACGGGGCTTGAGGTTGCGGATGTCAATATTAAGGTTGCCGGAGTAGAGATGGAGAAACAGAACTGATCTGCTTTCGTATTGCAATATGTGACAAGGCGATCCGCCCCTGACATTGATACTAAGGGATGTCGCAAGACATCCTTTTTCAATATTGCGCGGCAATAAGATACAAGCGGGTACGAGCAGGACAGGAAGATGGCAAAAGGCCGTGTGCGCCGACAGAAGATGATTATGACAATAGAGAGGAATTACTATGGTAAGAACGGAACTTCGGGAACATATATTTAAAATGCTTTTTCAGATCGAGTTTAATGATTCTGTTGATATGCCGGAGAATTTGAACTACTATTTTGAGACGCTTGAAGATGCAAAAGAAAAAGACAAACAGTATATACAAAATAAATATGAAGCGATTTTATCACACATAGAAGAAATCGACGGACTTTTAAATGAGAACGCGACAGGCTGGAAAACGACAAGAATGAACAAAGTCGATCTGTCAATTTTACGGTTGGCGCTTTACGAGATAAAATGGGATGAGGACGTTCCGGCAAAAGTTGCGATCAACGAGGCTGTTGAGCTTGCGAAACGTTTCGGAGGAGATAATAGCTCGTCGTTTGTAAATGGTGTGCTTGCTAAATTTGCAAAACAGGAGTTATAAAATGAACGGCATTTATACAGTGAAGCAGGTTAATTCTTATATAAAAAATATGTTTACACAGGATTTCATGCTGAACCGTATCTATGTAAAGGGAGAAATTTCCAACTGTAAATATCACCCATCAGGACATATTTATTTTTCTTTGAAAGATGAGTCCGGCACGATTGCCTGTGTTATGTTTGCAGGCTCAAGGGCGGGGCTTTCTTTTACATTGAAAAACGGCCAGCGGGTCATCGCATTCGGTTCAGTAAGCGTATATGAAAGAGATGGCAAATATCAGCTTTATGCAAGAGAAATCAAGCTGGACGGAGCAGGAGAACTCTATGAAAAGTTCGAGGCGCTTAAGCGGGAACTTTGTGAAATGGGGATGTTTTCAGACGAATATAAGCAGCGAATTCCTGCCTATGTAAAAACAGTTGGGATTGTGACGGCGCAAAACGGAGCGGCGGTAAGAGATATAATCAATGTTGCAAAACGTAGAAATCCATATGTTCAGCTCATTCTTTATCCGGCCCTTGTTCAGGGTGAAGGAGCGGTGAAGAGCATTATAAGAGGAATACGGATGCTAGAACAACAAGGTGTGGATGTCATGATCGTTGGCAGAGGCGGCGGAAGTATTGAGGAGTTGTGGGCGTTTAACGAAGAAGAGGTTGCACGTGCAATTTTTGAATGTTCCGTTCCGGTCATATCTGCGGTAGGTCATGAAACAGATGTTACAATCGCAGATTTTGTTGCGGATTTACGAGCTCCGACTCCCTCAGCAGCCGCCGAATTGGCAGTGTACGAGATCCGCGAATGTAAAAAAACGATGTCTGCGTATGAAGACAGAATTGTTCGGGCTGCCTTGTCACAGATCGGTCTTTTCAGGACGAAAGCGGAGCGTTTCTCAATGAGGCTGAAACTGCTTCATCCACGGCACAAATTATATGAGCACAGGCAATTTACGGCAGAGATGGAAAACAGGATTCGCGATATTATGGAACGAAGACTGACGCAGGAAAAACATCGTCTGGCCTTGAATGCCGAACGAATGAAAAGAGTGTCTCCTCTTTTAAAACTGAGCAGCGGATACTCGTATATAAGATCCGAAGAAGGAAAAAATATACGATCGACAGCTCAGGTGAAACGGGGAGAAAAATTGGAAATCTTTGTAAGCGACGGAAAGATCGAAGCGGAGGTTCATAATACGGAAACAATGATTCACGGATAAAAACGGATCGGCGGAGGTTAAAGTGTCAGAGAAAAAGAAAGAAAATCTTGAGGAGATGTTCAAAGATTTGGAAGAACTGATCGGAAAGATGGAAAATGAAGAAATCACGTTAGAACAAACATTTGATCTATATAATAACGGAATGGAACTTCTTAAAAAATGTAACTTATCCATAGACGAGGTAGAAAAAAAGGTTCTCGTTCTTGATGAAAATGGAGAGACAGATGAATTTTAAAGAAGACTGTAGAAAACGAACAGAAAAAATAGAAGAGATTTTACGAAAATACCTGCCTGATCAGACAGGACATCAGCAGATCATAGAAGAAGCGATGGAATATAGTCTGATGGCAGGTGGAAAACGCCTTCGTCCGATGCTCATGAAAGAGACGTTTGACTTGTTTGGCGGAAAAGGCGGGGTCATCGAGCCGTTTATGGCCGCTATCGAGATGATCCATACATATTCTCTTGTTCATGATGACCTTCCGGCCATGGATAATGATGATTATCGAAGAGGACGGAAGACGACTCATGTCGTATACGGAGAAGATATGGGAATTTTGACAGGGGACGCACTTTTGAATTACGCATTTGAGACTGCATGCAGCGCCTTTGAAACAGATCCTCAAAACAGCATCCTGATCGGAAGAGCTCTGAAAATTCTTGCAGGCAAAGCCGGAATTTACGGAATGATCGGAGGTCAGGTGGTCGATGTAAGATCTGCAGGATGCAAAATATCAGGAGAACTTCTTGCGTTTATTTATAGATTGAAAACAGGAGCGCTTATTGAGGCGTCTGTAATGATCGGAGCTGTTCTTGCAGGGGCAAAAGAAGAGGAAATCGGAAAAATGGAAGAAATCGCCGGGAAAATAGGACTGGCATTCCAAATACAAGACGATATTCTTGATGTGACGAGTACGACAGAAATACTCGGAAAGCCGGTGCACAGCGATGAAAAAAACGAAAAAACGACTTACGTTACTTGGAAGGGGCTTGAAAAGGCAAAAGAAGAGGCTGCTCGTCTGACGGAAGAGGCGGTAGAAGAACTTCGTTCTATCGGAAAAGAGTGCGGATTTATGGAGGAACTGCTCCGAAGACTTGTATACAGAGAAAAATAGAACTAGGAGGATCAATCATGATAATTGAAATGATCCAGAAAGAGAACGATATAAAAAAACTTGATCATACACAGCTAAAAGAACTTGCAGAAGAGATCCGGGGATTTCTTCTTGATAAGATCAGTTGTACAGGAGGACATCTGGCTTCAAATCTGGGTGTTGTAGAATTGACGATGGCGCTTCATCTTACACTGGATTTTCCGCAGGATAAATTGATCTGGGATGTAGGTCATCAATCTTATACGCATAAACTTCTTACAGGAAGAAAAGATGGTTTTGACGATCTGCGTAAATATGGCGGCATGAGTGGATTTCCGAAACGAAAAGAAAGTGAATGTGATGCTTTTGATACAGGGCATAGTTCTACATCTATTTCGGCAGGTCTGGGGTATGTTGCGGCAAGAGAACTGAAAGGGGAAAAATACAATGTCGTTTCAGTGATCGGAGACGGAGCAATGACCGGGGGAATGGCATTTGAGGCATTGAATAATGCTTCCCGTTTGAAAAGTAATTTTATTATCGTGCTGAATGATAATAATATGTCAATTTCTGAAAATGTCGGCGGAGTATCGAAATATTTGGGATGCCTGCGGACAGCACAGGCGTATACTGATCTGAAAAAGGGTGTTGAAGATACTTTAAAAAAAATACCGGGGACAGGCGATCGGATCGTCAGCAGGCTGAAAAAGACAAAAAGTGGGATTAAACAGTTATTTGTTCCGGGAATGTTTTTTGAAGATATGGATATTACATATTTAGGACCTGTGGACGGACATGATGTTAAAGAGATGGTGCGTGTGTTCAATGAGGCAAAAAGGGTGGATCATGCCGTTTTAGTACATGTACTTACGAAAAAAGGAAAAGGGTATCTTCCGGCAGAGGAAAATCCGGCAAAATTTCATGGGACAGGTCCGTTCCATCTTGAGACCGGAGATGCGAAAGAATCAAAAGGGGCGGATACTTATACGGAAGTATTTTCTAAAGTGCTGCTTGATATTGCAAAAAAAGACGAGCGTATCGTTGCGATTACGGCTGCGATGGCGGACGGAACAGGTCTTACTCCGTTTGCAAAGCATTTCCCAAATCGTTTTTTTGATGTGGGGATCGCGGAAGAACATGCGATGACATTTGCGGCAGGTCTTGCGGCGGGGGGAATGAAACCGATATTTGCAGTATATTCTTCGTTTTTGCAAAGAGCGTATGACCAGACGCTTCATGATGTCTGTCTGCAAAATCTTCCGGTTGTGATCGCGGTAGACAGGGCAGGACTTGTCGGAAGTGACGGTGAAACACATCAGGGGGTGTTTGATTTGTCATTTTTATCAATGATCCCGAATATGACGATCATTTCTCCGAAAAACAGATGGGAAATGGCAGATATGATACGGTTTGCGGCAGATTTTCCATATCCGATCGCAGTGCGGTATCCAAGAGGCGAGGCATATGAAGGAATGAAACAATTCCGCAGTCCGATCTGTTACGGGAAAAGTGAACTGCTGTATGAAGAAGAAAAGATTGTGATCATATTTGTAGGTCATATGGCAGAACTTGCAGATCAGGTGAGAAAAGGCCTGAAAGAAAAAGGATATTGCTGTTCTCTTGTAAATGCAAGGTTTGTAAAACCTCTTGATACAGAATTGCTGGAAAGATTAGCGGAGAATCACGATCTGTATGTAACGATTGAAGAAAACATGCTGACAGGCGGATTCGGGGAACAGGTTCTTGATTATATTTCAGGAGCAGGTATTAATGTACGCGTGAAAAATTTCGGGATAGCCGATGACTATGTAGAACATGGAAATGTAGATCTGCTCCGCAGGGAAGTAGGTCTTGATAAAGATACGATCGTAAAGCAGATAATTGATGAATATGTGTAACTGAAAGGAAAAAAATATGAAAGAACGCTTGGATGTATTACTTGTAAAAAGAAATCTGGCGGAGTCAAGGGAAAAGGCAAAAGCGATCATTATGTCCGGAAATGTTTTTGTGGAGGGACAAAGAGAAGATAAAGCGGGAAGCACGTTCCCGGAAGAAGTCAGTATCGAAGTTCGGGGGCATACACTTCCGTATGTAAGCAGAGGCGGCTTGAAATTAGAAAAAGCGATCGCAAATTTTGATGTCAGCGTAAAAGATAAAGTCTGTACGGATGTCGGTTCTTCAACGGGCGGTTTTACAGATTGCATGCTTCAAAACGGTGCAAAAAAGGTGTTTGCGATCGATGTGGGACGAGGACAGCTTGATTGGAAACTGAGAAACGACCCGAGAGTTATCTGCATGGAAAAGACGAATATTCGATATGTGACACCTGAAGATTTGGGAGAAGAAATTGATTTTTCTTCTATTGATGTCTCATTTATTTCGCTTACGAAAGTATTGGAGCCGATTCGTAATTATTTGGCAAAAGACGGTGAGATCGTAGCTCTTATTAAACCGCAGTTTGAGGCAGGACGGGAAAAAGTAGGAAAAAAAGGTGTCGTAAGAGAAAAGAGCACACACCGGGAAGTGATTCAGAAAATTATGGATTATGCTATGTCGATCGGTTTCGATCTGTGTGCTCTTGATTTTTCTCCGATCAAAGGACCGGAAGGAAATATAGAGTATTTGATTCATTTAAAAAAGAGTGAAAATGAGGCCGGTGAAAATCTCGGCGGACTTGATCCTGTTATTGTTTCAGACAGAGCATTTGAGACGCTGGCAAAGCAGCACGCTTAAGTAATGTATGCGATGCAGTATTTTGTAAAAACAAGAGGACTAAAATGGATTGCTTTTATATTATTACAAATAAATTAAAAGATAAAGATTATGCGATCACGAGTCAGATTGAACAATATATTCAATCTTCCGGTAAAAAATGTTTTTTGTCGGAAAAAGACAGTGAGGGCCATATTATTCCGGGAACTGTTCCTAAGGAAGCAGAATGCGGATTGGTACTAGGTGGTGACGGAACTTTAATCCGTGCGGTCAGAGATCTTGGAGAGCGAAGCCTTCCGCTGCTTGGGATCAATCTTGGAACGCTCGGATATCTTACAGATGTGGATCTGGAAGATTTTGAAAGTGCATTGGATCATTTGTTTTCAGAGACTCCGGTTATTGAAGAACGGATGATGCTGGAAGGAAGCTTTCGTAATTCTCGGAAAGATATGGCGATGAACGATATTGTCATTGCAAGAGAAGGAAAGGTTCGTATCGTAAGTTTTCATATTTATGTCAACGGGGCGCTTCTGAATACTTATCACGCAGATGGAGTGATCATATCGACTCCAACCGGAAGTACAGGTTATAATCTGTCGGCGGGAGGCCCGATCGTTGAACCGACAGCACAGATGATCGTGATCACTCCGATTTGTTCACACGCGCTTAATACAAGCAGTATTGTTCTGTCAGCCGATGATTTGATTGAGGTAGAAGTGTGCGAAGGACGTTATGGAAGGCAGGAACAGGTTTCTCTTTGCTTTGACGGTGCAGAACAGACAACTCTTGTCACGGGAGAAAGAGTTTGTATTAAGCGGTCGTCTCATACGGCAAAACTGATCAAATTAAGCAAAGAAAGCTTTATGAAAACAATGCGTAAAAAAATGAAAGGAAATTGAACATATGAAAGTCAGCCGTCATGCAAAAATTATTGAACTTATCAGTCAGTATGATATTGAAACACAGGAAGAACTGGCAGAATATCTGAATAATGCGGGGTTTAAAGTGACGCAGGCTACTGTGTCGAGAGATATACGTGATCTGAAGTTGTCAAAAGTATCTACAGGAAGCGGACATCAGAAATATATTCTTCACAGGATCGAAGAACCCGGAATGAGTGAAAAATATATACGTGTCTTAAAAGATGGGTATGTGGCGATGGATATGGCGCAGAATATTCTAGTGATCAAGACTGTTTCCGGTATGGCAATGGCTGTGGCTGCCGCTGTAGACGCAATGAAATGGCATGAGGTCGTAGGCTGTATTGCAGGAGACGATACGATCATGTGTGCAATCAGAACTGTAGAAGATACAGCGGCCGTAATGGATAAGATAAGAAAGATCGTTTCAAGAGAAGTATAGGTGAATGGTATGCTACAAAATCTACATGTGAAAAATATTGCTTTGATCGATGAGACAGAAGTAGATTTCGGACAAGGATTGAATATATTGACAGGAGAAACCGGGGCGGGAAAGTCTATCTTGCTCGGCTCTGTCGGACTGGCTCTTGGAGGAAAGTATAGTTCTGATCTTTTGAGAAACGGGGCGGAAAATGGTCTGGTAGAGCTGACTTTTTCGGTTGACGACGGACAGATCAGACAAAAACTGGAAGAGATGGATATTATTCCGGATGACGGTATGGTTACTTTAACAAGAAAGTTTACAGGAAGCAGAAGCATAAGCCGCATTAATGGAGAGACAGTGAATACAGGAAAGTTGAAAGAAGCGGCAGAGCTTTTGATTGACATTCATGGTCAGCATGATAATAAAACCTTACTTCAAAGGAAGAATCATTTGGTGCTTCTGGATCTTTTTGGGAGAAAAGAGATTGCTCCGATCAAATCAGAAATGTCAAAATGTTATAAAGAATATCGGGCGATCTGTAAAAAGGAGGAAGAAACTTCTTTAAATGATGAAGAAAGGCGAAGAGAACTTTCTCTTTATGAATTTGAAGTACACGAGATCGAAGAGGCTGCTCTTCGGGAAAATGAGGATGAAGAATTAGAGGAAACATACCGAAGGATGACGGAGAGCAGAAAAATCACGGATGCAGTTGCGCAGACTTATCGCTATACATGCGAGGACAGTTCGGCAAATGCAGGTGATTGTCTTACTCGGGCGATACGTGCGTTTCGGGAGGCGGCGGAATTTGATGAAGAGGGAGACCGTCTGTGCGCTCTGCTTATGGATGTGGACAGCCTTCTGAATGATTTTAACAGAGAACTGTCCGAATATGCCTCAAAATTTGAATTTTCAGAAGAAGAGTTCAAAGAGACAGAGGAACGGTTGAATCTGATCAATCATTTAAAAGCAAAATATGGAAGTTCTGTAAGTGATGTCCTTGCATATTGCGAATCAAAACGCCATAGAATAGAACAGCTTAATGATTATGATGCATATATAAAACAAATTGAAGAAGAGAAAGAAAAAGCGTTAAAAAAAGTAGAACGTGTAACGAAAAAACTTCATGATGTAAGAAATCGATATAAAACAGTTTTTGCTGACGAAATCTGTATTCATCTGAAGGAATTAAATTTTCTCGATACAAGGTTTGAGATACATTTAAAAGATGCAGGACAGTTTAGCGCGAACGGAAAAGACGAAGCGGAATTTTATCTTGCGCTTAATCCCGGCGAGCCTGTAAAGCCGCTTGAGAATATTGCATCAGGCGGAGAACTTTCCCGTATTATGCTTGCGATAAAAACGGTTCTGGCAGATGCGGAAGATACGCCGACTTTGATTTTTGACGAGATTGATGCCGGAATATCGGGAGTTACGGCAGCAAAAGTCGGAGAAAAACTAAAGCTGATAGGTAAAAGCAGGCAGGTGATTTGCATTACTCATCTTTCACAGATAGCAGCAGTGGCAGACAGTCATTTTCTGATTGAAAAATCTGCGGAAAACGAAAGCGTAAAAACAAGGATTCGTCTATTGAACGAAGAAGATTCGGTAAAAGAACTGGCGCGTATTCTGGGTGGAGATAAGATTACATCCAGTATTATGGAAAGTGCCCGTGAAATGAAAGAAATGGCAAAGAGTGAAATATAATACTAGTGTGGAAAAAGAAGAAACCACATATACTAGAAACGGATACAGAGAAGTATCCGTTTCTTTTTATATAGGAAAGAAGGAGCGGATGCGGATAAAAAATTATCGAGATATCAGAGAAAGGGTGTGGATATGTTGAAAAAACAAAAGTATGTGACCGCTGTATTCTGTCTATTCCTCTCCTTCTTCTTTGCGGCTATGGGTATTTTGCAGTATCAAATGATTCGTGGAAAGAAACCGGTTTCGACAGATGCGGGAATAGAAGCGATGAATAATGATACGGTGCTTGTCGGAGGAATGCCGATTGGTATTTATATGGAAACGGACGGAGTGATGGTTCTTAATACAGAGCAGATTGCCGGAGCGGATGGAAAGGAGCATGAACCAGCAAAAGGAATTGTTAAAGCAGGCGATTATATTATGGCAGTAGATCATTGTGAAATTACGGGAAAAAAAGAGCTTTTGGAGGCTGTCGGAAATCTAACCGGAACGTTCGTGGTGTTGACGGTCAGACGAAATGGGGAGACGATAGATTTGAAAATAAAGCCGGTTGAATATGAAACGGGAGAATATCGGCTTGGTATATGGGTTCGCGATAATGTACAAGGCTTGGGAACAGTTACTTTTTTAACGGATCAAAGTCGGTTTGGCGCGCTTGGGCATGGGATTCATGACGTGGATACAAGTGTTCTTATGTCGATTGCGGAAGGAAATGTATACCGCACGAGTATCAGAGATATCACAAAAGGACAGAGCGGATCTCCGGGAAGTATGGAGGGTATGATCATTTATAACAATTATAATATTCTCGGTACAATCGATAAAAATACAGAGGCTGGGATTTATGGGAAAATCGACAAAATTGATGAACTTTTCACAGAACAGACGGCAATCAGGACTGCAAAAAAAGAAGAAATTATAACAGGACCTGCTACAATCCGATGTTTTGTAGATAATGAAGTTAGAGAATTTGATATTGAAGTGACTCAAGTCGACATGATGTCTCAGGAGATCAATAAAGGACTTGTGATTAAGGTGACGGACGAAGAACTTCTTGAAAAAACAGGAGGGATTATTCAGGGGATGAGCGGAAGTCCGATCATACAAAACGGGAAATTGATCGGAGCAGTAACCCACGTTTTCGTACAAGACTCGACAAAAGGTTACGGAATATTCATAGAAAATATGTTAAAACAGGTGAATTTACCGGAAATGTGTGGATAAATGTCGAATTGTTACTACAAGATTCGCTTGATTATGCAAAATGGCATAGATATAATAAGCGAGTGGCGTTTTAAAGGGATGGTCTCAAAACTAAAGGAGAGACGAGAATGGAGCATTTGAGTGTGGCGATCGCTGACGACAACCAGAGAATTCTAGATATGCTTGACGACATCATACAAACGGACAAGGAACTGGATCTCGTCGGAAAAGCGAAAAATGGAGAAGAGATGTGTCAGATCATAAAGGACAGACAGCCGGATGTTGTCCTGCTTGATCTGATCATGCCGAAAATGGATGGATTGACAGTAATGGAGCAAGTAAACAAGCAGGAGTTTGTCGACAAAAGACCGTATTTTATAGTGCTTACTGCTGTCGGACAGGAAAAAATTACAGAAGATGCATTTAATAAAGGTGCAAATTACTATATTATGAAACCGTTTAATCATACGATTTTATTGGATCGGATCAAATCGATCCGAAAAAAGCCGGCGGTTTTTGAAAAGAAAAATGAAGAGAGTATACAGGAAGTTTCATCAAGACGGGAAAATCTGGAAAGCAGAGTGACGAATATGCTTCATGAGATTGGAATACCGGCGCATATCAAAGGGTATCATTATCTGCGGGATGCGATCATGATGGCAGTAAACGACATGGATGTGTTGAATGCAATTACAAAAATATTGTATCCTACAGTTGCAAAAAAATACCGGACAACGTCAAGCCGCGTCGAACGGGCAATTCGACATGCGATCGAGGTGGCATGGAGCCGCGGAAAATTGGATACGCTTGATGAGCTTTTTGGATATACTGTGAGTACAGGAAAGGGGAAACCGACCAATTCAGAGTTTATTGCGCTGATTGCCGATACAATTCAGCTTGAATACAGGCATAAAAACTAGGAAAGTCCTTTTCATTGCGCAGAGAATAGGGTATAATAACAATTAACAGAATTCTTTCCGGGAATTTATGTGAAGAATGGGAGGATCAGGATATGAAAAATATTTTGTTTGCTGCATCGGAGTGTGTACCGTTTATCAAAACCGGAGGTCTGGCAGATGTTGTCGGTTCGCTTCCGAAAGATTTCGACAAAGAAAAATATGATGTTCGTGTTGTTATTCCGAATTACATGTGCATGAAACAGGAGTGGAAAGAGAAGTTAGAGTATGTTGCCCATTTTTATATGGACATTGCAGGTCAGGACAGGTATGTCGGAGTACTGAAGATTGAATTGAACGGTATTATTTTCTATTTTATCGATAATGAATATTATTTCAGTGGATTTGCTCCGTATGATGGGGATCCGAAGTGGAATATAGAAAAGTTTGCCTTCTTTTCAAAAGCAGTGCTGAGCATACTTCCGGTGATCGGATTTCGTCCGGAACTGATTCATTGTCATGACTGGCAGACGGGACTGATACCGGTTTATCTTGATAATTTCAGATATCTGGGAGAATACTATCGCGGAATTAAAACTGTGATGACAATCCACAATCTGAAATTCCAGGGGGTATGGGATACGAAATCTGTTCGCGAAATTACCGGACTTCCGGAATACTATTTCGTTCCGGATAAGATGGAGGCATATAAAGATGCAAACTTGCTTAAAGGCGGTATCGTATATGCCGATAAAGTGACAACGGTAAGTAACAGTTATGCAGAAGAGATCAAAACACCGTTTTACGGTGAAGGTCTTGACGGATTAATGTCGGCAAGGGCAAATGATCTTTGCGGTATTGTCAACGGCTTGGATTATACAGACTGGGATCCGGCTTCAGATCCTAGAATTGCAAAAACCTTTTCGGTTGAAGATTTCAGGAAGAATAAAGTTCTTAATAAGAAAGCGCTGCAGGAAGAACTCGGTTTAGAGAAAGATACAAAAACGATGATGATCGGAATGATCTCACGGCTTACAGATCAAAAAGGATTTGATCTTGTCGATTACGTTATGGATGAACTTTGTCAGGATGCGGTTCAGATCGTTGTGCTTGGAACAGGTGATGTGAAATATGAGAATATGTTCCGTCATTTTGCATGGAAGTACTCCGGAAAAGTATCCGCAAACATCTTTTATTCGGATGAACTTTCACATAAGATTTATGCTTCCTGCGATGCATTTCTTATGCCATCACTGTTTGAACCGTGCGGATTAAGTCAGCTGATGAGCCTGCGTTATGGAACGATTCCGATTGTGCGTGAGACAGGCGGACTTAGAGATACGGTTGAAGCGTATAATGAATTTGACAAGACAGGAACAGGATTTAGCTTTACTAATTATAATGCACATGAGATGCTTAATACAGTTCGTTATGCGGAAAGAATTTATTATGACAGAAAACGTGACTGGAATAAGATCGTAGAACGTGCGATGAGCAAAGATTTTTCATGGAAGAATTCTGCCGGACAATATCAGGAATTATACAAGAGCTTGATCGGGGAATAAGACATAGTAAGAGGTACATATAAAAACACAAGACGGACATTCGTTTCGTCTTGTGTTTTTTTGCAGCAGCGCCGAACAGGGGGTTAAATTTATCTAAGTTCTTGCCACTCGTTTGCAAATCCAAAATGTGCTTTTGGTATTTTCGGTCGTTTGAAGAAACAATACTTGACAGAAAAAGCGTTTTAGAGGATAATTTTACCTAAAAAATGTCGAAGGAAATGGATTTCTAATACTTAGCCGTACGACAGAGAAAAACAGTCAGGAGAGTAAAGATGAAAATTATAGACAGATTAAAAGAAGACAAAATACATATTTCATTTGAAGTGTTTCCGCCGAAGACCGATGCGGGATTTGAAAAAGTGATCGCGGCAACTGATGCTATGGCGAAGTTAAATCCGGCGTTTATCAGCGTGACATATGGTGCGGGCGGCGGTACGAGTAAGAATACGGCAAAGATCGCATCTCATATAAAGGATGATCTCGGAGTGGTTAGTCTTGCACACTTGACATGTGCTTCTTCAACGATAGAGGAAGTAAGAGATGTGATTGAAAATCTGAAAGAAAACGGGATTGAAAACATTCTTGCGCTTCGGGGAGATATCCCGGAAGGGATGCCGTTCCCGAACGGAAATCGTTTTAGATATGCATATGAGTTGATAGAGGAGATTCGTAAGCATGGCGATTTTTGTATCGGAGCTGCATGTTATCCGGAAGGTCATGTAGAAAACGAACATAAGGCAGAAGATATCAGGTATTTAAAACAAAAAGTAGATAGCGGCGTTGATTTTCTTACGACACAGATGTTTTTTGATAACGATATCCATTATAATTTTTTATACAGGATCAGGGAAGCAGGGATCAATGTTCCGGTACTCCCGGGAATTATGCCGATGACGAGTGAGAAACAGATGAAAAGAAGTCAGGAATTGTCAGGGACAGTGTTTCCGAGAAGATTTTTAGCTCTCCTTGATCGGTTCGGCAGCTCGGCGGCGGCGATGGAACAGGCGGGAATCGCATATGCGACCGATCAGATCATTGATCTTCTTTCTAACGGTGTGAACAATATTCATATTTATACAATGAATAAACCGCATGTTGCAGCTGCAATTATGAACAATTTGTCGGAGATTATAAAGGCGTAGGTGATAGAATGGAAAAATGTTTTCAGGAAGCTGTCCGCTATTTGGGGTATGGGAAAAATCCGGTAGATGAGGCAACAAGCCGTCTTGTTGAAAAAGGTTTTTTGGAGCTGGAAAAAGTATCGGCGCTTCGCTCGGTGTTTCGTATTTTTGAAATGAATCGGATAGATGAAGAAAAAGTTGCGATCGGAACATTACAGATTAGCAGCAAAAGCCTTGCAAGAAACTTAAATCACTGTGAAAAGGCTGTTTTGTTCGGTGCGACATTAGGGACAGGAGTGGATCGTCTGATAGCAAGAACATCTCTGACAGATATGGCAAACGCTGTTGTGCTTCAGGCATGTGCAGCGGCAATGCTGGAAGAATTTTGTGATGAGAAACAATTTGAAATCGGCGAGGAACTTGAAAAGGAAGGTCTTTATCTGCGCCCGAGGTTCAGTCCGGGATACGGCGATTTTGATATCGGTTTTCAGAAATCATTTATGCAGATGCTGGATTGTGCAAAGGCAATCGGACTTACGATGACGGAAAGTTTTATGATGACACCGACGAAATCTGTTACCGCAGTGATCGGGGCAAGTCGAATAAAAGAGAGATGCCCGATTGCAGGCTGCGAAGTCTGCGATAAGAAAGAGTGTATTTACAGACGCTGACAGTTAGATGTATGAGACAAATATGTAGAGAAGGAAAACGACGAAAAAAAGGAGAAAGAGATGATCAGACAACGACTTGGAAAAGACCTCCTCTTTTTTGATGGGGGAATGGGAACTCTGCTTCAGGAAAAAGGGCTCGCGCCGGGAGAATTACCGGAGACGTGGAATCTGACACATTCGGAAGAAATATACAAGATACACAGGCAATATATAGAAGCCGGAAGCGATATCATTTTGACGAATACATTTGGTGCAAATGCGCTGAAGTTTCATGATGATTCCTGCTCTTTAGAAGAGATTATAAAGGCGGCGGTCAGCCATGTGAAAAAAGCAGAGCGGGAGGCGCTCTTACAAACAGGAGACGAGCGTAAAATCTATACGGCTCTTGATGTCGGACCTACGGGGAAATTGCTGAAACCTATGGGAGATCTGGAATTTGAGACGGCATATGAAGCTTTTAAGGAAGTAGTGATCTTAGGAGAGCAGGCGGGAGCAGATTTAATCCATATAGAGACAATGAGCGATACATACGAATTAAAAGCAGCTGTTTTAGCGGCGAAAGAAAACACGTCTCTTCCGGTATTTGCTACCGTAATATTTGACGAGAGGAAAAAACTTTTGACAGGAGCGGATGTTTCATCTGTTGTTGCGCTTTTAGAAGGTTTAGGCGTCGATGCTCTCGGGATAAACTGCGCAATGGGACCAAAAGAGATGCTTCCGGTGTTGGAAGAACTGATCAAATATTCGTCTGTTCCGATTATTGTAAAGCCAAATGCAGGACTTCCGAAACAGAGAGACGGGAAAACATATTATGATGTGACAGAAGATGAATTTGCGGCATATATGGAGCAAATCGTCCGGATGGGGGCATGTGTGATCGGAGGCTGCTGTGGAACGACGCCGGAACATATCCGTGCCATGCGTAAAAGATGTGAAAACGCAGAACTTGTTCCGGTGACAGAAAAAGAGTTTACGGTTGTTTCCTCTTACGGGCAAAGCGTTATTTTGGGTGAGGGTTCAAAAATTATCGGAGAGCGGATAAATCCCACCGGTAAAAAACGGTTTAAACAAGCGCTGAAAGAACACGATCTTGACTATATTTTAAGAGAAGGGATTACACAGCAGGATCAGGGAGCTCACATTCTTGATGTGAATGTCGGACTGCCGGATATTGACGAGCCGGCGCTTATGGAAGAGGTAGTTCAGGAACTGCAAAGCGTCGTTAATATTCCGCTGCAGATAGATACGGTTGATGAAAAAGCGATGGAAAAAGCGCTTCGTATTTACAACGGAAAGGCAATGGTTAATTCCGTAAGCGGAAAGAAAGAGTCAATGGAAAAAGTGTTTCCTCTTGTAAAAAAATACGGCGGAGTTGTTATCGGTCTGACTTTGGATGAAGACGGAATTCCGGCGGATGCGGACGGCCGTGTGAGGATTGCGGAAAAAATCATAAAAACAGCTGAAAAATTCGGGATTAAAAAGAAAGATATCGTAATCGACGCACTCGCAATGACGATCAGTTCTGAGCCGGAAGGAGCAAAAGTGACATTGGAGACGCTTCGCAGACTTCGAGATGAGATCGGAGTCAATACAGTTCTCGGAGTTTCTAATATATCCTTTGGACTTCCATGCCGCCCGATCGTAAACGCAGCCTTTTATACAATGGCAATGCTAAACGGTCTGAGTGCCGGAATTATAAATCCATCATCGGAAGACATGATGAAATCGTGGTATGCATACCATGCTCTTATGAATCTGGATAATAATTGTGAACAATATATTCAAAAATATGCCAATTCGGTAGTGAGCACAAATATAATGAAAACATCTGAACTTTCCGAAACGAAATTAAAGGGGGAAAATGACAGAAGCAGAAAAAGCAGCTCAAAAATGACGCTTCAAGAGGCAATCGAAAAAGGGCTGCGGGATGACGCGGGGAAAATTACAACAGATATGATTGCGACAGAAGCTCCGCTCGATATTATCAACGAAGAATTGATTCCTGCATTAAATCATGTCGGCGACGGCTTTGAAAAAGGAACTGTTTTTCTGCCTCAGCTTCTGATGAGTGCGGAAGCTGCAAAATCCGCATTTTCTGTTCTGAAGGAAAAGATGGAAAAAAGCGGTGAGATCAGAGAAAAAAAGGGACGAGTCATTTTGGCGACCGTGAAAGGAGATATTCATGATATCGGAAAAAATATCGTGAAAGTGCTTTTAGAAAATTACAGTTTTGATGTGATCGATCTTGGAAAAGACGTATCGCCTGAAAAAATTGTAGAAACGGCATGTGAAAAGCAAGTTCCGCTTGTCGGATTAAGCGCTCTTATGACAACAACGGTAGTCAGTATGGAAGAGACGATAAAGATGCTTCGGGAAAAGAAACCGGACTGTAAAGTGATGGTCGGGGGAGCTGTGCTCAACCAAGAGTATGCAGATATGATCGGTGCGGATTTTTATGGGAAAGATGCGATGCAGTCCGTACATTACGCCGAAAAGATTTTTAAAGATGCGCTGCAAAAAAGTGCCGATAAAAAAGAATAAATACTTGTCAGAGAAAGAATATTCGGTTGTTGACAATGATTTTGTAAACAGATATATTTAAAGAAATAGGAACAGATGTGCTCGTCGTTTCAATTTAGTATATCAGGAGGTAAGTGCAGATGATGAGAGGATTACATACTCCGGTACGGGCAATCCGGAGAAGAGTGTTTAAGGAAGTGGCGCAGCTTGGATTTAAGGCAGATGAGGATACGCTTCTTGCGGATATGGAAGCCATTCCGTATGCGATCGTAAATGAAGATTCAGAGAAATACAGAGAAAGCGTTTACCGCGCACGGGCGATCGTAAGGGAACGGCTGCGTTTGGCGATGGGACTTTCCCTGCGTCCGGAAAATAAGCCGGTTCATTTAACTGCGGGCGTGGAAGCAAGCAATATCTCTGAAAAATATTATGAGCCTCCGCTGATGCAGGTTATTCCGTCCGCATGTGAAAGCTGCGAAGAGAATAAATACGAGGTAAGTAATATCTGTAAAGGCTGTCTTGCGCACCCGTGTCAGGAAGTCTGTCCGAAAGACGCTATTTCCATGGTGAACGGGCGGTCGTATATCGATCAGGAAAAATGTATCAAATGCGGAAAATGCAAATCAGTCTGTCCGTACGATGCGATCGCGAAAAAGGAGCGTCCATGTCAGAAAGCCTGCGGTGTGAATGCGATTAAATCCGACAAAATGGGAAGAGCATATATTGATAATGAAAAATGTGTTTCATGCGGTATGTGTATGGTAAGTTGTCCGTTTGGCGCGATTTCGGATAAGTCTCAGATATTCCAGCTTGCACGGGCGTTATCAGAAGGTGAAAATGTAATTGCGGAGATCGCTCCGGCATTTGTAGGACAGTTCGGTGATAATATTACACCGAGAAATATTAAAGCCGCTCTTCGTGAACTCGGATTTTCGGAAGTGTATGAAGTTGCGCTTGGAGCAGACATCGGCGCGATTGCAGAGGCGCATCACTATGTGGATAAAGTTGTGACGGGTGAACTGCCGTTTCTTTTGACATCCTGTTGTCCTTCATGGTCTGTCATGGCAAAAAAATTTTTCCCGGATCTGATCGACCAGATCTCCCAGGAACTTACTCCTATGGTGGCGACGGCAAGGACAATTAAGCAGAAACACCCTGAAGCAAAAGTAGTCTTTATCGGACCATGTGCCGCGAAGAAACTGGAAGCGTCAAGAAGAAGCGTGCGAAGTGACGTTGATTTTGTTGTTACTTTTGAGGAATTGCAGGCAATGTTTGATGCAAAAGAGATCGATCTGACAGAGTATGAAGCAGAGTCTTCCTTCCATGATGCAACCGGAGCTGGCAGGGGATACGGATGTGCAGGCGGAGTTGCCGAGGCAATAGAAAAATGTATTAACGAATATTATCCTGATGTACAGGTGAATATTGAGCACGCAGAAGGATTGAAGGAATGTAAAAAGATATTAACTCTGGCAAAGGCAGGCAAGATGAACGGTTGTCTGATCGAAGGAATGGGATGTCCGGGAGGATGTATTGCCGGAGCGGGAACGAATATTCCTCTTCCGAAGGCGAAGAAAGATCTTGCGGCTTTCGTGAAAAACTCAAGTAAGTCAATTCCGCCGAAAGAATTAGAAGAGATCGAACTTGATTAAAATAAATACAAATTTGACAGCCGGACTGCAAGAAAAGAAAGCGAAAATGCCGTAAACGGAAAATTGCAGATAAAATATGGGATAAGATAAGTAAGCGGGCGCCTTTTTTTGGCGTCCGCTTTACAAATATAACCCTCTATGATATATTATAAAACAGGCTTTTGGAGCGAAAGAGGAGGAAAATGCAATGAAGGCATATGGAGTAAATGAACTTAGAAAAATGTTTTTAGAGTTCTTTGAGAGTAAAGGACATCTTGCGATGAAGAGTTTTTCATTGGTGCCGCACAATGATAAGAGCCTTCTGCTTATCAATTCGGGTATGGCGCCGTTAAAACCATATTTTACAGGACAGGAGATTCCGCCGAGAAAGCGAGTGACTACCTGCCAGAAATGTATCCGTACGGGAGATATTGAAAATGTCGGAAAGACAGCGCGTCACGGTACATTTTTTGAAATGCTCGGAAATTTTTCGTTTGGAGATTACTTTAAAGAAGAAGCGATTCAGTGGACATGGGAATTTCTGACAGAAGTAGTCGGCCTTGACCCGAATAGACTGTACCCGTCCGTATATGAGGACGATGCGGAAGCATTTGAAATATGGAATAAGAAGATGGGGATTCCGGCAGAACGTATCTTTAAATTCGGAAAAGAAGATAATTTCTGGGAGCATGGTTCCGGTCCGTGCGGACCCTGTTCAGAAGTGTATTATGACAGGGGAGAAAAATACGGCTGTGGAAGTCCTGATTGTACAGTAGGCTGCGAGTGCGACCGTTACATGGAAATTTGGAATAATGTATTTACACAGTTTGACAATGACGGAAACGGCAATTACAGTGAGCTGGAGCAGAAGAATATTGATACGGGAATGGGATTGGAACGTCTGGCGTCTGTTGTGCAGGATGTAGATTCTATTTTTGATGTTGATACGATTAAAGCGCTTCGTGATCACGTATGCCGCCTTGCGGAAAAAGAATACGGGGAAGAGTACAACAATGATGTCTCGATCCGCGTCATTACAGATCATGTCCGTTCTGTGACTTTTATGATCTCAGATGGAATTATGCCGTCTAATGAAGGCCGCGGTTATGTTCTTCGCCGTCTGCTTAGAAGAGCCTGCCGTCATGGAAGACTTCTCGGCATTCACAAAGGATTCCTGCCGGAGCTTGCAGAAACTGTCATTGCGGGATCAAAAGACGGGTATCCGGAGCTGGAGGAGAAGAAAGAATTTATTTTGAACGTGATTTCCAAAGAGGAAGAGCAGTTCAATAAAACAATAGATCAGGGACTTGGAATTTTGGCAGAGATGATCTCTGATATGGAGAAAAAAGAAGAAAAGATATTAAACGGCGAAGATGCTTTCCGCCTGTATGACACATATGGATTCCCTCTCGATCTGACAAAAGAAATTTTGGAAGAAAAAGGACTCTGTGTGGATGAAGATGGATTTAAAGCCTCCATGGAAGTTCAGAGAAAAAAAGCCCGTGACGCCCGTGAAGTGACGAATTATATGGGAGCTGATGTAACAGTATATGAGTCTATCGATCCGAATGTGACAAGTGAATTTGTCGGATATGAACATCTTACATGGGAATCAGACGTGACTGTTCTTACAACGGAAACGGAGATTGCGGACGCATTATCTGAAGGAGAGCACGGTACGGTCTTTGTTCAGGAGACCCCGTTTTATGCGACAAGCGGAGGTCAGGAGGCGGATACAGGATATATCCGTACTGCAGAAGGTGAATTTAAAGTAGAAGATACAGTGAAATTGCTCGGCGGAAAAGTCGGTCATGTCGGAGTTATGACAAAGGGAATGATCAGATCCGGAGATAAAGTAGTGCTGGAAGTGGATGCGAAAAAGCGTGCTCTTTCAGCAAGGAATCATAGCGCAACTCATCTTCTTCAAAAAGCACTTCGTACAGTGTTGGGAAGTCATGTAGAACAGGCAGGATCAAGCGTAAATGAAGACAGACTTCGCTTTGATTTTACACATTTTTCGGCGATGACAGAAGATGAGATCACACAGGTTGAGAAACTTGTCAATGAAAGTATTGCAAAAGCATACGATGTAGATATTAAAAATATGCCGATCGAAGAGGCAAAAAAGACAGGAGCGCAGGCTCTGTTCGGAGAAAAATACGGTGATATAGTCCGTGTCGTGAATATGGGAGATTATTCTATTGAATTTTGCGGCGGAACTCATGTGAATAACACATCGGAGATTATGGCTCTGAAAATTGTTTCAGAGACAGGTGTGGCGGCAGGAGTTCGCAGAATTGAGGCTTTGACTTCAGAAGGGCTGATGAAATATTATGCGCAGACAGAAGAAAAATTGAAAAATGCGGCAGCGCTTTTAAAAGCAACGCCTGACAATTTATCAGATAAGATTCATCATATGATTGCTGAAAACAAAACATTACACAGCGAAGTGGAAAGTCTGAAAAGTAAGATCGCTCAAAGTGCGGCAGGAGACGTACTGGATCAGGTGAAAGAAGTAAAAGGAATAAAACTTTTGGCAGCGCAGATCGAGGGCGTTGACATGAACGGACTTAGAGAACTTGGCGATCAGTTGAAAGAAAAATTAGGAGACGGAGTTGTCGTCCTTGCATCAGGAAGCGATAGTAAAGTCAGTCTGATGGCTACTGCGACAGACGGAGCGATGAAAAAAGGCGCTCACGCCGGAAATCTTGTGAAAGCGATCGCAGGATGTGTCGGAGGCGGCGGCGGTGGTCGTCCGAATATGGCGCAGGCGGGAGGAAAGAATCCGTCAGGAATCCAGGATGCATTGAAAAAAGCGGAAGAAGTTCTTGCAGAACAGATCAAAGAATAGTTTTATTTTGTAAAAATATAGAAAAATGCATTTTTTATAAGATTTTATGAAGTTTTTGCTCGGAAATAGTTGACGGGAGAAAAAAATATGTTATAATCTTTATTAGTGCAATAAAAATACCCGAACAGTCGTATTATGCACAATACAAGGCTGGAGGGGAGGTTAGGTGTGAGACTATGTCAAATGTAATCGTTAAAGAAAACGAGACGTTAGATAGCGCTTTACGCAGATTCAAAAGAAACTGTGCTAAAGCTGGTATTCAGCAGGAGATCCGCAAAAGGGAGCACTATGAAAAACCAAGCGTAAGACGTAAGAAAAAATCTGAAGCTGCTAGAAAACGTAAATATAATTAATAAGTGCACTTAAACAGGATGCCGACGGCATCCTGTTTTTCGTTATGGAAGAAAGAATCTGATTAAATTATATAGCGCCCAAAATGAATAAAACAAGATGTTTTTCTTTCAAAATAGGATATATTATATGTAATAAAGGCAAAAAATTGAAATTTTACGTTGACAATCTTTCATTTTCCTTTTAAAATGTACGAGTAGAAAAAATTCTATGTCGGATATGATCCGTAAATTCATTCAGGAGGTAATTTGAGATGTCATACGTTGATGAGGTAATTGATTTAGTTGTGAAGAAAAACCCGGCAGAACCGGAATTCCATCAGGCAGTAAAAGAGGTTCTTGAATCTCTTCGTGTTGTAATTGAAGCAAATGAGGAAAAGTTCCGTAAAGAAGCTCTTCTTGAAAGACTCGTCGAACCTGAAAGACAGATTAAGTTCCGTGTTCCGTGGGTAGATGACAACGGACAGGTTCAGGTTAATACAGGATACCGCGTACAGTTCAGCAGTGCAATAGGACCGTATAAAGGCGGACTTCGCCTTCATCCTTCAGTAAATCTTGGTATCATTAAGTTCCTCGGATTTGAACAGATATTTAAAAATTCCCTTACAGGACTTCCGATCGGAGGCGGTAAAGGCGGATGTGATTTTGATCCAAAGGGCAAATCCGACAGAGAAGTTATGGCATTTTGTCAGAGTTTTATGACAGAACTCTGTAAATATATCGGCGCAGATACAGACGTTCCGGCAGGAGATATCGGAACAGGCGCAAGAGAGATCGGATATATGTTCGGTCAATATAAGAGAATCCGCGGCGTTTACGAAGGCGTTCTTACAGGAAAAGGCTTAAGTTACGGCGGTTCTCTTGCAAGAAAAGAAGCGACAGGATATGGTCTGTTATACCTGACACAGGAGATGCTTAAGATCAACGGAAAAGAACTGGCAGGAAAGACAGTTGCAGTTTCAGGTTCAGGTAATGTTGCAATTTATGCGACGGAAAAAGCACAGGAACTTGGAGCAAAAGTAGTGACAGTAAGTGATTCTACAGGATGGGTATATGATCCGGAAGGAATTGATCTTGCAGCATTGAAAGAAATTAAAGAAGTAAATCGTGCAAGACTGACAGAGTATAAAAAATATCGTCCGAATTCCGAATATCACGAAGGAAAAGGAGTATGGTCTGTGAAAGTTGATATCGCTCTTCCATGCGCAACACAGAATGAACTTCATCTTGAAGATGCAGAAATGCTTGTTGCAAACGGATGTATGGCAGTTGCAGAAGGCGCTAATATGCCGACTACGATGGAAGCAACAGAATACCTTCAGGAGAACGGAGTCCTCTTCGCACCGGGAAAAGCAGCAAATGCAGGCGGTGTCGCAACATCTGCTCTGGAAATGTCCCAGAACAGCGAGCGCTTAAGCTGGACATTTGAAGAAGTAGATGCGAAACTGCAGTCGATCATGGTAAATATCTGCCATAACATGGCTGATGCAGCTGAAAAATACGGATTTAAAGGTAACTATGTAGTAGGAGCCAACATTGCCGGATTTGAGAAAGTTGCAGATGCAATGACAGCGCAGGGAGTATGTTAATATAGGAAATAAGATATTTTCATTTTTTATTCGTTTAGAACATGCTGCCAGGAAAGTAAAAGCTTTGATCGATAGTTTGTGAAAAAACTGTTAATTTAAGAAAAGGCGTTGACACATACTTTTATTTCAGATATATTACTGTTTAGTAAAAGGGAGTAACTGGCGCTTGTTAAAAGCGTTTGCGATGTCGTCAGTACGATGCATATGCATCCGTATCGTGATTAAACAGTGAGACTTTTATTGCATTACATAATTAGTGTGCAATAGGAGTCTCTTTTTTATTGTATGAGAAATATTACTTCTTATAGGATGAAAAAGCTCCGTGCATAATGCACACTCATATAATCTTAAGGAGGAAAACAGATGAAAACATTTTATCAAATGTCCGGAGAGGATACGATGAAGCAGTTAAACGGCTCTGCCGAACCGCTTACTGAATCGCAGGTGAAAGAGCATCAGGAAAAATACGGTCGGAATGAGCTTGTGGAGGGCAAGAAAAAGACGGTGCTTCAGATCTTTCTTGAACAGTACAAGGACTTTCTTGTTATCATCCTGATCATTGCGGCTATTGCATCGGGATTTATGGGAGATGTGGAAAGTACGGCGGTTATTTTAATCGTAATCACAATGAATGCAATACTGGGAACAGTTCAGACTGTGAAAGCAGAACAATCTCTTGCCAGCCTGAAAAAACTTTCCGGTCCGGAAGCAAAAGTGCTGAGAAACGGAACAGTTATCCCGATTCCGTCTTCGGAAGTAACAGTCGGTGATATTGTAATGTTGGATGCAGGAGATTACATTCCTGCCGACGGACGTCTTTTGGAAAGCGCCAGCCTGAAAGTTGATGAGAGCGCTTTGACAGGAGAAAGTCTTGGAGTAGAAAAGTCTGTAGATATTATAAATGAAGAAGAGGTTCCGCTTGGCGATAGATTGAATATGGTTTATTCAGGAAGCTTTGTCACATATGGAAGGGGATCTTTTGTTGTAACCGGAATCGGGATGGAGACAGAAGTCGGAAAAATCGCAAGTCTGTTAAAGACAACTTCCGAGAAAAAGACGCCGCTTCAGATCAATCTGGATCAGTTTGGTCAAAAGTTGTCGATCTTGATCCTTGTATTCTGTGGTATTTTATTCGGAATCAATATTTTGCGAGGCGATAAGATCGGTGATGCCTTTCTTTTTGCAGTAGCCCTTGCAGTGGCGGCAATTCCGGAAGCGCTTAGTTCTATTGTTACAATCGTACTTTCTTTTGGTACGCAGAAGATGGCGAAAGAACATGCGATCATGCGTAAACTTCAGGCAGTGGAAGGACTCGGAAGCGTATCGATCATTTGTTCTGATAAAACAGGAACGCTGACACAGAACAAAATGACAGTAGAAGATTATTATGTTGATGAGCTTTGCATTAAAGCAGAAGATATAGATTTGAATGACCCTTCCCAGAGCAGGCTGTTGATCGGAAGTATGTTATGCAACGATTCTAAAAATACAGACGGCGTAGAAATCGGAGATCCGACAGAAACAGCTTTGATCAATCTTGGAAGTAAGCTTGGACTTGATCCGGAAGAAATAAGAACGAAATATCCTCGTGAGAGTGAAAATCCTTTTGACAGCGATCGTAAGTTAATGTCAACAAAGCATACGATTGAAAATGTTCCTACGATGATCGTAAAAGGTGCGGTCGATGTGTTGCTGACTCGTATGGATCAGATACAGATCGGTTCTGAAGTGCGTCCGATGACGGAGCAGGACAGAAAAAATATCGAAGAACAAAATCAGGCATTTTCAAGACAGGGACTCCGTGTTCTTGCTTTTGCATATAAAACAGTGTCAGACGAGTTGGAATTGACTTTGGAAGACGAATATAATCTTACGTTTATCGGCTTGATCGCAATGATGGATCCTCCGCGTGAAGAATCCAAAGCTGCTGTAGCGGAATGTAAGAAGGCGGGTATTCGTCCGATTATGATCACGGGAGATCATAAAGTGACGGCTGCGGCGATTGCGAAAAGAATCGGTATTTTGGAAGATGAGTCTGAAGCATGTGAAGGTGCGGAGATTGATAAACTTTCCGATGAAGAATTGAAAGATTTTGTAGAGGGAATTTCCGTATATGCCCGTGTTTCTCCGGAACATAAAATCCGTATTGTACGTGCATGGCAGGAAAAGGGAAATATTGTATCTATGACAGGTGACGGAGTAAACGATGCGCCGGCGCTGAAACAGGCGGATATTGGTGTTGCAATGGGAATCACCGGAAGTGAAGTATCGAAAGATGCAGCGGCGATGGTATTGACAGATGATAACTTTGCAACGATCGTAAAAGCGGTAGAAAACGGAAGAAATATTTACCGGAACATTAAAAACTCCATCCAGTTTTTGCTTTCGGGAAACTTTGGCGCGATTCTCGCTGTGCTCTACGCTTCTATCGCAGGTCTTCCGGTTCCGTTCGCACCTGTGCATTTGTTGTTTATTAACTTGTTGACAGACAGCCTTCCGGCAATAGCACTCGGACTTGAACCTCACTCTAAAGAAGTGATGGAAGAAAAACCAAGACCGATGAACGAGTCGATCCTTACAAAAGATTTTATGCTGAAAATCGGAACAGAAGGACTGTCAATCGGAATCACAACAATGATCGCATTTTTGATCGGATATAAAGGCGGTAATGCATTGCTTGGAAGTACAATGGCATTTGCGACACTGTGCTCTGCAAGATTGTTCCATGGATTTAACTGCAAATCAGACAGACCTGTTGTATTTACAAGCAAGCTTTTAAATAATATTTATTTGATAGGTGCATTTGTTGTAGGTCTGGCATTAGTGACAATGGTTGTTATGATTCCGGGACTTCACAGTATTTTTAAAGTACAGACGTTGAATTTGACGCAGCTTTTGATCGTATACGGCCTTGCGGCAGTGAATATTCCGATCATCCAGATTTTGAAAGCAATCCGTCTGGCGCTGAAGAAAAAAGAAAAATAAAGCTCTCTTTAAAAGATTGGTTTAACAGAAGAGAAGCAGAGGGATACAGAAAGGAGGACTTTTATGAAACAAGTACAAAAACCAAGAAAGCCATTGATCGTATATTATCTGATAGCGATTGCGGTGCTGATCCTTTTTAACTCCTTTGTATTCCCTGCCATTGTAGGGGGAAATGTTGAGGAAGTTGATTACGGCACGTTCCTTACGATGGTAGAAAACAAAGAAGTATCGAAAGTACAGCTCGAAGGCGAAAGCATTTATTTTACAGATAAAAGTGAAGATTCCAGACAGTATGAAACTACGAGGTTTGATGACCCGGATCTTGTAAACCGTTTGGAAAAAGCAGGATGTAAGTTCGGAAGAGTTGCGGATCGACAGATGAGTCCGTTTTTAAGTATGCTCTTATCAATCGTGATTCCGATGATCATTTTCATTCTCCTCGGACAGTTTTTGTCACGTCAACTCATGAAAAAGATGGGCGGAGCGGCAGGCGGAAACCAGTTTATGCAGTTTGGAAAGAGCAATGCAAAAGTATATGTGCAGTCTACGACGGGTATTACGTTTAACGATGTGGCAGGTGAAGATGAAGCAAAAGAACTTTTGACAGAGATTGTTGATTTCCTTCATAATCCTCAGAAATATCAGGAAATCGGCGCCGTATGTCCGAAAGGCGCCCTCCTTGTGGGGCCTCCGGGAACAGGAAAGACGCTTCTTGCAAAAGCCGTTGCAGGGGAAGCGGGAGTTCCGTTTTTCTCTATTTCGGGTTCGGAATTTGTAGAAATGTTTGTCGGCATGGGAGCTTCAAAAGTGCGTGATCTGTTTAAACAGGCAAATGAGAAAGCCCCTTGTATTGTATTTATCGATGAGATCGATACGATCGGCAAGAAACGTGACAGCCACGGAATGGCAGGAAATGATGAACGGGAGCAAACATTGAATCAGCTCCTTACAGAAATGGACGGTTTTGATGCGTCGAAAGGTGTTGTAATACTTGCGGCAACAAACCGACCGGACACATTGGATCCGGCGCTTTTGCGCCCGGGACGTTTTGACCGGAGAATCCCTGTAGAACTTCCCGATCTTAAAGGGCGTGAAGAAATACTGAAAGTGCATGCACGAAAAATAAAACTCGGGGATAATGTGGATTTTAATGCGATTGCAAGAGCAGCTTCGGGAGCATCAGGAGCGGAGTTGGCAAATATGGTGAATGAGGCGGCTCTTCGGGCTGTCCGTGAAAACAGAAAATTTGTTGTGCAGTCGGATCTAGAGGAAAGTATTGAAGTTGTGATCGCGGGATACCAAAAGAAAAACCGTGTTCTTTCGACGAAAGAGAAACTGATCGTCGCATATCATGAGATCGGTCATGCTTTGGTGGCGGCATTACAGACACATTCGGCTCCGGTGACAAAAATTACGATCATTCCCAGAACTTCGGGTGCGCTCGGATATACGATGCAGGTAGAAGAAGAGGAACGTAATCTGATGACTGAAGAAGAACTTAAAAATAAAATTGCGACATTGACAGGAGGAAGATGCGCGGAGGAGCTTGTATTCGGCTCAGTGACAACAGGAGCGTCAAATGATATTGAACAGGCGACGAAGCTTTCCAGGGCAATGATCACCAGATATGGTATGAGCAGCCGATTTGGAATGGTTGCTCTTGAGACGCAGTCAAATCCGTACCTCGGAGGCGACAGCAGTTTAAGTTGTTCTCCTGAGACAGCGGCAACTATTGACGATATGGTTGTAGATATGGTAAAACAGTCTTATGAGAAGGCGCGAAAGCTGTTGAAAGATAATCAGGGGAAATTGCATGAACTTGCCAAATATTTGTATGAGAAAGAAACAATCACAGGGGACGAATTTATGCGGATCTTGTCACAGAAAGAACTTTCTTCAGATGGAGAGACTGCATCAGGCGCAGAGTTTGCGGCAGATGGCAGACAGATTTTAGAGGAAGAAAAAGCATCAGACAAAGAAGTGCATATTTCTGAGGAATAAAGATTATCTGTTAAAATTAAAAAATTGCAGGCGATAGCGTCGCTGTACAGAAAGAACCGTTTACGGTCTGTACATCGACGCTACCCTTGTACAACGGTATGAATAGAAAATAAAAAAGAACAGCAATAAGAAGTTAGACACAAAAGAAGAGACAGAGGTGAAAAGCTGTATGGCAAGAAGAAAAAAATTGCAGGTAGAAGAAAAAAAGGAACGACGGCTCCCGACAACAAGATATAATCCCGAATATAAAAAGGGACTGACAAGTCAGCAAGTTCAGGAACACCGGCTGCACGGTTGGACGAACAAGGCGGTTGAACCTCCGTCAAAGACGACGAAAGAGATTGTTCATGAAAATGTATTTACTTATTTCAACTTAATCTTTGTCGTGCTTGCAGTATTGCTCTGTCTTGTGGGATCTTTCAGAGATTTGACATTTCTTCCGGTTATTATTGCAAATACATTGATTGGAATTATTCAGGAGATTAGAGCAAAACAAGTACTGGATAAGCTGACTATGTTGAATGCGCCCCGCGCCTCTGTTGTCCGAGACGGAAAAAGAACGGTGATCAATGCCGAAGATCTTGTCGTAGATGATATCGTAATTTTTAAAGCCGGCGATCAGGTGTGTGCCGATGCGGAAGTATCTGCCGGAGAAGTTCAGGTGAATGAATCGCTTTTGACAGGTGAAGCCGATGAGATTACAAAACGTAAAGGCGATAAACTGATGTCAGGCAGCTTTATTGTTTCCGGACAATGTCACGCGCGGCTTGATAAAGTAGGAGAGGATTCATATATATCGAAATTGACATTGCAGGCAAAAGCGATGCAGTCAAAAGAACAGTCGGAAATGATTCGTTCGCTTGATAAGCTTGTTAAATGTGTAGGAGTAGCTATTATCCCGATCGGAATCGTTCTTTTTTCACAGGCATTTTTCATTCAACATGATGGATTTAGAGAAAGCGTGACATCTATGATCGCGGCGGTGATCGGAATGATTCCGGAAGGATTGTATCTTCTTGCAAGTGTGGCGCTTGCGGTGAGTTCAATTCGTCTTGCACAGAAAAAAGTGCTTTTGCATGATATGAAATGTATTGAAACGCTTGCCCGTGTAGACGTGCTTTGTGTGGATAAGACAGGAACGATTACGGAAAATACAATGAAAGTCCAAAAGCTGATCAAGACGGATGAGTACGATGAAAAAGAAAAGGGCGGGTTATCTTTGCTTGTCGGAGATTTTGCGGCAGCTATGACAAATGATAATATTACGATGGCTGCCCTAAAAGAATATTTTACAAAAGCATCAGGAAAGAAGGTTTTGTCAAAAACAGGATTTTCTTCCGCAACAAAATACAGCAGCGTTACATTTGAAGACGGAGCTTATGTGCTCGGAGCGCCGGAATTTGTTTTAAAAGAAAAGTATGACGATTATGCGGAAGAGATCACAGAATATGCATCTACAGGATCCAGAGTTCTTGCTTTTGGAATTTATGACGGAGAGGTTGACGGAAAACCTCTGACACATGGCATTCTTCCGTTTGGCTTTGTTTTACTTGCCAATCCTATACGAGAAGCTGCAAAAGAGACGTTTGAGTATTTCGCAGAACAAGGCGTAGAAGTAAAGGTTATCTCAGGGGATAATCCGGTTACTGTTTCCAATGTTGCAAAGCAGGCCGGAATTAAAAATGCAGACAGATATGTAGATGCGTCAGAGTTTGAAGATGAACAGTCCATGAGGAAAGCGCTTCTGAATAATACGGTTTTCGGTCGGGTTACGCCGAGTCAGAAACGGAAGTTTGTCCGTATTTTAAAAGAGGCAGGACATACGGTAGCAATGACGGGAGACGGGGTTAATGATGTGCTTGCCTTGAAAGATGCCGACTGCAGTATTGCCATGGCATCGGGAAGCGACGCTGCGGCACAGGCATCTCAGCTTGTTTTGCTGGAGTCAGATTTTTCATGTATGCCGGAAGTTGTGTTGGAAGGAAGGCGGGTTGTAAATAATATTCAGAGATCGGCAAGTTTATTTCTTGTGAAGAATATTTTCTCATTTTTGCTAAGCGTTGCGTCTGTCGTGTTTATGTTTACTTATCCGTTGGAGCCGTCTCAAGTATCATTGATCAGTATGTTTACAATCGGTGTTCCTGCATTCTTCCTTGCTCTGGAACCGAATAAAAATATGATCAAAGGACATTTCCTTACAAATGTGCTATTAAAAGCGCTTCCTGCTGCGTTGACAGATGCTCTTGCAGTTGCGGCTCTTGTCATATTTGGAAGAACATTTGACGTAAGCTCTACGGATATATCAACGGCGGCAACGATGCTTTTGGCGATCGTAGGATTTATGATCTTATATAAGATCAGCGCGCCGATGAATAAAATACGGTTTAGTATTGTAAGCGGATGTATTGCAGGATTATTGTTCTGCAGCATCTTCCTAAAAGATCTGTTCGCTATTACAAGTATGACAAAAGAATGTATTATGCTCTTTGTAGTATTTGCGATTGCTACAGAACCGGTGCTTCGTTATTTGACAACACTTGTCGAAAAAGTGAAATATTACTATCTGAAGCTGCGAGGCAAAAATCTGTCTTCAGATGATACATAATATTTTCAAGAATAAGAAAGATACGGAAAATGAATGGATATTAGGAGCAAAGCAGCTTAAAAATGAATGATGCCGATTAAGGAGGAATAGAAATATACAACCGGAAAATAGAATAGAGATAGAGTAAGAGATATAGTAAAAAATATAGTAAAAAGTATAAGCAGAAAAACAAAGAGAGATGAAATGAAAAGGAGAAGGGGAAATGGCAGAAAAATTGAAAGTATTGATTTTGAACGGAAGTCCTAGAACAGAGGGCAACACGACGATCGCGATCCACGAGATGGAACATGTTTTTGAAGAAAACGGCGTGGAATATGAGACGATCCAAGTTGGGAAAATGGATATCAGAGGATGTGCGGCATGCGGAACATGTTATAAAAACGGAAAGTGTATGTTTGATGATATCGTGAATGAGCTTGCACCGAAATTCGAGGCTGCAGACGGTATGGTTATTGCAAGTCCTGTCTTTTATGCATCTGCAAATGCGACGCTGATCGCCTGTCTTGACCGGTTATTTTACAGTACTAAATTCGATAAGACGATGAAAGTCGGAGCAAGTGTCGTATGTGCAAGAAGAGGCGGATGTTCTGCAACATTTGATGAGTTAAATAAATATTTTACAATTTCAGATATGCCGATCGCATCGGGACAATACTGGAACTGTATTCATGGAAGAAAGGTCGGAGAGGCGGCGCTTGATGAAGAAGGGAAACAGACAATGCGCGGTGTTGCGAGAAATATGGTCTTTCTAATGAAGAGTATCGCGCTTGGAAAGGAAGCGTTCGGTCTTCCTGAAAAAGAGAAAAAGGTTTATACGAGTTTTATTAATCCGTGAGTTTTCAAGACTTGGATCAATACAAAAAGTGTTGCGAATCTTTAATTCAGAGAAACAGGTTACAGAGAAACTGCTGTCAAAATGACGGCAGTTTCTTTTTGTATCAAGAAAACCACGCGATAGTCGCGTGGTTCCGTGAAAGCTTTAGCGGTGTATTCAGAAATAAAAACTCCTAATGTGTATAATAAAAACGTGACCTGCCAGTTACGTAAATAAAAACACATTAGGAGGACCGTATAATGTCAGAACAAAATACAGACGTAAAAAGCTTAGCACATACAAAATGGAATTGCAAATATCATGTAGTGTTTGCACCTAAATATCGAAGGAAAGTATTTTATAACGAAAAGAAAGAAGCAATTCGTGAAATAATCCGAACACTGTGCCAATGGAAAGGTGTTGAAATCATCGAAGGAGAAGTATGTCCGGATCATATTCATTTACTTCTGAGTATCCCGCCCAAAATGAGCGTTTCGGGATTCATGGGATACTTAAAAGGAAAGAGTAGCCTAATGATATTTCAGAGATTCGGAAATATGAAATTTGCATACCGAAACCGCGAGTTTTGGTGTAAGGGATACTATGTTGATACAGTAGGGAAGAACACGGCAGCAATAAAAAGTTACATAGCCAACCAGCTAAAACAAGATAAGGAAATGGATCAGATTAGTCTATTCGATCCGCGAGACTCGTTTACGGGTAGCAAGTAATCCTGCGCGTGGCTGGCAGGCCAATAAAAGACGCACTTGTGCGTGGCTAGTAATATTAGGGCTATGCCCGAAAATGAAAAACCACCCGCTAGGCGGGTGGATGTTTATTTGCACAGCGACGAGCTAAAGTCCGGGTGTGAAAATTTTATGAATCGATGATATATTTCCGCTGGCAGACAAAACGGAATATATCAATGCATTGGCTTCATATCAGCTTTTGATTATTGATGATCTTGGTGTGGAACGAAATTCAGAATATGCGTTAGGAATTATTTTTAGCGTCATAGATCGCAGGATCCGTTCGGGACGACCTTTAATCATCACAACGAATCTTCCGCTGAAAGAAATAAAAAGCGAGACCATGTTGGATAAAAGGCGTATCTATGACCGTATTTTAGAAATGTGTACACCTATGTATGTTGGAGGCACAAGCAAACGAGAAGTGATTGCAAGTATGAAAATGGAGAAAGCGAAAACGCTGTTGAATACAAACAGAGGGGAGGAGGAATGCGAATGAATCATACAGAAAAAACAATACCTGTTTGGAAGAAATATTCTTTAAATGTTTCCGAAGCAGCAGAATATTACGGAATTGGAGAAAAGAGATTGAGACAAATCGCAGGTGAAAATGAAGGAGCAGATTTTATTTTGGAAGTTGGTTCGCATATCCGGTTCAAAAGAAAATTATTTGAAGATTATCTGGACACAGCCAGTACAGTTTAAGTGACAGAATAGAAGAAATAGTAATGAAAATAATGTTCATTTTATCTTAGCGAAGAGAAGGTCTTGTGGTATAATGAATAAACCGAGACGGTCTTCCAAGTTAAATGAACATTTGATGAAGGAGACTAAAATATTATGAGTGAAAAAAGGAGAGATCATAGAGGACGTATATTACACAATGGAGAAATACAGTTATCTGATGGCAGATATCGATTTAAGTATGTAGATGAGATGGGAAAGGAGCGCTGCGTATACAGCTGGCGCTTAGACCATAACGATGCAACTCCGAAAGGAAAGCGCCGTACTTTGTCGCTTCGAGAGATGGAGAAGAAAATCCAGGCGGACCATTTCGAGCAGATTGCAACAAATGGCGGAAATATGACGGTACTGGAACTGGTTGAAAAATATACATCAACCAAAACCGGTGTCAGACCTACTACAGTTGCAGGATACGGAACAGTTATCAATTTACTGAAGAAGGATCCATTTGGAAAAAGAAGAATTGATACGATTCGGATTTCGGATGCAAAATGTTGGCTGATACATCTTCAGCAGATAGAAAAGAAAAGCTATAGTTCCATCCATTCGATCCGAGGAGTTCTTCGTCCGGCATTTCAGTTGGCGGTGGATGATGACCTGGTCAGGAAAAATCCATTTCAGTTTCAGCTAATGGAAGTGGTCGTGAATGACAGTGTGACAAGAGAGGCAATCAGCAGAGCAGAGGAACGTAAGTTTCTACGATTTGTGAAGGAAGATCCTCATTTTTGCGGGTATTATGAGGGAATCTACATTTTATTTAAAACCGGTCTTCGCATCTCGGAATTTTGTGGTTTAACGATTTCTGATATTGATTTCAAGGAGCATACAATCAACATCGATCATCAATTGCAGAAGAAATCAAAAATCGGATATTATATTCAAGAGACTAAAACAACTAGCGGAACGAGAAAGATACCTATGACTGCAGATGTAGAGGAATGCTTTCGGAAAATAATAGAAAAACGAAACCCGCCCAAAGCAGAGCCTATGGTAGATGGAAAAAGTGGATTCTTATACTTTGATAAAAACGGAAGTATTTGTTATTCTCTGCACTGGGAGCATTACTTTCAACATATCATTCAGAAATATAATAATACTTACAAAGCGCAGATGACTGTTATCACACCACATGTATGTCGGCACACCTATTGCTCAAACATGGCAAAATCCGGAATGAATCCAAAAGCATTGCAATATTTGATGGGCCACTCAGATATCAGCGTAACGCTGAATACATATACGCATGTAAATCTTGAGGATGCTAGGGAAGAAGTTGCCCGGATTTAGGTTGTGTAATTACGATTTTTAATTGAAAATAGCAAGGTGTAAAATGGAAAAACATACACCTTATTTTACACCTTTTGCTGACGATATTATGCGAAAATAAACCAGGTTATGCCAGAAAGCAATTTTTTACAAGGGCTTACAAAGCCCGAAATACCAAGAAAAACAAGGAAATGCGAGGTTATGCAACAATGATAAAAGTGCTCTTCATCTGTCACGGCACTCTTTGAAGAACTCCTTAAAAAGTCAGTAAAATCAATACTTGGAAGGTATTTGTGTGGAAGAAATAACCCGAAAATAACCCATAGATTTTTGTGTGAGTGTTACAAGATAAATAATTATAATTTAGGGATGTGACATGATGAGAATGAAAGCTGTAAGAATTCTAATAGTGGAATCTTACAGCTTTTTTATAAATAAATTTGAAAGTAAAATCTTTACAATTTGGTATAGCGTGTTTTAAATGTAAAAAAGCAGATAGTTCTTTACATATAGATGTAACAAAAGAGGCGTTTTTGTGAAGGTTGTTTATGAGGTGAGGTAAGAGTCTTTAGTGGGGGTAAAATCTTTACATGTAATATCCTGTGTTCAAAAGGTAGGATTTAAGCGAAAAAAGCATCGTGACCATGAGGAAATATAAAAGTAAAAAGTATTCTATGATAAAGTATAAAGGCTTAGAGGAGAATGTCTCTTCTAAGTTTTTTTAATAAGAAAGCAGTTTGGGCGTTTGCTTTTGAAGTTATAATAAGTGTAGTAAAACTTACACCAGATGGAACAGGATACCGTACTAAGATGATATTTGTTAAAGAGAAACTATTGATGGATAGAAAGTCGGATATTCAGTTACGATTTTTCAATATAGGGTGAGAAAGTTTTTTTGATGAAGTGTAATAATATGTGGTTATATGCTTTGTAGAAAAATCCGTAGGAATTAAAATTTTTTGTTTTGTGGAAAGATTATAATTATGATATACTGAAAGAAAATGATAAATCGGGATTTGTGGAGAGATTTCCTGAGTTTTCCTTATTTTACAGGCTTTTTAGCCCCTTAGATAGTGAAATGATATGTATTTTCCCTTATTTTTACCCTTGTGAGGAATCCGCAAGGGAAATAAGGGAAATTTTTATTTAAGCGTTGCTCGCTACTTTATCAAGAAGTCTTGCGGAATCCCGCTTTGCTTTTCTTGTTGAGTGAGCGTAAATGTTCATTGTGGTACTGACATCGGAATGTCCTAACAGTTCCTGTACATCTTTCGGAGCAGCTCCATTCGAGAGCAGGTTGCTGGTGTAGGTATGTCGTAACTGGTGAAAGTGAAAATCTTCAAATCCTTCCAGCTTTTTTGATACTGACCTGCAAGCAATGCCGAGTGTACTCGGCAGTTCCAGACTGCCATCCGGTCTGAGGCAGACAAAGGATATTTCTTTATAATCTGCCGGGACTTCCTGTGTTCCGTCAAGGTGATAGTATTCATAATACACCCTGTTTTTCACATGCACCTCTTTGTAGTAGTTGCGGTGGTAAAGTTCCCCGTACTGCATCCGGCTTTTCAGTTGTTCCCGTCTTGCTGCTTTCAATATTTCAGTCAGCGTATCTCCAAAATCAACAATCCTTACTTTCTTTCGCTTGGTCGTTCCAATCACATTTTTATGCTTTGCACCGTCGTAACGGATACTTCTTTTAATGGTCAGGCATTGATCTTCAAGGTTGATGTCCTGCCATGTAAGACCACAGGTTTCACCGATGCGAAGTCCTGCATAATATGCAATCTGAATCGGCAGGATCGCAGGTGGATTTTTCTTTTCCAGATACTTGATAAGTCGCTCATAATCCTCATGTGAAATCGGCTGTGTGCCATCTTCGACTTCATCATCGGAAAAGAGGTCAACTTCCTCTGCCTGTTTTTTCAGCTTAATATACTGCATCGGATTGAAACTGATTAACTGTTTTGGAAATACTGCAAAACGGAATGACTGCTGCAACACTGCGGAAAAAGAATGGATATAATCTTTACTGTATCCTTTTCTCACTTTTCCGTCTGGAAATTCGCCACCGAATGTAAGCAGATCAAGAAATGCCTGTAAATGTTCGGCAGTAACTGTTTTCAGTTTACGGTCTGCAATCGGGTGTTTCTTAGTGCAACGGATTGCACTGAGATAATTTTCCACTGTGCCATTACTGAGTGTTCCGGTTTTCAGTTCTTCTTCTGCCCACATGTCCAGAAGTTCACCTACGGTAAGGTTATCTGCTTTTGCAACAAATTTCTTATCTTCGTAATCTTCCAGTGCCTTGCGGAGAAGTTTTTCTGTCTCACTTTTGCTTTCGGTTCCGGCATATTCTTTCTGAACCATTTTGCCGCTTGCGTCCTCTACATAGAAGCGGTAGTACCATTTCTTTCCTTTCTTTCTAACAGATCCTTTTGCCATAATCGTATGTCTCCTTTCGATATCAGACAATCGGAACTGCTGAAATGCTTCTTGCGTGTAAGTATATCATAACTCCGATTATCTTACTATACCGATTCAGAATCCTCGTACATAACTTCGGATAAAAGATTTGCAAGCCGTTGTTCTGCTGTTTCCGGTTTCTTGGAATAGAGCCTTACAATATCTGCCATGTCATTCAATGCGTTGACAGTATGGGTGATCTCCCTGAGAAACATGATCTCGTTATATTCATCATTCGATTCAAACCCCATTACTTTTGCAATGTCCGCTTCTTTGGTATTGCCTTTGTAATTCTTGCAGGCGAACTGGAACGAATCCAAAAACAGTTCATATTGTTTCAACATTAACAGCAGTAGGTCTTTGGAAAAAGCATCTTCTGTTTTCGTAAGGTCAAGAGGTAACTGTTTGAGAATATCCGTCATGGCATCACGAATCTGTAATTCTCTTTTATCCGTAATGTCGGTTTCATATTCGTCCGTTTCCCCTCTGAGCCATTCCACAGATACATGGAGAGCTTCTGAAAGACCTTCCAGCACCATTTTCTTTGTATTGTCAATCGTTCCGGCTTCATATCTCTGAATCGTAGATGCAGTCACACCCATCTTTTCAGCGATATAAGGCTGTGTCAGATTCAATTCTGTACGGCGCTGTTTTGCCCTGCTACCGATCAGCTTGCGTAATTCTTTATCTTTCATGCTGATGTGCCTCCTTTTTCGGTATGTCATTACTATACCACATAACAAACAATATTGCAATATGCAATTAAACAATAAACAATATGATTTCGTAATGCTTGACAAGATGATATAAACACGCTATACTGACAGCACAAAAGAAATTGCATAATGCAATTTATAAGGAGGTGGTCACATGACGCAAAGAAAGATTGCCTTATCTATTGAGGAAGCTGCGGATTATACGGGAATCGGCAGGAACACCCTGAGAAAACTGGTGGAGTGGAAGAAACTTCCGGTATTAAAGGTCGGGAGGAAAGTCCTGATTAAAACGGATATGCTGGAACTTTTCATGGAAGCCAATGAGGGCAGGGACTTAAGGGATAAAGGAAATGTGAAAGCCGTCACAAGAAACGGTTCCACTTAAAAAGGCGGTTCCCGAAGAAACCGCCAAAGGTTTTATCAGACCGAAGCCATGATATACCTACACGCAAGCAGATTATACCATGTACTTCGTCTGACAGACAACAGGAAACTTATGTTTGGTAGAAAAAAGAAAGGACGATGATATTTATGGCAAGATCAACAAAGAGTTATGAGGAGCGTCTGCTCCAGTTGGAAAAAAGAGAACAGGAAAGCCTTGAAAAAGCGAAACAGTACGCAGCACAGAAACGGGAACTGAAGAAACGTCAGAAAGATGTGGAAACAAAAAAACGAACCCACAGGCTCTGTCAGATTGGCGGTGCGGTGGAATCAGTGATTGGTTCTGCGATTGAGGAAGAAGATATTCCGAAGCTGGTCGGCTTCTTAAAAAGGCAGGAAGCAAATGGGAAATTCTTCTCAAAGGCAATGCAAAAAGAGCCAGTTGCGAATACGGAGGAAGTGTAATGCCGGAGGGAGTGGAGTTTCCATTCCCTTCATTGCTTTTTTATGAAGGGCGCACTTATGGACAACCAGAGGTCGTCCGTATAAGTTTGCCACAGGTGGCAACCGGTCTGCGCTAACGCTTGCCGGGCTCGTTCCGTCGGCGGGCATTTCATGCAGACCTGCTCATGTCGCAGGAGGCACTCTTCGCCAGAGGGGCGCATTCCATGCAGGCTGTTATGCACAGAGCACTCTTACGCAGAGGGCGTTCCGGCAGATACCATTCTCTTTTACAGGAAATGTTAACTGCCGGAAATCAATGCCGGGTACGGCAGAAAGGGGGGAAACGGATCATGGCGATCTTTCATTATACGGTAAAGATTGTCGGACGCAGCAAAGGGAAATCCATCATATCAGCGTCTGCCTATCTCAATGGTGATGTAATGAAAAATGAAGAAACAGGCAGGATCAGTTACTACACTTCCAAAAGAGAAGTTGTTTATACCAGTTTGATGATGTGTGAAAATGCACCGCAGGAATGGCAGAATGTACCTGCCGAAAATATCAAACGGTTTCAGAAATCTGTCCGGTATAAAAGGGCAGACAACAAAGAAGTTGTACTGGAGAAATTCAAACTTACTTTTCAGAAACAGTGCTTATGGAATGAAGTTTTGAAGATTGAGAAAAGTTCAGACGCACAGCTTGGCAGATCGTTTGAGTTCTCACTTCCAAAAGAATGGAATCGACAGGAACAAATTGAATATACAACAGATTATATTCAGAAAAACTTTGTGGACAAAGGCATGTGTGCAGATTGGAGCATTCACGATAAGGGCGACGGAAACCCGCATGTGCATTTACTTGTAACCATGCGTCCCTTTAATCCCGACCACTCATGGGGAAACAAAGAAGTCAAAGACTGGGAGTTTGTCAGAGATACTGACGGAAATATTGTGGTTGATGAATCCCACCCGGACTGGTGGCAGGATAAAAAGAATCCTGACCGTCATGGAATCCGAATTCCGGTATTGGACGAAAACGGTAGAACCATAACGACTATTCACTCTTTTTCGCTTATAACCATTGCGATAATCACCGCTATCAGAACGTTGTGATTTTTCATATCCCAAGTGGTCATCCATTTCCGCTTCCATCATCTCTTTGATGGTTCCACCAAGAAGATCTTTCAGCGCATCCTGGATATCTTCTGCTGATTGGATATCGTATTCTTTCAAGAGCTGGTGAATGATGTTACGTTTTCCTTCTGTCATTTGTACTTTGTGTACAGGTTTCTTTTCTCTTGCCATAATAAAAGGCCTCCTTATGATAAAATATTTTACCATAGAAGACCTTCTAAAACATTATTTACAGAAAAAGTTTCACATTCTCAAGAAAGTTCTCCTGTCGGGTATGGAATATTAAAGTAGCTGTATTAATTCCATCAGTTTTATTTGGATTAGTACATATTATAGGAATGGATTTTTCCATTATAAGTAGCCTGTTGGTTCTTATTGCTGGAACAATGGTGGGAATAATGTTCTCAATGGTTGCTATTGAAAGTGGTTCTGTTTGGAACAGCGGAATTGTCCATTCACTTTGGAATATTTTAATTATTGGCGGCGGTTTATCAATAAGCGAAAAGGCAGATGAATATTCGGTTATGACATATGTACTTGATTCAAAAGACTTTGTTTTCACTGGTGGAGAATTTGGAATTGAATCATCAATTATTGCACTATTAGGTTATGTTATAGTTACTTTAGCAGCAATATGTATGATTAAGAAAAAAGCAAAAGTGTAATAAGTATCAAAAAACAAAATCCAGTTTGGAGAATTGAAAAAAACGGAATTTACCTATTAAGACATATAAACTCTTGACAATAAAGCTCCTATATAGTATGTTTTGAATAAACTACTATATAGGAGCTTTTGTATGGAAATGAATGGAGGATTTCTTGTCACCAAAATAAAACAGCTTGGAGACCGGATTTTCGAGAAGATTCTCAGTGAAAAGAATATTGATGCGTTTAATGGAGCCCAGGGGCGTATTCTTTATGTGCTGTGGCAGAAGGATGGTATTTCAATCAGGTCACTCTCGACTAAATGTGGATTAGCGATAACATCTCTTACTACGATGCTGGAAAGAATGGAAAATCAAGGGCTGATAAGCCGTGTTCAGTCTGAAACGGACAAAAGGAAAACGCTCCTGTTTCTGACTGAGAAAGCACATGCCTTAAAGGGCGAGTACGATTCTGTATCTGATGAGATGGGCAGTATTTACTACAAAGGTTTTTCAGAGGAAGAAATTACCCGGTTTGAGGAATGCCTCGACCGCATCAGAAAGAATCTTGAGGAGTGGCAGAAGTCATGAGTATTTGTATCAAAGATCAGATTCAGAACATGAATATCGTCATTGGCTGCACAGTGGGGTGTACATATTGCTATGCCCGCAACAACGTGAAACGCTGGCATATGATTGATAATTTCGCTGACCCTGAATTCTTTCCGGGTAAGCTCAAGATGATGGAAAAGAAACGTCCGCAGAACTTTCTTCTTACCGGCATGAGCGATCTCTCTGGATGGAAGCCGGAATGGAGAGACGAGGTATTTGCAAAGATCCGTGAAAATCCACAGCATCAGTTCCTGTTCCTTACTAAGCGACCTGATTTGCTGGATTTTGATACCGATCTGGAAAACGCATGGTTTGGCGTTACGGTGACGAGGAAAGCAGAACGGTGGCGTATCGACGCCCTTCGGAAAAACGTTAGAGCAAAACATTACCATGTTACCTTTGAGCCGTTATTCGATGATCCCGGCACAGTTGACCTTTCCGGAATCAATTGGATCGTTGTCGGCACCATGACCGGAGCTCAGAGCAGGAAGATTCATACGGAGCCGGAATGGGCATGGTCTCTGACGGACCAGGCACATAAGCTCGGCATTCCGGTGTTTATGAAGGAAGACCTTGTCCCTATCATAGGGGATGAAAATATGATTCAGGAAATGCCGGAAGAATTTAATAAAGTGTTAGAGGTACAGAAATCATGGAAGAAGTAATAAATGGAATCCTCATTCGTGAGGTGGAAGCAAAGAACATCATGACTAAGTCTAGTCTGCCGGTAGGCGGTTACTCGGTCAATCCCTATGTGGGCTGTACACATGCCTGCAAGTATTGCTATGCTTCTTTTATGAAGCGCTTTACCGGGCACAAGGAGGAATGGGGCACTTTCCTTGATGTGAAGCATTGGCCGGAAATTAAAAATCCGAAGAAATATGCCGGACAGCGGGTGGTCATTGGTTCTGTGACAGATGGCTACAATCCACAGGAGGAGCAATTTGGGAATACCAGAAAACTTCTGGAGCAGCTGATCGGCAGTGACGCAGATATTCTGATCTGCACAAAGTCGGATCTTGTGGTACGGGATATTGATCTGTTGAAGAAGCTTGGACGTGTAACCGTTTCATGGTCGATCAACACACTAGATGAAAATTTCAAGAACGATATGGATTCTGCTTCGAGCATTGAGCACCGTATCGCTGCTATGAAGCAGGTATATAAGGCAGGTATCCGTACAGTCTGTTTCGTATCCCCGGTATTCCCCGGTATCACGGATTTTGAAGCAATCTTTGAGCGGGTAAAGGATCAGTGCGATCTGTTCTGGCTCGAAAATCTCAATCTTCGAGGCGGTTTCAAAAAGACAATTATGGATTATATCGCCGGAAAATATCCTGATCTTGTACCACTTTACGACGAGATCTATAACAAGCATAACCGCAGCTACTTTGAAGCACTTGAAGTAAAAGCTGAGAAAATGGCTAAGAAGTATGATTGTGCCTTTGTGGATAATGAAATGCCTTATGGCAGAGTCCCGCAGGGGCATCCGGTGATCGTAGATTATTTCTATCATGAGGAAATCCGTGGGACAGAGAATACCGGAAAAAGAAATCGCTAACTTCAAGTTTGTAGAATTAAAAATGAAATAAAGTTCCAGTAATCATAGAGTGTATGGATTCAATTCCATATGCTCTTTTTCTTTACTGAAAAATCTAATGTTACGAGTTTCTTACGAGTGGTATTTAAAAAACTCGCAAGAAGACTCGTAAGAGATATTTCGCACTTCTTATTCTTGTAGTAACCAATCGGCTATATCGTGAATTTCGATTCCTTCATAGCTATATAAGGGATGTTTGGTTCTGGCAATAATCATTTTCGGATAAGCATCTCGAATCTGAAGCAGAGGAGAGTATTCTCTCTCAAATGTTTCCTGCCCGGAAATGTTGTCGCTGACCTGAATATAAATCTTCTCGCTGCCTCTCTGAGCGACAAAGTCGATCTCCTTTTGATAGAGCTTGCCGACATAGACATCGTATCCACGGCGAAGAAGCTCGATGCAAACAATGTTTTCATATACTCTGCCATAATCCATATTTCTGCTTCCCAGTATTGCATATCGAATACCGCTGTCACACAAATAGAACTTTTCAGAGCTTTCAAGGTATTTCTTACCTCGGATGTCGTATCTCTTAATATCATAAAATACAAAAGCATTGCACAAATACTTAATGTACTTTCCAACGGTTACATGATTGGTTGGAGTCTCATTTGCTGTCAGTAGCTGACTAACCTTATTCGGAGAAGTCAGGTTGCTGATATTATCCATCAAGAACTCGCTCAGACGCTGCAAAACCAAAGTGTCCGGCAGAGCATATTTCTGTACCAAGTCCCTTGTAACAATGGTTTCGTAGACTTCTTTTATATAGTTTGTTCTGTCTTTTTCGGTTCGATAGGCATAGGAACCTGCTAAACCGCCTTTGATAGCGTACTCATCAAAGAGCTTATCTTTGTCGCTAATATCATCATAAAATTGGCAATATTCCTGGAAACTGAAAGGAAACACATGAATTTCAATATAGCGTCCGGTAAACAGAGTTGCCAGATCCGCACTCAACAGGAAAGCATTAGAGCCTGTTACATAGATGTCGTATTTTCCCTTAGAGTACAGGCTGTTGATTGCCAGCTCAAACTTGGGACACATTTGAACCTCGTCTACAAACAGGTAGTTCGTTTTGCCTTCTTGATAATGTTCTTCCACATAGGCGTGTAAGGCATGGTATTCCTTGATTTCTTCATACGCTAAATCCATGAAGTCAATGAAGATAATATTGATGTTTTCAAAGTTGCTTTTCAGATACGCAATATACGCCTGCATCAGTTTGGACTTACCAGATCGACGAATACCTGTGATGATCTTGATGTCAGGAGTGCCATTCAGTTCAATGATTCTATCGAGATATTTTGCTCTCGTGATTGTTTTCATATAGTCCCCCACTTTCAAAAATTGAAGTTTTTTCATTTTCCGAAACCGCTTCGTTGTACTTAGTATACTGTCTGCTAAAAGTATATGCAAGATGTCGCTTTCAAAAACACAAATTTTTTTATTTTTTGAAAGCGGAAACTATGTACAGGCAACCCGATTCTTTACTGAATTTCAAGTAAAATGCAGAAATTTTCGAAAGATTGCTTTTGACCACTGTAAAACATGCTCTGAGCGTTTCGTTATATGAAGGGATAATTTTTCTTTCATATTTCAAAGAAAAGAGGATAAAGAAATGTCAGAGAAAAGACGTAGAGGAATCTGTTGATAAGATAATCGCCAATCGTATGAGCAAAGCATATTCTGAATGGAAATCAAATCAAGATACACAGTCATTTAATGAAAATATCGAGAAGGAATACCAGAAGCTTTTGGAAACACTGTCTCCGGAACAAGAGAAAGTGCTTACGAAGTATTGTGATGAAATATTTGCCAGCGGAGCAGAAACAGAAGAGTTTTTCTATCGCCTGGGTATAAAGGATGGACTGAGATTAAAAAGTACGGTAAAATCTGTATTAGAAATGATGTCGTGAAATTGGTATTTGAGGAGATAGACTAGTGAGAACATACGAGAACAAAGATGAACTTAAGAACGAGATAAATAAAAGTTTTGCAAAGTACATTTCAGAATTTGATATTATTCCGGAATCATTAAAAGATAAGAGAGTTGAGGAAGTTGACAGAACTCCAGCAGAAAATCTTGCTTACCAGGTTGGCTGGACAACTCTTGTTCTTAAATGGGAATCAGACGAAAGAAATGGTCTTCATGTCAAGACTCCTTCGGATGATTTTAAGTGGAATCAGCTTGGCGAATTATATCAATGGTTTACAGATACATATGCTTATCTGTCGTTGCAGGAGTTGAAAGATATGCTGAAAGAGAATATTAATTCGATTTATGAAATGATTGACTCATTAAGCGACGAAGAGTTATTCGAGCCCCATATGAGAAAGTGGGCCGATGAAGCAACCAAAACAGCGGTCTGGGAAGTATACAAGTTTATACATGTTAACACGGTTGCTCCGTTCGGAACATTTAGAACTAAGATTAGAAAATGGAAAAAGATAGCACTATAACTTTCAGTTTGTAGAATTAAGAAAATCGAAACTTACACAATTCTTGAACTCAACACAAACTGCCGTCAGTGTTGTTCCGTTACTCGTTCTTTGCTGGTATCATAGAACCATCAAATGAAGGAGGCAACAAGCCATGAATACAGATAAAATCTATGCAGAACAACTCGCAAACGAATATGCACCCAAGGACACCTCCAAGGTGGTCGCTCTTCGCAAGCTGGATGCAAAAGCCAAGCTTCCCGCAAACGTTTTTACCTACACCTTCGGTATTATCACAGCGTTGGTAGCCGGTGTCGGGATGTGCCTTTCCATGAAGGTTATCGGCAACGGTAGTACTGCTATGTTTGTTCTCGGCGTGATTGTCGGCATTATCGGGCTGCTGGGTATGGGCGTTAATTACCCCATCTACAAAAAATTGCTGGCTCAGGGCAAGCAGAAATACGCTTTTGAAATCATGGAACTGGCAAAAGAAATCAGTGAGAAGTAAACAAAAACACGAAAGAAGGTGGGAATGATTGAATAGATCAGAAAGCAGATATTTTGCTACTGCAGCCAGAATGGACGAAGCCTTTCTGACACTTCTGGCAAAAAAAGATTTTGAGTATATTACAGTCAAAGAAATCTGTGAAGTAGCAGAGGTCAATCGTTCCACCTTATATCTTCACTATGAAACGATGTCAGACTTCCATTACATATGTTACAGGTGTGATTCAGCAGTGTGTAAAAATGCCACAAAGCGAAACAATGAACGCTGTTTGATAACTTCAAGTTTGTTGAATTAAAAATCAGAAGAAAGTCCTTACAAACGGCGTCCAACACAAAAGAGGACCTGGATGACAGTGCCGGAAATGGGAAAGCTGCTGGGATTAAAAAAGACAGATCGATACTGGCTGGTGCATAAAAATGTTTTTGAATCAAAAGAGATTGCCGGAAAGATACGAATCAATATTGCCAGCTTTGAAAAATGGTACGCCAATCAGATTAAATATCATAAAGTTACCGGAGAAGAATCAGGGAAAGAATTAAAATCCTGGTCCTATTCCGTTAAGGAAGTCGCAGATCTGCTGGGGGTTGATGATTATCTTGTTTATGAATTACTCAAGAAAAATCAAATAGAACAGGTACATATCTGGATACCGTAGCAGCATCCACAGATCAGGCAGAACTGAAAACAGTACAGGACTTTCTGGATCGTATTGAGAATCAGGAATTGTATCATGTGCTGATCACCGTGGACAGGCTTACCCTTCAGATCGTTCTGATGAAGATCCAGGGGTATAGCACTCATGAAATAGCCAGGTATCTGAAGATTACCGAAAAGGCGGTTTACAGGCATATGGACAGGCTGAAAGAAAAAGTGAAGAAGATCTTCGAGTAGTTCATGATAATCACAAAGCAGGGTGTGAGAACAAACTCCACCCTGCTTATCATTTATTAGAAAAAATGAAACTTTTGTCAAAACCAGTATTTGAAAATTTTATCAGTAATAAAGTGCAGAATGCTGTTTGGATTGCTATTTTTATGCAACTATTTCTTGTTGCTCTTGACAAAATAATTTTTAGAGATTAAACTTATAACAGTGTTATATATCACTGTTATATAGGAGGTGTGCAAAATAAACGGAAATGGAACGACTTTAGAAAATATCCACCGGGCAGCGAAAGCAGAATTTTTAGAAAAAGGATATAAAGACGCTTCTCTGCGGAATATTGTGAAATCCGTGGGAATGACTACCGGAGCCTTTTACGGATATTATAAAAGTAAAGAAGAACTTTTTGAAGCCATCGTTGGTGAGCATTACGAATATATTCTCAAACGTTTTATAAAGGCACAGCAGGAGTTTGCCGAACTACCAGCTGCCCAGCAGCCGGAAGTCATGAGTGACATTTCGGGGCTTTGTATGTACGATATGCTCCATTATGCGTACGAACATTTAGAGGAATGTAAACTGATCCTCTGCTGTTCGGAAGGAACAAAATTTGCCAGGCTAATTGATGAAATGGTGGAGATTGAAGTGGAAGGGACTCATGCCTATCAGGAGGTTTTAAGGAAGCTTGGAAGGCCCTCTCCGCATATCGATCCTTCGCTGGAGCATATTCTGATCACCGGAATGTTTCATACCTTTTTTGAATTGATCATCCACGAAATGCCGCTCAAAGATGCCGAAAACTACGTCAGAGAAATGCGCGCCTTTTATACAGCGGGATGGATGAAAATTATGGGGCAGTAATGCCTTATAATTTTTGCTTGGTAGTTAGCTAAAACTAATCTAAATTCGGATATTGTAAGAACATAGACGTGTTCTCTTTATCATAAATACAAAGAAAAGGAGGAATTTTTTTGAAAAAGCAATCCAATTTATCACGCCTGCTGGAAACTGCAGGCAGCCATAAGTACCTGACCTATACTTCCTGGGTGCTTTCTGCGATCAGTGCCCTGATTGCTCTGGTACCATTCTATTACATCTGGAAAATGATCAAGGAAGTATTGGAGGTGGCACCGAATTTTGACCAGGCACAGAACCTGACCGGTAATGGCTGGATGGCAGTATTGTTTGCGGTTATAGCGGTGCTTGTCTACATAGCAGGGCTGATGTGTTCCCATTTGGGAGCATTTCGTATTGCCACAAACCTGCGTATCCAGACCATGGAGCATATTGTTAAGTTGCCTCTTGGGTTTGCCGAGAGTTTTGGCAGCGGAAAACTGCGCAAGATTGTCAACGAATCCAGCGCAGCCACCGAAACCTATCTCGCCCATCAGCTTCCCGACAGAGCCAATGCCATTGCAACCCCCTGCGGTCTTTTGGTGCTGTTGTTCGTGTTTGACTGGAGACTGGGACTATTGAGTCTTGTTCCGGTTGTGCTGGGGTTTCTGATCATGATGGCAATGACCGGAAAGCAGATGCAGGAAAAGATGAAAGAATACCAGAATGCGCTGGATGATATGTCTAATGAAGCGGTAGAGTATGTCCGTGGGATTCCGGTGGTAAAAACCTTTGGCCAGACGATCTTTTCCTTTAAGAAGTTTAAAGACTCCATTGACCGGTATAAAGTATGGGTGATTGCTTATACCAGGCAGCTTCGGACACCGATGATGTTCTATACAGCTGCGATCAACGGCGTTTTTGCCACACTGATTGCCGGAGGACTGTTGCTTACGCAAGACGGTGTGACTTCCGGTTTCTTACTGGATCTTATTTTCTATATCATCATTACACCGGTTATTTCTGTCACACTGACACGCATTATGTTCCAAAGTGAAAACGCCATGATCGTAGACGACGCTTTACAGAGAATTGACAGCGTTTTGCATTTGAAGCCTCTGGAGGAAACGAAACATTCAAAGCATCCTCAAAACGCTTCCGTGGAGCTGAAATCGGTTCATTTCAGCTATGATGGAGAAAAAGAAGTATTAAAAGATATTTCACTGACCATTCCTGCAGGACAGACGGTAGCTTTTGTAGGTCCATCCGGCGGTGGAAAAACAACCCTTGCCAACCTGATTTCCCGATTCTTTGATCCCCAGAGCGGAATGGTAAAAATCGGTGGTGTTAATGTGAAAGACATCCCGAAAGAGGAACTCATGAACACGGTGTCTTTCGTATTTCAGAACAGCCGTCTGATCAAGGCATCCATTCTGGAAAATGTGCGTATGGGAAAACCGGAAGCTGCCCGTGAGGAAGTTCTGACTGCCCTTCATCACGCGCAATGCGATGATATTCTGGAAAAACTCCCACAGGGTGTGGATACGGTCATCGGTACAAAGGGTGTCTATCTTTCCGGCGGCGAGCAGCAACGAATTGCCATTGCCCGTGTGATGCTGAAAAATGCTCCGATTATCATTCTGGATGAAGCCACTGCCTTTGCTGACCCGGATAACGAAAGCCGCGTACAGGCTGCTTTCTCAAGACTTTCCGAGGGTAAGACCGTGATTATGATTGCCCACAGGCTTTCTACCGTAACAAATGTGGATCAGATTTTTGTCATTTGCGACGGACGGGTTGCCGAGTGCGGAAACAGTCGCGAATTGCTTGCAAAAGACGGTATATTCAGCCGTATGTGGAAAAATTACCAGACTTCCGTGCAATGGAAGGTAACAAAGGAGGTGCAGTGATATGATCAAAAAACTGCAGAAAAAATATGCCCTGTCTGAACAGGGAGCAAAAGACCTGATCAAAGGCTGCCTGGCCTGTGTCCTTCAGAATCTGTCTTTTATGTTTCCGGTGGGACTTTTATATTACCTGGTCAGCGATCTGATGAACGGGGGTGTTCCCGGTGGGAAAATTCCATTTTATGTGGCAGGCTGCGTGGTGTGTATCGGCTTGATTCTGCTGACCACTTTCTTTCAATACAATGCGACCTATTTTGCCACTTACAAAGAAAGCGGTATCCGCCGCATTACCCTGGCAGAGCATCTGCGCAAAATCCCCCTTTCCTTTTTCGGGAAAAAGGATTTAGCCGATCTTACCAGTACCATTATGGCGGATTGCACCTTCCTGGAGCAGAGTTTTTCGCATTTTATCCCTGAGCTTGCGGGTTCGATCATTTCTACAGTTCTGATTTCCATTGGTCTGCTCTTTACGGACTGGAGAATGGCACTGGCTGCCTTATGGGTTCTGCCGGTTGCCTTTGCGATTGTGGGATTTTCCGCAAAGATTCAGGAAAATCTGAATCAGAAAGCCATGGATGTAAAGATGGCCTGCGCAGACGGGATACAGGAGTGCATTGAAACGGTTCGTGACCTGAAAGCGAACAATGCGGAACAGGCATATTTAAAAGGTCTGGAAAAGAAGATCCGTGCCGTGGAGCATCGTTCCATCCTCAATGAATTCGGCCTTGCTGTTTTTGTGGTTTCCGCATCGCTGGTGCTGAAGCTTGGTATTGCAACGGTTGCGCTGGTGGGAGCTGTTTTGCTCATGCAAGGAAGCCTCTCCGTGCTTACATTCTTTATGTTCCTTCTGGTAGTATCCCGTTTATATGACCCTCTGCAGGGCGCACTCCAGAATCTTGCGGCAGTCATCAGTACACGAACCAACATTGCCCGTATGAATGAAATTCTCGATCATCCGATCCAGCAGGGCAGCGACAGGCTTTCCAATCAGGGGTATGATATTGTCTTTGACCATGTTGGGTTTGCCTACAATACCGGAGAAACCGTATTGAAAGATGTTTCCTTTACGGCAAAACAGGGAGAGGTTACGGCTTTGGTCGGCCCATCTGGCGGCGGAAAAACAACCGTATCCCGGCTGGCAGCAAGGTTCTGGGATATTAACAGAGGAAAGATTACCGTGGGAGGCATGGATGTATCCCGAATTGACCCGGAAACACTGCTTTCTCTGTATTCCATCGTATTCCAGGATGTTACACTGTTTGACAATACGATTCTGGAAAATATCCGAATCGGAAACAAAGACGCCACAGATGAACAAGTCATTGCTGCTGCGAAACTTGCCAATGTGGATGAATTTGCGGAAAAACTGCCGGATGGATGGCATACCAATATCGGGGAAAATGGCTGTGAACTTTCCGGCGGAGAGCGCCAGCGTATCTCTATTGCCCGTGCATTTCTGAAAAATGCGCCGATCATTCTTTTAGATGAAGCTACTGCTTCCCTGGATGTGGAGAATGAAACTCTGATACAGACAGCCCTTTCCCGTCTGATCGCAGATAAAACGGTTCTGGTCATCGCCCACAGGATGCGTACCGTAGCAGGAGCAGATAAAATTGTTGTCCTTTCTGATGGCACCGTGGCAGAAGAAGGATCACCAAAGGATCTGGAAGAAAAGAATGGTGTATATGCCCATATGGTAAAACTGCAGACAGAAAGCCAGAATTGGAAACTTGCATAAAGAAAAAGGAGGGCTGGTTATGCAAACATTAGGCGTTGTGGAGGATACCCTGTTTGTCCCTATGCTGGGCAGAATCTATGCCAGTGAGCATTACCCGCAAATTTTATATGATAAAAAAGCATTGGAATTGAAAAAGAAGCTACCTTCAGACTTGATTAAACAGAATATGCAGAGCCAGTATACCCTTTTGGCCTCTGCTTCCCGGTCTGCTAATATGGATCGGATTATTCGGACTTTTCTGGAACGCAGACCGGACGGTGTGATTGTCCAGTTGGGCTGTGGTCTGGAGACAACCTATCACCGATGTGATAACGGAAAGACACACTGGTATGCCATGGATCTGCCTCATGTAATCGAATACCGGCGGGGACTTCTTCCCGAACCAGAGAGGGAATTATATATTTCCGGGGATGCCTTTGCAAAGGATTGGATCAAAAAAGTTCGCAATGATGTACTTGATGCTCCTATTCTCGTTACTGCAGGCGGGTTATTTCATTATTTTGAGGAACATAAGGTCATTGCCCTTCTGCGTATGATTGGGCAATTTGGAAATATGGAAGTTGTTTTTGATACGGTGAACAAAAGAGGAATGACCATGATGAAGAAAAAATATATGAAACAGGTCGGCCATGCCGATGCACAAATGTTTTTTTATGTGGATTCAGCGGAAGAACTGGCAGCAAAGATCGGGGGTAATGTGAAGGTGATTGCGGAGGAACCATACTATCGTTACATCCCTAAAAATGGCTTAAAGCTATCCACAAAGGTCAGTATGACAGTTTCTGATCAATTCAAGATGGTAAAGATGATACATCTAAAACTATAGTGGATATACAATATCAGAGAGATAGAACTTTATCATTTTTTCGGACGCACTGATGAAACACCATCAAAAGCCGCCTTCTATCACCAGCGTGCAAAATTAAAAGATAATGCACTATGGGAACTTTTGCAAATCTTTAACCAGAAGCTTCAACCAACTCTATACAGAAACCGTTATCGTTTGGTTGCTTGTGACGGTTCTGTTGCTGATGAAGTTGATCCGGAACTTCTGGCAAAAGTATTGGCTAATCCAGAGATGTGGGCATTGCTCAATTCACTGGCGAAAACGATGAAGTAATGAAAAATAGTGAAAAAATAGTGTGATTTTAGTGAAAAAACAATTCATAAAACGATATAATATATGGATAAAATGAGGATATTTATTGTGTATATGGATATTCTATCTCCATCAGTAAACTAAGTAAAATAAAAATTCTGCTTTACAAATAACAGATAAAGTATTAAAATAAACAAAAAGATATCTTCAGGGCAGGGTGAGATTCCCTACCGGCGGTAAAGCCCGCGAGCCGAGAGGCATGATCCGGTGAGATTCCGGGGCCGACAGTACAGTCTGGATGGAAGAAGATGATAGTACAGTTGATTTTTTGTATGAATGAATGTAGTATCAGAGCTCTGAGATGGTGATCCATTTCAGAGCTTTTTATATAGGAAAATCAGACATTCATTTATCAATCATATGTAACAGATCAATTCCACCCTGCAGATATTTCTGCAGGCTTTTTTTGTATCTGGTACATCGTTTTCGAAATAACTATACCATTCACTTGTCTGTGAATCCGATTGCACATGTTTAAAAGCCTCGGCGTAGCCCAGGCAAAGAACAGGAATAAGAAAGAAGGAATAGAAATGACGGATCAGGAATATATGCTTCGGGCTATTCAACTGGCCAAAAAAGGAGAAGGCTGGACGAATCCCAATCCTATGGTAGGGGCAGTGATCGTAAAAGACGGAAAGATCATCGGGGAAGGCTATCATAAAAAGTATGGAGAACTTCACGCGGAACGTAATGCAATTGCTTCTCTTACAGAATCAGCAGAAGGTGCGGTGATTTATGTCACGTTGGAGCCTTGCTGTCATCATGGTAAAACACCTCCATGTACGGAAGCGATCATTGAACAGAAGATCAGAAAAGTGGTGATCGGTTCCAGAGATCCGAATCCGAAAGTGGCAGGAAAAGGTGTACAGATGTTAAGGGAAGCCGGTGTAACAGTAGTTGAAGATTTTATGAGAGAAGAATGTGATCAGCTGAACCCGGTGTTTTTCCATTATATTACTACGAAGACTCCTTATGTGGTAATGAAGTATGCCATGACACTGGATGGGAAGATCGCAACGAAAACAGGAGCATCAAAATGGATCACCGGAGAATCTGCACGAAAAGAAGTACAGCATATGCGGCATCAGTACATGGGAATCATGGCTGGTATTGGAACTGTGCTTGCAGATGATCCGATGTTAAACGTCCGGGTAGAAGGCTGGAAAAGTCCTGTCAGGATTGTGTGTGACAGTAAGCTCAGGATCCCGCCGGGCAGTCAGATTGTAAAAAGTGCGGAAAAGTACCGGACGATCGTGGCTTATGCAGAACAGAAAAATGCAAAAGAGAAAATAAAAATATTACATACCATGGGAGTTGAAACCATTTACTGTCCCGACGAAAAGAATCAGATAGACCTTAAGAAGCTGATGGCAGATCTTGGAAACAGAGGCATTGACAGCATCCTCCTGGAGGGAGGAGGTACGTTAAATGACAGTGCACTGCGAGTTGGAATTGTAAAGGAAGTACAGGCTTTTGTGGCACCAAAGCTGTTTGGCGGTGTGGCTGGGAAGACACCGGTAGAGGGTATTGGAGTTGAACTGCCGTCTGAAGCAGTGGAACTGAAATATACAGATATCTGCCAGATCGGTGAGGATATCCGGATAAAATGTCAGGTGTGTGATAAAAAACAGGAGGAATCATGTTTACAGGAATCGTAGAAGAGAAAGGAAAAGTCCGTTATATACAGCTGACAGGGGAATCAGGGATCCTGGCAGTGAAAGCCCGGAAAGTCCTGGAAGGGACAAGGATCGGTGACAGTATCGCTGTGAATGGTGTGTGTCTGACAGTTACGTCGATTCAGCCGGACGGATTTACTGCCGATGTGATGGCAGAGACGATCAGAAGAAGCAGTCTTGGCAGCTGCAAGGCCGGAAGCCAGGTAAACCTGGAACGTGCAATGGCTGCAGACGGCAGGTTCGGGGGACACATAGTAAGCGGCCATATTGATGGGACTGGCGTGATACGTTCCATGCTCCGGGAAGAAAATGCCATCTGGGTATCAATTGAGACATCGCCACAGATTTTGCATCTGATTGTGGAAAAAGGATCCGTCTGTATTGATGGGATCAGCCTGACAGTTGCAAGGGTTGATGAAGCTGGTTTTCAGGTGTCGGTCATTCCACATACAGGAGAAGAAACCACTCTTTTGGAAAAGGTGCCGGGGGATCTGGTTAATCTGGAAAATGATGTGATCGGAAAATACGTAGAAAAACTGCTTGGCATCAGAAAAAACGAAGAAGAGAAAAAAGAATCCGGAATTACGATGGAGTTTCTTGAAGAATTCGGGTTTTAGAACAGGAGGATATACACTATGTCACAAAATTATCAGTACAACACAATTGAAGAAGCACTTAGGGATCTTAAGGAAGGAAAAATAGTTCTGGTCACAGATGATCCGGACAGAGAAAATGAGGGAGATCTGATATGTGCGGCAGAGTTTGCGACCAGAGAAAATATTAATTTCATGGCGACCTATGCAAAGGGTCTTATCTGTACACCGATGAGTGCAGAAATTGCGGTGAGATTGAACTTTCCGCCGATGGTTGCGGAGAATACGGACAATCACAGTACAGCATTTACCGTGGCAGTAGATCACGCAGATACAACCACAGGTATCTCTGCGGAAGAGCGCTCCTATACTATCATGAAGTGTGTGGATGATCAGTCAAAACCGGAGGATTTCAGAAGACCGGGACATGTGTTTCCGCTTATTTCCAGAAAAGGCGGGGTTTTGGTACGAAATGGCCATACAGAGGCAACAACAGATCTTATGAGACTTGCCGGACTGAAAGAATGCGGCGTGTGCTGTGAAGTTATGAAAGAAGATGGAACTATGATGCGTACATCACAGCTATGGGAAATGGCAAAAGAGCATAACCTTACATTTATTACGATCCGTGATCTGCAGGATTATATAAGAATACATGAAAAGCATGTAAAGGAGGAAGCCGTTGCAAACCTCCCAACGCAGTACGGTGATTTTAAAATGTATGGTTATATCAATGATATTACAGGAGAGCATCATCTGGCACTGGTAAAAGGTGATCTGGGAGATGGTGAGGATGTGCTTTGCCGGGTACATTCGGAGTGTCTGACAGGGGATGCATTCGGATCGCTCAGATGTGACTGTGGCCTGCAGCTGCAGACAGCGATGCGCCAGGTAGAAGCAGAAGGCCGAGGAATCATTCTGTATATGAGACAAGAAGGCCGAGGAATCGGACTGATCAATAAGATCAAAGCATATGCGCTTCAGGAGCAGGGATACGATACTGTGGAGGCTAATGTGAAGTTAGGGTTTGCACCGGATCTCAGAGAGTACTGGGTCGGGGCACAGATACTGTCAGACCTTGGTGTGAAATCATTAAGATTACTGACAAATAATCCGGATAAAGTCTATGGACTTGGCGAATTCGGACTGAAGATCAATGAGAGAGTACCTCTGGAGATTCCGGCACAAAAGTATGACCGGAAGTATATGAAGACGAAGCAGGAAAAGATGGGTCATATTTTTAAAGAAATAAATTTATAAAAAACAGCAAATATCAGGAGGAAGAAAAAATGAGACAGATCAATTTAGTAGAAGGAAAAGTAGTAGCACCGGAGGGAATGAAGGTTGGTATCGTGGCAGCGAGATTCAATGAAATTATTGTGAATAAATTATTGGGAGGGGCAGTCGACGGACTGGTAAGACATGGAGTAGAAGAAGAGAACATTACTGCAGCATGGGTACCGGGAGCATTTGAGATTCCGATTACAGCACAGAAGATGGCACAGTCAGGAAAATATGATGCAATTATCTGCGTTGGAGCTGTCATCCGTGGAGATACTTCACATTATGATCTGGTGTGTAATGAATCTGCCAAGGGAATCGCACAGGTTGAACTTGCAACAGGAATCCCGGTTTTATTCGGAGTGATCACGACTGAAAATATCGAGCAGGCTATTGCGCGTGCAGGAAGCAAAGCGGGAAATAAAGGCTATGATTGTGCATTATCTGCGATTGAGATGGTCAATCTGATGAAGCAGCTCTAAAAGACAGGAAAATAAATGATGACAAAAACGATCATATTCGATTATGATGGAACGATCCATCATACCCTTGGAATCTATGAACCGGCATTTCGTGAAACCTATCAGTGGCTGACAGAACAGAAGGTTACCGAAGAACGGGAGATAGGCTCGGTGGAAATTGCCGGCTGGCTGGGACTTAACAGTAAGGAGATGTGGAATACATTTTTGCCGGAACTGGATCAGAGCTATAAAGAGCAGGCAAGCAGGATGGTAGGAGATCTGATGGTAAGACAGATCAGGAAACATAAGGCAGTGTGGTATCCGGGAGCAGAGGAGATGCTAACAGCTTTGAAGAACCGGGGATATCACCTTGTGATCTTAAGTAACTGTAAAGCTTCATATCGTGAGGCACACTGGAAGGAATTTGGGATGGAACGATGGTTTGATCGTTTTTATGACTGTGAATCATACAGATTCCGTCCAAAGACAGAAATTGTGCAGGAAATCATCCGGGAATATAGTGGCCCTTATCTGGTAGTCGGAGACAGGAGACAGGATCTGGAATGTGCCAGGTCCTGCAAAAGCCCTTTTATAGGATGCCTGTATGGATATGGTGAGAAAGGGGAACTGAATGGGGCTGATTATTATGCAGAACATATAGAGGATATACTGCAGATGGTGATATGATTTTTGCAATATAAAAATCTGAAGGAAAAAAGTTAAAAATAAGTACTTCTGTAAAATAAAAGGATATAGAAAATTTGCAACAATTTGTTGCAAATTCTGAGGCGGGGATGATTTTAGGATAGTCATAGTGATAGAGGTAATCCACTTTCCTAACCCCATCTGTACAGTAAAGTTCTCAAGTCCAGTTGTACAAAGCGCTACTGCACGAGGAACCAGATGGAATGCATCTCCACTTCCTAAAAGAACTGCCATAATTCCAAACATGGTAAACTGTCGGTTTCCTTTGCCTTTGCGGATTATTTATAGATTTTACTGTGGAAGATTTTGCATAAAGTGTTTTCCGTGCTTGTGTGTACCATTATCTGATATCAAAGCAGTACAGGGTGATTCCGGCCATGCACAGGTCAATATGATTACGGATGCGTACTCTCATATTCCGGATGATGACCAAAGGAAAAATGCAGAGCTTTTTAAAGAAGCATTTTATGAGAAAAAGAATCTGAATCCAGAGAGGCGGGCGTTGCTCAATTCGTTGGCGAAAACGATGAAGTAATGAAAAATAGTGAAAAAATAGTGTAATTTTAGTGAAAAAAACAATTCGTAAAACGATATAATATATGGATGAAATGAGGATATTTATTGTGTATACGGATATTCTATCTCCATCAAATCTATCGAGATCTCCATCATTTGATGATAGAATGATGGAGATAAATCTGAAATGAAGGAGATTCCTATGAGAGACTTTGATTTTATTGTAAGTCCTGCAAAGTTGTTAACACCTGAAATTGTTCAGATGGTTAGCAGCATCCATGAACATAAAGGCAAACAGGAATTATTTCTCGAAGCCAATGTAGATGAATTGAAAACACTCTTAGAAGTTGCATTGATTCAGAGTACGGGAGCATCCAACCGAATCGAAGGTATATTTACAAGCGATAAGCGTTTGGAAGAATTGGTAAGTCAAAAAGCAGAACCCCGCAACCGATCTGAGCAGGAAATTGCTGGTTATCGTGAAGTACTTTCCACAATTTACGAAGGTTATGAATATATCAACCCAAGACCGAACATTATTTTGCAGTTACATTGAGATCTGTACTCCTATTCACAGGGGGCTGCTGGTGGAAGTTATAAGAATTCCGATAATGTAATTGCAGAAACAGATGCCGAGGGTCATCAGAAGGCACGTTTTATTCCAGTTCCCGCATTTCAGACTGATGAAGCAATGGAAGAACTTTGCGCTCGCTTCCTTGAAGCATGGGAAGCTGACCGCATTGATAAACTGGTTTTGATTCCCATGTTCATTCTGGACTTTCTGTGTATCCATCCTTTCAATGACGGAAATGGTAGGATGAGCCGTTTGCTCACTTTATTGCTTTTTTATAAGGCGGGATACATCGTTGGAAAATATATCAGTATGGAAATGTTGATTGAAAAGACAAAGGAAACATATTATGAAGCCCTTCAAGCAAGTTCTACTGGCTGGCATGAGGGAGAAAACAGCTATGAGCCTTTTGTTAAATATTATCTGGGTATCATGTTGAAAGCATACAATGAATTCGAAAGCCGTGTAGAGCATTTGAAGCATCGGAGTCTTTCTAAGCCTGATAGAATTAAAGCGGTTATTGATAACAAGGTTGGCAAAATTACAAAGAAAGAAATCATGGAGCTTTGTCCTGATATAAGCAAAATTACCGTGGAAAGGACTTTGACGAATCTGGTTAAGAGTGGGTATATCGCAAAAGTTGGTGCAGGTCCATCTACTGGTTATGTCCGTGTTTAAAAATATGAAAGCAGCTTATAAATTTAAAGTGTCCTTGACAAAGGGTACACTTTACAGGTGAAATCTAAATCGAAGTTTGTCTTGCTGTGTTCAAATCACAAAAAGGTCATCGTTTCACGATTATGGTAAAACGATGATCTTTTTTATTTCTTCCAATAACAGATTAGCAACAGGAGTGAATATTTGATATTTTTTCCATATAACATACATTTTTGTGTGGAGAGGTGGTGTGATCGGACGGAAGCATAAATCACTTTCTGCATTTGTTTCTACTAACTTTTCAAAGGTAAGCTCAACCCCCAGCCCTTCACGGACAAAAACGGCACCGTTATTGCAGAGATTAAATGTCGCTAATATATTAAGTCGGTCAAGGTTATCGGAACACCAACGGGGTAAATCCATTTTAGCAGACTGTTCCGAACAAAAAATAGGAATATCCAATAAATCATCAAAGGCAATAGCCTCTTTTGCGGCTAATGGATTGTCCTTTCTCATCAGAACACCCCATGTATCGTATTCAGGCACTTCAAGATAATTGTATTTTGATAAATCGGGCGGTTCTACTATAAATGCCATATCCAGAAGTCCACGGTCTAATCGTTCTGTTACCTGTTCGGTATCACCGCTGGTAACATGATAATGGATATTGGGATAAATGCTGCTTAACTTTTTTACAGCACGGGCAAGATATTTTACAAGATAGGATTCTGCACAGCCAATATAAATATCACCTCCTGTGATATCATCCATTGCCTGAAATTCGTTTGTGATTTTGTCAGCCATGGCCAGTAAATCTTCTGCTCTTTTTCGCAGAAGCATACCCTCATCAGTAAGACTGACGCTTGTGCTGCCACGCTTAAATAGTTTTTTGCCAAGCTCTTGTTCCAGATCTTTCATCTGTTTAGACAGCGTTGGCTGTGTAACATGAAGTCTTTCAGCAGCCCTTGACATATTTCCTTCACGTGCAATTTCAAGAAAATAACGAAGTACACGAATTTCCATAGTACACCTCCAACCTTTTTTATTATCCTATACTCAAATGATATTCCTGTCAAGAATATCGTGATATGAATTATAAGTATTAGATATATCGTTTGAAGCATGTATAATTTAAGCAGGAGGTGCAGACAGATGGCAGAAGCAAATGACAAATATGGAATAATTTATCAGAATCTTGTGGACGCAGGCTGTAATCAGAAAACAATCCAGTGTTGCATGAAACTGGCACAAGAAAACAATGTAGAAGCGCTGTTATCACAGTTATGTATGTATAGAAAACATTTAATGGAACAGACACATATTTATCAGGATAACATAGATTGCCTGGATTATTTGATCTACTCGTTAAAGAAATCTAATGAAAATAGATAAGGAGAATGTAAATGACAGATTATAAAATTATTCAAACAATTAACGGACCGGAAGATGTAAAAAAATTGTCTATGGAGCAGCTGGAGGAACTTGCTTCGGAAATCAGAGAGGCATTGTTTAACCGGCTGACTAAAATCGGCGGTCACTTTGGTCCAAATTTCGGTATGGTGGAGGCAGAGATTGCCATGCATTATGTTTTCTCTTCGCCTAAGGATAAGTTTATATTTGATGTATCTCATCAGAGCTATCCTCATAAGATTTTGACCGGAAGAAAGAATGGATATATTTCCGATGAGCACTTTTCAGAGGATTCCGGTTATACAAATCCGGAAGAAAGTGAACATGACTTCTTCAATGTAGGTCACACTTCGACCTCAGTTTCTTTAGCTACGGGTCTGGCTAAGGCGAGAGATATAAAAGGAGATAAAGAAAATATTATTGCAATTATTGGTGATGGCTCCCTCTCAGGCGGTGAAGCACTAGAGGGATTGAATGTAGCTGGATCAGAGATTAACTCCAATTTAATTATTATAGTAAATGATAATGAGCAGTCGATTGCCGAAGTACATGGCGGAATGTATAAAAATCTTGCCGAATTAAGAGAGACAGGCGGAACTGCTTCCAATAATCTCTTCAAAGCGTTTGGATTAGATTATATATATGAGGAAAACGGCAATGACATAGCATCACTGATTTCCTTATTCCGCAAGGTGAAAGATACGGATCATCCAATCGTAGTCCATATCCATACACAAAAAGGAAAGGGATATGAGATTGCTGAAAAAGACAAAGAGGGATGGCATTGGTGTATGCCATTTGACCGTGAAACAGGCAAACCAACAATCTCTTTTGGCGATGGAGAAGATTATACATCTATCACTGCTGAGTATATTATGCGAAAAGCAAAAAGTGATTCTGAGCTTCTTGTGATTACTCCTGCTATGCCGGGCAGTGCAGGCTTAAATCAGGAACAGCGAAAGGAGCTTGGATTGCAGTATGTGGATGTAGGGATTGCGGAAGAACAGGCGGTTGCCATGGCATCTGGTGCTGCAAAAAACGGTGCGAAGCCGCTTGTGGTTACAAACACAACCTTTATTCAAAGAGCGTATGACCAGATTTCCCATGATGTATGTATTAACAATAGTTCTGTCACGATTCTCTTAAACTACAATTCTTTTGATAGTTTGACAGATGTTACGCATCTTGGAATTTTTGGACTGGCGGCATACACGAATGTTCCGAATCTGGTAGTGCTTGCACCTACCTCAAAAGATGAATACCTTTCTATGCTTGATTGGTCAGTTGATCAAAGGGAACATCCTGTTATGATTCTCATCCCCGGAAATCAGGTAACCTATCGTGAAGCAGATAAGGATTTTGACAGACTGAATCATTTTAAAGTGGAAGAAGCTGGTGAAAAGGTTGCAATTCTGGCACTTGGTGATTTTTATCAGCGTGGTGAACAGCTCAGTGCAAAAATAAAAGCAGAACTTGGCTTTACGCCGACATTGATCAATCCTCGTTTTGCTTCTGGTATTGACAAAGAATTACTGGAAAGTCTTTCCGAAAGACATCAGATGGTAATAACCATGGAAGACGGTATTTTAAGCGGCGGTTTTGGCGAGAAAATAGCTTCCTTCTATGGTAGTTCTGATATGAAAGTGAAAAATTACGGACTTGATAAGAAATTTTATGACCGATATGACCCAAATGAATTACTGAAAGAGGTTGGTATGACACCGGTTCAGATTATTGCGGATATTTGCAATCAGATAAAATAGAAATTGGGAGGCTGGAAGTAGTGACACCAGAATTGTAATTCCGGGTTCAAGCAATACTGATCACATCATGGAGAACACGCAGTTGTATGATTTTGAATTAACTGACGAAGAGATGGAGCAGATTGAGGCTTTGGAAAAAAATGAGAAGCATGACTGGTACTAAGATTGAAGAATAAAAAGATAAGGTGATGGAAATGAAGATATTAGTATTAAATGGAAGTCCACATCCACAGGGAAGTACAAAAGATATGGTTAATGCATTTAAGAAAGGAGCTGAGAGTGCAGGATATATCGTTGATGTGGTGGATGTATGCAAAAAGAAGATAGGTGGGTGTTTGGCATGTGAATACTGTCATAGCAAAGGACACGGTGAGTGTATTCAGAAGGATGATATGCAGGAAGTATATAATCTTTTGAAAGAAGCAGAAATGCTTGTTATTGCATCGCCCATTTATTATCACGGCATATCCGGTCAGCTAAAATGTGTAATCGACAGATTTTATTCTGCGGCATATCCGAGAGGACCGAAGAATTTGAAAAAAGTTGCCATGATACTTAGCTCCGGAGATGCTAATATGTATGAGGGTGCTCTTTTCTCGTTCAAAGGAGACTTTCTGGATTATCTTGGACTTGAAAACATGGGTGTGTTTACAGCACATGGGTCTGAAAACAAGAGCGAGAAAAAGAGAGAAGAACTAAGGGCGTTCGGGGCATCGCTGCGTTAGGTAAATTCCATTTGGCGAGATGTCGATAGACCATAAAATTGTTTTTTTCTAAAGCAGACTATTGATTGTATTTATATTAAGTTTTCAACAACAATGTAACCATTGAAATTACATCTGTTTTTTGATATGATTACTGTCAAAGAGAGGTGTTTATAATGCAGATTTCAAGCAGATTTACAATGGCAATCCATATGTTTGCCTGTATAGATACATTTTCAGATCAGAAGATGACTAGTGATTTTATGGCAGCAAGCATTGGAACTAATCCGGTGATTGTTCGTAAAATATTGCAACAATTAAAGGCTGCTGGTCTTATTGAAGTTGCAAGAGGGACAGGCGGTGTGACAATTACCAGACCATTGGAGCAGATTACATTCCTTGATGTGTATAAAGCAGTGGAATGTGCACCAGATGAAGAACTGTTTCATTTTCATGAGAATCCCAATCAGAAATGTCCGGTAGGAAAGAATATTCACCATGTTCTTGATAAGAGACTGTTAGAAGTACAGAAGGCAATGGAGGAAAAACTTTCAGAAATGACACTTGCTGATGTGAAAAAAGATATTGCAGTGTATACAGAGGAAGAGTAGCCTACAGAAGGCTTCGGATGAGTGATTATACCATCACAATTTCCGGAGCCTTTTTGTTTTTCATAATCAATGTAAAATCTTCAAAAGGAGTTGTAACAAAAAAAGTTACAAAAAGCTTGATGTAACTATTGACATTACATTAAACGAATGATATTGTATAGCTACAAGATGTAATAATCATTGTTACAACATATCAAGGAGGTAATTTAAAATGCAGAAAGTAGTAGAATTTTTACAGAAAAACCCGGTTCAGTATTTAGCAACCGTCGGAAGAGATGGAAAGGCAAAATGCCGTCCATTCATGTTCTGTTTTGAGCAGGACGGAAAGCTTTGGTTCTGTACTAACAACACAAAGGATGTTTACAAGGATATGTTAGCAAATCCTGAAGTAGAAGTATCAGTATCTTCCCCTGAATACGCATGGATTCGCCTTCATGGCAAAGCAGTATTTGAGGACAACAAGAGTGTAAAGGAAGGATGCATGAACAATCCTATCGTTAAGGGACAGTATCAGACAGCAGATAATCCTATTTTTGAGGTATTCTATCTTGAAAATCCGCATGGTTTAATCGCAGATTTCTCTGGAAATCCACCTTATGAATTTTAAAGATAATTAACAGAAAAAATTACAGTCTTCGGGGCAAGGTGTAATTCCTGACCGGCAGTATAGTCTGCGAGCAAAAGCTGATATGGTGCAATTCCATAACCGACGGTAAAGTCCGGATGAGAGAAGATATGATAAAACAAGTCCCGCAGGGAATCCCGTCCTGCGGGCTGTTTTAAATTCAGGCATATCTCACAAAAAGGAGATTTATGAGTAACAATACAGCAACTATTAAAACAAGAAAAAATTTAGTTTCTACAAGAACGATAACAATGACAGCTCTACTGGCAGCTATATCATATGTGTTGGCATTTTTAGAGTTTCCGGTTCCTTTGAGTCCATCATTTGCACGAATGGATCTGTCAGATTTACCTGCACTGATTGGGACGTTTGCGTTTGGACCGGTTACAGGAGTGATGATAGAATTGATAAAAAATATATTACAGCTTCTGTCAACATCAACAGGAGGAATTGGTGAACTTGCCAATTTCCTAATGGGGGCATCCTATGTACTGGCTGCCGGTTTTATATACAAATACAAAAAGACTAAGAAAATGGCGAGGTGGGCATGTGTTATTTCAAGTGTGGTTATGGGAATAGCGGCAGCGATTGCAAATTATTTTATTCTACTTTCACTGTTTGAAACATTTATGCCTCTGGAGCAGCTGATTGCATCATTTGGCGAATTTCTGCCATTTATTAAGACTAAGCTGGACGTTGTTCTATTCAATGCATTGCCGTTTAATATCTTAAAAGGCTTGGTAATTGGAGCAATTACCATGATGATATATAAAAAACTTACACCGATACTGAAAGGAGAGACTTTGAAATGACAAAAATGGATTATCTTGAACTTCTGGTGGATGAAATTCATTCAACAACAGTTGCAACGATAGGTTCAGATGGACATCCTCAGACAAGAATCATAGATATGATGTACTATGATGAAGAAGGTGTGTATTTCCTTACAGCAACGGGAAAAACATTTTATGACCAGTTAATGGAGCAGCAGTATGTGGCAATATCCGCAACAAAAGACAAAATTGCGGTGTCTCTGCGTGGAAAAATAAAGAACATCGGAAAAAAGAATCTTGATATTATGTTTGAAAAAAATCCATATATGAAGAAAATCTATCCGGGAGATACGAAAGACGCAATCGAAGTGTTTCGGCTGTATGAGGCACAGGGAGAGTATTTTGATATCAGCAATCCATCAAATATTGTGAGGGATACTATAACAATTGGAAAAACCGAGGCAGTTCAGACAGGGTATTTTATTGGAAAAGAATGTATTGGATGCAAACTGTGTTACTCTGTATGTCCGCAAAAATGCATTGATATATCTTCAGTTCCGGTTACTATCAACCAGAATCATTGTCTGCATTGCGGAAGATGTGCAGAAATTTGTCCGAAGCAGTGTATTGAGAAAAGAGGTTCATTATGATTTTTAAGAAAATCAGAAAAGGGTATGCTGACTGGAGAAACTTTTTATGTAGTACTCCGGCAAGGGATTATGTATTCCAAAAGGATGCATATGAAGACCAGATTGACAGGGCAGCAAAGAATATAAGAAATACAGACTGTGTTATAATCGGGGCAGGAGCCGGGGCATCGACAGCTGCGGGAATCCAATATGGTGGTAAAAGGTTTACAGACAATTTTGCAGAATTTATAAAAAAATACGGTGAGTACTACATGACAGATATGTATGCAGCCGGATTTTATCCATATCCGTCTGAGGAGGCAAAGTGGGGATACTGGTCAAAACATGCATTGATGAACCGCTTTGATCCTCCGGCATTGCCGCTTTATACAGAGCTTTATGATCTTGTAAAGAATAAAGAATATTTTGTACTTACAACCAATGTGGATCATCAGTTTTATAAAGCGGGATTCGATGAAAAAAGAATATTTGCAACACAGGGAGATTATGGGAAAATCCAGTGCCAGAAAGCCTGTCATTCAAAGACTTACGATGCAAAAGACCTGTTTCGTAAAATGGATAAAGCAAGAAGAGACTGCCTGATTCCATCAGAACTTGTACCAAAATGTCCGGTGTGTGGCGGCAATATGGCTATGAATCTCCGTTGTGATAATTATTTTGTGGAAGATGAAGCGTGGCATGAGGCAGCCGACAGGTATGCGGGGTTTCTGGAACAGTATAAAGATAAAAAGGTTGTTCTTTTGGAACTTGGAGTTGGATTTAATACGCCGATTATTATACGTTTCCCTTTTGAAAAGATGGTGAGGGAGAACTCGTCTTATAGTTTGATACGCCTGAATATGGATGAAGCGGTAGTTCCGGAAAGCTTCGGGGAACGTGCAATCGGTATTGGCGGTGATATGGCAAAGGCAATTACTGATATAAGGGGGCTGGTATTATGACACAGGATGAGCGAAGAGAATATCTGATTCAGTATCTTTTAAAAGAAGAAATACCGTTTGGCAGACAGAACATTCCTACGGATAAGCAGGGGCAGGAAAATCTGCTCCGCTCACTTATGAATGTCAGACCGCCAAGACCAATCAGTAATGATTTTTTGAAAATACAGGATGAGTATCTTACAGAAAGAAATATAGAGCGTGGAATTACAGATGTTGACACGCTTGCACCTGTAAAATCCGATTCGAGATTATATATCTGGCAGGGGGATATTACCACTTTGAAATGTGATGCGATCGTGAATGCGTGTAACTCACAGATGCTTGGTTGTTTTTCACCGATGCATGCCTGTATTGATAACTTTATTCATACTTATGCTGGAATGGAACTGCGTCTGAAAATGCATGAAATTATGGCAAAGCAGGGGCAGGAAGAAGAGACCGGCAAAGCAAAGATAACATCGGGATACAATCTTCCGACAAAATATATTCTTCATACGGTAGGACCTATTATACAATGGAAAGTCACAAAAGAAGATGAAGACCTGTTGGCAAGCTGCTACACAGAGTGCCTAAAGCTTGCAGCTGATACTGGTGTGGAATCTATTGCATTCTGTTGTTTGTCTACAGGTGTATTCCGTTTTCCACAGCAACGAGCTGCCGAGATTGCAACGAACACTGTAAAGCAGTATCTTAACAAAGACAGCAGAATAAAAAAGGTAATCTTTAATGTGTTTAAAGATGAAGATTTAAAAATATACAGTGGATTGTTATAAGCGTTTGTTGAAATATCCGATAAATCTTATTGTACTGTTACTGCCTGAGAATGTGATTTATATTGGAATCCGATGTTAAGTGAACGACTGGTGGGAAGAGCGAGAATATTATTAAAAAAAGTGGACAGTTCACCAATTGGGGGCTGTCCACTGAGAGGACGGCGGTTAGTCACTGCCTCCTACTCAATTTTTAACAGGAAATATTAAAGTTCAAGTGAATCTTCTGCATCAACCCACATCTGTAAATTTCCATCAAGATATAATCTTGCATATTCCAGTGGTTCGTCAATAGCAAGTGTATTTAATGCACAGTCTGATCCAGGCGTGATTTTTAAGTCCTTCTCAGCTTCCCAGCAGTCAATGCGAAGCATATAGCCGGCACTGGTATAAACATCAATACTGTTGCATTGTGGATTATATTCTGCAAATATTGTTCTCATCGTATCTTATCTCCTTATCGATCAATAAATCATCAGTTATAAAAATCAGAAGCATTTCAATCAGTTCACCATGTCACTTTTATTTTGTGTTATACTGTTTTATATGATTTTCTTGCCCTTGTATTTTCCCTTATCAGAGTTTGTAAACACTGGCGGGACGATATAACACAAGGGAAACAATAAGGGAAAGCTCACCTGCGACAAATCCAGTGTTTTCAAGGGTTTACAGAGAATTTAATAACAAAATATAACAGTTATTAAATCTCTTAAAACAGGTGAAATCTCAATCGGAATTTATAAAGGAGAATATTGATGAAACTATTTTTATGTTCGCACTTTTCAAGTGTAGGAAGTCTGATAAAGGAAGAAATTGAAAATAAGAAAGTCGCATTTATTCCAACAGCTTCACTGCGTGAAGGCTACACCGGTTATGTCGGCTCGGCTCGAAAATTATTCAAAAAGTTGGGAGCAATCGTAACTGAAATTGATATTTCAACGGAGGCTTATTCAACGATACAGTCTGTTTTTGAAGAAGCAGATGTGATATATTTTACCGGCGGAAATTCTTTCTTCCTTATGGACCAGCTCCGTAAAACGGGAACGGATGAGCTATTGAAGAAGGAATTGGAAAAGGGAAAACTGATGATCGGTGAATCGGCAGGTGCGATTATATGCGCTCCAACTATCCAATATATTGAACAAATGGATGAAAAGCCGGAGGACTACTCACAAGAAGATGATGCAGGGCTTGATTTGATTGATTTCTATGTTCTTCCGCATTATCTTACAGCACCATTTAAGAAAGTTACCGAGAAAATAATAACTGAGTTTTCGGATTTGAATCTATACCCAATTAACAACAGTCAGGGAATTGTAATTGATGGTGAAGATTCAAAGGTTATTTGCAAAGACTAATTTGAAAATTCAAGTTTGTTAAATTGGAAAACTAGAATTTTTGAGGAGATAGATATAAAATGACCTTCCAATTAGTTTGTATAGAACCAAAAGAATTAACGCAATACAAGGCGGCTATGCAGGAAGCATTTCAGAAAGGTTTTGAAGATGCTTTTGGGAAAACAGATGCTGTTATTCTGCCTGAAAAGGACATTGACCAGTCGCTGAATGCGGAGGGTTCTGCTGTCTATAAAGCCGTTGTCGATGGAGAAATGGTGGGCGGTGCTGTTGTTATTATCAATGAGAGTACACAGCATAACCATCTTGACCTGCTTTTTGTAAAGAACGGAGTTCAGAGCAATGGTATCGGTAAGAAGATATGGTTTGAATTGGAACGAATATATCCGAACACGAAAGTATGGGAAACCTGTACGCCGTACTTTGATAAGCGCAACATTCATTTTTATGTGAATGTCTGCGGCTTTCATATTACAGAATTTTTTAATGAAAAACATCCTATGCCGGATACACCGGACGATTTTGTCGGTGATGGCAATGAGGGAATGTTTGCGTTTAAGAAGCAAATGCGTTTATGAAATTTCAGCTTGTCGAACTGAAAAACACTGTAATGACATGTGTAAAACAAAATATAAAACACCCCACTGAGTAGGTAGGACTAAATACTCCTATGATTTCGATTTTGAAGTCATAGGGGTATTTTTTTGTGCAGAAAAATAAAAAATTTCCTTTTCCACCCTGTATTTTCCCCTCTGAACCTTTCGTTATATGAGGGCAAATAAATAAAATTCCTTTTTTATTTGTAAAAAGTCCTCTCTACGTTCTGATATATGAGGAACAAATTACATTTGCCTTAAAAGAATCGGGCCTGATTCAAGAACAAAGAAAAAACGAAAAGAGAAAGGAGAAACTACATGAACAAAACAATCTTAATGGGAAGACTGACAAAAGATCCAGAGGTGAAATATCTCCAGGATGAAAACAGTACTGCAATGGCACGATACACGCTGGCAGTAGACAGACGATATCGAAAGGATGGAAAGGCAGAAACAGATTTTATTTCTTGTGCCACCTTTGGGAAGAATGCTGAGTTTGCAGAAAAATATCTGAAAAAAGGTTTGAAGATTTTAGTAAGCGGACGGATCCAGACAGGAAGCTATGTGAATCAGGAGGGGAATAAAGTTTATGCCACCAACGTGATTGTAGAAGAACATTATTTCGCAGAAGGGAAGAAACTGTCAGGAGCAGAAAAGAAAGAAGATACCGATCCAGATGGATTTATGCATCTTCCAGACGGAGAGGAACTTCCGTTTAAGTAAGAAAAACTCGGATGCTGAAAGCAAAAGAGCGCACTTATATACCTTACAAGGTATGTGCGTCCTACGGAAGTAGCATCTTTCTGAAGGGGAATTCCGAAAGTGTTTGCGGATGCTCCATCCGAAGAAGGGTTCCCCTTCCGGCAGAAATGCCTATCCCATAACAGAGAAAATTGAAGAGTTGAAAAAGGAGAAAAAGAACGATATGGCGAAGAAGAAAACATTTCAGGAATATACTCAGGAAGCGCTTCTTGAGATTGAAAAAACAGAAGCTGCATTGAAACAGGCAAAGCTTGAGAAGGAACAGGCAGAGCATAGGATCCAGAGATCCTTGAACTATCTAGATACACAGAAAAAGAAAAAACGAAAGGCACGAACCCATCTGTTGATTCAGAAAGGAGCAGCCATAGAAGCAATCTGTAAAGATACCAAATATCTGACAGAGGCAGAATTTTATCAGTTGATGGATGAACTTCTTCATGATCCCGCTTGTAAGTTTTGTGATGTCGTTCATGAAATGGTTCGTGGACGGGCGGAAACTGCAGAAGCAAAAGAACGAGAATTAGCAGAAGAGGAAGCATTATTAAAGGCGATGCAACGAGGTGAACTGCCACAGGGAGATGAGTAAGATGGGATGTTATCACTTTCATCTGAATCAATTATCCAGAGGAAAAGGACAGTCTGCCATTGCCAGTGCTGCTTACCGAGCCGGTACAAAACTGGAATGTACGTATTATGGAGAAGTAAGTGATTATACGAGAAAAGGCGGTGTGGTATTAGCGGAGATCCATCTTCCCAAACAGGCTCCGGAGAGATTCAAAGACAGGGAGACCCTTTGGAATGAGGTGGAATGGATTGAAGGAAACAAGAAAGCACAGCTGGCACACAGCTTTGATATTGCCTTGATGAATGAGTTTTCTATGGAAGAAAATATTGAGCTTGCAAGAAGATTTGTGGAAGAACAGTTAGTTGCAAGAGGGATGATCGCAGATCTGGCAATCCATGATCCGAAGAAGGCAAAGGATAAAATTCCCAATCCCCATATGCACATCATGGTTCCCATCCGCCCTTTAAAGGAAGATGGCACCTGGGGACAAAAACAAAAAAAGGTTCCAGTACTGACACCGGATGGACAGCCGGTTCTGAATCAGAAAGGACAACTGGTATTTCGGGCGGTACATACAACGGATTGGAGCAGGAAAGAAACCTTGGAAGAATTGAGAAGTGCCTGGGCGAAGATGTGCAATGAACTGTATGAAGAAAAAGGACTTACAGAAAGAGTCGATGCCAGATCTTATGAGGAACGGGGGATTGATAAGATCCCGATGGTGCATGAAGGACCGAATGTACAAGCAATGGAAGCACGAGGAATTTCCACTGCACCGGGAAGTTTAAACCGACTCATCCGAGCCTTAAATGATATGAAAGAACGGGCAAAGAATCTTCTTCAATGGTCTTTGCTTCGACAAAGCCAGTTGATGGAACGGATGCTGTTCTTACATCAGCCAACCTTAGCGGATTATCTAAGAAACTATTATGACAAGAGAAATGCAGTCGCAGAATCCTACGCTTATGGAACACAAAAGGCGAAGAATACAAATCTGAAACAATTTGCAGAGACGATTCGCTTTCTGGAAGAGCAGGATGTGAGAACCCCGGAACAGCTGACAGAGAAAATCCAGGAATTCGATACGCAGCTGAATGAAGTGAGCCAGCGGTTGAAAAAACAACTGGCTGCTTTACAAAGGGTCAATGTTAACCTTTATGCAATGAAAGAGTATTTTGAAACGAGACCTGTTTATCTGGAATTAAAGAACAAATATTTTGGCAGGGAAAAATTCAAAGAGGAACATAAGAAGGAACTTAGCGGATATTATCGTTCGGAAAGGATCTTAAAAGAAAATCTGGATGCGAATGGAAAAATACCAGAAGGAAAATGGAAGCGAGAAGCAGATTGTTTATCGGAAGAGATTGCTGCTTTACGAAAAGAAGATAAACGGATCCATGCCATGTTACGAAAGTATGAGAAAGTCAAAAATCATGTGGAAGTTTTGATGGCAGAGGAAGGAGAAGGTGTCTCTCTTCCAGAAACAAACAAACGGGAGCAATCCACAGAAACAAAAGAAGCAGTGAGAACCATGAAACCAAAGAAGAAACATCATGGAATGGAATTATAGGAGGAATTTTAGAAGATGGAAGAATATACAAGAGAACAGCTTCAAAGAGCAGATGATACCGATTTATATGTTTTTCTTTCTGGGAGAGGAGAACAGTTCAAACGATGTGGAAAGGAATACCGGTGGTTACGACATGACAGTGTGATGATCAACAAGAACGAATGGTATCGTTTTAGTCAGAATAAAGGCGGTCATGCCATCGATTTTATGAAAGAATTCTACGGTCTTTCTTTTGCAGAGGCAGTCAAAGAATTATTAGGAGAAGAGGGAGTTGGAGAAACCAACAGAAGAACGGCGAAGGAAGATGCAGGCAGACAGAAGGTCTGCCCCATCCCCTTGCCTGGATTGGAATTGCCAGAAAGAAATGAAAGCTGTGAGATTGCAAGGAAGTATCTCATTGAACAGAGAAAACTATCGGAACAACTGGTAGATCAGATGATTGAAAAGGGGGATATTTATGAAAGTAAAAACTATCACAATGTGGTGTTCGTTGGAAGAGATAAAGAACAGAATCCCAGATATGCAGCTATGCGTGGAACTGATGAGAACAGATATCGTGGGGAGGCAAGAGGTTCGGAAAAAGCCTATGGATTTGGCCATATAGGAACGGATGAAAAACTGTTTGTGTTTGAATCTCCCATTGATCTTTTGTCTTATATCACTGCAGTTCCAGAAGAATGGGAAAAGCATAGTTATATTTCCCTGGGAGGATTGAGTGAAAAAGCAATGAAACGGATGTATACAGAATATCCTCATATCCATTCCATCTACTTGTGTCTGGATAATGATGAGCCTGGAAATGAGAGATGCAGGCAGTTTGTTTCTCTTATTCCGGAGGAACTGAGTGTGTACCGATTAGAACCGGTGAAGAAAGACTGGAATGAATGTCTGGTAGCAGAAGTTCCGGTAGAAAATATGGCAAAGCAGATGTGTTGGAGAGATGCCAGGGAAAAACCAGTTCCGGTCATGAAGATGTCGGAGGTTGAGGAAACGGTGGTTCAGTGGTTATGGTATCCGTTCATTCCCTTTGGAAAGGTTACTTTGATCCAGGGGAATCCGGGAAAAGGAAAAACATGGCTTGCAATGGCAATCGCCGCATACTGTACGAATGGAAAAGAACTTCCCAATGCACTTCCCATAGAACCCTTTAATGTGTTGTATCAAACAGCAGAGGATGGGATAGCAGATACCATTAAGCCTAGATTAGCGAAATGTGGTGCAGATATGACAAGGGTGCGATTCATCAATGAAGAAGAAAAACAGCTTTCTATGACGGACGATCGGATTGAAAAAGCCATCCGCCAGAACAATGTACGACTCATGATCATGGATCCCATACAGGCTTATCTGGGATCCAATGTGGATATGAACCGGGCAAATGAGATCCGTCCCTTATTCCGGCATCTCAGTACGATTGCAGAGAGAACTGGATGTGCCATTGTTCTCATTGGACATTTGAATAAGTCATCGGGAAGTCAGAGCGATTACCGTTCCCTGGGATCCATTGATATTGCAGCGGCAGTACGAAGCATCTTATTTGTAGAAAAGGTGGAAAAAGAGAAGGAACAGGATATCCGAGTAGTATATCAGCAAAAGGATTCTCTTGCTAAGAAGGAAAATCCGGTAGCGTTTTCTTTAGGAGAAGGAGGCTTAAAATGGTTAGGAGAATACGATATATCCATTGAAGATCTGCTGATGGGGAAAGCAGGAACGAAAAAGGAAACGAAACTGGAAAAGGCACAGAAGTTGATCCTGGAGTTATTAACCAAACGAAAAGTAATGTGTTTAGAAGAATTAGAGGCAGAACTACTAGCCTATGGGATTTCTTCCAGAACAGGAAGAGATGCAAGAAAACAGTTGGAAAACAGATTGAGCTACGACTGGTGTCAGGGAAGAAAAACAGTTGCGTTAATCACAGAATAAAAGATGACATTGGCAAAAAACTACGTTGGCATTGGCAGTCTTTATAGATACCTTTGCCAGCCGCCAATGTCAAAAACAAAGATAATAGAAGGAGGCATACAAATGACAAGTTATGATATACCTTATTGGAAGAAGTATACATTATCTATTGAAGAGGCAGCATCCTATTTTCGTATTGGAGAAGGAAAGCTTCGTAAGTTAGTCAGTGACAATCCAAATGCAGAGTATTTACTTTGGAATGGGAATCGTGTACAGATAAAACGAACAAGATTTGAAAAATTTATTGATACACTCAGTGCGATATAAAATGAAATTTAAAATAAGGAGGTGTTCGAATTAGGGGTTACATGATATACTAACAATATCATGTTGCGTCCCCTTGGAGGTAGGATATGATTTCAAAGAGACGTGATGATAAAGGCAGAGTTCTCCAGCAAGGAGAATGGCAGGAACCAAGTGGACGTTATCGCTATAAATATACAGATTCACTTGGTAAGCGTAAAATATTATATAGTTGGAGATTGACAGAAGCAGATAAGATGCCGGAAGGTAAACGGGCAGATCTTTCTCTCAGGGAAAAAGAAAGAAAAGTTCAGTCCTTACAGATGCAAGGGATTACAGGAAGTAACATTACAGTGATTGAACTTGTGGAACGATATCTTTCCCTGAAAACAGGAGTAAAGCATAATACATTAGCGAATTACAAATTTGTGGTGAATGTATTGAAAAAGGAAGAATTTGCGTATAAGAAAGTGGATGATGTGAAACTCTCTGATGCAAAGATTTTTCTGATAAAACTACAGAGAGATGGTAGAGGATATAGTTCCATTCATTCCATCAGAGGTGTTTTAAGACCTGCTTTTCAGATGGCTGTGGATGATGACTTGATTCTAAAAAATCCATTTGGATTTGAATTAGGTACAGTACTTGTTAATGACAGTCAGAAAAGACAAGCTGTTTCTCTGGAAGATGAAGCAAAATTTCTCGAGTTTGTAAAGAATGATCCACATTATAATCAGTATTATGATGCATTTTATATCTTATTCAAGACAGGTCTTAGAATATCTGAATTTTGTGGGTTTACTGTAAAAGACTTGGACTTTAAAGAAGATATTATCAATGTGAATCATCAGTTGCAAAGAACTCGAGAAATGAAGTATATCATCGTATCTACAAAGACAACAAGTGGTACTCGGTTACTTCCAATGGAAGCGGATGTAAAAGAAGCATTTCTTCGAATCTTGAAGAATAGAAGGAAACCAAAACGTGAGCCGATGGTGGATGGATATGGAGGGTTTCTGTTTCTGGACAAGAATGGAAGGCCAATGGTTGCACTTCACTGGGAAAAGTACATGCAGCATGCAAGAGAAAAATATAATCGTGAGCATTTGTTGCAATTGCCGCCAATTACTCCTCATGTATGCAGGCATACTTATTGTACCAATATGGCCAATTCAGGGATGAACCCAAAGACACTGCAATATCTGATGGGACATTCAGATATATCTGTAACACTCAATATTTATACGCACACCGGCTATGATGATGCAAAGAAAGAACTTTCCAGATTAAAAGAAGCAAGGGATGAACTGGAAAAGAAAAAGTTTGTAACCCAAAAACATGCACAAATAACTCATGTAAGCCTTATTTCATAAGGAATTTGGGACTTTAAAAATAACCCATTTGTACCACAAATGCCCGAAAAAACATGAGAAAATACAAGAATTTATAAGAAAAAGAACCTTTCAAGAAAAAATGCACAAAAGGCTGAAAAGCCAGTATTTATAAGGCTTTGAGAGGATATGAGGAGATAAAATGGAGAAAATAAAGGTACTATTTATCTGCCACGGCAATATCTGTCGTTCTACTATGGCAGAATATGTAATGAAGGCATTAGTTAATAAATCTGGTTTATCGGATACTTTTTTCATTGACTCTGCGGCTACAAGTCGCGAGGAGATCGGTAATCCGGTTCACTACGGAACGCGTCATAAGTTAGAAGAAGTCGGAATTTATTGCGGAAATCATAAAGCGCGTCAAATGCAGAAACATGAATATGATGAATATGATTATATTATTGGTATGGATTCATGGAATATTAGAAATATAAACAGAATTATAGGTAATTCAGATCCTGAAGGGAAAGTATCGAAGCTGCTTGATTTTACAGAGGAAAAAGGAAAAGACATTGCAGATCCGTGGTATACAGGTGACTTTGATACGACTTACAGAGATGTAAAAAAGGGTTGCGAGGCTCTTTTGAATGACTGCCTCTTACGCTTTTAAAGCGTAGGAGAGCAGTTTTTTTAAATTGTGATGAAAACGTTTGTTTTGATTTTTTAATCGAATTTTTTCGGAATTTGACAATGTTTCTTCTACATAATCATCATAGCGTGAAAAGAGAGTATGATAATCGACAGATTGTTTTTGCCCCCAACGTACAAGTATCCAATTCATTGCATCGGAACTCCAGTAATCCATCGGAATTCCAGCCATTTTAAGAGCGGTAATATATTGGACGGCCTGTGTGGATAATTTTGCGATCTGCTGATTGCGGATCGTTTCTTCTTTTTGATATTTGCCCCATTTCTGAAAAACGCGTTGGGTCAGTGTTTTCTTTTGTGTTTCCTGCTTCATCAACCGAATGCTTTTATTGAGTATAGTTCTAAGCTGATTAGACATATTCCAATATGTGACAAAAGAACCTGTATTTTCTTCTTCGTTTTCCGGAGTTAATGTAAATGTTTTGAAAACGCGTTCGGTTTCGCCGAATGTTTCTTGGTTATATTTGCGGCGCTTTTCCGGATTCGATAAAACCCGGTATGCCTCAAGTATCTCCTGCATAAAAGCGGTTGTGTCAATATTTTTATGTGCATTTGCATCTGGATGATATACTTTCGCCAGTGCATTTTTAGCAGTTGTGATCTCGTCTAAAGTCGCATCTCTTGAAACACCTAAAATATCATAATAAGTATGAGACTTCATTAGTGACCTCCTTATTAATTTTCCCGTTGATTCTCCCTTGCTTAATATACTCTACGGATTGATAAAAGTCAATGAAACAGGTAAAAATGAGCAAGATTTGAGAGGCTTTTATAGGATAGTTATTTTTAGTCAGCGCAGTTATATGCTGAAATCTATCTTGAGGAAAAAGAGAGATTAAGTAATACTTTTTGCAGGATTTGCTTATATTTATAATAGATGAAATTTTGGAGAGTGGATCAAAAATGAGAAATGCAAGAACGGTAATCGCAGGTGTTTTATGTGCATTGATGATCTGTTGCATGTTGGGAAACGCATATACGGTAAAAGGCAAGGAAATGTTATTAGCGCCGGAAAATAAAGAAACAAAAGATCAAAATACAGAAAACAGCAAGATAGAAGATAACAATACAGAGAATGAAGAAGAACTAAATAAAGGCGCAAAAAAGGAGGATACAAGTATGCAAATCGGTGCTCCTTCAGCTCTTTTGATGGAAGCATCTACCGGAACGGTATTGTTTGAACAGGATGCGGATACGAAACGTCCACCTGCAAGTGTTACGAAAATTATGACAATGCTTCTTATTTTTGATGCTGTTGAAAGTAAAAAAATTTCTTTGGAAGATAAAGTTCCCGTATCGGAATTTGCAGCGTCTATGGGCGGCTCTCAGGTGTTTTTAGAGACAGGGGAAACTCAGACGGTCGATACAATGCTAAAGTGCATTTCAATCGCAAGTGCAAACGATGCTTGTGTGGCAATGGCAGAGTATATAAGCGGCAGTGAAGAGGCTTTTGTACAAGAAATGAACAAGCGGGCAAAAGCATTGGGGATGCATAATACAAATTTTGTAAATTGCAACGGTTTAGATGCACAGGGGCATGTGACGACTGCAAGAGATATTGCGCTGATGTCGCGGGAATTAATTACGAAATATCCTCAGATTCATGAGTATGCGATGACATGGATGGAAAATATTACTCATGAAACGAAGAAAGGTACTTCGGAATTTGGACTTACAAATACAAATAAACTTGTAAGGCAGTATGAATATGCTACCGGTTTGAAAACAGGGTCGACAGGAGAAGCAAAATTTTGCGTTTCGGCAACGGGAAAGAAGGATGATGTGGAGTTGATCGCGGTTGTTATGGCTGCCGATACATCGAAGGAGAGATTTGCGGATGCGGTTAAAATGATGAATTACGGTTTTGGAAAATGTCAGGTGTATTCGGACGAGAAACCGATGAAAACAAAATATGCAGTTGTAAAAAATGGAGTCGAAGAAAATATAGAAGTAGAGCGCGGAGAAAAGTTTACTTATCTAGATGTAAAAGGAAAGGATATGAAGAAAATTAAAAAAATTGAGAAAATAAATAAAAAGATATTAGCGCCGGTTCGAAAAGGAGATGTTGTAGGCTCGATCGTTTATACTCTGGATGGAAATGAAATCGGGCGCAGCGATATCATAGCAAAAAGAGGTGTACAAAAAGCAGGATTTTCGGATTATTTAATAAAGGTATCGGCAAAATTTTTGATTGGAGAAAAGAATTAATAAAAGCTGCTTTAGATCTGCGGAATAATTTCACACAAAAAGTTGTTTACGTGCTGATGTGAAGAAATACTTGAGTTTCAGAATACCGCTGTTTTATAATGAGAGAAAATGAGGAAAGTTTTTTATAGGAATATCGTTAAAGGAGTTTTATAAATGAATAATACAGCATGGTGGATAATTATTTTTATCCTTATTTTGCTCATTTTAGCGGCAGGAGAAATTTATCGGGAAACTCATACATTCCGGGTGAGAAAATATAAAGTAAAAACGAAAAAAAACATCGGCATTCAAAACTGTGTAAAAGTGATTTTTTTAAGTGACCTTCATAACTGTGTATACGGAAATAAAAACGATAAATTGTATAAGGCGATTCAGGCAGAAATGCCGGATATGATTTTAATCGGAGGGGATATGCTGGTCGCAAAAGAAGGCAGTTCCGTACAGGAAGCTCTTGAGTTTGTGAAGAAATTACCGCATATTTGTCAGGTGTATTACACAAATGGCAACCATGAACAGAGAATGAAAGAAAATACAGATATATACGGGGATACATACGAACGATACAAAGCAAAGCTGGAAAATTGTGGAGTATGCTTTTTGGAGAATAAAGCCGAAAATATAGAAAAAAACGGTATGAAGTTTAGTATCTATGGCCTGGAACTGGATTCGTCTGTGAATAGAAAATTTAAAAAAGCAGATGTTACGGAGAAAACGGTTGAAGAAAAAATCGGAAAAAAGGGAAAAGATTATTCGATATTGATGGCGCATAACCCGGCATATATGGATGCTTATAAAAAATGGGGAGCCGATTTGATCCTATCCGGACACTTGCATGGAGGATTAGTGCGGTGTCCGGGGATTGGGGCAGTTGTGACGCCGCAGGGGTTTCTCTTTCCGAAATATTCAGGGGAAATGCGCAGAGAAGGAGAACAGACGATAGTTGTAAGTAGAGGACTGGGAAGTCATACGATCAATATTCGTTTGTTTAATATGCCGGAGGTTATCGCAATCGAGGTCTGTGTCCGGTAATAAGGCGGCAAGCTGACGAAGTAAAAAATATATGATCCGGCAGGGAAAACAATGACGGGAAAACGAGGCGGAAAAACGATAAAGACGATAAAAGAAAAACATTGTCAAAAGTAAAAAGCTCCTTTATAATGTAGAGTTGGCGTTAGAAATTTCTGCGATTTTCTTTTGTTGCGGAAATGGTGAACTGGCGAAATGTTAAGCAGCTGTTTAAATGATGGAGATAATTTATGGGAATTCCGGTAAAACTTGAAGTTTTTGAAGGTCCGTTGGATCTTCTGCTTCATTTGATCGATAAAAATAAAATAGATATTTATGATATTCCAATCGTAGAAATTACGAATCAATATATGGAATATATAAGGAATATGCAAAAAGAAGATCTGAATATTATGAGTGAATTCCTTGTTATGGCAGCTACGCTTTTGGATATAAAATGTCGAATGCTGCTTCCGAAAGAGGAAACGGAAGAGGGGGAGGAAGAAGATCCGCGGCGTGAGCTTGTAGAACAGCTTTTACAGTATAAAATGTATAAGTATATGGCGTATGAGCTGAAGGACAGGCAGACGGATGCAGACATGATACTTTATAAAGATCCGACAATACCGGAAGAAGTGAAAGAATATGCAGAACCGGTTGATCTGGATGAACTTCTTGGAGATCTTACATTGAAAAAATTAAATGAGATATTTAAAGAAGTGATGAAAAGGCAGGTTGATAAGATCGATCCGGTTCGGAGCAAGTTCGGAAAAATAGAAAAAGAAGAAGTCACCGTATCAGACAAGTTTATATATATACACGAATACATGCATACACATCATAAGTTCTCCTTCCGACAGCTACTCGAGAAGCAAAAGAGCAAGATGCATATTGTAGTGACATTTCTGGCGGTTTTAGAAATGATGAAGCTGGGAGAAATTCGTGTGGAACAGGAAGAAACATGCGGCGAGATCATGATTGAAAGGGTGGAAGAGGCGTATGGAAATTGAAAAACTTCAAAGTGCGATTGAAGCAATCTTGTTTACGATGGGAGATTCTGTTGAAATAAGTAAACTTGCATTTGCAATCGGACATGATGAAGAAACGACCAAAAAACTTGTTCGGAATATGATGGAGCGTTATGAAAAAGAGGATAGAGGAATCCGTATTATTGAGTTGGAAGATTCTTTTCAGTTATGTACAAAAAAGGAAATGTACGAATATTTAATTCGTGTAGCGAAACAGCCAAAGCGCTATGCTCTTACGGATGTACTCTTAGAAACACTTTCAATCGTTGCCTATAAGCAGCCTGTAACAAAATTAGAAATAGAAAAAATCAGAGGTGTTAAATCGGATCATGCAGTAAATAAACTCGTTGAATATGGATTAATTGAAGAGACGGGAAGATTGGATGCCCCCGGAAGACCTCTTTTGTTTGGAACAACAGAAGAGTTTCTTCGTCGGTTCAGCGTGCAGTCGTTAGATGATCTTCCGATGCTGAATCCGGAGCAGATCGAGCATTTTAAAGAAGAAGCCGAAGATGAAGCACAGTTGAAATTAGATATTTAAAAACAGGTTGAAAAAACAGGGATGGCATAAGCGGTGCACATCCTGTTTTTTTTGCAACAGTGACCGTCTACAATCTCGAAATGTGTTTTTTGTACTGTGGATGATGATAATATTTGTAGGAATAAGCTTGTATGGGAGGGCATATAGATAGAAAGACTATCGGCATAGAAGGTGTTTCGGAATGGAAAGAAAGAAATTTAAAAAGAGATTTAAGATGAATACAAGAAGTATACTGTCATTCATAATGTTGTTTGCGTTATGTCTGTCGGCAGTCTGGAATATTTCATGGGCTGATTGCAGGGCACAAGAGAAAATTATGGATGAAAGTCACAAGAGTATTAAGGTCAAGCCTTCTGATCTATACGCCCGTTCGGCCGTTTTAATGGACGCCGAGACAGGGCGTATTTTGTTTGGAAAAAATAAAGACGAACAGATGCCGATGGCGAGTACGACGAAAATTATGACATGTATTCTGGCGCTTGAAAACGGAAATTTATCTGATAAAGCAGAAGTTAGCAGCGTCGCGTCTGCACAACCGAAAGTAAAGCTTGGAATGACACAAGGGCAGACTTTTTATTTAAAAGATCTTCTCTATTCGCTTATGCTTGAATCGCATAATGATTCAGCCGTCGCAATAGCAGAATGTATTGCGGGAAATGTTGATAAATTTGCGGATATGATGAATAAAAAAGCTTCTCAGTTAGGCTGCAATTCTACATATTTTATTACTCCGAACGGGCTTGACGGACAGGATGAAAACGGAATTCATCATACGACGGCAGAAGAGTTGGCGAGGATAATGAGATATTGCATTATGGAATCTCCGCAAAAGGAAAAATTTTTAGAAATCACACGGGCAGATGCGTATACATTTACCGATTGCAAAGGAGAAAAAAGTTATTCCTGTGTAAATCATAATACATTTTTAAAAATGATGGATGGAGCTCTCAGCGGAAAAACAGGGTTTACGCAAGATGCAGGATATTGTTATGTCGGAGCGCTGCGAAAAGACGGAAAAACATTGATTGTGGCGCTTCTTGCATGTGGATGGCCGAATAATAAAGGGTATAAATGGTCGGATACAAAGAAATTAATGACATACGGAATGGAAAATTATTGTTATAAAGAGATTTCTCCGGATAAGATAGACAGAACAGAAAAAATCTATATAAAAAACGGATATACAGGAGGGTTTCCTAAAAAAGGAAAAGATCTTTTAGAAGTAGAGATCTCAGGGGAATCTAAAAAAATTTTAGTAGGAGCAGATGATAAAGATGAGATAGAAATAAAAATTAAGAAGGAAATTTGTGCTCCGATAAAAAAGGGAACTGTAATAGGAGAGATTGTTTATCGTGTAAATGGAGAGCGGATCATATCATATGAGGTTGTTGCGGGAAAAACAGTAAAAGAAAGAACACTTTGGATATGTGCAGAATATCTACGAAGAAAATTTCTTCTGTAAAGTATGAAAATACGAAACATTAAAAAAAATCAATATAAATGATTAAATTTGTCACTAGAATGAGTAAATATAATGTGATAGTATGTGAATGATAAAAAAAAGCAATATCATTGATATAATATAAGGAGAACTGTAATGATGACAACGAGAGAAAATTGGAAAAAATATGAAAAAACTTATTTTATGCCTCCGACACCTTGTTACGACTGGGTAAAAAAAGATTGTGTTGATAAGGCGCCGATCTGGTGCAGCGTAGATCTTAGAGACGGAAATCAGGCGTTGATCGAACCGATGAGTCTTGATGAGAAATTGGAGTTTTTTCAGCTTCTCGTTGACGTTGGTTTTAAGGTGATCGAAGTTGGTTTTCCGGCGGCGTCTGAGACAGAATATCAGTTTATCAGAGCATTGATCGAGCAAAATATGATTCCGGATGACGTTACGATCCAGGTTCTTACTCAAGCGAGAGAACATATTATCAAAAGAACATTTGAAGCTGTGCAGGGCGCGCCTCATGCGATCATACATGTATACAATTCTACTTCTGTTGCACAGAGAGAACAAGTATTTAAAAAGAGTAAAGAAGAGATTAAGCAAATTGCGGTCGATGGTGCGAAATTGTTGAAAAAACTGGCAAAAGAGACGACCGGTAATTTTACATTTGAATATAGTCCGGAAAGTTTTCAGGGAACAGAAGTTGACTACGCACTTGAAGTGTGTAATGCTGTTTTGGATATATGGGAGCCGACTTCAGATAATAAGGCAATCATCAACCTGCCGACCACAGTAGAAAATGCAATGCCTCATGTTTTCGCAAGTCAGGTAGAGTACTTTAATAAATATCTCCTTCACAGAGAAAATGTATTACTGTCCTTGCATCCTCATAACGACAGAGGATCAGGTATCAGTGATGCGGAGCTCGGTATTTTGGCAGGAGCAGATAGGATTGAAGGAACATTGTTCGGCAATGGAGAAAGAACCGGAAATGTTGATATTATTACATTGGCAATGAATATGTTTTCTCAAGGTGTAGATCCTGAATTAGATTTTTCAAATATGAGTGATATATGTGAAGTGTATGAACGAGTGACGCGTATGCATGTCTCTCCAAGACAGCCTTATGCAGGAGAACTTGTATTTACGGCTTTTTCCGGATCTCATCAAGACGCGATCGCAAAAGGTATGGCATGGAGAGAAGATCGGCAGTGTGATAAGTGGAACGTGCCGTATTTACCGATCGATCCGCAGGATGTCGGAAGACGGTATGATTCTGACGTTATAAGAATCAATAGTCAGTCAGGCAAGGGCGGCGTGAACTATATCTTGAAACAGAGCTTTGGAATCAGCCTGCCGGAGAAGATGAAAGAAGAAGTCGGTTATCTTGTCAAAGACGTTTCCGACAAAGCGCATAAAGAACTTACGCCGGACTGGGTATATCATATTTTTGAAGATAACTATATTACGGCAAAGACGATTTTTACAGTTGATGAATGTCATTTCAAACAGGAAAACGGAATGGTGGCTGATGCGGTGATCCATCATAACGGTAATGACCGAAGAATTGTGGGTGTAGGAAACGGTCGGTTAGATGCGGTGAGCAATGCGATAAAACATTATTTTGATGTGGATTATCAGTTGGCATTTTATGAAGAGCATTCCTTGACAAAAGGCTCTTCTTCGAGAGCTGTCGCTTATGTCGGCATAATATACAATAAAAAGAAATACTGGGGAGTCGGAATAGATGCGGATATTATAAAAGCGTCGATAGAAGCGCTTGTAGTTGCTGTAAATAAATTGAGTGAAATTGTGGATGGCGGAAAAGATGAAAGACTGCTGGAGATTACAAATTATATTTATGCAAATTATAAAAATGTGACATTAGAAGATCTTTCGGAAAAATTCTTTCTGTCAAAACCATATTTGTCAAAATATATTAAAGAAAAGTCAGGCATGACATTCGGCGATATTCTCAAACAGATCCGAATGAAAAAAGCGCGTGCAATGCTTAGAAGCGGGAATGCCACTGTAGAAAGCATTGCAGAGATGGTCGGGTATCAGAATGTAGAACATTTCAATCGAGTGTTCAAAAAAATGTATCATACAACACCGGTACAATATCGGAATAAAAAGTAAAATGATAAAAACAGCATGATAGCAGGGGATAGGAGGAACTATCGCTTTGGTGACTAATAAATCTCAAAGCGATAGTTCCTTTTGTGTAATTATAAATATTTTTGAAAATAAAGGATTGTTTATGATGCACAAAAAAATAAGAAATAAAGATTATTATATATTTATATTGACAGAAATATGCGGGGGGGGGGTATACTTATGCTGACATTATGTAAACATTGTGCGTTTTTGAAAAAAGAAAAAATAAGTGTTTTATATATAATACTTTAAGCAATGTTTACGAAGTTAAATTTATGAAATAAACGGGTGGGAAGAAGGAGGAAAAAAGAATGAAAATGAAAAGAGTTCTGGCGTGTGCTTTATCAGCGGCCATGATTGTGACATTCGTGTCATTTGGCAATATGGGAGTTGGAATGGTACATGCTGCTGTAGATATCGAGAACGAGTCTGTAACTGTAGAAGAAAAAGTTTTAAAGGAGATTGAGTCAGAAGTTCTGAAGGCAAATGCAAAAGCAAATTCGGAGCAGAAACCGGCAGCTTGGGATAATGATGGTGAAGCTGGGTGGGCATTTGATGATGAGAATCATTGGTGGCATTCTAGATATCAGGGAAATCCTGTAGAAGGGGAAGTAAACAGTGGATTAGTAAGCGCAAGCAATCCTATTTGGATTCAGACAGGATTTGGAGAAGCAAAAAAAATTAAGAAAATAACTTATCTGTCAAGAGACAATGGTATGGGTTCTATTAATGCATATAAGGTTCAATATGCCAATGTTCAGCAGGGCGAACCGAGAGATGATGATTTTCATGATATTGCAGGTGCGGCCGGAAATTTGCAGAATGCTCGTACTGCACAGGAGATTGTATTTAACGAAGCAGTAACCGCAACGCATATCCGTCTTGTTGCAACATCGATTTATGCGAATGGCGGACAACAGTATGTGGCGGCAAAGCGCATTCGTGTGTTTGAAGAAACTGAGGGAACAGAAGGAGTAACTTATAATTTCTATAAACAATCAGATTTTTGGGATTATGAAGTTGCATATGGCAATTTGGCTGATCAGACAGAGAATGCAGATAGATGGCATTATCAGATTAAGAAGCCTTCAGAAGGAGGGTGGATTGATATTCCGGCAAATGCATTAAAAACAAAAGATAACGGTGAAAAAAGCTGGATGAATGATGATAAGGGCTTGGATGGCACATATTATTACGCAAAGCTGAATAAGGATGAAATTACATCTACATTTCAAGGTGAGGCGTATACAGCAGTAGCATATGCGTGGAAAGCTCCAAAGAATGGTTATTTTAAGATGACATTGGAAAGTCCGATAACACAGGCAAGCAGTCCGGCACCGAGTTTCTTTGTTTGCCACTCAAGTGATAATCAGGATGGCAAAGATTTATTCCGTAATATCGTTGGTGCAAATAGTACAATTACAAGTAAAATTGCAAGAGTCCACACAGGAGAATGGCTTCGTTTAGGAGCAACTACAAAGAATGCATGGGCAAGTGGTTTGAAACCGGTAGTGATGGAAGTTACTGCAAAAGATTATGCAGTTCAGTATTTAGAAGAAGTAAGTGGTATTGAAGAAGGGAACAGTTATACAGAAGCTTCCAAACAGGCAGTTAAAGAGGCACGATCAGCATTACAAGAAGCGATTCTGCCGGAAGTTCCGGATATGGTAGTTGTTGAGCAGAAGATTACAGCGTTAGAACAGGCGATTGCAGGATTGCAAGAGTATGTTCCGGTAACAGAAGTTACATTAAATGTAACTGAGGCCAATTTGAAAGTCGGTGAGACAGTACAATTAACGGCTACAGTTGCACCGGATAATGCTAGCCAAGAAGTTCTCTGGGTATCTGATGCAGAGGGTATCGCTTCTGTTGATAGTGCAACTGGATTAGTTACAGCTAATAGTGCGGGAACGGCGATTATTACAGCAACTTCCACAATGAATCCGGAAAAGAAAGCACAATGTACAGTTGTTGTTACTCGTGATGATACAACATTAGATGTAGCAATCAAAGCAGCAGAAGAGAAAATACGGGAAGAGAATTTTGAAAATAAATATACAGAAGCTTCAAAAACAGCTCTTAGAGAAAATTTGGAGAATGCGAAACTTGCGAAAGAGAACGCGAACCTTTCTGTGGAAGATGTGAAATTAGTTGTTGATGCATTAAACGCTTCAATCGAAGAATTACAATTAAAAGCAGTAGTTACAATCAATAATAACGATCAGATAGAAACAAAATACTGTGAAATCGGAGATCAGGTGACTGTTGTTGCACAGAATGTGGAAAATAAGAAGTTTTCACACTGGACATTCAATGGAACACCTATCTGTTATTCAAGTCCGTATACTTTTACAGTATATGGAGATGCAACAATAGAGGCGGTTTACGTTAATGCTGAAGAAGAAGTAACTCCGCAGGCAGCTATGATGTGCAGCGTGTCATACAATAAATCTACGCAGACTATTAAATTTACAGCAAAACGTTCCGTACCTGAAGGATGTAAGATTGTAAAACATGGAATGATTTTAACAAGCAGAACTGCATGGAATGATTTGTATGCAGAGAATCCAGAAAATTTTGTGTTAGGAGCAAGCAGAATTCTTACAAAAGAAGCAACGACTACAGGTTTAGCAGGAAATTACTCTGTTAATGTAAAATGCACAAAGCCGAATATTTGGTATGCAAAAGGTTACGTTGTGTATACTGATAAGAACGGTGAGGAACAGACTGTATATAGTGATGTTGTGAGTTATGAAGTAAAATAATAAAATTAAGAGGAGAAGAGAAAGATGAAAAGAGCATTTTTAGAGCCGGAGATGGAAGTTGTTAAATTTCAGGACGAGGATATCATTACAACTTCTATTATAGAAGATAACGAAACAAGTGGTGACATTATCGATGGAGATGAGAATCTGTAAAGTAACATTTCTGGCAGAAGTAATGTGGGGTATCGTACAAGATGCGATACCCTTGCTTTTTATTACTATATTTGGTTAAATGTTATGTTTTTTGAACAGGAAAAAAGGATATATCCGTTGTATTGGGATCAGGATAAAATTAAAATAGAAAAGTAAGCGTTTGGGGCAATGAATTTATGCGTAATACATCTTTAGAAGAAGAACTTCGATCTGGAAAAACCTGTGTCTCCACAACCGTTGGAGACAGCATGGAACCGATGTTGCGTAATCGAAAGGATACAATTATTATAGAACCGGTTCATGGAAGACTGAAGCGATATGACCTTCCACTTTATCGAAGACCGGACGGGAAATATGTACTGCATCGTATTCTGCATGTGAAGAAGAATGGGTATGTTATCTGTGGGGACAATCGTTGGTGGAAAGAGAATGTGCCGGATGAATGGATAGTCGGTGTAGTGACAGAGTTTTATCGTGGAGAAGAGCATATATATATAACAGATCGGAAGTATCGTCTGTATGTTCATTTATGGTGCGACTTCTTTTGGATTCGTGTGTTGATCCTTCGAGTGAAACATATTTTACAGCGAATAAAGAAGAAATGAATACAGGAAAAAAGTAAGAAAAAGTAGGTTTGCGAGAATAGAGAGTCTTGTCGAACCTTTCTTTTTTTTGTATACTTTAGTAGATTATAAATTATGAGAGAGTGTGAAAAGTAGCAGGGAAGGGAAATGATATGAAGAAGAAAACACTGCTTATTAAAACAGCAGATTTATGTATCCGAATTCATTATAAATATCCGTATATTGAACAACAATGTGAAACATGGAGGGTGAATGAAGGATACGAACCGGATATTGAAGTGTCTGTTACAGATGAAGAAATTGAAACGGAATACGCGGGGTATCGTGCAGAAAGCGTGAGCAGAGCTTTGTGTGAGAGTACATGTATTTACCGTGCGATCGCAAGAAAGCTGATTGCCTTTCAGGCATTTGTTATGCACGGCGCCGTATTGGAGTTAGACGGAAAAGCGTATGTATTTACCGCGAAGAGCGGAGTCGGAAAGACAACACATACGAAGCTGTGGGTCGAGTATTTTGAAGGCAGAGCAAGTTATATTAACGGGGATAAGCCGATCATCAGATGTAAAGACGGCGTATGGTATGCATATGGCACACCGTGGATGGGAAAAGAAAAGTTTGGAAGTCAAAGTTCTGCGCCGATTCAGGCAGTTTGCTTTATTGAACGGGGAGAAGAAAATAAGATTCAAAAGATTGCTGATAAGGAAGTTATAGACAGAGTGTTTCATCAACTGTTTTTCCCTGAAGATCCTGAGACGTTGATCGAGTTCATGGGATTGGCAGACGATTTTGTTCAAAAGCTTCCGTTTTTTGTATTAAAGTGCAATATTTCAGCAGAAGCTGTACGGGTGGCTTATGAGACTTTGAGTAAAGTATAAGTTTGAAGAAACACAATTAAGGCGATAAAAAAGAAATAAAATCAGGAGAATACGAAGATGAAAATAAAAGAAGGATTTATCAAACGTCAGGTAGGAGAACGCGTCGTAGTCGTTCCAATTGGAGAAGCGGCAAAAAACTTTCATGGTATGATCAACCTTAATGAGACAGGCGGAGAATTGTGGGATCTTCTGAAAGAAAATACAGATGAGGATAAGTTGTTAGAGTCCATGCTGGAGATTTATGAGATTGAACCTGAGCAGGCGCAAAAAAGCATGAAAACTTTTCTGAGAAAATTAAGAGAGGCGGGGGTTTTGGAGGAATAAAGAGAAAGCCTTGCAGTAAGTTTTAATTGAAATCTTATAGATGTTAGTATATACTAAAATAGGCAGAAATTTTGGTTTATTTAAACAAATTTATTTATATGGAGGGCTAAAATATGAGCTACAATGCAACAGGAAACTCAGCGGGCAGAAGAATTGCTACATTGCTTGATGAGGGAAGCTTTGTTGAGATCGGCGGCGCAGTTACTGCCAGAAGCACAGATTTCAACTTGCAGGAAAAAGAAACTCCGGCTGATGGTGTTATTACCGGTTATGGAGTGATTGACGGCAATCTTGTGTATGTGTACAGTCAGGATGCCGCAGTGCTCAACGGAGCGATTGGAGAGATGCATGCAAAGAAGATCGCAAATATCTATGATATGGCGATGAAGATGGGAGCTCCTGTCATCGGTCTTATCGATTGTGCCGGATTGAGACTTCAGGAAGCTACGGATGCTTTAGAAGCTTTTGGAAGTGTTTACTACAAGCAGGCAATGGCATCGGGAGTTGTTCCGCAGATTGCGGCGATTTTCGGTATGTGCGGCGGCGGACTTGCAGTTGTTCCGGGACTTGCTGACTTTACATTCATGGAAGAAAAAAGCGGAAAGCTTTTTGTAAATTCTCCGAATGCGCTTGCAGGAAACGAGATTTCAAGATGTGATACTTCCGCTGCAAAATACCAGAGTGAGACGGCAGGTCTTGTCGACGGTATCGGAACAGAAGCGGATATTTTAAATGAAATTCGTTCTTTGATCTGCATGATCCCGGCAAATAATGAAGATGATCTGTCCTATGAAGAATGTATGGACGATCTGAATCGTATTTGTCCGGATGTTGAAAATGCGGCAGCCGATACTGCAATCGTTCTTTCACAGATTGCAGATGATCAGATTTTTACAGAGATGAAGAAAGATTACGCAAAAGAAATGGTGACAGGGTTTATTCGTCTGAACGGTATGACGGTCGGGGCTGTTGCGAATCGTACAAAAGTTTACGCAGAAGACGGAACAGAGGCAGCATCATTTGATTGTGCACTTACAGTGGATGGCTGTAAGAAAGCGGTTGACTTTGTGAATTTCTGTGATGCATTCTCGATTCCGGTGCTCACATTGACAAATGTAGAAGGATTTTCAGCTACGCTCGACTCTGAAAAAGATATGGCAAGAGCTGTGGCAAGAATGACTTATGCGTTTGCTGAGGCAACAGTGCCGAAAGTGAATGTAATTATAGGAAATGCTTATGGAAGCGCGTACATCGCGATGAACAGCAAATCAATCGGTGCGGACATGGTATATGCATGGGAAAATGCAAAGATCGGTATGATGGATGCAAACCTTGCGGCTCGTATCATGTATGATGACGCGGATATGGAAACACAAAAAGAGAAAGCGGCAGAATATGAAAAAATCCAATCCAGTGCTAAATCAGCGGCTCGCAGAGGATATGTTGATGCGATCATCACGCCTGCCGATACGAGAAAATATGTGATCGGCGCATTTGAGATGCTGTTTACAAAGAGAGAGGATCGTCCGAATAAGAAACACGGTACGGTTTAGTGAGGTGAGGCGAAGTGAAGAAAAAAATCAGTTTATTAGGGCTTATCCTCATTCTTGTTTTTAGTTTTTCGGGATGCGGAAAGTCTGATGATACAGTAGAATATGATCAGGAACAGCTTGAGCAGTATGCCGATTTTATAGTTCAGAATTTCAGTATGATGGGAGAGGCGGATTTTCAGAACTTTTCCGATATGTCTGATCTTGAACTTGAAATGACTCTTCTTCAGGCAGGCGTACCTGTAACAGGAGAAAATTTCCTGACGATGATGGGGGCGTGGGATGCCGGAGAACAAGAATGCGGAGAGTTTGTCGGCTTAAAAGACGGTTATACAATGGAAACAACAAATGAAGGCGCACTTCTGACTGTTGAAGGAGATTTTGCGGAAAGAGACGGAGCGCTTGAATTTGCGTTTGATAAGAAAGGAAATATCGAGAGTCTGACGATCGGAGCACATTACAGTACGGCGGAGATTTTGAAAAAAGCAGGACTTAATACGATTCTCGGAATGGGAACGGTTTTTGTTGTATTGATCTTTATTTCATTTATTATTTCACTGTTTAAATTTATTCCGGCGCTTGAACAGAAGTTTAAAAAGAGTGCAAAAACAGAGATTGTAAATGAAAAACCAACGGCAGCTTTGAAAACGGAGATGCCGGAAGTGTCGGAAGATGTTACGGAGGATACAGAGCTTGCAGCGGTAATTGCGGCGGCAATCGCGGCATCTGAAGGAACATCGGCAGACGGATTTATCGTTCGTTCTATAAAGAGAAGAAAATCAAATAAATGGAATTAAAGAAAAGGAGATAAGAAAATGAAAAATTATACAATTACAGTAAATGGGAATGTATATGATGTAACAGTGGAAGAAAAAGGCGCAGGCGCTGTTCCGGCTTTGAAACCGGCTCCGAAAGCAGCTCCGGCTCCGAAAGCGGCACCTGCTCCAGTGGCAAAAGCAGCGGGCGCAGGAAACATTCAGGTGAAAGCAGGCGCGGCAGGAAAAGTATTCCAGATCCCGACAAGCGTAGGTCAGAGTGTTCAACAGGGTGATACAGTGATCGTGATCGAGGCAATGAAGATGGAAATTCCGGTTGTTGCACCGGAAGCGGGAACGATCGCAAGTATTGATGTGGCTGTAGGAGATGCGATAGAATCAGGAGCAGTATTAGCTACGTTAAATTAGTTACTGACGGAGGTTTTTAACAAATGGAATATATTTCAAATACACTGGGAAACCTCATTGAACAGACAGCGTTTATGAATCTTACGGTCGGAAACCTGATCATGATCGCAGTTGCGTGTGTGTTTCTCTATTTAGCAATCAGACACGGCTTTGAGCCGCTTCTGCTTGTACCGATTGCTTTCGGTATGCTGCTTGTAAATATCTATCCTGATATTATGCTTCATGCCGAGGACTCAGCGAATGGTACGGGTGGATTACTTTATTACTTCTATGTCCTTGACGAGTGGTCGATCCTTCCGTCTTTGATCTTCCTCGGTGTAGGAGCAATGACGGATTTCGGACCTTTGATCGCGAACCCGAAAAGTTTCCTTCTCGGAGCTGCCGCTCAGTTTGGTATCTTTGCTGCATATTTAGGCGCTATGGCAATGGGATTTTCAGATAAAGCTGCCGCAGCGATCTCCATTATCGGAGGAGCTGACGGACCGACATCTATTTTCCTTGCCGGAAAACTGCAACAGACAGCGATTCTCGGACCGATCGCGGTAGCGGCATATTCTTATATGTCACTTGTACCGATCATCCAGCCGCCGATCATGAAACTTCTTACGACGGAGAAAGAACGTAAGATCAAGATGGAGCAGCTTCGTCCGGTATCAAAATTAGAGAGAATTCTTTTCCCGATCATTGTAACGATCGTTGTTTGTACGATTCTTCCGACGACAGCTCCTCTTGTAGGTATGCTTATGCTCGGAAACTTGTTTAAAGAGTCCGGTGTTGTAAGACAGCTTACAGAGACCGCTTCTAATGCGTTGATGTATATCGTTGTAATTTTGCTCGGAACATCTGTGGGAGCGACAACAAGCGCTGAGGCGTTCTTGAATTGGGATACTTTAAAAATCGTTGCTCTCGGACTGATTGCATTTGCGTTCGGTACAGCGGCGGGAGTGTTGTTCGGTAAAATCATGTGCTGGGCAACGAAAGGAAAAGTCAATCCGCTGATTGGGTCTGCGGGCGTATCTGCAGTTCCTATGGCGGCGCGTGTTTCACAGAAAGTGGGAGCCGAGGCTGATCCGACTAACTTCTTATTGATGCATGCGATGGGTCCGAATGTCGCGGGTGTTATCGGTACTGCGGTTGCAGCCGGAACATTTATGGCAATCTTTGGCGTTAAGTAATTGATGGAGGAAAAATAAATGGCAGAAATTGAAAAAAAACCGGTTAAAATAGTAGAAACGATTCTGCGTGACGCGCATCAGTCATTGATCGCTACAAGAATGACTACAGAACAGATGCTTCCGATCATTGAAAAGATGGATCAGGTCGGTTATCATGCAGTTGAATGCTGGGGAGGAGCTACGTTTGATGCGTCTTTGCGCTTCCTGAAAGAAGATCCATGGGAGAGGCTTCGTAAATTCCGTGACGGATTTAAAAATACAAAACTTCAGATGCTGTTCCGCGGACAAAATATTCTGGGGTATCGCCCGTACGCAGATGATGTAGTAGAATACTTTGTACAAAAATCAGCGGCAAATGGAATTGATATTATCCGAATTTTTGATTGTCTGAATGATATCAGAAACTTGAAGACAGCAGTGACGGCCGCAAATAAAGAAAAAGCACATGCACAGGTAGCGATGTCTTATACACTTGGCGATGCGTATACTCTTGATTACTGGGTGGATCTTGCAAAGAGAATCGAAGATATGGGAGCGAATTCTATTTGCGTTAAAGATATGGCAGGACTTCTTGTTCCGTATGAAGCGACAGAACTTGTCACAGCGCTGAAAGAGGCAGTAAATATCCCGATTGAAATGCATACGCATTATACATCGGGAGTTGCTTCGATGACTTATATGAAATCTGTAGAGGCAGGAGCTGATATCATTGACACCGCAATGTCTCCGTTTGCTCTCGGAACGTCGCAGCCGGCAACGGAAGTGATGGTGGAAACGTTCAAAGGTACGCCGTATGATACTGGATTAGATCAGAAACTGTTATCTGAGATTGCGGATTATTTCCGTCCGATCAGAGATGAAGCGCTTGAAAGCGGACTGCTTAATCCGAAAAACCTCGGAGTTAATATTAAGACTTTATTATATCAGGTTCCGGGAGGAATGCTTTCTAATCTGACATCTCAGTTAAAAGAACAGGGAGCGGAAGAAAAATTCTATGAAGTGCTTGAGGAAGTACCACGCGTGCGTAAAGATCTTGGCGAGCCGCCGCTTGTTACTCCGTCTTCTCAGATTGTCGGAACACAGGCTGTATTTAATGTTCTGATGGGTGAGAGATATAAGATGGCGACAAAAGAGACAAAAGATATTCTTGCAGGAAAATATGGCGCGACTGTAAAACCGGTTGACGCTCAGCTTCAGAAAAAGATTTTAGGTGAGAATGCAGAGATCATCACATGTCGTCCGGCAGATTTGATCCCGAATGAGCTCGATACACTTCGCAAAGAGTGCGAGCAGTGGATACAGCAGGATGAAGATGTTCTTACGTATGCATTATTCCCGCAGGTTGCCGTTGATTTCTTTAAATACAGACAGGCACAGCAGACAAAAGTTGACGCTGCAGTAGCAGATACTAAGAACGGAGCATATCCGGTATAGATAAAAGGAATAGTGACAGGATCGAACGATTGAATTTATTCAGGAGATCGATCCTGTTTTATTTGTACTCTTTTTCGTTTAGTGGTATCATAAAAAGGAATTTTGAGAAGCGGGAGGTCTTGAATGAAATATTCGGGAAGCATTTCAGATAGAATTAAGGCTCTTAGAGCCGAGATGAGACGGGAGAAGATAGATCTTTATATTATTCCGTCAACAGATTATCATAACAGTGAATATATAGGTGAATATTTTAAGGAACGTCAATATATGACCGGATTTACAGGTTCTGCGGGAACTGTAGTGTTTACAGAGGAGAAAGCGGGGCTTTGGACAGACGGGCGCTATTTTATACAGGCAGAACAAGAACTGCAGGGCAGTGAGATCATCCTTTTTAAAGCAGGGGAGCCGGGCTGTCCGGAAATCGAAGAATTTATACGGACAGAATTGCCGGAAGGCGGAAAGATCGGATTTGATGGCCGTACGATTCGGGTAGAACAAGGAAAAGAATTTGAAAAGATTGCCGAAGAAAAATGCGGAGCGCTGTCTTATCTTTCGGATCTTGTCGATGTTGTCTGGAAAGACAGACCGCCTTTGCCGACGGAAAAAGCGTTCTTTTTGGATGAATTTTACTCGGGAGAAACAGCAGCTTCTAAGTTGGAAAGAGTAAGGTGTAAGATGGATGAATCAGGAGCTGATGTACATCTGTTATCAAGTCTTGATGATATTGCGTGGCTATTAAACATCAGAGGAAACGATATCTTGTGTTGTCCTCTTGTTTTGGCATATTTAATAATCTATAAGGATCATGTTGAATTGTTTGCAGATGAAGAAAAGTTCTCCGATGATATGAAACGGGAATTTGCGAAAAATCATGTTGCTCTAAGACCATATACAGAAATCGAAAATGCGGTCGGAAAACTAAGCGGCAGGAAGAAAATGCTGATAGATCCCGAGCGTCTTAGCTATGCTTTATATAAATTGATACCGGATGAAACTGAAATGATAGAGAAAGAGAATCCGGAAATCATAATGAAATCTGTAAAAAATGATATTGAAACAGAGCATATTCGCAGGGCGCATTTAAAGGATGCGGCTGCACATACAAAATTTATATATTGGCTGAAAGAAAATATCGGGAAAACAGAGATTACCGAACGGTCAGCTTCCGCTCGTTTAGAAGAGTTTAGAAAAGAGCAGGATGGATATTTAGGACCAAGTTTTGAACCAATCAGCGCATACTACGAACATGGAGCGATTGTCCATTACAGTGCATCGAAGGAAAGCGACGCACGATTAGAAAAGGGGCATTTTCTTTTAACAGATACCGGAGGACATTATAAGGATGGATCGACTGATATTACAAGAACCGTGGCTTTAGGTGAAGTGAGTTATCAGGAAAAAGAAGATTTCACTCTTGTTTTGCGTTCGATGCTCAGACTTATGAACGCTGTGTTTTTGGAAGGGTGCAGCGGTGCGAATTTAGACTGTCTTGCAAGAGAAGTGTTTTGGAAGGAAAGGCTGAATTTTAATCATGGCACGGGTCATGGGGTTGGATATCTTTTGAATATTCACGAGCCTCCGATTAATTTCAGATGGAAGGAAGGCAAAAATGCTGCGCCGGCTCTTCAAAAAAATATGATAATTACAGATGAACCTGGGATTTACAGAGCAGGCCGACATGGCGTCAGAATTGAAAATGAGCTTCTTGTCGTAGAAGATACGCAGAACGAGTTCGGAAAGTTTTTGAAATTTGAGCCGCTTACCTATGTTCCGATTGATCTTGATGCAATTCTCCCTGAAAAAATGAGTGATGAAGAAAAAAAGATGCTGAACGAATATCATGCTGCCGTTTATGAAAAAGTCGGAATGTATTTAGAGGAGAACGAGCGAGAGTGGCTGAAGCGATATACAAGACCGATATAAATTATGCACATCTGCAAATCGGACAATGACAGTAAAGAAAAAATAAGATATAATCAGTTGGTGATAATTGAGAAAAAGTAGGAAACAAAAATGGGACAAAATGAAACAACGACAAATGAACTTTTATTAAGAATTAAAGAAAAATATAAAAAAATGAGTAAAGGACAGCGGCGTCTTGCAGATTATGTATGCAATGATTACGACAAAGCGGTTTTTTTGACGGCTGCCAAATTAGGAGAGATCGTCGGGGTCAGTGAGTCAACTGTAGTGCGATTCGCTACACAGCTTGGCTATAAAGGATATCCGGGATTTCAAAAGGCATTAGAAGAACTTGTCCGTAATAAGCTGAATTCGATCCAGAGGATGGAAGTGACGTATGGAAGAATCAGCCAAAGTGAAATACTGGAAACTGTTCTTCAATCCGATATAGATAAGATTAAGATGACTCTTGCAGATATCGACCATAAAGCATTTGATCTTGCGATTGACACGCTCCTGAATGCGAGGAGAGTTTATGTAATAGGGATCAGAAGCTGCGCTCCGTTAGCATCATTTTTAGGATTTTACTTAAATCTTGTTTGTGATAACGTATCTGTTGTCGATGTAAACAGTTCCAGTGAAATATTTGAACAGTTGATCAGAATTAACGAACATGATGTTATCATAGGGATCAGTTTTCCGAGATATTCTATGCGGACATTAAAAGCATTGGAGTTTGCAAGTAACCGAAAGGCAAAAGTGATCACTTTAACGGACAGCGTCCATTCGCCTATGAATCTGTATTCATCGTGCAATCTGATTGCAAGAAGTGATATGGCGTCGATCGTAGACTCTCTTGTAGCGCCGTTAAGCGTAGTGAATGCTCTCGTAGTGGCGCTTTGCATGAAGAGACAAAAAGAAGTTGTATCAACACTTGAGACGTTAGAGGAAATATGGGGAGAATATGAAGTGTACAGCAGAGATGAATTAGATCCTATGAAACGTTCGTTTTTCCCGGATGAAACGGCAGGAGGAAAAGATGAGTAAAGTGATAGTTGTCGGAGGCGGAGCCGCAGGAATGATGGCGGCTGTATTTGCCGCCGAAAACGGGCATCATGTTCAGATTTATGAGAAAAATGACAGATTGGGCAGGAAATTATTTATAACGGGAAAGGGACGCTGTAATATTACAAATGCATCGGATGTTGAAGAATTATTTCAGGCGGTAGTTAGTAACCCAAAGTTTTTATATAGTGCATTTTACAGTTTTACGAATGAACAGGTGATCGACTTTTTTGAAAATCTCGGTGTGAAGACGAAGGTTGAAAGAGGAAACAGAGTCTTTCCTGTTTCCGATCATTCGTCGGATATAATCGGGGCGCTTCAAAGAGAACTGCACCGTCTCGGCGTTCAGATATCTCTTTGTACGGAAGTGGAAAAAATATGTGTAGAAAACGAGAAAATAACAGGAATCATTATTTCTGATGATTCCCAAAAACAAAAGCAGCATTTTGTTGACGCAGATGCGGTGATCATAGCGACTGGAGGGATTTCTTATCCTGCTACAGGATCGACAGGAGACGGATACCGATTTGCAAAAACATGCGGGCATAAGGTTACCGAACTTTTTCCGGCTCTCGTTCCGATGGAAGTAAAAGAATGGTATGCAAAACAGCTTCAGGGTCTGTCGCTTCGGAACGTATGTATCCGTGTGACCGACGGAAAAAGGAAATTATATGAAGAATTCGGAGAGATGCTGTTTACCCATTATGGAGTGACAGGTCCGGTTATTTTAAGCGCTAGCAGTATTGTAGGAAAAAGGCTGAAAGAAAAAGAGCTGACTTTACATATCGACTTAAAACCGGCGCTTACAGAAGAACAGCTCGACAAACGGATTCTCAGAGAGTTCGATGCGAATCATAACAAACAGTTTAAAAATGCAGTCGATAGTTTGTTTCCGGCAAAACTAAAACCTGTTATGACAGAACTTTCAGGTATTGCGGAAGAAAAGAAAGTAAATGAGATTACAAAAGAAGAAAGAATGCGGTTTGTACGTCTGATCAAAGATTTTAAAATGACGCTTACAAGTTTAAGAAGCTATAGCGAGGCGATCATTACAAAAGGCGGAGTAAGCGTAAAAGAGATCCATCCGGGAACAATGGAGTCAAAGTTTGTTAAAAATTTATATTTTTCGGGAGAAGTTTTGGATCTTGATGCTCTTACAGGAGGTTATAATCTTCAGATTGCATGGTCTACGGCATATCTTGCGGGAATGAATGCCGGAAGAGAAGAATAAAAGAAAAAGCAGTAAGAAAGGGGAAAGAAAATGGGATATAATGTGGCGGTGGACGGCCCGGCAGGAGCCGGAAAAAGTACGATAGCAAAACTGGTGGCGAAAGAAAAAGGATATATATATGTAGATACAGGAGCAATGTATAGAGGATTGGCGATCCATTTTCTGAAAAAAGGAATTTCGCCGGAAGACAAAGAGGCTGTTGCAAAAGCGTGCATAGATGCAGATGTAAGTATTGTGTACGAAAACGGAGTACAGCAGGTTTATTTAAACGGTGAAAATATTACAGGCATGCTTCGTACAGAAGAAGTTGGAAATATGGCGTCAAAAACGTCGGCTATCCCGGCGGTTAGGGAAAAGCTTTTAGAATTGCAGAAAACGCTGGCACGCGAAAAAGATGTGATCATGGACGGACGGGATATCGGAACAAATATTCTTCCGAATGCAGATGTGAAAATCTATCTGACTGCCAGCGTAGAAACAAGAGCAAAACGTAGATATGATGAGCTTGCGTCAAAAGGAGAATCATGTGACTTTGACGAGATTGCACGGGATATCAAGGAAAGAGATGAACGTGACATGACAAGAGAAATTGCACCGTTGAAAAAAGCAGAGGATGCGATCTTAGTAGACAGTTCGGATATGACGATTGATGAAGTGGTAAGTAAAATATGCAGCTTCTGTAATTAGTGAGAGGAAAATACAGTGAAAGTGATAAAAGCAAAGACTGCCGGATTTTGTTTCGGAGTAAAGCGGGCGGTTGACACGGTATATAAGCAGGTAGATACAAAGTGTGGACAGATTTATACGTATGGTCCGATTATCCACAATGAAGAAGTTATCAAAGATATGAGGGATAAAGGGGTTATCGTACTACGTTCTGAAGAAGATTTGGATATGATCAGTCAAGGTACGGTCATTATCCGGTCTCACGGAGTGGAAAAACGCATTTATGAAAAGATCGAACAAAAAGGTCTTAGAATTGTAGATGCTACCTGCCCATTTGTGAAAAAGATTCATAATATTGTATCTGAAAAGAGCGGAGAGGGATTTCATATTATTATAATCGGAAACCCGGAACATCCTGAAGTTGTAGGGATAAAAGGATGGGCGAAAGACAATGTAACCGTCATACAAAGTGCGGAAGATGCGGAATGTTTTACAGCGGATCGAAAAGAGAAAATCTGCATTGTTTCCCAGACGACATTTAATTACAATAAATTTAAAGATTTAGTTGAAATTATAATGAAAAAGAGTTATGATGTAAGTGTTTTAAATACAATCTGTAATGCTACAAAAGAGCGTCAGACTGAAGCTGAAAGCATTGCAGAGTCGGTGGATGCTATGATCGTTATTGGAGATAAACATAGTTCCAATACTCAGAAATTAGTTGAGATCTGCCGCAAAGCATGTGACAATACGTACTATATACAGACACTTGACGATTTGGATTTGAATCAATTAGGGTCAGTGGAAACAGTAGGTATTACAGCAGGGGCATCCACGCCCAACAATATAATTGAGGAGGTTCAAAATAATGTCAGAATTATCTTTTGAACAGATGTTAGACGAGTCATTTAAAACGATTCACAATGGAGAAGTAGTTGAGGGAACGGTAATCGATGTAAAACCGGAAGAGATTATCCTGAATATCGGTTATAAGGCAGACGGTATCATTACAAAGAATGAATACTCCAACGATCCGTCAGTTGACCTCACAAAAGTAGTATCCGTAGGTGATACGATGACAGTCAAAGTTTTGAAAGTAAACGACGGAGAGGGTCAGGTTCTTCTTACATATAAGAGACTTGCAGCCGAGAAAGGAAATGAGAGACTGCGTGAAGCGTTTGAGAACAAAGAAGTCCTCAAAGCTACAGTTACACAGATTCTCGGAGGCGGCATTTGCGCTACAGTTGATGAAGTCAGAGTGTTTATCCCGGCAAGCCTTGTATCTGATTCTTATGAGAAAGATCTTGGAAAATATGAAGGTCAGGAAATTGAATTCGTAATCAGCGAGTTCAATCCGAGAAGAAACCGTGTGATCGGAGACAGAAGACAGCTTCTTGTTGCAGAACGTGCCGAGAAACAGAAAGAACTGTTTGCAAGATTACAAGTCGGAGACAGAGTAGACGGCGTGATCAAAAATGTGACGGATTTCGGAGCGTTTGTTGATCTTGGCGGAGTTGACGGACTTCTCCATATTTCTGAAATGTCATGGGGAAGAATTGATAATCCGAAGAAAAACTTCCACGTAGGTGATACTCTTACTGTTCTTGTGAAAGACATTCACGATACAAAAGTTGCCTTAAGTTTGAAGTTCCCGGAGACAAACCCGTGGGCGAATGCTTCAGAGAACTTTGCAGTAGGTACAGTGATCACAGGCAAAGTTGCACGTATGACAGATTTCGGTGCATTTGTTGAACTTGCACCGGGAGTTGATGCGCTTCTTCATGTATCTCAGATTTCGAGAGAACATGTTGAGAAACCATCGGATGTTCTTTCTGTAGGTCAGGAGATTACAGCTAAGATTGTTGACCTGAACGAAGAAGAGAAGAAGATCAGCCTGAGCATGAAAGCATTGGAAGCTGATCGTGATGAAGAAGATGCAGTATCTGTTGATTACGAAGCAGATGCTGAGTAATTATCTTTTGTATTTTATATAATGGATAAGATAGGGGACGATACTTGCATAGAGTGTCGTTCTCTTTATTATGTTAAAAAGATAACATTCTTCTGAAAATACAGAATTGTATGATTTTGTCGTTTGAATGACTGGATTTTTATGCTTCATTCTAGTAAAATAACGTAATATGAAAATAATGCGGGAATAGAGTGTGATAAGTAGATTCTGTTTCGGCGGGAAAGAAAGGAAGAATATCATGGGACTTCTGACATTTAAAGGCGGTATCCATCCGGATGACGGAAAGCGTTTTTCAAAAGACAGTGAAATACGTACATTACTGCCGAAAGGGGAACTGGCGTATCCGCTTTCACAGCATATCGGAGCGCCTGCGAATCCGATCGTAAAAAAAGGAGATCATGTTTTAAAAGGACAGAAGATTGCGGAAGCAGGAGGTTTTGTGTCATCACCGATCCATGCTTCTGTATCCGGAACTGTGAAAGGAATTGAATATCGGTTTAATCCGGCAGGTACAAAAACAGAATGTATCATCATTGAAAATGATGGAGAATACGCGGAAATAAACGATCTTACGGTGAAACCTTTTGGTGAGATGACAAGAGAAGAGATCATTGAGAGAATCGGTGAAGCCGGTATTGTCGGAATGGGAGGCGCAGGTTTTCCTACGAGGGTAAAGCTTTCTCCGAAAGAACCTGAAAAGATAGAATATATTATTGCGAACTGTGCAGAGTGTGAACCGTATATTACGGCAGATTACAGAAGGATGTTGGAGAATACCGGACAACTGGTGAACGGTATGCGTATAATCCTTTCGCTGTTTCCGAATGCAAAAGGAATCTTTGCGGTAGAAGATAATAAAAAAGACTGTATTGAAAAATTAAACAAAGAAACAGAAAATGACCCGAATATGGAAGTGAAGGCACTCATGACAAAATATCCTCAGGGAGCGGAACGTCAGTTGATCTATGCAGTGACAAAACGTGCGATCAATTCATCTATGCTCCCGGCAGATGCGGGTTGTATTGTTGATAATGTGGAAACATTGATCGGGATTCATATGGCAGTAGCTGAGGGGAAACCTCTTACGGAACGTGTTGTTACTGTAAGCGGAGACGCCATAAATTCTCCGGGAAACTTTAAAGTTCTTCTTGGAACAAACCATATGGAATTAATTGAAGCGGCGGGTGGATTTTCTCAACAGCCGGAAAAATTGATATCCGGAGGGCCTATGATGGGATTCGCCATGGTAAGTGCAGAAGCTCCGGTAACAAAAACATCTTCTTCTATTCTTGCGTTTAAGGAAGATATAGTTTCAAAAAGCGTGGAGACGGCATGTATCAACTGTGCAAGATGCGTTGATGTCTGTCCGAGTCGTATTATACCTTCACGATTAGCCGATCTTGCCCAAAGACATGATGAAAAGGCTTTTGTTGCGATGAATGGACTTGAATGTGTGGAATGTGGATCATGCAGTTATGTGTGTCCGGCGAAAAGACCTTTGAAACAGGCTATCGGTTCTATGAGAAAAATTGCGCTTGCAAATAAAAGAAAGAAGTAAGTGAGAGGTGAGAGAAAAGTGAATGAAAATTATCATGTATCAGCATCCCCGCATATTCGGGATAAGATAAAAAGCAGCAATATCATGCTTCTTGTTGTGATTGCCCTGCTCCCTGCTACTGTATTCGGAATTTGGAATTTTAGACATGAAAATGCGTGGATCTTAGTTGTTGCTACAACGGCGGCTGCTGTGCTTGCAGAGTATATCTATGAAAAATTAATGCATAAACCGGTTACAATCGGTGATTTCAGCGCAGTTGTTACAGGTCTTTTACTTGCATTGAATCTTCCGCCGACGCTTCCGTGGTGGATGGGGGTACTCGGAGCCGTATTTGCAATCGTTGTTGTAAAACAGCTTTTCGGTGGATTGGGACAAAATTTTATGAATCCGGCCTTAGCTGCAAGATGCTTTCTTCTAATCTGTTTTACGCAAAAAATGACGTATTTTGTGTATGACGGCGTGACAGGCGCAACTCCGCTTGCACAATTAAAGAGCGGCAATGTAGTAAATACGATGGATATGCTTCTTGGAAATGTCCGGGGAACGATCGGAGAGACATCGGTGATCGCGATTATGATCGGAGCGATGTTCTTAATATTGACAGGAGTGATAGATCTTAGAATTCCGGGATCTTATATCGTATCATTTGTTATTTTTATCACGCTTTTCGGCGGCAATGGATTTGATCCGTGGTACATAACCGCTCATTTATGCGGCGGCGGTCTGATGCTTGGAGCATGGTTTATGGCAACAGATTATGTGACTGCTCCGATTACGAGCAAAGGAAAGATTTTGTATGGCATTTGTATGGGAATCTTAACCGGACTGTTCCGTTTGTTCGGAGCTTCGGCAGAAGGGGTATCTTATGCAATCATCATCAGTAACCTTTTGGTTCCGTTGATCGAGAAGGTTACTCTTCCGAAACCTTTCGGTAAAGGAGGAGAAAAGTAATGAATAAAATTATAAAAAATACGTTGATCTTAACTGCAATAACAGTTGTTTCAGGACTTTTGCTCGGAATTGTTTACGATGTTACAAAAGAGCCGATTGCGCAGGCGCAGGAGCGTACAAAACAAAAGGCGTTTCAGACAGTGCTTCCCGAGGCTTCAGAGTTTACATCCAGCAATTTCGATGAAAAAGAGGCGGCAAAAATTTTAAAAGAAAACGGTTATACAGACGATATAACAGAAGTAGCGGAAGCGACAGATAAAAAAGGGAAAGTAATCGGTTACGTGATCAATGTCACTTCTCACGAAGGGTATGGCGGCGACATTGAAATTTCTGTAGGAATCGCCTCGGACGGAACAGTGAAAGGAATTGAGATGCTCTCCATCGGAGAGACGGCGGGATTAGGAATGAAAGCGAAAGACGCTGAATTTAAAGATCAGTTTCGGGATAAAAAAGTGCAAAAATTCACTTATACGAAAAATGGAGAAAAAGGCGATGATAAGATCGATGCCATCAGCGGCGCTACGATTACGACAAATGCAGTGACTAATGCCGTTGATTCAGCACTGATTTATTATCAAACGGAGTTAGGAGGCGGTATCAATGAATAAATGTGCAGAACGTCTTTATAATGGCCTTGTGAAAGAAAATCCTACGTTCGTTCTCATGCTCGGTATGTGTCCGACTCTTGCGGTTACAACATCTGCGATCAACGGAATCGGTATGGGGCTTTCTACGACAGCGGTACTTGTGATGTCAAATATGTTGATTTCTATGTTGAGAAAAGTGATTCCGGCATCAGTGCGTATGCCTGCTTTTATCGTTGTTGTAGCTTCTTTTGTTACGATCGTTGATTTTTTGATGGCGGGATTTGTTCCCGGGCTTTATAAATCACTCGGATTGTATATCCCTTTGATCGTAGTAAACTGTATTATTTTGGGGAGAGCGGAAAGCTATGCATCAAAAAATCCGGTGCTTCCTTCGATTTTCGACGGGATCGGTATGGGACTTGGATTCACGGTCGGTCTTACGGCAATCGGTATTGTGAGAGAACTGCTTGGTGCAGGCGAGGTGTTCGGCATTCGTGTTATGCCGCAGTCATATGAACCTCTTACGATTTTTGTTCTTGCCCCGGGTGCGTTTTTTGTATTGGCATGTCTTGTAGCTCTTCAGAATAAAGTGAAAGCGAATCTTGAGAAAAAAGGAAAAAAAGTTCCGGTATCGTCAGGATGCGGCGAAGGTTGCTCTGCATGTGCAAGCAAAGGAATCTGCGGAGGTCATCTCGCAGAAAACGAACCACATCATGAAGAGACGAATGTAAAAGAAGAGGAGGAGGCATAAATGCAGGAATTACTTTTGATTGCAGTCGGAGCTGCGTTTGTAAATAATGTTGTCCTTAGTCAGTTCCTCGGTATCTGTCCGTTTTTAGGTGTTTCTAAAAATGTAAAAACTGCAGCCGGAATGGGCGGAGCAGTTGTATTCGTTATCACAATCGCTTCGTTTGTAACAGGATTGATCTATAAATTCATCCTTGGAAACCCGAAAATTTTAGGAGGAGAGCTCCAATATTTAAACACTATCGTATTTATCCTTGTCATAGCAGCTCTTGTACAGTTCGTAGAGATGTTTTTAAAGAAAGTGATGCCTCCGTTATATAATGCCCTCGGCGTTTATCTTCCGCTGATTACAACGAACTGCGCGGTTCTTGGCGTAGCGCTGACAAACGTACAAAACGGATATTATGAAAAAGGTGTCGGGATCGGTTTGCTGACCGGTGTAGTGAACGGATTTGCGACAGCGGCGGGATTTTTTGTTGCGATTGTTCTTATGGCCGGAATTCGGGAAAAAATCGAACACAATAATGTTCCCGAAGCATTTAAAGGAACTCCGATCGTTCTTGTGACAGCCGGACTGATGGCAATCGCATTTTGCGGATTTTCAGGATTAATATAGGAGGTGCGATAGAATGAATATAACAGCGATTCTTTTGGCTGCCGCGATCGTCGGTGGAGCCGGATTATTTATCGGTATTTTCCTAGGTGTATCCGGAAAAAAATTCGCAGTTGAAGTTGATGAAAGAGAAGAGGCGATTCTCGATGTTTTACCTGGAAATAACTGTGGAGGCTGCGGTTATGCAGGATGTTCAGGCCTCGCTGCGGCGATTGCTCAGGGAAAAGCGGATGTAGGAGGATGCCCGGTCGGAGGCGCTTCTGTAGCTGGGAAGATCGGTGAGATTATGGGCGTAGACGCCTCGGCAAGCGAAAGAAAAACTGCATTTGTAAAATGCGGCGGAACATGTGAAAAGACAAAAAGTGAATATGAATATTATGGAATCAAAGACTGTATCATGGCAAGTCAGATGCAGGATGGAGGAGCAAAAGGGTGTGCATACGGGTGTCTCGGATATGGCTCATGCGTGGATGCCTGTCCGTTTGATGCAATCCATATTGTAGATGGAATAGCAGTTGTTGATAAGGAAGCATGTAAAGCATGTGGAAAATGTGTGGATGCATGTCCGAAGCACCTGATCGAATTGATCCCGTATAAGCAGAAAACATTTGTGCAGTGTAACTCAAATGAGAAAGGGAAAGCATTAATGGACGTCTGCCAAGTCGGATGTATCGGATGTCGTCTCTGCGAGCGAAACTGCGAAGCCGGGGCTATTACAGTTAATAACTTTTTGGCTCATATAGATGCCGACAAATGCACAAATTGCGGCGTATGTGCAGAAAAATGTCCTCGAAAGATCATAACAGTACGGTTTGAAGCGTGAGTAAATGAAGCGTTAAAAGTGTAGTGTATCGCCGGGATTTTCAACGTGTGTGAGGTTAGAAATGAAGAAAAACGATAACATTCTTATACTTGGCATCCTGTTCATTGCGCTGGTCGTGCTGGGAATTCAGCTATTACACTCGGCAAACGGTACGGAGAAAGTAAAAATTACTGTAGACGGGAAGGTTTTTGGCACATATCTGTTGTCTGAAGATCGAACTGTTTCAGTGAACGAAACGAATATAGTTTTAATTACGGAGGGTACGGTTTCAATGGAGTCCGCTGATTGTCCGGATCAGATTTGTGTTCACCATCAGAGGATCAAAAGAAGTGGAGAAAGTATTATATGTCTTCCGAATAAAGTCGTTGTGTCGATAGAAGGCGGAGGCGAAGAAAAACTTGACGGAACTGTACAATAGTCAGGAGAGAGTGATTTGAGAACCAGAGCTGCATATTTCGGTATATTTACAGCGCTGGCATTGATTTTAGGTTATGTGGAACTGCTGATTCCCATTCACTTTGGGATTCCCGGAGCAAAACTGGGACTTGCGAATCTTATAACAATTCTTGTTCTATATAAAATGGGGTGGAAAGAAGCGTTTCTCTTATCTGTTGCCCGCGTTGTTTTAGGCGGTTTTATATTCAGTAATCTATTTTCTATTTTATATAGTCTGGCAGGCGGGATTTTAAGTCTGATCGTTATGGGAATATTGAAAAAAACAGGGAAATTTACTGTAGTCGGTGTCAGCGTCTGCGGCGGTGTTTTTCATAATGTCGGTCAGCTTGCGGTTGCCATGGCTGTGGTTCAGACATACGAAGTAGGATATTACTTCCCTGTACTTTTGATTGCGGGGCTTTTGACGGGAATGCTCATAGGAATGATATCTGCCGAAGTACTGAAACGAACTAAAAATTTACGATTAAAGGAATAAAAAAATGATTTCATATGTAAAAGGTGAATTAGCTGCGATCGAGGAACAAAAAGCAATTATTGATGTGGGCGGCATAGGGTATGGTGTGTTTATGCCACATCAGGCACTGGCGATGTTACCTTCTGTAGGAAATGAAGTGAAACTTTACACTTATCTGAATGTGCGGGAAGATGCCATGCAGCTTTTTGGATTTTTGACAAAAGATGATTTGGAAATATTCCGGCTTGTGATCGGAGTAAGCGGGATCGGGCCGAAAGGCGGTTTGAATATTTTGTCATGTATGTCTCCGGATGAACTGCGGTTTGCAATCATGTCGGGAGATGCAAAAATGATTTCGTCAGCGCCTGGAATCGGGAAAAAGACTGCCGAAAAACTAATTGTAGAACTTCGAGACAAAGTAGATATTGAAAAAATGCTTGATCATGCTGCTCATCCGGAAGAAACAATACAGACAGATATGGCGAAAACATCGGCAAATGAAATGCAATCGGAGGCGGTACAGGCTCTTGTTGCGCTTGGTTACGGGAGTGCGGAAAGCCTTCGCGCGGTAAAGAAAACTTCTGTACAATGTCAGACTGTAGAAGATATATTGAAAGAAGCGCTGCAGTATCTTTTCTGATGAGAGGATGTGGATAAGGCGGAAAGGAAATAATGGACGGCAATGGGAAAACGAATCATAACGACAGAAAACTTAGAGGAAGACATTAAGATTGAAGGAGAATTGCGTCCGCAATCTCTCGGCGAATATATCGGTCAGGAAAAGGCAAAAGAAACACTTGGCATCTATATAGAAGCTGCTAAAGCGCGCGGGGAAACACTTGATCATGTGCTTTTTTACGGGCCTCCGGGACTTGGAAAAACAACGCTTGCCGGAATTATTGCGAATGAAATGGGTGTACACATGAAGGTAACGTCAGGACCTGCAATCGAAAAACCGGGAGAAATGGCGGCAATCTTAAATGGTCTTCAGGAAGGAGACGTTTTGTTTGTCGATGAGATTCACAGGTTAAACCGACAAGTAGAAGAGGTTCTTTATCCTGCTATGGAAGATTTTGCCATTGATATTATGATCGGAAAAGGGTCGGCCGCCCGCTCGATCCGTTTGAACCTGCCTAAATTTACACTTGTCGGCGCAACAACGAGAGCGGGAATGTTAACAGCTCCTTTACGCGATCGTTTCGGTGTTATGCACCGTTTGGAATTATATACTCCGGAAGAACTAAAAACGATCATATTACGTTCGGCATCTGTGTTAAATGTAGAGATCGAAGAGGACGGGGCTTTAGAACTTGCTCGCCGATCCAGAGGAACTCCCCGCCTTGCAAACCGTCTGTTGAAACGTGTAAGAGATTTCGCTCAAGTAAAATACGATGGCAAAATCACGAAAAAAGTGGCAGATTATGCGCTTGACCTTCTTGATGTCGATAAGTATGGTCTGGATCATATCGATCGAACGATTCTGCTGACAATGATTGAAAAATTCCAAGGCGGTCCGGTTGGTTTGGATACACTGGCGGCGGCGATTTCAGAAGATGCAGGAACATTGGAAGATGTGTATGAGCCGTATCTTTTGAAAAACGGATTTATACAGCGGACTCCGAGAGGACGCATAGTAACTGATCTGGCATACCGGCATCTCGGGATAGAATCTTTTGCGGATGAATAATTTCGGAATAGTTATGAAACGGATAGTTCCGAAAAAAGTAGTTGGTTTTTACCGCTAAATAGTTTATAATGAATTTTAAGAAACGCGAGGAGGAAGCTATGAGTTCAGCAAAACATTTTACGGAAGTATTGATCGGAGGAAAAGTATATACTTTGAGCGGATTTGAGGGCGAAGAGTATCTGCAGAAAGTGTCTTCCTATTTGAATCATAAGATAACAGAATGTACAAATAGTGAAGGATACAGAAAACAGAGCGCTGACACAAGAAATGTACTTCTCGCTCTTAACATTGCCGATGATTACTTCAAAGCAAAAAAACAGGGTGATTCGCTGGAGAGTGACATTGAACTAAAAGATAAGGAAATGTATGATTTAAAGCATGAACTTATTTCAGCGCAGATCAAACTGGAGAATGCGGAAAAAGAGTTGGCAAAATTAAAAGAAGAGAACAACGATCTTCAAATGCAGATTGTGAAGCTCGAGACAGAAATGAAAAATCGCAGAAGATAAAAATAAGGCTGTCAGTCATATGACAGCCTGTTTCTTTTGGATAGTGTCTTTTTAGATAGTTGTTGTTTTATATAAAGGGAAAACACCTGTATGTTAAAGGGGATGTAGGGAAAGGAGTCAGCATGGAAAAACGCCGGATTGAAATATTGGCGCCTGCCGGATCTTATGCTTCTTTTAAAGCTGCGATCAACGCAGGAGCGGATGCTGTGTACGCCGGAGGTCCGAAATTTGGAGCAAGAGCATATGCGGATAATTTTACAAAAGAAGAGTTGATCGAAGCGATCAAAGAAGCTCATATATACGGAAGAAAGCTTTACCTTACGGTAAATACACTGCTGAAAAACAACGAAATTTCAGAGTTACCCGAATATCTGAGTCCGCTTTATGAAGCGGGGTTAGATGCGGTGATCGTTCAGGATATAGGAGTTCTCGAACTTGTAAGAGAGTACTTTCCGAAGATGGATATTCATGCGAGTACGCAGATGACGATCACAGGGTATCGCGGAGCGGCATTTATGGAAGGGCAGGGAATCAGCCGTGTTGTTCCGGCAAGGGAATTATCTCTTGAAGAAGTGCGTATGATCAAAGAAAAAACAGGGTTGGAGATAGAATGTTTTGTACATGGTGCACTTTGTTACTGTTATTCCGGTCAATGCCTTTTAAGCAGCATGATCGGCGGACGCAGCGGGAACAGAGGTCAGTGTGCTCAGCCTTGCAGACTGCCGTATACAGTAGAAGGTGAAAAAAAATATTATTTAAGTCCGAAAGATATTTGTACGCTGGATCTGATCCCGGAACTTGCGGAGGCGGGAATCGATTCGTTCAAGATCGAAGGTCGTATGAAAAAGCCGGAGTATGTAGCGGCAGTAACTGCAATGTACCGGAAATACACAGATTTATATATGCAAAACGGAAAAAAGGGATATAAAGTTTCTTCCGAGGATAAACGTATACTGATGGATCTGTATAACAGAGGAGGATTTTCGGCAGGTTATTATCGACAGCATAACGGGCAGAATATGATAGCGTCGGATCGTCCAAACCACGCAGGCGTTCCGGCAGTAAAGGTAGAAAGCCAAAAAGGAAGATTGATCAAAGGAAAAATTCTTACAGACCTGCATGCAGGGGATGTGTTGGATATTTCAGGAAGCTATACTATTGGAAAAGATCAGAAAAAAGGGGAAGCTTTTTCAATGGTAGTGCAGAAACAAGTTTATATAAAACAGGGATCGACAATAAACAGAGTGAGAAACGAAAGTCTTATCACTTCGATTCATAAGCAGTATATCGGAGATTCAATCAGACAGAAGATAGACGGAAAACTTACGCTGGAAGTGGGAAAGCCGGCAAGTTTGAAATTGTACTGTAATGAAAGTACATATACTGCGTACTCAAAAGAAATTGTCGAACAGGCGCAGAACCGCCCGATGGAAAGAGAACGGATCGTTTCTCAAATAGAAAAATTAGGGAATACGCCCTTTGTTTTTGAAACTTTGGATATTAAGATGGATGAAGCGATTTTTCTCTCGATTAAAACACTTAATGATCTTCGCAGAGAAGCGGTAAGCGGATTGTGCGAGGCACTATCGGGGAAATATTACAGAAAAACAACAGATGAAAAAAAAGAAAAGAGAATTGCAGCTGAGGTTATAGAAGAAAAGAACAATACTTATGATCAATTTAAAAGAAAAGAAAACTTTTCTTATTCGGTTCTCGTGGAAAATAAAGAACAGCTTTCGGCAGTCTGCGCCTATTTGGAGAAAAGAGAAACGGAGAATATAAAAATCGCACGTATCTACGCCGAAAGCAATATTTTTCAGGAAGATATCCCGGGATACATCGAAAAATTAAAAAAGAAAAAGATAGAATTTTATCTTGCTCTTCCGCATGTATTCAGAAAAGGAAGCGCAGAACGGATTGAAAAATGTATCAGTCGGTTTTCGGAAAAAGAGTTAGACGGCGTACTTATTAGGAATTGGGAACAGTATACGCTGCTTTGTCAATTACAATTTGACAAAAAAGTAATTTCGGATGATAATTTATATGTGTTTAATCGGTTTTCAAAAGAGTTTATGAAAAAAGCAGGTTTCTCTGAGTTTACAGCGCCGGCAGAATTAAATGAGAGTGAGCTTAAAATACTTGGACTTGAAACTGCGGAACTGACAGTATATGGTTATCGCCCGGTTATGATTTCGGCGCAATGTATTATGAAGACGAGAGGAAAATGTACAAAAAACTCTTCCTTTACGCAGATGAAAGACAGGATAGGAGAAGAGTTTCTCGTTCAAAACCGATGTGATGAATGTTATAATATCGTTTATAACAGCGCTCCTTTATATTTGGGCACACAAAAAGTAAAGATTCAAAAGCTTTCACCGAAAAGACTGAGGATTCGATTCGGAGCAGAGCGAAAGGAAGAAGTAAAGAAAGTATTAGAACAAGCAATCGATGCATTTGGAGAAAAACCGCAGTTTGATTATACACAGGAGCATTTCAAACGCGGCGTACTGTAAGTGCGCTCGATTATCGTCAGGAGAAATAACGTGGTAAATATTATCATTCAATTATCTAAATATGTAATTATCATACTTATGGCTGCTTATACGTTTTCCTGTTTCTCGATTTTTACGAGAAATTATGAAGATGAAGAAAAAAGAGTGCTTATCCGGCAGGATGTATTGATGTTTCTTTTGCAGTTTGCAGCGTTTGGTACAATGTATTTGGCAACAAAAGATATTCGGATCTTGTTTTTATATGCAGTATTGACGGTGATTCTTCTTGCGGTCATTCTTTTGTATAATTTGATTTATCCGAATGTGTCAAGGCTTGTTGTAAATAATATGTGTATGCTGATCACTGTCGGGATGATCATGATCACGAGATTGTCCGCAGATAATCCGTCTCCTTACGGCACGGCGGTAAGACAGCTTGTATTTGTTGCTTTGGGAATTACCTTTGGACTTGTTGTTCCGGTTTTGATCCGAAAAATGAAGTTCCTTGATCAGTGGACATATATTTATGCGGCAGTAGGAGGAGCAGCTCTTCTTGCAGTTGCATTGTTCGCACAGATTTCCGGCGGGGCAAAGCTGGGATTCGAAATTGCAGGCATAAATATACAGCCGTCTGAGTTCGTAAAAATTATTTTTGTATTTTTTGTTGCAGCAAGTCTGAATAAATCAAAAGAATTTAAAAATATCGTTGTGACAACTGCGATTGCGGCAGCACATGTATTGATCTTAGTTCTCTCTACGGATTTGGGAGCGGCACTGATCTTCTTTGTTGTTTATCTTGTTATGCTTTTTGTCGCGACAAGACAATGGCTGTATGCGATAGCGGGACTTGGAGCCGGAGCAGCCGCGGCAGTTGTCGGTTATCATTTGTTTTCGCATATTCAGGTCAGGGTAGAGGCGTGGCAGGATCCCATCGGGACGTACAGCGGAAGCGGTTATCAAGTGGCACAATCGTTGTTTGCGATCGGTACGGGAAGCTGGTTTGGGACAGGACTTTTTAAAGGACAGCCGGATACGATACCTGTTTCGGAGACAGATTTTATCTTTTCTGCTATTACAGAAGAAATGGGAGTGATTTACGCACTTTGTCTGATTTTGATCTGTGTAAGCTGTTATGTGATGTTTCTGAATATTGCAATGGAATTGAGAAATAATTTTTATAAGTTAATCGCACTTGGATTGGGAACGTGTTATATTTTTCAGGTTTTCCTGCAAATAGGAGGCGTCACAAAATTTATTCCGTCTACAGGAATGACTTTGCCGTTTGTAAGTTATGGCGGAAGTTCGATGTTAAGTACGATGATTATGTTTGGAATCATTCAGGGACTATATATTATAAGAGAAGATGAAGAAGAGGAACGGGAAAAAGAAAAACTAAGAAAAGAAAGGAAAAGAAAAAATGGCGTGGGAAGAACAGCGCCCCGAAAGACGGCAAAAAGCGGACCGAAATTCGAAGAAGTCCCAAGACAGAGGCCGCGGAAAAAAACGGGAACGCGCACAAAATAAAGATTTCGCTAAAATTACATATTTCTTTGTGATCTTGTTTATTGCATTGATGGGGTACCTCGTTTATTTCACAACTGTAAAAGCCAAGACGTTTGTCAATAGTCCTTATAATCAAAGGCAGGATTCTTTTGCACAAAGCGTTGTCAGAGGAGATATTACAGATAGAAATGGCAATGTACTTGCAACAACGGAAGTGGACGAAGACGGAACAGAGACAAGAACGTATCCGTACGGCTCGCTGTTCTCCCATGTTATCGGATATAATGATTCACAGTTTGGAAAAACAGGACTTGAGTCCGCGCAGAATTTTGATCTTCTTACTTCAAATGCATTTTTTATGGAAAAGATTCAAAATGAATTTAAAGGAGAAAAAGATCAGGGAGACACAGTTGTTACAACACTTGATGCAGAACTTCAGCAGGCTGCCTATGATGCGCTCGGAGAGAACAAAGGAGCGGTTATTGTGATGGAGGCAGACACAGGGAAAATACTTACTCTTGTTTCAAAGCCTGATTTTGATCCGAATACGCTTGCTGAAAACTGGGAGATCCTAAATACGGATGAGGAAAACAGTCCGCTTTTGAATCGGGCTACGAACGGGTCTTATGCTCCGGGTTCTGTATTTAAAATTGTGACTGCTCTTGCTTATATGCGGCAGGATACGGATTATAACTCGTATTCTTATGACTGTCAGGGATCCATTACAGAAGACAATGTCACAATTCGCTGTTTTAACGGAACGGTACATGGATACGAAGATTTGAGAAGTTCTTTTGCAAACTCATGTAATGCATCATTTGCAAATATCGGCTTAAGCCTTGACGTGGACGGCTATCGGGAAACGGCGGAAAGCTTATTGTTCAATAAGAAACTTCCAAGCGTTATGGATTATACAAAAAGTTCCTTCGTGCTTGATTCGAAGTCCGGTTCCGCAGAAATTATGATGACGGCAATGGGACAGGGAAAAACAATGGTAAGTCCGTATCATATGGCGCTGATCACGGAGGCGATTGCAAACGGCGGTACATTGATGCAGCCCTATTATGTAGATAAAGTGACCAATTACACCGGTACGGAAGTGAAAAAGAATGTTCCGAAAAGTTATAAACGGATCATGACGTCAGAAGAAGCGGCACAGTTAAAAGAGTACATGGCGGCTGTTGTAAGTGAAGGAACCGGTTCGGTATTAAGCGGAAGGTCATATACGGTCGCGGGAAAAACAGGAACGGCTGAATATAGTATGACAGACGGAGAAAAAACGCATTCATGGTTTACGGGATTTACAAATGTTGACAATCCGGAACTTGTGATCACTGTTATTACAGAAGGTTCCGACGGAAGTGCAGGAGGAAAAGCGGTATCTATCGCAGGAGCTGTTCTGGATTCTTATTATAATCGGTGAAGTTTATGAGTCAGATAGAGTTTTATCATAATCTATATGTTAGTGAATGCTGGCAGAAGAAAAAGGGAAAAATAGTAAAAAGGCTGAAGGAAAATAAACTTCAGCCGCAAGTATATGTTATTACATTATCTCAGGGAGAACAAAATCAACTGGAATTTTTTTCAAGCGTCTTGCTAAAACAATCCATATTTGAACATTCAAAGCTTTTTGTGATCGGAATTGCAGATGGATATGATGAAGCGCTTTTCCTTGTTGAAAAAATTGTTCAAGACGTATATCAAGAAACCAAAAGTGCAAATGCAAGACAGTTTCTTTTAACAGATCAGGCTGAATACGAGAAAAAAGGGCGGTAGGCAAATGTTACATATCATACTCCTTATCTTAAAAATACTTGGATTTTTGATACTTGTTTTAGCAGGACTTATGTTAGTTGCAGTTATAACAGTTCTTTTTGCTCCGGCGGGGTATCGATTCGATTTAACTGCAGAAGAATTCGGGAAAAGTATTTTGGGAAAGCTGCGTTTCTATTGGATAAAACCGTTTATTTCGGGAGAAATCTGTTATGATAATGGGAATTTGACGTGGAATATAAGAGCGGCTTGGAAAAAGTTTGGAAATGCCGAAATACAAGGAAACGATAAAGACAAAAAAAATATAAGAAACGAAACCGATAGTTCAAAAAGAAAAGATCCGGAAAGAGAGAAAGATCAAGAGAAGGAAAAAAATTTTTCAAAGCCAGATGATACAAAGGGCGGGGAAGGCAGCGATACAAAAGTACTTCCCGAATCAAATACAATTGATACAAAAAGTATCCGTGAAATACAGACAGATGAAAAAAATACAGGTTTTGAGAGGGAAGCGGATGAAGTAAAAAAAATTCCGAAAAATAGAAAAAGTTCTTCGAAGTCATTTGGAGAGAAGATTAAATACACATTTCGGAAATTATGTGATAATATAAAAACATTAATAAAGAAAAAAGAAGTTCTTGAACAGTTCTTGAAAAATGAGATTCACAAAAATGCATTTTCAAAACTTATTAAAGAAACAAAACAATTCGCAATAAAATTACGTCCCCGAAAAGCCGCAATAAAAGCGAAGTTTGGATTTGAAGATCCGTCAGTTACAGGCTATATTCTCGCGTTAATAAGTATTATTTATCCTTTCTTGGAGGGGCAGACCGAGATTATACCGGATTTTGAACATAAAGTCTTTGAGATGGATCTGCATATTGAAGGAAAGATAAGACTTCTTTATTTGTTTTTATTTGCTTTTCATATGCTTATGGATAAGAATGTGAGAATAACGGTCACGCATTTGAAAAAATTAAAGTTATGATATTTGGAAGTTCAAACAGGAGGAATGAAAAAAATGGCAGACAGTAATAACAATTTTAAATCAACGGTAGAGGCTCTTTTTAAAGGTATGGATGCGGTCGTATCTTCAAAAACAGTTGTCGGAGATGCGATTCATATTAATGATACAATTATCCTTCCCCTTGTAGACGTTTCTTTTGGAATCGGTGCAGGTTCTTCTTCGGCAGATAAAAAAGAAAAAGGAATGGGGGGAATCGGAGGTAAAATGTCTCCGAGCGCCGTGATCGTTATACAGGGAGGGAAGACAAAGCTCGTAAATGTGAAAAACCAGGATACAATCACAAAAATTCTTGATATGGTTCCTGATGTTGTCGATCGTTTTACGGGAAAAGATGAACGTATGACAGAGAAGGAAGTAAACGATATTCTTGATGCCGAAATAGAAAAATAAAAAAGAAAAGTAAGCGGTATATTATTTTGAATGATATAATATAGTTCTGGATTTATAGGAATGTGCATAGGGTAGAATAAGAAGCTTCCCGAAAGTGAATACGATATATGAAAAAAATATGTGGCTTTGCATTATTTTGGATGGCGATCGGAATGTTTATAATGATGATGCTTCCAAACGTTATTTGGGGAGTTATTTTGATTATTTTGTTTCTGCTTGTCGGATATCGGCTTTTTTGCTGTTGTTAAAAAGAAAAATAAAGAAGCGGTATTATGTTTTTTCTTGAAACGTAAAAACAATGACATAAAAAACGGATCTGAATTTACAGATCCGCTTTTTCCGTGTCATTGTTTCCGATGATGTGTGTCTGATTAAGCGCGCTCAACGCGTCCGGACTTCAGACAAGATGTACAAACATACATTTTTTTGGAACCGCCTTCTGTTTTGACTCTGACGGATTTTACATTTGATTTCCACATTTTCGGTGTTTTTCTATGAGAGTGGCTTACATTGTTACCAAAATGAGCACCCTTTTCACAAATAGCACATTTAGCCATGACTGCACCTCCTAACAATCTGAACTCGTCATATAGACTCATAACACTGATATTCTATCAGAAACATTTCAGTATTGCAAGTATTTTTTAAAAAAAACGAATGTATATTGTAAAATGTTAGAAGTGATAGTATAATAAACATGTTATTTATGGCAAAATTGTGTGAAAGAACCGGAGGTATATATTATGAAAGGAAGTATGAGCACAGATCTTGGCATTATCACGGTCAATCCGGAAGTGATCGCCAAATATGCGGGTTCCGTTGCTGTTGAGTGTTTCGGAATTGTCGGAATGGCGGCTGTAAATATGAAGGACGGACTTGTGCGTCTTCTGAAAAAAGATAGTCTGACACATGGAATTCAAGTGACGATTTCTGATAATAATGAAATTACATTGAATTTTCATGTAATCGTTGCATATGGCGTGAATATCCTTTCTGTTTCTGACAATCTTATGAGCAATGTAAAGTATAAGGTTGAGGAGTTTACCGGAATGGCGGTAGAAAAGATCAACATCTTTGTTGAAGGTGTAAGAGTGATTGATTAAGGAGGATATTTTCGTGGCAGTGAAAACGATAAATACAGAGCTGTTCCGCAAGATGTTTCTTGCAGGTGCGGCCAATCTGGAAGCAAAAAAAGAATTTATAAATGAACTGAACGTATTCCCGGTTCCCGACGGCGATACGGGAACAAATATGACACTTACTATTATGTCTGCGGCAAAAGAAGTACAATCTCTTGAAAATGCGGATATGTTGACAATCGCAAAGGCAATTTCTTCAGGATCTCTTAGAGGAGCTCGCGGTAATTCGGGAGTAATTTTATCACAGCTGCTCAGAGGGTTTACAAAAGAGATCAGAGAACATAAAGAGATCGATGCGGTGATTTTGGCAAAGGCATGTGAACGTGCAACAGCAACAGCTTATAAGGCGGTTATGAAACCGAAAGAAGGAACGATCCTTACTGTTGCAAAAGGAATCTCAAGGAAAGCGGAAGAACTTGCGGAGACGACGGAAGATTTGGAAGTTTTCATTCCTGAAGTGATCAAATATGCGGAAGAAGTTTTGGCTCAGACACCGGAGATGCTCCCGGTATTAAAGGAAGCGGGAGTTGTAGATTCCGGAGGACAGGGATTGCTTGAAGTGATTCATGGGGCGTATGATGCATTTCTTGGAAAAGAAATAGATTATGCGGCAATCGAAGCAAGCGGCGGAACAAAAATGGTAAAACCTTCCCAGCAGGCGGAAGCGGATATTAAGTTTGGCTATTGTACAGAATTTATTATCATGACAGAAAAAGAATTTACAGATAAGAATGAAGCAGAGTTTAAAGCTTATCTTGAATCGATCGGCGATTCGATCGTTTGTGTTGCCGATGATGATATTGTGAAAATTCATGTACACACGAACGATCCGGGACTTGCGATTCAAAAAGCGCTCACATACGGTCAGCTTTCCAGAATGAAGATTGATAACATGAGGGAAGAGCATCAGGAAAAACTGATCAAAGACGCAGAAAAAGCGGCAGCTCAACAGGCATCTGAGAAGAAGAAAAAAGAACCGAGAAAGCCGGTTGGTTTTATAGCCGTATCTATCGGTGAAGGAATGAATGAGATTTTCAGAGAGCTCGGTGCAGATTATATCATTGAAGGCGGACAGACAATGAATCCGAGTACAGATGATATGCTCAGTGCGATCGATGAAGTGAATGCAGACCATATCTTTATTCTTCCGAACAATAAAAACATTATCCTTGCGGCGAATCAGGCACAGTCATTAACAGATGACAAAGATATTATTGTTATTCCGACAAAGACTGTTCCACAGGGAATTACCGCAATTATCAGTTACATGCCGGAAGCGGACGTAGATACAAATATTGAAGCGTTAGAAGAAGCAATCAAAAACGTAAAGACCGGACAGGTCACATATGCAGTCCGTGATACGCACATTGATGACAAAGAAATACATGAAGGCGATATAATGGGAATCGGAGATCGGGGAATTCTCGCAGTCGGACAGTCTGTTGAAGAGACGACAAAAGAGATGCTTGCACAACTCGTCGATGAAGAATCCGAATTGATCAGCCTGTATTTCGGACAGGACGTTTTGGAAGAAGATGCGGAAAATTTTGCGCAGGAAGTGGAAGAGTTGTATCCTGATGTAGATGTGGATGTACACATGGGAGGACAGCCGATTTATTATTATGTGCTCTCCGTAGAATAACAGAACAAAATTTTTATAACTAAGCAGTAATATATGATATAAAGAGGCGCTCTTCCATAAGGGGGAACGCCTCAAAATATATCAGATCACATAGGCAGATAGAAAAATAGGCGGGAATGAAAGTGGAAAAAAGAAAGATCAGTTCCTTAAAAGGAATCGGAGAAAAGACAGAAAAATTGTTTCAAAAAATCGGAGTAGATACAGTTGAAGATCTGATTCGTTATTATCCGAAAGGATTTGAGATTTTTGAAGATCCGATTTCTGTCGGTGAAGTAGAAGAAGGAAAAGTTTGTACAGTAGCAGGTATGGTTTTCGGCAGAATTCAAGTATCGACAAATTCTAAAATGCAGATAACAACATTACATTTAAAAGATGTGACCGGTACTTTAAAAGTTATATGGTATCGAATGCCGTTTTTGAGGAATACACTCGCAAAAGGCGGGACACTTGTTCTGCGCGGTCGTATCGTAAGAAAGAAAAATGAAATCGTAATGGAACATCCTGAAATATTCTATCCGTCATCAAAGTATGAGGAAAAAAGAGATACAATGCAGCCGGTATATAGCCTGACAGCCGGCTTGACGAATAATTCTGTCATTAAAGCTGTAAAACAAGCACTGTCTTTTTTGGATGATGAACAGGATATTCTTCCGGAAGAGCTTCGGCTTAAATACTCTTTTCCGAAATATGAAGAAGCAATTTACGCGATGCATTTTCCGAGAGAAAAAGAGGATTTTGTCCGGGCACGAAAACGGTTTGTGTTTGAAGAATTTCTTCTTTTTATTTTATCACTGCGTAGAATGAAGGAGTCCGAAAATCGCAGCGAAAATCCATTTCATTTTGCAGATCGTCCGGAGATAGAACAATTTTTAGGAGCTCTTCCATATCATCTTACAAATGCTCAGGAGAAAGTTTGGACGGAGATTAAAAGTGACATGCAAAGTGAAAACGTCATGTCGCGGCTTGTTCAAGGAGATGTCGGATCCGGAAAAACGATCATTGCATTTTTGGCGCTTTTGCTGTCAGCATTAAACGGATATCAAGGTGCGCTTATGGCGCCGACGGAAGTATTGGCGGTTCAGCACTATGAAAACATATCTGAAATGTTGGAAAAATATAAAATCCCGCTTCAAGCAGAACTTTTGACAGGGTCAATGACAATGAGTCAGAAAAAGAAAGCTTATGCCCGAATTGAATCAGGAGAAGCCGCTATTATAATCGGAACCCACGCGCTTATACAGGAGAAGGTTTTATATCGTAATCTTGCGTTAGTTGTTACGGATGAGCAGCATCGATTCGGGGTAAGACAAAGGGAAACACTGGCGCAAAAAGGGAAGACACCTCATATTCTTGTAATGAGCGCGACTCCGATCCCGCGGACGCTTGCAATTATCTTATATGGCGATCTTGACATTTCTATTATCAATGAAATGCCAAAAAACAGATTGCCGATAAAAAATTGTGTCGTAAATACTGAATATCGGGAAAAAGCATATCGTTTTATGAGAAAACAGGTTTTAGAGGGACGACAATGCTATGTGATCTGTCCGATGGTAGAGGAAAGTGAAAGTCTGGATGCCGAAAATGTTATCGACTACTCGCAAATGCTCGCAGAAGAATTGGGGGATGGTATTCATGTAGGCTGCCTTCACGGAAAAATGAAGCAGAAGGAAAAAGATGAGATAATGTCTGCATTTGGGAAAAATGAAATTCAGATACTTGTATCTACAACTGTTGTTGAAGTTGGGATCGATGTGCCAAATGCAACAGTTATGCTTATTGAAAATGCGGAGCGTTTCGGACTTGCCCAACTTCATCAGCTTCGCGGGCGTGTCGGAAGAGGCGGATATCAATCTTATTGTATTTTTATGTCTGCGTCTAAATCGGACGAGACAAAAGAAAGACTTGAAATCTTGAACCGCTCGAACGACGGTTTCTTTATCGCCGGGGAAGATCTGCGTCTTAGAGGACCGGGAGATCTGTTCGGAATACGTCAAAGCGGGATTCTTGACTTTAAGATTGCAGATGTGTTTCAGGATGCAGAAGTGTTAAAAATCGCCGGCGAAGAAGCAAATAAAATTTTAAAAAGAGATCCTGAATTAAAAGACCCTTCTTATAAAAAAATAAAAAATCATATCGATCATAAGATTCAACAGATTATGTTAGAAACGACGTTGTAATGGATGAAAGGTGTAAAAAATTGCCAGTTTAAAAATTGTTGTCCTCCATATACTATGAGCGTAACAAAACAAACGGAAGCAAATGTATCGTAACCGGCTGCATAGAAAGCAGATTACATACATGTGCAGCCGGAAGAATTGTTACAACAAACGAAAACGATAAATGTCGTTAAAATGCAAAAGGAGGAAATTGATCATGGCAAATCGTTCATCTAACAGAGCAGCAGTACCGGAGGCAAAGGGCGCTCTGGACAAATTCAAGTATGAAGTGGCAAGTGAGTTAGGAGTACCGTTGACAGACGGTTATAACGGAGACCTCACATCGAAACAGAACGGATCTGTTGGCGGATATATGGTCAAGAAAATGATCGAGCAGCAGGAAAAACAGATGGCAGGCAAATAACATCGTTTTTTCGATAAAAAAGCTCGTCCCTATTACAAAGAAAAAGACGTCCGGGATTGACCCGGACGTCTTTTTCTGATAAAATTTTGCGTAGTTGTTAAAGAAAACGAGGTGTCATTTTATGCGTGTAATTGCAGGAAGTGCAAGAAGTCTCAGATTAAAAACTTTAGACGGGATGGACACAAGACCAACGACTGACCGTATCAAAGAAACACTGTTCAATATGATCGGTCCGTCAATGTTTGACTGTGTATTTCTTGATCTCTTTGCGGGAAGCGGCGGGATCGGAATTGAAGCGCTCAGCAGAGGAGCTCGCGAAGCTGTTTTTGTAGAGAATAATCCGAAGGCAATGATGTGTGTTAAAGACAATCTGAAGTTTACCAAATTAGAAGGCAAGGCGGTTACATTGACTACAGATGTTATGAATGCGCTTTACAAGCTGGAAGGTGAAAAGGTATTTGATTATATTTTTTTGGATCCTCCGTATGACAGAGGATTCGAAAAGAGGGTATTAGAATATTTATCGGATTCAAGTCTTGTCTATGAAGATACCCAGATCATTGTGGAAGCGTCAAAAGAAACTGATTTTTCGTATTTACAGGATTTGGGATTTGAAATTATCAGAGAAAAAACGTATAAAACGAATAAGCACCTGTTTATCGAGAAGGCGGGGAAAGAGGAAGTATGTTAAGAGCAATTTATCCGGGCAGTTTTGATCCGGTTACTTACGGTCATATAGATATTATGCGAAGATCATGCAAAATTGTTGACGAATTAATTGTCGGCGTATTGAGCAATAAAGCAAAAATCCCGTTGTTTTCTGTAGAAGAACGTGTTAAAATGTTAAAAGAAGTGACAAAAGATCTTGATAATATCCGAATCGTTCCGTTTGATGGACTTTTAGTGGAGTTCGCTTCGCGTATGAATGCCGGACTTGTGATAAGAGGACTGCGGGCAATCACAGATTTTGAATATGAACTTCAGATGTCACAGACAAATCAAAAACTGGATCCGAATATTGAGACGATGTTTTTGACGACGAGTATTGAATATTCTTATTTAAGTTCTACAACAGTAAGAGAGATTGCTGCTTTTGGGGGAGATTTAACACAATTCGTGCCGGAGGCGGTAGCTTTGGAACTTGAAAAAAAGATGAATACAAAAGGAGAGTGTAACAAATGAGCAGCCGTATTGAGCAGATTATCGAAGAGATTGAAGAGTATATTGACCGAGACTGTAAATTCCAGCCGCTGTCAACTACCAAGATTATTGTGAATAAAGAACATTTAGAAGAGCTTTTGAGAGAACTTCGTCTGAAAACTCCTGACGAGATTAAACGTTATCAGAAGATTATCGCAAACAGAGATGCGATTCTTGCGGATGCACAGGCAAAGGCGGATGCGATGATTGAAGAAGCGCAGGTACAGACGACAGAGCTTGTCAGCGAGCATGAGATCATGCAGCAGGCTTATGCGCAGGCAAATGAGATTGTAACGCAGGCTACGGCACAGGCTCAGGAGATTATAGATAACGCAACGAGTGATGCAAATGCAATCAGGATCGGAGCAATCCAGTATACAGATGATCTTATGGCAAATGCCGAAAGTATTATCGGACATACACTTGATAGTTATACAACAAAATACGATGGTCTGATCAGCTCCCTCCAGGAATGTTATGAAACCGTTCGCGCAAATCGCGCAGAACTTGATATCCCAACAGAAGAAGAGTCCGGAATATATAATTCTCAGGACGATTTATTCTAGGGTGACGGATATTTCGACTATTTTTAATTATATATGATACAATAAAAGCAGACGCTTTTAAGAAAAAAGAGATGCCTTTCAAGCAAGATTGTTTGGAAGGCATCTTTTGTACCGGAAAGCAGCGGTATTGAAAGCCGATGTGCACATGTTCGACTTCCGGAGGACATCTTTTCGAAATGTGACAGATCTAGTGTCGGAAAGTGTTCAAAAATGGGAACTTTTGCAGTTATCTGGATGTAGCGTCCATTCATCTGAAATACATTTTCAAGAAGTATTAAAAATAGAAGAACTCTGTTCATTTGTCTGAAAAAGCGTTACAATCGTTTCAGAAGGACGGGGAGGTGTTCCAGAGATCAGAAAGAACAAACAGAGTGCATGGGTTTAGGTTTAGATGGAATGCAGAAAATGAACGGCGCGATTAATGTTGATTTCATGACTGAGGAAGAGATTCATCAGAAGCTAGAAGCGGGATATAAGGATATGGAAAGCGGAAAAGTTCGGGAGGCATCGATTGTATGATACAAAGCAAACGATAGAACAAGTAACAGACTTTGCAAAAAAAGCAACCGCTTTGGGATTTTATAAGCAATATCGGGTATCTGCGGAATTGGGTTCTCAGATTGCTGGCATGATGGAGAAAGAATTCATAGACTATTTAGAAGAGAATGGTGTTTCCGTATGGAAATAGAAAAAAGATATAAAATGCTGGCAGATACATAAAAAATGAGGGAAGCACATAGAATAAAACCGGTATGAGTTGTCCTTGACAAAGGAGTTTGTTGAGGATATCACTATACCTAGTGATCGCACTACGGAAACTTGAGAAGCCCGTAGTCCGGAAGGCCCCTGCGGGGGCCTTTCGTTATTGTATCAAGAAAACCACGCGATAGTCGCGTGGTTCCGTGAAAGCTTTAGCGGTGTATTCAGAAATAAAAACTCCTAATGTGTATAATAAAAACGTGACCTGCCAGTTACGTAAATAAAAACACATTAGGAGGACCGTATAATGTCAGAACAAAATACAGACGTAAAAAGCTTAGCACATACAAAATGGAATTGCAAATATCATGTAGTGTTTGCACCTAAATATCGAAGGAAAGTATTTTATAACGAAAAGAAAGAAGCAATTCGTGAAATAATCCGAACACTGTGCCAATGGAAAGGTGTTGAAATCATCGAAGGAGAAGTATGTCCGGATCATATTCATTTACTTCTGAGTATCCCGCCCAAAATGAGCGTTTCGGGATTCATGGGATACTTAAAAGGAAAGAGTAGCCTAATGATATTTCAGAGATTCGGAAATATGAAATTTGCATACCGAAACCGCGAGTTTTGGTGTAAGGGATACTATGTTGATACAGTAGGGAAGAACACGGCAGCAATAAAAAGTTACATAGCCAACCAGCTAAAACAAGATAAGGAAATGGATCAGATTAGTCTATTCGATCCGCGAGACCCGTTTACGGGTAGCAAGTAATCCTGCGCGTGGCTGGCAGGCCAATAAAAGACGCACTTGTGCGTGGCTAGTAATATTAGGGCTATGCCCGAAAATGAAAAACCACCCGCTAGGCGGGTGGATGTTTATTTTCGGGGAAGTACAAAGGCGGCGGGGAAATGAAGAAAAAAGGATTTTTAACATAATGTTAGCAGTTATGACAAAGTTCAGAAATGTGTGTGCTCATAGTGATCGTCTGTTTGACTTTCGTACCAAGGATGCTTTATGTGATATGAAAATTCATGAAAGACTTTTCTTACCAAGAGAGCAAGGAAGATATGTGTATGGAAAAATGACTTGTTCGCACAGTTGATTATCTTGAAACTTTTATTGCCGGAAGATGAGTTTAAAACACTTTTCCACGAATTAAAAATTTGAGTGTATGAAGAAAAGTCTGTAATTAAGATTTTCTATGATAATGATAGGGGGGGGAAGCTCGTTCCGGAGCTTTCAACCCTTGTTTTGGAACTTTATGGTTTTGTGGACATTAACACCACAACAGGTTAGATAATAAGTCGGACTCCTTTCGTAAAAGGTTTCATTATATTGTAAAGCCATTGAAAGTAGATATTATAAAAAAAGCAGTACATAACCATACGCTGCAGCGGCCGAAATTACAGCTGTTATTATTTTCTGGATTAAATATGGAATGAAAGGAATTCCGGAAGAATGAATCATACTTTTTGTCTGTGCGAGCGCGCATAATCCCCCGAATGAAGTTAATGCAATAATGAGCGGATATGAAACAGCAATATTCTCGAATCTCTCAAAAAGAATGATAATTCCGTTTGTCAGTTCCAAAACAGGAAGAAGATAAAAAAACGCAGGAATATCCGTGGAAAATTTTGTGAGAAGGCGTATAAAAACAGAAAAGATAATGATATAGCCGCCTACCTTTACAATGTTTTCAAAACTATCCATCATACATTCGTCGAATGTGCGGAAGGAAAACGGATTGTTTTTACATTCTGTCTGGCGCAAGGATTCTCCGTATGATTCACTATGTTTGAAATAAAATCTTCTGAAAAAGAAACTAAGAAAAATCGGAACCGCAATTAATATGATAAGCGTTGGAACAAGTAACGTCCGATCACGCAAAATCTTGTGTATAATAAAATTAACGATAAAAACAGGACTTGTATTATTACAGAAAGATAACAGATAAGCAGCCTCAGAGCGTTCGATCTTTTTTGTACACACAAGATCTGCGGTAACTTTTGCACCCATCGGATAACCGCATAAAAATCCGGCAATAACAGAAAATGCCCCTGCGGCAGATACGGAAAATATTTTTCCGAGAGGTTTTCCAAGTACATTTGCTATTATATTTAGTCCTCCGCTTTTTAAAAGAATAGCAGTAATAAACATAAATGGAAAAAGTGTAGGAAAATTGTGTTAAACCAGAGTAAAAGTCCGTCTGCAGCACCTGTAAAAACGATATCAGGAGAAACGAGCATTGCAAGAAAAAGAAAAACAGTCAGACTTCCGGCATTGAGAAAACCTATTTTTTTTAATAAGTTTTTACTAGATGAGCATTTCACAATTTTTACTCCTTTTTTCCAGAAACAAAATCATATAGTAATGCTTATGATGCACACATCTTTTGTATGAAAATATCATATAGTGAAAGACAGAATAAAATGTGTTTTTTATATTGACAAAAAACGGAAGGGGCAGAGTGTGAGAAAGTTTCAAAAAGGGAAAAGAGACTTTTTTAAAAATTTTACAATTTTGTCTTCCGTACTGTTTTTCTGCGTATTGCATTCGGCTATATGGATTCCGAAACTTCAATATCAAAGCGAGAAAAGCCGATTGTCGGAAGATATTGTGTATTCCAATTTTTTTCGCAGACAGCCTGTATCTGATGAAGTGTTAAAAAAATTGAAAGAAAGTGAAGATCCGGGAAAGTTTCTCGGTTTGTACTGGCTGGAAAGTGATTTTGAAAGGGAAAAAACAGTCGGAGATATTACAAAATCAGAAAACAGATGGAAAAAAGCAGAGAGGTGGAACTCGTATGTCAGTGTCTGTCGGGCAATCTGGAATGACCTGGAATATTTTCCTGTAGCGGAAACTAATTTTGGGAAAGCGAACGTTTCTTTTTCAGATTCGTGGATGTTGGATCGGACTTACAAAGGAGATAGAAAACATGAAGGGACAGATATTATGCCGTTTGTCAATAAGCGGGATTACTTTCCTGTCGTAAGTATGACTGACGGGATTGTAACGTCGGTCGGTTGGTTAGAATTAGGTGGGTATCGTGTTGGAATCACTTCACCGGGAGGCGCTTACTTTTATTATGCACACTTAAGTTCTTATGCCGGAATAAAAGAAGGAGATCCTATATCAGCGGGCGATGTGATCGGATTTATGGGAGATACGGGATACAGTAAAAGAGAAGGGACAACAGGAAAGTTTCCTGTGCACTTACATCTTGGAATTTATATTTATAAAGACGGAAAAGAAATCAGTGTCAATCCATATGCAGCGTTAAAATATGTTGAAAACAGAAAAATCAAAGCATACTCAGACAGGTAGAATAATCATCGGAAAGTCTTTTATGAAGAGGCAAAACATGATATGATAGATAACACATGAAAAAAGAGTTGTGAAAAGCAACAGAAAACAGAGGAAATATTATGAATCTACCGATTGAATTTGAAGAAAAAATGCAAGATCTGCTTGGCGGGGAATATAACGATTATTTAAAATGTTATGAAGAACCCCGCCATTATGGACTCCGTGTAAATACATCCAAAATATCAATAGATCGTTTTTTAGAGATTGCTCCATGGCCGCTTCGTCCGATTCCGTGGATTGAAAACGGTTTTTATTATGATGGAGAAAAATATCAGCCTGCAAAGCACCCGTATTATTTTGCGGGATTGTACTATTTGCAGGAACCAAGCGCAATGACGCCTGCAAACAGACTCCCTATCGAAGCCGGAGACCGAGTGCTTGATGTGTGCGCAGCGCCGGGAGGAAAAGCGACAGAGTTAGGGGCAAAGTTAAACGGATCGGGAGTTTTGATCGCGAACGACCTGAGTAATTCAAGGGCAAGAGGACTTTTGAAAAATATTGAACTTTTCGGAATCGGAAACGTTCTTGTTTTAAGTGAAGAACCCGGAAAGCTTGTGAATTATTTTCCGGAGTATTTTGATAAGATCTTGATCGATGCGCCGTGCTCCGGAGAAGGCATGTTTCGCAAGGACAGAAAAATGGTAAAGGCATGGGAAGAACATGGTCCGGAATTTTTTGTAAAAATTCAAAGAAGCATTATTACACAAGCGGCGCAGATGCTGAAACCGGGCGGAATGCTACTTTATTCTACATGTACTTTTTCACCGGAAGAAAATGAACAGACGATTGAATTTCTGTTACAAGAATACCCTCAATTTAAGATTTGTGATATCAAAGGATACGAAGGGTTTTCAGATGGGATTTTAAAAGCTTCTTTGAGCGGCAATGAACAGTTAAAGAAAACAATCCGCATTTTTCCTCATAAAATGGAAGGAGAAGGACATTTTATCGCGCTTTTAAAAAAAGAAGAAGAGGCAGTTTCAGAAAACTTAAAGGAAAAAGAAAAAAACAATCGAAATAAAAATGAAAAAGAAAAAAGATTACCGGACGAACTTACGGAATTTTTGAAAAATGTAAAAAGAAAATTCGATTCATCCAGAATTGATATGCGGGGAGAAAATGTATATTATATGCCGGAAGGTCTTCCAAAGTTAAACGGAGTGCGGTTTTTACGGTCCGGGCTACTCTTGGGAGAATTGAAAAAAAGGCGTTTTGAGCCAAGTCAGGCGCTGGCTATGAATTTGAAAAAAGAAGAATATGAAAATGTACTAGATTTTTCGGTTGATGATGAACGGATTATAAAGTATTTAAAGGGAGAGACATTGGAAGTTGAAGATCTCGTTTCCTCAAAAGAGAAGGGGTGGTATCTCGTATGCGTAGACGGTTATCCTCTCGGTTTTGGCAAGCTGTCAGGACAGATGTTGAAGAATAAGTATCTGCCGGGATGGCGGTGGCAGTCATCATGAAATTGCGGTTAGATAAATATTTGACGGAAATGGGATGCGGCACAAGAAGTCAGGTGAAAAAAGAGATCTTAAAAGGAAGCGTTTCCGTCAATGGAGAGATAGCAAAGAAAGCTGAGCGGAAAGTTGATACAGAAAAAGATGAGATTATATTTAAAGGAGAAAAGATCTTTTATGCAGGGTATGAATATTTTATGTTGAATAAGCCTGCCGGAGTTGTGTCTGCAACGGAAGATAAAAAAGAGCGTACAGTCATAGACCTGATCAAAGAAAGCAAAAGAAAAGACTTATTTCCCGCGGGGCGGCTTGACAAAGATACAGAAGGTCTTCTTTTAATTACAAATGACGGGCAGCTTGCGCACCGCCTTCTTTCCCCGAAAAAGCATGTGGATAAAATTTATTATGCAAAAATCAAAGGAATTGTGACAGAAGAAGATGTACGATTGTTTGAGAAAGGCGTACATATCGGAGATGAAAAACCTACGATGCCGGCGGCGCTTGAAATTCTTTCTGTACAAAAAGAACGGCGGAAAGAAAAGATAAAAGAGCAGAAAATATTGCCTGAAACAAAAAATGAAACAGATGAAAAGGAAGACGGATATTCGGAAATCTATCTTACAATCAAAGAAGGTCGTTTCCATCAGGTGAAGCGTATGTTTCGTGCGGTAGGAAAAGAAGTTGTTTATTTAAAAAGGATTCAGTTTGGAACATTGACATTGGATCCGTCTTTAAAACCCGGACAATATAGAAAATTAACAGAAGAAGAGGTAGAACAATTATGTTGACAGGAAAAAAAGCGGTCATTTTTGATATGGATGGATCACTTGTAGATTCGATGTGGATCTGGCCGGAAGTTGACCGTATTTATATGGATAAATATCACTTGACTGCACCGGATACATTTCACAGAGATATAGAGGGGATGAGTTATGTAGAGACCGCACAATATTTTGTCGATACCTTTACAACATTAAATCAAACAGTAGAAGACGTAATGCAGGAATGGCGGGATATGACAGTTGAGCTGTATGCAACGAAAGTATTTCCAAAGGCCGGCGCAGTTGAGTTTCTGGATTTGATGAAACAAAACGGTATCCGTCTCGGTATTGCCACAAGCAATGATCGGGAAATTGCAGAAGCTGCGCTGAACGGACGGGGACTGACGAAATATTTTGATTCTGTACGTACTTCTTCGGAAGTTGCGGCAGGGAAACCTGCGCCGGATGTCTATTTAAAAGTCGCAGACGACATGAATGTAGACCCGAAAAACTGTCTTGTATTTGAAGATGTTATCAATGGAATTCTGGCAGGAAAGAACGCGGGCATGGAAGTGTGCGCTGTAGCAGATGATTTTACAAAAGCAGACGAAGCGGAGAAAAAGGCTGCCGCGGATTATTTTATCCGAGATTTTTTTGACGTTTTAAAAAACACTTACGAAAGGTGCTGAATTGAAAAATATGAACCATGATTTTTTACCTGTATGCAGGGAAGATATGGAAAAACGCGGGTGGAAGAGCGTTGATTTTGCCTATATTATCGGAGACGGATATGTGGATCATCCGTCTTTTGGTCATGCGATCATCAGCCGTCTTTTAGAATCAAGAGGATATCGTGTCGGAATTATTTCTCAACCGGATTGGAAAGATCCGGAAAGTATTTGTATTTACGGAGAACCGCGACTGGGATTTCTTGTTTCTGCCGGAAATATGGATTCGATGGTAAATCATTATTCTGTATCGAAAAAACGAAGAAGAACAGATGCTTATACCCCAGGCGGAGAGATGGGAAAACGCCCGGACCATGCCTGTGTTGTGTATGGAAATCTGATACGACAGAAATATAAAAAGACCGCAGTAATTATGGGCGGTATCGAAGCAAGTTTAAGACGTATGGCACATTATGACTATTGGTCGGATAAATTAAAACGGTCAATCCTTCTTGATTCCGGTGCGGATATTGTTTCTTACGGAATGGGAGAACGCTCGATCCTGGAGATTGCCGAAGCTTTAGAGGCGGGAATACCAATCGAAGAAATTACTTATATTGATGGTACTGTCGTTAAAATAAAAGAGAAAGAAAAAATATATGACGCCCAGTTTCTGCCTTCTTATGAGGAGCTAAAAGCAGATCGGAAAATGTATGCAAAAAGCTTCTATACACAATATTTAAATACGGATGCATTTAGCGGGAAACGACTTGCAGAACCTTATTCGGAACATTTATATGTCGTTCAGAATCCGCCGTCAAAACCGTTAAGTGTTACAGAAATGGATGATATTTATGATCTGCCGTATATGAGGACTTATCATCCGTCTTATAAAGCGAAAGGAGGAATCCCGGCAATTTCGGAGATCCGCTTCAGCCTGATCAGCAACAGGGGATGTTTCGGAGGATGCAGTTTCTGTGCGCTTACATTTCACCAGGGGCGTATTGTACAGGTCAGAAGTCATGAATCGCTTATAAAAGAAGCGGAACAAATGGTTGAAGAAAAAGATTTTAAGGGATACATCCATGATGTAGGAGGTCCGACCGCAAATTTTCGTCATCCATCTTGTGAAAAACAGCTTCGGCACGGTGTATGCGCGACAAAGCAGTGTCTCTTTCCTGCTCCTTGCAAAAATATAGATGCAGATCATAGTGATTATGTTGCACTATTACGAAAATTAAGAAAGATCCCGAAAGTAAAAAAAGTATTTATCCGTTCGGGAATCCGATTTGATTATTTGCTGGCAGATAAAAAGAATACATTTTTAAAAGAACTATGTCAGTATCATGTAAGCGGACAACTGAAAGTGGCGCCTGAACATATCAGCGCTCCCGTGCTTTCTTTGATGGGAAAACCGGAACATCGAATATATGAAGAGTTTACACGACAGTTTAAGAAAATGAATGAAAGACTCGGAATGGATCAGTATCTTGTCCCGTACCTTATGTCTTCTCATCCGGGATCAACGTTAAAAGAAGCTGTTGAACTGGCAGAATACTGCCGTGACCTCGGATATATGCCGGAGCAGGTGCAGGATTTTTATCCGACACCTTCTACGCTTTCAACTTGCATGTATTATACGGGAATCGATCCGCGCACCGGTCAGTCTGTTTATGTTCCGAAATCCCCGCATGAAAAAGCGATGCAGCGCGCTTTGATTCAGTATCGTGATCCGAAACATTATGACCTTGTTTTGGAAGCTTTGAGAAAAACGGGAAGAATGGATCTTGTCGGCTACGGACCAAAGTGTCTGATCCGTCCCGGACGTGAAAAAGACAGTACAAATACAGGACGTGAAAAACAAGTAAATACAAGTAAAAAGCCAGCTTATAAAAAGATAGATAAGAAAACAAACTATAAGAAAAAGACAATCAGAAATGTGCATAGAAAGAAATGAGGATAAATGAAAATGAGAGTTGCAGTTGTCACCGGAGCGTCATCAGGTATAGGAAGAGAGTTTGTTCGTCAATTGGAATATTTTTATAAGGATCTCGACGAAATATGGGTAATTGCACGAAGGGAAGAACGGTTGGAGCAGCTTAGGAAAGAAGTTAATGTTCCGCTTCGCATTTTTGCGGGAGACTTACAGAAAAAACATGTATACAGACAATTTTATACAGAGCTTTGTCAATGGCACCCTAATATAAGAATGCTTGTCAATGCAGCCGGTTTTGGCAAAAGCGGAACTTTTTCGGAAATTGCCGAAAAAGGAAAACGGATTCATACGGATATGATCGATCTGAATTGCACTGCGCTTATCCGCATAACGCAAATGACGCTTCCTTATATGAAGATGGGAAGCCGTATTATAAACATGGCAAGTGCGGCGGCGTTTTGTCCGCAGCCTTCTTTTGCTGTTTATGCGGCGTCTAAAGCATGTGTTTTAAGTTTTTCACGTGCTCTGGGACAAGAATTAAGAGAAAAAAGCATTTATGTGACGGCAGTTTGTCCGGGACCTGTGGAAACAGAATTTTTCGAGGTGAGCGGAGAATTAAAAAATCCCCTCAAAAAGCTGAATATGGCGGCGGCAAATAAAGTTGTTCATAGAGCTCTTATTGACAGCAGAAAGAAGAAATCTGTTTCTGTATATGGAGCAGGAATAAAAGCGGCAGAAATTATGACAAAACTGCTGCCGGTAAGTCTTATTTTGAAAGCGGAGGAACTATTTGTATCATGAAAAAGACAGAAAAAGGAATGCCGGGATATTTAAATTATAAAAGAAAAATAGAAATCATAAGAACGCTTGCCTATTTTGGCATCGTGATCGCAATATTGCTTCTCGGATATTTTCAGACAGGAACAAAATTAAATCTTCTTACAGTAGTAGCTATTGTCGGATGTCTTCCGGCATCGAAAGCGCTTGTAGGAGTTATTACACGCTTTCCTTATCGTTCGATCGATGGAGAACGAGCGAAAGAAATCGCGTCAAAAACTGATCTTCTGACTGTTTGTTATGATATGGTGATCACGAGCAGAGATCATATAATGCCTGTTGACTGCATTGTGATATCCGGACATAATATTTTCGGATATACCCATTATAATAAAGTAAACACGACAGAACTTGCCGATCATATAAAAACAATTTTAGCACAAAACGGTTACAAAGGATTTCAAATTCGTATATTAAATGAGTATAAGCCGTTTATTACAAGAGCGGAAGGTTTAAATAATATTGCGGCTGTCGAACAGGAAGATACAAAAACAAAAGAAGAAACGGTACGTGGTCTTATTCTAAACATCTCTATGTAAATAAAAAGGAATTAAGTCAAATGAAAGAGATAGAAATCAACTCAAATGAAGCGGGACAGCGATTTGATAAATTTTTAGGAAAATATCTGGATCAGGCTCCGAAAAGTTTTCTCTATAAAATGCTTCGTAAAAAGAATATTACATTAAACGGGAAAAAGGCTGCGGGAAATGAAATTTTAGCTCTCGGCGATAATGTGAAGTTGTTTTTTTCGGATGAAACAATTAAAAAATTTTCAAAAACTTCAGAAGAAGTTTTTCGGCCGGTACAGAAAAATACCGCTAAAAGCAAAGTAAAACTGAATGTATTATATGAGGATGAAAATGTGATCTTTCTGAACAAACCGGTCGGAATGCTTTCCCAGAAAGCAAATCGGGAAGATACTTCTCTTGTAGAATATTTAATAGAGTATCTTTTGGATTCAGGGCAGGTAACAAGAGAGGAACTAAAGACTTTTCATCCCGCGGTATGTAACCGGCTCGATCGAAATACGAGCGGGATCGTTGCGGGAGGAAAGACACTGAGCGCGCTTCAGATATTAAATGAGATGTTCCGAACAAGATCATTGGAAAAATATTATTTGTGCCTTGTTTCGGGAAAGATAAAGGACGGACAGAGGATTTGCGGATATTTGAAAAAAAATACAAAAACAAATAAGGTATCTGTCACAAAAGAAAAGAGGGAAACAAAAGAAGCGCTTCCGATTGAAACAGAATATACCCCTCTTTTTGTTTCTGATCATGTAACACTTTTAAAAGTACACCTAATTACGGGAAAAACACATCAGATCCGTGCACATCTGGCAGCGATCGGTCATCCGATCATAGGAGATTATAAATATGGAGATTTTAAAATAAATGAAGCCTATAAGAAAAAATATGGGTTGAAAACACAGCTTCTTCATGCTTATCAGCTTTGTTTTCCGGATGTGGAACTAGTAAAAAATCTGCCAAACAGGCAGATCATTGCGCCTGTTCCCGATTTATTTAAAAAGATCTGTATTGATAAAGGAGTGAACAATAATGGCTGCATGGAATTCAAGAGGTCTTCGGGGTTCGACCTTTGAAGAACTTATCAATCAGACAAATGAACAATATGAACAGATGAACCTTGCCTTAATACAGAAAATACCGACGCCTATTACTCCTGTAAAAATTGATCAGGGAAGCAGACATATTACGCTTGCATACTTTGATAAAGTAAGTACAGTTGATTACATAGGAGCAGTACAGGGAATTCCCGTATGTTTTGACGCAAAGGAATGTAAGACAGATACGTTTCCTCTTGCAAATGTCCATGAACATCAGATTGAGTTTATGCAAAAGTTTGAAGAACAGGGAGGAATTGCTTTTCTGTTGATTTATTATACGACAAGGGATGAGTTATACTATATGCGGTACAGGCAAATACAAAAATTTTGGGATCGTGCGAAAAACGGCGGCAGAAAAAGTATTCGATTTGATGAATTGGAGTCAAATTGGTTTATGGAACTGAAAAGAGGATATTTTGTCCCTTATCTGGATTGTATACAAAAAGACCTTGACAGAAGGGATTGACAGATTGAACGAAACTTCGTATAATATCCGAAAGAGTTTAACGAATTAGCATAGTAAAGTGAAGGGGGTTTTATTTGCGATGGAACAAAAATTACATACGCCTGAAGGAGTAAGGGATATTTACAGCAGGGAATGTGAAATAAAACTCACACTACAGAAAAAATTAAATCAAGTTCTCCATTTATATGGATATCGCGATATTCAGACTCCGACGTTTGAATATTACGATGTATTTAGAGAAGAGATCGGTTCTACTTCTACACAGGAGTTATACAAATTTTTCGATCGTGAAGGAAATATATTGGCTCTTCGTCCGGACATTACTCCATCGGTTGCAAGGGCGGCGGCTACACTTTTTGATACTGAAGATTTTCCGCTTCGTTTTTGTTATGTCGGAAACACTTTTATCAATCATACAAGCTATCGCGGCAAGTTAAAGGAAAATACACAATTCGGCGCGGAACTAATCGGGCTTGATTCTGTTGAGGCAGATGCGGAGATGATAGCAATGGTTGCAGACGCATTGAAAAAGACGGGACTGGAAGAATTTCAGATTAGTATCGGTCATGTCGATTTTCTCCAAAGTATTTTATCTGCAGCGGAGTTAGACGAGGAAACTGTGGAACGTATACGGGAATTGATCGGAAATCGCAACTTTTTCGGAGCAGAAGAGCTTCTTGAAGAAAAGGATGTAAAAAAAGAAATCAAAGAGGCGTTTGCGATCCTCCCGGAATTAATGGGAACAGAGGATGTTCTGGACAAGGCGCAGCAATTTGCAATCAGCGACAAAGCAAAAGCCGCCATTGAACGACTTCGTCAGATCAATCATCTTCTTTGCCTGTATAATGCTTCGGATCATGTAACTTTTGATCTGAGTATGAGCGGAGGTTATGGTTATTACACCGGAATCGTATTTCGGGCATATACATACGGAACAGGTGATGCGGTTGTAAGAGGCGGAAGATACGATCATCTTCTTGAAAAATTCGGAAAAGAGACTCCGTCTATTGGATTTGCGATCATTGTAGATGAATTGATGAACGCTCTTTCAAGACAGAAAATTTCGGTAGACACGATAAGGCGGAACATCATTGTATATAACGAAGAGACTGAAAGCAATGCGATCATCCTTGCCGGTAATTTTCGGGAAAAGGGACGCTGTATCGAATTGATCAGGCAAAAAGAAGGACAGGATAAATCGCTGTATGAATCATATGCAAAAAGAAAAAATGCTGCGGCTTTAATCTATCTTTGCGACGATAAAAAGTTGGAAATGACCAATTTGATTACAGGAGAAAAGAAAACGGCAAACATTGCAGAATAATTGCCGTCAGTATAAAAGGAGCAGAATATGAGATATTTGACATTTGCCCTTACAAAAGGAAGGCTCGCAGGAAAAACGATGAAAATGCTTGAGAGTCTTGGTATTACTTGTGAGGAGATGAAAGAAAAAGATTCACGAAAACTGATTTTTACAAATGAAGAATTAAAACTGAAATTCTTTCTTGCAAAAGGCCCGGACGTACCGACATATGTAGAATACGGAGCGGCTGATATAGGAGTTGTCGGAAGGGATACGATTATTGAAGAAGGACGAAAAGTCCACGAAGTCTTAGATCTCGGTTTCGGAAAATGCAAAATGTGCGTCTGCGGACGTCAGGAGACAAAAGAACTTCTGAATCGTCATGAATTAATCCGGGTTGCGACAAAATACCCTAAAATTGCAAAGGATTATTTTTATAATAAGAAGCATCAGACAGTCGAACTGATCAAAATGAATGGTTCTATCGAACTTGCTCCGATTGTTGGTTTGTCAGAGGTGATTGTTGATATTGTAGAAACAGGAACGACTTTGAACGAGAACGGTCTGGTTGTTCTGGAAGAAGTATGTCCGCTTTCAGCAAGAATGATCGTTAATCCGGTGAGCATGCGTATGGAGAACGATCGGATAAAGAAAATAGTCACAGATTTAAGAGAACTTTTACGAGAGGAGCAATGCGGCCATGCGAATTGAAAAACTGAATCAAACTACGAAAAAAAATCTTTTGGAAGATTTACTCAAAAGAAGTCCGAATAGCTATGAGATGTATGAAGAACAGGTAAAAGCAATCTTAGATAATGTGAAAAAAAGAGGAGATGAAGCCCTTTTTGAATATACAGAAAAATTCGACGGCTTCTGTCTTGATCAGCAGTCTGTTCTTGTAAAAGAAGAAGAAATTGAAGAAGCTTATACTCAAGTCGACAGAGGATTGATTGAGATAATCAGAAAGGCTTTGAAAAATATTGAGACGTATCATGAAAAACAGAGACAGTACAGTTGGTTTGACAGTAAACCTGACGGAACGATCCTTGGTCAGAAAGTGACGGCTCTCGATCGGGTAGGCGTATATGTGCCGGGAGGGAAAGCTGCATACCCTTCTTCGGTTCTTATGAATATCGTTCCGGCAAAAACAGCGGGAGTAAGAGAAATCATAATGGTTACTCCGCCCGGAAAAGACGGAAAAGTAACTCCCACCACACTTGTTGCGGCAAAAGAAGCCGGAGCGGATAAAATCTATAAAGTCGGAGGCGCGCAGGCGATTGCCGCTCTTGCTTACGGAACGGAAAGCATATCGAAAGTAGATAAGATCGTCGGCCCGGGGAATATTTATGTCGCACTGGCAAAAAAGGCGGTATATGGTCATGTTAGTATTGACTCTATCGCAGGTCCGAGTGAAATACTCGTGCTTGCAGATGAAACGGCGAACCCGCGTTATGTTGCCGCAGATCTTTTGTCTCAGGCGGAACATGATGAAATGGCAAGCGCGATTTTAGTGACAGTAAGTATGGAATTGGCAGAGAAAGTTTCCGAGCAGACAGAACTTTTTATCAGTCAATTATCACGGGGAGAGATTATCAGAAAATCTCTCGATAATTACGGACATATTCTTGTGGCGGATACAATGGATGAGGCGATTGACGCCGCAAATGAAATTGCATCAGAGCACCTTGAAATCATGACTGCATCCCCATTTGAAGTGATGACAAAGATCCGAAATGCAGGCGCTATATTTATCGGGGAAAATTCAAGCGAACCGCTTGGCGATTATTTTGCGGGACCGAATCACGTTCTTCCGACAAACGGAACTGCAAAATTTTTCTCTCCTCTTTCTGTAGATGATTTTATTAAAAAATCAAGTATTATTTCCTACTCAAGGGAAGCACTTGAAAAAATTCATTCGGATATCGAACGGTTTGCCGAAGCTGAACATTTGACAGCTCATGCAAATTCGATAAAGGTTCGTTTTGAATCAGAACGAGGAGAGTAATATTATGAGTGAAAAAAACAAACGTATAGCGGTTTGCACGCGAAAAACAAAAGAGACAGATATCACCTTGTCTGTTAATTTAGACGGTCAGGGGAAAAATAAAATAGATACGGGGATTGCTTTTTTTGATCACATGCTTGACGGATTTGCCAGACATGGACTGTTTGATCTTGAGGTAAAAGTAGACGGAGATCTTGAAGTGGACAGTCATCATACAATAGAAGATGTGGGAATTGTCCTTGGAACAGCAATTAAAAAAGCGCTCGGAGATAAGGCCGGAATTAAAAGATATGGTTATTTTATTCTTCCGATGGATGAAGTGCTTGCTCTTTGTGCAGCAGATCTTTCGGGACGTCCTTATTTTAAGTTTGACGCCGGATTTACAACAGACAAATTAGGGACAATGGATACAGAAATGGTGAAAGAATTTTTCTATGCCGTTTCTTATAGTGCACAGATGAATCTGCATTTGAAAATTTTAGACGGAGGAAATAACCATCATATGGCAGAAGCGCTTTTTAAAGCGTTTGGAAAAGCGCTTGATATGGCAGTGTCTCCGGAGCCTAGAATGACAGAAATATGGTCTACAAAAGGGGCTTTATAACAAACGGCTGACTCAATGCCGTTTCGTACAAATAAAAAATTAGGAGAATAATCATGAGTTATAAAAGACTGACTCCCTGCATTTTTATTGCGGGAGGTAAGGCGGTAAGATGGTTTGACGACCGCACTGTATTGACAGAGGATGTAATTGCGCTTGCTAAGCAATATAATGCAAACGGAGCAGATGAACTGCTTGTATTTGATCTTTCAGATTCTGATGAAGATCATGAAGAATCCATCGATCTGATCAAAAAAATAAACCGGATCATCAGTATTCCGATGGTTGCGGGAGGAAATATACGAAGAGCAGAGGATGTTAAAAAACTTCTTTATGCGGGTGTAAAACGTGCGATGTTGAATTTTTCAAAAAAAGTTTCCATCGATTTAATTAAAGAAGTTTCCTTACGTTTCGGAAAAGAAAAAATAGCAGTATCTTTAAATGATTTTGACACGCTTTTTAAACAACAGCATTTAATAGAACAATATAGTTCTGAGATCGTGTTCATGCACCGTCTTGATCTGAATTCTGTTGTAAATGTAACGGAAATCCCGTGCGTTGTTGTAACAGATACAATGGATGAAAGCGAAATATTGCGGATTTTAAAAAGCAACGGTGTAAAGGGCGTATCCGGAATGTTTATCAGCAGTGTCGATATGGATTTTAACGACTTTAAAGAAGTGTGTATGCGAGCCGGAATTAAAATGACTTCGTTTGAAAGCATGATGGATTTTTCCGAGTTTAAGTTAAATTCTGACGGTCTGATCCCGGTAATCGTACAGGATTACAAGACAAACGAAGTTCTGATGATGGCATATATGAATGAAGAGGCGTTTGATCATACAGTAAAAACAGGTCGTATGACATATTACAGTCGAAGCAGGAATGCACAGTGGGTAAAGGGTGAGACGTCCGGACATTTTCAATATGTGAAGTCATTATCTGTCGATTGTGATAAAGATACTTTACTTGCAAAAGTCGATCAAGTCGGCGCTGCCTGCCATACAGGCAACAGATCCTGCTTTTATACAACGATCGTCGGCACTGATTATGATGCAAAAAATCCTCTTCAAGTATTTGAATCCGTATATAATACGATTGTTGACAGAAAGCAGAATCCAAAAGAGGGTTCCTATACAAATTATCTGTTTGAAAAAGGAATTGATAAAATTTTAAAGAAGGTAGGAGAAGAAGCTACAGAAATCGTTATTGCAGCAAAAAACCCGAATCCCGAAGAAATTAAATATGAAATTTCGGACTTCCTTTATCATGCGATGGTACTCATGGTAGAACGGGGAGTTACGTGGGAAGATATTACAAGTGAACTGGCAGACAGATAAGGCGATTACGTCTTTAGAAACCGGTATAGAAAAGAATCTAAAAGCATAAGATGTTGTAAAAACAATGTCTTATGCTTTTTTGTATGGCGAAAAACCTTGCGTTTCCCGAAATTTTAACAATCGCTTTCAATTCTGGAATGTATCTTTAGGTTTCGGCGGTTTATCTGCTTTGGAATGCAATACAAAAAATCAAAAGAAGAGAGACAGAGGGGAAAAAACAGTATGAATGATGCTCAGTTAAGAAGAAGAGAACTTCTTCGACAAACGAAACAGCTCTATGGTGAACGTGAAACTGTTCCTCCGATTCATCCTCGTTATGGCAATTTATGTAAAGAACAAGACGAAGGCGGTGAAGAAGCAGGCGGAAGCTTTTATATGCGGCTTGTAATCTGTATTCTCTGTTTCATCTTCTTTGTATATATGGATCAAAATCATGCGGAAGTAGCTAATGTAAACAGTACAAAAATCATAAATGAAATTGAACGGGATGTGGAGCTGGAAGCCGTGAAGGAAGTATGGGAAAATTTTGAATGATAACTATTTATTCAGCTGATTTACCTGAAAATTTATATTAAAACGAAAAGAGTTGTATACAATGCTGACTGCGAAATCATATCTTTTACTTTGGAGTTTTTGTCTAAGAACACCAGCACCGATTGATTCCGATTGACGAAAGATATTTGCTTGAAGTTCTTCCCTAAAATGTATATAATGATGTAGATTGGATGATTCAATCACATAGAAGATGTTTCTGTAATGTTGTATCGTCTTGTATAAATACGAAAAACAACATAAAAAATATCGATTTTTCCCTTTGAAAAGTCCAAAATAGGTTCGTAAGAATTTATAAAATATATACAAAAACAGGAAGGAAATATATGAGAAAGCTTGCTTTAGATGATGAAATATTACTAAGTATCGAAAAACCTGCCCGGTATATCGGGAATGAAGTAAACTCGATAATGAAAAATAAAAATGAGGTGGATATCCGTTTCGCCATGTGTTTTCCGGATGTTTACGAGATCGGCATGTCGCATCTCGGCATTCAGATTTTGTATGATATGTTTAACAGAAGAGACGATGTTTGGTGTGAACGCGTCTATTCTCCGTGGACAGATCTTGATACAATTATGCGTAAAGAGGGAATTCCGCTTTTTGCATTAGAGTCACAAGATCCGATCAGAGAATTTGACTTTTTAGGAATTACGATCCAATTTGAAATGTGCTATACAAATATTTTGCAGATTTTAGAGTTGAGCCAAATTCCTCTGCATTCATGTGACCGCGCGGAAAATGATCCGATTGTGATCGGTGGAGGTCCATGTGTCTATAACCCGGAACCTCTTGCGGAATTTTTCGATTTGTTTTATATCGGAGAAGGCGAAACTGTTTATGATGAACTTTTAGATACATATAAAAAATGTCGGGCAGAGGGAAGTACGAGAACAGAGTTTCTTGAACAGGCGGCCCGCATCGAAGGAATCTATGTGCCGTCATTTTATGATGCCGAATACAACGAGGATGGTACACTTCGATCATTTATACCGAATAATATATGTGCCCCTGCAAGTGTGAAAAAGCAGGTTGTTATGGATGTAACAGATACGGTATATCCGATGAAGCCGGTCGTTCCGTTTATAAAAGCAACTCAAGATCGCGTTGTACTTGAGATTCAAAGGGGATGCACCCGGGGATGCCGTTTTTGCCAGGCGGGAATGATTTATCGTCCCACAAGAGGGCGTAATGTAAAACGTCTGAAAGAGTATGCCAAAACGATGTTGACAAATACAGGACATGAAGAAATCTCACTTAGTTCCTTGAGTTCAAGTGATTATTCTGATTTGAAAGAACTTGTAATGTTTTTGATTGATGAATTCAAAGAAAAAGCAATCAATATTTCATTACCGTCTTTGAGAATCGACGCCTTTTCTTTAGATGTAATGAGTAAGGTTCAGGATATCAGAAAAAGCAGCCTTACATTTGCGCCCGAAGCCGGATCACAGAGAATGAGAAATGTAATCAATAAAGGACTTACCGAAGAAGATATTATGGGTGGCGCAAGTCAGGCTTTTGAAGGAGGATGGACAAAAGTAAAACTGTATTTCATGCTCGGACTTCCTACGGAAACCGAAGAAGATATGAAGGAGATCGCCCATTTATGTGAAAAGGTTGCCCGCAAATATTATGAAATCCCGAAAGATCAAAGAAACGGAAAATGTCAGATTACTGCAAGTTCCTCATTTTTTGTTCCGAAACCGTTTACTCCGTTTCAGTGGGCGCCAATGTGTACCGCTGAAGAATATACGAGACGTGCTCACCTTGTCAATGATGAATTTAAAGCGCAGTTAAATCGGAAAAGCTTAAAATATAATTGGCATGATGCAAATGTAACTGTTTTGGAAGGTATTATGGCAAGAGGTGACAGAAGAATCGGAAAAGTGATTGAAGAAGCTTACAGACTCGGATGCTTATTTGACTCATGGACCGAAAGTTTTCGAGATGATTTATGGGAGAAAGCTTTTTTGAACACGGGAATCGAAAAAGAGTTTTATACGCTTCGTACAAGAGATAAAAACGAACTTTTCCCATGGGATTTTATCGATACCGGGGTCAGTCGAAAATTTCTCAGAAAGGAATGGGAACGGGCAATGAATGCTGAGGTGACACCGAATTGTCGGGAACACTGTTCAGGATGCGGCGCATCAAAATTCGGAGGAGGTGTCTGTTATGAAGGCAAGAATTAAATTCAGAAAATACGGAGCGCTTCGTTTTATCGGACATCTTGATGTAATGCGCTTCTTCCAAAAAGTAATGCGCAGGGCTGAAATACCGATCGCCTTTACAGGAGGGTACAGTCCGCATATGATCATGTCGTTTGCGAGTCCTCTTGGAATCGGTCTCACAAGTGACGGGGAATATTTTGATATTGAACTGACTGAAGCGATCGACAGTAAAACGGCTGTAAAACGTATGAATGAAGTCAGTATAGAAGGAATTGAAATAATTAGTTTCAGAAAAATTCCGGATGATAAAAAACAGACGGGAATGACGATCCTTGCAGGGGCAGATTATCTCGTCTCTGTCAGAAAAGGAGCACTGCCTTCTGACTGGAAAGAACAGTTTTCCAAGTTTATGTCTCAACCGGAAATTCAAGTTATCAAACAGACGAAAAGAAGCGAGAGAATGGTTGACATACGTGCCCTTATCGATTCATGGGAGATTCGTGATGAACAGATCTATCTTCTTCTTGCAGCGGGAAGTTCGGAAAATTTAAAACCGGATCTTGTGATGGAAACATTTTTAAAATATGCAAATATTTCAGATGATGTACGATTTTTTTATCATCGCCTTGAGATGTATGCAGATGAAAGCGGCAACGGAGAAAGGAAGCTCATTCCTCTTGAAAATCTCGGAGAAGAAATCTGTATGAATTCAAAGACAGACCTGTAGTAAATCTGTAATGACATGGGAAGGATTTTGGTTTGAAACGAAAAATACTAATAGAAAAAAGCAAAAATAAAATACGGACATACCTTATTGAAGATGATGATATTGTTGAAATACATACCAGTATCAATGAAGAGCAAGTACCTCCGGGGAAACTAGGGGATATTTACATCGGGAAAGTGCAGAATATTGTCCAAAATATCGGTGCGGCATTTATAGAAATTACAAAAGGAGTAAACTGTTATTTTGATTTGAAAGATGCAGAAAACGCATATTTTACCCATAAATCCGGGAAAAAACCACTTTGTATCGGCGATGAACTTGTCGTACAGATCAGCCGGGAAGCGGTAAAAACGAAAGCGCCTACTGTAACTTCTCATTTAAGCTTCACGGGAAGATATGCCGTCTTAACTCATGGAAACACCCGGATCGGCGTATCTTCAAAAATTCCACGGGCGCTTCGGGATGAATTCAAAGACCGCCTGTCACGTATGAAAAATGAACAGTTCGGCATCATTATACGGACAAATGCAAAAGGCGTACCGTTTCAGGAGGTCGAAGACGAAATTGAACGTCTGAAAGAAGAATATAAAAAGTTGTTAAATACAGCATTGTCAAGAGTTGCTTTTTCACGTTTGAAATCGGCTCCTCCGACGTATATATCAGACTTAAAAAACGTATACATGGAAGGAATGGAAGAAATCGTCATAGAAGGAAAAGACTTGTATACGGAAATACAAGAATACTTTCTTACAGAATTTCCTGAAAAAGTAAAACTTCTCAGACTTTATGAGAATCCTGATTTTCCACTTTGCAAATTGTATTCTACAGAAACCGCATTGGAAAAGGCGTTGAAAGAGTTTGTATGGTTGAAAAACGGCGGATATCTTATTATCCAGCCAACGGAAGCTTTGACAGTCATTGACGTAAATTCCGGGAAGATGGCAGTAAAATCGAAAAACAGCGCCGGAGCGATGAAAGTAAACATGGAGGCTGCTCAAGAAGCGGCGAAGCAGATTCGTCTGCGTAATCTGTCAGGAATCATTATTGTAGATTTTGTAAATCTTGAATCAAAAGAAGATACCGGGATATTATTAAAAGAATTCCGAAACTTTTTGTCGAAAGATCCGATTCCGACTACTTTGGTTGACATGACGATGCTCGGACTTGTAGAAATCACAAGAAAAAAAGTAAGAAAACCGCTTTATGAACAGGAAAATTATTTACAAGCAGAGATCGAGGCGTTATAATATTTTACCGAAAGCGCGCTGAAAATTGCGCTTACAAAAATTTTTCTCATTATTCATGAGAAGAGAAATGGATCGATAAATAAAAGCAGCGAAAAAGCGCTGCGTGAGTTCTACATTTGGAGGAAAGAAGATTGAAAAAAGTAGTAAAATTCGGGGGAAGTTCTCTGGCAAATGCAGATCAGTTCAAAAAGGTCGGAGCGATCATTACAGCAGATGATACAAGACGGTATGTTGTTCCGTCTGCGCCGGGAAAACGATTTCCAAAAGATACAAAAGTAACAGATATGCTCTATGCCTGTTATGAAAGTGCAGCCAACGGAGAAGATTTTTCAGAACAGCTTGATAATATTCACGCAAGATATCAGGAGATTATTGATGGATTGAATCTCGATTTTTCTCTTGATCTTGATTTTGTACAAATTAAAGAAAATTTCAGTAACAAGGCGGGAGCTGACTATGCCGCTTCCAGAGGAGAATGTTTAAACGGAAAGATCATGGCTGCTTACCTCGGCTTTGAGTTTGTGGATGCTGCCGAAGTTGTCCGTTTTAATGATGACGGTTCTTTCAATGATGAAGTTACGAATACTCTTTTATCCGAGCGGCTTCAGGATTGTAAAACAGCTGTAATTCCGGGATTTTACGGAGCAAAAAAAGATGGAACGATCGTAACTTTTTCAAGAGGCGGATCAGATATTACGGGATCTCTTGTAGCTTTGGCAGTACAGGCGGATCTGTATGAAAACTGGACGGATGTTTCCGGATTTTTGATCGCGGATCCCCGCATTGTAAAAAATCCGAAATCAATCGAAACAATTACTTATAAAGAACTTCGTGAACTTTCATATATGGGAGCGAGCGTGCTCCACGAGGATGCGATCTTTCCTGTAAGAAAAGCGGGGATTCCGATCAATATCCGGAACACAAATGCACCGCAGGATAAAGGAACATTAATTGTTGAAGGAACATGTCGTCAGCCGAAATATACGATTACCGGAATTGCAGGAACAGATGGATTTGTAGCAATCACAGTCGAAAAAGCAATGATGAATTCGGAAGTCGGATTTTGTCGGAAAGTTCTGCAGGTATTTGAAGATAACGGAGTTTCTATCGAACATATGCCATCGGGTATTGATACAATGTCGATTTTCGTAAACAAAGATGTCTTTGAGGAAAAAGAACAGAAAATCTTAGCGGATATCCATAAAGCGGTAAATCCGGATCATATCGAACTGGAGTCTAATCTTGCGCTTATTGCCGTAGTAGGACGCGGTATGAAATCAACAAGAGGAACTGCCGGCCGCATTTTCTCCGCACTTGCCCACGCACATATCAATGTCAAAATGATCGATCAGGGATCAAGTGAATTGAATATCATTATCGGAGTCAGACATGATGATTTTAAAAATGCGATCCGTGCGTTATATGAAATTTTTGTCCTTACCCAGATATAAAAATCTATATCCGTTTGTTTTTATTGGATTACCATTATAGGAAGAATATATCAAGAAAAATTTGTTAAAAAACCGCATAAGATCTATACTCAATAAACGCATCATTTTGATGCGTTTATGTGTGGAAAGGGAAATATACAATGAATATCTTATTCTTTTTAAAACCAAAAAGCGAAGTGGCTTATGTTCACGACTATGGCACTTTAAGACAGGTTCTTGAGACAATGGAGTATCATAAATATGCATCTATCCCAATGCTGAATAAATCGGGCGAATATGTCGGAACAATTACGGAAGGAGATCTTCTTTGGGGAATCAAAAGATATACGAATCTGAATTTGAAAGAGGCGGAAAATATATTTATACAAGATTTTCCACGAAAAGTAGATTATGTAGCCGTATCAATTAATTCAGATATGGAAGATCTTCTGCAAAAAGCAATGAATCAGAATTTTGTTCCTGTCGTAGACGACCAGAAGAAATTTATCGGAATTGTTACAAGAAAGAGTATTATGGAATATTGTTACGAAAAATTAAAAAATTTACCGGAAGACTATTGACTTGTTCCAGAATGATATGTTATATTCTAACAGTATGCCGCACAATGAGGTTCAAGTTCTGTAAAACAGACACCGTAATTGGCGAGTAATGATAATAGGAGGTGCTATATGTACGCGATTATAGCAACAGGTGGTAAACAGTACAAAGTAGCTGAAGGCGATATCATTAAAGTAGAAAAACTTGGTGTTGAGGCCGGAGAAACTTATACATTCGACCAGGTGCTCGCAGTAAACAGCGATAAGCTTGTCGTAGGTAATCCTACAGTAGAAGGAGCTACAGTTACAGCATCCGTAATCGGTGACGGAAAAGCGAAAAAAGTTGTTGTTTACAAGTATAAGAGAAAAACAGGATACCACAAGAAAAACGGACATAGACAGCAGTATACAGCTGTTAAGATCGACAAGATCAACGCATAATAACTTTTGTTATGATTGAGGTAACCGTTTATAAGACCATGCGGCATGAATATGCAGGGTTTGATATGTCCGGACATGCTGGATATGACGATATCGGAAAAGATATCGTATGCGCAGCGGTTTCGGTACTTGTCATTAATACACTGAATTCAATCGAGCGTTTTACGGATGATAAGACAAGTTGTGTTTCTGATGAAAACAGCGGAACTGTTGAATTTCGTTTCAAAGATCATCCATCGCATGACGCCGCACTATTGCTGGATTCCATGATTCTTGGTCTGGAAGATATAGAAGACAGTGAAGAGTATGAATCATACATTGACATTATTTTCAAGGAGGTGTAAGTACCATGATGAAAATGAATCTTCAGTTTTTTGCTCATAAAAAAGGAGTAGGTTCTACAAAGAACGGACGTGATTCCGAGTCTAAGAGACTGGGCGCCAAAAGAGCAGACGGACAGTTTGTAAAAGCTGGAAACATCCTTTACAGACAGCGTGGAACTAAGATCCATCCGGGTCTGAACGTAGGACGCGGAGGAGATGACACTTTGTTCGCTCTCGTAGACGGTGTAGTAAGATATGAAAGAAAAGGAAGAGATAAGAAACAGGTTTCTATCTATCCGGTAGCTGAATAATCGGACTTGACGAAAAGTCTTGCCGGAACTTTTCACTCGTATAACAGGCAGTATAAGCCCCAGACTTTTTGTCTGGGGCTTTTGTTTCTATACATGAGATAAACTTTTAATGAAGTTTTTCGGTAACAATTATCATTTGATTCTTCCTGATATACAAAGCAGGAAAGATAAAGGAGAAATTATGTTTGCAGACAGAGCGAAAATATATATCCGTTCCGGCAAGGGCGGAGACGGACATTGCAGTTTCAGAAGAGAACTCTATGTACCGAACGGCGGACCCGACGGCGGAGACGGAGGACGCGGAGGAGATTTAATCTTTGCAATCGATGAAGGATTAAATACGCTTGTAGATTACCGCCATAAACGAAAATATGCGGCAGGAGACGGAGAACCGGGCGGAAAACGGCGATGCCACGGAAAAGACGGGAAAGATCTTATCCTTTATGTTCCGGAGGGAACAGTGATCAAAGAAGCTGTGACAGGGAAAGTTATTGCCGATATGTCCGGCGATAACCGCAGACAGATTGTATTAAAAGGCGGAAAAGGAGGACTTGGAAACCAACATTTCGCCACATCGACAATGCAGGTTCCGAAATATGCACAGCCGGGACAACCTGCAAGGGAATTGGAAGTAAAACTTGAATTGAAAGTAATCGCAGATGTGGGACTGATCGGATTCCCGAATGTAGGAAAGTCTACTTTACTTTCCCGTGTGACAAACGCGGAACCCAAAATTGCCAATTACCATTTTACAACATTAAGTCCGAATCTGGGTGTAGTAGATCTTGAAGGTGCAAAAGGTTTTGTGATGGCAGACATTCCGGGACTGATCGAAGGAGCGTCTGAAGGCGTCGGATTAGGTCATGAGTTTTTACGTCACATCGAAAGAACAAAATTGATGATCCATGTTGTTGATGCCGCAGGCACAGAAGGCAGAGATCCGATTGATGACATTTATAAGATTAATGCGGAATTGGAAGCGTATAATCCCGAAATCGCAAAACGTCCTCAAGTGATCGCCGCAAATAAGACTGATCTTATTTTTGAGGCTGATGAAGATCCTACAGAACGTTTGAAAAAGGAATTTGAGCCGAAGGGCATCAAAGTTTTTCCTATTTCGGGAGTTACGGGAAAAGGTATCTCCGAACTGCTTTATTATGTCAGCGCTCAGTTAGAAACGATGGATCGCAAGACTGTTGTTTTTGAGCAGGAATATTTCCCTGAAGACGAACTTATCTACGAGGAACTTCCGTATACTGTAGAACTGGAAGACGGTATGTATATAGTCGAAGGTCCCAAAATCGAAAAAATGCTTGGATATACAAATCTTGATTCTGAAAAAGGATTTGCTTTCTTCCAGAAGTTTTTGAAAGAAACGGGAATCCTTGATGAGTTAGAAGCAAAAGGAATACAAGAAGGTGATACGGTGAAAATGTATGGTCTTCAATTTGATTATTACAAATGATTTTTTTAAACAAGAGTGTTCACGAAAAAATATTCTTAAAAGGAAGGAGATAAATATGACTACAAAACAAAGAGCTTATCTGAAAAGTCTCGCGATGAAAATCGAACCTATTTTTCAGATTGGAAAATCAAGTATGAGTCCGGGACTGACAGAGGCTGTTTCAGAAGCTTTAGAAGCGCGTGAACTCATTAAGATCAGCGTGCTTAATAACTGCGGGGATGATCCGAGAGAATTGGCTGAGATCATCGCAGGAAGAACACGTTCTCAAGTTGTACAGGTGATCGGTAAAAAAATCGTTTTATACCGTGAAGGAAAAGATGATAAGAAAAAGATCATCCTGCCATTATGAGAATAGGAGTCATGGGCGGAACATTTGATCCGATTCATATCGGACACTTGCTTCTCGCAGAGTTTGCTTATGAAGATTTTAAGTTAGATGAAATCTGGTTTCTTCCGAATGGAAATCCGCCCCACAAGAAAACGGACGAAAGTAAAAAAGCTCTTGCACATCGAATTAAAATGATCGAACTTGCGATCAGTGATATGCCTCATTTTAAAATAGATCTTTCCGAAGCCGAAACAGATGTACATTCGTATACTTACAGTACTATGCAGAAATTTAATCGCATGTATCCCGAATGTGAATTCTATTTTATTTTGGGCGCAGATTCACTCTTTGCAATCGAAGAGTGGAGATATTTTAAGGAGATTTTTCCGACATGTACAATTCTTGCCGCTATGAGAGATGATAAGGATGTTCGTACAATGCAGGAACAGATCTCTTATCTCAAAGAGCGCTATGGCGCAAAAATCGAATTGCTCAGAGCGCCTCTTTTGGAAATCTCATCAACGACTATAAGAAAGCGAGCGGCAATGAGACGCGGCATACGTTATATCGTTCCCGATTCTGTTTCAAATTATATAAAAGAACATGAACTTTATCAAACAAACGAATTCTTATAACGGATATATCTGTATCCCTCCTCAATCGAATACAGATAAGCAGTACGCATAATAAGAAGGGGTAGGAATAAAAATGAAAGAAGAACTGCTTCATATAAAAAAGGAATTATCAAAAAAGTTAAAAAAAGAACGTTTCGAGCATACAGTCGGCGTTATGTATACATCTGCTTCGTTAGCTATGCGTTACGGGGCAAACATCGAAAAGGCAATGACTGCCGGACTGCTTCATGATTGCGGAAAATATTGTTCCGCAAAAGAGCAGTTAAAATTGTGTGAAAAATATAAAATAACGCTGACTGATTTAGAACACTCCATGCCTGCGCTGATCCATGCAAAACTGGGCGCTTATCTGGCTGAAAATGAATATGGCATTAAAGATAGGGAAGTGCTCGATGCTATCACTTATCATACGACCGGAAGACCGGAAATGACAATGTTGGAAAAAATTCTTTATATTGCAGATTATATTGAACCCAATCGGAGGGAAATTCCGGGACTTTCTAAAATTCGACAAATAGTATTTCAAAATATCGATCAGGCAATCTGTTTGTCTTCCGAACGAACTATACGTTATCTGGAAGATAACGGGAATAAAATTGATCCTATGACAATAAAAACTTATGAGTTTTACGGAGGAAAGTTATGACTCAGTCAAAAAAAATGGTACGTATCGCCTATGATGCATTGAATGAAAAAAAAGGTGAAGATATTAAAATCATAGATATTGCAGAAGTATCTACTCTTGGCGATTACTTTGTAATTGCTAACGGAAACAGCTCAAGTCAGGTGACAGCTCTTGTCGACAACGTGGAAGAAGAAATGCATAAAGCAGGATTCTCTCTTCGTCAGAGAGAAGGGCGCGCATCGGGAAGTTGGATACTGCTTGATTTCGGAGATGTGATCATTCACGTGTTTGATAAAGAAAGCAGAGATTTTTATAACATTGAACGTGCATGGAAAGACGGAAAAGAAATCACGGTAAAAGATCTCGATTAATTCAGCAGATTTCTGAAAATCTTAAAATGAAATCCTAAATACGCAGATTTTCTTGACAAGTAAACTTGGTATGATATAATTAAATCAACAAGTAAACTTGGCAAGATGGGAGGTATTATTATGGATAAAGAATCTGTTTTACAAAAAAGAAATCGTGCAGAGCACAGTTCGCTTCTCATCGTTTCAGCCGGGTTTTTGCTTTTGTGCACTTGTGAAGTGTTCGGAATTATTACCGGCAAACTCTGGATCGGACAAAGGGAAATTGTTTTTGGCGGAACACTCTTTTTCATCATGTTTTTAAGTCAGTTTGCTTTGAATTTAAAGTATTATTTGATTGATAAAAAGAAATGGCGGATTGCCGAGGGGATTTTACTGATCTTTTGTATCGGACTTACGATTTTCAGAATTTTGAATCCCGGACACTATCTTATGGAATTTCTTTAAGGTGAATTATGGAAAATGAATTAGTTTTAAAAAATAACTTAAAAGAGGCGCGTGCCAAGAAACAGATTTCACAAAGAGAGCTTGCAGAAATGGTAGGAGTATCCCGCAATACGATCAGCTCGATTGAAACAGGACAGTTTAATCCGACTGCAAAACTGGCGCTGATTATATGTATTGCATTGGATAAAAAATTTGAAGAATTATTTTATTTCTGATTGTTTTCAGATAAGAGTCGATTTCTTTTGGAAACCGGCTCTTTTTGTAACGGTGATAAACAGAAGTCCGGGTGACGGATCCGCAACTTCGATGACCGCTTACAATCCCGGAATGCGCCTTTGAACACTTCCGGTGACGTATTGATACAATTAATCATATAGCAATAATGGAGGTAAAAGATGCTAAGAATCAGTCAGCTAAAGCTCCCTGTGGAGCATACAGAAGCACAATTAAAAAAGAAACTTCTGAAAACAGCTCATATAAAAGAGCAGGATCTGAAGCAGTTTTTTATTAGAAAACGATCTGTTGACGGCCGGAAAAAACCGGAACTTTACTACGTATACACAGTTGATCTTATCGTTGCAAATGAAGAGCATGTAAAAAAAATTTCCAAAGGGAAATTACAAACTGTTCAGGAAAAAAACTATCATATTCCCGAACACGGCGCCAAAAAGCTCCGGAAAAGACCTGTTGTTATAGGAAGTGGACCGGCGGGCCTGTTTTGCGCGTATTTACTTGCCTTTGAAGGATACGAACCTCTTGTGATCGAGCGGGGCGCGCCTGTGAGAGAACGCCAAAAGGTTGTAGAACAATTTTGGAAAGACGGCATATTAAATACTGCCTCAAACGTACAGTTTGGAGAGGGTGGTGCAGGCACTTTTTCAGACGGGAAATTAAATACTCTTGTCAAAGATAAATTCGGACGAAATCGTTTCGTACTAGAAACATTTGTAAAATTCGGAGCCCCGGAAGAAATTTTATGGGAAAGCAAGCCTCATATAGGAACAGATATTTTAATCGAAGTGGTAGAAAGAATGCGAGAAGAAATTATCCGACTCGGTGGGGAATTCCTTTTTCATTCGCAGGTAACAGATATCCTTCCTAAAGAAAACTGTCTGATCGTAAACGGATGCCATCGGATAGAAACCGACGCTGCTGTCTTTGCCGTCGGACACAGTGCAAGAGATACATTTCAAATGCTTTTTGACCGGAATGTTGCAATGAAATCTAAATCATTTGCCATAGGTGTCCGCGCGGAACACAGACAGGATATGATAGATGAGGCGATGTATGGCAGAAAAGAAAGAGGCCCGCTTGGTGCCGCAGCATATAAACTGACAGCACAGCTTGAAAACGGAAGAGGAGTATACACGTTTTGTATGTGTCCCGGCGGATATGTTGTCAATGCGTCGTCCGAGCAAGGACGTCTAGCCGTTAACGGCATGAGTTATCATGACAGAGCCGGAGAAAATGCAAACAGCGCTGTGATCGTTACCGTAACAAAAGACGATTATGGATCTGATCATCCTCTTGCCGGGATGGAATTTCAAAGACGGCTCGAAAAAAAGGCATGGGAAGAAGGCGGCGGCAATGTTCCGATACAACGATTTGCCGATTTCTGCACAGGGACAATATCAGTAAAGACAGGAAATGTTACTCCGAACATAAAAGGGAAATATGTATTTGGCAATGTGCGCAATATATTTCCTCCGGAACTTGCAGAATCGATTGAATCGGGGATTCGTGCGATGGGGAAAAAGATCAAAGACTTCGATCATGATGACGTCATACTTTCCGGTGTAGAAAGCAGAACATCTTCACCTGTAAAAATATTCAGAAAAGAAGACTTTACTTCTTCTTTTCCCTGGATTTACCCGTGCGGTGAAGGAGCCGGATATGCAGGCGGCATTACTTCTGCGGCTATGGACGGCATGAAAGTTGCGGAAGCGATTATAAAAACCTTCTCTGCTCCCGATAGTGTCTGAATCTTCACAGAATTTTAAGGAACAATCTCTATACACATTTTTTAAATTGTGCTAAAATATATCGTTGTATTGTATCATCGCACTGATTATAAAGTGAGAAAATGGAAAAAATCAATACGATCAAAGAAATGTACAAAGAAGATCGTCCCTATGAAAAATGTGAAAAATTCGGAGCAGAGAATCTGACAGACACAGAACTTCTCGCAATTTTGATACGCACAGGGACAAAAGGGGAAAATTCATTAGAACTTTCACGAAAGCTTCTCTACAAAAACGGCTTTCATAATGGACTGGCAGGGATACACAAATGGTCTCTCGACGAATTGATACAGATTAAGGGGATCGGGAAAGTAAAAGCAATCCAGCTTGTATGTCTGTCAGAACTTTCAAAACGGCTGGCACGTACAAGCACAGTCGGAAAACTTGATTTTTCATCCCCGCGCACGATCGCCGATTATTACATGGAAGATATGCGTCACAGGACGAGAGAAATATTAAAATTAATCTTTTTAAATACACGCTGCAGATTAATAGGGGAGTGTAATGTTTCGGAAGGAACGATAGACAGTGCACTTGTATCTCCGAGGGAATTGTTTATCGAAGCATTCAAAAGAAACGCCTACGGAATCATACTGCTTCATAATCATCCCGGCGGAGATCCCACTCCGAGCAGAGAAGATGTAATGATAACAAGAAGAATTTATGAAGCCGGGGAACTGCTTGGCATCCGCCTTTTCGATCATATCGTTATCGGTGATAACTGTTTTGTAAGTATGAAAGAAAAAGGGTTTTTCGGAAAATAGCATACTGCGCAATATAAGATTGAAGTATACAGTTTTTATTAAGGGAGAGTATTTTATTTAAAGTAAGGGTTGGTTAATATGTTTGGAAATATATACGGACTTGATCTCGGCACATATGAGATCAAAGTATTTGATAAAAAGCAGGATAAGATTTGTCGGGAGAGAGACGTTATTGCAATTAAAAATAAAAAAAATATTTTTGCGATCGGTGACAAAGCATATGAAATGTACGAGAAGGCTCCTGATGATATCGAAGTTGTCTTTCCGATGAAAAGCGGTGTGATCGCCCGTTTTGATAATATGCAGACATTGCTCGGTACTTTGTTAAGAACAAAAAAACGTTCAGTCTGGGGATCGGAATACGTTGTTGCCGTTCCTACAGATGTTACGGAAGTTGAAAAAAAAGCTTTTTGCGACTTGGTTCTGCATTCAGAGGCAAAAGCAAAATCAGTCCGTATTGTCGAAAGAGGACTGGCTGATGCAGTCGGTTTAGGCATTGATATTTTTAGAGAAAAGGGAATTTTTATTGCAAACTTCGGTGGCGGTATTACAGAATTATCAGTTCTTTCATCCGGCGGACTTGTCTTAAACCGTCTTTTAAAAATAGGCGGTGATGATTTCGATTCTGCGATCACAGGACTTGTACGTCATAATAAAGAATTTCTCATAGGAAAGACAACTGCTGAAATGCTTCGTAAAAAATTCGGGGTTTTTGAGCAAAGCACAAACAGTACGATTACCGTGTCAGGAAGAGATCTTGTGACCGGTGTTCCTTCGCAGACCGATGTATCTATAGGAATTGTCCGCGCTGCAATAAAAGACCCCCTTGATGAATGCGTCCGTGCGATTAAACTAATGTTAGATAGAACGCCTCCGGATGTAAGAAGGGCAATCGAAGAAAAAGGAATTTATCTTACCGGAGGACTGACAAATTTAAAAGGACTTCCTACATACATAAGAGAACGTGTCGGTCTTCCTGTTACAACTGTTGACGAACCCGAATTATGTGCTGTGAAAGGACTTCAAAAGATCATTTTGGACAAGGAGTATTATAAAAAGCTCACTTATTCGATGTTAGACGAAGATTATAGGTGGTTAAGGTAATGAAAAAGAAAAATCAAATGTCTCATACAAACAGATATATCCTGCTTGGGCTTTCCATATTTTGTGTGCTTATGATGGTGCTTTCCTCTTTCTCTGACAAAGTCGGCGGTCCGTTTAAGACGGTTGCAAATGTTACGGTAATCCCACTCCAACAAGGGATGAATCAGATCGGTGGCTGGATGGGAGATATGAAAGACAATTTCTCAACGATGAAACAACTAAAATCAGAAAATAAAAAACTGAGGGAACAAGTTGATGCTTTGACAACAGAAAATAACTATTTACAGGAAGAGCGTTATGAATTTGAACGTCTTCAGGAATTATATAAACTGGATCAGAATTATGCCGAATATGAGAAAACAGCCGCCCATGTGATCGGGAAAGACGCCGGAAACTGGTTCGGTACATTTACAATAGACAAAGGAAGTAAAGACGGTATTGAAGTCAACATGAATGTCCTTGCAGGAAGCGGACTTGTCGGGATCGTAACAGATGTAGGTCCTACCTGGGCAAAAGTACGCTCGATCATCGACGATTCTTCCAATATAAGCGCAATGGCGATTTCTACTTCGGATACATGTATCGTAAGCGGAGATATGGCGCTTATGGGAACAGGTCAGATCGCTTTTTCCCAGATGGAAAACAATGACAATGTAGTCGCTGTAGGCGATCAGATTGTGACGTCTTATATCAGCGATAAGTATCTTCAAGGTATTTTGATCGGTTCGGTCAGTGAAGTAAATGTAGACTCAAATAATCTGACGCGTTCGGGATACATTACACCGGCAGTCGATTTTAAAAATATTCAGGAAGTGCTTGTTATTACGACAACAAAAGCAGAACTTACAGGTGAAAACAAGACAGAATGAGTTTCTTTACAGACGGACATATAAAGAAAGGAATGAAGATTAAAATATGAAAAGAATGAAGGTCAAACGCATTTTTATAACGGCGCTTGTCATTCTCGTGGCATATGTACTTCAGTGTACGGTATTTCCGGTACTTGATATTGCCGGAATCAAGCCGAATCTTCTATTAATCGTCACTGCGTCATTTGGATTTATGAGAGGTTCAAAATCCGGAATGCTCGTCGGATTTTTATCGGGACTTTTGATTGATATACAATTTGGAAAGATGATCGGATTTTACGCTTTGATCTATCTTGTAGTTGGTTTCCTAAATGGCTTGTTTGAGCAGATGTTCTATGACGAAGATATTAAACTTCCCCTGTTTCTTATAGCGGTCAGTGACTTCCTTTATGGAATCACTATATATTTCTTCACATTTCTGCTAAACAGCGATTTTCGTTTTACCTACTATTTAAACCGGATCATCGTTCCTGAGATGATTTACACGATTGTAATAACGCTTGGAGTTTATCCGCTTCTTTTGTTTATCAATCATAAACTTGAAGCCGAAGAAAAAAGGAGTGCAAGTAAATTTGTTTAGAAGAATTATAGATCGAATAAAAGAAGCTGTTGAATATTTGATGAGTTCAAGGTTGATCGTTCTCATTATTGTCTTTTGCCTTACATCTTCGATATTGATCGGACGACTTTTTTATCTTCAGATCGTGCGCGGAGAAGATTACTTGGAAAATTATGAGCTGCAAATAAGAAAGACAAGAACTGTACCCGGAACCAGAGGCAATATTTTTGATCGTAACGGAGAAGTGATTGCTTACAATGAATTGGCTTATTCCGTGACGATCGAGGATATCATCCCTACAGACACTAAAACCGAAGATAAAAACAAAATATTAAATGATACGCTTGACAGTGTGCTTTCGATCGTTGAAGAAAACGGAGACAGTGTGATCGACAATTTCGGAATCATTCTTGATTCATCGGGTAGTTATCAATTCGCCGAGACAAACGAAACATCCAGACTTCGTTTTGTGGCGGATGTGCATGGAAAAAGTTTTATTGATGATCTTACAGAAAAAGAAAAAAATAAGACAGCCGAGCAGATCGTACATTATTTATGCAAACGATACGGATTGGATTATTCCGAACATGACGCCGCATATATTCTGAAAATGGTCAATATGCGTTATGCTATGGGACTGAATAGTTATCAGCAATGGCTTACAACCGTACTTGCTTCCGATGTCAGTGATGCTACGGCAGCGGCTATTATGGAAAATCAGGATTCCCTTCAGGGAGTAGATATTTCTGAGGATTCCCTGCGGCGTTATCCTGACGGTCAATATTTTGCATCGATTATCGGATATACGGGTCAGATATCGCAGGAAGAATATGATGATCTAAGCGATGATGAAAAAAAGAGATATTCTTTGTCGGATATTGTTGGAAAATCAGGCATTGAGCACACGTTCGATAGCGTTCTTCAGGGCGAAAAAGGTAAAACGACATTCTATGTAGATAATCTCGGGAAAGTAACCGATACTGTAAGTATGACAGATCCGAAAGCAGGAAATGACGTCTACCTTACGATCGATAAAAATTTACAGATTTCTGCTTATAAACTTCTGGAAGAAAAACTTGCCGGAATCGTTTTAAGCAAATTAAGCAATGTATTAGACTATGATCCTTCTGCGGAAAAAGATACGAAATATATTAAAATTCCCGTAGGAGATGCATATAATTCATTTATTGCAAATGAGATTATCGATATGAAAAAATTCGGAAGAACAGACGCAAAACCTGCCGAACAGGCTGTCTATAATACGTTTACTCAGAAAAAAGCCGAGATACTTTCCGAATTAATGGCACAGCTTCAGAACGAAAATGCTCCGGCATATAAAGATCTTTCAAAAGAAATGAAAGCTTATATGGACTATATATGCGATACTCTTCTAAAACAAACGACAGGAATCCTGATGTCAGACAAGATCGAAGCAGAAGATGAAACACAAATTGCCTGGGCAACGCAAGAGACAATTAGTTTGAACCGGTATTTAAATTATGCAATCTCCAAAAACTGGATCGATACCTCAAAGTTGGGAGACAGCGCTTATTCGAGTTCTGAAGAGATTTATAGCGGTGTTTTGGCATACCTTGAAGAATATTTAAAGGAAGACAGTAATTTCGACAAACTTCTCTACAAATATCTTATAAAATCAGGAAGTGTCACCGGCGCACAGATCTGTGCGATCGTTTATGAACAAGGCGTACTGCCAATGGATGAGAATGCGTATAACGGTCTTTTAAACGGAACGACAGACGCTTATGGCTGGCTATATGATAAGATTAAAACATTGCAGATTACGCCCGGGCAGCTCGCTTTAGAGCCGTGTTCCGGCGGAATTGTAGTTACAGATCCAAATAGCGGAGATGTTCTGGCATGTGTATCTTATCCGGGATATGATAATAACCGTCTGGCAAATACAATGGATTCCGCTTACTACAATCAGCTTAATACCGGACGTGCAAATATTTTCTATAACCGTGCCACACAGGAAAAAACAGCTCCGGGATCAACTTTTAAAATGATCTCGGCCACAGCCGGACTGGAAGAAGGGTATATTGACGCTTACACAACAACATATTGCAGCGGTTCATTTAATACGGTTACTCCGAGTCCGAAATGTTGGATCTATCCGGGAGGTCACGGAGCGTTGAATGTTGTTCAATCATTGCAGCATTCCTGCAACGTCTTTTATTATCAACTGGGATACAATATGGGAATCAATTCCAATGGAAACTATGACAGTGATCTTGGAACAGACAAGTTGAGAAAATATGCGGCTATGTATGGCTTAGACAGGAAATCCGGCGTAGAAATACCGGAAGCTGCACCGCAGATATCTGATGAATATTCGATTCAATCTGCAATCGGACAAGGTACGAACAACTTTACGGTAAGTCAACTGAACCGTTATGTAACCGCAGTTGCAAACAGCGGAACTGTTTATGATCTGACGCTTATCGATAAAACGACAGATGCGGCGGGAAATCTTATTAAAGATTATTCTGCAGAAGTAGACAGTACAATGGATGAAATCAATTCCAGCACATGGGATCTTATTCACCAGGGAATGGAACAGATGGTTGCAAGCTCAACCACTTTTACAGGCCTTGATTTTTCTATGGCGGGAAAAACCGGTACTGCCCAACATAACGAATTGCATGCCGACCATGTATTATTTGTAGGATATGCTCCGGCCGAACAGCCTCAATTATCGATTGCAGTCCGCATTACTTATGGCTATAATTCGGGATATGCATCAGAGATCGGCAGAGATATTGCAAAAGTCTATTTTAATCCTGAAACAGCCGGTGAATTAATTACCGGAAGCGCAGCTAATCTCGGAGAAGGAATTGCAGGAGACTAAAAGACGGGGGAATGACAATGAACAAACTTGTGACCATCAGAAGTAATCGATACGGATTAGATATTGAATTTGATTCCGAAACAGAATTCGATCAACTTCTTGAAGTTCTCGGACAAAAATTCAAACAATCCGGGCGCTTTTTTAAAGATGCACAGATGGCGCTTAGTTTCAGCGGACGCGAACTGACGCGAGCAGAGGAAGATCGTGTTCTTGCCGTCATAAGAGAAAATACACAAATTGAAATTTTGTGTATTATCGAACCAAATGATAAAAATGAGATGATGTACAGAAGCGTAGTAGAACAAAGTCTTTCAGATATCTATAAAAAAGAAGGAATTTTCTACAAGGGGACTTTAAGAAAAAGGCAGATATTAGAGGCAGAAGAAAGTATTGTCATACTAGGTGATGTAGAACTTGGTGCAAAAGTAATTGCAAAAGGCAGTGTAATCATAATCGGTACGTTATATGGATCTGTCTGTGCCGGAGCATCCGGCGATACGTCGGCGTATGTCGTAGCACTTTCTATGCAGCCTAAATATCTCAGCATCGGAGATATCGTAGCAAAACGTCAGATCATTTATCAGGAGAGCTTAAATATTAAAGGCCCCAAAATCGCCGTGATCGACGGAAACCGTATCTATCTTGATCCCCTTACGGATTGAGACAGGACATATGTAGGAGGAAAAGCATCATGGGAGAAGTAATTGTCATTACATCAGGAAAAGGCGGAGTCGGTAAAACGACAACGACAGCAAATATCGGAATCGGTCTAGCAAAACTCGGGAAAAAAGTTATAGTGATTGACACAGACCTCGGCCTTAGAAATCTGGATGTCGTATTAGGGCTGGAGAATAGGATCATTTATAATATCGTGGATGTCATAAACGGCAACTGCCGGTTAAAACAGGCATTGATAAAAGATACTCAGTTTCCGGAGCTTTGCCTGCTTCCATCTGCCCAAACGAAAGATAAGTCTGCGGTTTCCCCGGAACAGATGAAAAAACTTATCGAAGATATTCGGAGTGATTTTGATTTTGTTTTACTGGATTGCCCAGCGGGGATCGAACAAGGATTCCAAAATGCAATAGCAGGCGCTGAACATGCTGTTGTTGTCACGACCCCGGAAGTTTCTGCCATTCGGGATGCCGACCGCATTATCGGACTTCTGGAAGCGTCGGGTATTCGCAAAACAGATCTTTTGATTAATCGGCTGCGGATCGATATGGTCAAGAGAGGCGATATGATGTCCGTAGACGATGTCACCGAAATCCTTGCCGTAAATCTCCTCGGAGTAATTCCCGACGATGAACAAGTCGTTATTGCAACTAACAGAGGAGAAGCCGTTGCCGGAGAAGAATGTCTGGCCGGAAGATCCTACATGGATATCTGCCGCAGACTGACAGGAGAAGACGTTCCGGTCAACGACTATTCAAAATCAGAAGGTTTCTTCGGAAAAATAGCGCAATTTTTTCATAGAAATCAGGAGGAAAACCGATGAGTGTTCATTCAGTTTCGATCGCCAAATACCGGCTGAAGAATCTGCTTGCCGCAGACAGAATGCACTGTACGGCAGATTTGACGGAACAAATGAAAAATGACTTATATCATGCGGTTTCAAAATATACGGAAATCAATCCCGCATATTTTTCAATCGATATTACACGCAGCGATATACATATAAAATACATGGGAGAAGATCGTTGAAATTTTTAATCAATCATATTAAACAGCAATATCATATAAAAGATTATAAATTCGGACTTATTATTTCAGTAGTTGCAATTTCTGTCATCGGTATCATGATGGTCGGAAGCGCTAAACCGGATTTTATGACAAAACAGATCATGGGGGTGATCCTTGGGTTCGGAGCAATGGTTGTTGTCTCTTTGATCGACTATAAATGGATCATGAATTTTTATTGGATACTTTATGTTATAAATTTGATTCTTTTGATCGCAGTAAAAATTCCAGGATTAGGTCATTCGGCAAACGGGGCGCAAAGATGGATCAACCTCGGGTTTATGCAGCTTCAGCCTTCCGACTTGACAAAAATACTTCTTATTATTTTTTTTGCCAGATTTTTTTCTGACAGAGAGCTTAAGATCAGCAGCCCCAAAGTAATCATTCAGTCTGTTGCGCTGCTTATTCCGTCGCTCATCCTTATTGTGACACAGCCGAATCTTTCCACTACAATCTGTATCGCAGCGCTTTTTTGTGCTCTCATTTTTCTGGCAGGATTAAATTACAAATTTGTCGGAACAGTTCTTGCGATTACGATTCCTGCCGTTGCGATCTTTCTTGCCGTTGCGGTGCAGCCGAATCAGCCTTTTTTGCATGACTACCAGCAGGATCGTATTCTTGCCTGGTTAGAGCCGGAAAAATATGCGGATGATGAATCATATCAACAGTTAAACTCTGTTATGGCAATCGGTTCGGGTCAGCTTTCGGGAAAAGGATACAATAACGATGCCACAACTTCAGTTAAAAACGGAAATTTTGTTTCCGAACCGCAAACAGATTTTATTTTTGCAATTATCGGAGAAGAATTAGGATTTGTGGGTTGTTGCGGAGTCATATTTTTGTTATTATTAATTGTAATACAATGTATCTTAATAGGTTTAAAAGCGAAAGATACGGGAGGACGCATTATCTGCGGCGGCGTAGCCGCACTGATTGGCATTCAAAGTTTCATCAATATCAGTGTGGCAACTTTGATTCTTCCGAACACAGGTCTTTCGCTTCCCTTTGTCAGCTACGGACTTACATCCGTCGTATGTTTCTTTATGGGAATCGGACTCGTTTTAAATGTCGGATTACAGCCTAATAAGTATCAATAAGGAGAATGACAGCTATGAATATCGGATTGATCGCGCATGACGCAAAGAAAAAATTAATGCAGAATTTTTGTATCGCTTATCGTGGAATACTCAGCAAACACAGTTTGTATGCAACGGAAACTACAGGAGCACTGATCGAGAGCGTAACAAACCTTAATATCCATAAATTTCTTCCGGGACATCTCGGTGGAATCCAACAGCTTTCCTCTCAGATTGAAAGCAATCAAATTGATTTGTTTATCTTTTTCAGAGATCCGCTTACTCCACGCTCTCACGAGCCGAGCGTAAGTGATATTGTAAAAATGTGTGATATGTACAATATTCCGGCAGCTACAAATATCGCAACTGCCGAAGCTCTTATACTGGCACTTGACAGAGGAGACTTAGATTGGCGTGAAATGTACAAATAATACATCTAATACATCAAAAAATAAATGGTAGGAATAAAATGAAGGGAAATCATTATTCAGATAACAGGCGCAGACGCCGAAAACCTATTTACGTAAAAAAAAGACGGCGCCGAAAACGAACTTCTACAGTAATTGCGGTTCTTCTGATCTGTCTTATACTAATTGCAGGCGCAGGCGCTGTCGGATTTTTCATATTGCAGGAATATTCAAAAGATCATATCCGGCAATATGAGTTTGCATCATATAATAAAAAGCAATACACAGGAGAACTTTTCGCTGAAGATCTCTGTGTTGCTTCAGAAGATGTATCTCTTGACGGCGTTGAAGCAGATCCGGGATTTCACGGTGAAGGACTATTCAATATAGCAGATTCTCAGATCAAATACGGATACAAACTGTTTGACAAATTATATCCTGCAAGTACAACGAAAGTTATGACTGCTTATCTTGCTTTAAAATATGGAAATTTGGATGACGTTGTAACGATGAGCGCCACTTCCACGAATTTTAATTGGGATGAGTCTACCTGTGGTCTTTCTGCCGGAGATTCCCTGACTTTGTACGATCTCATATGCGGTCTGCTCTTACAATCCGGAAATGACTGTGCGGCCGCTATTGCGGAGCATATATCGGGAAGCCAGGAAGCTTTTGCCGAATTAATGAATACAGAAGCAAAACAACTTGGAGCGACAGGAACTCACTTTGTAAATCCTCACGGACTTCATGACGAAAATCATTACACAACAACATATGATTTGTATTTAATGTTTAATGAAGCATTAAAGGATCAAGCTTTTCTCGATATTATTTCTATGAACTCATATACGGCAAAAGTTACCTCGGCAGACGGAACTTCGTATACTCCTACATGGCAGGCGACGAATTATTACTCAGCCGGAGAAGCGACGCCGCCTGACGGGATACACGTATACGGAGGAAAAACCGGAACAACCGATCAGGCAGGAAACTGTGTAATTTTATATGAAAAAAACACCGCAGGAGAACCGTATATTTCCGTTATCATGGGCGCTTCTGACAAACCGCTTCTTTACGAAGAAATGAACGAACTGCTTGATGCAGGAATGAAATAGATCCCCGAAAGTGTCAAAAGACATCTTTCGGAATCGCAAACGATGCAAGTTTTCGGACAAATCTGAACTTTGATCTGCCGCCGTTATAAAAAATACAACACCCCGTAAAAATGAAATTTCCGATAAATAATTCGATCATATCATTTTACGAGGTGTTTTTCTTTTATTCTGACATTGATTTGATTCTGCCAAAAAGACTGATCAAGTATAAGCCGCACAAACCTACTAGCGTATAAATGATCCTGGAAAGCCAGCTCATATTCCCGCATATAAATGCCACCAGATCAAATCTGAACACCCCTATAAGAAGCCAGTTTACGGCGCCTATAATAACGAGTGTCAGAGCTGTATTGTCAAACCATTTCATGTTATTTCCTCCTTTATCATCTCAATATTTGTAACAATTCAGCTACCAATATTTTTTATTATGTCCATAAAAAGTGGAAATATACTAAAAAAAATGATATACTAGCAACGCCAGAAAAAAGCAGGAGGTGTATACTGAATTGTCATCCAAAAAAAATAATTCAGTCAATATAAAAAAATATAAAACAAAAAGAGAATTCAATCTCGGTATCTTTCTTTTTGCAATCGTGTTTATTTATTTGGTTGTAACAATTATTTTGTATTTTACTGGAGACCGGATCTCTGTTTATGAAGTACGGGAAGGCAGCATTGTGAAAGATAATTCTTATACCGGACTTATTATTCGTAAAGAGACGGCTGTAACTGCCGAATCATCCGGTTATATAAGCTATTATCAGGCCGAAAACAGTAAGATCAAGCGCGGAATGAATATTTATGCCCTTTCCCCTGAAAAGCTTGATACAAGCAGCAAAACAGACTCCACACAGGGAGAACACACAGAAGGTCAGTCCATAACAGTAAATCCTGAAGTCAGTTCTGCGATTACCCTTCAAATACAAAATTTTATCGAAGGGTATCGTGCAAATGATTTCGGTTCGGTATATTCGCTGAAATCTGAAATCACTACAATGCTTCAAAACGAATTCAGCGCGACCCGAACAGAACAACTTGGAGCAGTGATTGCCGCAAGCGGTCTGGATGTGTTGTCTTATCAGGCACAGCAGGATGGCATTGTAGCCTTCACAGTCGATGGATATGAAGGATTGACTACTGAAACATTTACTGAATCTGCTTTTGATAAAACAAAATATGAAGTTTCTTCTTTATCCGATGAAACGAAAGTTAAAGCAGGAGATCCTGTTTACCGGATGATCACAAGTGAAGATTGGTCGGTTATCGTTCCTCTTTCAAAAGAAACAGCTATAAAGTTAAAACATGAAGATGTATCCGGAATAAAAGTACGGATGGACAAAGACAGCGAAACTCTTTGGGGAAAACTTACTGTTATCGAACGGCAAGGAAAATATTACGGTCAGCTTGATTTTGATAATTCAATGATAAGATATGCCGAGGAAAGATTTTTAAATATAGAATTGATCATGGAAGATGAAAGCGGATTAAAAATCCCGAAATCTTCTGTAGTTAACGAGAAATTTTTTATCATTCCGAAAGAATACATTACGACAGGCGGAAACAGCAGCGCAAGCGGTGTAATGCTTGCAAAAGAGAATGGGAGCGCCGTATTTCACGCCGTAAATATTTATGACATTTCTGAAAATGGAGACGTTTTTGTCAGCAAGCAGGATTTAGAAGATGGAAGCGTACTCGTTAAACCGGAGTCATCCGATACATTTGTAGTCGGAAAAACAAAAAATCTGCAAGGTGTATATAATATCAATAAAGGATATGCCGTATTCAGAAAAGTAAGTGTTCTCTGTGAAAACGACGAATATTATATCGTGCAGGAAAACGAACCGTATGGTCTTTCTAATTATGACCATATCGTGCAGGAAGGTTCAAGCGTAAATTCAAATGATGTCGTATTTCAATAAAATCTAAAAAATAAAACTTTTAACTATTCGGAAAGAGGAGAAATAAAAATGCTTAAAGAAAATCTAAAGACGGTGGAAGAACGAATACAATCGGCATGTAAAAAAGCCGGAAGAAAACGAGAAGAAATTACTCTGATCGCCGTAAGCAAAACGAAGCCTCCTCATATGCTTCAAGAAGCTTACGATCTCGGAGTGCGAATCTTCGGCGAGAACAAAGTTCAGGAAATTCGTGAAAAGTATGAAGTCTTGCCAAAAGACATTGATTGGCATATGATCGGACATCTTCAGACAAATAAGGTAAAGTATATTGTCGATAAAGTAAAATTGATCCACTCTGTCGATTCTTTTAAGTTAGGAGAAGTAATCGAAAAAGAAGCTGCCAAACAAAATCGCATAATCGATATTTTACTTGAAGTGAATGTTGCTCAGGAGAGCAGTAAATTTGGATTAAAGACAGAAGAAGTTATTCCATTAATGGAAAAATTTTCGCAATTACCACATATACGTGTAAAAGGGCTTATGACAATAGCTCCATTTGTCGAAAATCCAGAAGAAAACCGTGCAATTTTTGCAGATTTACATAAATTATATGTTGACATTAAGCAAAAAAACATTGATAATGGTACTGTGAGCATACTTTCAATGGGGATGACCAATGATTATGAAGTTGCAATCGAAGAAGGAGCAACTATGGTCCGTATCGGAACAGGAATCTTTGGTGCCAGAAATTACAATATCTGATGTAAGATCTGGGATGAAAGTATAACATGGCAGAAGACTTGTCCGACAGAATAGCTGTAGTCTTAGAGCCGTGAAAATAATAAAATTGCGCGAGCATATGCAGCGCAAGATAGGAGTGTAAAAAATGGGTGTATTTGATAAATTTCTGGACATTATGAAACTGAACGACGATGATTATGATGATGATTTTTATGATGAAGAAGATGAATATTTCGACGATGAGGAATTTGATGAAAAACCTGCCCGTCGTTCTTTGTTCGGAAAGAAAAATACGAAGGAAGAATCTTTTGATGATTTTGATATGGAAGAGGAAAAGAAATTTCAGCCTGCTTCCTCAAGCAAGGTGACTCCGATGAGACATCCTGCATCCAGAAAGGGTGGAAATATGGAAGTTTGTGTTGTAAAACCAAGTTCTGTTGACGATTCCCGCGAAATAACAGAGACATTGCTTTCAGGACGCACTGTTATCCTGAATCTTGAAGGTATGGATCTTGAACTTGCTCAGCGCATCATTGATTTTATTTCAGGCGCCACATTTGCAATTAACGGTAATCTTCAGAAAATTTCAAATTACATATTCCTTGTAACACCGACAAATGTTGATATTTCCGGTGATTTACAAGATCTTCTCGGCGGTTCGATGGAAACACCGAGTGTGAAAGGAAGATATTAATTCAGATATGGGAAGCGGCAATCTTGAGAAAGATCAGTATCTTCTGGAAAAGCGTTTTATTGAATTATCCAGAAATGCATATCAAAGAGATTTTATCACATACTCTGATTTTCTGAATCTAAATGAACAAAATATACTGCATACGCTGCCGAAAGAAAATTTGTTTACACAAATACTTACTTTCGGCGGATATGGCATGGCAGAGCGTCAGATGGCTGCATTTATCCCTGATGCTCTTTATTTGCGTTGCGGAAAAAAGGAGCTCGATCCTGCTTTGATAAGATATCCTTTCAAAGCTCTTCAGGTCCTTCCGTTAAACCGAAAATTTTCAGAAGATCTCACACATAGAGACTATCTGGGATCAATTCTTAATTTGGGTATTGACCGGTCAAAAACCGGAGACATTCTTATTGAAAATAATACAGCGATTTTATTTGCACATGATGATATTGTATCTTTTTTATGCAGTGAGCTGACACGGATTCGGCACACATCGGTCAAAACAGAAGAACTTCCTTCATTTGACATTCAATATACGCCCAAATATGAAGAACTCACGGGAACCGTTGCGTCAGTTCGACTTGATAGTTTATTATCACTTGCATTTTCATCTTCCCGGACAAAACTTAGCGGATTGATTGAAGGCGGAAGAGTCTTTGTTAACGGGAAACTTATTACAAGTAATGGCTACCAGCCAAATGAAGGTGATCTTATCTCTGTTCGCAAAATGGGAAAATTTCGTTTTGCAGGAATCGGAAATAAAACCAGAAAACACAGAATATACGTCAGGATACAGAAATATATTTAGAGATGGAGAAACACAATGGCTTTGCAAAAAGAAAATCCGAAATTTCGTTTATTTAAAAGCTATATTATAGCATTTTTTTGGATAGGAACAGCAATTTTTATAGATCAGATTACAAAATATTTTGCAGTGGCGTATCTGAAAAATAATCATGCAAAAGTTTTGATAGACGGTGTTTTTGAGCTTCAATATCTTGAAAACCGAGGTATGGCTTTTGGAATACTTCAAAATAAACAGTTTTTATTTGTCGTTGGCGCTCTGGTTATATGTGGAGCGATTCTCCTCATATACGGGAGAATTCCATATACAAAAAAGTATATGCCTCTTCGTATCTGTTCGATCCTTTTGATCGCCGGGGCTGTCGGAAATCTGATCGATCGGGTAAGACTAAATTATGTTATCGATTTCTTTTATTTTAAATTAATCGATTTCCCGATTTTCAATGTGGCAGACTGCTATGTTGTCGTGGCATGCATTATTTTCGCTTTTTTGATTTTATTTTATTATAAAGAAGACTCTGATTTTGATTTTCTGCGCAAACAAAAAAATCGGATTTGATCAGATAAAATCAGTCTGCACTGCAATTTAACCTATAAAACAGAAAGGTTCGTATATTATGGAACAGATTAAATTTACAGCCGATCGCAGCGGGGAAAGGATTGATAGATTTTTGAGTGAAAATCTTGAGAACCTTTCCCGTTCTTATATTCAAAAACTGCTAAAAGACGGCAAAATTTCCGTCAATCAAAGCTCGGTCAAACCCAACTATAAAATCAGTGAAAACGATAAGATCGAAGTTTTTATTCCGGATCCTGAAGTATTGGATATTCTTCCCGAGAATATTCCGCTTGATATTTTATACGAAGACAGTGATATCCTTATTGTTAATAAACCCAAGAATATGGTCGTTCATCCGGCGCCGGGGCATTATGAGCACACTCTTGTAAATGCAGTAATGTATCACTGCAAAGATAATCTGTCCGGAATTAACGGTATACTTCGTCCGGGAATCGTACATCGAATCGACATGGATACAACAGGTTCGCTTTTGATATGCAAAAATGATAAGGCGCATCAGATCATAGCAGAACAGCTAAAAGAACATTCGATTACCCGACGATATCATGCGATCGTTCATGGAAAGATAAAAGAAGATAACGGAGTGGTAAACGCTCCTATCGGAAGGCATCCCATTGATCGAAAAAAAATGAGTACGAAAGCAAAGAACGGAAAACATGCAGTTACCCATTATACCGTCCTGCGCAGATTTAAAGATTATACTTATATCGAATGCGAACTGGAGACAGGACGAACCCACCAGATTCGTGTTCATATGGCAAGCATTGGACATCCCATTCTAGGAGACAGTATGTATGGTCCGTCAAAATGTCCGTTTAAACTTCAGGGTCAGACATTACATGCAAAAGTTCTTGGAATCACTCATCCTTCCACAGGGAAATATATCGAAGTCGACGCACCTCTTCCGGAATATTTTAATAAACTTCTCAAACAATTAGAAGAACGCTGATTTTGTTGAAGGAAAAAAGAAAAGAAAATAGAAATTTGATTGTATTTTTCTTTGTTTTTAGTTATAATACTCACATATAGTTCATTTGTATATGTATTTTTTATGCAAAATCACATATTGTTGACGTAAAGGAGAGTGACCTTAAATGAAAACAAATACGATCATTACTATTGGAAGAGAATTCGGAAGTGCCGGCCGGGAAATCGGATATAAAGTAGCCAAAGAATTCGGAATCAAACTTTATGACAAAGAAATGCTGGCCCGTGCAGCAAAAGAAAGCGGAATCTGTGAAGAAATATTTGAATCACATGACGAAAAACCTACAAGCAGTTTTCTCTATTCACTAGTAATGGATACATATTCAATGGGATATTCCGGAAACACCTATACAGATATGCCGATCAATCATAAGGTTTTTCTTGCACAGTTTGATGCAATCAAAAAAATCGCAGATGAAGGACCTTGTATTCTTGTCGGAAGATGTGCAGATTATGCACTTGAATCATATAAAAATGTAGTAAGCGTTTTCATTCATGCCGATCTTGATGCAAGAATACGCCGTATTGCAAGGATCTATAATCTGACGGATGCGAAGGCAAAAGATATGATCTTAAAAACAGATAAAAAACGAGCAGGTTATTATAATTATTATACAAATAAAAAATGGTCCGACTCAAAAAGCTACGAACTTTGTCTTACAAGTTCCGAACTTGGCATAGACGGAACGGCGAATGCGATTATTGACTATGTAAAACTAAAAGAAAGTATTGCGAAAGAAAGCAAACGAATTTAAATAAAGAAACTTAGAATAACTTAAAAAGCCCGAAAACTATAAAACCGATCTTGAAATTAAGATGATGTTTTATGATTTTCGGGTTTTTATTGTGTAATTTCATAATTTTTATTCATTGATTTTAGTTGATTTGTGTAGTATCATTAAAATAATAGGTAATTTTTGTATGAAATAACGAAAAAGGAGCGGGAACATTTTATGAAAAAGCTGAAACTCTTTAGGAAAATCAAAAGCATATTGAGCATTTTGCTCATATCACTACTTATCATACCTCTATGCAGCGGTATCGGAATTCATGCCAAGGAAAAAAACACAGAATCAAACGAATATAAAATTTATCCGATTCCTCATTCTGTTGTATATGATAACGAACAATTTGTGATGTCAGATAGAGTTCATGTTGTCTTCGAGGAAGGTATAGATAAAGCTACACAGAACTTTTTGGAAGAAGTTATAACAGACTATGGGAAAACAGTTGTACATTCTGAAGAGATCGTCAACGGAGAAACTACGATCCTGTTGGGAATAAAAGGTTCCAATGGAAAAGCGGACAGCTATATCAATAAAAATACAACGATTAAAACGTCTGATCTTTTCAATCGAACTGATTCATATATACTTAGCGCCAAAGAAAATATTATCTCAATCGTAGGAAAAGATACCGACAGTACATTTTTCGGTATCGCTACGTTACAGATGATGCTTACATCTTATGAAGATCCAGCCCTTCGCAGCGTACAGATCGAGGATTTTTCTGACATACAATATCGAGGATTTATTGAAGGCTTTTACGGAGGGTGGGATTATAAATCACGGGAAAGCCTTATGAGATTTGCACGTGATGTTAAAATGAACCATTATATTTATGCATCAAAAACTGATCCTTATCATACATCAAAATGGGGAGAACTTTATCCGCAAAGCGAAATCGATCAGATACAAAAACTTGTAAAAGTAGGTGAAGAGACAAAATGTTACTATACATGGTCCGTACATATTTCGGGATTTTTCACCAATTTAGATACATCGAATGAAACCGCCTATAATGAACGGTATCAGAAACTACTTGCAAAATTCCGTCAGCTTTATGACGCAGGCGTTAGAAAATTTGACATTTTAAATGACGACTTCGGACAAGGAACTCATGAAGATGTAGTAAATCTTTTAAATAAGCTGACAAAAGAATTCATTATTCCAAACAACTGCAAGCCGATCACTTACTGTATGCAGGGATATAACAAAGCATGGTCAAAAGAGGCTGAATTAAGTGCATTAAAAAAACTTGACAAGTCAATTATCCTATATTGGACAGGTGATGACGTAAACTCGCCGATCACACAGGAAACAATCGATTATGTTTCAGAGAAAACAGGACACAAAGTTTGTTTCTGGCTGAATTATCCGGTAAACGAACATGGAAAATCAGGACTTTATCTTGGAGATATCACACATTACGCCCGCGATGGCATAACAGGACTTACAGGAGCTGTCTCAAACCCTTCCCGCTTTGCACAGAGTAATAAAGTCGGTCTGTTCCAGCTTGCATCACTATTCTGGAACAATACTAATTACACTGCAAACGCGCAAACTGTTTGGCAGGATGCATTCCGTTATCTTGAACCTGAAGTACAGGACGCTTACTTTAAAATTGCATCTAATGTTACAAACTGTCCTCGTTCCGTACGTGTACCGCAAGGCTTTCCGGAATCAGAATATCTGAAAGAAAAGCTTGAAAATGTTACAGCTAAAATCAGTAATGGAGAGAACTTGAAAAATGATAAAGAAACGGCAGCTTTAAAATCGGAATTTGAATCTATTCTTGCTGCAATCGAAACATTTAGATCAACATGTGACAATGCTGATTTAAAATCAGAATTAGATCCATGGCTGAAATCACTGCAAGATATCGCTTCAGGCGGAAAGGCAATTATCGAAAGTATCATTGCTATTCAAGAAAAAGACATAGATACAGCTTGGGAAACGTTTGCAACAGCAGGCAAGGCGCTACAAACATGGAATACATATCCGACAGCAGAAGGAGTAAAAGAAGGCGCAGAAGCAGGAAGTAAACGTATCCAACCGTTCGTATCGAAAGCAGCCGCAACGGCAAAAAATAAATTAACACCGTTTTTCGATCCTGATAATACGAATGTAATTCCTTCGTTTTATGCAGTTCTTGCAGGTGTAAAACGAACAGATGATACTGTTTCCGCAAAATTATTTGACAAAGATCCATCAACTGCCGGCGAATGGAATCAAAACCAAAAGATAGGAGATTACTATGGCGTAGATTTAGGTCGTGTTATCCCTGTAACAGATATTACAATTCTTCAGGGAGCATCAGAAACTGATCATGACTATTTCCACAATTTCGTTTTAGAATATTCTGAAACAGGTGAAGACGGTTCATGGGTCACAATTCAGGAGTACAAAGAAACAGATGAATCACATAAAATAGAAAAAACAGGGTTAAACATAAATGCACGCTATGTGCGTCTGCGTCTTACCAAGACAGGAACGACAACTCCGAACAAAGCAAATTATTGGACAAAAGTACGCGAATTTACAGTAAATAAGAAATTTACTGACGGGGAACGTATTTATACAAATATTGAAAAATTAAAAGAGACTCCGATCCACATTTACGAAAACGAATTTCGTATAAGAGACATTAAGGATTTAGAATTAAAACCGAATGAATATGTCGGTATCAAAATGACCTCCCTTGTCTCAGTGTCTGATATTTTTTCCGAATCAGACGAATTTGAAAAAGCAAAAATACAATATTCAACAAATGGAATTGAATGGACAGATGCGAAAAATTTCAAAGGGCCACAACCGATGCGATATGTCCGTCTTGTCAATCAGACAAATGAAACGCTAAAAGGATCATTGACAAAACTAGGTATTTCCGTAAATAATCTTAAGATCACACCGAAGATGAGCGAAACAAGTTTTACAAATCCGCTTAAAGAAGGTACGTGGGAGAATATGTTTGATGGAGATTTTACAACCCATGCCTGGACGAATCAGGGTCAAAATAATGGCGGATACATTATTATAGACCTCGGAACTTCAACACCGCTTTATGATGTTACAATCGTCACAGCGGATGGAAAACCTCATTTATACGATGCAGATATACAAATCTCCTCTGATAAAAAAGAGTGGACCACGATCGCGTCTGTAAAAAATGACAATACAAAAGTGGAACCTCCCTATCGTTATGTAAGAGCAAATGCCCAGGGAGCTAAGAGCAGATATCTTCGTATTCTCGTAACAGATGACGTTATCGGTAAATATGATAATCCGTTCCTTTGTATCAAAGAAATTGAATTTAACAAAAATATTGAAGAAAATACAAGTACATATCCGATTGCTTCGAGTGCAGAAGGTAATCTTGAAAAATGTATCGATCAGGATCTGTCCACTGTATTTACAACAGAAAACAAAACTGCCGGATGGCTGGAATATAAACTGACAGACAATACAAAATTAAAATCGTTCTCTATTTTGCAAGATGTACATACTATTTCCGAAGCTAATGTAAAGGTACGAACCGGAACTGATAAATGGAAAGACTTAGGTACATTTGATAAGGGAACAAAAACTTTTGATGTATCAGAATATGACAATATTTTCGCGATTCGACTTGAATGGGCAGAGGGAAAAGCGCCTTCTATATATGAAATTTATACAAACGAAGATGAAAAACAAAATACAGATGATATCGGAATCTATGTAGAACAAATCATCGATACAGAAGCAGATTCCGAAAAACCAAAGCCTGAACAACCTGAAATCCCGGATTCAGAAAATCTTGCTATAAACCGTCCGGTAGAGGTATCAGGAACCGAGCTTGACAGAGATCAAAAAGATTTTGCCGTGGACGGGAACCGTGAGACAAGATGGAACAGCAATTACATCAAAGGCGATCATGCATCTGAAGAAGCATGGATCATCGTTGATCTCGGTGAAGAAACAAATATCATCGAATCACTTACTGCAGAGTATTTTAATTTAGTTTATCCGACAGACTATGACGTTCTCGTATCTGCTGATAAAGAAAACTGGATCACTGCAAAAACGATAAAAAACGAACCGAACGGAGCAGCCCATCCAACAGATGAAATTTCACTTGATCAACCAATCATCGGAAGGTATGTCAAATTATTATTCCGTGAATTAAACAGTGCTGCTGTCGGAAACTGTGTAGGTTTAGAAGAGCTTACCATAACAGGAAAGAGGATATCCTCCGAAACAGAATTAAAAGAATATATGCCGATCAGCGATATTAAAATCGACAAAGGTACGTCACAAGAAGAATTAAGAAAGCTGCTTCCTTTAATTATCAGTGGAAAGCTTGCATTAAAAGACAGTGATAAAATACTGGACTTGGCATCATTATTTGTAAACTGGGATCTTTCAGAATATACTTCTGCTGAAGATACGATCCTCACTTTAAAAGGGAATTTGATCGGTGCAGGAAAAGCAACTGGAGACGAGATTTCCCTAAATGTGATCATAGGCACCGGATCAACAGAACCTCCTGTTGACCCTGAAGGTCCTACTGATCCGGATACACCTGATTCAGGAAAGATTGAACAATTAAAACAGGAATTAGCTCTACTCATTGAAACTGCTCAAGCAAAAGTGGAATCCGGTAAATACACAGACGAAACAGTCAAAATACTTAAAGAGCAAATCATAAAATCTGAGGCGCTTTTAACAGACAACGTCACTGCCGAACAACTTGAACAGCAAATCAATAGTATTAAAAAATCAATCAACGGATTAACCGAAAAAAAAGCCGACTTAGAAACTTCTGACCGGCCAAATCAAAACATCACTCATTCAGAAAAAAGTACAGCAGTAAAAACAGGTGACTCAACTCATATAATACCTCTATTTCTGCTGATGATTTGCACCGGATTTTCCTTGATCCTATTCAGGAAAAGAAATACTTATAATAAATAATAGGTGTTGACATGCGATAATGTCACATATTATAAAAACACATCCGATGGATTAAACATCGGATGTGTTTTACTTGCCGCTAGTTTATTCACTTTTAAGATCTTATTTAACGTCTCGATATCGTGCGCTGCGGCCAACCTTTAATATCTCCTGTTAAAATAGCGTGAAACATTCGTTCTTTTGTTCCCGGATGTTCTTTGTTAAGTTCTCTTAAAAGTTCTTTTGCATATTGCCGCTTCGTATGTCCGTCTACAGGACATTTTCCTTTTACAACCGGAAGAGAATATTTATTGCGAAAACCGATTACTTCCATTTCATCTATAAACATCATAGGACGGATAACAGTAAGATCCATACGATCTAAATATGTTTTTGGAGAAAAGGAATAAAATCTTCCTTCAAAAATCAATGAGAGCAACATTGTTTCAATAATATCATCTTTATGATGAGCATAAGCCACTTTATTACACCCCATCTCCTTAACCGCCTCATTTAAGGCGCCTTTACGCATTTTTGCACAAAGCGAACAAGGATTACTCTCTTGGCGTACATTAAAAAGAATATCATAAATATCTGATTTTACTATTTTATAAGGAACTTCTAATTCCCTGCATAAATTTTGAATCGGTTCCAAATTAAAATCTGCAAATCCAAGATCTACAGTTACAGCACTTAAATCAAACTTACGGGGATAAAACCGTTTTAATCCATGAAGCGCATAGAGCAGGGTAAGGCTGTCTTTTCCGCCCGAAATACCTACCGCAATATGATCCCCTTCCTGTATCATACTATATTCATCCACTGCTTTACGCGTATAACTGAGTAACCGTTGTAACTGCATTTTCTTCCTACCTTTCATGATTGATCTGTAATTATAACGTTTATATTATATCGGCAGAAGAATATAAATACAAGTCGAAAACTTACAGAAAATCATAGAATCACCGGTTGTTTATGAAAAAAATCAGATTACGATCCGTAAGTTAAAAATAGTAATAAATAATCAAAGAATTTGATTGAAATTCATCTCTGATAGAGATAAGATATTGTTTAGGGAAAATTTATTTTTTATTTTTTTGTAAATAGATGTCCCGTAACTATATTTTACCAGAAAAGAGAGTATTAAAATGAAAAACAAAGGAATATCTATTCGTGAAATATTAATCATTACATTTGGAATGTTTCTTGTAGCCGCAGGGGTTTATTTCTTCATGATTCCCGGAAATATCGTAGCCGGAAGTGTTTCCGGTCTGGCTCTCGTATTATCGAAATTGTTAGGGATACAAGTTTCTGTATTAACATTTATCTTAAATACATTCCTTCTTATTATCGGGTTTATCTTCATCGGAAAAGAATTTGGAGCAAAGACAGTGTACACATCTATGCTTCTCCCTGTATATCTTTGGATTTTCGAGCATTTCATACCACTTGACAAATCGATTACCAATGAACAGGTAATCGATCTCGTAATTTATGTTCTGCTGATTGCTCTTGGTCAGGCATTACTGTTCCATGTAAACGCATCTTCCGGAGGATTAGATATTGTGGCAAAGATGCTGAATAAGTTTACACATATTGAAATAGGAAAAGCACTGACAATTTCCGGGCTTATCACTGCAATGACTTCTATATTTGTTTACGATATACCGACACTTATTATCAGTCTTCTCGGAACATATGCAAACGGAGCAGCAGTAGACTATTTTATTGACGGCTTTAAAAAACGAAAACGCGTATGTATTATTGCAGATGATTACCGTCCGATCCAACAATATATTATTCATGATCTAAATCGCGGAGCAACTTTATATACAGCTCAAGGCGCTTATGACGAAACACACAGAACCGAATTGATCACAATTATCACACAACAAGAATATCGTACACTTTTAAATTATCTTCATTCATGTGGGCAGAAAGTATTCGTTACCGTCTCTACTGTAAATGAAGTGATCGGTCAATGGAATTCAAAATAAATACTTATACCTCGCGAAGTTTCACTATGTTTGCAGCCTGCCGGCGTCTGTCTTCATCAATGGCTGCATAATGCTTTTTCGTTGTATTTACATCTTTATGTCCGAGAACATCGGCAACAAGATAAATATCTCCTGTTTCTTTATAAAGGGAGGTACCGTAGGTACTTCTAAGCTTATGAGGAGTTATTTTCTTGTTAGGCGTTACTTCCCGGGCATATTTTTTTACCATATTCTCAATAGCTTGAACGCCCATACGTTTTCGCTGAGTAGATAAGAAAAGCGCATTTTCATGCCCCGGAAGCGGGAGAGTAGTTCTCCGTGTTGTATACATATATGTCTTTAGTGCATTTTCCACTTCTTCGCCAAAATATACAATCATTTCATTTCCGCCTTTTCGCATCACTTTGATTCCATTATTTTCAAAATCCACATCATTGATATCCAGCCCCACGCATTCCGAAACACGAATGCCCGTTCCTAAAAGTAAAGTTAATATAGCAAGATCTCTGTTTCTCGTTTTCTCAAAATAAGCCTTTTTCTGTCCGGTTAAATGATCGCCTCCATGATCAACATAATCAAGCAATCGGACAACTTCATCCGCATCAAGACGAATAATTGCCTTTTCGTGAAGTTTAGGCATATCTACAAGAAGAGTCGGGTTTTTCGATATTGCCTGACGTTTAAAATAATATCCATAAAAGCTACGAAGCGCTGACATTTTTCTTGCAAGTCCTTTTTCTGTATTTGTAACTTGCTTTTCATCATTTTTATATACTTTTAAATATTCTTGGTATTCCTCAATATCAACCGGTTCAAGATTTTCTATATCTGCCAATGTAAACTGATCGATCGTATAGTTTTTATAAACCGGATTATTTTCCATTAAAAAACGGAAAAACACACGAATATCGTATGCGTAGGAAATTCGTGTGTTAGCGGATGTCGTTGGCTCTATAGCTCTGAAATAATCTTTCGCAAACGATGGTAATGTTTTTAATATTTCCCTTAGCCGTAATGTATAATCGATATATTTTTGTTCATGATATGTTTTTACATCATAACTTACACGTAAACCTTCATCTGAAGTATTTTCCTTATTTGCCATAATTATATTCCTCCTTTATTTATTCGGATATACATATTATATCAAATGTATATCTTTACGTCCATATCTTTTGGAAAAATCAGTATTTGTCGTATAGATTGATCTATATTATAAGACAGCCGATAAAAATGAGTATTACTTCTATTTCTCACGGCTGTCGGTTGGAGTGTATATATCAATACATAGGGTGTATATTGATACCGATTTAAACATATCATTCAGTCATATACATAATCATAAGATTTTCTCCCGAATAAATTTTATCAGAAGAAAGTCCGTTTATCTCCTTAAGAACTTTAACATATTCTTCTGTCGAACTATATTTTTCAGGAAGATTTTCATTTGCGATATCCCACAAAGTATCGCCTTTTTCAATCTTAATACTTTTATAATAGATATAAGTACTTTCGTGATCCGGCGTATCCTTTTCCTTTGCGGAAACAAAAAATGCACTAAACGACATACTTACAAATAAAACAATAACAACTCCCACGAATAAATTACGAGCATGTTGTTTTAATATAGCCGATTTTTTTGATCTTTTTTCATTTCTTTTTCCCTTCATAATAGTATCCCCTTTATCTCTGCTTATTTTTACACTTTGTTTTCTCTTATTATTTTGTAATATTCAGTCTGCAAGAAAAATGTATACATGTATTCTTCGATTCGAATATTTGTTCCGCGAACTTATGTTCTATATTTGGATTATACAATAAGAACAAATGTTTGTCAACACGGAAATCGAACATATTTTCGCAACAAATGTTTGCTTTTTGTTCTTCGTTGTGTTACCATTATTTTAATAAAATAAACGGACTATAATATCGGAGGAAACTATGTCACAAGGAAAAATAAGTAAAAAACAACAGGAAATTTTAGAATATATTAAATCACAGATTCTTCAACGGGGGTTTCCGCCTGCTGTTCGGGAAATATGCGAAGCTGTAAATTTAAAGTCTACTTCTTCTGTTCATTCACATCTTGAAACATTAGAAAAAAACGGTTATATTCGGCGCGATCCGACAAAACCCCGTGCGATCGAAATTTTGGACGATATGTTCAACCTGACGCGGCGTGAAATGGTTCATGTACCGATTATCGGGCAAGTTGCCGCAGGAGAACCGATTCTGGCTCAGGAAAACATTGAAGATTACTGGCCGGTTCCCGCTGATCGTATGCCGAATAAACAGACATTTTTTTTAAAGGTAAAAGGAGAAAGTATGATCAATGCCGGTATACTTGACGGCGATATGGTTCTTGTGGAAGAAGATTCCACAGCTTCTAATGGAGATATGGTCGTTGCGTTGATCGAGGACGGAGCAACCGTAAAAACATTTTATAAGGAAGAAGGAGTTTTTCGTCTCCAGCCTGAAAATGATTTTATGGATCCGATCATTGTAAAGAATGTTACTATTTTAGGTAAAGTTATTGCTGTGATGAGATTTTTCTCATAACTTCCGAATATAAAGTACCGAAAAAATCATAAGACAAAAAGAGAAGTATCCTGTATTTAAAGATTTTGGATACTTCTCTTTTTGGTTTTTAATCAGGTTTTCTAAAAACTTGCTTCTCTTCCGCTGACTGCACCGCTCGCCCATGCCCATGTCAGATTATATCCACCGCACATGCCATCTACGTCGAGTATTTCTCCTGCAAAATAAAGTCCCGGAACATAACGCGATTCTAAAGTATCAGGATGAACGTCCTTTGTATCGATACCTCCTCGGCAAACCTGTGCCTGCTCATAAGAATTTGTTTCTGTTACAATCACTTTAAAATTCTTGATTAAACGGACAAGCTGCTGAATTTCTTTTTCTGCAAACACTCCGACTTTTTTCTCTTTTGAAATCCCTGCTTCTTTCACCCAAAGATCGGACAACTTTTTATTAGATAACCCTGTGAAAAATTGATCTGCTCTCTTATACGGACGCATTTTCGCCCGTTTTATTAAAAACTTTTCCAGCTCATCTTCCGAAAATTCCGGCATAAAATCAAGAATCGCCTGAACTTTTTTCTTTTTATATAATGCAATCGCCGCATATCTGCTCACTTGAAATACAGGAATACCTGATATGCCATAATTGGTCAGTTGTAATTCTCCCGTATCTTTTGCCAGACATTGATTTTCCGACCATATCGAAACAGTTCCCTGAACTCTTACTCCTGCGATTGATTTAAAAAATTTTTCTTCACATCTTAATTGTACAAGAGCAGGAAGAACAGGAATTATTTTATGTCCGAGTTTTTTTGCCAGATCATAACCGGAACCATCGGATCCGCTGGCAGGGAAAGCTCTGGATCCCGTACACAGGATTACATGATCCGCATATATTTTCCCCTTTTTCCCGTCTTTAACAATCTGAAGAGTAAACCCCTTTTTACGAGGGAAAATATCCGTGCATTCTGTTTGAAGTCTTACATCGATTTGCAGACGCTCTAATTCCATTTTCAAAGCCTCAGTTACAGACGATGCCTGATCCGAATAGGGATACATGTATCCATTTCTGTTTTTCGCATAAACGCCGAGTTCTTCGAACAATTTTATAATCTGCTCTGCATTAAATTTCTCAATGATCTTCCATGGAAATGATTCGTTATCAGAGTGATAACAGCTTCGATCCTGATAAGTATTTGTAAAATTGCATCGTCCGTTCCCTGTCGAAAGAATTTTTTTCCCGACGCGGTCCATATGTTCCAATACAACTACTTCTGCCCCGTTTGAAGCTGCTGTGATCGCTGCCGTCATCCCGGCTGCTCCCGCCCCGATTATCGCTACTTTTCTCATAATATAAATCCTTTTCTTTTCTAAGCATCAAAACACTGTTTTAAAGCGACTGAAGTTTGGATCTGTCAATAACTCCTGCATCAATCAAACTTTGAAGAGATTTTAAAATGCCCAGCTTCGCATGCTGCCATGTAAGACCGCCTTGAAAATAAACGGCATAGGGAGGTTTGATCGGACCATCTGCAGATAGTTCAATCGAGGACCCTTGTACAAATGCTCCGGCAGCCATGATGACTTCACTGTCGTATCCCGGCATTGCCCAAGGTTCGGGAGTTACATAACTGTCTACCGGAGCCGCTGCCTGAATTCCCTGGCAAAATGCAATCACTCCATCTGCACTGCCAAACGTAACTGCCTGAATAATATCATGACGGCTCTCGCTTGCATTTGGAACAACCGAATACCCGAGTTTTTCATAAATATTCGCTGCAAAAACAGCTCCTTTAAGCGCTCCGCATACAACTGTCGGCGCCATAAAAAATCCTTGATAAAAAGACTGCATCACTCCGAGAGACGCTCCCACTTCTTTCCCTAATCCGGGGGATGTCAATCTATACGCACAGTTTTCGATAAGTTCTTTTTTGCCTGCCACATATCCTCCGATCGGTGCAAGACCGCCGCCGGGATTTTTAATCAATGAACCGACAATCATATCTGCACCTACATCGCTTGGTTCGATCCGTTCTACAAATTCTCCGTAGCAGTTATCTACCATACAAATAACATCCGGTCTTTTCTTTTTTATAAATGCAATCAGTTCTCCTATTTTTTCTACAGAATAACTCGGACGTGTCTGATATCCTTTTGAACGCTGGATCGTCACAAGCTTTGTTCTTTCGTTTAATGCTTTTTCGATTGCCGGATAATCAAAATAACCGTCTTCCAACAGATCGACCTGTTTATATGTCACTCCATATTCTGCGAGAGATCCTTTAGACTGGCGAATGCCGATTACTTCTTCCAGTGTATCGTAGGGTTTCCCTACAGGAGATAACAATTCATCACCGGGTCTTAAGTTTGCCGATAACGCAAGTGCAAGTGCATGTGTACCGCATGTAATCTGCGGACGCACAAGAGCCGCTTCTGTATGAAATGCCGCCGCATATACTTCTTCCAGCGTATCGCGTCCTTGATCGTTATAACCGTATCCACTTGCATAATTAAAGCAGCTTTCATTTACCCGGCATTGCTGCATGGCAGAGATCACCTTCAGTTGATTATATTCTGCATTACTGTCGAATTCTGCAAATCGTTCTTTCAGACCTTCCTCTATCTTCTGCCCATATATCCACACATCTTCTGAAATTCCCAACTGTCGGTATATCGTTTTTGTTTCTGTATTACTCATATATATTTTCCTCTTTTTTTATTAGTTTTTCTCTTTAATCTTGTAAAGTTTTCGTTATATTGATCCATTATTTTGTTGGTTTTATATTTTATACTAAAATCTGCTTTTTTCTCAACTCTTCGATCATAAAATCAAGAATATGTTCCTCGTCGTCTCCGATAACGGCACGATCTATCCATGTGACATCCTTTTCTCGCTTAAACCATGTAAGCTGGCGCTTGGCAAAATGTCTTGTATCGCGTTTTATAATACGTACCGCCTCTTCCAATGAATACTCTCCGTTCATATATGCATACAATTCTTTATACCCAAGTCCCTGCATCGCTGTAGAAGTTGAACTCACGCCTCGGTCTTTTAAGAAACGAACTTCCTCTTCTAAACCTGATTCCATCATAAGATCTACGCGTCGGTCAATACGTTCATACAGTTTTGCTCTGTCGTCTGTCAAAACAAAATATGCATATTGATACGGAGATTCCTTTTCTCTTTCCGCTTCATTATGTTCGGATATTTTCATTCCTGTCTGATGATAAAATTCAAGCGCACGTATTGTCCGTTTTATATTATTTGTATGAATCTGCAATGCCGACTTAGGATCTACTTCCGTCAACATTGTATGCAAGTATTCTGCCCCTTTTTCCTTTGCGAGAATCTCCAGTTTTTTCCGATAATCATTTGGAGAATCATTTTCCGTAAAATCAATATTATAAAGAACCGATTGGATATAAAAACCGGTTCCTCCTACAATCAAAGGAATTTTTCCCTTTTCATAAATCTGTTCCATTTCCTCAAGAGCCATCTTCTGAAAACGAACAACATTAAATTCCTCTTCCGGCTCGAGAATATCAATCAAGTGATGCGAAATCCCGCTCATTTCACTGCGCGTAATCTTTGCCGAACCGATATCCATATGTTTATATACCTGCATAGAATCTGCCGAAATAATTTCTGCCCCTATTCTTTTTGCAAGCCCTATAGATGCTTTTGTTTTTCCGACCGCTGTAGGTCCGGCCAAAATAATCAGTGGTTTTTTCATTTATACAATCCTCTTAAACTTCTTCTCTAATTCTCGTTTCGTCATGGCAATGATCGTCGGTCTTCCGTGGGGACAATGATACGGATTATCTAAAGTAAGTAATTCACCGATCAGAGCGTCTACTTCTTTTGCCGATAAACGGTTATTGCCTTTTACCGCCGCCTTACAAGACATAGACGCTACCTTTTCATCAATCAAATCAGGAGTCATAGATGTGTTTATCCCATCTGCCAGATCGTCGATCATCTCCATAAGAAGTTCTTTTTTTGCGATACCGAACAAATTATCCGGCACTGCCCTGACAGCATATTCTTCTCCTCCAAAATGTTCGATTTCAAAACCGATTCTCGTAAAACGATCTATATGCTCCTCCAAAAGCTGAGCTTCCTGCATCGAAAGCGATAAAATGATCGGAGGGCTTAAATACTGAGATGTATATTCCCTGGATTTCATCTCTTTTAAAGTTCTCTCATACATCACTCTTTCATGCGCGGCATGCTGATCTATAATATAAAGACTGTCTTGGAATTGTACAAGCCAGTATGTATCGAACACCTGACCGATCAATGTGTATTCTGCCTTCACTTCACGCTTCAAGAAATTTTCTTCAAACAGATCCATCTGCTTCGGAGTCTTGTCTGCCTCTTTTGCCCGATATGCAGCAGCTTCCCGGATTCGTTCTGCCTGTTGCTGCGGACGATAAATTTCCCCACGGTCTAAAACTTCTGCAGACGAGGAGCGTTCATGATATGCCTTCACCCTTTCCCGCATTTTCCTTATAAAATAATCTTCATCATGAATTTGAGGTTCAGACTGCAAAACAGATTCTTTATCTGCCTCGATAGCAGACGTCTGTTTCCGGGCTTGCCCCTGTTCTTCATCCTGTACTTTTTCCCGTACTTGCTCCGGTTTCGTTTCCTGCGCTTTCTCCCGTACTTGCTCCGGTTCTCTTTCCTGCATCTTTTCCCGGATTTTTTCTATTGGATCATATTTTGTATTTTCTATAGATTTGGGTTTCAGCAAAAACGGACTTTCTTTTTTCTTTTGAGCTGCATCTGCCGGATCCGGAACTGTAGCTGTTTGAATCAATTCAGGTTCAAGAAGCCTTCTGTGAACAGCTTCGTACATTGTATTGTAAACTTCCTGCTGACGTTGAAAACGAAGCTCCATTTTCGTCGGGTGAACATTTACGTCAATAAGATCCCCTTCTACCTGGAAATGAAGAACAGCAAACGGAAATTTATGCTGCATCGTAAAATCTTTATAAGCGTCTTCCAGCGACTTAGAGAGCATTGCACTTTTTACATAACGCCCGTTCACAAAGAAATTTTCAAAATTCCGGTTTCCTCGGGTGATGACCGGTTTACCTAAAAATCCGGAAATAGAAAGACCGTCTTTTTTATAATCAAGTTCCAAAAGATTCGACGTCACTTCGCGTCCATATACATTATAAATCACATCTTTTAGTTTTCCGTTTCCTGACGTCCGAAGTTTTTCTTGTCCGTTATTGATAAATAAAAATGAAACTTCCGGATGTGACAGCGCCAGATGGATCAACAGATCCTGCACATGCCCCGCCTCTGTCACCGGTGTTTTTAAAAATTTTCGCCTCGCGGGTATATTATAAAATAACTGATGAATAAGAAAAGTCGTTCCGTTGGGAGCTCCTGTCTCTTCCAATGCAGTCTCTTTTCCGCCTTCTATGACATATTTTATTCCACTTTGTCCTTCCTCTGTTTTTGTGATAACTTCTGTTCTTGTTACCGCGGCAATACTCGACAAAGCCTCCCCACGAAATCCGAGAGAATGTATGGATACAAGTTCTTCCGCTGTACGGATCTTACTAGTTGAATGGCGCAAAAAAGCACATCTTACTTCATCTGCTTCAATCCCGCATCCATTATCTGTAACACGGATAAATGAAATTCCTCCGTCTTTAATTTCGACTGTAACAGAGGTGGCTTTCGCATCAATCGCATTTTCAACCAGTTCTTTCACAATAGACGCGGGTCTTTCAATAACTTCCCCGGCTGCGATCTTATCAATCGTTATCTGATCTAAAACTTGAATATGAGGCATGACTGCTCCTTTTCTTTTTGATTTTATCAACTTTACCAACGGTTCTTTAATTTATTCTGTAATCTGTATATCGTATTAAGAGCATCGATCGGAGTCATATTTCCAACGTCAAGATTTTTCAATTCTTCAAGAACATCGTCATCTTTTACTGTGTCAAAGAGCGACATCTGCGCAATATCTACATCATCGTATTTTTTTACTTTCGGTTTCTTTTTTACGACACGTTCTTTTGACGCAATCTCACTTACTCTTGCCGTAATATCTTCATCACTTAGCTCTTCTACAATCTCTTTTGCGCGGCCGATCACAAGCTCCGGAACACCTGCAAGTTTTGCAACTTGAATTCCGTAACTTTTATCTGCTCCGCCTTTGACAATCTTTCGTAAAAATACAATGTCATCACCTTTTTCTTTTACCGCGATACAGTAATTGTTTACATTATCGATTTTTCCTTCCAGTTCTGTCAGTTCATGATAATGTGTTGCGAACAGCGTTTTTGCACCTAAAAGTCTGCTGTCGCTTATATATTCGATCACCGCCCAGGCAATCGACAATCCGTCAAACGTACTTGTGCCTCTCCCGATTTCATCAAGAATCAACAGGCTTTTTGACGTAGCGTTTCTAAGAATATTTGCAACTTCCGTCATTTCAACCATAAATGTACTCTGACCGGAAGCAAGATCGTCCGAGGCTCCGACTCTTGTGAAAATACGGTCTGAAAGACCGATATTAGCGCTTTTGGCAGGTACAAACGAGCCGATCTGCGCCATAAGAGCAATGAGCGCCGTTTGACGCATATACGTCGATTTTCCTGCCATATTCGGTCCTGTAATAATAGAAATCCGGTGTTTTTTATCATCAAGATATGTATCGTTTGAAATAAACATTTCATTCGGGATCATCCGCTCTACAACAGGGTGACGTCCTTCTTTTATATCAATTACTCCTTTTTCGTTGATCTTAGGCCGAACATAGTTATTGCGTTCCGCAACGAGAGCAAGGGAAGCAAAGGCGTCAAGCGCCGCTACTGCTTTAGCGGTTTTTTGGATACGCTCTATCTGACTTGCAATCAAATCTCTTACTTCACTGTACAGTTCATATTCCAATGCATAAAGTTTGTCCTCCGCTCCAAGTATCATGTCTTCTAATTCTTTCAGCTCGGGAGTAATATATCTTTCTGCATTTGCCAATGTCTGTTTCCGTGTATAATATTCCGGAACCATTTCTTTGTAAGAGTTTGTCACCTCTAAATAATATCCGAATACTTTATTGTACTTAATCTTTAGATTTTTAATCCCGGTCTTTTCACGCTCGTCATTTTCAAGCTTTGCCAACCAGTCTTTTCCATCGGACTTTGCGCGGCGCAGCTTATCAACTTCTTCGTTATAACCGTCATTAATAATATTTCCTTCTTTCATCGCAATGGGAGGATCTTCCCGGATTGCTTTTTTTACAAGTATACAGAGATCTTCAAGAGGATCAAGATCAACAGCAAGATCTTTTAAAAGTTCTGCTTTCATTTCTTGCAATATATACAAAAGTGCGGGAAGCATCTCCAGAGAACTTCTAAAGGCAGTCAGGTCTCTTGGATTGGCAGATCCGTACGCTATCTTTGTGATCAGTCGTTCCAAATCATACACAGGAGACAGATATTCTCTGATTTCTTCACGAGAAATCGCCTGTTCTTTCAATTCCTGTACTGCATCCAGACGACGAATAATCTCTGTCTTATCGATCAGCGGCTGCTCCACATATTTTCTCAATGTACGAGCTCCCATTGCTGTCTTTGTTTTATCGAGAACCCACAGAAGAGATCCCCTTTTTTGTTTTTCACGGAGAGTTTCGCAAAGTTCAAGATTTCTTCTTGTCGAACTGTCGATCATCATAAACTTGCCTGCGGCATAAGGCGTAATATGTGTCAGATTTGAAAGCGAGTTTTTCTGTGTTTCCAACAGATACTGCAGAAGAGCTCCGGCGCTGATGATTCCGCAATCATAATCTGCAAGTCCAAGTCCGGCAAACGAGGAAACCTCAAAATGTTCCAAAAGTTTTTTACGGCATACTTCATCGTCAAAATACCATGATTCAAGCGAATAAATCGTAATTCCAAGCCGATCTTTCATTCCGTCCATGTCGACGCCGCTCATATAAAACGCTTCATTGCATATAATCTCCGACGGTGAGAATCGATAGATTTCATCTAATAATTTCGCACTGTCCGGAATCTCCGTTACAAAATAATCTCCCGTCGAAATATCGGCAACAGAAACGCCGTACCTGTCTGCAATATATACAATACACATAATATAGTTGTTCTTTGTTTCGTCCAACGCTTGTGTATCAAGATTTGTTCCCGGGGTTACGATACGTACAACTTCCCTTTTAACGATTCCTTTCGTCGTTTTCGGATCTTCTACCTGTTCGCAGATTGCCACTTTATAGCCTTTGGCAACAAGTCTGTTTAAATATCCTTCTACGGCATGATACGGAACTCCGCACATAGGCGCCTTTTCTTCCTGCCCGCAGTTTTTCCCGGTTAAAGTGATTTCCAACTCCCTTGATGCAGTCAGGGCATCTTCAAAAAACATTTCATAGAAATCACCCAATCTATAAAATAGAATGCAGTCTTGATATTGAGACTTTGTCTCCATATACTGCTTCATCATTGGTGTTAATTCAGCCACATTCCTACTCCTTTGTACATAAAAATAACAGTTTTAAACATAGTACCACTACGCTCTTATTCTATGGTAGTATAGCATTTTTAGACAATGCGTTCAACATCAAGAATTCTAATGAGCAAAAATCGGCATCAGTTCATTTTGACAGCAATATAAATTTATAGAATATGAAAACCCGGCTTTATTTCTCTGTATAAATAGCAAAGCAGATATCCGCTTATAATAATCCCGAATGTACATAGTCCCGAAAAAAGAACAGCGAACGGAAAGCAGATCTGCCCCATAAGGTGAAACGGCTGATCTGTATAATCCCAGACATTCCATCCCATAACTTTATTTACTATGATCCCTGTGATAAATTCAGCAGATACTACAAACGCCGTACACCAAAGGACTTGTTTCCAGAGAGGCTCTCTCCACTTCGTCCATAACCCTTGTTGTGCGAAAAATATAAAACAGATTCCGCCCAACAAAAACATCGACCAATGAGAATATCCTCTGAAAATAATTTCTATCATATAATAAAGCGTTCCTCCCAACGCTCCCATAAACAAATATTCACTTAATTTTTTCATTTTCATCTTCCGGACTCATCTCCTGTTTTTATCTCTTATTATAGTCTGAACATTTTAAAAAAATATATAACATATTCCTTTTCGACTTTCAAAATAATTGCCTAAGTTATCACTGTATGATATAATAAATAAGATTATGGACAGTTCAAAGTATCCGAGACCACTGAAAAATATATTTTTCGTAAAATATGTTTTTCAGTAGTTTCGGGACATTTGTAAAAACCGTTCACGATTGATGACAACATAGATTGAAAAGGAGAATAACATGTACAAAATGTATGAAATGGAACTTGCAGGCAGAACACTGCGTGTAGATGTAGACAGAGTTGCCAAACAGGCAAACGGCGCTGTTCTGATGCATTACGGAGACACAACTGTTTTGTGTACATCAACGGCATCTGAAAAGCCAAGAGACGGAATTGATTTTTTCCCTCTTAGTGTTGAATATAACGAAAGACTTTACGCTGTCGGAAAAATCCCGGGAGGATTTAATAAAAGAGAAGGGAAAGCATCCGAAAACGCAATTTTAACCGACCGAGTTATCGACCGTCCGATGCGCCCTCTTTTCCCGAAAGATTATCGAAATGACGTAACTTTGGAAAACCTTGTAATGTCAGTAGATCAGGACTGCAGCCCGGAACTTACCGCAATGCTTGGAGCTTCTCTTGCGACAAGTATTTCCGATATTCCGTTTGACGGCCCGATATCTACAACACAGGTCGGACTCATTGACGGAGAGTTTGTGTTTAACCCGACGGCAGCTCAAAGAGAAGTTTCTGATCTCGCACTTACGGTTGCTTCTACAAAAGAAAAAGTGATTATGATCGAAGCCGGAGCGAACGAAGTTCCGGAAGACCGCATGATCGAAGCAATTTTTGCAGCACATGAATTAAACCAGAAAGTCATTGCTTTTTTCGATACGATCGTTGCAGAATGCGGAAAGCCGAAACATGAGTATGAAAGCTGTGCGATTCCCGAAGAACTGTTTGACGCAATCAAAGAAATCGTACCGCCTGCCGAAATGGAACAAGCTGTATTTACAGACGAAAAGCAGATAAGAGAAGACAATATTCGTCAGATTACAGAAAAATTAGAAGAAGCATTTATAGATAATGAAGAATGGCTCTCTCTCCTTGGCGAAGCCATTTACCAATATCAGAAAAAAACTGTAAGAAAAATGATCTTAAAAGATCACAAACGTCCGGACGGACGCGCTATCGATCAGATCAGACCTCTTGCAGCAGAAGTGGATCTTCTTCCAAGAGTCCATGGTTCTGCAATGTTTACAAGAGGACAGACCCAGATTTGTACGGTAACGACACTGGCGCCTTTGTCTGAAGCACAAAGACTTGACGGTCTTGATGAATCAGAAACGACTAAGCGATATATGCACCATTATAATTTCCCTTCATATTCTGTAGGTGAAACAAAACCGTCAAGAGGACCTGGAAGACGTGAGATCGGACATGGTGCGCTGGCAGAAAGAGCTCTTCTCCCGGTACTTCCAAGCGAAGCCGAATTTCCATATGCCATCCGTACAGTATCTGAAACATTTGAATCAAACGGCTCTACTTCACAGGCAAGCGTATGCGCATCCAGTATGTCGCTTATGACAGCCGGAGTACCGATCAAAGCTGCAGTAGCCGGTATTTCCGCAGGTCTTGTAACTGGAGATACAGACGATGACTATCTTGTTCTTACCGATATCCAGGGACTGGAAGACTTCTTCGGAGATATGGACTTTAAAGTAGCCGGTACACATAAAGGTATTACAGCTATTCAAATGGATATTAAGATTCACGGACTTACAAGACCGATCATTGAAGAGGCAATTTCTGCGACAAAGAAAGCCAGAACCTATATCATTGACGAAATCATGAATAAGGCAATTTCTGAGCCAAGAGCAGAAGTCGGTGAATTTGCACCTAAGATCATTCAGATGCAGATCGATCCGCAAAAGATCGGCGATGTTGTAGGACAGCGCGGAAAAACGATTAACGCAATCATCGAACAGACAGGTGTGAAGATTGACATTGATGATGAAGGTTCCGTTTCCATTTGTGGTACAGAAAAAACAGCAATGGAAAAAGCTGCGAAGATCATACACACGATCGTAACCGACTTTGAAGCAGGTCAGGTCTTTGAAGGAAAAGTTATAAGTATTAAAGAATTTGGCGCTTTTCTTGAGTTTGCACCGGGAAAAGAAGGTCTCGTTCATATCTCAAAAATCGCTAAAGAACGTGTAAATAAAGTTGAAGATGTACTCTCTCTCGGAGATGTTGTAAAAGCTGTTTGCCTTGGAAAAGACAAAATGGGAAGATTCAGCTTCAGCATCAGAGACGTTGCAGAATAATAATTAAGGGCAAGTTGAGATAGCGTAGTAGAGGCAAAATTTCCCAATCGCCCTCATCCCGCCCAAATTAAAAATTGAGACTCAGTACGGAGGATGATTCCTCTGTATTGGGTCTTTTTCTAAAACGGTCGTACACACCAAGATCCTTCCAGACAAGGAATTAGACTTTCCGTCATATAAAAAAGGAACAGATCAAATCTGCCCCTTTTTTGCTTACATTGAAACCTCTGACTATTTTCTGAGTCCGAGTTTCTCAATCAATGCACGATATCTTTCAATATCTACTTTTTTAAGATATGCAAGAAGACCTCTTCTCTGTCCTACCATCTTAAGAAGACCTCTTCTTGAGTGGTGATCTTTCGGGTTTGCTTTGAAGTGATCTGTCAGTTCGTTGATTCTTGCTGTAAGAATTGCGATCTGTACTTCCGGTGATCCTGTATCACCTTCGCTTCTTCCATACTCTTTGATGATTGCCTGCTTTTTGTCCTTTGCGATCATGTTGTAACTCCTCCTTAAATACTTTTATAAACGCCTGATATTAAGTAACGGTCGGAGTGATCCGATTACCGAACATCGGCTGGTTTTCTAACCTCAAGTAGTATATCATATGCCACTTACAATGTAAAGAATTTATTTTAGATTTCTTTTGAAGCCTTAAAGTAGTCTTTTCCATAACGGAGATCTTTCGCCACTTGTTTTTTTAATTCGTTCACAGAAGAAAATCTTATCTCGGGTCTTTCAAAATCACAAAATTCCACCGTAATTTCTTTCCCGTATGCATCTCCTTCATAATCATAAACAAATACTTCGACAAGACGCTTGTGTTCTTCCGTAACTGTCGGCTTCACCCCTACGTTTCCAATGCCGTTGTACCATTTTCCGTCTATATTGATACGGCAGACATACACTCCGAATCTTGGCAGTATTTTTTTTTCTTCAGGCTCGACATTCATTGTAGGAAAGCCGAGCGTCCGCCCCAGTTGTCTGCCATGCCGAACAATTCCGGTTACTCCATACCGATATCCGAGAAGCTCTGCCGCAAGAGTTACATTGCCTTGTGAAAGGACATCTCTGATATAAGTACTGCTGATCACGATCTGATCATATCGTTCTTTTTCGATGACATCCAGCGTATATCCCCCTTTTTCGGAAAACATTTTCAACATTTCTGTATTTCCTCGTTTTTCATGACCAAAAGCAAAGTCTGTTCCTACAACAATATGCGCCGCATGAAGTTTTTCGCACAAGATGTTCTTAATAAACACTTCCGCTTCCATTTCACGCAGTTCTTTCGTAAAAGGATATTCGATCAAACAATCGATTTTCCCTTCAAGATGACTCCGCCTCTCCTGCTTTGTCATTAACGACTCCCGGTGCATATCGAAAGCACAGAGGACGCTTTTACAATTTTCTCCCGAATAAGCGCATATTTTATCGATCAGTTTTTGATGTCCTTTATGAAGACCGTCAAACTTGCCGAGAGTTAACGCTGTCTTTTCTATTCCTGCATATTGCTCAATCCCCGTGATGTACTCCATGATCTACTCTTCCTTTTATCCGCTTCATATCATTCTCATCTCATTTACATAATTTGAAACGAATTTTTCTATTTTCCATCAGGATCGAAAAACATTTTTTCGATTCTGAATAACTGCCTTTGTTTTTGATAAGAGTATATAGCGATAAACCGTCCCTGCTCATCGTATACTCTATATTTTTTATATCTAGAAAAAATGTCGGAAAGATCATCCTCTCCTCCGTCTTTTCCGGGTAAAATCAAATTTTTCGCAGACTCTTTCGGAAAAGGATTTCCGTTATATGCCAACTGAGCCTGGCGTCCTGTTACGATTATCTTAGGATATTCGACAAATACTTCATCCAGAGGCAATATTATTTCTTCTGTCCTTCCTTCATTCTTCGCCTTTTCAATATCTGCAAGCTTCATACTGTCTTTTAACTCAAACCGACTGACTTTTGTACGAAGCAGTGATTCCATACATCCGCCAACGCCAAGAACTTCTCCTACATCATTACATAAAGTACGGATATATGTTCCCTTTGAACAAGAAACTTCCATCCGTATGCGAGGAAGTTTCATTTCCTTGATCCGAATGTCATAAATCTGTACTTTTCTGCTTTTCCGTTCTACGACTTTCCCTTCCCGAGCCAATTCATAAAGCTTTTTTCCATTTACTTTTAGTGCAGAATACATAGGAGGAATCTGATCATATTCCCCTATAAAACTTTCAATACATTTTTTTGCTGTTTCTTCAGTGATTTCCGATGGATCACATTCTTTTAAAACAGTCCCTGTAATATCTTGAGTATCTGTTTCTTTTCCAAGCAAAAGCACCGCTTCATACGTTTTATCTTTATCTGTCAGCAGATCACATACTTTTGTTGCCCGTCCAAGACATACCGGAAGCACTCCTTCCGCATCCGGGTCAAGCGTTCCGGTATGACCGATCTTCTTTTGTCCGAAGATTCCCCGAAGACGAGCCACCACATCATGCGATGTATAACCTTTTTCTTTGTAAATATTTAAAATTCCGTTTATCATACTTCTGATTCTAGTCCTTATTTCATTGCGGAATCACTGATTTTTCTTCCAGTTTTTCAAACTGACGGGCGATCTGCTCGGTAATATTGTTGATCACGTCATGTGCAGATCCTGTCATTGTCACACCTGCCGCCCGTATGTGTCCGCCGCCTCCGAAATGTTTTGCGATTACACTCACATCAATATATTGTTTAGAACGAAGGCTTACTTTATATTTTTGAGGTTCAAGCTCATGTAAGAAGATAGCGACTTCCACACCTTTTGTCTGCCTGAGAATACTTACTACCCCTTCCAGATCAGACGGCTCTGCATGGAAAAATTCCATCGAACTTTTGCGGATAACCGACACAACGCATTGACGATCCATAATGAGCATACTCTCAAGGAGCGCTCTTCCCAAAATCTGGTTTTGCACATATGTTTTTTCGTAAAAGGTTTGCTCAATGATCGCGTTTCCGTTTATCCCTTTTCTCATCAGTTTAGCCGCATTTTCCATCGTTTCCGGCGATGTGCACGAATATCTGAAAACACCTGTATCGTGAGCAATTCCCATATAAAGAGCTTCTGCCGATTCTTTTGATATTTTCTCTTCATCGAGCAAAGTAACTACAAGCTCAGACGTAGAACTTGCATCCGGAACAATATAGTTCAAGTCTGCAAACGATTCGTTGCTGATGTGATGATCGATGCAAACCGTCTCTTTTGCGTTTTCAAAGACCGAACTTGAAAATCCAAGTCTCATCGGATCTGCACAATCAAGACAGATAAACAGATCATACGGCGTTTCGTTATTGTTTACTTCTGAACGAACTTCATCTGTTCCTTTGATCAGACGAAATGTCTCAGGTATTTTTTCCAGATAAACGTCTGTCTGAATATGCGGATATTCTTGTTTTAAATAAAGATATAACCCCATTACCGATCCGATGCAATCGCCATCCGGGCGGACGTGTCCGCCCAGGGCAATTTTTTTCTTCTCTTTCAGCAGCTCTTTTAAATCAATTTTTTTACTATTCATCAATATCACCGGCCTCATCTTTCAGATCCTTTGTAACCTCGTCGATCTTCTTGCTGATATTTACGCCATATTCGATCGACTGATCTACAATAAACTTAATCTCCGGAGTGTTTCTCATATTAATCGTTCTGGCAAGCTCACGACGGATAAATCCTTCAGCGCTTTGCAGCCCTTTGATCGTATCCTGCTGTGCCTTTTCATCTCCGAGTACGCTGATATATGCTTTGCATGTTTTCAGATCCGGCGCCACTTCCACTGCCACCACAGATGTCATGGGCGACACTCTCGGATCTTTGATCCCGCCACGCAGTATATTGCTCAGTTCTCTTTGAACTTCCGCATTTACACGGGTATTTTTTATGCTGTTTTTTCTCATTAATGCTCCCTCTTTTCATCTGCGAAACTAATCATTCGGTTTTTTTGAATCAAATTTATTTTCTCTCAGTCTCAACCATTTTATAAGCTTCAACCTGATCTCCTTCTTTGATATCATTATAATTTTCAAATACAAAACCACATTCATATCCGGCTCTTACTTCTTTTACATCGTCTTTAAAACGTTTCAAAGATGCCAGCGGTCCGTCAAATACTACGATTCCGTCACGGATAAGACGTACAGAACAGTTTCTTTCAAAAATACCGTCCTGAACATAAGATCCTGCAATCGTTCCGACTCCGGATGCTTTAAATGTCTGACGCACTTCCGCGTGACCGAGAATTTTTTCCTCAAATACCGGATCAAGCATTCCTTTCATTGCAGCTTCCACATCTTCTATCGCATTATAAATGACTCTGTAAAGTCTTAAATCAACGCCTTCTCTATCGGCGATTTCTTTTGCCGTCGCATCCGGACGTACATTAAATCCGATAATGATCGCATTGGAAGCCGATGCAAGGCTGACGTCCGATTCATTGATTGCGCCTACTCCACCGTGAATGATCTTGATTACAACTTCATCATTTGAAAGTTTCAAAAGACTCTGTTTGATTGCTTCTACTGAACCTTGAACATCTGCTTTTACGATAATGTTGAGTTCTTTCAAATTGCCTTCCTGTATCTGGCTGAACAGATCATCAAGAGACATTCTTGATTTTGTCTCATCAAGAAGTTTCACTTTATTCTGAGCGATAAACGTCTCTGCAAAACTTCTTGCATCCTTTTCGGAATCACATCCGACAAACACTTCTCCCGCATTTGGAACATCATTTAATCCGAGAATCTCTACCGGCTGTGACGGACCTGCCTCTTTCACCCTTCTGCCTTTATCGTCCATCATCGCACGAACGCGACCATGTGCGCTTCCTGCCGCGATTGCATCTCCGACATGAAGAGTACCTTTCTGAACAAGAACTGTCGCAACAGATCCTTTTCCTTTATCAAGTTCCGCCTCGATCACAAGACCTCTTGCCGCACGGTTCGGATTTGCTTTTAACTCCATAACTTCTGCTGTCAGAAGAACCATTTCAAGAAGCTCCGGAATTCCTTCTTTTGTATGTGCGGATACAGGAACAAAAATCGTACTTCCGCCCCAATCTTCCGGAATCAACTCATATTCTGTCAGTTCTTGTTTCACACGTTCGATATTTGCACTTGGTTTATCAATCTTATTGATTGCAACAATAATTTCAATTCCGGCAGCTTTTGCATGATTGATTGCTTCTACTGTCTGAGGCATTACTCCGTCGTCTGCCGCTACGACAAGAATGGCGATATCCGTAGAGCTTGCACCGCGCATACGCATTGCCGTAAACGCCTCATGTCCCGGCGTGTCGAGGAACGTAATTTTTTCTCCGTTTGCTTCCACAACATATGCTCCGATATGCTGAGTGATACCACCTGCTTCACGATCGATCACATTTGAGTGACGGATCGCATCAAGAAGAGATGTTTTACCATGGTCAACGTGTCCCATAACACATACGACCGGAGGACGTTTTACCATCATATTTTCATCTTCCTCTTCCTCTTTTAACAGTTCTTCGATCACATCTACGACTTCTTCTTTTTCGCAGAGAACTTCAAATTCCATTGCGATCTCTTCTGCAGTATCATAATCGATTTCCTGATTCACTGTTACAACTTTTCCTTGAAGGAACAGTTTTTTCACGATAACAGAAGGAACAATCTTCATTTTATCTGCAAGTTCTTTGATCGTAAGAACTTCCGGAATTACAATCTGTTTAATCTTTTCTTCTTTCTTCTCTTCTTTCGGCTGCGGTCTTTTCACTTCTGCTACCTGTTTTTGTTTTTTGCCTTTTTTGCCTTTTCCGTCAAAGGCTTCGTCTCTGTATTCTTTTTTCTTATTATCACGTTCTTTATCTTTCGCCTTATTACGCTGGCTCTTCTGCTGCTCCACGATCGGTGCCGCCACATCATCTCTTCGTGACTCTCTTTTCTCTCTGTCAGATCGACCATTTTGTCCTCCCGGTCTGCGGTCTCTGTCTCCGCCTCGGCTCTGTCTTCCGTCACCGAACTGACGATTTCCCTGTGGTCTTTCCTGGCGCGAACGATCATTGGATCCGCGATCGAATCTGCCTTGTCTGTCAGACGGTTTTCCGTCTCTTACCGGCTTTCCGTCTCTGTTTTCTCTTACCGGACGATCATTGGACTGTCTTGCTTCACGATTTTCTCTTGCCGGACGGTCATTCTCTGTTCTTTTCTCCTTTTCGGACTGTACCTGTACCGGTTTTTCCGCACGTGCCGGCTGTTGCTTTTCCTGACGTACTCCCTGCGGCTTTTCCGCTGCTGACTGCGCTTGCGTACCCGGTCGTTTTTCTGTAGTTGAATGTTCGGCAGCAGTTTCGGCTTTTACAGTTTGAGCAGGAACCGGCCGCGCAGCCTGTGACTTTTCTGCACCTGACTTTTCCGAACGTGCTCCCTGTGATGCCGGACGCGTCGTCGCTGCCTTTGCCTCGTTTTGACGCGCACTCTGCTGTGGACGCGCAGACTTTTGAGCCGGACGTTTTCCCTGTATGCGACTGCTGTTTTTAGAGTTTTGCGGACGAATCACAAATGCCAGATTTTTCTTTTTCGGAGCTTCTTCTCCCTCTGACTTTCCTTCTGATCTTGTGTTTTTTTCTTTTCGGATCTCATCTGCTATATTGTCCTCGATCGAACTCATATGATTTGACACCTCCACATTTTTCTTATGCAACAAATCGATGAGCTCTTTATTTTCCATTCCAAGCTCTTTCGCAAGTTCATGTACCCTCATTTTTGTCATATTAAAACTACCTCCTTATGCAATATCCTCTCGGTTTTTCAGCTCTCTTTGAATTCCATCTGCAAATCCTTCGTCAAGTATCGCCAGAGATGCACGGAACTCTTTTCCCATTGCATGCCCTAAGGTATCTTTATCTCCGTAGAAACAAAATGGAACTTTATAAAACTTACACATATCCCCGAATTTTTTCTTCGTGTTCTCCGATGCGTCACCGGCGACAATGACAAACTTCGCTTTTCCTGATTTCGTCTCGCTTTCTGTCATTGTCTCGCCGCTTACACATTTTCCGGCCTTCATCGCCAGTCCGATCAGGGAAAGGACCTTATCTCTCTTACTCAAGCTCTCCCATCTCCTTTTCCATTCTCTCATATACTTCCGGCGGTATTGCCTGCTTAAACGACCGTTCCAATCCACGGTTTTTCACAGCTTTCTGAAAGCATTCTACGCTCCGGCAAAGATAAGCGCCTCTGCCGTTTGCTTTTCCAAGTGCATCCACGACGAATTCTCCGGTTTCTGTCCTGAGTATTCGCAGCAATTCTTTTTTAGGTTTCATTTCTCCACACCCTACACATTTACGCATAGGAATTTTTTTATTAACTGCCAAATAACCCACTCCTTTAGATATTACTCATTCTCTGTCTCGATAAATTCAATTTCTTCCGACTCTTCGTTCTGATCTTCTGCCGCTTCATCATAAGACTCTTCACTGTATTCTTCGTTATACTCTTCCTCGTAATCTCCTGTATAACCTTCTTCACCGACAAGTCCCATCTCTTCCATATAATTTTCTGGAAGTTCTCCTGCCTCTATCGCCTGTGTCTCGCTCTTAATATCAATCTTATATCCTGTAAGTCTTGCAGCAAGACGTGCATTCTGCCCTTCTTTTCCGATTGCAAGTGAAAGCTGATAGTCGGGAACGATCACACTCGCGATTTTTTCTTCCGGATCTGCCATTACAGAAATCACTTTTGCAGGGCTAAGTGAATTTTCTATCAGAAGCGCCGGATTCTCATCCCAGTTGATAATATCGATTTTTTCACCGCGAAGTTCCTGAACAACTGCGTTTACTCGTGCTCCGTTCATTCCCACACAAGCGCCTACGGGATCTACATTCGGATCGTTTGACCATACAGCCATTTTTGTACGGGAACCTGCTTCTCTTGCAATGCTCTTAATTTCAACTGTACCGTCTCTTACTTCTGCCACCTCTGCTTCAAAAAGACGTTTCACAAGTTCGGGATGTGTACGGGATACAAGTATCTTCGGTCCTTTCGGAGTATTTTTCACTTCTACTACATACAGTTTAATACGTTCTGTAGGTTTAAAATGTTCCCCTTTCACCTGCTCGTTCTCAGTAAGCATTGCATCTGCTCTTCCAAGATTAATACTGATATTTTTCCCGACATATCGCTGAACAACACCTGTCACAATATCTTTTTCTTTTTCAAAATACTGGTCAAATACAACTTTTCTTTCTTCTTCTCTTATTTTTTGAAGAATCAGGTTCTTTGCATTCTGAGTCGCAATACGCCCAAACTCTTTTGAGTGTACCGGAATCTGTGCGATATCGCCGACCTGTAATGCAGAATCCAGCTTTTCCGCTTCTTCGAGACTGATCTCCAACGCAGGATCTTCTACCTCTTCTACTACATTTTTCTCTGCATATACAGCATAATCGCAAGTATCACGATCCATGATTACTTTAATGTTATCCGATGTTCCGAAATGATTCTTACATGCGCTGATCAGCGAATTTTCAATCGCATCCATCATAACATCTTTACTGATATTTTTTTCTTTCTCAAGAATTGTCAACGCTTCCATTAACTCTATGTTCATTTTGTCATTTCCTCCTAAATTTTAAAAATCCAAAGCAAGACGAATCAATGCAATTTCTGCTCTGTCAAATACTTGTTCTGTTTCATCTTCATATATAATGGTCACAGTGTTTTCATCAAACCCTTTCAAAATACCGGTAAATTCTTTCTGACGATCGATTGCCCGGTAAGTACGGATCTCTACTTCTTCTCCGATACTTCTCTTAAAATCTTTTTCTTTTTTTAACGGTCTGCCAAGCCCCGGTGAGCTCACCTCAAATACATAAGAATCCGGGATATAATCTTTTTCATCGAGAATATCCGAAAACTTTCTGCTGACCGCCTCACAGTCATCTACCGTAATCCCGCCCGGTTTATCGATATACGCACGAAGATACCATGTTCCGGCTTCCTTGACATATTCTACGTCAACCAGTTCAAATCCAAGTGCAGACACGATCGGTTCTAAAAGTTCTTCTGTTTTCTGTTCATATTCTTCTCTTTTTGACACGCTATACTTCCTTTCTTCTCATTTGGCAGAAGCTATCTGCCGCTTATGTTTCTTTTGTTATCGTGAATTTACAACTGAAAATATCTATAAGATATTTTTTGTCGTATGCATAGCAACAAAGAAGAGTGAACTTTCGTTCACTCTTCTGCCGGATTTCTATGTAACTATTTCATAGTATAGCACTGTTTTTTTTATATTGCAAGGCTTCTTCTCTATTTTCTTGCTTTTGTTCCTGCTCCATCACGTTTCGCCGTTTTCAATCGATTTAAGGAGACCTCTTTTTCATTATATAGAATCTTTGTTTCCGTTCCTTCTTCAAAAAGATATACCTTTTCCAGTTCATCTTTTTTCTGAAGACGGATACCTCTGACACCGACTGCAGCTTTTTTCTTTATAGGAACTTCCGTGGCCGGGAATCTCAAAAAGTACCCGTTCTTTGTCTGAAGAACGACATGCTTATTTTCATTAACAACCCGAACATCGACCAGAGAATCTTCTTCCTGAAGTTTTGTAGCCAGAATTGTTCGTTTTGCCACCTGAAATTCACTTCCGCTGACTTTTTTTACCATTCCCTGCGCCGTTGAAAACAAAAGCATGGCAAATCTCATCTGCTCGGAATCGTATACCGAGACAATCTGTTCATCAGAACTGGAGTAATTGCTGACATTGTCGATCGGAACTCCTTTATCCCTGAATTTTCCATAAGGAAGATCAATTACTTTCACCTGGTGCATTTTCCCGCTATTGGTAAAAATACATATTTTCCCCGTGTTCATACAATGGACAATATACTTATTCTCACTATCCGCCGCTTCCTTATTTCTTTCGTAAACGGCAACGTCTACTATTCTTGCATATCCGAACCGATCCATCAAAAATACGACTTCCTGTTCTTCGATCTTCTTCTCTTCAAAAACGGCTTCTTCAGCATTTTCAATGACTGTACGGCGCGCTTTTGCATATTCTTCTTTAAACGATTCAAGTTCTTCCACAATAACTTGCGCCATAGAATCATAATTATTGAGAATATCTTCATAACGCGCAATATTCTTCACCGTCTGTTCATGTTCCGCGATCAAAGCCTGTACTTCCAGACCGATGAGGCGATATAAGCGCATCTCGAGGATGGCAGCAGCCTGACGTTCTGTAAAGCGTAAAAGCACCGCCATCTTTTTGGAAATAGAAGATTTAAACTTAATATTATCTGTTACGCCATTTACAAGACATGCTTTTGCATCTTTTACAGATTTACTGCCTCGAAGGATTTCAATAATAAGATCGATCACATCACATGCTTTGATCAACCCCTCCTGCACCTCACTTTTTTCCTGTTCTTTTGCAAGAAGTGTTTTGTATTTTCTCGTCGCCAGTTCAAATCGAAAATCTACATGATGCTCAATGATCTTCTTAAGTCCGAGTGTTTCCGGTCTTCCGTCTGCAACTGCAAGCATATTCACGCCGAATGTGTCTTCAAGGCGCGTCTTTTTATAAAGCATATTTTTTAGATTTTCTACATCTGCGCCTTTTTTTAATTCCAACACAATCCGAATTCCTTCTTTGGAAGATTGGTTTGAAATATCTGTGATATCTGTTGTTTTCTTTGTCTCTACCAGACCGGCTACATCATTTAAAAACTTCCCTATTCCCGCTCCGATCATCGTGTATGGGATCTCACTGATCACAAGCTGCTTTTTGCCGCCTTTTAATTCTTCTGTCTCTACTTTTCCCCGGACTTTGATCTTTCCCTGTCCCGTTTCATATATATTGATCAGATCATCTTTATTAACAACAATTCCGCCTGTCGGAAAATCAGGCCCTTTTATGTATTTCATCAGTTGTTTTGTAGTGATCGAATCGTTTTTAATATATGCCTTTACCGCATCGATCACTTCTCCGAGATTATGAGGCGGTATACTTGTCGCCATACCTACCGCAATTCCTTCCGCTCCGTTTACGAGGAGGTTTGGCACACGCATCGGAAGTACAAGCGGTTCTTTTTCTGTTTCGTCAAAATTCGGTCCGAAATCTACCACATCTTTATCTAGATCTGCAAGGCAGACTTCCTGCGTGAATTTCGTCAGTCTTGCCTCAGTATAACGCATTGCCGCAGCGCCGTCACCTTCTATCGAACCGAAGTTTCCGTGACCGTCTACAAGTACCATTCCTTTTTTAAACTCCTGAGCCATAACAACAAGAGATTCGTAGATCGAACTGTCGCCGTGAGGATGATATTTACCCATCGTATCTCCGACAATACGCGCGCATTTTCTGTACGGCTTATCATAGCGGATTCCCAGTTCGTACATATCATAAAGCGTACGGCGCTGAACCGGCTTCAGTCCGTCTCTTACATCCGGAAGTGCCCTGGAAATAATTACGCTCATCGCATAATCAATATATGATTTTTTCATAAGATCCGAATATTCCGTTCTTATGATCTGTGATTCACTGTTCATTTCTCGTCTCCTTCATTTCATTTTGCTCATATGACACAAAGCAAATCCATTTTCTGACACAAATCACGTCGACTCTGTTTCGTCATACAGATTATATATCAAGTTCCGCCTCTGTCGCATTTTCATAGATGAATGCCCGCCGCGGAGGCACTTCCGTTCCCATAAGCATCTCAGTCACACCGGAAGCCATTCTCGCATCTTCAATCTCAACAAGCTTTAAAAGACGTCTTTTAGGATCAAGTGTTGTTTCCCACAACTGTTCTGCATCCATCTCTCCAAGCCCTTTATACCTCTGAAGAGTAAACGGTCCTTTGTGTGTCCTTCGATATTTTTCAAGCGCCTTATCATCGTAAAGATATTCCTCTTCTCCGCTTTTCGGCATTGCCTTATAAAGCGGCGGCATTGCAATATACACGTGCCCCTCATAAATCAGTTCCGGCATAAACCGATAGAACAGCGTCAGCAAAAGTGTTGAAATATGAGCTCCGTCTACATCTGCATCTGCCATAATTATGATCTTATCGTATCGAAGCTTTGTAATATCGAAGTCATTGCCGTATCCTTCGGAAAATCCACATCCGAACGCATTGATCATCGTTTTTATTTCTGCATTCGCAAGGACTTTATCAATACTTGCTTTCTCCACGTTTAATATTTTCCCGCGAATAGGAAGAATCGCCTGAAAGTTTCTGTTTCTGGCCGTTTTTGCCGAACCTCCCGCCGAATCTCCCTCAACAATAAATATCTCGCACTTTTTCGGATCTCTGCTCTCGCAGTTTGCGAGTTTTCCGTTACTGTCAAACGAATATTTTTGCTTCGTCAAAAGATTCGTTTTCGCCTTTTCTTCTGTCTTACGGATTTTCGCCGCCTTTTCCGCACTTGACAATACCGTTTTTAAAACGTCCAGGTTACGGTCAAAATAAAGAACAATTTCATCTCCCGCAACTTTACCGACCGCTTTTGCCGCGTCGGGATTGTCCAGTTTTGTCTTTGTCTGCCCTTCAAATCTAGGATCCGGATGTTTGATCGAAATAATCGCTGTCATCCCGTTTCGGATATCAGCTCCCGTAAAGTTCGTATCCTTCTCTTTTAAAATACCGATTTCTCTTGCATACTGATTCATAACCGTCGTAAATGTCGTTTTAAATCCGGTTAAATGCGTTCCGCCCTCGGCATTGTAAATATTGTTGCAGAAACCGAGCACATTCTCATGAAATTCATTAACATACTGAAATGCCGCCTCCACTTCAATACCGTCTGCTTCCCCTTTAAAATAAACAGGCTCATGAAGCGCCTCTTTTTTCTTATTCAGATCTCTGATAAACCCGATGATTCCCTCCGGTTCATGATATTCGATATGCTCGGTCTGATCTCCTCTTTTATCTTCGAATATTATCGTCAGTTCCGGGTTAAGATATGCTGTTTCATGCAGCCTGCTTTTTACTTCCTCCGCCCGGAACTTCGTCTTTTCAAAAATCGTATCATCAGGCAGAAAATTAATTGTTGTTCCTGTCTTTTTTGTCTTTCCGATCTTAGGAAGAAGTCCGTTTTCCAGTTCAATGACAGGAACTCCGCGCTCATATCTGTCATGGTATACCGCCCCATCACGGCTGATCTTAACATCCATATATGTAGAAAGTGCATTTACAACAGAAGAACCGACGCCATGAAGACCTCCGCTTGTCTTATACGCCGAATCGTCAAATTTTCCCCCTGCATGAAGTGTGGTAAACACAAGCCTTGCCGCAGAAATTCCTTTTTGATGCATATCAACCGGAATTCCCCTCCCGTTATCGGTTACTGTTGCCGTTCCGTCTTTTTCTAAAACAACACGGATTTCCGTACAAAATCCTGCCAGATGTTCATCCACGGAATTGTCCACAATTTCATAAATAAGATGATTCAGACCTTTTGTCGATACACTTCCGATATACATTCCCGGGCGTTTTCGTACCGCCTCTAATCCTTCCAATACAGAAATACTCCCTGCATCATATGTATTATTTCCAGCCATTTACCTTCTCCTTTACCGGATCATTCCTTCTATTTTTCTCGACTTCTTTTCTTATGCCGCACTAATTTTGTTTCACGCTATAACGAGATTGTACCCTCAGATGCCGGATGTTGTTCCTTTCATCTGAGGGTATTATTTTCTATGATACCACCCGTTTTCGATCTTGTAAATAGAATCCTTGTCATTCCAGTATAACTTCACACAGCGTATCTGCCACGACCTCCATCGCATTTTTCATTTCTTCTACAGTATTTGTCTGCGCACCGGCTTCAATCAACAGAGACTTCGGCAGCAGATGCAGATTATATCTATATGCCCGCAGATAAATATGTCTTGCAAACCCGGGATACATTCGTTCTGACGCAAGCTGCATCTGAAGAGAAAACGCCAGATTATCCTGTATGTACGGATTATAAAGATAATCGATATCTCCGTTTGTGCGAGATCGGCTCAATCCATTAAAATACATGATCTTTGCAGTCGGCTTTCCGTTTACTTCTGTGACTAAGTGCGTTCCCTCGGCAACGCCATCCCTATGAAGGTCGATTGCCACCTCGATCGTTGGGTTTGCCTCCAGAATCGGTCTGACAGACGCTTCTGCGTTTTCATATGCATTACTCCTGTCGAGCTGTCCGTTAATAATATCATATACCCCTGTGTCATGGATTGTTTTGATTCCCCGCTTATTTAAAAGCTCTGTCAGATATTCCCCTATTCCGATAATACTTGTGGCAGGATCTCCCGGAATTGAATCGACAAATTCCTCCTGTGAATGAGTATGAAATATCAATACTTTCGGACCATCTTCCTTTTTATTGATCTTCATACTCCTCCCAAGAAGGTCATCTGCATTCAACTGTTCAGGACCAATCATCGTAGAGCTGTCTACCGTATAAAAATTACTAAGCAAATAATCAAAATCTCTTAACCTCTCAATAGACATATCGACAGAAGAAAGTGACGTTTCTCCCGACGGCTGCACATTTTGCGCCGTTTCAGGAGACTCTTTACTAATAAGATTTCCGTTTTCATCGATACAGTTCTCATCGTTTGCCTGCGCCTCTAAAATTTGAGCAACAGTTTCTTGATCTTCTGCCGTAAATCCCTCTCTCCTATGCTCCATCGCATACCCTGCTGTCGGAAGAAACAGATAAGATTGTTCTATAAAAAACTCGTGAACTGTTTTTTGCGGGCTTCTGTTCAAATATGCAAGCCGCGGCATGTACATCTCTTCCGCACCCGAAAAAATATGAGTTTGGAAACCATACATTCGAGCCGACCACATTCCTTCCGAAATCAAACAAATCATTGCCAGAAAGAAAAACAGAAACCGGATCATCCGCTTCTTCCGTTCTCGTTCTTTTTCTAATATCCGAAATCGATCCGCCATCAGACATCGTCCTTTCTATTACTTCTGACAGTGTATGCTTTGTTCTTTTCTCTTATGCTTCCGATCTGCCTGAACCGGCCGAAAAAAGCATATTGATCGCTTCCGATAAAGTATGACTGATATGATGAACCATTTCATCAACATCTTTAGGCGTGACAAACATTCCGTTTAAATGAGGAGAGATCAGCTCTTTTACAAATTCATATTTTTCTCCGGCGTTATAGGAACGCAGCACTTCCCCGACTCCTTTTAAAGAATCCGAAGATTCAAGAGCCCTTATAAAGTTTTCCATTGTATCATTTACAATCGTTGCTGCGTCTACAACTGTCGGCACACCGATTCCGATAACAGGTACTCCTAATGTTTCCATTGTCATCCCGTTTCTGTGATTCCCCACTCCACTTCCGGGATGAATCCCGGTATCTGCGATCTGAATCGTCCGGTTCAATCGCTTACTGTTTCTTGCTGCCAATGCATCAACTGCAATAATAACATCAGGATTCGTTTCCGATACAATCCCACGCACGATCTCCGCACTTTCCATTCCCGTTTGCCCCATCACTCCCGGCACGACAGCGCTGATCATCGGCGCGTCGTCGACTCCTATTGCATATTTTCCATATTCTTTTACAATATGCCGCGTCACGGATAAATGATCTGCCACGCAAGGTCCCAGTGAATCCGGAGTAACTTCTCTATTCCCCAGCCCTACTACAAGAATAGATAGATCTTTATCTTTTACTTCAAATTTTCGGATCAGTTCCTTTATAAAAGAACATACCTTTTCGGCAATCACGGTCTGACTTTTTTCATCAGGCATTGCCAAATTAGGAGTTTCTATCGTCAAATAAGTTCCTACAGGTTTTCCCATTGCCTTTGCTCCGTTTTCTGTTTTGATCTCCACTCTTGTAACACGAAGTTCTGATGCTTCATCATAATCTTCTTCAAGAACTACCCCTGATATTTCTACATGATCTGATTCAAACCTTTCTTTTTCTTCAAGCGCAAGATCTGTCCGCACACTATAATTTTTTATCATATCTCATCCTCGCTTTTTATGTTCTTATTATAGTATTCCTGCTGTTTTTATATTCAAACCGTCTTTTTAATGCAGATACTGTGTTTTTTTATTCCGGTTTTCCAAATAATGCAGTTTTTCTCTATATATGTTCCATAATTCCCAATATTTATTAAAATATGTATTGACAACCCTTTAGAGTTGGCATAAAATAAATGAGTATGTTTCAGCAGAACGTCCGTGTCCGAGTCTGCGGAAACTCAAATTACATTTGAAATCATAGATATATTTGGAGGTGTACGCATTGGCTAACATTAAGTCTGCTAAGAAAAGAATTTTAGTAAACGAGACAAAAGCTGCAAGAAACAAAGCAATTAAGTCTAAAGTAAAAACTGCTGTAAAGAAAGTGGAAGCTGCAGTTGCCGCTAAAGACGCTGAAACTGCTAAGACTGCTCTTCGCGCAGCGATCGTCGAGATTTCCAAAGCTGGAACAAAAGGTGTTTATCACAAAAAAACTGTTTCCAGAAAGATTTCTCGTCTTTCCAAAGCTGTAAGCAGCATTGCTTAATCTTATTAATAGAATTGATAAAAATAGAAAAGACATTTGCTCCCGTCAGGCAGATGTCTTTTTTTGTACATAATCTTATCATCATAAACAAAAAGACATTTTCATACAAAAAGACGCTTCGCGTAATGCAAGGCGTCTTTTTGTAATTATATCCTATTAGTTATTGATCAGTTTATCTTCATCGCTCCAACTGTAAAGTTTTCTGATCTCTTCTCCTACTTTCTCTGCCGGATGCTCTGACGCAAGTTTTCTCATTGCGCGGAAATGTGCCTGACCTCCGGCTTCGGACATATCCAGAAGAAAGTCTTTTGCAAACGTACCATCCTGAATATCTGTCAAAATCTGCTTCATCGCTTTCTTCGTATCATCTGTAATGATCTTCGGTCCTGTTATGTAATCACCATATTCGGCAGTATTGGAAATCGAATATCTCATTCCTGCAAAACCGGACTGATAGATCAAATCAACAATAAGCTTCATCTCATGAATACACTCAAAATATGCATTTCTCGGATCGTATCCCGCTTCTACAAGTGTCTCAAAGCCTGCCTGCATAAGAGCGCACACACCGCCGCAAAGAACCGCCTGTTCGCCGAAAAGGTCTGTCTCTGTCTCTGTACGGAATGTAGTCTCGAGGATACCGGCTCTTGCTCCTCCGATCGCAAGACCATATGCGAGAGCTTTATCAAGAGCTTTTCCTGTATAATCCTGCTCTACAGCTACAAGGCAAGGAGTTCCTTTTCCAACCTGATACTCGCTTCTTACAGTATGTCCCGGAGCTTTCGGAGCGATCATTGTCACATCTACGTTCGCCGGCGGAACGATTTGTCCGAAATGAATGTTAAAGCCGTGTGCAAACATCAGCATATTACCTTCTTCAAGATTCGGCTCAATATCGTTTTTATATAAAGCAGCCTGTTTCTCATCATTAATCAGGATCATAATAATATCTGCTTTTTTTGCCGCTTCTGCCGCTGTATATACTTCAAATCCCTGCGCTTCTGCTTTTGCCCATGATCTGCTTCCTTCATAAAGTCCGATCACGACATTGCATCCTGATTCTTTCAGATTCAGTGCATGAGCATGTCCCTGACTTCCATAACCGATGATCGCGATTGTTTTTCCCTCAAGAAGTGAGAGATTACAATCTTCCTGATAATAAATTTTTGCTGCCATTTTGCATTCCTCCTAAATGATAATTAAAAATATGCTACATCCTTACTTCCTCTGGAAAGACCTGTAATACCTGTTCTTGCAAGTTCCAGTATCTCATATCCTCGAAGAAGATTCAGAAAAGCTTCCAGTTTACTCTGAGTTCCGGTGAGTTCGATGATCAGCGAGTCCTCTTCGACATCAACTATCTTCGCTCTGAAAATATCTGCCACTGAAATAATCTCGCCCCTTTGGGATGCGTTTGCCCGCAGTTTTACCATGATCAGTTCGCGGTATACTGACTCTCCGTCTTTCAAAACTTTTATATCAACGACATCTTCCAGCTTCCTTACCTGTTTTTCTATCTGGGATAAAATCAGCTCATCCCCCGATGCAACTACTGTAATCCTCGTAAACCTCGTATCGGTCGTCGCACCTGCCGTGATGCTGTCTATACTGTATCCGCGTCTGCTGAATAACCCTGCAATACGGCTCAACACTCCCGGATTATTGTCTACAAGCAATGAAAATACCTGACTTCTCATGTGTTCCTCTCCTTCTTCTCTAAAAAAACAGAGTGCGTTCTGTTTTTATATTTTATAATATTACCAACTCAGCTATTCTTTGTCAAGATGTTGTGCTAAAATTTTTACATATTTGATGACCGTTCAGTCAGTCTAAAATCAAGAATGAAATCAAAAGTTATACGCAGCCGATCTTTTCTGCAATCTCGTTTAAATAAACCCATCTTTCTGTTTTTTCGTCAAGCTGTGCCTGTACTTTCTCCTGTTCCTCAAATAACTCTTTTAGTTTAACAGAATTGGTCGCATTCGCATTGATCTGCATTTTAATTTTTTCTATTCTTTCTTCAAGCGCTGCGATATCGTCATCAATCGTCTCAAATTCTCTTTGTTCTTTATAAGAAAATTTAACCTTCTGCGGCGCATTTTGTTTCCAGCTTTTCGGATTACTTTCCGCAGGATCTTTCGGAAGATTTCCGCGCGAATTTTCGGTTTTGTCTGTAAACTGCGTTGATGCAGATTCTCTTTTCTTTACATTCAAATAATCGGTATATCCTCCTTCAAACTGACGGATATGCCCCTTCCCATCTAACTCGAAAATGCGATCCACAATGTTATCTAAAAAATAGCGGTCATGCGATACGGTGATCACGATTCCCGAAAAAGAGTTTAAATAATCTTCCAAAATCGTAAGTGTGGGAATATCAAGATTATTTCCCGCCTCGTCAAACAAAAGAACATTTGCATTTTCGGCAAGTACGCCAAGAAGATGCAGCCTTCTCTTCTCTCCGCCCGAAAGTTTACCTATCGGAGCATACTGCATATCAGGAGTAAACAAAAAACGCTCCAACAACGCTGACGCACTGATTTTTCCTTCTCGTGTCGTAATATATTCTGCAATATCTTTCACATAATCGATCACTCTTTGAGAAGGATCCATCTCTTGTTCTTCCTGTGCAAAATATCCGATCTTGATCGTTTCTCCGATCTCAATGTTTCCACTGTCCGGAATCACCTGTCCCGCGATCATTTTCATAAGAGTTGATTTTCCGCATCCATTTGGTCCTATGATTCCAAGTCTTTGATTTTTTAACACAATATAACTGAAATCATCCAGTATCACTTTTTCTCCGTATTTTTTACTCACATGATGAAGTTCGATCGTCTTTTTCCCCATTCTGGTTTCTACCGAATCAAGTTCTACTGTTTGATCTTTTATCGGAGTATTTCCGTTTTTCAGTTGTTCAAGACGCTCCAGTCTCGCTCTTTGTTTCGTTGTTCTGGCACGACACCCGCGTTTCGCCCATTCAAGTTCCATTCTCAAAACACTCTGTCTCTTTCGTTCAGATGCTGATTCCATCTCTTCTCTTTGCGCCTTCAGTTCAAGAAACCCTGAGTAGTCAGAGTCGTATCCATACATTTTTCCATGACTGATCTCCAAAATACGATTTGTAACTCTGTCAAGAAAATACCGGTCGTGAGTTACCATAATAACGGTTCCTTTATAGGACCGAAGATATTCTTCCAGCCATCGGATCATCGCTTCATCCAAATGGTTCGTAGGCTCATCCAGCAAAAGTACGTCAAAATCATCTGACAGTATTTTTGCAAGCACAACCCGTTTTTTCTGTCCTCCTGATAAATGCTCGATTTTCTGATCAAACCGGGTGATATTTAATTCCGTCAGATTACTTTCTACTTTCCAATTCTCTTCCCCTTTTTTTAATGCATATGACCGAATCGTACTGTCTTCTGAAAAAACCGGATTTTGCGGCACATAGGCAAGCTTCAGTCCATTTTGTTTTATAATCTGTCCTTTATCCGGTGTTTCTTCTCCTGCTATCATTTTAAGAAGCGTTGATTTTCCGGTACCGTTGATCCCTACGATCCCGATTTTATCTCCTTTTTGAATTCCGAATGACGCATCGTCAAATATTATTTTCTCACCGTATATTTTATAGAGATGTTCCACATTTATAATATTCATAAAAAACTCCTTGCAAACCATTTTCTCTCATTCATTTTGAGATGTCTGCAAGGAGTTGTCAAGTAGATTTTACCTATGCTTTTTTATTATTTTTATGATTATCTATTGTTTCTCTTTTATTCGTTTTCAATCTTTACATTCCGGCAAACCGTCGATTTATACCGAATTTTATTTACCAAAACAATAATAAGACTGACAATGAGCAAAAAGTAGAAATTAATTCCTCTGCTTACAAGCATGGACGGTATAAGATATGTACCGGTAAATACATGGGCAAACACAGTTTGATACATCAGCTCTGTAATTCCCTGCGCTCCCGGAAGCGGAAGCATATCTACCGCTATATAGACTGCGGCTTGAAGAAGGATAACTTTCATCATTCCGGTTCCGTGCAGCCCGAATCCAAGGTATACCATATATGTCAAAAGAAATACGCTACATCTTTGTAAAAATGTAACAAGCACAATAAACAAAAGCTTTCCTTTATGTGTCCTAAGCCATGAAACTGCGTTTTGATAACTTCCGATAAACTCGTGAATTTTTTCAGGACGCTTTTCAGAAGGTTTCAAAATGCTCATTTTAACAAACAGCTTTTCAAAAAAAAGCGCACATCGCAGCATAATATTCGGCATCAACATAATTCCCGCTATGACCACAACTAAAATTACATTTAATAAAAGTCCGAAAAGATAGAGAGGGAAAAATTTCCCTAACTCCGAATAGAGAGGCCGGTACCAAAATAATAAAATCGCCGCTCCTAAAATTACAAGTACAAATTTATAAACAACAGCAACTGTCATAAGCACAACCGTACTGTCCGATCCTCTGTTCCCGTCTTTGCTCATATAATAGAGCTGCACAGGCTGTCCTCCTGTTGCAGACGGCGTAATGCCAGAATAGAAAAATCCGATAAAAGAGTATTGGATACAACGAATCAAAGAACTTCCTTCTTTTCTTCGGTTTGCTTTCATTGCCTGAAGCAGATACCAGATCATATATCCTTCTGCGCATACAAAAAAGATAGCAAGAGCAGCCGCCGGAACCAAGTATCCTACTGACATTTTTGAAACGGCATTTGCAATTTCACCAAGATTTTTCCCACTGAAAAGTGTATAAAACGTCAAAAACATTACAAGTAAGAAAATCGTTACTTCAAGAATTCGTTTCTTAACGCTCATACCTTCTCCTCCGTCCTTTTCTTTCTTCTTCCCGGACATTATGTACATGCGCCATTGTTATATAATTTCCCGCAGCAGATAGATATGCCGGGCGGGATATCGGCGGAAAAGTAAGTGTTCCATACTCCGGATATGTCTTTTTCTCTCTTTCGGTAAGTTCTCTCAAACTACCTTCAAAAATTTTCTGTTTCCCCTTATATTCATAAAAATCCTTTGGCGTAACAAGCGAAAAATGCTTGTTCCATGTACAGACGCCTGCCTTTTCAAGCAACTCGGCAGCATAGGAAGAACATGTGTAATGATTTTTTTGATAAAACGGTTTTCCGAAAAGTAAAAACGGAAGTCCGAGAATTGTATAATGATAGCGATATCTGTTCTTCATCGCCTCATGAAGCTCCTCTTTAATAAACTGCTTTTGTTCTTGAGTGCATGGAATTGAGCAGATCATATAATCCGCTCCCGGAAATGCCCGCAAAATTTTTCTTTTCTCTTCTTTTTCAAATCCTGCAATCAGAGGAATCGACGGATGTCTCCTTCCGATACTGTATGCTTCATCCAGATTCTCATCAAGCCCGATTGCCACATGAATATATTTTTGTTTAATTACTCTTCGAATAATCGAAGCAAAAATTCCCGGTGTATCTACAAATGCTATGTATATTTCTGTCATATTAGTTCATCCTTTCCCCCTGTAATGTAAATCTTCCGGATTAACAATACATTTTTCCTTTTGTCTTTTTTACCGATCATCGTTCTTTATTGAAAGCGATATACTTTTTTTGCAAGACGATATCCCCCGATTGTCAAGCTTGTGCCGATCTTTCCGGGTAAATATGTAAAACCGCTCAAAGTACGAAAGCGAAGCCGATAGTAAAGAGCTTCATTATACTCTTTTACATGATTCCACATATCTTTTCGCTTTTTATAGGAATCGGCTGTATCGATAAGGAGCAGATGGATAGATGAAATTGTAAGCATAATTGAAATATTTCGCACCATGTATGCTTCTAATTTCGGATGGATTTTCTTTACTTCCGCCAGATCAACGCTGCGGGTTACAAGATCTGTTACCAAGATCTGCTGATCGATCCTTTTCATAAGCACCTTTTCATTTACAGATTGATCATCTCTGCCCAGGTAATAATGATACAGATCGATGTCCATATAATAAATAGTCTCGGCGTACGGAAGCGGCTTATATGAAAACAGATTATCTACATAAAATGTATGCTCCGGCAGTTTCACTTCAGATTCTCTGAGCACTTTCGTCTGAAACATGAGCGAGTGCATGATCAAATATTGGGACGGATAAAACTTTCCGATTTCATCCCATGTGCACTGTTTTTCAATCGGAAATACATTTTTGTAATCCATTGATTTTTTTATTCCTTCATCAAGGTGATCGTATACATAATTACATACGATCAGATCCGGACGCTCGCCTGTAAACGCTTTTAGCTTGACAAGAAGTTTCTGATATGATTCTTTATCAAACCAGTCATCCGAATCTACGACTTTATAATAAATACCGTTTGCCAACTCGAGTCCTTTATTCACACCGGAACCATGTCCCCCGTTTTCCTTATGCACAACACGTACAATATCCGGGTATTCAATCTCATATTCATCGGCAATCTGTGCAGTACGATCAGAAGAACCGTCATCGATCAGAATAATTTCTACATCTTTCCCTCCGATAAGAAGAGAATCCACACATCTTCTCATATAATTTTCAGAATTATAACACGGAACTGCAAACGTAATGTATTTCATATAACTTTTCCTCCTCAGTGTGTTCCATATGCTCCTAACGGGCTGAAACACAGCGTTTTTTCATCTCTCATTTCTTAATGCTATTATTTACAGCCTAAATAATACTTGACCCTTCTTAAGATAACATCGAGGTATTTCTTAAGATTTGGGAAAGATTTTTAAAACAATATGAAAATATAGAAGAAATCATTCCAATCGGCATAATGATCAAAACAATAAATAAGATCATCAGCCATCCGATCAGCCGTCCGACAATTCTGCTCACAGACAATTTCATCTCATTTTACCTCCTAAATATCTGTATGTATTTATTGTAGAAAAAAGAAAAATTTTTTCCACATGGATTGTCTTACATTTCCAAGCATGCATCTTACACTTTCGTAAGGCGCATAAAGAACAATGAAAAATTTCTTAAATTCTCTTTTATCACTTGTATCTCTTTTGGAAAAGTTATAACATAAGGAAATAATTTTATATCAGCTTATCCAAAAAAGGAGTTTTATTTTATGAGAAAAAATCCTGAATTTGAAGAGTTATTTGATGATGATTTTGAAGTGACATATGAGGAATACGTTCCAAATGAATATAGGTCAAGTAACGACATCTATAACGACTATGATGATGATGACGATTATTATGATGACGATTATTATGATGATGACTATGAAGATGAATACTACGAAAGTGATGATGAAAACAGTGACTATGATCACACCGATCCCGATGACCGTACCAAAAAGAAAAAACGAAGAAAAAATTCTAAAATACCTCTGGCTGCACCTATCAGAAAAGGAGGACGTATCCTTTCCAACATTTCCGCTTCTCTGATCCGCAGCCTGACGGCTCTTTTAATTTTAGCTGTCATGATATTCGCCTCTTGGACATTTCTCCGTGCAAGTGCGCCCTACGGAGATATTATGGAAGCTGTTAATACAAAAACCGTTCCTCTCTCACTTGCCGCATACTTATCTGTTGCGCTTATTTTTCTTTTAAGCGAATTTATTGCACTTCTCTGGTCTATGACGAAAGTAAGAGTTCGAGATCAATGGGGAGTTCACAAAGAAGATACCGGCAGAGGACTGAATTCTTTCTTACTTGTATTTCTCACCTCCTATGCTGCATTCTGGATCAATCGGTTTCTTCCCGAAACTCCGGATATCATCTATGGACTAAAGGGCGGACTTGAAGTATACGGTTCTATGCATAATGTTTTATTCGGACTTTGTGCAGCGGGGATCATCTCCTGCCTGATCCGCAAATACCTTTAAAATATTCCACAGCAGAAAATAGCAAAAGGTTTTTCTATATCGGACGCTCGATTCGGATCTTCACAAGATCTGCCGAGCGTTTTTTCAGATTCTTTTTATATCCCATCCCTTTGTACCGTTTGATCTGACACACAGTTCTTCCCATTTGATCCGATACCTGTTCTTCAGTCGCACCATATGCAAACAAATTAAACGCACAGCAATTTCTCACTGCTTCTGCGCTGTAAGATGGAATTTTTGCCTTTTCACAATACTTCTTCATCATTCGGCTGATATACATCGTATTCAGAGGATTTTTGCTCCGATTATAAAAAAGGGATCTTCCTTCTTCCCATTCTTCCAAATAAGAAAACAAAATTTCTTTTGCATCTTCCGGTATATAACACGGCTCTTGCCTTCCTTTTAAAAACACATACAATCCGTCGCCATACTGTACAAAATCTTCCGGCCCTTTCAATGCTATAATTTCCGTAGAGGACAGTCCTGCCCTATACATTAAAGTTAAGATCGTATACACCATATGATTTTCCGCCGATGCTGTCAACAATCGATCTATATGCTCCAAAGGAATCATCCTCGCCAACTCTTTTTCCTTTACCAGTTGTTTCAAATACGGTTCAAAATAGTCTTTAAACGAACTTGTTTTTGACTCATCTTCTAATCTGTCGCTCCACTCTTCTAACAAAAATTTTGAAAAAGAATGAAGTTCCCTGAATTTTTTTGTCACTGTCAATGGACCGATCTGTCCATTTTTTATCTTTTTTTGCATATAGATATAATATTTCTGTACATCCGAAAAATCTGTTTCCTGAAAACACTTTTCCGTAAAGCGACAAAATTCTGACAGATCGGATTTATATGATGCTGCTGTAACATCACTTTTAAATTTCTTGCAAAATAATTCCCATACTTCTTTTTTTATACAACTTTTAAAAAAATCAAATTTTTTATTTTTCGTATTGACAAATTTTGATTCTGCGTTTTGGCTCATCAGTTTATCTCCCCCGCCTTGTTTGTATCAAGCTTTTTAAATGTTATTAGTTTTATTCATACTATAACATTTTATTTCTTTTTTAACAAGCAGCATTTTAATATGCTACTCGTCAAATTCCAATACTGCAATATGAAACTGCGGCGTTTCTTTTAATTCTTTCACAATTCCTCTTCTGGTTTTTAACCGCTCTGCCTGTTTGAAATTAGCGCTCATCCCGAGTGCGTGCTCGATCGTGTAGTAATAAGACGTCGGAAGGACTCCTTCTGTCACTCCCACTTCCATCCCCGGCTTTAAAGCTTCTGTGTCTTCAATCGTAAACTCCATTTCGCGCATACTTTTCTCCACTCCTCTCTTCTATGACTGTGCGATTCAAATATGACAGCTTCCATTCGCTGCGCTGCTGTTTTTCTTTTCGTTTATCAGTATATCATAAAACAAAACTTTTGAAAGCTCTTCTTCGGCAGTCTTAGACTTTAACGACCACTGTTGAAAAAACTGTACTGCAAACGAATTTCATATCTATTTGCAATACAGTTTCTTTTTTATCATTCTTCTTATTTTATATCAAATTCAGGATGTTCATCTAAATGTTCCGATACATATTTTCCGTTTTTCTTTCTCTGCCTTACACACTCGGTCAGCAAATATTCAATCTGCCCGTTGACTGAGCGAAAATCATCTTCTGCCCAAGCTGCCACGGCATCATACAATTTTGCAGAAAGCCGAAGCGGAATCTGTTTCTTTTTCTGATCTGCCATGATCAATACAAACTTCCCGAATTTACAATAGGCTGCGCATCTTTGTTGCCGCACAAGACGACAAGAAGATTTGAAACCATTGCAGCTTTTCTTTCTTCATCCAGTTCTACAACTTTCTTTTCGCTGAGACGATCAAGCGCCATTTCTACCATTCCGACCGCTCCATCTACAATCATTTTTCTTGCGTCTATAATAGCCGATGCCTGCTGTCTTTGAAGCATCACTGCCGCAATCTCCGGCGCATAGGCAAGATATGTGATTCTTGCTTCCAGAATTTCCAGACCTGCCTCACTTACTCTTTTTTGAATCTCATCACGAATTCTTGCAGCCACTACCTCGCTGGAGCCTCTCAGACTTCCCTCGTCTGCTACACCATCGCCGGTTGTATCTACATTCGGAGAAACATCATACGGATAAACACGTACAATATTCCTAAGAGCTGTATCACACTGAAGAGAAAGATATTCTTTATAATTATCTACGTTAAAAACCGCTTTTGACGTATCTACAACTCGCCACATCACCGCAATACCGATTTCTACCGGATTTCCGAGACAATCGTTAATCTTTTGACGGCTGTTGTTCAAAGTCATAATCTTTAAAGAAATCTTCTTTCCTGCCGATTCCAAACCGGATTTTTCCGAAGTGCCTGCCAATAATCCTGAAAGTGAAGATTTTCTTGTACTGTTGTCAACATCACCACTTTGATTTAGATGTGTATCCGCCGCCGGATTTACACTTGTACAAAACGGATTTACCGCATAAAATCCTTCTCCTTTCAATGTGCCTGTATATTTTCCGAACAATGTCAACACAAGCGCTTCTTGAGGTTTCAGCACACGCAGTCCACAATACGGAAACCAGCCTACACACATCCAAAAAATACTGATCCCGAGCAGCAACGGATTTCCGATCATAGCTCCCACAACGCAGACTGCGATTGACAATAGATACAACAATGTTGTTAGAATCAAGACAAGCATTCCGTTTTTCTTATTATTCAGTACTTTTTCTTTCATCATTATCCCTCCTGTTCTTGTTTGATATCATTATGATATCATTTTGTTTGTATTTTGTAAATAGTAATTCAAATATTTTATTTTTTGAGTATTGACAAAACATTCTTCCGTACATATACTATACTCAAAGCTAGTTAGTTACTCAACTAACAAACTAATGCACAAGGTGGTGATACGATGCATATCAATCCTAATATAGAAAAACCTATTTTTATTCAAATA
>NZ_DS264344.1:221813-223398 GCF_000153925.1 [Ruminococcus] torques ATCC 27756
CTGGCTCAAACAGTCTTCATACCGCTCAATATAATAGGATCGAGCTTCTACACACCGAACAGTTGGATCGCTAATCTCTCCTTTTTCGAAAAGACTTCTAAATCGGGAAGGTCGACGGCTAAGCCCATCCAAGGCTGCATATGCTTTTTTCCAGATTGGATATTGAAGACAAAAATGCTTCAGCTCATAATAACGATGACGTTCAATCCAATATGGATTTTTCTCCGATAATTCCGGACGAATTGTTGTGCCCATTTTTAATTTTTCTCTCCTTTCCACAAATATCCCGTTTCCTCCCAAAGCCGTTTCGGAGAGATGTAAAAATTGATGCGTCCGTATCTTGAATTCATCTCCTCAATGTTGGTTATCAATTTACCATTTCTAGTAGCTTTTCCAATTGGTAGCCACCCGGATATAATACCGGCACGAACCCAAGAAGCATCTTTTCCATACACTCTGGCTACCACTACCACTGGAACAGACCCCGGTGTAAATGTAATTTCTTCCATTGGCTGTTACCTCCTTTCAACGGCTATTCTAGGATAAGACTTGCGATTTGTTAAAACAACCTCAGTGGCAAAACGATACACACAAAAAAGAAAGAGCCCTTGTTAGGACTCCATTCTCTTGAAGTATAATTTTTGCAATTTTGCTCTCATCCTTGTCAATTCCATTTGGATGTTGTCTACTTGACTTGGATTCTTTGTTCTTAAAAGTATGTCCTCAAACATTCGAATCTTAGTCTGTAAGTGCCGTTCCTCTTTTGACATGATTTTTCTCCTTTCGTTTTATTCTTCACAAAAGGAGTAGTAATTCCTGCGAATTCCTCCATCGAATCATGGTCATTTCACATGGATAATCTTCATATCCATAAGTTTCACAAGTAATAAAACCTTCCAACACACCACGAATCACCTCTGCTTCGTATTGCTTATACGGAAAAATATAATCTGGTAACTCTCTATGTATTTGACCGCAAACGGGACATCGAAAACGTTCAATCTCTATCCACGAAGTTTTTCCGCCTTTCGTCCGTACTATTCTTGAAACCTTATCATACCGTTTTAATTTAGACCCACAATTCTGACAAATTGATTTATCATTACTAACCATATATTAAAACCCTTTAAAATATTGAGTGTAGGAGTTGACAATTCCTACACTAGCATATATGATTACTCATGATAAATCAACATTGCCACACACAAAACTCATTTTAATATCGTGAAGGAGGTATGAAATATGCTGCTAAAATGTCCCGAATGCGAATTACAGATAAGCGATAAAGCTACTTTCTGCCCACATTGTGGATATCCGATACAGCCAGACATCAAACCAAGAAAGCCCCGCAATAAAAATAATAAAAGAAAACGACTTCCTAACGGCTTTGGACAGATAAGTCAAATCAAAAATCGAAACCTTAGAAACCCATATCGGGCAATGGTTACTGTTGGAAAAACATCTACTGGTCGTCCTATATGTAAGCCACTAAAACCGGAATCCTATTTTCCAACTTATAACGACGCCTATGCCGCATTAGTAGAATATAATAAAAATCCATATGACTTAAAGCCGGACATTACAG
>NZ_DS264343.1:0-17059 GCF_000153925.1 [Ruminococcus] torques ATCC 27756
TATTTCTCCATTTCTTTTTTTGCGACATATCCGGTGAGACGTTTGCATCGGCTGTATGTCAGGAGAATGTCGAAGTAGCTTCGATGATTTCCTACAAAGAGAACCGCTTCGTCGGGAATGTTTTCCTCTCCGATGACCGTCGTTTTTACTCCGGTTATTTTTAAAATCACTTTGAATCCCCATTGTACGATGCGCAAAGAACTTATGTCGCGGGCGTTCGGGGCAAATTTTCCGATGATCCATTCAACGATGAGGATCGGAATTGTAAGGATGAGAAATAATATAAGAAAAATTACAATACAAATAAAACGAAACATAAATAAACCTCATTTTCTTCTTAAATTTGCAATACAACGGTAATTATACAGCGGAGGATAGGAAAACACAAGACTTATAAAAGGATAGAATGATATAGGCATAAGGAAGGTGTACAGCGCATATGTTTGTATGGAAAAATGCAGAGGTTCGATCGGAATGGACCGAGGATATGCAAAAAGAAAGCTGTTAAAAAAAGATACGCAAAAGGCGGCAGTGTTCGGAGCGGTTCTGATCTGTGCCGCAGCGTTTACGGCAGCGCTGACAGGATGTGTTTCAACACAGGCAGAGACGGAAAAGATACGAGATATGAAGTACGAGGTGATTGAGGAAGAAGATATTCCCCAAAGTCTTCGGGAGATGATCAAAGGAGGAGAGAAGAAACCGTTTCGGATTACATATTCGGATCAGGGATTCCTCTATATCGCACAGGGATACGAGGTTCAGCCGACAACCGGTTATAGTGTGGAAGTGAAGGAACTTTATGAGACGGAAACGGCCGTCTGTATAAAAACGACTCTGATCGGTCCGAAAAAAGGGGAGGAAAAAGAAAAAGCAGAAACATACCCCTATATAGTCGTGCAGACGGAAGATGTAAAAAAAGATGTTTTGTTTAAGTGAGGAGGAGAAAGATGGATCTGACGAAAAAAACAGTTCATTATACACAGGAGGGAAAACCGTTTTTGACCGGTTTTATCTGGATGAAGATTACAATGTGCCCGAGCAGAAAGAAGCTGTTCAAAGAATCGTGTACAGCAGTGCCAAGCTTAAGACAGAGGATGTTCGTCCTGTGGAAAACTATGTGAAAGTAACAGGAAAAGCGTATTACAAAATCCTTTATATGACGCAGGGGGAGACAACGCTTTCGGTGTTGGAAGGAAAGATTCCGTTTGAAGAGATGATCTATGCGGAAAATGACGGCGAAGAGACGTTTTTTATCCGAAATGAAAGGACGGAATTTACTGTATCGGTCGTTCATTCAAGAAAACTGACTCTTCGGGTAGCTGCGGAAATGGAACTGGGAAGGGAACGGATGAGAGATGAAGAATTGACGACAGATGCAGAAAGTGATTTTCCGGTATACAAAAAACGACAGAAGATGAATGTGTCGGAATTAAAGATTTCAAAAAAAGATACGTACCGTATCAAAGAAGAAATAGTACTGCCGGGAACGAAAGAAAGTATCGGACAGATTTTATTTTTTGACATAAGCGGAAGAAAAGCGGAAATCCGCCCCGGACAGGATGAACTGCTTATACGGGGCGAGGCGGAAGTATTCTGCATGTATCTGTCACCGGAAGAAAAAGTGGAATGGATTGAACAGAGCGTGCCGTATGAGGGAAGGATTCCATGCGAAGGCGCAGAGGAAGATATGATCTGTCAGATCCGGCAAAGTCTGGAAGATCCTATCGTCGATATCCGTCAGGATGGAGACGGAGAAATGAGAGCTCTTGGTATCGAAGCGACTCTTTCTATGAAAATGAATGTTTATTCTGAAGTGGAAACAGAGATATTAAAAGATATGTATTCTCTTGACAGAGAGTGCGTACTTGAGAAAAAAGAAGGCATTTATGAGGAAATGCTTATGTACAATCAGGCAAAATGTAAGATTGCGGAGCGTCTGACGCTTCCTGAGCTGAAAGAGGACGTTTTGCAGATTATTCACAGTGAAGGCAGTATCCAGGCAGAAAGCGAGCGGTACACTGAGGAAGGAGTGGAGATTGAAGGAATACTCCATATTTCTTTTCTCTATCTGAGAGCGGATGACGAACAGCCATATGGAAGTTGGACAGGGATGATCCCGTTTTCGTATCTTGTGGAATATCCGAATCTTCCGAAAAATGTCAGCGCAAGTCCGGCGTATCATGTCGAGCAGCTTGCCGTGACTCTTGCGGGAAGCGAGGCGGTCGAAGTGAAGGCGGTGCTGACCTTTGATATCTTTTTGAAAAAGCTGATATCGGCAAGTATGATCACGAATGTTTCCGAACGGCAGTTCGATACGGACGCTTCTGTAAAACGCCCGGGGATCGTCGGTCATATTGTGCAGGATGGGGAAGATTTGTGGAGTCTGGCAAAAAAATATATGACGACGGTATCCGGTATTATGGAAGTTAATTCTATGGACAATGAAAATGTGAAAACGGGGGATAAATTATTGATTTTTAAAGAAAATATGAGTATACTGTAAGCATAATGTATACAAGATACAAGTAAATGTACAGATACACAGAGGCGGAAAACGGGCGGAGGACGGAAGATGAATGAGATTGAATTGAAATCACTGGCAAAGATCAATCTTGGCCTGGATGTGCTGGGGAGGAGAGAAAACGGTTATCATGATGTAAGGATGGTAATGCAGTCGATTTATCTCCATGATGAAGTGAAGATCGAGAAGAAGAGAAGGGAAGGAATCGAGATTGTATCGAATTTAAGATTCCTTCCTATAGGTGAAGGAAATATAGCATACAAAGCGGCGCACATGCTGATAGAAGAATTTTCATTGGAAGGCGGAGTCAGGATCACTTTGAACAAGCATATCCCGGTTGCGGCAGGACTTGCGGGAGGAAGCTCGAATGCGGCGGCGGTTTTGTTCGGTATGAACCGGTTGTTCCGGCTCGGTTTATCTAAAGAAGAACTGATGGAAAGAGGAGTGAAGCTCGGCGCAGACGTACCATACTGCATTATGAGAGGAACGGTTCTGGCAGAAGGGATCGGAGAAGAACTAAAAGAACTTCCTCCGATGCCGAAGTGTACGGTTCTTATAGCAAAACCGCCGATCAGTGTTTCTACAAAGGTTGTATATGAGGCTCTGGATGCGAAAGAAATCTCAGAACATCCTGATATCGACGGGGTGATCGAAGGATTGGAAGAAGGCAGTCTGAAAAAGGTTGCCTCTGCTATGGGAAATGTTTTGGAAGATGTGACGATTCCTATGCATCCGGTTATTGAAGAGATCAAGCAGGAAATGAAAGAGTGCGGAGCTTTAAACGCAATGATGAGCGGAAGCGGTCCGACTGTGTTCGGTTTGTTTGAGAACAGGACTGCGGCGCGTGAAGCACAGAGACGTATCAGGGAGAAGTCACTGGCAGGACAAGTGTATGTGACCAGTATCCATGGAGTGAGGAGGAATTAAGATGCCGATTGATTTTGAAGTGACGATGAATGAATACCTTCCCTTGAGAGATGTCGTATTCAATACGCTCAGGCGGGCAATCTTAAGAGGAGAACTAAAGCCCGGAGAGCGGCTGATGGAGATACAGCTTGCAAACAAACTGGGAGTGAGCAGAACGCCGATCCGGGAAGCGATCCGAAAGCTGGAATTGGAAGGACTTGTGCTCATGATACCGAGAAAAGGCGCGGAGGTAGCGGAGATTACAGAAAAAAATCTGCGCGACGTACTGGAAGTTCGGTGTGCGCTTGAAGAACTTGCCGTACAGCTTGCGTGTGACCGCATTAATCAGGAGGAAATACACGAACTTCATGCCGCTGCTGCCAGATTTGAACAAATGTTTGACAGTGACGATATAACAAGTATCGCACAGGCAGACGAGGCGTTTCATGATGTGATCTTTCAGGCGACGGATAATGAAAGACTGATTCAGCTTTTGAACAATCTACGCGAACAGATGTACCGCTACCGGATTGAATATTTGAAGAAAAAGGAATGCTATCCGCAGCTTATCGCAGAACACGAAGCGATCATGCAGGCAATCGAAGGACACGACAAAGCAATGGCGACTCAGATTACCGGGCAGCATATCAATAATCAGGTAGATACCGTAGTCGGAACGCTGCGCAGTAAAATGCCGGATTTTTGATGTATAAAAGAAAAAGAAATGTCCATACTCTCTGTAGCATAGTTATAAAAACAGCAGACGGAGGGAATACATATGGACAGAACAAAGATCAAAGATCAATTCGGACAGTTCGGCAGGAGGCGGGAATACGGGGCGGATGATGACAGAACGACTAGCCGGCAGATGAAAAAATCAAGGCGGATGTGCGCCGCAGCTGCGGTACTATTTGCATTCGCTGCGGCGTTTGCTCTGACAACGGCGGTTTACAGGATGGATGCGAAAGCGCAGAGTGATCTTCAGCGACGATTATCAGAAGAAGTGCTTCGCTTTCATGTTCTGGCAAACAGCGACAGCAGGGAAGATCAGGCGCTGAAATTAAAAGTGCGTGATAAAGTGCTGGAGTTTCTGGAGGCAAACATGGCGGATGAACAGCATATGACAGAGGATGAAACCGTGATGTGGATACGGGAGCATATCGATGAGATCGAGGATGTGAGCCGCCGGTGTGTTGCCGAAGAAAACTATGATTATCCTGTAACGGCGGCGGTGACAACTTGCTGGTTTCCCGATAAAACATATGGCGATGTAACGTTTCCGGCAGGAAATTATGAGGCGCTGCGTATTGAGATCGGTTCGGCAAAAGGACATAACTGGTGGTGCGTTCTCTATCCGAGTCTCTGTTTTCGCGATGCGGCAAATGCAGTCGTTCCGAATGAAGGAAAAGAAAAATTGAAACATGTTTTGACAGAAGAGGAGTATTCAGAAATCACGGCAGGAACAGAGTTTAAAATAAGCTGGTATTTTTGGAAGAAGAAATAAAATGACACAATTTTTAATAGAACATTTCGTAAAAGATTATGAGGACGTAGAGAAGATATCTGTAAGAACGGCGTATGGAGTTCTGGCAAGTATTGTAGGTATCTTCTGTAATGTCTTTTTGTTTGCAGTAAAATTTACTATCGGAGTGATCGCGCACAGCGTGTCGGTTATGGCGGACGCTTTCAACAATCTGTCGGACGCAGGTTCGTCGATCATTAGTTTTATCGGAGTGAAAATGGCGGAGAAACCTGCGGACAGAGATCATCCGTTCGGACATGGAAGGATTGAATACATAGCGGCGCTAGTAGTTTCTTTTCTTATTTTGGAAGTAGGGTTTACTTTTCTGAAAGATTCGATCGGGAAAATACGAACGCCGGAAATGCTGAATTTTCAGATAGCTTCGGTCATTATACTGATCTTATCGATCGGAGTGAAACTGTGGCTTGGTCTGTTCAACAAGCGGCTTGGCGAGAAGATAAATTCTAAAGTGATGATGGCAGTGTTTGCGGATTCTATGGGAGATGTGATCACAACAGGCGCGACGATCCTTTCGCTTATCGTTTTTCGAATTACGGGCTGGAACATTGACGGAGTGGTCGGAATCGGAGTTGCCCTTGTTGTAATGTGGGCAGGGGTCGGCATTGCAAAAGATACGTTGGAACCGCTGATCGGTGAAGCAATCGATCCTCAGGTATATGATCAGATTAAAGCTTTTGTAGAAAAATACGACGGCATTGTAGGAACGCATGATCTGATCGTTCATAATTACGGACCGGGAAGGAGCATGGCTTCGATCCATGCGGAAGTACCGAATGACGTAGATATCGAAAAATCCCATGAGATCATCGACCGGATCGAGAGAGATGCCAAGCAGACGTTAGGTCTGTTTCTTGTCATTCATATGGATCCGGTGGAGATGAAAGATGAAAATGTGCTCAAGATACGGAAAGTGGCGGAAAAGATCTTAAGAGAACTCGATCCTTCGTGCAGTCTGCATGATTTTCGTATCGTTCACGGAACAAGACAGATCAATCTTGTATTCGATATGGTCATTCCCATCAATTATGATGAGGAGAGAAGAAACGAGCTTCCGCTGCTGATGATGGAGAGGCTGAAACAGATCGACAACAGATATGAGTGCGTGATAACAGTCGATTATGAATTTGTGGCGAAAGCGGAAGCAGAAGAGTAGAGCGAAGGATAAAAGACGGATGAAAGAAGAATAAAGGACGATCGGAAAATGCTTTAAAAGAGGCGGAAAAGCGAAAAACAGCTGCAAGAAGAGCGTGAAAAACAACAAGAAGAATGGCAGGAAGAAGGAATAAAAATGGAGAGAGCACATAAATACGAATTTGAAGGCAAGGTAAGATACAGTGAGATCGATCACAGGGCGACAATGACTCTTCCGGCGTTGATCAATTATTTTCAGGACTGCAGTACCTTTCAGTCCGAGCAACTCGGATATGGAATGGATGTGTTGAAAAAAGAGAAAAAAGCGTGGGTTTTGGCATACTGGCAGGTGATTGTGAAAAGGTATCCGAAGCTATGCGAAAGGATCACAGTCGGAACATTTGCTTCAGGTTTTAAAGGGATGTTCGGAAACCGTAATTTTTATATGAAAGACGAAAGCGGAGAGCAGATTGCCTGTGCGAACTCGATATGGGTGTATATGGACGTAGAAAAAGGAAAACCGGTTCGTGTTGACAAAGAACAGGCGGAAGCCTATGGGATTGACGAACCGCTGGAAATGCCGTATGAGGACCGCAAAATCGAAGAAGCGGAGTCTTATGAGGAAAAAGCGCCGTTTCCGGTGCGAAAATACCATATAGATACAAATGAGCATGTAAATAACTGTCAGTATGTTCAGATGGCGCTGGAAGTGCTTCCGAGGGATATCTTAGTCAGTCAGGTCCGGGTTGATTATAAGAAGTCCGCAGTGCTTGGAGATAAGATATTTCCGGAAACAGCACAGAAAAAAGACCGCGTGATCGTCCGTCTTTGCGATGAAGACAGAAAACCATATGCGGTCATAGAATTTAAAACCGGATGTCGGTCTTAAAGATCGAGTCCGGCAAGAATATCTTCAAGAACTTCTTCTACAGAGTCGGTAATATACTTTGCATGTCCGGCGATGCCGGGGGCGGCGTTTGACATGGCGTATCCCATGCCGACTGTTTCAAGCATTTCCACATCATTATATTGATCGCCGAAGGCGACACATTCTTCGGGGGTTATGCCGAAAAGATCCATCAGATTTCGGAGCGCGCTTCCTTTGTTGCACCCGGGAACGATGAAGTCGATCCAAATGTTTCCGGAAGTGACAACTTTGATTTCGGATGAAAATTTCTCCTGAAGTTCTTTCAGACAGTCCGTTGTTCTGCGGGAAGTCATGTTCGCGAACGCAATCTTTAAAAAAGGACCTTTGACAGTTAAGAGGTCGTCCACGATCTCGGTTGTGTTGTGCATCACATTTACAATGTGGTTTGCGAATTGGGAGTTATTGTTTTCGATCAGGCAAGTATCTTCTCGTGATACTACAATCTCAAATCCGGGTTCTTTTTTTAATTCGCGCAGAATGCGGTAAGCGAGATCGTCCTCAATCAGTCCCCGGGAGATAACTTTCCCCTGATGAATGCACAGAGAACCGTTTTCGGCGATGTAGGAGATATCGTCTTTGATCTCGTGAAAGAGAAGTCGTTCGTTTGCATACTGGCGTCCGCTTGCGGCAACAAAATGAACTCCTTTTTGGGTCAGCGCCCGGATAAGTTCGATTGCCCGGGGCGTCAGCTCCTGCGCTTCGTTTTGAAGCAGAGTGCCGTCTAAGTCGCTTGCAATTAATTTGATCATAGGTCAATCCCTCCATAAAGTTATAGAAAAGTTATAGATAAATATAAGGATAAGTGTTTCTTCTGCGTGTCCGCGTATTAGATTATAACGTAAAAAATATCGGCAGTAAATAAAAAATAAGACTTAAAAAGCGCATGAAAAAGCGCTTGATAAGAGAACTTTTTGATAGAGGCAAGAAAAATCCGAAGTTAAAAAATGAGTAGAAAGAGTGAAAGTCAGATGAAAAAAGACAAGATATGGATTTTCGCGGGAACAACAGAAGGCAGACTGCTCACCCGGTATGCATCACAAATGAAAATGAAGTGTTGTGTCAGCACCGCAACCGAATATGGAAAAAGCGTTCTGGGAGAGAATGAGGGAATCCGGGTCATACCCGGGCGGATGGATCAGTCAAAGATGAGAGCGTTTATAAGGGAAAATAATATCGGACTTGCGGTGGATGCAACCCATCCGTTTGCAAGACAAGTTACAGAAAATATTTGCGCCGCATGCGAAGAAGAAAAGATCAAATATGTTCGCTGTCTTCGGGAAAGAGAAACGAACGATCCGGCTGATCATGCGGGAGAAACGAGTGACGGAAGACCCATATCTGCGGCTTCGGTAGAAGAAGCGGTGGAATATTTAAAAAAGACAGGCGGGAATGTGCTGATATCTACAGGGAGCAAAGAACTGCATTTGTATACCCGGATAAAAGATTATAAAGAAAGATGTTTTGCAAGAGTCCTTTCGACGCAGGAGGCAGTCGCAGAGGCAGTCCGTCTTGGTTTTGAGGGGAAACATCTGATCGCAATGCAGGGTCCCTATTCGGAAGAACTGAATCTGGCAATGCTCAAACATATAAATGCAGCTTATTTTGTGACGAAAGAATCAGGCGGCGCAGGCGGGTTCGAGGAAAAGAAAAAGGCGGCGCAGAAAGCCGGGGCGGAACTTATCGTGATCGCGCGCCCGAAAGAAGAAGGAAAAAGCCTTCAAGAGGTGAAAAAACTTATGGAAGAATTCCTTGCAAAGGAAAATCTTCTATGATATACTACGAATGTTGCAAAAAAACACGCATGCGGTTATCTCCGTCGGTGCCTAAGCCGGAGAATCCGGACGGTTTCGGAGGAAAACAAAACATGCGGAAGTAAAAAACCAATTTGGAGGAAAGAAACATGGGCGTTATTTCAATGAAACAGCTTTTAGAAGCAGGTGTTCATTTCGGACATCAGACAAGAAGATGGAATCCGAAAATGGCTCCGTACATCTACACAGAGAGAAATGGTATTTATATCATCGACCTTCAGAAATCAGTAGGAATGGTTGACGATGCATACAAAGCCGTTTCTGACATCGCGGCAGAAGGCGGCACGATCCTTTTCGTAGGAACAAAGAAACAGGCTCAGGATGCGATCAAAACAGAAGCAGAGCGCTGTGGAATGTATTATGTAAACGAGAGATGGCTAGGCGGTATGCTCACAAACTTTAAGACGATCCAGAGCCGTATCAAACGTCTCAAAGAGATCGAGACAATGTCAGAAGACGGAACATTCGATGTACTTCCGAAAAAAGAAGTTATCGAGCTGAAAAAAGAGTGGGCAAAACTTGAGAAGAACCTTGGCGGAATCAAAGATATGAAGAGACTGCCGGACGCAATCTTCATCGTAGATCCGAAAAAAGAAAGAATCTGCGTACAGGAAGCACACACACTTGGAATTCCGTTGATCGGTATCTGTGATACAAACTGCGATCCGGAAGAACTGGATTATGTGATCCCGGGTAACGATGATGCTATCAGAGCTGTTAAGCTGATCGTTTCTAAGATGGCTGACGCTGTGATTGAAGCAAATCAGGGAGCAACAGACGAAGAATACTACGAAGCAGAAACAGCAGTAGAAGCTGAAGAGGCTGTTGAAGAGTAAGAAAACGAGAGCTTCAGCCTAAAAATAGGTTGAAGCTTTTTGCTTGTATAGGCGACGAGCAAAAGTCCGGGCCTGCCCGAGACCTTGGCGACCGCTTACAATCCCGGAAGACGCCGTTTGGCACTTACGGTGATTTGTTTAGGTGAAAAAGAATATTGAGAAGATAATGGAGGAAATTATCATGGCAATCACAGCAGGAATGGTAAAAGAATTAAGAGAAATGACCGGAGCGGGAATGATGGACTGTAAAAAAGCTCTCTCTGAAACAAACGGAGATATGGATGCGGCAGTAGAATTCCTCAGAAAGAACGGACAGGCAAAAGCTGAGAAAAAAGCTGGAAGAATCGCAGCGGAAGGTATTGTAAAAACAGTTGTAAAAGACAACAAAGCTGCAATCGTAGAAGTAAACTCTGAGACAGACTTCGTTGCAAAGAACGATGAATTTCAGGGATTTGTAGAGACAGTTGTAAATCAGATCGTTGATTCCGAAGCGGCAGATATGGATGCGTTCATGGCAGAAGCTTGGGCAGCAGATACAACAAAAACTGTAAAAGACGCTCTCGTAGAGAAAATCGCAGTGATCGGAGAAAACCTTAACATCAGAAGATTTGAGAAAGTTGCTGCTGACAACGGATGCGTTGTATCTTACATCCACGGCGGCGGACGTATCGGAGTTCTCGTAGTGGCTGATACAGACGTTGTGAATGACGACATCAAAGCATGCCTTAAGAATGTAGCTATGCAGGTTGCTGCTATGTCTCCGAAATATGTATCCCGTGATGAAGTTTCTCAGGAATACATGGAGCATGAAAAAGAGATCCTTCTTGCTCAGGCTAAGAAAGAGAACCCGGAGAAACCGGAAAATATCATTGAGAAGATGATCATCGGACGTCTCAACAAAGAGATGAAAGAAATCTGCCTTCTTGATCAGGTATACGTTCAGGACAGCGACCTTACAGTTGCAAAATACGTTGACAAAGTAGCAAAAGAAAACAATGCTAACGTAACAGTTAAGAAGTTCGTTCGTTTCGAGACAGGCGAAGGACTTGAGAAAAAAGTTGACGATTTCGCAGCAGAAGTAGCAGCACAGGCTGGAATGTAAGCGTTTAGCACAAGCGCGACATATACAAAAAGAGGATTCGATATGAGTTTACTCATATCGAATTCTCTTTTTGTATATACCGTGCGACGCACGGTAGTGAGATGTAGCGAAGCAGAATCGAACTAAGCGCTTGTGCGGACGAAGCGAGATGCACGGTAGTGAGATGTAGCGAAGCGGAATCGAACTAAGCGCTTGTGCGGAAAAAGAAAAATGTAACATATAAGAAATACTTGTAACTTTTTCGTAATGGTAATATAATGTGTTTATGTCACAAAAGAGAGTAGAAGATTCTTTTGCAGCATAAATATTATAAAAGAACAAAGAGGATAATCATTATGGGAAAATATTTTGGAACGGACGGCTTTCGTGGTGAGGCGAATGTTGTGCTGACAGTAGAGCATGCATTTAAGGTAGGACGTTATCTCGGCTGGTATTTCGGACAGGATCATAAGGCAAGGATCGTGATCGGAAAAGATACGAGAAGAAGCAGCTATATGTTTGAGTATGCTCTTGCGGCGGGATTGACAGCGTCAGGCGCGGATGCGTACCTTCTTCATGTTACGACAACCCCCAGTGTTTCATATGTGGTGAGAACGGAAGATTTCGACTGCGGTATTATGATTTCTGCAAGTCATAATCCGTTTTATGATAACGGGATCAAAGTGATCAACAGCGCAGGACATAAATTAGAGGCAGAAGTAGAAGAAAAGATTGAGGCGTATATAGACGGTGAGATCGGAGAGCTTCCGCTGGCGACAAAAGAAAAGATCGGACGTACTGTCGATTATGCAGCGGGAAGAAACCGTTATATCGGCCATCTTATCTCAGTAGCAACACGTTCTTTCAAAGATATGAGAGTCGGATTGGATTGTTCTAACGGAAGTTCATCTGCAATCGCGAAAAGCGTATTTGACGCGCTCGGAGCTAAAACATATGTTATCAATAATGAACCGGATGGTACGAACATCAATACAGACTGCGGATCTACACATATTCACGTTCTTCAGGAATTTGTGAAAGAGAAAAAGCTTGACGTCGGATTCGCTTATGACGGAGATGCAGACAGATGTATTGCTGTAGATGAAAACGGAAAAGTGATAGACGGAGACTTGATTCTCTATATATGCGGAAAATATCTTATGGAACAGGGCCGTCTTGAGGGGAACACGATCGTAACAACGGTAATGTCTAACTTGGGACTGTACAAAGCGTGTGATAAGATCGGTATGAAATATGAGCAGACGGCGGTCGGCGATAAGTACGTCTATGAGAATATGCTGAAAAACGGTTATATTCTCGGCGGTGAGCAGTCAGGCCATATCATTTTCAGTAAACATGCAAGAACAGGCGACGGCATCCTTACCTCACTTTTGATTATGGAAGTAATCCTTGAGAAAAAACAGTCTCTCGGCACACTTGCGGGAGAGGTGAAGATCTATCCTCAGCTTTTGAAAAATGTCCGTGTCACAGATAAAAAGACGGCGAGAGAAAATCCGGCAGTTCAGGAAGCAGTTCAAAAAGCGGCTGACGAGCTTGGAAGCGACGGACGTATCCTTGTTCGCGAAAGCGGTACAGAGCCTGTGATCCGTGTAATGGTCGAAGCGGCAACTGATGAAATATGCGAAAAGTATGTAAACAGCGTTGTGAAGGTGATCGAAGATCAGGGGCTGACAGAATAAGCATTACGATTTCGCGGGTAAAAATAGAGATCGGGAATTAAAAATATATGGATTTGAATAAAGAAAATATGAAAAAGATGAGAGAATTGATCGTTTTTACGATCATTCTTCTCATTGCACTTTGGAACTATAAACTGCTGTTTGAGTGGATCGGCTTTGCGTTCGGCATTGTTACTCCATTTCTTATAGGCGGAGGAATCGCTTTTGTGCTGAACGTGCCAATGAGTTTTTTTGAAGAAACTTTGTTTGGAAATAAGCGGGTAAAAGAAAAGAAACTGGCGAAAAGGCTGGCTCGGCCGTTGAGTCTTGTGCTTACGATCGTGGCAGTGATCGGAGTTGTCGTTCTGGTGATGTTCGTCGTTATTCCGGAGCTGGCGCAGACAGTGCTTTCGCTTGGAAAGACAATACAGGCATTTGTACCGGAGGCACAGCATTTTCTGGAAGAGTTATTTACAGACAACAGTGAAATACGCGCGTGGCTGAATAATCTGGACGTAGATTTGGATAAGCTTTTGGACAGCGTGATCGCTTTCTTTAGAAACGGCGCCGGAAACGTGCTGAATTCTACGGTATATGCGATCGGTTCTATCGTAAACGGTGTGACAACATTTGTAATCGCGTTTGTATTTGCATGTTATATTTTGCTTCAAAAAGAGAAACTCGGCGTGCAGGTAAAAAAAGTGATGCATGCGTTTTTGAAAGAAAAATGGGAAAAAAGATGTCTGAAAGTGTGTACACTGACTTCCAAAACATTTTCTAATTTTTTGACGGGACAATGTCTTGAGGCGCTTATTCTCGGGTCGATGTTTTTTGTGGCGATGAGCCTTTTCAAGATGCCGTATGCGCTTCTGGTCGGTGTGCTCGTGGCATTTACAGCGCTTATTCCGATATTTGGGGCTTTTATCGGCTGTGTTGTAGGAGCGTTCCTCATTTTGATGGTCGATCCGCTGCAGGCATTGTTTTTTGTCATTATGTTTCTCGTGCTTCAACAGATTGAGGGAAATCTCATTTATCCGAAAGTTGTGGGAAATTCGGTCGGTCTGCCTTCCATATGGGTGCTTGCGGCAGTAACGATCGGCGGCAGTTTGATGGGTGTTGTGGGGATGCTGATCTTTATTCCGTTAGTGTCGGTTGTATATACGCTGTTTAGAGAGAGTGTATATAAAAGACTGGAACAAAAACAGAGATAATTCATATATTTCATGTAGAAATGAATGGAATTTAATAAACATCTTGACTTACTTCCGTTTTTCGTGGTACAATACTACGGCGAATGGAAGTAGGTCTTTTTTTTATGCCTAAATTTTGACGGGGTCGCAGCCGTCAGCAACAAGTAGTGAATAATTAAAGCGGAGGTGGAAGTTGTGCGCACAAGAATTACATTGGAGTGTACGGAATGTAAAAACCGTAACTACAACATGACGAAGGATAAGAAAGCTCATCCGGATCGCATGGAAACTAAAAAATACTGCAGATTCTGCAAATCACACACACTGCACAAAGAAACGAAGTAGTCGTCAGGGGGAAGTGGAATTATGAGTGAAACAGAAAAGACTCAGAAAAAGAGCTGGTTCAAAGGACTTCAAGCGGAATTCAAAAAGGTTATTTGGCCGGATAAGAAAACACTTGCAAGACAGACCACGGCAGTTGTTGCTGTTTCCGTAATCCTCGGAGCGTTGATCGCGGTGATCGACGTAATCCTAAGATACGGTATTGACTTATTGATAAAATAGTTGACCGCAGCGGAAAGGTGATTTTATGTCAGAAGCAAAATGGTATGTAGTTCATACTTATTCAGGGTATGAAAACAAAGTGAAAGCGAATATTGATAAGGCGATCGAGAACCGTCATCTTGAAGATCAGATTCTTGAAGTACGCGTTCCTATGGAAGAAGCGACAGAGTTGAGAAACGGTGTTCAAAAAGCGGTTCAGCGCAAGATGTTTCCGGGGTATGTGATGATCCATATGGTCATGAATGACGATACATGGTATGTAGTCAGAAATACTCGCGGAGTGACAGGCTTTGTCGGACCGGGATCAAAACCGGTTCCGCTCGAGGAGCATGAGATGGAAAATCTCGGCATCCAGAGAGATAATGTTATCGTGAATTTCGGAGTCGGCGACATGGTTGTCGTACTTAGCGGAGCATGGGAAGGCACAGTGGGAACTGTGCAGAGCATGAACGAACAGAAGAAGAGTCTGTCGATCAATGTTGAGCTGTTCGGCCGTGACACACCGGTTGAACTTAGTTTTTCAGAAGTGAAAAAAATGGATTAAAAGTAAGTGGGAGGGGCTTGTCCCCGACAATACCACAAGGAGGTAATTGAAATGGCAAAAAAAGTAGAAGGTTATATCAAATTGCAGATTCCTGCCGGCAAGGCAACTCCGGCACCGCCGGTTGGTCCGGCTCTTGGACAGCACGGCGTTAATATCGTTGAATTTACAAAACAGTTCAACGCAAGAACAGCAGATCAGGGCGATCTGATCATTCCGGTTGTCATCACAGTATACAATGACAGAAGTTTCAGCTTCGTTACAAAGACACCGCCGGCAGCAGTTTTGATTAAAAAAGCTTGCAAGATCCAGTCCGGATCAGGCGTACCGAACAAAAATAAAGTTGCGACGATCACAAAAGCTCAGCTTCAGGAGATCGCGGAACTGAAAATGCCGGATCTTAATGCGGCAACAGTTGAGTCTGCTATGAGTATGGTAGCAGGAACATGCCGTTCTATGGGTGTAGTAGTAGAAGAGTAGGCACAGAGTTTCGTCTGCATATTCAAAGCGCGGTGAGGATGAATCGGTTTTGAAGGGCAGAATGTAAACATCCGTGATGCATTGAAACAAACATCAAGTGATTTGAAAGAAGTGGGAGGGGCACGTTCCCGCAAATACCACAAGGAGGTTATTGTAAAATGAAACGAGGAAAGAAATATATCGAAGCTGCAAAACTGATCGAGAGAGGAAACCTCTACGAAAAAGAAGAAGCGGTAGCATTAGTGAAAAAAGCAGCAACAGCAAAGTTTGACGAGACAATCGAGGCTCACATCAGAACAGGTTGTGACGGACGTCATGCAGATCAGCAGATCCGCGGCGCGGTTGTTCTTCCGCACGGAACAGGTAAAAAAGTTCGCATTCTTGTATTTGCAAAAGACGCAAAGGCAGAAGAAGCAAAAGCAGCAGGAGCTGATTTTGTAGGAGGAGACGAGCTTATTCCGAAGATCCAGAACGAAGGATGGCTTGACTTTGACGTAGTTGTAGCTACACCGGATATGATGGGTGTTGTAGGACGTCTCGGACGTGTACTTGGACCGAAAGGTCTTATGCCGAACCCGAAAGCCGGAACAGTTACGATGGACGTGACAAAAGCGATCAACGACATCAAAGCCGGTAAGATCGAGTACAGACTTGACAAAACAAACATTATCCATGTTCCGATCGGTAAAGCATCCTTTACAGAGGAACAGTTAGCGGACAACTTCCAGACGCTTATCGATGCAATCAATAAGGCAAGACCGTCAGCGGTTAAAGGACAGTATTTGAAGAGCATTACTCTTACATCTACAATGGGACCTGGCGTGAAGGTTAATCCGATGAAACTTGCATAATTAAAGTAATATACAGCGAGACAGCATATCATAGTATGTGCTGTCTCGTTTGTTTTATAGGAAGCTTATAGAAACCGGATGAAAGTCCGGATATGCCCAGAAACTTGGCGATCGCTTATTTGTTTTAAAGTATGTGAATATGAAACACATGTGTAAAAAAGTAAAAATAGTAAAATTGACAAATTTTTGAAGAGAAGATGCGCCCGGAAAGGCTGTTTTCATAGGATGAAAAAGGAAATATTGTTAAAAATCACAAAAAAATTATGTAGGTTGAGTGAATAAGTAAATTCCATATGTAAAAGTAAATTCCATACAGAAGACTAAATTCGATATTTTAGGGTTTGACGAATTGTGTCAAATCCTTTAAAGTGGAATTTAACCAGATAATAAATGCTTTTCTGCAATAAAAATGTATGCTAATGAGACAACTGGAATCTGCTCTGTAAGACTAAATTCCACTTGTCTGGTATGTGTGATATGGAGCCTTTATCCGCAGATTTGTTTTATTATCTGGTTTTATTTTTTCAATAATGCAGGCGTTAATACGATCTCATCTGCCGGTATTTCAGTGAGAGCAAAAAAATTTAAAAGTTCATGTGGGAGCATGATTTTTGCAAGAGCCATAGGCGACAATCCACCAAGGCTTTGTCTTGGAGTACTGTTGATATGGCTCATCATCAGATTGATCTCTTTTTGCGAGTAATCGTCAAAGGATGTTCCTTTCGGGCATATTTTTCGGATATATTCATGGTTCTTTTCACAATGCGGCTTTTGCCAGGAACACATCGGATCACAATAATAAATACTTGTCCGAATCAGGTTGTCTTCACCACATTCCAATGCATCCGGAATCTGAAATTCACCGCCTCTGTCCGTTAAAATCAGCGAAAAAGCAGAGGCAAAGAAACGTATCAAATCGCATGCTTCAATGCAGTCAATACATTTATTATATGGATCGGATTCTTTGCTTGTCAGGAGATACGTCCATCATAAAAGA
>NZ_DS264343.1:17159-23404 GCF_000153925.1 [Ruminococcus] torques ATCC 27756
TTTTTAACACTCAAAGCTCCGGATTCAATGTAATTGTAAAGCGTTTTTTCTGAGTAAGGGATCTTCCGGATGATTCTGTAGGATCATGTAAGGGGACTGCCCCTGCATAATCAGTGGGGAAACCAGTTCATCCAGCCTTATCAAATCTTCAGGAGAAATGTTGATACCAGTTCGCGATTCAATCAGAACGGTTCGATATTCCCTGTGAGCAATCGTGGCTCTATAATAAGCCTTATCCAAACGGCATCCGCTTTTTTTACTGCAAGCATTGCATACAAAGGGAGCTTTATCTAGTTTGGAACAATGATAACTGCGAGGAATGAAATCATCGCAATGGGAATTACAGTGGTTGCAGAGTTTACACATTCTTTTGCATATCGGAGCATAGATTTCACAGATATTCTTTTTTTTGCAGTCTTTTATTAGAGCACATTTATTTTTTGATTCATTGAAGTGGCTATGTTCCTGAATAGTGCGGTGCTTTTTAATTTCTTTGGAGATAGTGGTTGGATCTTTTCCTAACTGTAGCGCAATGCTATGGAGGGAGTTTCCTTGATCCAACCTTTTTTCAATTATAATACGCTGATCCATTGTCATATGCTTTTGATTTCCAGGGATAGATTTACACATAAGTACCTCTTTTCTACTGCGGATAGAAGGTACTAAAATAATATAGGATATAGAAGAAGAGAGTAAGACTAAATTCAGCATGATGGTGGAATTTAGTTTTTCATTTAAGGAAAAAATTATGTAGTGATAAAAAATATTGAGTTTTATGATGAAAAAAACTATAATAATGAGAGAGTCGCTAGAGGCGAGTTGGTTTTTTATATCGACTCTGACTAAATCAGGATATAAACTTTTTACTGGAAGTTTATTAGCAGAAGTAACGAGAGAAGTACGAAAACGTGTTTTCTCTCGTTAAAAATTTTAAGAAAGCAGAGAGGTAAAAAATGGGAAGGAAAATGAAAAAGTTAACGCGCGCCGGCGCGGGAGCGCTTGCCGGAGTAATGGTCTTCGGATTGGCAGCTCCGCTTGCACCTCTAAGTGTTGAGGCGGCAGATGAAGTGAAAAATCTGGCGATTGGTTCAACAGCAACAGTCAACGATAAAGAAACAGACTATTGGGGCGCGGATAAAGCTGTTGACGGTATTGTTAACAGAACTGCAGCAAAAAGAGATCAGTCCCGTTGGGCAACGAACGTAGGCGGAGATGCAGATGCAAAGTGGCTGAAGATTGATTTGAAAGAAGCAAAAACATTCCAGTCGTTTGTTCTTGCATGGGAAAGAAGAAATATTACCGGTTATAAAATCCAGATTTCACAGACAGGCGAAGATAATTCATGGGAAGACGTCTATACAAAAACAGGAGCAAGTCATATTTCTCATATAAATGAAAATATTCATTTGCCAGAGGCAAAAACAGCACGTTATGTACGTTTATATATTGACGGATATACGGCGAATGCGGCAGATGATCAGACAAATTGGCGATCAGTTTCTCTTTATGACTTCCAGATCTATGCAAATGAGATTCCTGATACGGTTCTCCCGGATGAAAACTACTGTCTGGAAGGAACAGCAGAAGCAAGCAATTTTGAAGAGGTTCAAAGCGAGCCGGGAAAACAAGGTCCGGCAAAAGCGATTGACGGAGATTTAACAACACGCTGGGCAACAGAAAGCGATGGAAAAGGAACGACAGCCCGTACGCTGACTGTGAAGCTTCCGGCAGCGCAGTGGGTAGAATATGTGAAGATCGACTGGGAAATGCCGGCAAGCGGAGTTCCTACTCCGAAGAAATATACGATTGAAGCGGCAGAAAAAGAAGGCGGCGAATTTACTGTAGTTCATACAAACAGCGAGCAGGTTACAAAAGCCGAGCAGATTATCAAGTTAGACAAACCTGTATGGGCAAAAGAACTGAAATTAAACGTAACGGAGTACGGCGCTGCGACAGGAACTTGGTATAATGTTTCTGTGGCAGAATTCGGCGCATATGCGATGAAGCCGGAGTCAGGCGTCATCGATGAGAATGCAACAGCAAAACAGATTGCGGACAAGCTGGCAGCTCCGACTGTAAAGGCGGACAAAACCGGATTAGAGTGGCAGGATGTGCCGGAAGGAGTTACTGTAGAGTTCCTCGCAGATTACGAACAGGTTGTCGGAAGAGACGGCAAGATCTATCAGCCGCTTAGAGAGACAACTGTAAAGGGAATTTACAAAGTAACAAAAGGTGAAGAGACAGCAGAAGGCGCAAGAGAACATACAGTTACGATTCCGGGTAAATATGATAACGCTGGAACAAATGCGAAACCGGTTGTAATTCCGGAACTGGCAGAGTGGTATGGCGGAACAGAGGCCGGATCTGTTAAGATCGGTGAAGGCACAAAGATCGTTTATAAAGACGCCGCGTTTAAGGCAGCGGCAGAAGCTCTTGCAGCAGATTATAAAGCAGAGTACGGCGTTGATCTTCAGGTTGCAGACAGCGGAGAAGATGCAGGCGATATCGTCTTTACAAAAGATGATAAAAACGGACTCGGTGAAGAAGGCTATATCATGGAGATGGACGATAAAGTAAATGTAAAGGCTGAGCAGGCGCAGGGAGCTTACTGGTCGACACGTTCCATTCTTCAGATCGTGAAACTGAATAACGGTGAGATTCCGAAAGGTATTACAAAAGACTATCCGAAGTTCAAAGTAAGAAGCTTTAGCTTGGATGTTGCCCGTAAACCGGCATCTCTTGAGTCATTGGAAGATTTTGTAGACGCTATGGCATACTACAAGATGAATGATTTTCAGGTTCATTTGAATGATAACTTGATCTTCTATGAGAATTTTGAAAGCGCAGAAGTCGCTCGAGAAAGGGCGTATACAGGATTCCGTCTTGAGTCCGATATTAAGGCAGGCGGAGAAAATAAAAAAGATCTGACTAACGAAGACCTTTTCTATACAAAGGAAGACTTTAGAAACTTTATCGAAGAGTCTGAAGCGCAGGGAGTAAGTATTGTGCCGGAAATTGATGCTCCGGGACATTCGGGTGCATTTACAAAAGTTCGTCCTGATCTGATGCTTCCGCAGAATCAAGCTGTCAACGGAAATGCAAAACGTGCAGGCGAGCAGTTTGACTTAAGCGGTGATGTGAATTCCAAAGACAGTCAGTATGGTAAGAGCCTTTCATTTGTTCAGGGTGTGTGGGATGAATATCTGACAGACAATATGTTCGACGACAGTATGACAGTACATATCGGAACAGATGAATATTATGGTGAAGAGAATGCTTTCCGTCATTTCTCCGATGATATGATCAAATATATTCAAGGTAAAGACCGTACAGTCCGTATGTGGGGAAGTTTGACGCAGATTGACGGAGACGGAACAGTTCCGGTAAAAAGCGAAAATGTACAGTTGAACGTATGGAATACAGGATACTCCAATCCGAAACAGATGTACAACGATGGATTTGATCTTATCAATACACTGGACGGTTCTCTCTATATGGTTCCGAATGGAAGCGGAAGCAGAGGAGGATATGGCGATTATCTGAGAACAGAAGACCTTTACAAAAATTGGATTCCGAATAATATGGGCGGAACAGTAATTCCGGCAGGATCTGATCAGATGCTCGGAAGTACGTTTGCGATTTGGAACGATAATATTGACACTGCTGCACAGGGAATCTCAGAAGTTGATAACTTTGAGCGTTTTGAAGATGCGCTTCCGATTCTTGCAAGCAAAGGCTGGGGCGAAGGTGAAGATCTTGAGTTTGCCGCAGTAAAAGAAAAAGCGGAGAAACTGGGAGATGCTCCGGGAAGCAATCCGTACTATGAAGAAACGGCAGATAAAGACGGCAAGTATATGTCTTACGGTTTTGACAATAAAGAAGATTCGTCTGAAAACAACAGAGATATCAAAGAGACAAAGAATGCAGATATTGACGGCGCGCTGAAACTGAAAGGCGGCGAAAGTTATGCGTCGACACCGATTGAAAAACTTGCAGTCGGAAACGCCCTGTCATTTGACGTTACATTAACTGAAGAAGCAAGAGCAGGACAGATCCTGTTTGAAGCAGATACACCGGGCGGAGAAGATTATGTACATGATATCCGCATCATGGATGACGGAAGAGTTGGATTCAGAAGAGAGCTTTATGATTACTACTTCGATTATAAACTTCCGGTTGGCGAGAAAGTTCATATGGAAATCGTGACAGATACGTTGAAAACTGTGTTGATCGTAGACGGAAAAGAATATCAGGCAACAGGAATTTACATCAACAGACAGACTGATAATACGCTCAGAAAACAGGGGATTAAAAATGCAACACTGCTTCTGCCTGTTCAGCGTATCGGATCAAAGACGAATTCAATCGTCGGCACGATCGATAATGTAGAAGTAAAGACAGCAGATCCGATCTCGTCAAAAGATGAGTATAATAAAGCGGCATGGACAAAAGTATCTGTTGATACAGAAACCAATATTGCTGATAGTAAAACAGAAGGTCTTTTCACATATGCATTTGACGGAAAATCAAATACAATCTGGCATTCAAATTGGAAAGATGGAAAAAGCGATAAGCTGAAACCGCAGGGAAGTTTTGATGAGATCGGCGGAGTGATCAATCTCGGTCAGAAATATACGATCAATCAGTTCTCCTTCACTCCAAGACAGGGAAATGCAAGTGGTCAGGTGACAAAAGCTGATTTATATGTGAAGGCAAATGAAGGTGACGAATGGGTAAAAGTTGCCGAAAATACAGAATTTGCCGCTGATGCATCTAAGAAGACATTCTACTTTGACGAGCAGGAAGTTCAGTTTGTAAAATTCGTTGCAAAAACATCTAATGACGGTTGGGTAGCTGTATCTGAATTTGATGTTGACAATGAAAAGGTAAAAGAAATGACAGTTTATGCTGCGGCTCAGAAGGGCGGAAAAGTTACAAGCAGCGCAAAAGACGGAAAAGTAATGCAGCACGAGAACGTTACTGTAACGGCGACTCCGAATAAAGAGTATAAGTTTGCAGGATGGTATGATATTCTTACAGGAGAAAAGGTATCTGATGATGCGGAATATACATTTGCTGTAGAAATGAATACATCTTTGATCGCTCATTTCACGAAAAACGGTGAAACGCCGGATCCGCAGCCGAAAGAGTGGACGGTAACGATCGACGGGACAGGACATAAAGTAAAAGACGGCGAAACACTGACAGTAGAAGAGCCGTCTAAACCGGGTCATGCGTTTGCAGGGTTCTACCTTGTTGGAACAGATACGGCTGTAGATTTCACAAAACCGATCACATCTGATATGAATGTTGAATCACGCTTTACACAGTATAAAGTTACAGCAGTAGAGAGTGAGAACGGAACAATCACAGTCAGCGAGATGAATGACAAAGGTGAAGTAACTGTTACAGCAAAAGCAAATGACGGATATATCTTTAAAGGTTGGAAAGTAGATGGAAAAGAGACAGAGGCTCTTGGAACACCTTATACATTTGTGCCGGTGAAAGATACAACAGTTGAAGCTGTATATGAGAAGAAAGATGATACAAAAGTTTATCATACAGTAATCATTAACGGACAAACAGTTACGGTAGAAGATGGCAAGACGCTTGATCGTCCTGCTGATCCTGTAAAAGAAGGATATAAGTTCATCGGTTGGTTCGTGGATGGAAAAGAATTCGATTTCAATACTCCGATTACGGGAGATCTGAAGATCGAGGCTCGTTTTGAGAAGCTTCCGACTACTGATAAGAATGATAAGAACGACAAAAACGATAAAGTTGAAGGCGCAGTTCAGACGGGCGATACAGCAAATGCAGTACCGTGGATCGTATGCCTCGGCGTAGCCGCAGGAGCTGGTGTTGTGGTGTTGAAATCACGCAAAAAACGTTCTTAATTTAAAAACTGTTTTCAGAATGTGATAAATAATTGATCTTGAAAGCATAACAAATAAAATAGTATCATACAGTTTTTCTGCCGACAGGTAATCCTGTCGGCAGTTTTCATATAGGTGATAGGTCAGAGTGCGGGAACGCCGGAGATTTTGGCGGCTATGTACAATCCTGAAATGCGCCTTCTGACATTCCCTGTGGTTCTGTGTTTCTTTATAAGTGAAACACTACAATCTACTTTGTTCAAAGTGGAAATAAACTCTTCACCTCATGTAGGTGTTTTTTAATAGTAAAGTGAAAAATATTATTGTTTTTGAAGGATAGATATGCTATGATAAATTCACTCACAGAAC